>NZ_JBVNVL010000016.1:0-4660 GCF_055666785.1 Thioclava sp. PTB-PU3-1 | reverse complement strand
TTCGAGGGGATCTATACCCCGCTGGTCACGCCGCTGCTGCCCGATGGCTCGGTCGCCTGGGACAGGCTGGCCGAGGTGATCGACTTCGTGATCGCACAGGGCGTGCATGGTCTGATCACCGGCGGCTCGACGGGCGAGAACTATGCCCAGACCGTCGCGGAGCGGATCGAGATCGCCCGCTTTACCCATGCGCATATTGCGGGTCGGGTTCCCCTGGTCCTGGGCACGGGCGCGATGCTTACCTCCGACTCCATCGCCCTGGCCAGAGCCGCGCGCGAGATCGGGGTCGATGCGATCCTGCTGGCATCGCCGCCTTACTCGGTGCCCACCGACCGCGAGAATGCGCTCAACGCGCTTGCGATCGACAAGGCGGCCGACCTGCCGATCATGCTCTATAACTACCCGCACCGGACCGGCACGATGATGGGCGAGGAATTCCTGGACCGCGTCGGCCGCAGCCGGAACTTCTGCGGCATCAAGGAAAGCTCGGGCGACATCAATCGCGTGCATCTGCTGGCTCGTGACTATCCGCATATCCAGATGGGATGCGGGATGGATGACCAGGCGCTCGAATTTTTTGCTTGGGGCGCACCGTTCTGGGTTTGTGGCGGCTCGAACTTCCTGCCAGCGGAGCATGTCGCGCTCTACAACGCCTGTGTGATCGAGGGCGATTTCAGCAAGGGGCGCCGGATCATGTCGGCGATGCTGCCGCTGATGCGCGTGCTCGAACAAGGCGGCAAGTTCATCCAGACGATCAAGCATGGTGTGACGATGAACGGGATCGAGACGGGCGGCATGCTCCCGCCGCTCACCCCGCTCAACAAGGACGACAAGCGCGAATTGGAACAGGTGGTGCGTGTGGTCAAACGCGCGATCGCCACGATCGAGGCGGAGGGCTGAGACATGGATCTTCTGACGCAACAGGAATACCGCGCCATCGCGGAGGGGCTGGATCATCCCGGCAACGCCTTCATCGACGGCGGCTATCGACCGGCGATCTCGGGCAAGACGTTCGACACGATGAACCCGGCCACCGGCAAGGTGCTGACGCAGGTCGCCGCCTGCGGTCCCGAGGATGTGGATTTCGCCGTCGGCAAGGCGCGCGATGCCTTCGAGGACGGACGTTGGTCGCGCCTCCACCCAAGCGAACGCAAAGAAGTGCTGATCCGGCTCGCCAAGCTGATCAAGCGCAATGCACGCGAGCTGGCGGTGATGGAGAGCCTCGACAGCGGCAAGACGATCTTCGATTGCGAGACGGTCGATCTGCCCGAGACGATCCATTGTCTGAGCTGGCATGCCGAGGTGATCGACAAGATCTACGATCAGGTCGCGCCCGCCTCGGACGACCATATCGCGATGGTGGTGCGCGAGCCGATCGGCGTGGTCGGGCTGGTGCTGCCATGGAACTTCCCGCTTCTGATGCTGGCGTGGAAGATCGGCCCGGCGCTGGCCTCAGGTTGTTCGGTGATCGTGAAACCGGCCGAGGAAACCTCGCTCACCGCGCTGCGCGTGGCGGAACTGGCAATCGAAGCGGGGCTGCCCAAGGGCGTGCTGAACGTGTTGCCAGGCTCCGGGCCGGAGGTGGGCGAGCCGCTGGGCCGCCACATGGATGTGGACATGATCTCCTTCACCGGCTCCACCGCGACGGGCAAGCGTTTCCTGAGCTATTCCGCCGAGAGCAACGCCAAGGAGGTGGTGCTGGAGATGGGTGGCAAGAACCCCGCTATCGTGATGGACGACGCCGAGAACCTCGACCGCGTGGCCCAGCACATCGTCAACGGCGCGTTCTGGAACATGGGCGAGAACTGCTCGGCCAGCTCGCGGCTGATCGTGCAGTCGGGCGTCAAGGAAGAGCTTCTGACCCGCATTGCGCATCATGCGAAGGCGTGGAACGTGGGCGACCCGCTCGACCCCGCGACGCGGCTGGGGGCGCTGGTCTCGCCTGCGCATTACGACAAGGTCTGTTCCTATCTCGAACAGGCTCAGACGATGGTCTTCGGCGGCAAGGCCGAGAAGGGCTTTGTCGAGGCGACCGTAATCGAGGCGGACGCAGACTCGCGGCTTGCACGCGAGGAGATCTTCGGTCCCGTTCTGACGGTGCTGAGTGTAGAGAGCTTCGACGAAGCGATCGCGCTGGCCAATGACACCGAATACGGGCTTGCGGCCTCGCTGTTCACCGCCAATGCCAAGCGGGCCCTGCGGGGCGCCCGGGCGCTAAGGGCGGGCACGGTGACGGTCAACAGCTTCGGCGAGGGCGATATCTCGACCCCGTTCGGCGGCTGGAAGCAGTCGGGCTTCGGCGGGCGTGACAACGGTATTCACGCGCATGACCAGTATACTCAACTCAAGACGATCTGGCTGGACCTGAGCGATGATGCCGACGAGGCGGTCGCCTGACATGAGCACCCATCGGGCCCGTTACCTGCCGCGCGAGCAAGGGGTCGCCGCTTGGAACGCGATCCTGGTCCCGCGCGGCGGACATCCTCCGCTGGAAGGCGGAAGCGTAGCGGATTTCGTGGTAGTGGGCGCGGGCTTTGCCGGGCTGTCGGCCGCGCGCCGTCTGCGCCAGTTGCAGCCATCGGCCCGCATCACAGTGCTCGAGGCCGGACGCGTGGCCGAAGGGGCTGCGGGCCGCAATTCAGGCTTCATGATCGACCTGCCACACGAGCTCACCTCGGAGGATTACGCAGGCGCAGGGGATGACCGCGCTATGATAGCGCTCAACCGCGCGGCCATCGGCTTCGCTCGCGCGGCGGTCGAGGACTACGGGATCAACCCCGCCTATTTCGACCCGGTCGGCAAGGTAAACGGCGCTGTCAGCGACGCCGCCCATGCGCATAATCTGAGCTATGCGGCCCATCTCGAAAGCGTCGGCGAGGGGCACGAGTTGCTCGACGCGAAGCAGATGCTCGAGATGACCGGCAGCCTATATTACCGCTCGGGTCTCTACACCCCCGGCACCGTGATGCTTCAACCGGCGGGCTATATCCGCGGACTGGCCGACGGGTTGATCCGCGAGGACGTGAGCCTGCACGAGCAAAGCCCCGTCACAGCGTTGACCCGGGAAGGCTCCGACTGGCGGGTCGAGACGCCACATGGCACAGTTTCGAGCCCACGGGTCATTCTGGCTACGAACGGTCACCTCGAGAGCTTCGGCTTCGCGAAGGGACGGCTCATGCAGCTTTTCCTATTTGCATCCATGACCCCGGAACTTAATGCCGAACAGCTCGCAAAGCTCGGTGGCGCGCCGCGTTGGGGGATCACGCCCTCGAACCCGATGGGCACGACGATGCGCCGGATCGACAGCGGACAGGGCGGCAATCGTATCGTCACCCGCACCTGCGCGGTGCTGCGCTCGGAGCTCGCCGCGCGTGCCGATGACGTGATCCGCGCCGCCCGGATCCAACGTGGCAAATTCGACGCCCGCTTCCCGCAACTCGCCGGCCTGCGGATGGAGTTCGAATGGGCGGGGCATTTGTGCCTGAGCCTGAATTCGGTCTCCGTGATGCGCGAGTTGGAACCGGGGCTGTTCTCGGCTTGCGTCCAGAACGGCCTCGGCACCGCCCGCGGCACGCTCACGGGCATTGGGGCAGCCGAACTGGCCTGCGGAGAACACAGCCCAATCACGGCGCATTTCACGGCCGAGCCGGAGCCGAAATCACTGCCGCCGAAACCGGTGCGTGACTTTGGCGCGAATGTCGTGCTGCGCTGGAAGGAATGGCAGGCGCGTGATGAGTGAGGCTCGATGCGAATTTCGCTGAGAGTTCGTAATGAGTTGGGGACGACAATACACGTTGGCTGCTCCGTAGGCTCCAGACTCGTTAATTTTCAAAGCCAGAAGATGACAGTTGCGGCGAGGGCTACGGCGGACAGAAAGACCTTCGGGCACCTGTCGTAGCGGGTCGCAACGCGGCGCCAGTCCCTGAGCTTGCTGAACATGATCTCGATACGGTTGCGCCGCTAGTAGCGGCGCTTGTCGTATTTGACGGGCTTGCCTCGGGACTTCCGGCCCGGGATGAAGGGCTTGATGCCCTTGTCCGGCAAGCCTTCACGATACCAGTCGGCGTCATAGCCCCGATCGGCCAACAGCCATTCGGCCTCGGGCAGGCTTGCTCAGCAGGGCCGCCGCACCGGTGTAGTCGCTGACCTGGCCGGCTGTCATGAAGAACTTGATCGGGCGGCCGTTCGCGTCCATGACGGCATGCAACTTGGTGTTCATGCCACCTGTTCTCCGGAAAACGATCCCCCGGATCGTTTTCTGATCTTCGAACTCCGCCCAATCAGCCGGCCACGCCCCCCTTATTCAACCGCAGGCTCGAAGCCGTGCGGTGCGCCTTGAGATACTTGCGCAGGCTCACTCGAACGCATGGCGTTCGCTTGCTCACATCGATCATCACTGTCTTCCGGTCGGCGGCCTCGGAAGCAAGCCCCTCCATCATCCGGGCGAAAATACCCCGTTCGTGGCTTCTCTCGGACCAGTGGCGTTCAGCCACTCACCTCCAGCGCTTCCATCGGTTTTAGAGGGTCTTCTGTGGACCATACTCTGGCGGCGCATCGGACCAACGCAAGCCATTACGATTGATGAAGACTATTCCGCTCACGACCCGCCGGTCATCGATCCGCGGTTTGCCATGGCTCTTTGGAAGTCAGGAAGGTCAGA
>NZ_JBVNVL010000015.1:0-5183 GCF_055666785.1 Thioclava sp. PTB-PU3-1 | reverse complement strand
CTAGGTCATGTTGACAAAAGGGATTTACACCCCGGGATAGGCGTGATTCAAGCTGGTATCTGCGATGGAGACCAGCTTGGCACGAGACCTTATGTCGGACGAGGAATGGGTGTTCTTTGAGCGGTTCATCCTGGCAGCCCGTGCCCCGAACGGGCGCAAACCGATGAACCACCGCCTTGTTCTTGATGGCGTTTTCTGGATTGCCCGCACCGGTGCGCCGTGGCGGGATCTTCCCGAGGAGTTCGGGAAATGGTCGAGTGTGTATCGGCAGTTCCGCCGCTGGACACTTGCAGGACTTTGGGAACAGATCCTGGAGGTGCTGACCGAGAGCAGGATCGTTCCCGACGCGCTGCAAATGGTCGACAGCACCGTGGTTCGTGCCCATCATCAGGCAGCGGGCGCTAAAGGGGGACTCCGCGACAGGGTCTTGGCCGTTCGAAAGGTGGTTTCACGACCAAGATCCACCTTCGCGTGAATGCCGCTGGCCTACCGATGCGAACCGACATCACGCCCGGCCAGACCTCCGACTACCTCGGCTTCGATCTCGTCATGGACGACAACCTGCCCGAACCCTCTGTTCTGCTGGCCGACAAGGGTTACGATGCTGACAGCATTCGAGAAGGCATGCGCAACCGAAATATCCAACCAGTGATCCCAATGCGGAAGTCGCGCAAGAAGCGCGTCGGAGTGGACCGGCCCCTCTATCGCCTGAGAAACCTCGTGGAGAGGTGCTTCAATAAGCTGAAGAACTCCCGTCGCGTAGCGACCCGCTACGACAAAACCGTCCAAAGCTTTCTTGGCTTCATCGACATCGCCTCGATCCGCCTCTGGCTCCGCCATTTGTCAACATGACCTAAGGGCGGGGAGGGAGCAAAATAGAAGTTCTCGTATGACTCAATCATCAGCGGGTTGTTGAGCCAACGTCTACTGGCTCTGCGGACCAGCGAAACAGGGTGCCTGCCGCGAGGTCATGCATTTTCACGGCAACCGCAGCCGCCGGCAGTGTGTTTAGACTGCAAAACGGGTGACTTTACCCCAGCCTTGAGGCGATCTGCCCGGCGAGAAAGAAAGAGGTCCACATGCCTCCGATCAGATATGGCGACGACATTGAAAACCTTCAGCACGACGAGACCCGGCTGATCGAGGACATCGTGGCGCAAATGCGCGCGACGCAGGCTGCCAACGCGGAAAGGCACCGCCATGCACATCGCGATGCACATGCCAAAAGCCACGCGATCCTGAAGGGGCGGATGACTGTCCATGAAGATCTTGCGCCAGAGTTGTCGCAGGGCATCTTTTTTCCCGGCGCGGAATATGAAGTTGTGGCTCGGCTGTCTTCGGCCCCCGGCGATATTCACAGCGACGAGATCCCCGCACCGCGCGGCATCGCACTGAAGGTGCTCGGCGTTCCGGGTGACAGGCTGACGCCGACCATTGGCGGTGCAAATCAAGACTTCCTTATGGTGAACTTCCCTGTTCTGGCATTCGGAACAGTGCAGAAATACAAGAAGATGCTGGCCCTCCTGGAAAAAAACGCCAACGCGCCCGACAGCTTTCAGAAGCTGGTGGCAGCCGCCGCGCGCGGTGCCGAGGACGTGATCGAGGCGTTGGGCGGCAAGCCCGGCGCGACCCTTCTTGGTCTGGCCCGCGACAACGCGAACATGCTGGGCGAAACCTTCCACACGCAGGCCGCACTTCGCTATGGCGACCATGTTGCCAAACTGTCCATTGCGCCGGAAGGTGGCGTGGTCGATCTCACCGACGCGAAAGTCGAAAGCGGTTTTTCAGCTATGCGCGATGCGGTCGGTGCATATCTGGCCGAAAACGATGCAACCTATACGCTTCGGGCGCAACTTTGCACCGACCTCGAACAGATGCCGATCGAGGATGCGGCGGTCGAATGGGATGCAGATGCCTCGCCCCACCGCCCCGTTGCCAGCCTGCATTTCCCGGCGCAGGATGCATATTCCCCCGCGCGGCAGGTTCACGGTGACGACCATCTCGCCTTCAATCCGTGGAACGGCGTGGCGGCCCATCGACCGCTCGGCTCTATCATGCGGGTGCGCAAGGCGGCCTATGAATCCTCGTCCGAGCAGCGACACCGGCTGAACAATCTGCCCCGGCAAGAGCCGCGGGCACTGACCGATGTCCCCGATTGATGAACGCTCAAACAGGAGCATGTGATGAGTAAAAAGACCACTGATCCCCGCCTCGACGACGAAACACGCCTTCAGGAATTTCGCCGTGTCGCCAAGGAAGTCGCAGCCGATGCGCCGCAACTGGCGAAGATCGCCATCGAAGGTTTGATCCGCGACCATAACAAGTTGTTCGACGGAAGCTCGCAATCCGCTGGCCGCGCGGGCCGCCAATCCGGCAATGTATCGGAACTGACCGCCATCGCCAAGGTCAAACCCGGAGGCGCCGCCCGGCTGCGGCGGATCTTTGATCTGACCGGCGGTAATTTCGATGGCGCGCAGCGCGTTTCGACGCTGCATGACATGCGTTTCGTGTTCTTCGATGATGATACGCGGATCATCTTCGCCACCACATATGACGGCGATTGGGACACCTATATCAATGATTTCGGAACCAAGATTCCCGGCCTGATGGATCTGCTGTTCGCCAATATCGAAGGCTGGCCCGGCATCGATAGTCCCGAGGTCAAGGACTTCATTGCCGGTCATCAGATCGACGCGGCTGGCTGGTTCGTGGCGAACCCTCAGGTCACGGTCGTGGATGTACGCCGGATGCAGCGAATGGAAGCTGCGCTGAACGATTTCATGGACAAGATGTCCAAGAATGACGCGATGGACGATACAACGCGCGACGCACTGTCCAAGCTTTCCGATGCCGTCTCGGTCCCCGAGGGGGTGGATTACTGATGTCTTTCCTCAGCAATCTGCGCAAGCGCTTCGACAGCAAACGGGTCACGCTTCAACTTGACGATATACAGGGACTTATCCTGCGCTCCCGTCCAGAGCCCTATGTCGGCATTCACGCCATGCTTCATGTCGATGACGCAGCGGGCGGACGCGACCTGATCGGGCGGCTGGCCGGACATGTGCCGTCAGCCGAGGGCTGGACCGAAGATATGCCAGCATGGATGGGGGTGGCACTTAGCCATGCCGGGTTGAAGGCGCTTGGTCTGCCGGATGACTCGCTGAAATCCTTTCCTCTGGCATTCCAGCAGGGCATGGCCGCCCGCGCCGCCCAGCTTCGGGATGAGGGCGAGAATGAGCCCGAGACCTGGGAAGAGGCTTATCAGAATGAGAGCTGCCACATCGCACTGTCGATCTTCGCGCAGAGCGACGCTGAACTTCAGCGCGTAAAAGCCAATGCTATGGCCGAACTGGAACAGGCCACCGGCGTGAGACTGATGGGTACGCATGAGTTCGGCGCGGATAAGGAGGCGAAAAACCCCTTCGGTTATCGCGACAGCATTTCGCAACCCACCGTCGCAGGCGCAGGGGTCGAGCCAAATCCCGGCGATGAACGTGCCATCGCCGCTGGCGAATTCATTCTGGGCGAGGACAGCGAAGCCGGAAGCCCCGTAGCGATGCCCTCTCCCGACGTACTGGGCCGGAACGGATCTTTCGTGGTGTTGCGAAAGTATGAAAGCCGCGTCGGGGCTTTCAACGACTTCCTGCGCGAACACGGCAGCGATGAAGAGGCTCAGGATCGGCTGGGTGCGAAGATGTTTGGCCGCTGGCGCTCTGGCGCGCCGTTGAACATGTCGCCCGATCAGGATGACGAAGCCCTGGGAGCCGATCGTGATAAAAACAACGATTTCGATTACTCGGACGATACCAAGGGTCTGATCTGCCCGCACTCGGCGCATATGCGACGCATGAACCCACGCGGCAGCAAGCTGACCATTCTGACTGACCAGAACATCCACCGGATCATCCGCCGTTCTTCAACCTTCGGCCCAAAATGGAGCCGCGACATGACCACCAGCGACGACACGGGTGATCGCGGGCTGTTCTTCATCTTCATTAGCGCACGCGCCTTTGACACGATCGAATTTCTTCAGCAGGAATGGATCAATCGTGGAAACTTTCTGGACCTGGGTGAAGAGCGCGACCCGGTTGTCGGGCTACACGAGCAACCGGGACGGTTTACGATCCCCGACCAACCCGTCAGGAGACGTGTCAACGGTGTCACGACGTTCAACCGCTTGCGAGGTGGCGAGTATATGTTCATGCCCTCGATCTCCGCACTGAAATGGATCGGAGAAGGTAGCTGGCTTCGTGGTTGAGCAAATATGCAGGCGCTGCACGCTTTGGACTGAGTTTGCGGACGGAAACATCCATATCCTTAGTCAGGCTAGGTCATGTTGACAAATGGCGGAGCCAGAGGCGGATCGAGGCGATGTCGATGAAGCCAAGAAAGCTTTGGACGGTTTTGTCGTAGCGGGTCGCTACGCGACGGGAGTTCTTCAGCTTATTGAAGCACCTCTCCACGAGGTTTCTCAGGCGATAGAGGGGCCGGTCCACTCCGACGCGCTTCTTGCGCGACTTCCGCATTGGGATCACTGGTTGGATATTTCGGTTGCGCATGCCTTCTCGAATGCTGTCAGCATCGTAACCCTTGTCGGCCAGCAGAACAGAGGGTTCGGGCAGGTTGTCGTCCATGACGAGATCGAAGCCGAGGTAGTCGGAGGTCTGGCCGGGCGTGATGTCGGTTCGCATCGGTAGGCCAGCGGCATTCACGCGAAGGTGGATCTTGGTCGTGAAACCACCTTTCGAACGGCCAAGACCCTGTCGCGGAGTCCCCCTTTAGCGCCCGCTGCCTGATGATGGGCACGAACCACGGTGCTGTCGACCATTTGCAGCGCGTCGGGAACGATCCTGCTCTCGGTCAGCACCTCCAGGATCTGTTCCCAAAGTCCTGCAAGTGTCCAGCGGCGGAACTGCCGATACACACTCGACCATTTCCCGAACTCCTCGGGAAGATCCCGCCACGGCGCACCGGTGCGGGCAATCCAGAAAACGCCATCAAGAACAAGGCGGTGGTTCATCGGTTTGCGCCCGTTCGGGGCACGGGCTGCCAGGATGAACCGCTCAAAGAACACCCATTCCTCGTCCGACATAAGGTCTCGTGCCAAGCTGGTCTCCATCGCAGATACCAGCTTGAATCACGCCTATCCCGGGGTGTAAATCCCTTTTGTCAACATGACCTAG
>NZ_JBVNVL010000014.1:0-6291 GCF_055666785.1 Thioclava sp. PTB-PU3-1 | reverse complement strand
GTAAGCGTTTTGCCGATCCCCTACGCGGCGATGCTTGACGGGATCTGGTAGTTCCAGGGCATGAGTGCGTCGATGCGGCTTTTGGGATGCCCATCGAGCAAGGCGCGCAAGGTGTCGGAGAGGTAGCTGACCGGATCGACGTCGCACATCTTGCAGTTTGCGATCAGGCTCGCGAGCAATGCCCAGTTCTCTGCTCCGACCTCGTGCCCCGCGAAGAGCGCGTTTTTCCGTGTCAGAGCGATCTTCCTGATCTGGTTCTCGACCGGGTTGGTATCCAGCTCCAGACGGCCGTCTTCAAGGAAACGCGTGAGGCTGGGCCAGCGCGCCAGAGTGTAACGGATGTCCTCGGCCAACTTGGATGAACGCGGGATGCGCGAGAGCTGTGCCTCGAGCCAGGGACGGAAAGCGGCGATGACCGGTGCCGAGAGGTCGCGCCGGGCAGCAAGTCGGGCGTCTGGAGCAAAGCCGCGCACGGATTTTTCGACGGCATAGAGCTCGGCGATCTGGCGCAGAGCTTCCTCGGCAATCGGCGACCCATCTTTTTCCAGACGCTTCACGAACCGCCGACGCGCATGCGTCCAGCAATGGACGAGCGTCCATGGGCCTTCAGGCCGGTCGACCTTGGTGAGCTTGTCATAGGCTT
Organism: Thioclava sp. PTB-PU3-1; assembly: GCF_055666785.1. Taxonomy (NCBI): domain Bacteria; kingdom Pseudomonadati; phylum Pseudomonadota; class Alphaproteobacteria; order Rhodobacterales; family Paracoccaceae; genus Thioclava; species Thioclava sp. PTB-PU3-1. The sequence goes on along the minus strand of NZ_JBVNVL010000014.1, from coordinate 5,648 downwards.
CATAGCCGTCGCATTGCACGAACCGCCCGCGATAGCCCTCAAGGAATCGAAGTGCATGCACGGCACCGCGGCCGGGCGCGTAGTGGAACATCACCACGGGAGGGTCTGCGCCACCGTGCCCCCGATCATCGGCAACGATGGCCCAGAAGTAACCGGTCTTCGTCTTCCGTCGCCCGGGGTCGAGCACCGGTGCTCTTGTTTCGTCCATGAAGATCCGGTCCGCACCTTTCAGCCGCTCCTTCAGGTGATCGGCGATCGGACGCAGGTGGAAACAGGCGCGTCCCACCCAGTTGCCGAGCGTGGCCCGGTCCAGGGTGATCCCCTGCCGGGTATAGATTTCGGCCTGCCTGTAGAAGGGAAGATGATCGCCGAACTTGGCCACCATGACCTGCGCGATCAGGGCCTCTGTGGGCAACCCGCCGGGCACGACATGTTCCGGGGCGTGGGCCTGCGCTACCGTGCCGGAGCAGCGCCGGCAGGCATATTTGGGCCGGCGGGTGACAAGCACGCGGAGCTGGGCCGGAACCACGTCGAGCCGCTCGGAAACGTCCTCGCCGATCCTGGCCATCTCGCCGCAACCGCAGGGGCAGAGGGTGCTTTCGGGTTCGATGATCCGTTCGATCCGGGGCAGATGTTTTGGAAGGTGACCCCGGTTTCGGTTCGGCCTGCCGCTCTCGGCAGCGCCTTGTCCCTTCAGGGCGCGTCGCGCCTTCTCCTGCGCCGCCTCCAGCACACCCTGCGCCAGTTCAACATCTTCGAGCGGCAAATTGAACTGCTCCGGATCGAGCTTCTCGGATCTCCGCCCGAACTTCTCCCGCCGCAGTTCGCTGACGATGCTTTCCAGTCGTCGCTGCGACTCGACCGCATCGACAAGCGCCGCCTCGGTCTCGGCGAGGCGGGCTTTCAGAAGTGCGTTTTCTTCGGCCAGAGCGGTGTCGGTCATGACTGCGATCAAGCACACGGGGCGGCGCCCTGCCACCGACAAATCATCCCCGAGTCATTCTGCCGCAGCTCCTACCCCGCCAAGTCTGGTCGCCGCACACGCTCGGGGCGAACAAGCCGCCAGTCGAGCCCTTCGAACAATGCCGAGAACTGTGCTGGCGATATCTTGATCACACCCTCCTGCGCCTTGGGCCAGACGAATTTCGCACCTTCCAGGCGCTTGTGGATCAGCACGATGCCGGTCTGGTCCCAGACCAGCACCTTGATGCGGTCCGCGCGCTTGGCGCGGAATACAAAGGCCGCGCCGCTGAACGGATCGAGATCCATCGCCTCCTGAACCAACAGCGCCAGACCATCCATGCCCTTTCGGAAATCGGTCGGACGCGTGGCCACATAGACGCGCAGCCCACCAGCCGGCGAGATCATTGCGATGCCGCCCGGATCGCGCGGATTATCCGGGTTAATTGCGCGTCGTCGATATCCGGCGGCACATGCAGGGTCACACCGTCGACCACCATCTCGATCCTGCCGGGTTTGATCGCACTGCCGCACCCTTTCGGGATGGATGCAGGCCGAGCCGGCTTCGGCTCCACGACAAGCGCCGCGAACATCGGTTCGTCAGTTGCCCCAGCGGGCAGAGCCAGCGCCCCGGCCATCAACTTCTTGCGCCAATCGTAGACCTGCCAGCGGGTCACGTCATGTCGCCGTGCGACATCCGCCACCTTCGCTCCGGGCGCCATGCTTTCCGCCGCGATCCGAGCCCGTTCCGCCTCGCTCCGCATTCGCCGGCCCGACCGGCCCTCGTAAATCTCGATCCTGCCCGCGTAGCCATCCGCTGAGCTGCCTAAAGAGCCGTCCATTTTGCCGTCCTCTCCTATGCCTCATCTCGGCACAGGACTCCCACAGATGATCCCAGAGCGGCAGGAGGGGGGCGGCAAAGCGCTTACGCTCTTTGAGGTCCAAGCCCAGCAAAAATGTAGGGCGGCTGTACCCCTCGGGCACCCCAAGATGCCCTACGCAGCTCGCTGCGAATGCTCTGTCAGGGATTGAGCGAGCGCCATCAGCAACGTGCCGATGCGGTGCGAGGACGCCACCGCGTCGGCACGCCGCTGACGCCGTCATCTATGGAGTGTCTTCAGGTTGTCTCAAGCTCAAACCGCCCCGATACGCTCAGGCGATATCGTCTCGTTTCGCTTCCCTTATTCCGAAGGGTTTTCACCATATGCCCGGCCAAGCCTCGTTCTCGAGACTTCGGAGAATGAACTTCTGCTCGCGTATTGCACGAGCTCGCACGAACGGGCCAACTCCGGCTTTGATATCCGAGTGAGTACGGACTACGCTGCCTGCGGGCTTGAGCGTGCAAGCCGGTTCGTTCTTGCTCGACGCATTCGTGTTCTCCGAACCGATAAAAGGATCATTTCGAATGACGCAGGTACTGCGATCATTGGGCGGCTGACGGATGATCTTCTGTTGCGCAAAGGTCATTTGTTAATGCTCATCAGACAGAGCTGGAAAGATGAATGCCAGCGTCTCGCGGCTGAGTGCTGTGGTTTGCATCCAAAACGCAGAAGGCGTCGCGTCAAACCAAACGAGCCTCACCAAGTCTAACACAACAAGAATGATTTTTCTGGTTTCCAAGTGTCGTGAAGATTTCAATGGGCCGCCAGCCTGTCGTCCACTTCCATTTGTCTTGCCGTTCTCATGAATGACCTTTTGCTTAGTCGGGAGATAGGCACGTAGTTCGCAGACCAAAAACGTTTGTCACCGTTTTATTTGAGCTGCGCTTGACACAGATCGGGCTCCACGGAAGACAAAAAACAGCACGCTCAGTGCTCTTTCTAAGTGTTCCTATGTTCTCTTTGTTCGGAGCCCTATTTGTGTAGCTCTATCAATGTCTTGTAGGGTGTCGTATCGCAGAAATTCCGTATCGTGTCGTAAAAATTTCCGGAAATATCGTAATTTTTCCACGACTTATCGCAATTTTTCCAATTTCTATCGCAATTTTTTCGCGCTGTTCGGAGGGCCTGCGGGTGCCTATCTGCCCGCTGCTTTCTTGGCGTTGATGCAAAGTTTCAGCGGCCTAAAGCGACGTCGAAAGTGTGGGCGGTAATGTCTGCTGATCTTTTTGAACTGAAGCCTTTCGACCTATCTCTCATTGGTTGCACCAGGAAAAGGCCTGAAAATTGCTCAATCAAATCAGCGGTACATCCCGTCGGAGGTTTTCACGCTTGCGGATGCCGCGACCCCACTGCTACGGCAGGCTGAACAGTCTAAACATGAAGAGCCGATCAATCGGCAGTTTTTCCGAGAGGTCGTTAGCTCAACGACGAGTGATAAGCTACTGCGCGAGCGCGTGGGCGACCCGGTCGTCGTGATCGACGAGGTGGATAAGGTCGGTGATGTGCGTTCACATCGAGGCTTCAGCTTTGCGCTGAGCAACTCACTCTTGCCGATGCTCGGACTCCTCAGCGCCCGGACTTGGAGCTGCCCCTATTGCCGGGTGCGGTTCGATATGCGCTGGATCAGCTGGATTCTGAGCTCGAACAACCGTCGGGCGGTGCCAGCGCCGCTGCTGAGCCGCTGTCGCGTGCTCGATATCCCGTCGCTTTCTGGCGCGCATCTGACGTATTTCGCGCGCCGCGAAGGGACAGCACGCGGCCTGCCGGCGGATACGGTCGAAGCGCTGGTGGGCATGCTGCGAGGCGCCGAGCGCGGATAAGATTTGCGCGGGGTGATCAAGCTGATGATGGTCTCGTGGCGCACGAGAACCGACCGACTTTGTAGTGAAAAAGGGAGGGCGAAATGGCGGAGTGGGCGGATTGCGGACCTTGGCCGCGGTGACAATCCGATCACCCAGAAAAGATGGAAGCCGACATTCAGAGCGGACCAAGATCGAGGTTTGTTCTGCATCGCCGCATGACGGCACCGAGCCCATTTCCGCCATTGAGGCCCGAGCGCATCCATTCACACTCGGGCCACGCGGTTTGCTTACGTGCGTCTGAGATTGTCGAAGTCCTGCCGAAGCGGGGCGGTGTCATAGATGATCGTCAGTTTCTCGAACCGATCTCGCGCGTCGTTCAGTTCAAACACATCAACACATTCAAACGACACCAGCTTACCGTCAGCCAAGGTCCATTCGTATCGGAAGTGAAGGGCAACCGATTTCGACATTTCAGACGTGTCGAACACATTCAGTAACGAGGTTTCTGATCTGTTCGTATCTTTGAAAAGATCGGCATAGAAATCAAAGGCATCTAGCACCCCATAGAGCGGGGATACAACCTTCGCGTTGTCGCTGAAGAGGGCGCGCACATCCGCGAGATTCCCCTCGTTCAGGGCTTTTAGATAGTCGATGCAAAGCTGTTTGGTCGTCATTTTAGCTCCATTGAAAGAGCCGCGACCGGGGATGTCCGAAGAAGCAAACCGCCCAATCACGGCGGTTTGGATCAGCAACACCATCCACCGCCTCAGGAGCGGCGGTAATAGGTGCCTTGAGCAAGCTGGATGTGCTGACTGATCATGAAGGCCTGATATCGCTGGCGGCGCGAGAAGGCAATGCGTGTTCGACCAAATGGCCGCTTTGTCCGGCTTCGCTCCCGTTCGGGCAGCGTGCGGCGAAGGTCGACAGCGAGCCCAATTTCAGCTTTCCGCGCTGAACGAAACGCCCCTCCGGGCAAGCCGGGGCGGTTCAAATTGTGAAAAATTTCGTTGAGTGTAAGAGTGAGGGGGAACGGAAGGGCGCCAACTGATGCTAATTGAAACCCGGACATTGTACGTAATGACCGTCCTGGCGTTGATGAGTACGCCGGGACCAAGCCAGTTATTGATGCCCGCCGCGCCACTTTGTCTCCTAGGTCATGTTGACAAAAGGGATTTACACCCCGGGATAGGCGTGATTCAAGCTGGTATCTGCGATGGAGACCAGCTTGGCACGAGACCTTATGTCGGACGAGGAATGGGTGTTCTTTGAGCGGTTCATCCTGGCAGCCCGTGCCCCGAACGGGCGCAAACCGATGAACCACCGCCTTGTTCTTGATGGCGTTTTCTGGATTGCCCGCACCGGTGCGCCGTGGCGGGATCTTCCCGAGGAGTTCGGGAAATGGTCGAGTGTGTATCGGCAGTTCCGCCGCTGGACACTTGCAGGACTTTGGGAACAGATCCTGGAGGTGCTGACCGAGAGCAGGATCGTTCCCGACGCGCTGCAAATGGTCGACAGCACCGTGGTTCGTGCCCATCATCAGGCAGCGGGCGCTAAAGGGGGACTCCGCGACAGGGTCTTGGCCGTTCGAAAGGTGGTTTCACGACCAAGATCCACCTTCGCGTGAATGCCGCTGGCCTACCGATGCGAACCGACATCACGCCCGGCCAGACCTCCGACTACCTCGGCTTCGATCTCGTCATGGACGACAACCTGCCCGAACCCTCTGTTCTGCTGGCCGACAAGGGTTACGATGCTGACAGCATTCGAGAAGGCATGCGCAACCGAAATATCCAACCAGTGATCCCAATGCGGAAGTCGCGCAAGAAGCGCGTCGGAGTGGACCGGCCCCTCTATCGCCTGAGAAACCTCGTGGAGAGGTGCTTCAATAAGCTGAAGAACTCCCGTCGCGTAGCGACCCGCTACGACAAAACCGTCCAAAGCTTTCTTGGCTTCATCGACATCGCCTCGATCCGCCTCTGGCTCCGCCATTTGTCAACATGACCTA
>NZ_JBVNVL010000013.1:0-9292 GCF_055666785.1 Thioclava sp. PTB-PU3-1 | reverse complement strand
GTAAGCGTTTTGCCGATCCCCTACGCGGCGATGCTTGACGGGATCTGGTAGTTCCAGGGCATGAGTGCGTCGATGCGGCTTTTGGGATGCCCATCGAGCAAGGCGCGCAAGGTGTCGGAGAGGTAGCTGACCGGATCGACGTCGCACATCTTGCAGTTTGCGATCAGGCTCGCGAGCAATGCCCAGTTCTCTGCTCCGACCTCGTGCCCCGCGAAGAGCGCGTTTTTCCGTGTCAGAGCGATCTTCCTGATCTGGTTCTCGACCGGGTTGGTATCCAGCTCCAGACGGCCGTCTTCAAGGAAACGCGTGAGGCTGGGCCAGCGCGCCAGAGTGTAACGGATGTCCTCGGCCAACTTGGATGAACGCGGGATGCGCGAGAGCTGTGCCTCGAGCCAGGGACGGAAAGCGGCGATGACCGGTGCCGAGAGGTCGCGCCGGGCAGCAAGTCGGGCGTCTGGAGCAAAGCCGCGCACGGATTTTTCGACGGCATAGAGCTCGGCGATCTGGCGCAGAGCTTCCTCGGCAATCGGCGACCCATCTTTTTCCAGACGCTTCACGAACCGCCGACGCGCATGCGTCCAGCAATGGACGAGCGTCCATGGGCCTTCAGGCCGGTCGACCTTGGTGAGCTTGTCATAGGCTTCATAGCCGTCGCATTGCACGAACCGCCCGCGATAGCCCTCAAGGAATCGAAGTGCATGCACGGCACCGCGGCCGGGCGCGTAGTGGAACATCACCACGGGAGGGTCTGCGCCACCGTGCCCCCGATCATCGGCAACGATGGCCCAGAAGTAACCGGTCTTCGTCTTCCGTCGCCCGGGGTCGAGCACCGGTGCTCTTGTTTCGTCCATGAAGATCCGGTCCGCACCTTTCAGCCGCTCCTTCAGGTGATCGGCGATCGGACGCAGGTGGAAACAGGCGCGTCCCACCCAGTTGCCGAGCGTGGCCCGGTCCAGGGTGATCCCCTGCCGGGTATAGATTTCGGCCTGCCTGTAGAAGGGAAGATGATCGCCGAACTTGGCCACCATGACCTGCGCGATCAGGGCCTCTGTGGGCAACCCGCCGGGCACGACATGTTCCGGGGCGTGGGCCTGCGCTACCGTGCCGGAGCAGCGCCGGCAGGCATATTTGGGCCGGCGGGTGACAAGCACGCGGAGCTGGGCCGGAACCACGTCGAGCCGCTCGGAAACGTCCTCGCCGATCCTGGCCATCTCGCCGCAACCGCAGGGGCAGAGGGTGCTTTCGGGTTCGATGATCCGTTCGATCCGGGGCAGATGTTTTGGAAGGTGACCCCGGTTTCGGTTCGGCCTGCCGCTCTCGGCAGCGCCTTGTCCCTTCAGGGCGCGTCGCGCCTTCTCCTGCGCCGCCTCCAGCACACCCTGCGCCAGTTCAACATCTTCGAGCGGCAAATTGAACTGCTCCGGATCGAGCTTCTCGGATCTCCGCCCGAACTTCTCCCGCCGCAGTTCGCTGACGATGCTTTCCAGTCGTCGCTGCGACTCGACCGCATCGACAAGCGCCGCCTCGGTCTCGGCGAGGCGGGCTTTCAGAAGTGCGTTTTCTTCGGCCAGAGCGGTGTCGGTCATGACTGCGATCAAGCACACGGGGCGGCGCCCTGCCACCGACAAATCATCCCCGAGTCATTCTGCCGCAGCTCCTACCCCGCCAAGTCTGGTCGCCGCACACGCTCGGGGCGAACAAGCCGCCAGTCGAGCCCTTCGAACAATGCCGAGAACTGTGCTGGCGATATCTTGATCACACCCTCCTGCGCCTTGGGCCAGACGAATTTCGCACCTTCCAGGCGCTTGTGGATCAGCACGATGCCGGTCTGGTCCCAGACCAGCACCTTGATGCGGTCCGCGCGCTTGGCGCGGAATACAAAGGCCGCGCCGCTGAACGGATCGAGATCCATCGCCTCCTGAACCAACAGCGCCAGACCATCCATGCCCTTTCGGAAATCGGTCGGACGCGTGGCCACATAGACGCGCAGCCCACCAGCCGGCGAGATCATTGCGATGCCGCCCGGATCGCGCGGATTATCCGGGTTAATTGCGCGTCGTCGATATCCGGCGGCACATGCAGGGTCACACCGTCGACCACCATCTCGATCCTGCCGGGTTTGATCGCACTGCCGCACCCTTTCGGGATGGATGCAGGCCGAGCCGGCTTCGGCTCCACGACAAGCGCCGCGAACATCGGTTCGTCAGTTGCCCCAGCGGGCAGAGCCAGCGCCCCGGCCATCAACTTCTTGCGCCAATCGTAGACCTGCCAGCGGGTCACGTCATGTCGCCGTGCGACATCCGCCACCTTCGCTCCGGGCGCCATGCTTTCCGCCGCGATCCGAGCCCGTTCCGCCTCGCTCCGCATTCGCCGGCCCGACCGGCCCTCGTAAATCTCGATCCTGCCCGCGTAGCCATCCGCTGAGCTGCCTAAAGAGCCGTCCATTTTGCCGTCCTCTCCTATGCCTCATCTCGGCACAGGACTCCCACAGATGATCCCAGAGCGGCAGGAGGGGGGCGGCAAAGCGCTTACGATCATGAGCGCCTCCCTGGTGTATTCGTCGATGATGTTCAGCGTCCGATAAACCCGCCCTGACCTGCCACGGGATTTTTCCTCCACCATCGATTAGAGTCCGACCCAACTTGAGGACGGACAATGAAGCGAACGAGATTCACGGACGAGCAGATCATCGGCATCCTGGCCGAACACGAGGCAGGCGCGAAGTGCGCGGACTTGTGCCGCAAGCACGGCATGTCGGAAGGGACCTTCTATAACTGGAAGGCGAAGTTCGGCGGCATGACGGTGCCGGAGGCAAAGCGGCTGAAGACGCTCGAAGACGAGAACGCCAAGCTGAAGAAGCTGCTGGCCGAGCAGATGCTGGACCTGGCGGCGATGAAAGAACTGGTTTCAAAAAAGTGGTGACGCCTGCCGTGAAGCGCGAGGCGGTCGCGCATCTGAAGGCCCAGTTCGGGCTCTCGGAACGGCGGGCGTGCCGGATTGCCGGGGCGGATCGCAAGATGGTCCGCTACCAGACGCAGCGTGCGCCGGACACGGTGCTGCGCGGGCGGTTGCGGGAGCTGGCCAACGAGCGTCGGCGGTTCGGCTATCGGCGGCTCTTCGTGCTGCTGCGGCGCGAGGGAGAAGCCTCGGGGATCAACCGGATCTACCGGCTCTACCGCGAAGAAGGCCTGACGGTGCGCAAACGAAAGGCACGGCGCAAGGCTGTCGGGACGCGAGCCCCGATCCTGGTCGAGGCGCGGCCCAATGCGCGATGGTCGTTGGATTTCGTTCACGACCAGTTCGCCAACGGTCAGCGTTTCCGGGTGCTCAACGTGGTCGACGATGTCACCCGGGAGTGCCTCGCGGCGATCCCGGACACCTCGATCTCGGGGCGCCGTGTGGCTCGTGAACTGACTGCCCTGATCGAGCGCCGCGGAAAGCCGGGGATGATCGTCTCTGACAACGGCACCGAACTGACCAGTAACGCAATCTTAACCTTCGCTACCGCGCACCGGATCGAGTGGCACTACATCGCCCCGGGCAAGCCGATGCAGAACGGTTTCGTGGAGAGTTTCAACGGCCGGATGCGCGACGAGCTACTCAACGAGACCATGTTTCGTAACCTGGCTCATGCGCGCGTCGTGATCGCCGCTTGGGCTGCCGACTACAACACCGAGCGTCCGCATTCGGCTTTGGACTACCAGACCCCGGCTGACTACGCGCGGGCCCTGACCACCGCAATCGCCCGCCCCGCTACGCGAGATGATAACTCCGCGCGTCGGGCGATTGCTCAACCTGCGCCGATCGGCGTAAACACCAACCGGGCTCCGGTCGTGGCTGGATGAAAGACCCATGGCAGGTCAGCCCGTCAGCGGTGCGGTCCTGCACGAAGTCATAGGACCAGACGTGATTGCGGCGTTCCGGTCGCAGACGCACGCAAGAGCCATCGTTCAGCCAGAGCCGCCCTTTCTTCTTTTGTTTCTGTGGGACTTTCAGCCCTTCGCGTCGCCAGATACGCTCAACCCGTTTGTGGTTCACATGCCAACCCGCGTTGTTCAGCAAGCCGGTCACCATCCGATATCCGTAGCGCCCATACTGATTGGCCAGTTCGATGATGTCGTCGGTCAGGCGTTCTTCATCGGCCCGGCCCTGGGGCACTTTGCGTTGCGTGGATCGGTGCTGCCCGAGCGTGCGGCAGGCGCGGCGTTCCGATACGCCAAGCTCCCGCCGCACATGGTCGATGCATTTGCGGCGACGCGAAGGGCTCAGAAGTTTCCCCGTGCTGCCTCGGTCAGAATGAGCTTATCCAGTGTCAGGTCGGACACCGCCCGCCGCAGCCGCTGGTTTTCCTTCTCGAGCTCTTTCAGCCGTGCGAGTTGAGACCTGCCCATCCCGCCATAGAGCTTGCGCCATCGATAGAATGTCTGCTGCGTCACACCGATCTGGCGCACTGCCTCGGCAATCGTCGCGCCTTGTCCCTGCAACACTTCAACCTGCCGAAGCTTCGACACAATCTCTTCGGGCTTATCTCGTTTCCCAGCCATCGCTGATCCTCCAATTTGCGGGACAAATCTATCCCAGTTGGTGGATCACTTTCAGGGGGCTAATCCATCTGGGCCACTCAAAAGCTGACTGATTTGTTCAGAGGTATTGAGGCCAACCCATTCGACATCACCTATCATCCAGATCGAGAGGTCATCGTTCTGCGTGACGAGGACGGAAATTCTGGCGAATATAAAGACGACGAAGAAACGGAAAGAATGCGTTCGGTCGTTAAGCGTTACAACGAGTTCATGTCGTCTTTCTTCATCGACATCCCAACATTAGAAGAAAGTGGCATACCCGTCGCCAAGAATGGTGGCGTGAATTGGTTTGCGGTTAATCAAGGTCCAAATTTCACTCATCGGGTGTTCAATCGAAGTTCGCTCACCAAAGGTGGTCGTTTCTATGGTGGTTGGTGGCAGAACTGTCCCAAAGAATACCGTGAGCGCATATTCATTAACGACAAGCCGACTAGCGAAATTGACTACTCTAACAACCACATCGTGCTCTTATACGCGCAAGAGGGGATGGAATGGCCAGGAGGTGATGCCTATGACATCGAACAACCTCCTGAACTGCTTCATATCAAGGACTACCGAGGACTGGTCAAAAGCCTACTGCTGATGGCTATCAACGCCGAGAATGCGGAAAAGACATTCCTAGCGTTTCGCTCGGATGCGTCTGCAGGAACTCCCGAAAAGCGCCTAACCAATGATCAACTGTCCCTCGTACTTGATCTTCTGAAGAAAAAGCATTCCCCGATATCTCACAAGCTTGCCTCTGGAGCGGGCATCGAGCTTCAACGAATTGACTCAGATATCACTGAGAGGATCATCACCCGTTTCATGGATTACGAGCTGCCAATTCTGATCATCCATGACAGTTTCGTAGTTCAGGATGGGCAAGAATCCTTCTTGCGTGAAGCGATGACTTGGGCCTTTCAAGAAGTTACGGGTAAGCAGTTCGTGCCTGTGGAAGAGAAGACACACCATCCCGAGGCGTATCTCCCCGACAACTGGGAAGATTGGGGCGTTAATATCGAAACTGTAGAGCAAGCAATCCGCTACAGGCATGATCCTGTAAGGTCAGAAAGATACATCGAGTTGCGAGGGTTATTTCAAGGGCGGGCAAGAGATGTCGAACTAGCACAAGCGGACGCCGTCTGCACGGATAAGAATGACCGAAGATGATGCGTCTTACGCTTCGCCGTCCACCGTTTGATGTTGTCGTCCATCGTCATACTCATTGCCACATTCTCCTTTGTAGCGTGAGCTGAAATTCAGTGGGTTAATGCAAGTTTTTACTGGGTCGATACATGAGTCCAAATTCTTTAACAAAATTTCTGCACAATTGAGATTTAAAACATTAATCGAGCGTCTCGAAGCTAATCTCCTTAATCAACAAGGAGGCGTTCAATCAATCGCGCGATTCGCGAATCGGATGAGTTTTTGTCACCCCGAATAATCCTCTCAAGATTTCCCTCTAGATCTTCTAGGTATGTCCAAAAAATTGGAGGCCCGTCATTCGAATTTCTTGAGATGATGTGCCCGCATTCGTCGAGCTTTAAACCATTATTTTCTACAAAATAATCGTACTCATCCAATAGAAGAAAATCGAACTCCCCATTATAAACGCCTCCAATGCTTAAAGCCTCAAGCACCTGCGCAACATTCATATCGCCAGTTACAATGCTCGGAATGTTGGCACCCCTACTTGCAAGCAATGTGATATAAGAAAACTCATGACAACACTCCAGTGAATTTGACTGAAGACCCGAAGAAATTATATTAGGGTCCGCGCCCTTTTCCAAAAGCATTTCTACCATTCTCATTCCGACCCAGTTTGGCCTGGAAACTGCTGATTTAAGGCACTGCTGTAAGGGCGTTACGCCGCCAATCCCTACACGATTAATGTTGGCTCCGGCATCAATAAGTTTTAAAAGAATTGCATTTGATTTCCTTAGATATTCAAGCCAGTCAGATTCTATTTCTGCCGCCGGATACGGGTTGTGCATACCCCACTGGATAAGAGGAATATTTTTGTAAGATGGATCAGCTCCGCAACTTAGGAGGGTAGACACCCCATCCACGTTCCTGGATGCCACGGCTAACCCAATGGCCGTGTTATCCAAGTCGCCCATCACTTCATTAGGGGAGCTTCCGTTTCGTATGCAGGCCTGCATGATATCGAGAAATTTCTCATCCTTGCATGATCCGAGAAAAACAGAAAACCCAAGATCAATTGACTTAGTTACATCCGAACCAGCTTCGTAAAGAGCTCTTGCGACCGAAACGTTCCGACAGTCGAGGGCCATCATTAATGGGTTTAATCGCGTCCATTGATCAAGCAAGTTATCAATCTTTGAAATCCCATGCTTTGATATTAAACCAGCTAACTTCTTTAATTCGTCATCGCCCGGGTTTGTTTTGCAAAAATAGAAAATCATTTCTGCATCGTCTTTTGGAATCTCAAGCCTCAACAATCGTTTGATCAGTGTCATATTTTTCACCCGATGCAATCATTTATACGTTCGCTGTTGGATAAACGTTCAGTTGCACCTCACGAGATGTCTGTTCTGGTAGTAGGCAGATTAGGGGCCGCATCCCGATACCACAGGTCGCGCACCGCATCCCCCCCTGACGTAACACATCCACTGAGAGGGCAAATTCCACAGCAGATGATGAGGGTCGATTTCGACAAGATTACCCAAGGTCAGTTAGAAAATATCTGCTGGAGTTCAGACAAGAACTCTACTGCGGATTGATCCAACAGTTCGTCTCGAACCCAAGTAATTCGGTACTTGATGAAATAGTCGTCTCGAATGGCAACCCCTAGTGCAGTCGCCTCCCTAGCATCCTCCCCCACTCTCCACACACGCTCAAGAAAGCCATGCTCACTCACGGGGTCAGGCCATGCCGAAAGCTCTGGCAGGGACCGCTCTACATCATTTACCGAATGCGCAAATTCATCACTCAGAGCATCGTGTTTCGCATGTGTAGTGTCAGTAACGGGATAGATATAGACGGTCGCCTTGATGCCGACCCCACCATATGCAACACCTATGCCGAGGTCCGGCCGCACATCCTGTGTGGCGTAGTTGACCGTCTGCTCGTCATCCTGATGCAACCAGCCAATGTTCTTTGGTAGCATAAAGCCGAGATAGTTGGCACTTGGCGCGTCGTTCAGTTTGGCAAGTACCACGTCACCTCCACTCTCGCTTAAGGTCTGAAAATAATAGCGGATGGTAGTTGTGATGATCTGTTTTGCTCGGATTTCTTTGCGCTCGAACCTGTAGCTATAGAGCTTCTCTTGGGTATGGTATTCGAGCCAAGAGCCCTGTGAGGGCCGCCAAAGAACGCCGAGAGGCAAGGGGGACTGTTCATTTGTTGAAATCGCTCGCCCAAGTCGTCGGTTCATCGCATGCACCACGAGGTACATAGTATTTACGATTTCATCCTCATTGGAGGAATGAATGACAACCGGATTATCTCTTGAGCCGATGTCGGACAAATCTCCAGATATCGGTAATGCTAGCCCGAAATCTCTTAGCAACAGATCCCGCATGCCCAAAGACTCCTCTTTTTCGCTTGAACTGGGCTGGTGCAAGTATCCAACATCCCCTGAGAATGATACGCTCGGAGCGATTGCAGACCCTGCAAGTACAGAAAGCAACGGCAAGATCACCTTCACCAGTAGGGTCTCCCCATCAATAACATCGGGTAATGTTTGCTAACGTTGTACAGGTCGTCTGTAGCCGTTGGGTTGTTCGACGCACTGTTCTGTATGGCTCGGTTAGAAGCTCTTGCCCTCGCATCGGCCAAGGAGCCCTGTGTCTCACGCTGTATACAGTTCGACATTTCCGGCGAACCATCACGGAAACCATAAGCCTCACACCGAGGTTTGAAGTAAGTAATCTTCTCTTCGACGGTTGTACGCCGATGCCAAACCGCACTTTCTTCACGCCCAGGCTTTCCTTCAACATCACACCCAGTCAAGCTCAACAAGAACAGCAAGCAAAGCCCTTCATTCACTCTCAACCTCATGAAATCGTTGTTATTGTTTACAGTACCAATACTTCTCACACGTAAGATACTCACCGTCAAACGACACAAAGACAACACACATTAAAAAAAGGGGACTTAACTGATATTGATCTCTCGTATCAAAGACGAGAACGAAAGAGATCGACAACCGCACCATCACTCTCGTGAACCAATCTTGAAACACTTTCATTAACCATCAAATCCACCTTACTCCAACCAAACCTTAGCTGCTTGTCCATTACTGAGACGTTTTTTTAATGCGGAAACCCATGAAGCATGCTAAGCTACTATTATAACATAATAATATCCAAAAGTCACGCAGCTCTGATGGCGGCTCAACATCAATCTTGACCATAAGCCTCCTGCTACTCTCTCAGCCATATGTGGTTTCCAAACTCCTCAGACCCGATCTCCGTCAAAGCCGATACACACAGACCTGTGGCACCCCGTCTGGCCCCTGCCTGCCCCCCCTAGCTGCGTTTACAGATTCTTGAGGACATCGCGTCAGGGCACTCGTTATGGATGACTGCGGGGCAGGACAGAAAGCTACTATCAGGACCACCGCCGAGTTGACCGAATAGTAGACCAGAATACGCCCGCTTGATCCAAACTCGACCTTGTCGTATCCAATAAAACAAGGGCGTTAGCTGCTTGTCGGTGCCTGTAACGGGAGATGAACGGTAAATCCGGACAGCCTCCGGGCACCA
>NZ_JBVNVL010000012.1:0-37500 GCF_055666785.1 Thioclava sp. PTB-PU3-1 | reverse complement strand
GTCTGACGCCTGCCCGGTGCCGGAAGGTTAAAAGGAGGAGTGCAAGCTCCGAATTGAAGCCCCGGTAAACGGCGGCCGTAACTATAACGGTCCTAAGGTAGCGAAATTCCTTGTCGGGTAAGTTCCGACCTGCACGAATGGCGTAACGATCTCCCCGCTGTCTCAAACGTGGACTCAGCGAAATTGAACTGTGTGTCAAGATGCACACTACCCGCGGTTAGACGGAAAGACCCCATGAACCTTTACTATAGCTTCGCACTGGCATCAGGCATGTGATGTGCAGGATAGGTGGTAGGCTTTGAAACGGGGACGCCAGTCTTCGTGGAGCCATCCTTGAGATACCACCCTTCGCCTGCTTGATGTCTAACCGCGGTCCCTTATCGGGATCCGGGACCCTGCGTGGTGGGTAGTTTGACTGGGGCGGTCGCCTCCCAAAGTGTAACGGAGGCGCGCGAAGGTTGGCTCAGACCGGTCGGAAATCGGTCGTTGAGTGCAATGGCAGAAGCCAGCCTGACTGCAAGACTGACAAGTCGAGCAGAGACGAAAGTCGGCCATAGTGATCCGGTGGTCCCGAGTGGAAGGGCCATCGCTCAACGGATAAAAGGTACTCTGGGGATAACA
Source organism: Thioclava sp. PTB-PU3-1 (assembly GCF_055666785.1). Lineage (NCBI taxonomy): Bacteria > Pseudomonadati > Pseudomonadota > Alphaproteobacteria > Rhodobacterales > Paracoccaceae > Thioclava > Thioclava sp. PTB-PU3-1. The sequence continues at coordinate 36,879 of NZ_JBVNVL010000012.1, read as the reverse complement.
GGCTGATGGTGCCCAAGAGTCCATATCGACGGCACCGTTTGGCACCTCGATGTCGGCTCATCTCATCCTGGGGCTGGAGCAGGTCCCAAGGGTACGGCTGTTCGCCGTTTAAAGAGGTACGTGAGCTGGGTTTAGAACGTCGTGAGACAGTTCGGTCCCTATCTGCCGTGGGTGTAGGATACTTGAGAAGAGTTGCCCCTAGTACGAGAGGACCGGGGTGAACGGACCACTGGTGGACCAGTTATCGTGCCAACGGTAGTGCTGGGTAGCTATGTCCGGACAGGATAACCGCTGAAAGCATCTAAGCGGGAAGCCCCCTTCAAAACTAGGTATCCCTTGAGGGCCGTGGAAGACCACCACGTCGATAGGCTGGAGATGTAAGCGCGGCAACGCGTTCAGTTGACCAGTACTAATTGCCCGATTGGCTTGATTTGATCCGGTAGAAGCCAGACCTCTGGCTCCGATCATAATCAAAAGCTGCATAGCAACTTGACTTGAACTTCATCGCTTCTTCCTCGGTTTGGTGGTCATAGCACGAGCAAAACACCCGGCTCCATTCCGAACCCGGCCGTTAAGTGCCGTCGCGCCAATGGTACTGCGTCTTAAGACGTGGGAGAGTAGGTCACCGCCAAACCTAGAAAGAAGCGATAAAACTTCATCTCTCAAACAACGATGACAAACAAAATCCCGATCGCAAAAACATAAAGCCCTCGGGAAACAAACGCGGGATGGAGCAGCCCGCAATCGCTACAAACTCTCCTCGAGAGTTTGCCTAACGCGATCGCCTCGTCAGGCTCATAACCTGACAAAAAGGGCAAACGCTCAACGGACGCGGGATGGAGCAGCCCGGTAGCTCGTCAGGCTCATAACCTGAAGGTCGTAGGTTCAAATCCTACTCCCGCAACCAAATCTTCTAAAGCATATCAAACGCTTAGCCTCGCTCCCCGCGAGGCTCTTTGCGTTGCGATAAACACAGTGGAAGCAATGTCGAAGCTGATCTTGATCTTGTCCCGTTCCTTCAAGCGGAACACGACGAAGCCCCCTCAGAAAGGGTCGAGATCAAAATTCCCCGAAACGGAGTTAACAAGCCCATCGATCCCTGTTCGGATGTCGACTGGTTGCGTTGCTAGGTAGATCTTGAACCGGCGAGCGTATCGAAAGGCTCGTGCGCCGCGAACCATTCCGGCAAACCCTTGATGTAGCGGAACGAGGCACCACAGCCCTAGCGGGCGTAATCCGCCCTGACCTCGGGGCTGTCGAAGCCGTCACAGCGGGGTGATGGTTTTGAACTGACGGCCGTGCCAGACCAGTGGCGTGGCGTTTGCGGAATGGTCGATCTTCCGCGGGCGCCCGACGAACAGCACGTGATCGGTCGTCTCGATCTCTCCGACGAGGGCGCAGTCCATCGTGGCCACGGCACCGTGCAGGCGCGGGTGGCCGGAGGGCCAGGTGTCCCATGCGCCATGCTCGAACCGCTCCTCCGGCGCGACCTTGCCGGCAAAAGCCTCGGCCACCGCCTGCTGGTCCGCTTGCAGCATCGCGAAGGAAAACCCGCCCTGCGCGCGGATCAGCGATGTCAGGCGGGCGCCGGAGTCGATGGAGACCAGCAGCGACGGCGGATCGACCGCCAGCGAGAGCGCTGCGGTGACGGTGCGCCCTACGCGGTCGCTGTCCCGCGCGGCGCTCACAACGCAAACGGTTGCGGCCAGCGCAGACATCGCCTCGCGGAACGCAGCTTGCGTGTCCAGCCCGGCGTCGATCATCGCATAGGAAGCCTGTGAGAGTTCAGTGCTCATGACTATCCTTTTTGCCCCGGCTCGGGCGAGAAATGCGTTTGCAGCTTGTTCGGCACGCCATCCATCTCGTCGGCATTCGCGGGCGGGGTGCCCATCGCGACGATGACAGGCCAGACCTCTGCATATTTACGGTTGAAGTCGACCCAGCCTTCGCCGTCAGGATCGGTGTCGGGGCGGATCGCGTCGGCGGGGCACTCGGGTTCGCAGACGCCGCAGTCGATGCATTCATCGGGATGGATCACGAGAGCATTTTCGCCCTCATAGAAGCAATCGACCGGACAGACCTCGACGCAATCCATGTATTTGCAGGCGATGCAGTTTTCGGTGACGACGTATGTCATGGGGAGGGGCTCATGAGCTTGGAAGAGGCCGTGCGCAGGTGGTGCGCACGGCGCTCGGTGCATCAGGCGAGGTTCGACGCCGCGAACTCGTAATTTGCGAGATTGTCGAGGAAGTTCGTCACGTAGTCCGGCCGACGGTTGCGGAAGTCGACGTAGTAGCTGTGTTCCCAGACATCGAGGCCCAGCAGCGCCGTGCCCTCGCCGGTGGCGAGCGGGTTCACCCCGTTGGGCGTCTTGGTCACGCCGAGGCTTCCGTCCGGCTTCTGGATCAACCAGGCCCAGCCCGAACCGAATTGCCCGGTTGCTGCGGCCTTGAACGCCGCTTTGAAATCGTCGACAGAACCGAAATCGGCGATCAGTCGCGACTCGAGTGCGCCGGGGATGCCGCCACCCTGCGGCGAAAGGGCGTTCCAGAAATGGATGTGGTTCCAGTGCTGTCCCGCCTGGTTGAAGATGCCGTCGCGTGCGGGATCGCCGTAAGTGGCGACGACGATCTCCTCCAGAGTCTTGCCCTGAAGGTCGGCGGTCTTCTCGACGAAGCCGTTGAGCGCCGTCACATAGGCCTGATGGTGCTTGTCGTGGTGTAGTTCGAGCGTTTCCTGGCTCATGCCGCGGTCAGCAAGCGCGGAATGGGAAAAGTTCAGTGCGGGAAGTTCGAAAGCCATGTCAGGTCTCCTGCGGGGGGTGGTTGCGCCGCAGCCTGCGGCGGGTTAATTAATCAAGTAAGTGCTTTGAAAAATATTGAGGCGAATATGTCAAGCGATAGCTTGGAAAAATACGCGATGGAAGATTCAGGCTGGTCGCCGCGCTCCGCCTCTGAGCGCATCCTGATGGCGTTGAAGATGCACGGGGCGCTGACCTCGGCGCAGGTCGGGGCCCGCCTCGGCACCACCGGGGAGGCCGCGCGGCAGCAACTGCTGAAACTCGCCGAGGACGGGCTGGTCGCAGATGAACGTCGCGCCTCCGGGCGTGGGCGACCTGCGGTTTTTTGGCATCTGAGCGAAAAGGGGCAGGCTCGGTTTCCGGACACGCATGCTGCGCTGACCGTGGAAATTCTGCGCAGCATTTCCGGTGTTCTGGGGGAGGAGGCGCTCGAGCGCATCATCGAAGCCCGAGAGGCGACGACGCAGGCGCTCTACGAGGCGGAAATGACGGGCTGTGGCGATCTGGCTGCACGGGTCGAGAAGCTGGCCGAGCTGCGCAACGCCGAAGGCTACATGGCATCTGCCGAGCGTGATGCGGACGGTACCCTTCTCCTTGTCGAGAACCATTGTCCGATCTGCGCCGCGGCGACTTTCTGTCAGGGCTTTTGTCGGGCCGAACAGGCGGTGTTCAAGGCTGTTTTGGGCGAGGATGTCTCGGTCGAGCGGGTTGAACATATCGTCGAGGGCGGTCGCCGCTGCACCTATGTCATCCGCGACGCCGTGACATGAGCGCGGAGCGGCGGACCGACGTTGCGCGCGCTGGCAGGCCCGGTGCGTGGACGCCCCCCGTCACGCAGTCGCCGACACCGCTGAAGGCAGCGTTCGACTTGGGCCGCCGCAACACGCTGGGCTTGCGGTCGCAGGCCCGGTTCGGCGGGGTGCTGCACACAGAAGCCGAGATCATCGCAGCCGCGCAATATGCCGGGCGTCTCGGCCTGCCGTTTCACCTTCTGGGCGGCGGGAGCAACTGCGTCCTGGCCGAAGAGATCGACGGCGTGGTCGGGATCAACGGATTGCTTGGTCGCAGCGTGACGCGTGCTTCCGATGGTGTGCGCGTCACGGCAAAGGCGGGTGAGAACTGGGATGCCCTGGTGCGCTGGACGGTGGAGCAGGGTATCGGCGGCCTCGAGAACCTTGCCGGGATACCGGGCACTGTCGGCGCGGCGCCAGTCCAGAACATCGGCGCCTATGGAGTGGAGCTGAAAGACTTCGTCGAGAGCGTCGATATTATCGACACGAAGACATGGACCGCCCGACGCCTTTCGGCGCGCGACTGCGGCTTCGCTTATCGGCACAGCCGTTTCAAGGAGAGGCCGGGCGTTGAGCTTGTCACCGGGGTCACGCTTCGGCTGCCTACGGATTGGAAGCCGAATCTCGGCTATGCCGGTCTGGCTGACCTGTCCGGCTCACTCAGCCCGGACAGGATCATGAAAGCCGTTCTGGCTCAACGCGCGGCGAAGATCCCGGACTGGAGGGACATCGGCAATGTCGGGTCTTTCTTTCACAACCCGATCGTTTCGGTCGCGACCGCGCGACGCTTGGCGGACGTCCCGGGGCATCCGGTCCCGGGCGGCGTGAAGCTCTCGGCGGCGAGGCTTCTCGATCTCTGCGGCCTGAAGGGGGTCCGCAGGGGCGGTGCCGGATTCTCTGAAGCACACGCGCTGATCCTCGTGAACCTCGGCGGCGCGACGGTTGAGGACGTCATCGCGCTTGCCGATCACGCCCGAGAGACGGTCCGCGCACGCTTCGGTGTCTCTCTCGTGCAGGAACCGGCATTGATCGGGCGCTGAGCCGACATGCGTGCGTCGCACCGCGAATGATCAGCCCTCTATCCCCGTCGACCGATGCGCTTGCCCTGCGGCGTCAGGCGCTTGCGCGGGGGACGAGCTTGCCCTTGAACGCGCGGTCGAAGTCACGGTCTTCACTGCTTTCGAGCACTTCGACCAGATATTCGGCCATCTCCGTCAGGGGCTGGCGATAGGTGGTCAATGCGTAATTCGGGCTCTGGCATTGCGGCACGTCGTCGAAGCCCGTCACCGCGATATCCTCGGGAATGCGCAGGCCGAGCTTGTGGCGGATCACGTCGATCGCGCCGATGGCGAGCGCGTCGTTCTCGCAGACGAGGATGTCGGGCATTTCGTCGCGCGGGCGATCGGTGAGAATCCGGGTCACGACCTGCTCGGCGAGGATCGGGTCATAGGCGGGCACTTCGGCGAATTCTGGGATGGTCCCGAAACGCCGCTCCCAGCAGCCCAGGAAGGTTTCCTTGCGGAGCAGATGCGCGGAGTAGGTGCGCGGACCCGCGAGGAAGAGCGGGCGGCGATAGCCCTGTTCCGCAACATAGGCGGCGATCTCCTGCATCGCGGCAGCGTCGTCCACCGCGATCGAGATCGTGTCGGGATGGCGCGAGGTGCGCGCGAAGATAATCAGCTTGTGGAATCGTCGGGCGTGCAGAGCGGTCTCGAGAACCTCATCGTCGAACTGAATCCCGATCAGGATCGCGGCATCGACGCGGCGCTGGCTGGCGTTGAGGATCGCGTGGCCCGCATCGTCGCGGTCGAGCGTGTTCACCAGAAGCGTATCCCAGCCATGCTTGCGCAGGATGCGGGTCAGCCGCTCCATCATCACCAGTTTATGCGGGTTGGCGAAGTCATCGACCAGCAGCGCGACGAGGTTCGAGCGATCCGAGGCCAATGCGGCTGCGCGCAGATCGGGCACGTAGCCGAGCTTGCTCGCCGCTTCCATCACCTTGGTCCGGGTCTTGGGCGAAATTGACGCGTCCTTCTTGAAGGCCCGGTTGACCGTCCAGCGCGAGACACCGGCCGCTTCGGCGACATCATCGGCGGTGATGTTGTTTTCGAAATTCGGTCTGCGCACGTCGCTCATCGGGTTCTCCTCAAAAGCTGACCTATCAGCTTTCTTGCCAGCATACACACAGAAAAGAGCGGCAGCGGGGTCCCGTTTGCACGCGCGTGCAAAAAATTCTTGCACGCGCGTGCAAAACGGATGATGTTAGCGCCAGTCATCGGTCGAATCGGATCGGTTCTGGGAGGAATGCATGTTGAAAGTCGGGTTGCTGGGCGCCGGCCGTATCGGTCAGGTGCATGCGGTAAATATTGCCGGACATCCGGGCAGCACGCTTGTCGCGGTCTCGGATGTGAACGCGGAGGCAGCGCAGGCGCTCGCCGCGAAATACGACGCGAAAGCGGCAAGTTCCGAGGAGCTCATTGCCAATCCCGACATCGACGCGGTGCTGATCGCCAGCTCGACCGACACCCATTCGGATCTGATCGAGAAGGCGACGGCGGCAGGCAAGGCCGTGCTGTGCGAAAAGCCGGTCGATCTATCGCTTGAACGGGCGAAAGCCTGCCTCGCGGCGGTTTCGAAAACCGGCCAGCCTGTGATGATCGGCTTCAACCGTCGGTTCGACCCGAATTTCGGCGCGCTGCGCTCTGCCGCCCACGCCGGAGAGATCGGCAAAGCCGAGCTGCTCTCGGTCACATCCTTCGATCCTGCGCCGCCGCCGGTCTCTTACATCAAGGTCTCGGGCGGTCTGTTCCGCGATATGATGATCCATGATTTCGACATGGCGAATTTTATCATGGACAGTGCGCCGGTCAGCGTTCGCGCCGTCGGTTCGTCCATCGTCGATCCGGCGATCGGGGAGGCGGGCGACGTGGATACGGCCGTGGTCACGCTGACCTATGCAGACGGGCGTATTGCCGTGATCAAAAACTCGCGCCGGGCTGTCTACGGCTACGATCAGCGCGTCGAATTGCTGGGCTCGGAGGGTCTGCTGACCGCGGCGAACATGCTGGAGAACACGGTCTCGAAATCGACCGTGGCCGGCGTCTCTTCGGCCAAGCCCACCTATTTCTTCCTCGAGCGTTACATGCCCGCCTACGCGGCGGAATGGGACGCCTTCGTTACCGCTCTGGCAGAGGGTCGCCCGATGCCGGTGACACTCGAGGATGGCGTGGCCGCGCTCGCGATGGCCGAGGCCGCAACGAAATCCGCCAAGACGGGGGAGGCCGTCGATCTGGCGACGCTCTGAGGCGCTGCCTCGGAGTGGACGGAAATCGCAGGCGCGAGGAGGTGCCTGTGGTTCAAAGGCCGAAGGGATCGGTCAGGCCGCATCGGACGCGACATGGAGGGGCGTGGTGCGGTGACAAACAAGAGAGTCTGGGAGGATTACATGAAACAGTTTCTGCGTGCTGCAGTCGCGGCCACCACGGTCGCCTTCGCTGCGCCGGCTTTCGCGACCGATATCGTCGTGGTCTCGCACGGGCAGGCCAATGACCCGTTCTGGTCGGTCGTGAAGAACGGCGTCGAGCAGGCGGCGAAGGATACCGGCGTGAACGTCGAATACCGCTCGCCCGAGACCTTCGACATGGTCGCGATGAGCCAGCTGATCGACGCCGCCGTGAACCAGGAGCCCGACGGTTTGGTCGTCTCGGTTCCCGATGCGGACGCGCTTGGCCCGTCGATCAAGCGGGCCGTTGCCGCAGGCATCCCGGTGATCACGATGAATGCCGGATCGGATGTGTCGAAATCGCTGGGTGCGCTGCTGCATGTCGGTCAGGACGAATTCACCGCGGGTGAGCGCGCGGGTGAGAAGCTCAAGGAAATGGGTGGCAAGAACGGGCTCTGCGTCAACCAGGAAGTCGGGAATGTCTCGCTCGACCAGCGTTGCGCCGGTTTCGCCAAGGGCTTTGGCGGTCAGGTGAAAGTGCTGCCGACCACCAATGATCCGGCGGATATCGAGGCCAAGGTGCGCGCAGCCCTGCAATCCGATACGTCGATCGACACCGTGTTGGCGCTGGGTGCGGCGACGGCGGGTGAACCCTCGGTCAAGGCGGTCAAGGCGCTGGGTGAAGGTGGCGGCAAGATCAACGTCGCGAGCTTCGATCTGTCCCCGGGTTTCCTGAAGGATGTCGAGAATGGTGACGCGGCCTTCGCGATCGACCAGCAGCAGTACCTCCAAGGCTATCTGCCGGTGTCGTTCCTCGCGCTCAACGCGAAATACGGCCTGATCCCGGCGTCGAACGTCGCTTCGGGTCCGAACCTGATCACCAAGGATAAGGCGGCTCAGGTGGTCGATCTGTCGGCCAAGGGCATTCGCTGATCCATATCGGATGAGTTGATACGGGGATGCGCGCGAGCCCCTTGATGCGCGCGCGCATCCCACCGGCGCCACCGCGGGCGGTCGCGGAAGAGAAAGCGCCACGAACCAGCATTCTCAGGGAGGGTATAATGCCTGCCGACTCCACGGTTACCGACGAGCGCGTTCGCGAGGAGACTCTTCTCGCGCGCTTGATGAAGCGGCCTGAGCTGGGCGCGATCGCCGGGCTCATTCTCGTGACGATCTTCTTTCTCTTCACCGCGAATGGCTCGATGTTCACCCTGTCCGGGATCATGAACTTCCTGACGCCCGCCGCGCAGCTCGGCATTCTCGCCATCGGCGCGTCGCTGTTGATGATCGGGGGCGAGTTCGACCTCTCGATCGGCTCGATGGTCGCCTTCGCGGGGATGATCTTCGGTGCGCTCGTCGTCAATCTCGGCCTGCCGCTGATCGTGGCCATTCCCGGCACTCTGATTTTTGCGGGGTTGATGGGGGTGGTGAACGGGCAGCTGGTGATCCGCACGGGCCTGCCCTCCTTCATCGTGACGCTGGCGTTCCTCTTCATCTTGCGTGGCCTGTCGCTGGTCGGTCTGAAATATCTCACCGGCGGGTCGACCCAGCTGCGAGGCGTCCGCGAAGCGGTGAGCGATGACTGGCTTGCGCCGTTCTTCTCGGGCGATGCGTTCACCGGCCTCTTCGCGAAGCTCGCCGAATGGGGTTGGATCGACAGGTTCAAATCCGGCGCGCCGAAAGTGCCGGGCATCCCGGTCGAGATCCTGTGGTTCATCGCCATCGCGCTCTTTGCGACCTGGATCCTGCTGCGGACCCCTGCAGGCAACTGGATCTTCGCCGCGGGCGGCGACAAGACTGCCGCTTCCAATTCGGGCGTGCCGGTCAACCGGGTAAAGACGACGCTCTTCGTCGTGACTGCCTGCTGCGCAGCACTCGTCGCCATCATGACCGTGATCGACGCGGGCTCCACCGATGCGCGTCGCGGCTTCCAGAAAGAATTCGAGGCGATCATCGCCGCGGTGATCGGGGGCTCGCTGCTGACCGGCGGTTACGGTTCGGCCATCGGCGCTTTCTTCGGCGCGATCATCTTCGGCATGGTCGTGATCGGTCTGACTTACACCTCGATCGATCAGGACTGGTTCCAGGTCTTCCTGGGCGGGATGCTGCTGCTCGCCGTGATCTTCAACAACGTGATCCGCAAGCGCGTGACGGGGGAACGCTGATATGGAAATTGAGACCGCATTCCATCACGGCGCCGTCGCCGCCGACGCCAAGCCCATCCTCGAGATGCGCGGCATCAAGAAGCACTTCGGCAACGTGATCGCCTTGGCGGGCGTCAGCTTCGACATCCGCCCCGGCGAGTGCCACTGTCTTCTGGGCGATAACGGCGCGGGCAAATCGACCTTCATCAAGACGATGTCGGGCGTGCACAAACCGACCGAGGGCGAGATCCTCTTTGAAGACAAGCCGATGAACTTCTCGAGCCCGCGCGATGCGATGGAGGCCGGGATCGCCACGGTGTTCCAGGACCTCGCGATGATCCCCCTGATGAGCGTAACGCGCAACTTCTTCATGGGGCGCGAACCCACGAAGGGATCGGGCCCGTTCAAGCGCTTCGACGTGAAGCAAGCCAATGAGGTCTGCGTCGAGGAGATGCGAAATATGGGCATCAACCTGCGCGGCCCCGATCAGGCGGTGGGCACGCTTTCGGGCGGCGAGCGCCAGACCGTTGCCATCGCCCGCGCGGTCTATTTCGGCGCGAAGGTTCTGATCCTCGACGAGCCGACCTCGGCACTTGGCGTGCGCCAGACCTCGAACGTGCTCGCCACGATCGACAAGGTGCGCAAGCAGGGTGTGGGTGTCGTGTTCATCAGCCATAACGTGCGCCACGCGATGGCGGTGGGCGATCGCTTCACCGTGCTCAATCGCGGCAAGACGCTGGGCACCGCAACCCGGGGCGAGATCACGCCGAACGAGCTGCAGGACCTGATGGCCGGTGGCCAGGAGATGGCGCAGCTCGAGGGCTCGCTCGGCGGCACGATCTGACACGCGGGCAGGGGCGCGACGTGCCCCTGCCACGGACTGCAATGACGACAGGAACTGAGGGTGACATGGCGCTTCCGATGCCCGAAACTCCGCTTGGCGTGGCCCTGATCGGGACCGGCTTCATGGGCAAATGTCACGCGATGGCGTGGCGCAATCTCGCGACCGTCTTCGGCGGCGCGCATCCGCGGTTGGAGATCCTCTGCGACACGCCCTCCGACAAGGCCCGCGCCTTCGCCGAGCAGTTCGGCTTCGAGCGTGGCAGCGACGATTGGCAGGCGACTTGCGCCGATCCGGCGGTCGATGTGGTCTCGATCACCGCGCCCAACGGATTGCACCGCCCGATGGCCGAGGCCGCCCTGCGTGCGGGCAAGCATGTCTGGCTGGAAAAGCCGATGGCGCTGACGCTGGAGGATGCGCGGGCGATGGCCGGGATTGCCGCGGAGCATCCCGGGCAGGTCACGATCCTCGGCTACAACTACCTTCGGTCGCCCGCCTTTCAGATGGCGCGCAAGCTGATTTCGGACGGTGCGATCGGCACGCCGCGCGCCTTCCGGGGCGTCTATGACGAAGACTATTCCGCCGACCCGCGCCTCCCGTGGTCATGGCGGATGACGCGCGAGGCTGGCGGTCTGGGCGCTTTGGGCGATCTGGGCTGCCACCTCGTGTCGCAGATGGTGGCGCTGATGGGGCCGGTCGCGGAGCTGACCGCGATGACCCAGATCGCGATCCCCGAGCGCACCTCCCCCGAAGGCCCCAAGCCGGTCGAGAACGAGGACAGTGCGATGGCGTTGATCCGGTTCGCGAGCGGCGCGCAGGGCTCGTTCGCCACCTCGCGGGTGGCGCGCGGGCGCAAGTGTCGCCTGCAATGGGAAATCCATGGCTCGGACGGCACGCTGGTCTTCGATCAGGAGAACATGAACGAGCTGTGGCTGCACCGCGCCGGCGAGGCGGGCTTCACCCGTCACCTGACCGGTCCGGAGCAGCCCGATTTCGCCGCCTTCTGCCCCGCGCCGGGGCATAATTTCGGCTTCAACGAACAGAAAGTGATCGAGGCGCGCGACCTCTGCGCAGCCATCGCGGGCGAACCCAATCGGGGCCCCGATTTCGCCGCCGGTCTGGAGATCGAGACGGTGATCCACGCAATGGCACGCTCCAACGGCGCCCCGATCCGGATCGGAGACATGGCATGAAAAACCTCGACGTGATCACGATTGGGCGGGCAGGCGTGGATTTGTATGGGGCGCAGATTGGCGGGCGTCTGGAGGATATGGGCTCGTTCGAGAAGTATATCGGCGGGTCTCCGACGAATATCGCTTGTGGAACGGCGCGGTTGGGGCTGAAGTCCGGGCTGATCACGCGGGTCGGCGACGAGCATATGGGCCGCTTCATCCGCGAGCAGTTGCTGCGCGAGGGCGTCGATGTGACCGGCGTTGCGACCGATCCGGAGCGGCTGACCGCGCTGGTGATCCTCGGCATCCGCGATGAAGAGCAGTTCCCGCTGATCTTCTACCGCGAGAACTGCGCGGATATGGCGCTGAGCGAGGAGGATATCGACGAGGCGCTGATCGCGCGGACGCGGAGCGTGCTCGCGACGGGCACGCACCTGTCGCATCCGCGCACGCGGGCGGCGGTGCTCAAGGCGCTGGAACTGGCCCGCAAGCATGGGGCGAAGACGGCGCTCGACATCGACTACCGCCCGAACCTCTGGGGCGTGGCGGGCCATGGCGAGGGCGAGAGCCGCTTCGTCGAGAGCGCCGAAGTGACGTCGAGCCTGATGGCCACGCTGCACCATTTCGACCTGATCGTGGGCACGGAAGAGGAATTCCACATCGCGGGCGGCAGCACCTCCACGATCGAAGCGCTGCGCGCGGTGCGCAAGGTCTCCGATGCCACGCTGGTGTGCAAACGCGGAGCCGCCGGCGCGGTGGCCTTCGAGGGCGATATTCCCGACAGCCTTGATGACGGCCAGACCGGCCCGGGCTTCCCGATCGAGGTGTTCAACGTATTGGGCGCGGGCGACGGGTTCTTCTCGGGTCTGATGAAGGGCTGGCTCGATGGCGAGAGCTGGCCGAAGGCGCTGGAATACGCGAACGCCTGCGGGGCCTTCGCGGTCTCGCGCCATGGCTGCACGCCCGCTTATCCCTCTCTGACCGAACTGGAATTCTTCCTCAAGCGGGGCGTCAAACAACCCGATCTGCGCAACGATGCGGAGCTGGAGCAGATTCACTGGTCGACCAACCGCCACACGCGCTCGCTGCCCGATTGGCCGGATTACCGGGTCTTCGCCTTCGATCACCGGATGCAGCTCGAAGAGATGCCGGGTTACACGCGCGAGAAGGGCGGTGCGTTCAAGGAGCTGTGCCTGTCGGCGGCAACTCAGGTGCAGGACGGGCGTCCGGGCTATGGCATCCTTTGCGACGATCGTATCGGGCGCGCGGCGCTGCATGCGGCCTCCGGGTCCGGCCTCTGGATCGGCCGGCCCTGCGAATGGCCGGGTTCGCGCCCGCTGGAACTGGAGCCGGAGCTTGGCCCCGATTGCGGCGGGCTGACCCAATGGGCGCGCGAGGAGGTGGTGAAGGTCCTGTGCTTCTGCCACCCCGACGACGATGCCGAGACGCGGGCCAATCAGGAGGCTACCGTCAAGCGCCTCTTTGCCGCGGCGCGCAGGAACGGGCTGGAATTCCTGCTCGAGATCATTCCGTCCAAGGTGGGACCGGTCGATGCCGACACCACCGCGACCCTGATCCGGCAATTCTACGAGATCGGCGTCTACCCGGATTGGTGGAAGCTGGAACCGATGGCGGACGCGGCCGGATGGGCCAAGGCCGTGGCCGCCATCGAGGACTACGACAAGCACACCCGCGGAATCGTGGTGCTGGGCTTGGATGCGCCGGAGGCGGAACTGGCCGCCAGCTTCGAGGTCGCGGCCGGGTTCGATCTGGTGAAGGGCTTCGCCGTGGGCCGGACGATCTTCGGCGACGTGGCGCGGGCCTGGATGCAGGGTGAGCTGACCGATGCCGAGGCCGTGGCCGAGATGGCGCGGCGCTATACCCGGCTCTGCGGGATCTGGGACGCGGCGCGGGCGAAGGCGGCGAAGGCTGCGTGAGGTTTGAAACGGGGAGGGGGCTCTGCCCCCGCTCCCTGATGGGAGCCCCCCGGGATATTTGGGCCAAGAGGAAGTGGCCCCAGAGAGGAAGAGAGAGATGAGCGAGACGATCCGGCTGACCGCCGCGCAGGCGATGGTGAAGTGGCTCTCGGTGCAGATGACCGAGGATGGCGAGCGGTTCATCGAAGGGATGTGGGCGATCTTTGGCCATGGCAACGTGGCTGGGATCGGCGAGGCTTTGCATGCCTACAAGGACGTCTTCCCGACCTGGCGCGGGCAGAACGAACAGACGATGGGTCATGCGGCGATCGCCTATGCCAAGGGCCGCAAGCGCACGCGGGCGCATGCGGTAACATCAAGCATCGGGCCGGGATCGACCAACCTCGTGACGGCCGCCGCGCTGGCGCATGTGAACCGGTTGCCTGTGCTGATCGTGGCGGGCGACGTGTTCGCGACGCGGCGTCCCGATCCGGTGCTCCAGCAGGTCGAGGATTTTGACGACGGCACGGTCAGCGCCAATGACTGCTTCCGCCCGGTCTCGCGCTATTACGACCGGATCTCGCGCCCCGAGCATATCCTGTCCGCGCTGCCGCGGGCGCTGCGGGTGATGACCGATCCGGCCAATTGCGGCCCCGCCGTTCTGGCCTTCTGTCAGGACACGCAGGCCGAGGCCTATGATTACCCGGTGGAGTTCTTCGCGCCGCGCGTCTGGCGCATTCGTCGCCCGGCGCCGGACGCGGGAGAACTGGCGCGGGTCGCCGAGATGGTGAAGGCGGCGAAGAACCCGGTGATCATCGCGGGCGGCGGTGTGGTTTATAGCCAAGCTGAGGACACGCTGGCCGAGTTCGCGTCGAAGCATCAGATTCCGGTGGCGGAGACGCAGGCGGGCAAGTCGAGCCTCGCGCAGAGCCATCCGATGAGTTTCGGGGCCTCGGGCGTCGATGGATCGGCGGCGGCCAATACCGCCTCGCAAAACGCCGATCTGGTGATCGGGGTCGGCACGCGGTTCCAGGATTTCACCACCGGCTCGCGGACGCTGTTCGGGGCCGGGACGAAGCTCGTCTCGATCAATATCCACGGCTATGACGCGGCCAAGCACGGGTCGGAAAGCCTCGTGGCCGATGCCAAGGTCGCACTCGAGCAGCTGAGCGCGGCGCTTGGCGATTATCAGGCCGCGGCGCCCGATGCGGAGGCCCGCGAGGACTGGCTGCGCGCGGTCGACGCCTATTGCGCGCGTCCCGAGGATCAGGCGGCTTTGCCGACCGACGGTCAGGTGATCGGGGCGGTGCAACGTGCGACGGGTGACGACGCTGTGGCGATGTGTGCCGCGGGCACGATGCCCGGCGCGCTGAAGCTGCTGTGGAAGCCGTCTCAGGGCGGCTATCACATGGAATACGGCTATTCCTGCATGGGCTACGAGGTGGCGGGCGCGATGGGCCTCAAGCTCGCGCGGCCCGAGCGCGATGTGCTCTGCTTCGTGGGTGACGGCTCTTACATGATGGCGAATTCGGAGCTCGCGACGGCGGTGATGCGGCGGGTGCCCTTCACGGTGATCCTGACCGACAACCGCGGCTATGGCTGCATCAACCGGCTGCAGACGATGGGCTGCGGCGGCGAGCCCTTCAACAACATGTATGTCGATTGCAATGTCGAGGTGCAGCCCGAGATCGACTACGTCGCCCACGCGGCGGCGATGGGCGCGCATGCGGTGAAGGCGGCCAATACCGACCAGCTGGAAGCGGAAGTGAAAGCCGCGCGCGAGCGCGACATCCCGACGGTCATCGTGATCGACACCGTGGCCAAGGACTTCCCCGGCACCGGGCTGGAGACCACGGCGGGCGAACACGGTTTCTTCTGGGACGTGGCGGTGCCCGAGGTCTCGGACCGCCAGAAGCAGCGCGATCGCTTCGAAGAATACCTGACCCAGATCGCAAACGCGCGGCTGGTGAATTGAGGAGGAAAGAGATGATCCGTTTCGGCACGAACCCGATCGCCTGGGCGAATGATGACGACCAGAGCCTCGGCGCGCATATCCCGACCGAGCAGATCTTGCACGAAGCCGCCGAGATCGGTTTCGAGGGGATCGAGAACGGCCATCGCTGGCCGCAGGACGACCCCGAGGCGCTCAAGCAACTGCTGCGCGGCTATGGGCTGGATTTCGTTTCGGGCTGGTATTCGCTCAACCTTCTGGCCCAATCAGTGGAAGCTGAGAAGGCGGCGATCCAGCCGCATCTCGACAAGCTAAAGCATAATGGCTGCACCGTCTGTATTGCCTGTGAAACGTCGAATTCGGTGCAGGGGCTAGATGTGCCTTTGTCCGAAAAAGCGGTGCTGAGCGCGGCCGAGATGGCCGAATTCTGCGCCAAGGTCGAGGAACTGGCGGCGTTCACGGCCGGGCAGGGCATCGATCTCGTCTATCACCACCACATGGGCACCGTCGTCGAGACGCCTGTCGAGATCGACGCGTTCATGGCGGCGACCGGGCCTGCGACGAAGCTGCTGTTCGATGCGGGGCATTGCTATTTCGGCGGCGACGGCGTCGATCCCGCGCCGATGCTGCGCAAATATGTCGACCGCGTGCGCCATTTCCACGCCAAGAACGTTCGCCCCGAGGTGATGCGGCAGGTACGCGACACCGGCATGTCCTTCATGGACGGGGTGCGCGCAGGTGTCTTCACCGTGCCCGGCGACCCCGAGGGCGGCGTGGAGTTCGGACCGCTCCTGCGGATTCTGAAAGAGGCGGGCTATGATGGCTGGATCGTGATCGAGGCCGAGCAGGATCCCGATCAGCGCAACCCGTTTGAGTATCAGTCCTTGGGGCTCAAGACCCTCAAGTCAGCCGCCGTCGAGGCGGGGCTGATCGCCACTGAACGGGCCTGAGCGCATGGCCCGCGATCGTTTCCTCGATTTCGACACGCCCTGGTTCCGCCCGCTGTGGAAGCGGCTGCTGGTGGTGGGGGTGGCCCTCGGTTGGGGGCTGTTCGAACTCGTCGCCGGTGATCCGGGCTTCGCAATCCTGTTCCTCGCGATGGGCGGATATGCCGCCTATCGTCTTTTCGTGACCTTCAATCCGAGAGAAGACAAATGACCGATCTGTTGCGCAAACCCTTTGGGACCCACGGCAAGGTGCATGAGATCACCCCGCAATCGGCGGGCTGGCGCTATGTCGGCTTCTCGCTCTACCGGCTGCGCGCGGGCGAGAGCGCGGCGGAGGCCACTGGTTCGAACGAGGCGATCCTCGTGATGGTCGAGGGCAAGGCTGTAATCAAAGCCGCCGGGCAGGATTGGGGCGTGTTGGGCGAGCGGATGGATGTCTTCGAGAAGACGCCTCCGCATTGCCTCTATGTGCCCAACGATCAGGATTGGGAAGCCGTGGCCGAGACCGACTGCACCATCGCGGTCTGCACAGCACCCGGCAAGGGCGGGCATGAAGCGCGCAAGATTGGGCCCGACGGGATCAGCCTGACCGAGCGCGGCACCGGCACCAATACGCGCTATATCAACAATATCGCGATGGAGGGGGAGGATTACTGCGACAGCCTTCTCGTGACCGAGGTCTTCACGCCGGCGGGGCACTGGTCGAGCTATCCCAGCCACCGCCACGACGAGGACGACTTCCCGCGCATCACCTATCTCGAAGAGACCTATTACCATCGGTTGAACCCGGCACAGGGCTTCGGAATCCAGCGGGTCTATACCGAGGACGGCACGCTCGACGAGACGATGGCGGTCTCGGATGGCGACGTGGTGCTGGTCCCGCGCGGGCATCATCCCTGCGGCGCACCCTACGGGTTCGAGATGTATTACCTCAACGTCATGGCCGGGCCGCGCCGCAACTGGCGGTTCCAGGCGGATCCGGCTGTGCAGTGGATCATGGATCGGGATGCCTGAGGGCATCCGGGTGGAGAAGATGATGGAACAACCGTTTCAACTGGCGGCCTGCGCAGAGATGCTCTGGCGCGACCGGCCGATCGAATGGCGCGCAGCGCGGCTGACCGAGATGGGCTTCGGTGTGGGGTTGTGGAACTGGCCGGATCACGACCTCGATAAGCTCGAGGCGGTGGGGGCGAATTACACGATCATGAACGGCTATCTGGAGGGGCGGCTGAGTGACCCAGAGGGGGCGGAAATGCTGCTGCGCTCGGCGCGTGAGACCGCGGCGGTCGGTAAGCGGCTTAGCGTGGACCGGCTCAACCTGCATGGCACGGGTCTTGGCGACGGCGGTATCCCGATCCCGCAGCATGGCAGCTTCGCACCGGGCATGTTCCAGCGGGCCTGCGATACGCTGAACCGGATTTGCGATCTGGCTGAGGAAGAGGGGGTGGTCTTCACGCTCGAGAACCTCAACCCGATCGATCATCCGGGCTGTCCCTTCGGCTCTACCGCGGATGTGCTGGCGCTGGTCTCGACCGTCGATCGTCCACAGCTGCGGATCAATCTCGACCTCTATCATACGCAGATCGGCGAAGGGGATCTGATCCGCTGGTGCAAGGCGAGCCTGCCCTGGATCGGCGAGGTTCAGGTGGCCGACAATCCGGGGCGCTTCGAGCCGGGCACGGGTGAGATCAACTATGCCGGTGTGGCGAAAGCGCTGCAGCAGATGGGCTATCGCGGCCCAGTCGCCATGGAGGCCTTCGCGCAGGGCGATGAGGAGGCGGCACTCGAGGCGTTCCGCGCCGCCTTCACACTTTGAGACCCGTCGATATGCAAAGCGGTGTGCTGGTCGCGCATCCGATCCGCATACTGTTCCGTTCCCCCACTGAAGTGGACCGTCGCGCCAGTGGCACGACGACACCAAAGACAGCATTGTGCTTTGGGCTAACGTCCACCGACCCTGGAATCCCTTGTCCCGATGGACCAGCGCCAGTCATGCCCTAACTATCAAACCCGACCACTCAGGTGGGGCTGATCACCGGCCCGACCAAGTCGCTGGAACTGGGTCAGACCGAGACGCTGGAGAGCGGTCTCGTCTGGCTTCGGCATCGCGTGACCAAGGAAAGCTGAAATGCCCGTTACCCCCAAAGCCCCGCTCGCCATCGTGGCGCTTGCGACACTCCTGTCCCTCGTTGTTTTCACCCTGCCGCTGACCACGCTCGAGGCGATGACCGCCGCGCTCGGGCTCGGCCCCGCGCAGCAGGCTTGGATCATGTCGGGCATGCCGCTGGGAGCCGCGTGCGGGCTTCTGATCGCCGGGGCCTTCGGCGATACGCTGGGGCGGCGGCGGACCTTCGTGGGCGGGCTGTGGCTCACTGCGCTCGCTTCTGTTGCCGCCGCGCTCGCGCCGACCGGTCTGTTTCTGATCGTTGCGCGTGTCGTGCAGGGACTCGGCAGCGCCGGGATCATGGCCTGCGGCCTCGGGCTTCTGGGCCAGATCTACGAGGGCGAGCCACGCCGCCGTGCCGCCGCGATCTGGGCCGCGGGCCTTGGCGCGGGCGTGGCGCTCGGGCCGATCCTTGCCGCGGCGCTGCTGCCGATTGGGGGATGGCCCGCAGGGCATTGGGCGATCGCGCTCGCTGCGACCATCCTTGCGCTGAGCGCCTCGGCCCGCCTGCCCGAGAGCCCGCGCAGCCCGCATAGGGTCGACCTCACGGGCGGCCTGCTTCTGATGCTCGGCCTCGGCTGCCTGCTCTCGGCGCTCACCGAGTTGCGGTTGGGAGCTTTCGGCGTGGTGGGCTTGCTCGCATTGGGCGCGCTGGCCTTTCTGGCTCTCTTTTTGCGCACCGAACGCCGGGCTCCGAACCCGATCCTGCGGCTCGATCTCTTTGCCCATGCGCCTTTCACCGGCGCGACACTCGCGGCTTTCGCCTCGGGCGCGGGCGTGCTTGCGCTGATGTCTCTGGTGCCAACCGTGCTGGTGCGCGGCATGGGGCAGACGCCACTTACGGCCGCTTTCGTTCTCCTCGCATGGTCGGCGTTGACCGCGATCGCCGCGCTCAACGCGCATCGCTTGCCCGCGCGCTGGACCTCGCGCCAGCGCGTGATCGGCGGGATCGTCGGCTGCGGGGTCGGACAGGCCCTGATGCTGCTCGCGACGCCTGCGGCGAGTTGGGCGATCCTCGTGCCGGGGCTGCTGATTGCCGGGGTCTCGAACGGTATCCTGAACGCCGCGCTGGGGCATGAGGCGGTGCAATCCGTGCCGCCCGAGCGCGCCGCGATGGGATCGGCTGCCAATAATACCGCGCGCTACCTCGGCTCCGCCCTCGGGATCGCCTTGATCTCGATCCTGATTGCCGGACGCGATGGCGAGCGCTTCTTCGCGGGCTGGCACGAGGCCGTGGTGATGAGCACCTTGTTCAGCGGACTGGCAGTGTTTGCGATGCTCGGTCTCGCCCGCGAGCGCGGTTCCCTCGGTGCGCGATGAGCGCAGTCCCGTGTCAGGCGTCGCCGCCGCATCGTCGGACCGCTCGCTGAGGATCCAGGTGGCCGCACCCTGAACGTGCTGGGGGCGTGCGGCTACTGCCGGGTCAGCCTCACCGTGAACCCACCGCCACTCATGCTGAATGTCGCGAGCTTGCGTGCGTCATAGGCGGCATGCACATCGAAGGACTTGAAGTAAAACGGCCAGACATATCCGGGGCCCAAGACAACGCGATAGGATAGGTCGCAGATCACGGTGTCGTCGTTTTGCTTCTTGGCTGTCGTTGCCATCTGCACCACGCGTCGACCATCATACATGGCCATTGGCGAAGGACAGGTTTCACCATTTGCCAGCTTTGCGAAGAATTCCGTCGGGGAGATCACACCGGCGGGGACTTTTCCGGCGTCCGTCATCTCGGTCATCTCAGAGCGCGGTGTAATCTTAACGGCCGTCACGGTGTTCGCGTCTCGGACGATCGCGATATCGCGCGTTTCGCTGCCTCGGCTCGTCCCGAGGTAATGGACCTCATGACCTTTGGCCTGCGTCACCGCCTCGAAGGTTCCATCGTCCAAGCCGAACGGCGTGTTGTCGAGCGAGAGCAGCAGTTTCGCATTACTACCTTGCCCCTCGAATTGCAGCATGCCCAGGGATCGGTGGCCCAGCGTGACCTTGTAGATTTGCTTTTCGGCCGCTGCCGGTCCCGCCAGCAGGCCGGAAAAAGTCGCAACGAGAAGGAGAATGCGTGTCATGAAATATCCGTAGGCCAATGCTTTTTTGTCATGCCTACTTCCTCCCACATAGCTGTGCGATATCCAACTCCGTGAAGGAGGGCCGACAACTGGACAAAATTACAAAGATCTTTCCGGAAACAGGGTATTTGCGCGGTTCGACTTCTGCGTGGCCACAGGGCCCTGTAGGATTGCGCGCAATGTTGCGGGCTGTACGCTGAATTCGTTAGTAGTTTCTGGCGAGCTTCAAGCAAAGCTTTGCGGGTCTTTTGCGCATAGATTTGCGCAAATTTCGCGTAACTTTGCGTTTTAAGTCAGTATCCTACGAAGCGAATTCTTTCCGAGTCGACCTTAGCTTTTCCTGTTTTGATGGAAAGAAAAACCAGCCCATATTCTTAGCAACTTTTTGAAACTGGGAAACTCGGCGGCTCCGATTCCGAGATCATTTTTCGCGCCAACTCCGAGAACGCCCGAAATCAAGATCTTGGTCAGCATTGCCGCGGAGGCACCGCTCACTGGAGATAGTGTCGGCCTCAAACCGGCCATTTCGCCCTGTCGCAGCTACCTACTGCTTGGGCTACGTTTCTGAAGGAGGCTCCTGCTGCCTTCCCTCCGAAGCATTGTAGGTGCCTTCACTTGTGTTCTCAGTCATGAAACGCTGGCTCACGGGTCGTTGGTTAGTTAAAGAGGCCAAATCCGGTTCGCGAATTTGCCATTACGGACAAGGAGCAGATTTGCCTGTAACTCTGTCGGGCACACTTCTGGCTCATCGTCGTCAAGGTCTGCCTTCGGAGGATTCCCCACGGGGTGGGTGCGGGCATAGGTAGCAGCGCCCTCGAATGCTTCTCTTGGAATCGAGGGATGCTCTTCACAGAGATCATCCAAGGTATCGCCGTCGCCAAGCCTGACAAGCACAGATCTGCAAGTGATCCGCGTGCCTTTAATCACCGGGTTTGGGCGATACTGCGCCGCAGACATGGCTCTCAGATGGGCAGTCTGCACCCCTCCGCTTAGCAGGTCGCTGAGGTCTTCCAGAGGCCGAAAGGGAATGATGGCCAACACTCTATCTTGGCGCACAGCACCCTAAGAGACTCCCGGCGCGCGAAACAGGTGTGTCAGGGAGAGCGGATGCAATACTTGCGAACCGCGTCCACCGCCGCCTCAGTTGGGAGATAATCGCGGGCGACTGGAAGTTCAGGTCCGGTTCAACCGCACGAACAGCAGCCAGAACATCGCGCTGAGAAGTGGCAGCGTCACCAACAGAACGAGCGAGGACAGGGCGAAGATGATCGGCACCTGGCTTTGCTGGGCTGCCGCCTGCACCCAGTTCCATACCGGCATGGTCTCTGATGTGCCGCGCAGAAAGATCGTCCGCATGACCTCGTTGAAGGACATCAGGAAGCCGAAGAGGCCCGCACTGACGATGCCCGGCATGAGGATCGGAAATTCGATATCCTTGAAGACGCGCCAGTCACTCGCTCCGAGGTCGCGTCCCGCCTCGATCAGGGTATGGTCGAAGCGCAGGGTTACGACGAGTACGATCAGGAGTGCGAAGGGCAGGGCCCAGACGTAATGCCCCACGGCGATCGACCAGAAGCCTAGATCGAGTCCGAGCACGGACTGGCTGAAGATGAAGAGGGCCGCGCCCATCGACATGCCGGGCACGAAGAGCGGTAGGACGAAAACGAGGAGCATCGGGCCGGGGCTGGCGATGCGCGGAACTTCGCGCCCGATCACTGTGGCGGTAACTGCGCTGACCAATCCGACGATCAGGCCGATTACAATGCTGGCGACGAAGGGCATGTGCCAGTCGCTGCTCGCGAACAGTGCCTGATAGTGGCGTAGCGAGAAGGCGCCGGGGATGCCGGAGAGCGGGTCGCTCGAGATCGACAGCAGGACGAGCCAAAGCAGCGGGAAGTAGATCAGCGCGAGCATCGCGATGCCCATCCATTTGCCGAGCCGCTTCCAATTCGGGTTGTAGCTGGTTTCGAGCGAGGCGGGGCCTGTCGTGGCGGTCATGTCGGTCATTGGTCTTTCCTTTTGCCCGTGGTCATCGGCGCAGCGCGAGTCTCGCGCCGCCGAGGTGGCGCAGGATGAGAGCCATCACCGCGAGGATCAGCAGCAGGAGGCCGATCACGAATGCAGAGAGGGCGGCGACGACGGGATAGCGCAGGGCGGTGTAGGCGCTCTCGATCGAGCTCGACAGCAGGTTCACGAAGCCGCCGCCCAGCATTCCCGGCTCGACCCATGCGGCCAGCGCCGGTCCGAGCGTGAAGACGAAGCCCGCCATCACGCCGGGCAGGGAAAGGGGCACGATCACCTTCCACAGGGTCTGTGCTGGGGTCGCCCCGAGGTCGTTGGAGGCTTCGATCAGGGTGTCGTCGATGAGGATGATGGCCATGTAGATCGGCAGGACCATCGGGGGGAACAGGGCCGGGATCATCCCGAAATGCACCGAGAATTCCGAGTACAGAAGCCAGTCGAGCGGCGCATCGGTGATCCCGGTCGACATGAGGACGGTGTTGATCAGGCCGTTCTGGCCTAGGATCGCGCGCCAGACGATCGTGCGCGACGACAGGTCGAGGAAGAACGGAATGGTCAGCAGCGCGAGGAACACGGCACGGGCCATCTGGCTGCGCGCTCCCTTGGCAAGCCAGAGCGCGAAGGGAAAACCGATGGCGAGCTCGATCAGCGTCACGGTCAGCGCGATGCGCAGCGTGCGTAGCGTGACCTCCCAGCGCCCCGAGGCGAAGAGGCCCTTCCACGTCTCGAGGCTCGGCTCGTAGATCGTCTGGAAATACTCGGTCGAAAAGAAGCTGTAGACGAACAGGATGAGGAGCGGAACGATCACCAGCACGGTCCAGGCCGCGCAGATCACCCATAGCGCCACGGTTGCGACGGGGATTCTCATAGCGGGCTTGCGGCCTTTGTCCTTCGGTCTGGTCTGCGTCATGGGCGCATCCAATTCGGCGTTCATGGTCATCTATCTTCCTGTGGTGTTCGGCCCTTTGGCGAGGCCGGGTAGCGTCCCCCGCAGGCGCGGAGGACGCGAAGGGATCAGGCGTTGAGGAACCGCTGCCACTGCTCCTCGATGTCGGACGCGTTCTGCGGCGTCGTGGTCGAGGTGAAGGGCTTCTCGAACTTGCGGTTCACCTTGGCTTCGGTGGCGCGCAGGGCTTCGATTTCCGCGTCGCTCCAGCCGTTCTCTTCGGCATAGGCCACGCCGAGGTCCATGTTCGGGCCGGCATAGCCGCGATCGCGGGCCTGAAGCGCACGGTATTCGCCGCCGAGGAAGTAGTTCAGCATCTTGTAGATGTTGTCGACATTGTCGCGTTCCATCGCGGGGGCGGCGACATAGGCGCCGTGGCCCCATTTGAAGTAGCCCTCGACGGTGTAGGCGTAACGCGTCGCGTTCTCGCCCAACACGTTGTTGGCTTCACGCACTGCCGGTTCCCAGCAGTTGATCACGTCGACTTCCTTGTTGGTCAGAAGCTGGATCTGCTCCTCGAAGGCACCGTAGAGCGTGCGGAACTGACCCGCTTTCTTGCGCTCGATGAGGAAGTCCGCGACCACCGCCGCTTCTTCGGCGGTCATATCCGAGACATTCTTAATGTCGGCTTTGCCGGTTTCCTTCAGGTAGAGCGCGGCGGAGGGCATCGAGTAGCTCCAGCCCTGCCCGTAGGCGACGCGGCCGCGGGTGGCTTCGTCTTCGAACATCAGCGACCACGAGAGTTCTTCCTCGCTTGCGGGATCGACGCCGATGGCCTCGGGCACATAGCCGAAGCTGTCGGCGTTGCCGATGACCGGAACGCCCCACTGGTTGCCCTCTTCGTCGGTGACGACAGGCGAGCGTTTCCAAGCATCCGACGTGCGCTCCCACAGGGTGAGTTCGGGGTGGTCCGTCTCGATCTTGGCATACATGCCGCGCGGGCCGAGAATGTCTTCGGTGCCGCTCTCGAAGATGTAGATGTCGGTGCTGTCACCGAGGTTCGACGCCATGATGTCGCGCATGAAAACACCGACATCGTTCGAGGTGCCGTTGAGTTCGCACTTGATGCCGAGGCTGGCTTCGAGCGGCGACCAATCCTTGAGCGCGGCGGTCGGAACGCCGTAAGCCCGCACGACGGGCATATCCTGTGCCATCGCACCACGGGGTGCGAGACCGGTAGCCGCGAGGGCTGCCGTGCCAGCAACCGCGCCCATGCCGCGAAGCATGTTGCGCCGGGTCAGTTCGATCTGATCGAACGTAGAGAACTTGTCCTTCATTTTTTCCTTCTCCTGTTGGGGCTTCGCGCCGTCTCGAGCGGCTGCGTAAGCCAGTTTTCCCGAAGGTGGACCGATCGACGCGATCAGCCCTTGTGTTCGGGGAAAATCACGGCGTCCGATAGCTTCCAGCCGACCCGCGAGATGGCGCCTTTCTCGTTGGGCGCACCGTGCCAGGACCGCAGACGCAGCGTGCCCGCTTTCGTCTCGACCATCATGTCGGTGTATTTCCCGCGATAGACGCGGTTGGACAGGGTGGCATCGAGCCCGTCCTCGTCGGCTGCGACCGGTCCGATCCGCTCGGCCCGGATGGCAAGGTTGATGGCGCCGCCCGGCTGAATGTCAGAGGTGGCGAGAGTGCCGCGCACGATTGCGCCGCCGACCAGTTCCACCTCGCCGATCTCGCCGTCCTTGCGCAGAAGCTTGCCTTCGAGAATGTTCTCGTAGCCCATGAAATCCGCAGCGAACCGCGTCACCGGGTGGTCGAACAGGTCGAGCGGCGCGCCGCTTTGCTCGATCCGGCCGTGCTTCATCAGAACGACGCGGTCGCTCATGGTCAGCGCTTCTTCCTGAGAATGGGTGATGTAGATGAAGGTCATGCCAAGCTTGCGCTGAAGCTCCATGAGTTCCAGTTGCATGTCCTGACGCAGGCGTTCGTCCAGAGCGCCGAGCGGTTCGTCGAGAAGCAGGATCGCGGGGCGGGTGACGACCGCGCGCGCAAGTGCCACACGCTGGCGTTCCCCGCCCGAGAGCTGCCCGATGGAGCGGTCGGCCTTGGCCCCGAGCTGGACCATCTCCAGCGCACGCTTCGCTTCGGCGGTCGAATCCTGGGCCGTACGGCCGCGGATGCGCAGGCCGTAGGCCACGTTCTCGATCACGTTCATATGCGGGAACAGCGCGTAGTTCTGGAACACCGTGGTGCAGTTGCGCTTGGCCGCGGGCAGCCCAACGACATCTTCGCCCCCGATGCGCAGGCGGTCGACCGCATAGGGAGTTTCCAGCCCGGAGATCACGCGCAGCATCGTCGTCTTGCCCGAGCCGCTGGAGCCGAGGATCGTCAGGAATTCGCCCTTCGCCGCTGACAGCGACACATCGGACAGCGCGGTGACCCTGCCGTACTTGTGGACGACATTGCTGACCTCGAGCATGGGTTCGCTGTGCATATCCTTCATTTCATGTCCTCAAGTCAGTCGATTAGTGAGAGTGATGGGGCGTGCGCAGCACGGCCGTCTCAAGTGTCAGAATGCGCAATGCGAGCGACAGCGCGAGGTCGAGCACGTCGCGCGAAAGCCGGGCCGGGTCCCGCACAGAGTCGGCAGGAAGGACGCCGTCGAGGGGCTCCAGTCCGGCGTTGCGTCGCAAGGCGCGTCCGGTCGCGCGCAGAGCCTCGCCAACAAGGGCTCGGGCGGCGCGATCGGTAGGGTCGGACGGACGTTCGGCATCGAGGCGCGCGGCGATTTCGGTAAGGCCGACGCCTCCACCTGTCAGGGTGCCGCCAGTTCGCGCCGAGCGCACCGAAGCAAGCGCACGTGCCATCCGTGCGCGCAAATCGGGTTCGGTCCTGTGCGGACCGATGAAAAGCTCGACCCAGCGTCCCGAGAGGCGGGCGTGGCGCCGTTGTGCATGTTCGCGGTCGAGAGCAAGGTAGCGGTTGCGTTCGATTTCGTGAGCGATGTCTTGAAGCCGCAGCGCGATGGCCGCGGCGTCGCCGGCGGGGGCGGAGAAGGTCACGTGATCTCCGCTGCGCCGGAACGCCTCTGCCGCACCGAGATGCTCGGGCGTGAGTGTGTCGAGTGTCTGGCCGGTCTCGTCATCCACGAGGGCCGCGCCGGTCGCGACCGCGAGGTCCCGCAGGATTTCGGCGGCGCGCGGGCCCTTGTCGCGCGGCGTGATCGCGGCCACGCGCAGAACGCCGGCCTGCCGGTTGCGCTCCAGAAGCTGCTTGGCGGCGCCCTCGAGCCCCCGCGCCGCGATCAGCAGCGACTTGCCGCTCTGCGCGAAACCTTCGATCACGGGGGCGAGGCGTTTGAAATCGGTCAGGATGTCGTTGACCACCAGAACGTGGACCGCATCCATATGCGTCAGCACCCCCGACAGGAGCGGCTCCATATCGGCGGAAAAACCTTCGACATGATCGAGGCGCAGTCCGGGTTCCGGCTGGTCGCTCAGCTCGACATGACCCTCGGACCCTGCGAGTTCGAGCGCGCGGTGCAGGGCATCCGTCGCGTCGGGGGGAAGGGCTGCAGCGGCGAGGATGCCTTCGTTATCATCGACGTCTTCCGTGACGGCCTCGAAATGGCGCGTAATCTCGGGGCGCAACGCATCGACAGAGCGGATAAGGCGCGAAGGATGCACACCCGCGGCGACGGACCGACGTCCGGTCGCCAGCGCGGCGCCGGTCATCACGGCCATGCGCGCGGTGCCGTCGCCCAGATCGCGGTCCGCCGACACCAGCGCTTCCCGCAGAAGCACCTCGCTCGTCCCGTCCGCGCAGAAATGACGGGCGATTTCCGTGCCGGTGGTGGCGCGTCGCACGCGCGCGCCCAATGTGTAGAGCGCCGCGCGCCCGTCGGGGCCGAGCTTGGCTGCAATCGCGCGCAGAACCGGCGCGAGATCGTCCGTCAGCTCCGCCTGAAGCGAATTGCCCGATATGATGCGCACGGCGGTCATGCGGTGGTCAGCCTCGCCTCATCCATAAGAACCTGATGAACCGCCTTCGCGACCGCGATCGCGTTTGGCGTGTCGGAATGGACGCAGATGCTTTCGGCGACGACCGACACGTCCTTGCCGCTCACGGCGGTGGTCATGCCTTCGAGCACGGCGCGGCGGACCTTCTCGGCGACGGCCTCAGGCGGGACGCTCTCATGCTCGCGCGAAATGATCTGGCGTCCGTCGTCACCATAGTCGAGGTCAGCATAGAACTCGCAGCTGAAAGGGATTCCGCGGCGGGTGAACACCTCCGACATACAGCAGTCGGAATAGGCGATCACCGGCAGGCCGAGCGCTTCGGCCGCATCCGCAACGCCTTCCGCCACGTGCATCTCGTTCTGAGCCATGCCGAAGAGCGCGCCGTGCGGCTTGATGTGCGAGAGCGCAAGACCTTCGGCCGCGGCCAGCGCCTGCAGCGCGCCGGTCTGATACATGATGAGCGCGTAGATCTCGTCGCGCCGCATCTGCATCCGCCGCCGTCCGAAGCCCTCACGGTCGGGCAGGCCGGGGTGGGAGCCGACATTGATGCCGGCGGCCTTCGCCTTGCGCAGGGTGTCGCGCATGACCACGGGATCGGAGGCGTGAAAGCCGCAGGCGATGTTGGCGTGGGTGACGAAGGGCATGCAGGCCGCGTCGTCGCCGAACGCGTAAATCCCGAAGGACTCGCCCATATCGCAATTGATCGTCACCATCTTCGCCTCCAAATGATATATCATGTATCCTATAACGACGATATCGCCACCTTGTGTCAAGATAATCTTTCCCAAGGGGAAGCAGGTCGGGGCCGAAAACGTATGGCGCCTCTTTGCGTCGCAAACGAAAATCGCGTGACGAAAGCGAATCTGGGCGGGTGGCTGTTTTTTTGGGCAGGGCAAGGATGTCGGCAGCGAGGCGGGTGAGGCGCGGTTTGGTCGCCGGGTGCTGCCGGGGCATTTTGCGCAGGGCCTGCTGCGCAAAAAAGAAGGGCGGCAAGGTGCCGCCCCGGTGGGTGTCTACTTGAGTTCTGGCCGGTGTCGCGCTCAGGCCCCCTCAGTCAGCGGCATCAGCGGAAGCAATGCTTTCGCGGCAATGTCGATATCCTGCCGCATGAACCGACCCGCTGCTTCCGCGTCGCGCCGCTCGATCGCTGCGAGGATATTGCGGTGTTCGTCATTTGCGTGGTGTTTGAAGTGCTCATCGTCGAAAAGGCCGGTAAAAACCGGGCCAACCTTTAGCCATAAGTCATTGATAAGAAGAAGAAGTTCTGGATTGTTCGCGCGGCGGTAGACGGTGAAGTGGAATTCGCGGTTGAGGGTCAGATAGCCAGCGGAATCATGTCGTTTCGCGACCTCTTCCACTCGCGCGGTCAGTTCTGAGAGCTGCGCGATTTCCTCCTCGGTGAACTTGTCGACGGCCAGTTCCGCCGCCATTCCTTCAAGCGCTGCTCGGATTGGCATGAGCTCGCGAAATCGTCTCTGGGTCATGCGGGGCACCACGATCGACCGATTCGGCAGCACCGTCAGGAGGCGCTCGGCGACGAGCCGTTGAAGCGCTTCGCGGATCGGCGTGGCGGAGATTCCGTAGTTCGCCGCGAGCGTGCGGATGACCAGCGGCTCCATCGGGATAAAAAGGCCCTCCTGCATCCCGTCCCGGATCGCGTGATACGCTTGGTCGCTCAATGACTGGTGCTCAATCTTCTTCACTCGAATGCCTTTCGCTGCGCGTGGTCCGCTTCCCAACTTGGTATCTTACTTTGTGTCGACGGGTAAAGGGCGTTGACGCTAATTGATATATCATATACTCCAACTGAGGAAGATCCAGCGGCAAAGTCGCGCGGATGCGTCGAAAAATAGCCGAGAGGAGAACAGGTCGAATGCTTCACGAAGCTCTGCGATTCTATCCCGGAGGAGATCGCGCGATCGAGGTCGAGCTGGGTGACGGGATGGATTTCACCATCAACTTCATCGTTCACCGACTTGTCGCTGCCGTACGAGAGGCGCGGATCGCGGGCCTTGTCGATCTGATCCCCGAGTTGGCCTCGTTCCAGGTGAACTACGATCCCGACCGTATCTCCTATGAGGACCTCTGCCACGAGATCGAAGCGCTTTATGCCGAGATGGGGCGCGGGGTGACGGGAACGCTCGCAAGCCGGCTGATCACGATTCCTGTGCTCTATTTCGATGAGAAGACGGAAGCCTGCGTTGAAGACTACCGCAAGGACTATCCCGAGAAGACGCCCGATCCCGAGTTGATCTGCGAGTTGAACGGGTTGCCGGATCGTGCCGCGCTGCGCCGCCGTCACGCCTCGACCGAGTACTGGGTTGCGGCGCTCGGCTTCTGGCCCGGTCTATGCTCGCTTCTCGCCCTCAATCCCACCGCGCGGATCATCGCGCCGAAATACAATCCGCCGCGCACCCATACCCCGAAAGGGGCGGTCGGTCTTGGTGGTGCGTTGACCTGTATCTATCCGGACGCGACGCCGGGCGGCTATCAGCTTATCGGCCATACGCCGGCGCCGACCTATGATGGGGCGCAGCGGCTTCCCGACTTCGCGGACAGTCTCGCGCTGTTCCGGGCTGGCGACCGGGTTCGGTTCAAGCCCGTCGAACGCGATGAATACAGCGAGATCGAAGCGCGCGTCGCCGAGGGGACGTTCCGTCACGACATCGTCGATTACCAGGTCTTCTCGGTCGACCGCTATCTCGATTGGGCCAAGGCGCAAGAGGAGGCCTCCAAATGAGCCGCACCATCACCACGGTGAAACCGGGTCTTCAGACCTGCGTGCAGGAGCTTCCGGGGCGCGAGGGCTTTCTGGAGCAGGGGTTCCCGCTCTCGGGGCCCTTCGACGCCTGGTCGTTCCGCCAGGCCAATATCCTTGTCGGTAATGACCGCGACACTGCTGCGCTGGAGTGCCAGTTCATGGGGCCGACCCTGACCTTCGATGCCGACATGCTGATCGCCGTCACCGGCGCGGATATGTCGCCCGCGCTCGATGGCGCGCCGATCCCGATGTACGCGACCGTCGCGATCTCGGCGGGCCAGACGCTGACCATGGGCTTCGCCAAGACCGGCGCGCGGGCCTATCTCGCGGTGTCCGGCGGGATCGCGACCGAGCCGGTTCTGGGTTCGCGCGCCGTGTTCCATCAGGCGGGCGTCGGCGGTCATGCCCTCATCGCGGGTCAGACGCTGCCGGTCGGCGTCTCGGAGACGAGCGCCCTCTACGTTCTGCCCGAATCCGCGCGCCCGGTGATCGGCACCGACCGCGTTTGGGAGGTCGAGGCGCTGTGCGGGCCGAATGACGACTGGCTCGACGAGGCGACGATCGAGATGTTCTTTTCGACCGACTGGCAGATTCAGACAAAGAGCAGTCGCACCGGCATTCGCCTGACCGGCCCGGATTTCGGGTTTTCCGACAAGGCTTTGAACAAATCCCCGGATCACGGGCAGGACCCGTCGAACATCATCGACCACGGCTATCCGATGGGGGCTGTGAACCTTGCCGGTCAGACGCCGATCATCCTCGTCAATGACGCGCCGAGCACCGGCGGCTTCATCAACCCCTTCACCATCGCGAGCGCCGCATTCTGGAAGTTGGCGCAGGCCAAGCCGAACGAGACCCTGCGTTTTCGCCGCGTGGACCGCGACGGCGCAGCGGCGCTGCGGGCCGAAATCGATGTAAAAACCAAACCCGAGATTCTGGAAAATGCCTGAAGCGATGATGACAGACGGCTCTGCGGTCGACCAAGACTCCCTTCTGGCTGGGCTGTTGGCCAGCGCGCCGCCGCGGCTGACGCCGGATCAGGCCCAGACGCTTTTGCACGATCACTGGGGGATCGACGGTTCCGCACATGAAATCGCCTGCGAGCGAGACCAGAATTTCCGCATCGTGACCGGGACTGGGCAGGACTACATCCTGAAGATCTCGAATGCGGTCGAGGACCCGCTCAACACCGAGTTCCAGACCGCGGCGCTGCGCTGGGTTGCCCGGGTCGATCCCGAGCTTCCACTTCCGCGCGCGGTGGCTGCGCTCGACGGTGCGTTCACGCAGCGGCTAAAGCTGCCGTCGGGGCGCACCAGCGTGGTGCGGGTTCTGTCCTGGCTTGACGGCACGCCGCTGCATCACGTGCCGATGACGGCGCGGATGCAGTCCGGGATCGGCGCGATGACGGCGCGGCTGGGCCGGGCGCTCGAAGGGTTCGACCATCCGGGCGCGCGCCATGAACTGCTGTGGGACATCCGGCATCTCCAGCGCCTGCGCCCACTGACCGAGAGCCTCGGCGAGGACGCGGTGGCGGATGCGGTGCGGCGTGAGCTTGACCATTTCGAGGCGCAGGTTGCCCCTGCGCTCGGCGGTCTGCGCCGTCAGGTGATCCATAACGACATGAACCACCACAACATCCTCGTGGATGCGAGCGAGCAGGACCGGATCACCGGCATTCTCGATTTCGGCGACATGGTGAACACTTATCTCGCCATCGATGTGGCGGTTGCCGCCTCCTATCTGGCGAGCGAAGACGATCCGCTCGGGGCAATCGCGCGTCTCGTGGCCTCCTATCACGCCGTCCTGCCGCTCGAGCGCGAGGAGGTGGAGCTGCTACGCGATCTGACGGTGGCGCGCCTCGTAGCTTCGATCACGATCACCAACTGGCGTGCAGCGCGCTACCCTGAGAACGCTGCCTACATCCTGCGCAACAACGGGCCAGCCCGCACGGCCATGGCCCGTTTCGCGACCCTTCCCACCCAAGACGTGACCCGGGCTTTGCTCAGCGCGTGCGATATGGAGTGAACGCATGAATATTGACACCGGCATGGTCAACGCCTTCCAAGAAGGCGCCACGGATCTCGACCCAGAAACGCGCGAGATGATCGAACGGCGCAAGGCGCTGCTTGGCCCGGCGTATCGTCTCTTCTACGACAAGCCGTTGCATCTCGTGCGCGGCGAGGGGGCCTGGCTCTTCGATCAAGAAGATAACGCTTATCTCGATGCCTATAACAACGTGACCTCCATCGGCCATTGTCATCCCAAGGTGGTCGAGGCGATCGCGACGCAGGCCGGCATCCTCGCGACCAACACCCGCTATATCCACGGCAGTATCCTCGATTATGCCGAACGGCTTCTGAAAACGATGCCGGACGAGATCGGGCACATGATGTTCACCTGCACCGGGTCCGATGCCAACGACCTCGCCGTGCGCATCGCGCAGGCCTATACCGGGGGGCTCGGGATCGTCGTGACGGAGACGGCCTATCATGGCATCACCCAGTCGGTTTCCGAGTTTTCCCCCTCGCTCGGCGCGAATGTCGATCTCGGTCCGCATGTGCGCACCGTGCCCGCGCCGGATGCCTATCGTCAGGGCGAGGACATGGCGGCGAATTTCGCCGCCGCCGTCGAGGCCGCCTTCGCCGATCTGAAGCGGCACGGCATCAAGCCCGCACTCTTCATCTGCGACGGTATCTTCGCCAGCGACGGGGTCTTCGACGGGCCGCGCGGTTTCCTCAAGGGGGCGGTCGACGCGGCGCATGCGGCTGGTGCTGTCTACATCGCCGACGAAGTGCAGTCGGGCTTCGGGCGGACCGGAGACGCGCTCTGGGGCTTCCAGCGTCATGATGTGGTCCCCGACCTCGTCACCATGGGCAAACCGATGGGCAATGGCTACCCGGTCGCGGGCGTTGCCGTGCGCCCGGAGCTGGTCGAGGAATTCGGGCGCAAGGCGCGGTATTTCAACACTTTCGGGGGCAACGCGGTCGCGATCGCCGCCGCGACCGCCGTGCTCGACGTGATCGAGGGCGAAGGACTGACCGAGAACGCGCGCGAGATCGGTGCCTATCTTCAGGACGGGATCCGCGCTCGGGCGGAGGCCCATCCTTGCATCGGAGACGTCCGGGGCGCGGGGCTGTTCCTCGGGGTCGAGATCGTGTCGGACCGCGCCGCGAAGACGCCGGATGCGGCCGCGACGTCGGCCATCGTCAACGGTCTGCGGGAGGAACGTGTCCTGATCTCGGCCTGCTCGAAAACGCATAACGTTCTCAAAATACGCCCGCCGCTCGTCTTCACCCGAGAGAATGCCGACCAGTTCCTGGCCGCCTTCGACCGGGTTCTCGCCCGCATCAAGTAACACGAGACCAACAGGAGGCCCGATATGGCCATCACGCAAATCGAAGCTGCACTTCCGGGGCTCGTCTTTCACCGCCCGTCGCCTGAAGCCGAGCCGTTCAAGGCGCCCGGCGATGCCGTGGCTGTGGGGGATACTCTCGCGCTCGTGGAGGTCATGAAGTCCTACATTCCGATCGAGGCGGAGGTGGCGGGAACCTTCAAGGGTTACGCAGCGCCCGATGGCGAAAGCATCGAGCCGGGCGATTCGCTGTGCGAGATAGAGGTGTCCGAATGACGTCGCAGGGTTCCGGCATTAAGAAGCTTCTGATCGCGAACCGCGGCGAGATCGCCGTGCGCATCATCCGAGCAGCGCGAGATCTGGGTATTCGCACCGTACAGGTCGTTTCGGAAGCCGACCGCGATATGCTGGCCGCGCGGATGGCCGATGAGGTGGTCGTGATCGGACCGGCGCCGGCGGCGAAGTCCTATCTCGACATCGACGCGGTCCTGAAAGCGGTGTCGGAGAGCGGTGCGGATGCGGTGCATCCCGGTTACGGCTTCCTCTCCGAGAGCGCCGAGTTCGCCCGCCGCGTAAGCGAGTTGGGCGTGACCTTCTGCGGCCCCGACGCGGCCACGATCGAACGGATGGGCGACAAGGTAAACGCGCGCACGGCCGCCATCGAGGCGGGCGTGCCAGTGGTCCCGGGCAGCGACGGACGTGTCGCCGGTCTCGACGCGGCGGTCGAGGTGGCTGAACGGATCGGCTACCCGGTGATGATCAAGGCTGCCGCTGGCGGTGGCGGGCGCGGTATCCGTATCGCCAATACCCGAGAAGAGCTGATCGCCGCACTCCCCACGGCGATGAACGAGGCACGGGCCGGGTTCGGCGATGACGGGGTCTATATCGAGGCCTTCATTCGTAACGCGCGTCATATCGAAGTGCAGATTCTCGGCGACGGCACCCGTGCGGTCCATTTGTTCGAGCGGGAATGCTCTCTCCAACGTCGCCGCCAGAAGGTCTGGGAAGAAGCGCCCGCCGTGGCCCTTCCGGACTCGGTGCGTGCCGATCTGTGCGCCGCTGCGGTTGGGCTCGCCGAAGGTGTCTCTTATCGTGGGGCAGGGACGCTCGAATATCTCTACGACATGGATCGCAAGGCGTTCTATTTCATCGAGATGAACACGCGCATCCAGGTCGAGCACCCGATCACCGAGATGATCACCGGCGTCGATCTCCTGCGCGAGATGCTTCTGATCATGGGCGGCGAGCCGCTGTCGCTCAAGCAAGAGGATATCACCGCGCGCGGTCATGCCATCGAAGTTCGCATCAACGCCGAGAACCCTGACAAGAATTTCTTCCCCGCCCCCGGTGTTCTCGAAACTTTAAAGGTTCCGGGCGGGCCGGGCGTGCGCTTCGACACCGGCGTCTGCGAGGGTGACACGATCCCTCCTTATTACGATTCACTCCTTGGAAAGCTCATTGTCTGGGACCGTACTCGCGACGGCGCCTTGGCGAAGCTGGCAGGCGCGCTCGGCGAACTTCAGATCGGTCCGAAACCGACCACAGTGAGTCTTCATGCCGCCTTGTTGATGGCGCCGGACATCATCTCCGGCTCGGTGTCGACGCTTTGGCTCGAAGACTGGCTGGCGACGC
This sequence comes from Thioclava sp. PTB-PU3-1, assembly GCF_055666785.1. Taxonomy (NCBI): domain Bacteria; kingdom Pseudomonadati; phylum Pseudomonadota; class Alphaproteobacteria; order Rhodobacterales; family Paracoccaceae; genus Thioclava; species Thioclava sp. PTB-PU3-1. Next base: position 1,970 of record NZ_JBVNVL010000012.1, on the reverse strand, counting down.
GGGCTGAAGACATTCGCAAATCCGCCTGACGACCGGGCGGATCGCGGTCCCCGAGGAAGGAGCCCTCCGATCGGTCGCGGTGATCGGGGCGCTCTCTTGAGGGTCATTTGCCCGTGCATCCGGCCTTGCACGCGGCGACCTGAAAGCCATCGCCACAAGCCGTATCGTCGGCTTTGAAGATGAGGCGATAATCGGCGCTGCTGACGCTGCGGGCGCGCGTATCAATGTGTCTCACGTTTCGGAAGTGTCGGACATGGCGCGCACGCCAAGCACTTCAAGGCGTTTTGGGAGCAGGTCTCTGAGCTCACCCAGAGGTGATACACAAAACCGCAAATCGACGCGCTATGCCATTTCCGGCGCGTTTGATCTGAACGGATAGCTTCGCATAGCAGACATTGCGGTAAAGCGCAGCGAAAGTCCGCTTTCCGCCGATTCTGTGGAAAAACACCCGTTCGCGATTGCAGAAATTGGAAGCTTTCGTGATGTGCGACTGCCTTTCCTATAAGGCTTTTCGCGGTTGCTGCGGTGCGGGAAGGATCTTTGCCAGCTTCCTGAGGTTCTGGGCGGTTGCGGCGAGGAGAAATTCGTCATTTGCGCCGCACGGGCCACGTAGTCGGAGGCGTCCGAGGCCAAGGATGCGTTTGAGGTGCGCGAAGAGCATCTCGACCTTCTTCCGGAGATTCATCGAGATCTCGTATTGCCTGGTCTTTGCGATGTCCCTGGCGACCTGGCGGGCGTCTTCGTGTTCCTCGCGGGTGATGGACCGGAAGTCCATGTTCGGGCAGCAGCGCTGCTTCGAAGGGCAGGCCTGACAGATGTGCTTCAAGCCGCGGTATTTGGCGACGCCCTTGCCGGTCGGTCCTCTGTTCGGGTCGGAATAGTTCCGGCGGAACTGCTTCAGCGTCTGGCCCTCTGGGCAGATGTATTGATTGTTTTCGGCGTCCCACTCGAAGTCGGCCCGGGTCCAGGTGCCATCGTTACGGCCCGACTTGTCCAAGACGGGGATGTGCGGCGCGATCTTGCGCTCTACCAGCCAACCCAGCATCGGCCCGGTGCCATAGGCGGTATCCGCGATCAGGCGTTCGGGATGCAAATCGAACTTGGCCTTCACCCGGTCCAGCATGGTGCGTGTCGAGCCGACCTCCGCCTGCCGGACCGACCGCGTCGCCTCGACATCCACAATGACGCCGTGATCCGTGTCGATCAGGTAGTTGTCTGAATAGCTAAAGAATGCCGGACCCTTGCGCGCTGCCGTCCACTGGCTGGCCGGGTCGGAATGCGAGGTGAACTTGGGCTGGACCTCGCTGGCGGCACCGAAGGCGGCCTCGTCCAGCGTCTCAAGATACTCGCGAACGGCGCGGGGCGCATCCGTCGGATCGATTTGCGAGGCGTCCCACTCTTCCTTCGGCGTCGAGTTCTGCTTGTTCGCCTCCGCCTCGATCAGGCTGGCATCGACCGCCATGCGCTGCCCGCTCACCAGGCCTTCCTCGATGCAGCGTGCGACCGTCATCTCGAACAGGTGGCGTAGCAGCTCGCTGTCACGAAACCGGCCATGGCGGTTCTTCGAAAAGGTGGAGTGATCCGGCACCCGGTCAGCAAGGTCGAGGCGGCAGAACCAGCGATACGCCAAGTTCAGATGCACCTCTTCGCAGAGGCGCCGCTCGGACCGGATGCCGGAGCAATAGCCGACCAGGAGCATGCGGATCAGCAGTTCGGGGTCGACAGACGGACGGCCCGTGTGGCTGTAGAAATCCGCAAGATGAGCACGGATGCCGCTCAGGTCGACGAACCGGTCGATGGATCGAAGCAGGTGATCTTGCGGAACATGATCCTCCAGCGAAAACTCGTAGAACAGCGCTGGCTGAGCTTCCTGCTTCGGTCCCATCATCGCCAATCCTCCCACCTGATGTCGGAATTGAATCAGCGCCACGCCCAGCAATCAAGCGCGAGTTTTTCAACGGAATACGCCC
>NZ_JBVNVL010000011.1:0-43203 GCF_055666785.1 Thioclava sp. PTB-PU3-1 | reverse complement strand
CAGCTCAGACAATGGATCGTCTCGGGCAGATCGACCGTCTCGCAATCGAAGATCGTCTTGCCGCTGTCGAGGCTCTCCATCACCGCCAGCTCGCGTGCATTGCGCTTGATCAGCTTGGCGAGCCGGATCAGCACTTCTTTGCGTTCGCTTGGGTGGAGGCGCGACCAACGTCCGTCCTCGAAGGCATCGCGCGCCTTGCCGACGGCGAAATCCACATCCTCGGGACCGCAGGCGGCGACCTGCGTCAGCACCTTGCCGGTGGCCGGGTTCATCGTGTCGAACGTCTTGCCCGAGATCGCCGGTCGATAGCCGCCGTCGATGAAGGCGTTGCCGGGATGATCCAGCCCCTCCGCGATGGCGCGGTATTCCTGTTGCGTCAGAAGATCCATGTCTCAGCCCTCCGCCTCGATCGTGGCGATCGCGCGTTTGACCACACGCACCACCTGTTCCAATTCGCGCTTGTCGTCCTTGTTGAGCGGGGTGAGCGGCGGGAGCATGCCGCCCGTCTCGATCCCGTTCATCGTCACACCATGCTTGATCGTCTGGATGAACTTGCCGCCTTGTTCGAGCACGCGCATCAGCGGCAGCATCGCCGACATGATCCGGCGCCCCTTGCTGAAATCGCCCTCGATCACACAGGCGTTGTAGAGCGCGACATGCTCCGCTGGCAGGAAGTTCGAGCCGCCACAAACCCAGAACGGTGCGCCCCAAGCAAAAAATTCGAGCGCCTGGTCATCCATCCCGCATCCCATCTGGATATGCGGATAGTCACGAGCCAGCAGATGCACGCGATTGATGTCGCCCGAGCTTTCCTTGATGCCGCAGAAGTTCCGGCTGCGGCCGACGCGGTCCAGGAATTCCTCGCCCATCATCGTGCCGGTCCGGTGCGGGTAGTTATAGAGCATGATCGGCAGGTCGGCTGCCTTGTCGATCGCAAGCGCGTTGAGCGCATTCTCGCGGTCGGTGGGCACCGAGTAAGGCGGCGACGCCAGCAGGATCGCATCGACCCCGATCTCGCGCGCGGCTCTGGCCAGGGCGATGGAGTCGGAGGTAAGCATCGCGCCCGTGCCCAGCACCAACGGGACCCGACCCGCAATATGCGCATGGGTAAAGCGGGCGATCTCGATCCGCTCTGCGACGGTCTGGGCATAGTTCTCGCCCGTCGAGCCGCCGGTGATCAGGCCATGCACGCCCTGTGCGATCACGAAGTCGATCACCTCGGCCAGCCTGTCCCAGGCGACCGAGCCATCGGGCAGCAGCGGCGTGACCAGCGGGGTATAGATCCCCTCGAACTTGAATATCGGTGTCATTGCAACCTCATGCGGAGGGGGTGAGCGGAAGGCGCCCGAGCGGCGCGTTCAGAGCGGCGGGCAGCACGTAGCGTTCGATCTCATGTTTCGAGAGAGCCCAATGCGCGTCGGAGAGGTCGGCCGCGGCCTCCTCGTCGCGGGCCGCGATCGCCGCGATGATCGCATCGTGTTGGGCGCAGGCCTCCGACAGGTTGTCGGCCATCGCCTGCGTCGTGGGCTGGTAGAAGGTCATGCCGATCCGGGCGTGATCGATCAGCAGCCGGTGGAACGAGGGCAGCAGGTAGGTATTGCCCGCCATCGCGCCGGTGATCTCGTGGAACCTCGTATTTGCGAGCGCGCGCGCGGCGGCACTGCCCGAATGGATCGCCTCGCGGAAGGTCTCTTGGGCGGCGCGCAGTTCGGCCAGTTGGATGTCGTTGGTGTTGCGCGCGGCCAGCCGCAGGATCGCTCCGTAGATCATCGGAGCCGCGAGGAAAAAGTCATGCAGCGTGCGCGTCGACAGATCAGACACCCGCGCCCCGCGATTGTCGCGCCAATTCGCATATCCCAGCCCGTCCAACTCGCGCAGGATCTCGCGGACCGGTGTTCGTGACAGGTCGAACCGTTCACACAGCTCCGCCTCGTCCAGATCAGCGCCGGGCGCCAGCTCAAGCGTCAGAATTGCGCGTCTGAGATGGTCGAAAAGCGCTGCCTTGCGTGCTTTCGGCGAGAGGGTCTCTTCGGTGGCCATAGTGACGATTCTCCTGTTTCACGCCCTCTCGATATCAAAAATACAAATTGAATACAAAATGTATTTCATGCAATGATCCCCAAATCGTCGCGCAACAGGAGGTTTCGAGTCGGTCATGTCCCAGCCCCAACACATCGTCTTCGTTCTTGTCGGAGAATTCTCCCATCTGGCCTTCTCTAACGCGCTTGAGCCGCTGCGCATCGCAAACCGGGAAAGCGGTGAGGCACTCTACCGTTGGTCGTTGATGGCGGAGGGGGGAGCTGTGGCGACATCGTCGAGTGACATTCGCATGATGGTCGATTACGACCTTGATGCTCTGCCGCGCTGCGACGCGGTTTATCTGGTGACCGGCAACGATATGCGCGCCCATATTTCTCGTCCCTTGCTGGCGCTGCTCAGACGCGCACGGGCCGCAGGAGTCACGCTCGGCACCTTTTGCTCGGGCGCCTACGTCTTCGCGAAAGCAGGGTTCTTGGACGGCCGACGCTGTGCTCTTCATTGGGAATTCCATGATGCCTTCCGCGAGGAATTCCCGGATGTGCAACTTGAGACCTGCGTCTTCGTCGAAGACGGTCCCTTCGTGACGGCGTCTGGCGGGCAAGCCGCGGGGGACTTGATGATCGCACGCATCCGGGCCGATCATGGCGAGACGCTGGCGATGCGGGTCTCCGAGCAGATGGTTTGCGGTGCAATACGCCCAAGCGCGACCGAGCAGCGGATCTCCTTTCAGGCGCGCACGGGCCTGCGCAACAGAAAAGTCGCGCACGCCGTTCGCTTCATGTCCGAGCGACTTGAGGAGTCATTTTCCTCGCAGGAGATCGCTGACGAATTGGGCGTGTCGGTGCGTCAGCTCGAACGGCTCTTCAATGCGCATCTCCACATGTCACCCAAGCGCTACCTGATGCAATTGCGGATCGACCGGGCGCGTCAACTTCTGACGCAAACCGAAATGCCGATGATCGACATTTCGACCGCCTGCGGGTTCTCGAGCCCGACGCAGTTCGCCCGAGCCTGGCGCGGTATATTCGGAACGAAGCCCGCGCAGTTTCGAAAGCAGGCGGCCTGAGGTGGGTTGTGACGAAACTACGGGGACACCAGTCCGAACCAGACATCTGTAGTGAGCACAGCGAATGAACGATTCCCGCCCTCTCTATTAGAGCGTCGAGGTCGGCCCTAAGCGGTCCTTCGTCCCGACCGCAGCGAAGGTCAGCATTCCTCTACGAGCTGTAAGTAATTCCGTATTTCCAAAATCCGCCTCGGCGCTTCTCTCGCGTTCATCGCGGCCAATGGCAGTTCGAGCTTCTCAGGAAACGGTTTGCTTCGATCCGGCAGCGTGCTGCACGCGAACGCCTATGCCGTGTGCTTGAGCAAGAGAGGGTTCCTGAGCGGCGACGATCGTGTCTCGGCCTGAGTTTCGACGCCGATCTCGCTGGCCTCGGGCAAGATGACGATGAGCGTGCGGACCGCCGTCGGGGCCGCCGCCGGAAACGCGCGCTCCGACAAAGTGGTGATGACGACCACCTCGGTGAATATCGAAAGCGCAGCACCCCAGTCCGGCCTTCAATTCAGCAGTCGCGCATGGCCGGGATCGGTCGTCTCGGCGCCGGGCTCGTCTACGAACCCGGGAAGCGTTCCGCGATGTGGGGGGCGCTGGGATGGACGGCGCGCTTTTGAACCGCTGACGCCGGGCGCGCCGATCACGACCGCCGGATGTCACGCGGACGCGCCTTGCCAGGTTCGCACTTCGCTCCTACAACAGGATCACGCAGGGGAGTCCCGCTTAGGGGACTGAGAGGCTGACAGGGTGAAAACCCGGTGACGCGACCCTTTGAACCTGACCCAGTTGATACTGGCGTAGGAAGCAAGGCGCGCAGACCGGGCAGAGTCTTTCTCTCGTTGCGTGCCATGATAAAAGGCCGCCCGGCCTTTGGTTTCCCAAGCGTCTCTCAATTGGTGTCCTTTGAGAACGAACGCTTGAGGAGCACCGAAACGATGAACATTCTCACCCCCAAGATCACCACCGGTGCGCTGCCGGCATCGCGCAAGATTTACGTCGAGGGCGCCCTGCATGAAGGGCTGCGCGTGCCGATGCGTGAGATCGCCGTGCACCCCACTGCCGGAGAAGCGCCGCTGCCGGTCTATGACAGTTCGGGTGCCTATACCGACCCCGAGATCACGACCGATATCAATGCCGGTCTCGCGCCGCTGCGCCGGGCATGGATCGAGGCGCGCGGCGATGTCGAGAGCTATACCGGGCGCGATGTCCAGCCCGAGGATAACGGCTTTGCCGAAGGAGCGCGGCTGACGCCGGAATTCCCGGTCAAGCCGCAACCGATGCGGGCCAAGGGCGACAAGGCGGTGACGCAGCTGGCCTACGCCCGCGCCGGGATCATCACGCCCGAGATGGAGTTCGTTGCGATCCGCGAGAACCAGCTGCGCGAGGCCGTGGGGCCGCGCGACGGGCAGGACTGGGGCGCGAACCTGCCCGATTACGTGACGCCGGATTTCGTGCGCGACGAGATCGCCGCGGGCCGCGCGATCATCCCGGCCAATATCAATCACCCGGAAGCCGAGCCGATGATCATCGGGCGCAATTTCCTCGTGAAGATCAACGCCAATATGGGCACTTCCGCCGTCACCTCCTCGATGGAGGAAGAGGTCGACAAGCTGGTCTGGGCGATCCGCTGGGGCGCCGATACGGTGATGGACCTCTCGACGGGGCGCAACATCCACAACACCCGCGAATGGATCATCCGCAACAGCCCCGTGCCGATCGGGACCGTGCCGATCTATCAGGCGCTGGAGAAGGTGAACGGGATCGCCGAGGACCTGACATGGGAGGTCTTCCGCGACACGCTGATCGAACAGGCCGAGCAGGGCGTCGACTATTTCACGATCCATGCCGGCGTGCGGCTGCACATGGTGCCGATGACGGTGGAGCGCGTGACCGGGATCGTCAGCCGGGGCGGTTCGATCATGGCGAAATGGTGCCTGCATCACCACAAGGAGAGCTTCCTCTACGAGCATTTCGAAGAGATCTGCGACATCTGCCGCCGCTACGACGTCTCGTTCAGCCTGGGCGACGGGCTGCGGCCGGGCTCGATCGCGGATGCCAATGACGCCGCGCAATTTGCCGAGCTGGAGACGCTGGGGGAGCTGACGAAGATCGCCTGGGCCAAGGACTGTCAGGTGATGATCGAGGGGCCCGGCCACGTCGCGATGCACAAGATCAAGGAGAACATGGACAAGCAGCTGGAGTGCTGCCACGAGGCGCCGTTCTACACGCTCGGTCCGCTGACCACCGATATCGCGCCGGGCTACGATCACATCACCTCGGGTATCGGGGCGGCGATGATCGGTTGGTTCGGCTGCGCCATGCTGTGCTACGTCACGCCGAAGGAACATCTGGGCCTGCCCGACCGCGACGACGTGAAGACCGGCGTGATCACCTACAAGATCGCCGCCCATGCCGCCGATCTGGCCAAGGGGCTGCCCGGCGCGCAGCGGCGCGACGATGCGCTCAGTCGTGCGCGTTTCGAGTTCCGATGGGAAGATCAGTTCAATCTCTCGCTCGACCCCGACACCGCCCGCGAATTCCACGACGAGACGATGCCGAAAGAGGCGCATAAGGTCGCGCATTTCTGCTCCATGTGCGGGCCGAAATTCTGCTCGATGCGGATTTCGCACGACATCCGCGCCGAGGCGCAGAAAGAGGGGATGGAGAGCATGGCCGCCAAGTTCCGCGAAGGCGGCGAGCTTTACGTCCCCCTCAAGGGGACGGGCGAATGATCACTATCGCAGGCGGCGGCCTCGCGGGGCTGTCCTCGGCGCTCGAACTGGCGCGCGCCGGGGCTGCGGTGCGGGTCTTCGAGGCGGCGAACGAGATCGGGGCGGGCAGCGTTTCGCGCTATGCGGGCGGGATGCTGGCACCCTGGTGCGAGGGCGAAAGCGCCGAGGACGCGGTGGTCACGCTGGGCGCGCGGGCGGCTGACTGGTGGGCCGAGATCACGCCGGTCACGCGGCGCGGCACGCTGGTCCTTGCGCCGCCGCGCGACAGTGCGGAGCTGACGCGCTTCGCCCGCCGCACCTCCGGCCATCGCACGCTCGATCAGGCGGCGATCACCGAGTTGGAGCCGTCCCTTTCGGGGCGGTTCGCACGCGGGCTGCATTTCGCGGAGGAGGCGCATCTCGATCCGCGCCGCGCGCTGCGCGATTTGGCGCAGGCCGCGCGTGAGGCCGGGGTCGAGATCGTGCTGGGAACCAAGGCCCCCGCGCAAGTGGATCTCGATTGCACCGGCTTCGCCGCCGATCTGCCCGAGCTGCGCCCGGTGCGTGGCGAGATGGCGATCCTGCATTGTCCGGAGGTCGAGATCACGCGCACCCTGCGCCTGCTTCACCCGCGCATTCCGCTTTACCTCGTGCCGCGCGGGCAGGGCGTCTACATGATCGGCGCCACGATGATCGAAAGCGCCGCGACGCGCCCGATCACGCTGCGCTCGCTGACCGAAATGCTCAGCGCCGCCTTCACGCTGCATCCCGGCTTTGCCGAGGCGAGCGTGATCGAGACCGGGGCAGGGCTGCGCCCGGCCTATCGCGACAACCTGCCCCGCCTCGAGAGGCACGGCGGGACGCTTCATCTCAACGGGCTCTATCGCCACGGCTTCCTGCTCGCGCCGGCGATGGCGGCGCGTGTCACGCAACATTTCTTTCCGGAGGGCTCCGATGCAGATCACCGTCAACGCCAAACCGCATGAGATCGCCGCGCAAGACCTCGCGGCGGCACTGGCAGAGCTGGGCTTTGCCAATCCCGCCATCGCCACCGCGCTGAACGGAGAGTTCGTGCCCCGAGCCAACCGCGCCGACACGCGGCTTGCCGAGGGCGACCGGCTCGAAGTGCTGGCACCGATGCAGGGGGGCTGAGATGAAACTCTACGATACCGAACTCGGCTCGGCGCTGCTGCTGGGCACGGCGCAATATCCCTCGCCCGCGATCCTGTGCGAGGCGATCCGCGTCAGCGGCTGTGAGGTTATCACCGTCAGCCTGCGTCGCGAGGCCACGGATGGCGCGGGCACGCAATTCTGGGACATGCTGCGCGAAACCGGGATGCGGGTGCTTCCCAACACCGCGGGCTGCCATTCGGCGCAGGAGGCCGTCACCACCGCGCGGATGGCGCGTGAGGTCTTCGGCACCGATTGGATCAAGCTGGAGGTGATCGGCCATGCCGACACGCTGCAACCCGATGTCTTCGCGCTCGTCGAGGCGGCGCGGACCCTCGCGCGCGATGGCTTCAAGGTCTTTCCCTACACCACCGATGACCTGATCGTCGGCGAGCGGCTGCTGGAGGCTGGCTGCGAGGTTCTGATGCCGTGGGGTGCGCCGATCGGCTCGGGGCAGGGGCTGCGCAACCCCGACGCGCTGCGCGCGATGCGGGCGCATTTTCCGACCGTGCCGCTGATCGTCGACGCGGGGGTCGGGCGGCCCTCGGACGCCGCGCAGGCGATGGAGCTGGGGATGGACGGGGTGCTGTTGAACACCGCCGTGGCGAAGGCCGGCGACCCGGTCGGCATGGCCCGCGCGATGGCGCTGGCGGTGCAGGCGGGCCGCGCGGGGCATCTTGCCGATCCGATGGAGCGGCGCGACATGGCCGTGCCATCGACGCCGGTTCTGGGGCTGGCGGAGTTGATGTGATGGAGCGGTTCTACCTGATTACCTCGAATGTCGCGCAGCTCGAGCTTCTGGTGCCGCAGGGCGTCCGGCTGGTGCAGCTGCGGCTCAAGGATGCCTCGTCCGCCGAGACCCGCCGCCAGATTGCGCGGGCGCGGGATATCTGCGCCGTGCATGGTGCGCAGCTGGTGGTGAACGACTACTGGCAGGAGGCGCTCGACCTGCGCTGCAGCTTCGTCCATCTGGGGCAGGAGGACATGGATACGGCCGATTTCCCCGCGCTGCGCCGCGCCGGGATACGCTTCGGCCTGTCGACCCATGACGAGGCGGAGCTGGACCGGGCGCTTGCGCAGGACCCGGCCTATGTGGCGCTCGGCCCGGTCTATCCGACGAAGCTGAAGAAGATGAAATGGGCGCCGCAGGGGCTGGAGCGCGTGACCCGCTGGAAGGCCCATGCGGGGCCCGTGCCGCTGGTCGCGATCGGAGGGCTCACGCCAGAGCGCGCGCCCGGTGTGCTTGCGGCTGGGGCCGACAGTCTTGCCGTCGTGACCGACATCCAGCAGGCGCCCGACCCCGAGGCGCGTGTATCCGAATGGCTGAAGGTCTGCGCGCCATGACCCGCTACGCACGCCAGATGATCCTGCCCGAGATCGGCGCGGCGGGTCAGGCGAAGCTGGCCGCCGCGCATGTCGTCGTGATCGGGGCCGGGGGCTTGGGCTGTCCGGTGCTGCAATATCTCGCCGGGGCGGGCGTGGGACGGCTGACGATCTTCGATCCCGATTGGGTCGAGGAAAGCAACCTGCACCGACAGCCGCTCTACCGGATGGCCGATCTCGGGCGCCCCAAGGCCGAAGCCGCGCGCGATGCGCTGCGCGCTCTCAACCCGCAGATCACGGTCGAGGCGCATGTCGAGGCACTCGGGCCGCGACGGGCGGAGAAGATCGCGGCGGAGGCGGATCTGGTGATTGATGCGGCGGACAGTTTCGCGGTGTCCTATATCCTCTCCGATGCGTGTCTGAGCGCTCAGACGCCGATGATATCCGCCAGCGTTCTGGGCCAGACCGGCTATGTCGGCGGCTTTTGCGGGGAGGCGCCCTCGCTGCGCGCGGTCTTCCCGGACCTGCCCGCCTCCGGTGCGAACTGTGCCACCGCGGGCGTGCTCGGCCCGGCGGTCGGTGTGATCGGCTCGCTGCAGGCGCAGATCGCGCTGCGCGTGCTTCTCGGGGCCGACCCGCCCGCCATGGGGCGGATGCTCACCGCCGATCTGGCAGAGCTTCGTTTCGGCGCGTTCAGCTTTCTCGGCACGCCCGAGCCGGAAACCTCGCTGCGGTTTGTGTCGGCCGAAATGCTGGATGATGGCGATCTTGTGGTCGACCTGCGTGGTGAGGACGAAGCGCCCAAGCCTATTTCCACCGAGGCCGTCAGATTGTCCGCGCCAGAACTGGCCAAGCTGGAGCCCGTCTCCGGTCAGCGGGTCGTTCTGTGCTGCGCGTCGGGCCTAAGGGCATGGCAGGCCGCGCGCAATCTGCAAATTCGTTGCGTTGGTGCTGAGTTTGCGTTGCTCGCAACCAAAACAGGCTGGTGACGACAAAAGGCCCGGCGCAGTGAACGGCCTTTAGCTGCCCGCCGGAGTCTCGCTCGTCCGCGTCCGCTTTAGGAAAATCTCGTTGCGTTGCAGTTCGCCGCTGAAAAGTTTCTCGCTGCCGACAAAACGTAGATTGGCTGTTTTGGGGTATCCCGGTTCAGTTCAGCCGCTGCAGATGGCGCGTCAAAATTGCGGCCGCGGACTTGGCGTCTTGGCGCCGGATTGCGCTCATGATGCCGTGGTGATCCTTGTCGATGCGCGGGCGCCAGCGTGCGCGGTAGTGGACGAGGATATAGCGGGCCGCGAGGTTCTGCATGTTCTCGACCGATTCAAGCAGGCGCGGCATTTCGCAGGCCTCGTAGATCTTGATGTGGAACGCGCGGTTCTGCTCTTCCCAGTCGTAGATGTTTGAGGCCTGATCGCAGGCCTGGCGCAACTCGTCGGCCTGTCGCACCTGAGCGGCCGTCAGGTTGGGCACCGAATGCAGGAGCGTGAGCGGCTCGAGCGCCAGTCGCATGAGTTTCAGCTCACGCTGCGCAAGGGGATCCAGCGGCGCGACGTGAACCCCCTTGTTGGGCTGCGAAACCACCAACCCGCGCGCGGAAAGCTTGAGCAGGGCTTCGCGGACGGGGACATGACTCACGTTGAATTCGGCGGCGACATAGTCCTGCCGTAGCCGCTCGCCCGCGATCAATTCGCCGCGAATGATGCGGCGGGCCAGTTCGTCGGCGATCAGTTCGGGGGTGGGCGCGGCAGGAATGGTTTCAGACTTTCAAGGGGGCATGCTGGCCGAAGGTCAGGGCTTGCGGGCAATACAGCAGGACGGATGGTAGGTCAAAGTCAGAGGGCCGTCTCGGTCCATCCGTTTCATCAGGTGGCGTAGGCGCGGGGCCGACAGCTGCCCGCCCATCAGCCCGTTGACCCCGGTCGCGCGCAGATGCCCGAACAGGGTCCGCGCATCGGGGAATTCGAGGCGGATGGTTGCATCCCAAGCGGCAATCACCTCCATTCTTTGAGGCAGATCGTTACACAGCCCGTCGGCGTCACGATAGGAGGGAGCGCCGGCGGCGAGTCCCAGTTGCGCGAGTTCCGGGAAATTCCCGGGACCAAAGCTGGTGAAGGCGAGAAGCCCGCCGGGGACGAGGGTGTCGGACGCCCTGCGAAGCAGCTCACGCGGTGCCGCCAGCCATTGCAGCATCGACGTCGACGCGACCAGATCGAGCCGATCCGGCCAGCGGATCTCTGTTGCATCGCCTCCGAGGGCGTGGACACGCGTCCGCTCTGGCCAGTGCAGATCGGGCAACGGTGCTGCGAGGTCGTTGAGCCAGATTTCGCGTGGCTCCAGCTGCAAAAGGTGGCGCGTCAGAAGGCCGGTGCCATGGCCAAGCTCGATCACCCGGGTCCCGCGCGGTATCATGGGGGTGAGGCGCGCACTCAGCCGTGCCGCGATCCGGGCCTGAACTGAGGCTGCCCCGTCATAGCTTGCCAGATGGCGCGAGAAGGCTGCGGCGATGCGCTCTTTCATCCGGTGATCTCCCGCCAGTCCTGCCAGTGATCGAACGGGAAATGGCCCGTCTCGACCCAGTCGATTGGTTGGCCTTGCCATGCGGCTGTCATCGCGTCGGCGGGGAAGATGCGATCCTTGCGCGCGGCGATGATGCGATCGAACGCGCGGGGCGGCGCCGTGGGGCGGGCCCTGAGCGCGCACAGCTCGTCGCCCAATGCGGCAATGTCGGGCGTCTGAGGCTGCGGCAGCCCCGCGCGGCGCGCGAAGCGGGCAAGCCTTTGGCGGTCGAGCCCGGCGAGGGTGCCGTCATAGATGTCCGCACCGATCGTGCGGCGCGGATCGGTCGCGCCGCAGATCGCGATGGCGCGATCGGGGCGCAGACCGCCCAGATGCCGCGTCGCCACCGCCACACCCATCGAATAGGCGACGAGTGTGATCCGGTCATGCCTCTCTATCCATGCGGGATCGAAAGTCTCGTCGCGGTAATCGCTCAGGATCAACAGGTCAGTGTCGCCTGCCAGGCGTTCGATCCCGGCGGTTTCGGTGGCCCAGCCCGAATAGAACATCACCAGACGGCGATGCCCCTGCTGCCTGATCCAACGCGCCCGCATCAAAGCCCCTTCGCGATGGTGAGCATGGCATGGGTGACGTGGCTCAGCTCGTCGGGTTCGATGCTCAGCGGCGGCATGGCATAAAGGAGCCGCCCCAAGGGGCGCAGCCAGACACCGCTTTCCACACAGAACTGATGCACGCGGCCGACGGGCAGGGGGGCCTCCATCTCGATGACGCCGATCGCGCCGAGCGTGCGCAGGTCTCGGACGCCCGTCATGGCTCGGGCCGGGGCCAGTTCGGCGGTAAGCTGTGTCTCGATCGCGCGGGCGCGGGCCGACCAGTCGTGGCCTTTCCACAGATCCATCGCGGCCGAGGCCACGGCGCAGGCCAGCGGATTGGCCATGAAGGTCGGCCCATGCATAAGGGGGCCGACAGTCGCGGCAAGTTCCTTGGTCGTGATTGTCGCGGCGAGGGTCATCATGCCGCCGGTGAGCGCCTTGCCGAGGCACAGGATGTCGGGGGTGACGCCTGCCGTCTCCATCGCGAAATCGGTCCCGGTGCGGCTGAACCCAGTGGCGATCTCGTCGAAGATCAGGTGGATGGCGAAATGGTCGCACAGGGCGCGCAAGCCGCGCAGGTATCCGGGGTGATGGAAGTGCATGCCGCCAGCCCCCTGCACGACGGGTTCGATGATGAAGGCCGCGATGCGGTCGCCGTGGGTCCGGAACAGCGTCTCCACTTCCGCCAGCCCGTTGCGCGCGGGGTCCTCGGTCCATGGCGCGTCGAAGGGGATCGGCGGGCGCGATACGAAGTGCTGCGCCGAGAGGGCACGGCCGAACTGGGCATGCATCCCGGTCTCGGGATCGCTCAGGCTCATCGCCTTCCATGTGTCGCCATGATAGCCGCCCCGCGCGGTGGCGAGATCCGTGCGGTGGGGATGGCCTCGGTTCACCTGCGACTGGGCGGCCATTTTCACCGCCACTTCGACCGCGACCGACCCGCTGTCGGAATAGAAGATCTGATCGAGCCCGTCGGGCATCGCCGCGACGAGCTGTCTGGTGAGATCGATCACGGGCTGATGCGTGAGGCCTGCAAACATCACATGCGGCAGAGCGTCCGCCTGATCCTTCAGAGCCTGCACGAGGGGCGCCGGCGCATGGCCGAAGGCCGCGGCCCACCACGAGGACATGGCGTCGATCATCCGTCCCCCGTCGTCCCGGGTCAGCCAAATCCCCTCCGCCGCGACGACCCTGTGCAGGCGCTGTGGGAGGGCGCGCTCGGTATAGGGGTGCCAGACATGCGCCTGTTCAAAAGCCATATCCTTCATCACAGTGCTCCCCGGATGCGATCGAGGTCGAGCCGCCGGGCCGCATCGCGCAATCCTTGTGTCGTCAGGTCGAACATGAAGGGCAGGCGGCCCAGCGACGGCAGGTCGGCGATGCGGCAGATGGTGTCCTGACTGTCGGCCACCTCGTCGCCGACGAAGGCGATGCCAACGAGCGGCACGCCTCGGGCGCGCAGGGCCTCGATCGTCAGCAGGCTGTGATTGATTGTGCCGAGCGTGGTCCGCGCGACGACGATGACGGGCGCACCCCATTCCGCCATCTGGTCGGCATAGAGGCGGTTGCCGTTCAGGGGCACCAGCGCCCCGCCCGCGCCTTCGATGACGAGAGGGCCGTCAACGTCGGGCAGCTGCAAGGGGCCGATCTCGACCCCGTCCAGTCGGGCGGCGAGATGGGGGGAGGCCGGGGTGCGCAGGCGCCATGCCTCGGGCAGGGTGGGTCGTCCGGTCAGGCGCGCGACGGTTTCGCTGTCGGTTTCCTCGTCCAGCCCGGCCTGCACAGGCTTCCAGTAGTCTGCCTGAAGCGCCAGTGTCAGCGCCGCGCTGAAGACAGTCTTGCCGATTCCTGTATCGGTGCCGGTGACGATAATGGGTGAGGTCATGGGGTAGACTCCGGAGCATGGGTGGACAGGGTGCTGAACAGGGTGTCGATGTCGCGACGCCGCAATCCACCGGTCAGCGAGATGCGCAGCCGTGCGGTGCCTCGGGGCACTGTCGGCGGGCGCACGGCCCGCAGGTCGAGCCCCGCCGCCTGCAGCCTCTGCGCGAGACGGACAGCGGCGTGATCTTCACCGACGATCAGCGGCAAAATCTGGCTGCCGTGATGGCGCAGGCCGATGCTTTGCGCCGCATGATGGGCGTGCTGGCGGAGCGCTGCGGCATGGTTTCGCCATTGCGGCTGGGTTTGCAGTAGATGCAGCGAGTGCCGGACGGCCGCCGCCATCAGCGGCGAGGGCGCCGTGGCATAGATGAAGGGCCAAGCCCGGTTGATCAGGGTTCGGATGACCACGCTTTCGGCGCAGATCAGTGCCCCGCTCGCCCCGAGCGCCTTGCCGCAGGTATGGATCACGATCATCGGCACGTCGCAGCCGCTCGGCGCGAGGCCCCGGCCATCGGCGCCGTAGAGACCCGTCGCATGGGCTTCGTCGAGGATCAGGGTGGCGTCATGGTCCCGTGCGATCGCGACGAAATCCGCCAGCGGCGCGAAGTCGCCATCCATCGAATAGAGCGTCTCTAGCGCCAGCCAGACCCGGCCCTTGCCGCCACGCTCACGCCAGCTTCGGATCTGGGCGGCGGCGTCTTGCGCGTCGTTGTGCCGAAAGCTGCGCAGATCCGCCGTCCCGAGCCGCATCCCCTCATGCATGCTGGCGTGAACCAGCGCATCGTGCAGCACCAGATCGCCGCTCATCGGCAGGCAGGTGAGGATCGCCTGATTGGCCTGAAAGCCACCGCCCATGTAGAGACAGGCTTCTGATCCGAAGAACGTGGCGGCCTCGGCTTCGAGCCGCTCGAATTCCGCGTCATTGCCCCGCAGCAGGCGCGAGCCGCCCGAGCCCACCGGGACACCGCGTGCGAGTGCGTCCGTGATGCTCTGGGCCAACTCCGCGGAGTTGCGCAGTCCCAGATAGTCATTCGATGCGAAATCGAGCCCTTTGCCGGGGATCAGCTCCCTAAGCCGCCCTCGGGCCGCGAGCTGCTCGAGACGCGAGGCGTGACGAGGATAGGTGCTCATGGCTGATCCGCGGTCTCTGGCAGCGCCTCTGGCGCCAGTCCGAGACGGGAAAAGAGCAGGGCATCCTTACTGTCCTCGGGGTTGTCGGCCGTCAGCAACGTGTCGCCCACGAAGATCGAGTTCGCCCCCGCGAAGAAGCACATCGCCTGCAACTCGTCGGACATCGCGCTACGCCCTGCGGAGAGGCGAACATAAGAGGTCGGCGCGAGTATCCGAGCCGTCGCGATGACCCGCACGAGCTCGAACGGGTCGAGTGGCGGCGTGTCGGCCATCGGGGTGCCGGGCATCGGGATCAGCAGGTTGATCGGGATGGATTTCGGCGGCTCCGGCAGATCGGTGAGGGCCTGGATCATGCTGATGCGATCTTCCGCAGTCTCGCCCATGCCCAGGATGCCGCCCGAGCAGACATTGATCCCGGCCTGTCGCACGCGCTCTAGCGTCTCTAGCCTGTCAGCGAAGCTGCGGGTCGACACGATTGAGGAATAGAAATTCTCAGACGTGTCGATGTTGTGGTTGTAGTAATCGAGCCCCGCTTGCTTGAGCCGCGCCACCTGTTCATCATCAAGCATCCCGAGGGTCATGCAGGTCTCCAGCCCCATCTCCTTGACCCCCTCGACCATGGCGATGACCGCAGGCATGTCGCGGGGCTTGGGCGAGCGCCACGCCGCCCCCATGCAGTAGCGCGTCGCGCCTGCCGCCTTGGCCTTGCGCGCTTCAGCAAGCACTTTCTCCACTTCCATCAGTTTCGATGCGCTGAGCTCGGAGCCGTTGCGCGCGGACTGTGCGCAATAGGCGCAATCCTCGGGGCAGCCTCCGGTCTTGATGGAAAGCAGCTTGGCGCATTGGATCCTGTTCGGATCGAAATTCGTCCTGTGCACCCCATGGGCACGGGAGAGTAGATCCATCAGGGGTAAATTATAGATTTTATGTGCTCGATTTTTCATGCCGACCCGTTCTCTGACTGTGGTCGTCAGAAGATGACGCGGCGCGGCATATCGCAATTTGCAAAGAAATCTATTGTTGGCGCGCTTAGGGTATCTAGCAAGTTTCTGAATATAAATAAAAATATGAAAAACGTCTGAGCGGTCGGGATGCGAGGAGTCGCAGATCTTAACTATTATATATTAACTGAACGGCGGCGTGGCGATGCGCGGAGGGGCACCACTTCGCGACCTCTGGTGCGCGGCGCCTTTTGCTTTCGCAGGGAAAAAGCGGCCCCTCGCCGCGCGGACAGGCGGTCAACGGAGCCCGCGCTTCAAGTTCGAGCCCGGAGAAACCGAAACACGCTTTCCGCCCTCTCTATTAGAGCGTCGTGGTCGGCCCTAAGCGGCCGTTCAGCCCCTGCGCAGGGAAAGTCAGTTGTTCCTTCCGATCAACGCCACATCGATATGCTGACGAAGCTCGCGTGAAAAAAAGAGGTCAACGCTCTATCGGCATCCCCACCATACTGCCCCATTCCGTCCAAGATCCGTCATAGACGCGAACGTCGTTGTATCCGAGCAGTTCAGTCATTGCGAAGCTTGCGAGCGTCGCGCGGTGTGCGAGCCGACAGTAAGATATGATCGACACGTCCGGGCCGTCGACATGTTCGGCCAAGATAGCCTGGATAGCCTCCGCCGATTTGAAGGTGGTATCATCGTTGAGGAGGGCATCGAAGGGAAGATGCGCCGCGCTGGGGATGCGCCCGTAGCGTTCAGCGCCAACGTCCGGTTTGCCCGGAAGGCCCACCCTCTGGCCGGAATATTCTTCGTGCGAACGGTGGTCCAAGATGACCGTGTCCGGGTCATCGATGCTGGCCAGAACATCGGCGCGACCGGCCCTGAGATTGTGTTTTCGCTCAGGCGTGCCGTATTCGGCGACGGGAAATTCGGGCTCGTCTATTTCGAGCGGTCGTCCTTCCCTGCGCCATTTCTCCTTGCCCCCATCGATAATTCGGACGTCCGGGTGCCCAAATAACTTCAGCACCCACCATGCGTAGGTTCCGAATTGGACAGGCACACCGTAGATCACCACAGTTGTATTGCGGGCAATGCCCGCAGCACCAAGTCGCGCGGCGAACTCAATGTCAGTGGGGAACTGGCGTTCGAAAGGGTCCCACAGCGCGGTTTTCCAGTTCCATCCCGCCGCGCCGGGGAGATGGCCTTGTTGGTAATCTGCGCGCCCGTCCCAATCGACCTCGACAATGCGAAGGTCGGGATCGGAAAGGTGCTCGGCCAGCCAAATCGTGTCGACGAGAGAGCTCATGGCGGTAGTCTCCGTTCTGAGACAGGCGACTCATCTGGCTGCGTTTCATCTCCTCCATGTGGGAGCGGCAACCAAGAGTGTTATCCTCAGTAATGGTGCCACCCTCGACTATTTGCGGCAAGCGAAAGCACGATCGGTGCCAGAGAAGCTGGCTTAGAGCTCCTTTCGGAGCACCCGATTTGGTGTCGGAGCGAGAATTCACGACCGCAAAATGCTATCCTCAGACGCTGGCACCGGGTCAGCGACGTGGTGGGCGCGGGCGGATCGGAGAAACTGACATGTCCACTGCCAATCTACCCGCCATCCGCCTCCGGCGTCCCGCATGGAACAAGGGGCGCATCGTCGGGCAGAAGCGACCGCTTCTGCCAAAGCACGTTTGGGCAATTCGTGTGAGGCTGGAAATTTCCGAGCGTTTACGTGACCTTGCCTTGTTCAATCTCGCCATCGACAGCAAGCTCCGCGGCTGTGACCTCGTAAAACTGAAGGTCGCGGACGTCTTTGCCGCCGGTCAGGTAAAGGAGCGAACATCGATCACCCAGAGCAAGACTAAGAAGCCGGTGCGTTTCGAAATCACTGAGGGCACCCGCAAGTCAATTTCCGTGTGGCTCGATGATCCGGCGATGACTGGCTCTGAATACCTCTGGCCTGGTCGTTTCCACGATCGGTTGCACATTTCGACGCGCCAATACGCCCGTCTCGTGCGCGACTGGGTAATATCCATTGACCTTGAGCCGAGTTCATTCGGCACGCATTCCATGCGTCGGACAAAAGTTGCGCAGATCTACCGGAAGACAGGCAACTTGCGCGCGGTCCAACTTCTGCTCGGCCACACCAAGATGGACAGCACTGTTCGATATCTCGGTGTTGAACTCGAGGACGCGCTTGCGATTTCTGAGGCTGTAGAGATCTAATTGTTAGGGCCGCCGCTCAAAGGCGGCCCTAAGCGGTCATTCGGGACCCGGCGCAGCATTTTTTGAGCGCCGAACGTCGGCAGTGGGGACATGCGGCCTCAGGCATTTGGCACGATCTTGATCGGAGGTCTTGATCCTACAACCCGCTTCCGTCACCGATGCGCCAATGTTGATCGTAGGTTCGGCCCGTGTTGATCGAGCCGTCAGCTGAGCGTCGATGTGCGTCGAACGCTTCTATGCCGGCCATCACCGTGCCGCTTGGAAGGGCCTCGCTCAGAAATATCTGAAGAGCGGTTTTGGGCGAGACGTCGATCCGGTTGGGGCGGTCGAGGGTTCCCCGGAAGACACCAACCTCGTCAAATCGCTCGCCGGTAAGCCATAAGGCAGTCCCACAGTTGCCGCAGAACCGTCTTTCAAGTGCCTTTCCGCTGCCGCCACGGTGACGATGAACGACTGGCGTGCCGTTGGTGATCCGGAACTTGTCCGGATCCCAGAGCAACTCGAAATTCACGCCCGAGCCCAACGACTTCTGACAGGATCGGCAATGACAGATAACCACCGCAACGGGTTGATCATCCGCTTCATAGCGGATGTTGCCGCAAAGGCATCCACCGGTATGTGGTCCGGCACCTTGGTCCGTTTCACTGTTCAAGACATGCTCGTCGAACACATGTTCAATCGCGGGCGAACCGTCCGCAGGGTCACAATGGCCCTCATAAGCATGGAAACATTTAGGTGTGATTGTCCCCGACTGCGCGGCCTCCAAGAAAAGGTAGCGCAAGGTTTCGGCATCAAATCCGACGTCCTGCGGGGTGTCGAAACTGGTCGTGAAGACGTTCATTGCGTCGTCCCAGCGCTGAAGCGTGAGGAAGAGATGCGAACCGCAGTCCTGACAGAAATGAAGGTAAACTTCCTTCCCGCTGCCCTCTGAAACATGGGTGTAGACCAAGGGCACGCCTTTCAGAACCTCGATCTCGTCTTTGGTGAAGCAATGCTCCACAAGAAACGGACCCCCGGTCATGCGTTGGCAAAAGCGACAGTTGCAGATGTAGGCATTGCCGGTATGCGGCG
The DNA here is from genome assembly GCF_055666785.1 of Thioclava sp. PTB-PU3-1. Taxonomy (NCBI): domain Bacteria; kingdom Pseudomonadati; phylum Pseudomonadota; class Alphaproteobacteria; order Rhodobacterales; family Paracoccaceae; genus Thioclava; species Thioclava sp. PTB-PU3-1. The sequence continues at coordinate 24,554 of NZ_JBVNVL010000011.1, read as the reverse complement.
CTGTTCGATACCGGATCGCCCCACATTTGCACCCGCCGGTGTGACCGTTTTCGAAATCCTTCATGGGTTAGAAACCTGCCGGACGATCCAACGCAAATCAACCTAAGAGGCCGCTTGGGGCTGTTTGCGGACCTTCATCAAGTTGGCCGTAGCTGCGGAGCGGCCAACTTTCTTTTCGCGGTGTCTCTTCAAAGTCCACTCTGAGCCACACAGGCCGACAAAAACCATTTTTCAAGTGCTGCTTCCAGTGCGGTCGAGGCATGCGCTGGGGGCTCAGCGGCGGCTCCCCTCATAGAAGCGCTTGGTCGCATGGCAGGTGTCGAGTGCTCGTAGATAGGCGAGCCGCGATCTCACCCGGACAAGGTAGTCTTGGATGGTGTCCTCGAAGGATAGGCCGCACCCGTAGTCGATCAGGTTCAGACCATAGGCGACCGAAATATCCGCTGCGGTAAAGGCCGCCCCCGCCATGTAGGGTGACGAGTTGAGCTGCCGAGCCACCAGTGCGAGGCGGCTGTCGACCTGGTAACTTGCGAAACGGACCTGGGGCGCGTCATCGGACGCATCCTGCGACAGGTGGCGCAGGTTCGACAGGTAATAAGCCGCAGTTGCGAGGCCCGCCTCGCCAAGAAGCATGAACTGCCTGTAGGTCGGGAAGGTCGGGTCATCGGACGCCGGGGCGAGTGGCGTCGGCCCGTATCGGGCGGCCAGATAGTCCAGGATAGCAATCGATTCGACCATCGTGACCTCGTCATCGCGCAGGGCCGGAATAAAACCCGAAGGGTTGATCGCCAGAAAGTCGGGATCGCGAGGATCGTCGGAAAGCAGATCGACATCTACGAGACGGTGGGGAAGCCCCATTTCTTCAAGCATCCACACCACTCTGAGCCCCCGTCCTTCTCCGTAGACGGTGATCATCAACCGGTTCCTCCCAAGCGCGGCCGTTGTGCCGTGGATGATGCGATGTATCGTAGACTGTCCGTCATGTGTTCCTGCCTGCGATGGAATGCGCGATAGAAAGCAAGCTTACCCGTTTGCGCGAGCGGTGCCTACGGCTCGCATCGCGGTCAACAGGACCAGCGCTACGGCGGTGACCGAGACCGGAGCGCCAGCGAAAGCGAGGATCGCGACCACAGCGGTCCCGGCCAAGAGCAGGTGCTGGCGCAGCAGACCTTCGCGGAACCTGTCCCGGATGAACCATAATCCGAACAGATAAAGTGCAACGGGACCTGCGACCCAGCCTGAAGCGGCGGATGCGTCGATCTCGGAATGATGGGTCACGACATCCATCACCGCGCCCAAGCCTGCCGCGACCAGCGCGCCGGCGGCAAAGACGATCACGTGGCCGTAGCCCCAGACGATGGCGCGACGAAATTCCGACGTTTCCAGATGGTCTTCGCTTTCAAGGAAATAGAGCCACCACAGCGCGAAGACGATTACCAGCCCCGAGACGGCGGCGAGGATCAGCGGCGCCTCGGCTTGGCCCTCATAGAGATGACCGAACATCAGCGAGATCGAGACCACGACCTCGCCGAGAACGATAATGTTCAACAGTCCGTAACGTTCGATAAGGTGGTGGCGATGCCAAGGCGTCTCGCGGGCGCGCTCGGCCCAGACCGGAACAGCCAGCTCCACCACAAAGATCGCGGCGAACACGGCAAGGAAGGCGGCGTGGTTGGGCGGCATCGCGAAATAAAGCGCGATCCAGAGCGCCTGAGCCACCGCGATGCCGATGGCATAGCGCAGCGCCGAGCGCCGATAGTCGGGGTTCGATCGCGCGGCACGCAGCCACAGCGCGATCATGCCGATGCGCATGATGATCCAGCCGACCAGCGCATAGCTGAAATCAAGAGAGGTGGTGATGGACTCGACCCCGCCGGCAAAGACCGCGGCTCCACTCATCACCACCATCGTCAGCAGGATGAACAGCGCATCGCCATTGTCGAAGGCTGAGGCGAACCATGTGAAGTTCATCCAGGCCCACCAAATCACCGCGAAGATGGCGATGAAGTTGAGCAGCATCTCCGGCCCGTGCCCTTCGGAAATCGCGTGGTGTAGCGTCACCGTGACCGAAGCAATGGCGACCACACTGACCAGATCGAAAAACAGTTCGAGCTGCGTGGCCGCGCGGTGGCCCTCGCGCGGATCGCGGGCGATGAGGGGGCGAATTCCTGTGGGCATCGGCGTCTCCTGTCCTTTTTGTCGTCAGGTTGGCACGGATCCCTCTGATGCCAAAGAAAAACCCCGCCCGGGCTTCCGGACGGGGTCGGTGACTGCGTTACGCTGCCAAATGCTCCTTGAAGAAAGGCGCGAGAACCGAGACCGCCTCGGCCACATATTGCTGACCATCATAGAGCATCATGTGGTTCGCTCCCTCGACGACGTGGAAGGCCTTGTCGCTGCTGGCGGCGCGCTCGAAGAGATCGTCGCTCATCCATTTGCTGCCCGCCTCGGAGCCAGCCACGATCTGCAGGGGCTGGGTCAGGAAGGTCTCCGCCATGTTGAAAGCATCATAGGTGATCAGCTGGGTCAGGCTGCGTGCTGTGCCCCAGCCTGGTGCGGTCGGACATTGCGCACGTTGCGTGTGGTAATATTCCCAGGCCTGACGCAGTTCCTCGTTCGGGGCGTCTTCTTCTTTCAGCGGCGCCATGGGCATTTGCGCGACCGGGTTACCAGCTGCGTCCGAGCTGCGCGCCGCCGAGCCCGCCTCAATGTAGGGCATCGCGGCCTCCGAGGGCTGCTCGCCTTCCCAGCCGTTGCGCAGCATGGAGCCGATATTCACGGCGCTGACCGTGCCGACCGCCTTGATCCGGCGATCGTTGATCGCGGCATTGGCGGTGTAGCCAGCTCCGGCACAGACACCGGCAGCGCCGATCCGGTCGGTGTCGATGAAGGGCAACGTGGTCAGGTGATCTATCACCGCACTCACATCCTCGGTGCGGATATAGGGGTTCTCGAGCTGGCGCAGCGCGCCGCCGCTCTCGCCCTGATAGGAGGCGTCATAGGCGATGGTGACGAAGCCCGCACGAGCGAGTTCCGCCGCATAGGTGCCCGCGGTCTGTTCCTTCACACCGCCGCCGGGATGGGTCACGACGATTGCGGGATACTTCCGGGTCTCGTCGAACCCTTCGGGCAGGTTGAGGATGGCCGACATCTCGATGTCGGGATTGTTGGAGTTCGCAAAGCTGATCTTGGTCATGTCTCAATCTCCTTGGGGTGGGCCATTTGCCCTTTCGATGGAGACAATATGCGGGCTGGCGCCCAAAGTGATTAGATGGCAAAATCTTAATGGACTTATAAATTAGGTGATGAATGCGGCGAGAGGATATCGCGGATATCTCTGCCTTCGTGATGGTGGCCGAGGCTGGCAGCTTTACCAAAGCCGCCCGACAATTGGGGATTACTCAATCCGCCCTGAGCCAGATCGTGCGACGGCTGGAGGAACGGCTGGACGTGCGCCTGTTGGCCCGCACCACGCGCTCGGTCGCACCCACTGCTGCCGGAGAGCGTCTCGTCGCGCGAATGGCACCGATGTTGCGGGACCTTGAAACGGGATTGACCGAGCTCATCGAGACCCGGGACCGGCCCGGCGGCCATATCCGTATCACCAGCGTCGAACATGCAGCGCGCGCGTATGTGCTCCCTGCTTTGGCGCGCCTGCTCTCTGACTATCCCGAGATCACAGTCGAAGTGATTGTCGATTACGGCCTGGTCGATGTGGTCGCTGACAGGTTTGACGCCGGCGTGAGGCTTGGCGCGCAGGTCGAGAAGGACATGATAGCGGTGCGCATCTCGCCCGACATCCCAATGGCCGTTGTCGCGACGCCCGAGCACATCTCGGCGCATGGACGTCCCGAACGGCCCGAAAGCCTCGTCGAGCATCGCTGCATCTGTCTGCGCCTCCCGAGTTCTGAGACGCTCTATTCGTGGCGTTTCGTGGCGGCAGATCGCGAGACCCAGGTGCGCGTATCCGGCCCGGTTATCTCCAACACCGCAGAGCTGATGCACAAGGCGGCGCGCGAGGGGCTCGGCTTTGCCATGCTTCCCGCAGATATGGTTGCGGAAGATCTGCAAGCGGGCCGGCTGGAACAGGTGCTGAGCGATGCGACGGCACCGTTGCCCGGGTATCACCTTTACTATCCCAATCGTCGCCACGCTTCGCCGGCTTTTCGCCTGCTCGTGGATGCACTGCGGTATCGTGCGTAGGGATATGATCGGGGCCCACGTTCTGTGTTCGATTAGCGCAACCGGCACCGGCCAGTGGAGCACGGCGCCTCGAATTTGGCTTTTCAGCTGTCAGACAGTTAACCGATTCCAATGCGCTATTTGCGTTTGCGCGCCTCACGCAGGACCGCTTCACTGAGTATCAGAATGCAGCCGAAGGCAAGCGCAAGGCCCGCGCCAATCGGCCCGAGACCTCCCTTGCCCATGAATATTGCCACCAATGTTACACCGCCGACCACCGCCAGTGTTAGCCGCAAGTCGGCCACGAACATCTTGAAGAGTTCTTTTAAGACATCGCCAATGATTGTCATGCGTTGCTCCCCTCAGGCGTGATGCGCGCGACACGCGCAAGGCCGATGCCAGCCAACAGAAACAGCGCCGCCAGCGGAAGCAGCGCGAGATCGGCGCCAGGCCACTCTGCGCCAAGCCCTTCGCCGGTCCAAAAGACACCGAAGGCCGACAGCATCACGCCGACGCCGAATTTCAGCGTATTCTCAGGCACCTGCGAAAGCGGCCTGTGCATCGCCGCGCCCACGATCAACACGAGAGCGCAGGCCGCCGTCGCGCCAAGCGAAGCCTCCCACAACAGGCCCTTGCCGGCTCCTATGGCGACCACGATGAAGGCGACCTCGAGTCCCTCCAGCAGCACCGCCTTGAAAGCGGCGATGCCAGCAATCCACTGCAATGTCCGTGGCGCGCCGGTTTGGGCGCGCAACTCTGCGGTTTCAGCGTCATAGGCCAGCGTCTCGTCATGCAATGCGATCACGCCAGCCGAGCGAAGGACGGCCTTTCTGAGCCAGCCCATGCCGAACAGGAGAAGCAGAATGCCGACGACGAGTTGCAAGGCCTGGATCGGGATGATGCGCAGCGCCGGGCCGAGAATGAGAACGATCAGGGCAAGGACTGCGAGTGCCGCGGCAGTCCCGGCGATGGCGGGCCGCCAGCCGCGCGTGGTGCCGACAGCCAGCACGATGGTGAAGGCCTCGACCACCTCGACGATCGACGCGAGGAAGGCCGCCGTGACAGCAGGGAATACCACGGTCCAGAAATCAGGTGGCATGGGCATCCTCCGGTTTTGGCGCGATTGCGACGACGATGCGACTCTAATGTCGTAACTACTACAGCTTGTATGTCGCGAATGCAACGTGCTATGTAGCAAATATGAACACGAGCACGTTTTCCGATCGTATTTCCAGCTACAACGCGGCCGTGTCCTCCGTTGAGCAGCGCCTCCTCGACTGGCTTGCCCGGAATCGCGAGACCGCGCTTCACGCCTCAGCCGCAGAGATCGCCGCGGCCGCAGGAACCAGCGACGCCACCGTGATCCGCACGGCACGCAAGCTCGGCTACGCGGGGCTGGCAGAGCTGCGCCGCGCCTTGGCCGAAGACCTGCGCCGCGATCTGACGCTCGCGGACCGAATGACGCGCGAACTGTCGCAGTCCGGCGCTGCCCCGGGTTTAGAGACATCGACCCAGGCCCTGCGCGCCGCGCTTGATGTCATCGAGGCGCTGGAAGACGCGGTGGTTTCGGAGATTGTCACCTCGATCGTCGCGGCACGCCGCATCCATGTCTTCGGCATCGGGCCGTCGGGCTTCATCGCCGGCTATTTCGCGGTGCAGCTTCAACGCCTCGGCTTCGACGCTCGGGCCTTGTCACGCGCGGGCCTGCAGTTTGCCGATGACCTTGTCGGAATCGAGTCGGAGGATACCGTTATCGCACTGGCCTATGATCGGCCCTATCCCGAGGTGCGGGCACTCTTTGATCGAGCAACGCGCCTGAACCTGCCCACCTTTCTGATCACCTCCAACGGGCCGCGCATGCCCGACCCGCGCGCGCGCCTCGTCCTGCGCGTGCCTCGCGGCCGCACGGACGGTTTTGGTCTGCACGCGGGCACCCTCGCTCTGCTCGAGGGCCTCCTCGTTGCGCTTTCGGCTGCCGAACCAGACAGGACAAAGGCAGCGCTTGAGGACCTCAACGCCGCCCGCGAGACCCTGTCGGGGGCAGGTATGGGATTGTGAGCCCTGCGTTTCGGACGCTTCTTTCGGCAAGCAATCTTGATCCTCAACGTCAGACGCCATCGGCGACTGCAGCTCTGTGAAATTTATGGCTCGGGAAATGGTGCGGTGACATGAACGACCTGCTTTGGCTCTCCGACGCCCAAGTGGCACATCAGGAGACATGCTTTCCGAAGTCACTACGCAAGCCTCGGGCCGATGACCCGCGTGCTCTTAGGGCGACGCGGATGCGATTTCCCGTTATCGCGACAAGTTGGAAAAGACGATGCCCTGAGCGGATGCGGTAGTGCTCGGTCTCGCTTTCGCCGGGCAGGACACCTCTGTTGAACTCGCATCGTTTCGGTTGGCGGTTTCACCACACCAGACTTTCGAGACGAGTGCAGCGAAGGTCGGCTCTCCGCCCATTTTCGACCTCCACGGCGCATCGTTCATCCGCTGCGCTCTCTGCGGACAGACGCTAAGGTCCGGGCGCTACCTCGCATTGGAAGAGCGGGAAGCCAACAGGCCACCTTCGCTGCGCAGCTCACCCAAGACCTTTCTACAAGCTCACGAAAAAGCGATTATTATCTTGCTCTTAATTGCAGGCCGAATAGGATTTAAAACATTGACTTGTATGGGAGGAATTCAAGTGAAGGTTCTTTTTAGTTTTCTGATGGCTGTGTTCACGCTATCGATGCCGTTGCATGCCATGCCAACCGCGGCGGGACTAAGCCAAGTAGAAATCGCCCATGGCGGAGGTTGCCGGAAAAGTTCGCCCCCGGGCCAGTGTTGTCACATGGACAACAGCGTGGGCCGGGTCCATTGCCACTGAGATTTGCTCTCAGCCTGATAATTGCGGCGGCTCTCTGTGGGCCGCTGCAAGCGCAGACCATAAGTGGCACGGCTTCGGTCATTGATGGCGATACAATCGATATTCATGGCGAGCGGATCCGACTTCAGGCCATTGACGCCATCGAAAGCCGACAGCGTTGTAGGCTGCCGAGCGGGAAGCTGTGGAACTGCGGCAAGGATGCAGCCTTCGCACTTGCTGATAAGATTGGACGTGCCCCGGTGGCGTGCAAAGTTAGCGGGATTGACCGATACGGACGCTACGTCGCGGTATGCAGCCAGCACGGCGAAGACCTGAACAGTTGGCTCGTCCGCAACGGGTGGGCGGTCGCGTATCGCCGCTACGGGCGTGACTACGTGCAAGATGAAGACGTCGCGCGAAAACTGCGCGCAGGGATCTGGGCGAGCGAGTTTTTGATGCCGTGGGATTGGCGGCGAAAAAATTAGCGTGGAGAAGACATTTTGAAATTATCCGCCGCGTCTGCTGACGAACTGGAGCTCGTCGCCTCGGCACAAGGCGAAGTTGCTCCGCGGCCAAGACGCGACGGGGATCGACGGAGGCGGAGCTTGCAGCGATTTCCGTAACGAGCGCATTCGCTCGTCATATTCCCGAGGCTGATCTTCCAACGCGGCAAATCGTAGAGCGAGTTCACGCTCGATGCTTTCGCAAGACAGATGGCCGTAAGTCCGGCTCACCGTGTCCGTGTTCGCGTGGCCGAGTTGACGCGCGACGATGGCAAGCGGCGCGCCGGCCTGCACAAGCTGACTGGCATAGGTGTGTCGCAATCCGTGGAACACGAATTCATGCGGCAGCCCGGCCTTCTCGACAGCTGCTTTGAAGAGATGCTTGTGACGGGTTTTCCAGATCTGGCCTGCGCCAGTGCGAAAGACGATGTCATCGTCTGCTTTCCCTGCGCATTTGGCCAAGAAAAATCGCATCCCTTCCTTGGGCAGATACACATAGCGTGGTCGCCAGCCCTTGGGGGAGGAGACGTAAATACCAAAGATGTCTTTGCCGACATCGCACACGCGAAGCGCTGAAAGCTCGGACACGCGACAGCCCGTGTAGAGGGCTGCGCGCACCAAGTCCGCGAGATCCGGGCGGCATGCGGCGATCAGCTCGCGACACTGTGCGCGGGTAAGGAAGATCTGGCGAGGCACTTCCAAATTCGGGACGCGGTGGATGCAGCGCCAAGACCGTTCCGAGTTGGTATGCCCGTTCTCCCAGGCCATCTGAGTCGCTATTCGCACTATCCCCAGCAGTGTATTCAGTGTTGCTTTCCTGCGGCGCAACGCATCGGGGTCGAGGCTCTCAATCTTTACCCTTGCTTTGAGCGCCTGTTTCCCGCGCTTGGGTGGCGTCTCAAGGACGGCACGACAGAAATTGGTGATGGTCTTTCCGGTGAGGACATCGAGCTGAACTGATCCGAGGCGCGGTATGATATGAAAGTTGATCAGCGCGACAAGCGTCTCAAAGGTCGTCTTCGTGGCAGCGATGCGCTTCCATTCCACGTAGTCGATCAGGGCATCGCCCACAGTGAAGCCAGCGTCACTCTTCGAATATCGCAGATGTTGTGTGGTTCCCACCGGATAGCTCGCAGAGGCGATGCCCTGCAATTCCTGTTCCGTAAACCAGGCACGCGCGAGCGTGATGGCTGCCTCATAGGAAAGGCCTTGTGAGTTGTGCGAAACTGCGGGTCCGAGCCGCCGCTGCTTATAGCGGCCATCCTTCTTGCGGATTCGAGCGACCCAATGAGGGGGCTTGGCCGGTCTCTTCTCGAGGCCGATATGGCGGCAATACTCAAGAATGTTCCAATAGGGATGTGCTCTTTCAGGTAGAGCTTTTATCGTCTTGAGGGTGTCGAGATTCGGAGCGTGATCCATGGGTTGCTTCCTCTTGGCCAAGGTTGAGGAAGTATCTTCGCGCTCTCTCGGTTAAGCCATATCGCTCGACGTAGTCGAGCAGAACAGCTTCTGCCGTGTCGGCTTCGGTGAATTCTTTCATGTTCTCCTGCTTCTCTCTGCGATTTGAGGCTAGGCTACAGCGTCGTAAGTAAATAAATGGTTAAGGAGATCAGTCGCGCCAAACAATCGAGCATCGCAACACGTCTGCTGCCATTGGTTCTGGATTGAGCCACATTTAATTTCGAAAATCTTCTTTTCAGAACCTGCGCATCTATCCACGATCAGCATCGCTTGAGCGCATTGCGACGGGTGTCAGCCAGCTGGCCTGCCAAAATATAAAGTTTCAACAAAAAAGCCCCGCAATATGCGGGGCTTTGTCTGTGTGTAGCGGAGAGGTAATTTACATTTGGCAGCGCTTACGCGCCATCTCTTGATTGATGGCGTCGATCTTCCCTTTGGTAACAGAAATCGCAGCCTCTTTGTCACCACCAGACATACTGGACAACGGCAGGCCGAGCATAAAGACGCCGAACGCGTCACCGCTCGCAGCACTCTTCTGTTGTGCTGAAAGGCTCGCGAGGTCCTGCGAGAGCTTCAGCTTCGTTTGGCTAAGTGAGCTGCAGCTTTGGCCAGCATACATGCTGGACTCCATGGGAATAGCTGCAATCTCATCAGGTTGCTTTGCGCACGCGCTAATCGCAACCGCGGCCACAGCGAGAATCCCAAGATTGAAAATAGACTTCACGTTTTTGTCCCCTATTCGTGATAATACGTAGTCGATGTCTACCGTGTGACCTCGGATCTTGTCACAACTCGTTGAAATTGTGGGCGAGTTTGTGGCATTTTCGCCCACTTGAGCTCGGGGTCCATCAATCGGGTTGTGGCGACCTTGATACAAGCTTCACGCCCACGAAGTGAAGAGCATCAAAAGAGCCATCTTTCTTGCTGAGCGACGGGGGAATGCCGAAGAGGAAACGTTATATTCGCCTTTGGAAACATGGACGATCGGTGTTCTTGACCGAACACAGGCGCTGAGCCATTCTTATTCAGGATTGGTGGAGTTATTCGATGCGTGCACTTTTAAGTGCTGGTCTTCTGATATTCTTGTGGGTCTGTTCGGCGAGTGCTTGGACAAGAAGCGAACTCGTCGAGCCTTTCCGCGCCAGCGATCTGACCTCCCAGGAAGTCCGGTTTCTTCAAGCGGCTCTCGCACTAGACGGTTCATACTTGGGTATGATCGATGGCAAATGGGGAGCCGGAAGCGCGAGCGCTTTACAGGCCTACGCTCGGAAGAGCGGCATCGACTTTAGCGCAGGCGAACTGCCCAACCTCGCGCCGGTGGCTTTGGTGGTCGATGAGATTAAGGCGATCTCGGATGGTGGCTGGTCACGCTACTACTTCGATTTTGCCGATTTATCCTTCTTGTCGCCACAGAAGACTATGTCTTCGCATGTCAGCGCGAACGGTCTCAATCTCGATTTCGACGACAGCGCTTCGACGTTGTCGATCTCTTTGACTTCAGGCGATATCGGCCGTGCAGTTGCTATGCACCGCTACGCGCTCGATACCTCAGTTTCTAACCTCTACACGGTGCGCAAGGATCATCTGCTGATTACGTCAGCCCGTGTATCTGGAGGGAAGACACTTTACGTGCGCTCTGATCGCATACGCGTTGGAGAATGGTCGACGATCCTTGTGTCCGCTCAAGATCGCGATGCTGGTCGTTTGGCGTTGGTTACGGCGTCAATTCTACCCCATCAAGGCACCGAACTGGATCTTCCGGAGTATGGCGAGCTTTACACTGGGGTTATGGCGTTTCTCGATGAGGCCAAGGATATCAGCCCCAAGCCGCGAGTTGGCGAGGGCACTGTTGGTGAAAAGCCTCCCGCTCCCCCTGGAGAAGACGAGGGCGGGACTGGCACGGGCTTTGCAGTCGCTGCCGACGGAAAGATTCTAACCAACAATCACGTCGCAGGGGATTGTCGCAAGATCACTGTGGACGGCGCGCCGGCAAAGCTGATTGGAAGGGACGAAGACTTCGACCTCGCATTGGTGCAGGTCGAGAATGTCACCGGCCTCAAGAGTGTCACCTTCGCAGCCAAACCTGCGAGCTTGAACGCAGATGTCACGATCGCAGGATATCCGCTAGCCGGCTTGCTGAGCGGCCTGAATGTCACGCGCGGCTCAGTTACGAGCATCAAAGGGCTTGGCGGTGACGGAAGCCGTATGCAGATCTCCGCGCCGGTGCAGCCCGGGAACTCGGGTGGTCCGGTAGTCGATGCACACGGCCTTGTCGTTGGCGTCGTGGTCTCAAAGCTCGACGCGAATCTTGTCCAGGAAGCGATCGGGGACATCCCGCAGAACGTGAACTTCGCCATCCGGGGTGAGATAGCGAAGCTGTTTCTCTACCAGAATGGGGTAGCGCCTCAGACGAGCGATACAAGCGAGCAAATTGCGCCGGAGCAGCTCGGCAAGATGCTGACCTCTGTTACTCACTTTATTACCTGCGAGTGAGGAGGGCGGTTGGCCTGCCACGCATTCTACAGCTCGATATGTGGTTCAATTAAACTGGATATCAGTGCGTCGTGCCATCAAAATGCCATTGTCTGCCGGGAATAAAGAATTTGATTGGTGAGTTTCTCGCGGCTTCGTCCAAAAGTAAGTGAAGGACGGTCTGGCCAGCGCTACACAAGAATCGTTGCGTATCGATTTTTTCAAAATGGTAAGTTTTACCTTCTAAATTGTCGCTGCAGAAGCGCGACTAAACCGAAAAAATTCAGTATTATAAAGACGGAGACAATTGATGTCCGACACTCAAAGCAACACTACGATCATCGTCAACGCTACGCCGGAGAAAAGCGTCGTCGCCGCCTTCTTTCTGACCTTGCTTTTCGGCCCGCTTGGCCTGCTTTACGCTTCTGTGGCAGGGGGCATCATCATGATCATCCTCGCGCTCATCATCGGCGCGGTCACCTTCGGCTTCGGTATTCTCATCACTTGGCCGGTGGCAATCATCTGGGGTGTCATCGCAGCTGCCGCTTCGAAGTCCGGTCAGCCGAAAACGGCCTGAAGCCCTCCTGAACCAATCGCGATCGAATAAGGAAATCGTCCGTGGCTCACCCTGCGCTGCGGAGGTTCTCCCCAAAGATCGTGACTTCCAGAACACCGAAATCAAGAAGGCTCGAACAATATGAACCGGAGAAGCTTTTTCCTGTCGGCCGCAGCGCTGGCGCTCACCGCGACCGCAGCCACGGCGCAAGCCATGACCGTCACAATCGACGAGGTTCGCGAGGTCTTTAAGAGCCGCGACATCGATTTCCGTCGTGAAGCCCAGATGGCGCTCAAGGGCGAGGGTTATTACCACGGCAAGATCGACGGCGCCTGGGGGCCGGGCACGGCGGACGCCTATCGCCAGCTCATGGCCTCGGATCGCTACAAGCGCAACGCCTCGCGCTGGACCTGGGCTCATAAGGCTCAGGTGATCGATACCGTCTTCTTCCTAAACTCGGATGCCTTTCCGTAAGCGCCTCACGGCCCCGAGGAGCTGGTATCCAACTCTGCGCGCCGCTCGGCGGCGCGCATGCGCAGCTTGAGCTCCGAGCGGATGTTGCCGAGATCCAGAGAGAACGGCGCCTTCCAGCGTGCCTGCAGCTCCATCTTCGGTTTATCGCTTCGGCCAAGATTGCGTGCCTATTGACACCGATCGGCGCACGGCCAAGCCGCTTCGCTCGCTGGCCGAGGCAGTCAATTCGAATGGCCGAAGATACAGGCATAACGCTTAATGAGAAATTTTTTCGCGAAAAAATTTCAGAAATGAATTGACCTGCGTTCACCTCCAGTTTACAACAGCTTGGCACAAGGCGAGGTGAGGTTGGCCGTGACGAACTCGAGACAGATGGCGCAGGCGATTTCGCAGGTTTTTGACGTTCCGCAAGTTAGCGCAGAAGTGGTCAGCCGCACCTTGATGGAGCACGGGTTGCGTGCTTCCGGCGGGCGCGGGCGAGGCGCTACTGCGATGACGGGTCGCGACATTTTCAACGTTGCAATTACTGTCGCGAGCGGCGTCGGCATGCGCGACGCACCTGATTTCGTGAAAAGCGTCGAAGAGATGCGCCTCGTCGGAGGAGACATGTTCGCAGATGAACTGCAGCAGTGGGAAGCACCTTCCGTTCGGCGCGACGGCACGTTTCATTTTCTTATGAACCTTGCAGACAAGCCGTTGAAGGACATGAAAGTGACGCCGACGTTCGGCCCCTTCATTAGCGCTTGGATCGATGGCTTGTTTGCAGACGTGTTCGCTTGGCGAGAGGCCGGAGACTTGGAGTTGCGCCTAAGCCATGTCGGTCCGACTGCCGAGTTTGTCTTCAAAGATCAGGACCGAGATTTGCGTTTGCACTATGCGGCGCATGGCCAGTTCACCAAGAAGAAGCCAGATTGGGAGCGAGTTACCATTATTCGCGGAGATGTCTTCCGAAAGTTCGCGGAGATACTTTCCGGCGTTTGAATGGTGAAGGTAATCGATTTATCTTGATTCGATTCTTGGAGTGAATGGGCGAGATAGGCTTGCCCGAGTTCGATCAGAAGACGCTTTCGGAATAATAAGCTAAAACTGTCCACAAGAAATTTTCCGAACGAAGTGGCGAAGGGGCGAGTTTATATAATGAAATGTCACCTTATGTTCTCTTTTTATTCTTCTTTTGTATTTTTTCGTATTGCAGTTTTCCAAGCTTGCGAAAAAGGACTTATCGTTTTGTTTTTCCGCAAATTTTCTTCTGGACAGGCGCCGAAGATTCCGGCCTGTGAAGTCCTGCGAATAGCTGGCTGAGGCTTTCGCTCTTGGTGTGAGGAAGTGTTTGCCAACTATGGCGCGCCGATCCGCATCCAACTGGAAACTTCACGCCTCGGCGGGATCTAAGGAGAAACAACCACAACCAAAAAGCATGAAAAAAACGCGCCCCGAGAGGCGCGCTAAAAGTAACGACCGAGAACGGCCGCGTATTCACTTGCGTTCATAGACCCGAATACGGGCAGGCGCAACTCCGTTCTTCGGTCCATTCAAAATGAAAGAACCCGGATTTCCGGGAACGGAGGACCTATGTCCGAAGACATGATGAACCCGGTTGGTTTGTCCAACTGGAACGATCCGTCGCCTGTGCTCCCCGAGCCCTCGACGGCAGGCCGTAAGATCAATCGACACTCCCGTGAACATTGCACGGGCCAGATCCTGGTGGGGCCTGGTGGAGGTCGGATTGTGCATCTCGAAAGCCACCTCGAGCTGTGCTGGTGCCTGACGCTGATCGGGCGCGAAAGCACGGCGGACCTGCGCGAGCAGGTGGGGTTCGGGTGGGAAGACGAGCAGGGCACGATGCGTCGTCACTGGTTCGACTTTCTCGTCACCGAAGTCGACGGCTCGCGGATCGCCTATTCGGTCAAGCCGCAGGCCCGCGTGTCCGAGCGCTTTCTGCACGAGATGTCGCGGATCGCGGAGCAGGCGCGGGAGAGCGGCTTCGTGGACGATGTCCGGCTGCTGACCGACGAGAACCTCGATCGGATCGATCTGTTCAACGCCAAGCTCTTCTTCGCCTATCGGCGACCGGAGCCTGCGGCGGACCGACTGGCCCACGAAATCCATGATGCGATGTCCGGCCTGTGCAAGCTCGGTGAGCTGGTCGCGTATTTCGACGAACCTGGCGATGGGTTCCGTGCCTTCGTCCGCCTCATCCAATCCGGCCATCTGAAACTCGTTCGCCACGAGCAGATCTCCCTGAATTCCAATGTCTTCAAAGCGAAAAAGGTGACCCAATGACGCTTCAATTCGGCCAAGCCATCTCCTCGCAGCGCCTCGCGTTCGAGCCCGCCGATCGTGTTTCGATCGACAATATCTCGATGAAGCCCATTCACGGTAATGAGGATGGATGGGTTCTCGAGGACGACGACGGCGATCGGCGCGCACGCCAATTCACCCATCAAGAGCTGAATCAATATGCAGCGCAGGGAAGGCTCACCCATCAACGCGGCTACTTCCTGCCCCATCAAGCGCGTGCGCGTCTGAAGCAGGCGGAGTTTTTGATTTCGGCACTGCCGAAGCGCCAGCGTGTCGCGTTTGCCAAGCGCGATGTTTGGGTGCTGGCGTTCTTCGAGCTGCAGAAAAAGGGCATGAAGATCACGGATGCATCCATTGAGGCACACGAAGCCGAGCTGCTGAAATTGGTGAAAGACTTCGCCAAGGAGTCGCGCAACCACAGTCTGCCCATTAGGACGAAAACGAACGATATCTTCGAGACGCCTTCGGCTCGCACGCTGCGCCGCTGGGTCAAGCAATATCGTGAGGCGGGCGCCGCCGGGCTTGCCGACCGGATCGCCGCTCGAGGAAACCGTGGTCATCGGATGACGCCTGCAGAGATCTCGCTCATGATGCAAGAGGTCCGTGGATACATGTCCGAGACGCGCCCTACGGAAGCGACGATCGTCGAAAACGTCATGCGTGCTTTTGACGAGCGAAACGCGGCACTCCGCGCCGAGGGACAGCTCGAGCTCCGCGCTCCCAGCCGGTCGACGGTTCGAAAAGCGATCAAGTCTCTGGACCTCTATCAGGTCACGGTAGCACGCGATGGGCTCGATTATGCGCGCAAGAAATTTGCACCGGTCGGAAACGGGCTGATGCTCACGCGGCCTCTGGAGCGCGTCGAGATCGACGAATACCGCGTCGATGCGATCACCCTGATGGCGTCCTCCGGTTTGGACGGATTTTTGAGCAAAGATGAGCGCAAAGCGCTTGGCCTCGACGGATCGAAAGCGCGATGGGTCATCACGGTCGCGATCTGTGCCACGACGCGCTGTATCGTCGGTATGTCGATCAGCCGGGAAGCCGGTGGGGCGGCCGCGAAACAGGTCCTTCAGATGATCGTTTCGGACAAGGGCAAGTGGGCGGATGCGGTGGGGGCGCAGGGTTCCTGGGACATGCATGGCCGACCGGAGCTGATCGTCACGGATAATGGAACGGCTTTCATTTCGGAGACCTTCCGGGCTGGCTGCGCGGATCTGGGCGTCGCTCACGAGTTCACGCCGCCTGCAACTCCTGAGATGCGCGCGCGCATCGAGCGTTTGTTCCGCACGATTGCCGTGAAGCTTCTGCGGCGCCTGGCTGGCCACACCTTCTCCAGCATTCTGGAAAAGGGGGATGCTGATCCGAAAGCCCGCGCAGCACTCACTTTCGACGACTTTGCTTTCGCGATGGTGCGCTGGATCGTGGATATCTACCACAATCAGCCGCATCGCGGTCTCGACGGGGAAACCCCGCTCACCTGCTGGCGCCGTCTGATGAAGGAGTATGGCGTTGCGCCGTCGCCTTCGAACCGGGAATACCGGCTGATCTTCGGTGTCCGCCATACCCGTAAGCTCGACAAGGGCGGGATCACGGTGCAGGGGCTGCGCTACCATTCACTGGCTTTGGCGGAATGGATGAACCGCAATGGTGAGGTCGATCTCGAGGTGGCATGGCATCCGCGCGATATCGGCGCGATCCTTGTTTATCTCGGTGGCGAGTGGGTCGAAGTGCCTGCGCTCGACGAGCGTTTCAGTGGCGTGGCGGCGCAAACCTGGCTGACGGCGGCCCGCCATCTCAAGAGCGTTTACCCGAGGCGCAAGGAGTTCGATCACGACACGATCTTCGCGGCGCTCAAAGCCATCGAAGACCGCAACGCCCAGGCAATGGCATTGGCAGGGCTTCTGGTCGACGAGTGGACCGAGGAGAAACTCGCACGGGCTGAAAGGCGCCTCTTCATGGGGTTCAGGGAGTCGACCCGCACGCCGAGCGATGTGGTGCCTGCCGCCGATGGCAAGCCCGGCATGTCCATTCCGTCCCCGGAGAAGGAAGAGGCGGCCGTGAAACCCAAGCGCAAACGCAAGGGGAAATCGTCCGACTGGAACGTGGAGGACTGAGCCATGAGTGATATGGGCAAGGTGATGCGGATCCTCGAAGCTCTGCGTGGGCTGCACGTGACCAACCCTAGGGACGCGGAATTCGCGTCCCAACTCCACCGACTTCTGGCGCATGACGCGGACGGCAATCCTTTGCCGTCCGCTTTGCGGTTCACCTCCACGGGCGAAACGCGAGGCATCATGGTCGTCGACGAGCCGGGTGGCGGCAAATCCACGCTCGTGCAGCGGGGCCTGGATCGCTGCGCGGCCCTTCAGGCTGAGCCGGGAGCGTCGAAGCGCTATCTGGACGCGGCGGTGCCCAGTCCGGCGACCCTCAAGAGCATGACGCGCGAGCTGCTCAAGGACAGCGGCTATTCCGATGTCTCGAAGCGCCGGGAAGTCTGGTCGATGATGGAGCTTCTGCACGAGCGTATCTCCATGCTCGGGATCGTGGCGATCTGGATCGACGAGGCGCACGACCTGTTCTGTGCCGACCGAAACCTGATCCTGCGCGCCCTGAAGTCGCTGATGCAGGGGGAGGCCGCTGTCATCGTGATCCTGTCGGGCACGTCCGCGCTCGCGGATGTCGTGCGGTCCGACCCCCAAGTCCAACGCAGATTCACCAGTCTCATTTTGCCGCCGGTCGATCCCAAGGCGGACGGGGTTCAGATCGCCGGGCTCATCGAAACCTATTGCCAAAGGGCAGGCCTCGCGCCTCCTGCTGAGAAGGACCTCGTAGAGCGCGTGACCCATGCGGCACGGTATCGCTTCGGGCGGACCGTGGAGGCCATCGTGAATGCGATCGAATGCGCGCTGATGGGCGGCGCAGATCAGCTGGATATCGATCACTTTGCGGAAGCCTATGCGCTGCACGAGGGCGCGGGGTCCGAGCGCAATGTGTTCCTCGTCGAGGACTGGTGGCACCTGCGACCGGATGGAGACCCCGTAGAAGCACCTTCCCCGCGTCGGCGCCGGAAGGGCAGGGGGTGATCGTGATGCAGCTTCGACCCCTTCTTCCGTTCAAAGCCGAAGAAACCGTCCTGTCCTGGGCTTCACGCCTTGCCGCCTTCCATACGGGAGGGCGGCTGGTGCCATTTCTCAATGATTTGGGGATTGCGCCCAATCGCCTCTCCGCGGGGGATGAGGAGGCGCTTCTGAGACTGTCTGCCAAGGCCGGCCAGGATGTGTCCCGCCTTCGTCGCAACGCCATCACGCGGATCGGGCCCCGCCAGTATCGCCTGCGCCGCGAGACCTTCAGCGCAGAGTTCACGACTGGGCCCGTCACGCGCTTTTGCCCGGCATGTCTGGGGGCAGATGATGCCCGCGGCGGACGCAGCGCTACGGTTCGCTCGCACCGGCTTGATTGGTTGCTGCAGTCTACGCGTGTCTGCCCGCAACATTCTCTCCCTCTCATCGAGCGCAGAAGAGGCGGTTGGGATGACTTCCTCCACGAGCTGCCGGTCCTTGCGCCTGAGACGCGAGAGCAACTCTTGCGCATGGCGGATGTTACCCCGTCTGCGACACAATCGCTGCTTCAGAACTACGTCGTGACCCGTTTTCAGGGAGGCAAGGGGCCGGAATGGTTGGATGGGCAACCGATCGAGCAGGCCGTGCGTGCAACTGAAATGCTTGGTGCGGTCCTTGCCTTTGGTCCCGAGGCGAAGCCGGTCGATCTTGGGATGCTCGACTGGGTCCGGGCGGCAGATTACGGCTGGCCATACGTGTGCAAGGGAGAGGCCGGTATTCGCGAGGCGCTGGAACACCTTCAAGTTGATGCCAAAGCAAGCGGTCGGAATTGCCTCAGCCGAGGGGCGGTCTTCGGCATGCTCTACCATTGGCTTTCTTCGCACAAGCTTCGCAAGGATCCCGGGGAAATCAGTGATATTCTGCGCAGTCACATCGTAAATACGATGGATGTTGCGCCGGGCGCGATGGTTCTCGGGAAGGTGGTTCGCAATCCCAAACTTTGCAGCGTAGCGACGTTGGCGAGGCAGTATCGTGTCCATGCTCTGACGTTGCGCGACGTTCTTATTTCACGTGGGGCTCTTGATCGCGGAGCGGTGTCACAAACCTGCTCGGAGCTGCTTGTGGATGCGACGGTGGGGCGTGCGACAAGCGATGCGATCCGTTCGGCTGTGCCTTTCACGCGCGCGGGAGACATTCTCAACGCATCGCGCCCGATGGTGTCCACGCTTCTGCAGATCGGTGCTCTGTCGCAGGTGAGGCTGGATGGCGAGGCCAGAGGGAAGCTCAGTCGTTCAATCGATGAGCGGGAGATGCTCAGCTTGCTTCGACGGCTTGAAAGCATTGTGCCTCGCCAAGTTGAAAGCATTCCCCCGGGTATGACTACAATCGCGAAATGTGTGGAGCGGTCACGCATGACGAACGAATACGTCCTTCGCCGCTTGCTCGCAGGGCGGGTTCACCGGGTCTTCCGCCTGGCGAATGTCGCGGGTTTCAGAGGGGTGGTCATTGATCCCAAGGAGTTTTCTGCCCCTAGCAATTTACCCTTGCCAGGAATGTCCGCTGAGATGGTGATGCTGGTGTTGGGCCTTAACCAAGTTGCCACAAACTCGTTGTTCCGCGAGCGCGAAGGGGGCGCTCTCCTTGATGTAGTCGACCTTCCTGGCCGGCGCGAAAAATGGGTATCGCCTGAGGCGCTCGATCGGTTCCGGAAGCGCTTCGTATTCGGACATCGGCTTAAATTGGAATACGGGATCAAGAGGGCTGCCGCGAAATCTTTCTTGGACGCGTATGGCGTTAAGCCATTGTTCAATCCCCGAGAATTTGGAGCGATGATCTACCATCGTTCTGATCTGCCTCCGGAAATCACCAAGCGCAGAACCTAAGCCGCTCAATCCGAGACCCAAATGCCGCCTTCGGGCGGCATTTTTTTATGATCTTTCGATGGACACTAATTGCTAGAAAAATGGACAATTTGGCCGCCGATCAGCTTTGAGTCGCGTTCTTATGCATTTAAAATCAATGGCTTACGGTGTTCGTTTTCGACGGAGTGGACATTTTATGGGAGATTCCACACAAATGTTGTGTCCGGACCCCCAAAGTTTAGCCTTTTTGGGGTGAATTGACTCACCTTTAAAACGGTAAGATTTGCCTCTGGCCAGTGCGCTGGCCAGAGGCTTTTATTTTTCAATGGCTTACGATCTTGCGGCGGTTTGAGCGCTTCGGTGGGTCTTGAGGTTTTCGGCTTCTGAAGCGCCGCCGAGCCTGACTTGACCCTTTGCGCAGAAGCTGGCCTATCTTCACCCAAACCCGGGTTCCTCATCATCAACGTTTCGCGAACAGCCGTCTCGCGAGGGGGTGTCAGCGGCGTGTGCCGCGTGACCATAAGGAGCCTGCCATGTCCAACCATTTCCCGATCTGCGATCTTCGCTTCGATCTTGAGACCTCGCCCGCCAAGATCGAGGCCCAGCTCACCAGATATCTGCGCAAGCTACGATGGGTCGCACTGGGGCACGACCCGGGAGAATTCGACGCGGCGCGTGATGATGATCGCTGGGACGATACGATGCGCGCGTGCCGCCTCAGCTCGCATGATGGCGACAGAATCCGGCGACGTGCCTCCGCGCTCGCCGATCTGCGTTTGCGCGCGTCTGGAATGGCGCATCTGGGCCGTGAGGCACGTGAGACGCTGGCGGGGCTCAAACACGGTGTGCACATGGAACGGCTCGCGAGCGAACACCGCGCCGACGAGATCGCCGCTGCTTTGCACGAAGAGATGCCCTGGATGGCCCGCGCGACTGAGATCGCGTGGCACGCCTTGCGCGACAGCGTGCGTGAGGGTGCGCCTGCCGCGCGCCTGCCGCCGCTCCTCCTCGATGGATCTCCTGGTATCGGTAAGAGCCACTGGGCGCGTCGATTGGCCGAGCTCGTTGGTATGCCCTCGGAACTGATCGATGCTGCGAACGAGCCGGCGGGCTTCGCGGTGGCGGGCAGTCAGAAAGGCTGGTCGACCGCCCATGCCGGACGACCTGTGGAGCTCATCCTAAAGAAGCGCGTGGGGAACCCGGTCATCGTGATCGACGAGGTGGACAAGGTCGGCGATGTGCAGTCGAACAAGGGCGTCAGTTTCGCGCTCAGTCATGCACTCTTGCCGCTGCTCGAACCTCTCAGCGCCCGGACCTGGAACTGTCCTTACTACCGGGTGCGGTTCGATATGCGGTGGATCAGTTGGATCCTGACCTCGAACAACCGTCGGGCCGTGCCAGCGCCGCTCCTGAGCCGCTGTCGTGTAGTCGAAATCCCGCCGCTCTCTGGCGCGCATCTGGCGTATTTCGCGCGCCGCGAAGGGACGGCACGAGGCCCGCCGGCGGATACGGTCGACGCGCTGGCGGACATGCTGCGAGGCGTCGGGCGCGGATGGGACCTGCGCGCGGTGATCAAGCTGATCGATGGTCTCGTGGCGCACGAGAACCGACCAACATTGCAGTGAAAGCGGAAGAGTGAAATGTCGGAGTGGGCGGATAGCTGCCATTCGCTGCACGGAAAACGAATGCCAGCTTTAGGCTGGCATTCCTGCTCGCTTGCCGGACTGACCTCAGGCCGCCTGCTTTCGAAACTGCGCGGGCTTCGTTCCGAATATCCCGCGCCAGGCGCGGGCGAATTGCGTCGGGCTTGAGAAGCCGCAGGCGGTCGAAATGTCGATCATCGGCATTTCGGTTTGCGTCAGAAGTTGACGCGCCCGGTCGATCCGCAGTTGCATCAGGTAGCGCTTGGGCGACACGTGGAGATGCGCATTGAAGAGCCGTTCGAGCTGACGCACTGAGACGCCCAATTCGTCAGCGATCTCCTGCGAGGAAAATGACTCCTCAAGCCGCTCGGACATGAAACGCACCGCCTGCGCGACTTTTCTGTTGCGCAGACCCGTGCGCGCCTGAAAGGAGATCCGCTGTTCGGTCGCGCTGGGGCGTATTGCACCGCAAACCATCTGCTCGGATACCCGCATCGCCAGCGCTTCGCCATGATCGGCCCGGATCCGTGCGACCATCAGGTCACCCGCGGCCTGCCCGCCCGAGGCCGTGACGAAGGGACTGTCTTCGACGAAGACGCAGGTCTCAAGTTGCACATCCGGGAATTCCTCGCGGAAGGCATCATGGAATTCCCAATGAAGAGCACAGCGACGCCCGCCCAAGAACCCTGCTTTCGCGAAGACGTAGGCGCCCGAGCAAAAGGTGCCGAGCGTGACTCCTGCGGCCCGTGCGCGTCTGAGCAGCGCCAGCAAGGGACGAGAAATATGGGCGCGCATATCGTTGCCGGTGACAAGATAAACCGCGTCGCAGCGCGGCAGAGCATCAAGGTCGTGATCGACCATCATGCGAATGCCACTCGACGATGTCGCCACAGCTCCCCCCTCTGCCATCAACGACCAACGGTAGAGTGCCTCACCGCTTTCCCGGTTTGCGATGCGCAGCGGCTCAAGCGCGTTAGAGAAGGCCAGATGGGAGAATTCTCCGACAAGAACGAAGACGATGTGTTGGGGCTGGGACATGACCGACTCGAAGCCCCCTGTTGCGCGACGATTTGTGGATCATTGCACGAAATACACTTTGTATTCAATTTGTATTTTTGATATCGAGAGGGCGTGGAACAGGAGGATCGTCACTATGGCCACCGAAGAGACCCTCTCGCCGAAAGCACGCAAGGCAGCGCTTTTCGACCATCTCAGACGCGCAATTCTGACGCTTGAGCTGGCGCCCGGCGCCGATCTGGACGAGGCGGAGTTGTGTGAACGGTTCGACCTGTCACGAACCCCGGTTCGCGAGATCCTGCGCGAGTTGGACGGGCTGGGATATGCGAATTGGCGCGACAATCGCGGGGCGCGGGTGTCTGATCTGTCGACGCGCACGCTGCATGACTTTTTCCTCGCGGCTCCGATGATCTACGGAGCGATCCTGCGGCTGGCCGCGCGCAACACCAACGACATCCAACTGGCCGAATTGCGCGCTGCGCAAGAAACCTTTCGCGAGGCGATCCATTCGGGCAATGCCGCCGCGCGCGCGCTCGCAAATACGCGGTTTCACGAGATCACCGGCGCGATGGCAGGCAATACCTACCTGCTGCCCTCGTTCCACCGGCTGCTGATCGATCACGCCCGGATCGGCATGACCTTCTACCAGCCCACGACGCAGGCGATGGCCGACAATCTGTCGGAGGCCTGCGCCCAACACGATGCGATCATCGCGGCGATCGCGGCCCGCGACGAGGAGGCCGCGGCCGACCTCTCCGACGCGCATTGGGCTCTTTCGAAACACGAGATCGAACGCTACGTGCTGCCCGCCGCGCTGAATGCGCCGCTCGGGCGCCTTCCGCTCACCCCCTCCGCATGAGGTTGCAATGACACCGATATTCAAATTCGAGGGGATCTATACCCCGCTGGTCACGCCGCTGCTGCCCGATGGCTCGGTCGCCTGGGACAGGCTGGCCGAGGTGATCGACTTCGTGATCGCACAGGGCGTGCATGGTCTGATCACCGGCGGCTCGACGGGCGAGAACTATGCCCAGACCGTCGCGGAGCGGATCGAGATCGCCCGCTTTACCCATGCGCATATTGCGGGTCGGGTTCCCCTGGTCCTGGGCACGGGCGCGATGCTTACCTCCGACTCCATCGCCCTGGCCAGAGCCGCGCGCGAGATCGGGGTCGATGCGATCCTGCTGGCATCGCCGCCTTACTCGGTGCCCACCGACCGCGAGAATGCGCTCAACGCGCTTGCGATCGACAAGGCGGCCGACCTGCCGATCATGCTCTATAACTACCCGCACCGGACCGGCACGATGATGGGCGAGGAATTCCTGGACCGCGTCGGCCGCAGCCGGAACTTCTGCGGCATCAAGGAAAGCTCGGGCGACATCAATCGCGTGCATCTGCTGGCGCGTGACTATCCGCATATCCAGATGGGATGCGGGATGGATGATCAGGCGCTCGAATTCTTTGCCTGGGGCGCACCGTTCTGGGTTTGTGGCGGCTCGAACTTCCTGCCAGCGGAGCATGTCGCGCTCTACAACGCCTGTGTGATCGAGGGCGATTTCAGCAAAGGGCGCCGGATCATGTCGGCGATGCTGCCGCTGATGCGCGTGCTCGAACAAGGCGGCAAGTTCATCCAGACGATCAAGCATGGTGTGACAATGAACGGGATCGAGACGGGCGGCATGCTCCCGCCGCTCACCCCGCTCAACAAGGACGACAAGCGCGAATTGGAACAGGTGGTGCGTGTGGTCAAACGCGCGATCGCCACGATCGAGGCGGAGGGCTGAGACATGGATCTTCTGACGCAACAGGAATACCGCGCCATCGCGGAGGGGCTGGATCTTCCCGGCAACGCCTTCATCGACGGCGGCTATCGACCGGCGATCTCGGGCAAGACGTTCGACACGATGAACCCGGCCACCGGCAAGGTGCTGACGCAGGTCGCCGCCTGCGGTCCCGAGGATGTGGATTTCGCCGTCGGCAAGGCGCGCGATGCCTTCGAGGACGGACGTTGGTCGCGCCTCCACCCAAGCGAACGCAAAGAAGTGCTGATCCGGCTCGCCAAACTGATCAAGCGCAATGCGCGCGAGCTGGCGGTGATGGAGAGCCTCGACAGCGGCAAGACGATCTTCGATTGCGAGACGGTCGATCTGCCCGAGACGATCCATTGTCTGAGCTG
>NZ_JBVNVL010000010.1:0-92610 GCF_055666785.1 Thioclava sp. PTB-PU3-1 | reverse complement strand
ATGGCAAAGGAAAAGTTTGAACGTAACAAACCGCACGTCAACATCGGCACGATTGGCCACGTTGACCACGGCAAGACGACGCTGACGGCTGCGATCACGAAGTATTTCGGTGATTTCCGCGCGTATGACCAGATCGACGGCGCGCCGGAAGAGAAGGCCCGCGGGATCACGATCTCGACCGCACACGTGGAATACGAGACCGAGTCGCGTCACTACGCGCACGTCGACTGCCCCGGCCACGCCGACTACGTGAAGAACATGATCACGGGTGCAGCGCAGATGGACGGCGCAATCCTGGTCGTGAACGCAGCTGACGGCCCGATGCCGCAGACCCGCGAGCACATCCTGCTCGGCCGTCAGGTCGGCATCCCGGCGATGGTTGTCTACCTGAACAAGGTTGACCAGGTCGACGACGAGGAGCTGCTCGAGCTCGTGGAAATGGAAGTTCGCGAACTTCTGTCGTCCTACGACTTCCCCGGCGACGATATCCCGATCGTCAAGGGTTCGGCTCTGGCCGCGATGGAAGGCCGTGACCCGGAAATCGGCGAGAACTCGATCCGCGCGCTGATGGAAGCTGTCGACAGCTACATCCCGACGCCGGAGCGCGCCGTGGACCAGCCCTTCCTGATGCCGATCGAAGACGTGTTCTCGATCTCGGGCCGTGGTACGGTTGTGACCGGCCGCGTCGAGCGTGGCGTGATCAACGTCGGCGACGAACTGGAAATCGTGGGTATCCGCGACACCACGAAGACGACCTGCACGGGCGTCGAGATGTTCCGCAAGCTGCTGGACCGTGGTGAAGCTGGCGACAACATCGGCGCGCTGCTGCGCGGTGTGGACCGTGACGGCGTCGAGCGTGGTCAGGTTCTGTGTAAGCCGGGTTCGGTTAAGCCGCACACCAAGTTCGAGGCTGAAGCCTACATCCTCACCAAAGAGGAAGGTGGCCGTCACACCCCGTTCTTCGCGAACTACCGTCCGCAGTTCTACTTCCGCACGACGGACGTGACCGGCACCGTGACGCTGCCCGAGGGCACCGAGATGGTCATGCCGGGCGACAACCTGAAGTTCGAAGTCGAACTGATCGCTCCGATCGCGATGGAAGACGGTCTGCGCTTCGCAATCCGCGAAGGTGGCCGCACCGTCGGCGCCGGCGTCGTCTCCAAAATCATCGCGTGATCGATGGTTTCGGGGCCCTCTCCGGGGCCCCGAAAACGACAGTTGGAAAGAATTTGAATGGTGCGCCGAAAGGCGCGCCATTCGCTCTTGACAGACTCAGGGTGACGCCATAGAGGACGCGCCTGATCTGCCAAGATTTTCAGGTTCGATGCAGGCGCTACATTCGGTGCCGTCTGCCTCTCAACCTTCACGCCATGCGAAGAGGCATGACATATGACCGGCCAAAATATCCGCATCCGGCTCAAGGCGTTCGATTACCGCGTGCTGGACGCCAGCACCCAGGAAATCGTGAACACCGCGAAGCGCACGGGTGCTCAGGTTCGCGGGCCCATCCCGCTCCCGAACAAGATCGAGAAATTCACGGTTCTGCGTGGTCCGCACATCGACAAGAAGTCGCGTGACCAGTGGGAAATCCGGACGCACAAGCGTCTTCTCGACATCGTCGATCCGACCCCCCAGACCGTGGACGCGCTGATGAAGCTCGACCTCGCAGCGGGCGTCGACGTCGAGATCAAGGTGTAAGGAGGGCATTATGCTGCGGACTGGTGTTATCGCCAAGAAGCTGGGCATGACCCGGCTCTTCCTTGAGGACGGCAAGCAGGTTCCTGTGACCGTTCTCCAACTCGACAAGCTTCAGGTGGTGGCTCAGCGCACTTCCGAACTCGACGGCTACACGGCCGTTCAGCTCGGCGCTGGTGAAGCCAAGGCCAAGCGTACGACCGCGGCTCTGCGTGGTCACTTCGCGAAAGCCAATGTCGCCCCGAAGCGCAAAGTCGCGGAATTCCGCGTCGCTGAAGAAAACCTGATCGAAGTGGGCGAGGAAATCACCGCGAACCACTATTTCGAAGGTCAGTTCGTGGATATCGCGGGCACCTCGATCGGTAAGGGTTTCGCCGGTGCTATGAAGCGTCACAACTTCGGTGGTCTGCGCGCCACGCACGGCGTGTCGATCTCGCACCGCTCGCACGGTTCGACCGGTCAGTGTCAGGACCCGGGCAAAGTGTTCAAGGGCAAGAAGATGGCAGGTCACCTCGGTGCCGTGCGCGTCACGACCCAGAACCTTCAGGTCGTCAAGACCGATGCCGACCGTGGCCTGATCATGGTCAAGGGTTCGGTGCCGGGCGCCAAAGGTGGCTGGGTGACGGTCAAGGATGCGGTCAAGAAGCCGCTCTCCGAGAACATCATCTACCCCGCCGCGCTGAAGTCGGCTGCCGAAGCCGCTGCGAAAGCTGCTGAAGAAGCCGCTGCCGCTGCTGCTGCCGAGGCTGAAGCCGAAGCTCAGCGTCTCGCCGAGGAGCAGGCCGCTCAGGAAGCTGCTGCGCTGAAGGAAGCTGAAGAGTCGATCGAAGCCGACAAAGGCGAAGACGGCGGCGAAGCGCCCGAAGGAGACAAGCAATGAAACTCGATGTGATCAAGCTCGACGCCGGCAAAGCCGGTTCGATCGACCTCGCCGACGAGATCTTCGGGCTCGAGCCGCGTGCGGACATCCTGCATCGCGTCGTGCGCTGGCAGCGTGCGAAGGCTCAGCAGGGCACCCACTCGGTTCTCACCCGCTCGGAGGTCAGCTACTCGACCAAGAAGATCTATCGTCAGAAGGGCACCGGTGGCGCACGTCACGGCTCCCGCAAGGCGCCGATCTTCCGCAAGGGTGGCGTCTACAAGGGCCCGACCCCGCGCAGCCACGCTCACGACCTGCCCAAGAAGTTCCGGGCTCTGGGTCTGAAGCACGCGCTGTCGTCGAAAGCCGCTGCTGGCAAACTGATCGTCCTGGAGGACGCGCAGCTCGCCGAAGCCAAGACCAAGCTGCTGGCGAAAGCCGCCAAGGAGCTGGGCTGGAAGAAGGTGCTGGTGATCGACGGGGCCGAGGTGAACGAGAACTTCGCCCAAGCCGCGCGCAACATCGACGGCATCGATGTGCTGCCTTCGATGGGCGCCAACGTGTATGACATCCTCAAGCGTGACACGCTCGTGCTCACGAAGGCGGGTGTCGAAGCTCTGGAGGCTCGTCTGAAATGAGCGCGAAACCCGAACATTACGACGTGATCGTCAAGCCGATCATCACCGAGAAGGCCACCATGGCCTCGGAGAACGGCGCTGTTGTTTTCGAAGTGGCGAAAGACGCTTCGAAGCCGCAGATCAAAGAAGCTGTTGAGACTCTCTTCGGCGTCAAGGTGAAGGCGGTCAACACCACCATCACCAAGGGCAAGACCAAGCGCTTCCGGGGCACCCCCGGTCGTCGCTCGGACTTCAAGAAAGCCTACGTGACGCTGGAAGAAGGCAACACGATCGACGTCACCACCGGCCTGTAATCCGGTAGGACTGAGACATTGGAAAGGCCCTCGCGATCCGCGGGGGCCTTTTCGTTTGCGTGATCGCTAGGGGAGGGGGCGCTTGCCGCTCATGGAGTGCCCGGGCAGCGCCAGCGCCTCACTTCTCGCGCAGGTAGCTTTCCGAGACGTAGCCGCGCAGGTTGCGGGCGACGTCGAGCGAGACGTTGCACCAGCGGGTATTGCCGCTGCGCTCGCAGCTGCGCACATGGACGAGCGCGCCGTTGGGAAGCCCCAGGATCACCTTGTAGCCGGTGCCGGGGCCTGCGCGCAGTTTCAGCATGTCCTCGCCTTTCACCCCGGCGACCTCATAGGTGCCGCGCCACGCGTCGGCGAGGGTCGGGGTCGCGAGGGTCGCTGCCGCGCAGAGCGGGGCTGCGAGGAGGATTGCTCGGGTTGGACGCATTGGTTGCTCCTGTTATGTCTTCTGCCTCGGGAGCCATTTTGCCTGCCCTGACCGCGAAGCGCCAGTTGCTTGGACCAACGCGCGCAAAAACAGGCCAAGCCTATAGACTCACCCCCACATCCCTGCTACATCGCGCCAGTCTCGCGGCCTCGGATTCGTTCCGGGGCCCGTGATTTTTGAATTCGGGGACCTTCGGGGCCCTATACACACAGACAGGCGAGGCAACTCGCCGCAAACCAACGGAAGACAGAAAGCATGGCACTCAAGTCGTATAAGCCGACGACGCCGGGCCAGCGTGGGCTGGTTCTGATCGACCGTTCGGAGCTTTGGAAAGGCCGTCCGGTCAAAGCCCTCACGCAGGGTTTGACCAAGTCGGGTGGCCGGAACAACACCGGGCGGATCACGATGTGGCACAAGGGTGGTGGCGCGAAGCGTCTCTATCGCATCGTCGATTTCAAGCGTCGCAAGTTCGATGTTCAAGGCACCGTCGAGCGGATCGAATACGATCCGAACCGGACCGCCTTCATCGCGCTGATCAACTATGAAGATGGTGAGCAGGCCTACATCCTCGCGCCCCAGCGTCTCGCTGTCGGTGACAAGGTCGTTTCGGGCTCGCGTCACGACGTCAAGCCGGGCAACGCGATGCCGTTCTCGGGCATGCCGATCGGTACCATCGTCCACAACGTCGAACTGAAGCCCGGCAAGGGTGGCCAGATCGCACGCGCCGCGGGCACCTACGCCCAATTCGTCGGCCGTGACGGTGGCTACGCTCAGCTGCGTCTTTCGTCGGGCGAACTGCGCCTCGTGCGTCAGGAATGCATGGCGACCATCGGTGCCGTGTCGAACGCCGACCACTCGAACCAGAACCTCGGTAAAGCCGGTCGTAAGCGCCACATGGGCGTCCGTCCGACCGTCCGCGGTGTCGCGATGAACCCGATCGACCACCCGCACGGTGGTGGTGAAGGTCGTACCTCGGGTGGCCGTCATCCGGTTACGCCGTGGGGCAAGCCCACCAAGGGCAAGCGCACGCGCGTCAACAAGAAGACGGACCAGTATATCCTGCGTTCGCGTCACGCGAAGAAGAAGGGTCGCTAACATATGTCTCGTTCTGTTTGGAAAGGCCCCTTCGTCGATGCCTACCTGCTGAAAAAAGCAGAGAAGGCTCGCGAGTCGGGCAAAGGCGACGTCATCAAGATCTGGTCGCGTCGCTCCACCATCCTGCCGCAATTCGTTGGTCTGACCTTTGGGGTCTACAACGGCCACAAGCACATCCCGGTGAACGTCACCGAGGAAATGATCGGTCAGAAGTTCGGTGAATATTCGCCGACCCGCACCTATTACGGGCATGCGGCCGACAAAAAAGCCAAGAGGAAGTAATCGTCATGGGTAAGGAAAAGAATCCGCGCCGCGTGGCGGAGAACGAAGCGATGGCGAAGACCCGCATGCTTCGCACCTCGCCGCAGAAACTGAACCTCGTCGCCGCGATGATCCGTGGCAAGAAGGTCGACAAGGCCCTTTCGGACCTGACCTTCTCGAAGAAGCGCATCGCGCTCGACGTGAAGAAGTGCCTTCAGTCGGCAATCGCCAACGCTGAGAACAACCACGGCCTGGACGTGGACGAGCTCGTCGTGGCGGAAGCCTGGGTTGGCAAGAACCTGGTGATGAAGCGTGGCCGTCCGCGGGCACGTGGTCGCTTCGGCAAGATCATGAAGCCGTTCTCGGAAATCACCATCAAGGTGCGTCAGGTTGAGGAGCAAGCGTAATGGGTCAGAAGGTTAATCCGATCGGCATGCGCCTCCAGGTCAACCGCACCTGGGATAGCCGCTGGTATGCCGACAGCAAAGACTATGGCGACCTGCTGCTCGAGGACATCAAGATCCGCGAGTTCATCCACGAGGAAGCCAAGCAGGCCGGCATCAGCCGCGTCATCATCGAGCGTCCGCACAAGAAGTGCCGTGTGACCATTCACGCTGCACGTCCGGGCGTCATCATCGGCAAGAAGGGCGCTGACATCGAAGCGCTCCGCAAGAAGCTGGCGAACTTCACCGACAGCGAGCTGCACCTGAACATCGTCGAAGTCCGCAAGCCGGAACTCGATGCGCAGCTCGTCGCCGAGTCGATCGCACAGCAGCTCGAGCGTCGTGTCTCGTTCCGTCGCGCCATGAAGCGCTCGGTGCAGAACGCGATGCGTATGGGTGGTCTTGGTATCCGTGTGAACGTCGCTGGCCGTCTGGGCGGTGCCGAGATCGCACGTACCGAGTGGTATCGCGAAGGTCGCGTTCCGCTGCACACCCTGCGTGCCGATATCGACTATGCGCTGTCCGAAGCGTCGACCCCCTACGGGATCATCGGCGTGAAGGTCTGGATCTTCAAAGGCGAGATCATGGAACATGATCCGCAAGCTCGTGACCGCAAGCACGCTGAAGCCCAAGAGGGCCCGGCACCGCGCGGCCCGCGTCGCGATCGCTGAGGGAGTAGATAGTTATGCTGCAACCGAAACGGACGAAGTTCCGCAAGATGCACAAAGGCCGGATTCACGGTGAAGCCAAAGGTGGTTTCGACCTGAACTTCGGTCACTTCGGCCTCAAGGCAGAGGCGCCCGAGCGCGTCACCGCCCGTCAGATCGAAGCTGCGCGTCGTGCGATCACCCGCCACATGAAGCGTCAAGGCCGTGTCTGGATCCGGATCTTCCCGGATACCCCGATCACCGCGAAACCCACCGAAGTCCGTATGGGTAAAGGTAAGGGTTCGGTCGACCGTTGGGCCGCCAAGGTCAAGCCCGGCCGCGTGATGTTCGAGATCGACGGCGTCAACGAAGAGACCGCTCGCGAGGCTCTGCGCCTCGGCGCGGCCAAGCTTCCGGTCGCCTGCCGTATCGTCGAGCGTCAGGACTGGTAATCCCGGTCTGGCCGCTGAAGACAAACGAAAGCCCCGCCAGAGATGGCGGGGCCTTTGCGTTGTTGGCGGTATGATCAGGCTCCGTCGGAAATCCAGCCGTCGATCAGCGCATCGAGCGCCTCCCAGTCGGTATATTCGATATCGGCGTCGAGATCGGCATCGGGGTCCTTCTTCGCCACGATCCGGCGCATCACGAACCGCCGGAAGATATCGTATTTCGACGGCAGGTAGGCGCCGGCGATCTGTTCGGTCAGATCCGGCGTCCAGCCGGTCGCCTCTTCGAAGTCCTTAAGGATCTTGTCGAGGGCGCGCCAATCCTCCGCGTCGTGACCGGCAGCGGCCAGCGAGACGGAGAGGAAAAGGCTCGGGCGATTTCGGATGATGTCGCGTTGCTCTGCGACGAAATCGGCGAAGCGGCCCTGATAATGTCCGACATGGATCGAGGCCGCGAGGATGATCCGGTCGAACCGGTCGAGGTTCATCCCCTCGGCTTCCTTAGTGGAAATCAATTCGGCGGAATGGCCCAATTCGGAGATCCGGTCGGCGACGTGCCGCGCGATCTTGCGGGTTTGCCCCTCGCTGGAGGCATAGGCGACGAGTGTTTTCATGCTGCGCTCCCGTTATCTGGTTGCGCAGCAAGGAAATCAGGTGAGACCCGGTTTGGCTATGATTGCGATCAAAGCGCCGGGCTCAATCCACCCATTTGTAATTGAAGCTCACCGAGATGCGCTCGTCCTCGGCCATGTTCATCGGCACCTCGTGGCGCAGCCAGCTTTCCCAGAGCAGAACCTCGCCGGGCTCGGGGGCGATGTAGATGAAGGGCTGCAGCTCGCGCCGGGCGGTCTTGAGGCGGGTAGGGGCCGCCATCATCCGGGCGCTGCGCGGGTCCTCCAGCTTCAGCGCCGAGGCGCCGTCGGGCATCGCGACATAGGTCGTGCCCGAGATCACCGAATGGGGGTGGAGGTGCGAGCTGTGGGTGCCGCCTTCGGGCAGGATGTTGATCCAGAGGTCTTCGAGCACCAGCTTGCCCTCGCCCAGATCGAACTGCAGATCCTCGGCGAAGGCCGCGACGTGCTTGTCGAGCGCCTTCACCATGTCCGCGAAGATCGGGAAGCGCCAGGGCAGGTCGGTCAGCGAGGCGTAGGAGGTATAGCCCGGATAGCCATTCTCCTCGCACCAGTCCTGACCGGCCTCGTCATCCTCGGCAATGGCGTAGCACGACGCCTCCAGCTCGCCCGTATCGACCTTCGGGCCGAATGCGGATAAGGAGGCGCGGTAGAGGCGGGTGACGAAGAGGGACTCGATCTGGGTCTTGGGCTCGGACATTGGGGCTCTCGCAACTGGGCGTGGATTTCCCCCCTGTTACGCCAAAGCGGGCCTGAGGCCAAACAATCCTTGCCATATTCGATTCGCTCTGATATTGGCCCCAAGTTCCTGAAATCAGGACCGACATAACCCATCAGAAAGCAGGGTCACCCGCGAGGGGCCCTCTGATGCCAAGAAAGGATCCGGGATGAACGCCCAAGAACTCAAGGCGAAGACGCCTGATGAGCTGCGTGATCAGCTCGTCTCGCTGAAGAAAGAAGCCTTCAACCTCCGCTTTCAGCAGGCCACGAACCAGCTCGAGAACACCGCGCGCATGCGCTCTGTTCGTCGGGACGTTGCACGTATCAAAACCGTGCTGAACCAAAAAGCCGCTGAAGCCGCGAAGTAAGGAGAGCTTCCTATGCCCAAACGCATCCTGCAAGGTACCGTGACGTCGGACAAAAACGACCAGACCGTAACCGTTTCGGTCGAGCGCCGCTTCACGCATCCGGTTCTCAAGAAAACGATCCGGAAGTCCAAGAAATACCGCGCCCATGACGCGGAAAACCAGTTCAAGACCGGTGACATTGTTCGCATCGAAGAGTGCGCACCCGTCTCGAAGACCAAGCGCTGGCGGGTTGTGGTTTCGGCGTAAGCCGGGGCCATCCGTCAGTATTCGAAACCCTGGGGCCCTTACTGCATAGGCGTCCCCAAAGGTCGGGAGTAACCCCATGATCCAGATGCAGACCAATCTGGATGTTGCTGACAACTCCGGCGCTCGCCGGGTTCAGTGCATCAAGGTCCTCGGCGGCTCGCACCGCCGTTACGCATCCGTGGGCGACATCATTGTGGTGTCGGTCAAGGAAGCGATCCCGCGCGGCCGCGTGAAGAAAGGTGACGTCCGCAAGGCCGTCGTCGTGCGCACCGCCAAAGAAGTTCGTCGCGACGATGGCACCGCCATCCGTTTCGACCGCAACGCCGCCGTCATCCTGAACAACGCGGGCGAGCCGGTCGGCACCCGTATCTTCGGGCCGGTCGTGCGTGAGCTGCGTGCGAAGAACTTCATGAAGATCATCTCGCTTGCTCCGGAGGTGCTGTAATGGCTGCTAAGCTCCGCAAAGGCGATAAGGTCGTCGTTCTCGCTGGCAAGGACAAGGGCAAGCAGGGTGAGATCACCTCTGTTGACCCGAAAGCCGGCAAAGCTGTCGTCGACGGCGTGAACGTTGCGATCCGCCACCAGCGTCAGACCCAGTCCAACCAGGGCGGTCGCCAGCCCAAGGCTATGCCGATCGACCTGTCGAACCTGGCTCTGATGGACGCAAACGGCAAAGCCACCCGCGTCGGCTTCCGCGAGGAAGACGGCAAGAAGGTGCGTTTCGCCAAGACCACGGGGGATGCGATCTGATGCTCGATCAAGCTACCTACACTCCGCGTCTTCGCGCTCTTTACCGCGACACCATCAAGGCGGCGCTGAAAGAAGAGTTCGGCTACAAGAACGACATGATGATCCCGAAGCTCGACAAGATCGTGCTGAACATGGGCGTCGGCGAAGCCGTGAAAGACACCAAGAAGGTCAAGCAGGCCGCCGAAGAGCTCTCGCTCATCGCTGGTCAGAAGGCCGTGATGACCAAGGCGAAGAAGTCGATCGCTGGCTTCCGCGTCCGGGAAGAGATGCCGCTGGGTACGAAAGTGACCCTGCGCGGTGACCGGATGTACGAATTCCTCGATCGCCTGATCAACGTTGCTATGCCGCGCGTTCGTGACTTCCGCGGCGTGAAGCCGTCCTTCGACGGTCGTGGCAACTTCGCAATGGGCCTCAAGGAACACATCGTGTTCCCCGAGATCGACTTCGATAAGGTCGATGAGGTTCTGGGTATGGACATCATCATGGTGACCACGTCTGACGTGGATGCCGAAGCGAAGGCGCTGTTGAAGCATTTCAACATGCCCTTCAACGCCTGATCGCGGAGGAACGAAACTTATGGCTAAGAAATCCATGGTTGCGCGCGAAGCGAAGCGCCAGCGTCTTGTGAACAAGTACGCTGACAAGCGGGCCGCGCTCAAGGAAATCATCAACGACCAGGAGCGCCCGATGGAAGAGCGCTTCAAGGCGTCGCTGAAACTCGCGGAACTCCCGCGCAACTCGTCGGCGGTCCGGCTGCACAATCGTTGCCAGCTCACGGGTCGTCCCCACGCTTACTACCGTAAGCTCAAACTCTCGCGGATCATGCTGCGTGACCTGGCCTCCTACGGTCAGATCCCCGGCATGGTGAAGTCGAGCTGGTAAGGAGGGCGACATGTCTGTGAACGATCCTCTCGGCGATATGCTGACCCGCATCCGCAACGCACAACTGCGTGGCAAATCCACCGTCCGCACCCCGGCCTCCAAGCTTCGCGCTTGGGTTCTCGACGTGCTGGCTGACGAAGGCTACATCCGTGGTTACGAGCAGGCGACGTCTGCTGCCGGCCATCCGGAGCTGGAAATCAGCCTCAAGTACTACGAGGGCACCCCGGTCATCCGCGAGCTGCAGCGCGTCTCGACCCCCGGTCGCCGCGTGTACATGGCCGCGAAAGACGTTCCGTCGGTCCGTCAGGGCCTCGGCGTCTCGATCGTCTCGACCTCGAAGGGCGTGATGTCGGATGCAAACGCACGATCCGCCAATGTTGGCGGCGAAGTGCTCTGCACCGTGTTCTAAGGAGGGCTCAATGTCTCGTATTGGTAAGAAACCGGTCGAGCTTCCCAGCGGCGTTTCTGCGCAGCTGTCGGGCCAGACCATCGAAGTGAAGGGGCCGAAAGGCACCCGTACCTTCACCGCGACCGACGACGTGACCCTCGCTGTCGAGGACAACGCCGTCACCGTCACCCCGCGTGGCCAGTCGAAGCGCGCGCGCCAGCAGTGGGGTATGACCCGCTCGCAGGTCGCGAACCTCGTCCAGGGCGTGACCGAAGGCTTCAAGAAGGAGCTGGAGATCCAGGGTGTTGGTTATCGCGCGCAGATGCAGGGCAACGTCCTGAAGCTGTCGCTCGGTTATTCGCACGAAGTCAACTTCGAGGTTCCGGAGGGCGTGACTGTCACCGCTCCGAAGCAGACCGAGATCGTTGTGGAAGGTTCTGACCAGCAGCAGGTGGGCCAGGTCGCGGCAAATATCCGCGAATGGCGTGCTCCCGAGCCCTATAAGGGCAAGGGCATCCGCTACAAGGGTGAGTATATCTTCCGCAAAGAAGGTAAGAAGAAGTAAGGAACGCGAAAATGGCAAACAGCAAACGGGATCTGTTCCTCAAGCGCCGCCTGCGCGTCCGGAACAAGCTTCGCAAGATGGCCGCTGGTCGCGCCCGTCTTTCGGTGCATCGTTCGTCGAAAAACATCAGCGTTCAGCTGATCGACGACGTGAACGGTCGCACTCTGGCCGCCGCTTCCACGCTCGAGAAGGATCTCGGTGTGGTCGGCAAGAACAACGTCGAAGCGGCAGCCAAAGTTGGCGCCGCGATCGCCGAGCGTGCGAAGAAAGCCGGTGTCGAAACCTGCTACTTCGACCGCGGTGGCTTCCTGTTCCACGGGAAGATCAAGGCGCTCGCCGACGCAGCCCGCGAAGGCGGTCTGAAGTTCTAAGACTGGTGGGGGACGTTCGCGTCCCCCCGATGATCCGGGCCGCGCCCTTCGGGGCGGGGCACCTGGATTGAGACAAACGGCGTGAAACCACGCCATCACGAGAAGGAATGCCTCATGGCAGAACGTGACAACCGCCGGGGCCGCCGCGACGACCGCGACGAAAACCCGGAATTCGCAGATCGCCTCGTCGCGATCAACCGCGTGTCGAAAACCGTGAAGGGTGGTAAGCGCTTTGGCTTCGCAGCCCTCGTGGTCGTCGGCGACCAGCGTGGCCGTGTCGGCTTCGGCAAAGGCAAGGCCAAAGAGGTTCCGGAAGCGATCCGCAAAGCCACCGAGCAAGCGAAGCGCAACCTGATCCGCGTCCCGCTGCGCGATGGCCGCACGTTGCACCACGACATCGAGGGCCGTCACGGCGCTGGTAAGGTCGTGATGCGCACCGCACCGGAAGGTACCGGGATCATCGCCGGTGGTCCGATGCGTGCCGTGTTCGAGATGCTGGGCGTGAAGGACGTCGTGTCGAAATCGACCGGCACCCAGAACCCCTACAACATGATCCGTGCCACGCTGAACGGTCTGACCCGCGAAGCAAGCCCCCGTCAGGTGGCTGCGCGCCGCGGCAAGAAAGTGGCCGACATCCTCAAGAAGCCCGAGGCTGAGGCAACTGCCGAAGCCACGGAAGCGTAAGGAGAGCGATCAATGGCTACCATCGTCGTCAAGCAGATCGGTTCGCCGATCCGTCGCCCCGCCATCCAGCGTGCCACGCTGAAAGGTCTGGGTCTGGACAAGATGAACCGTACCCGTGAGCTGGAAGATACCCCGGCCGTGCGCGGTATGGTCGCGAAGATTCCGCACCTCGTCGAAATCGTCGAAGAGCGCGGCTGAGCCGACCGGTTCGTCTGAATACCGAAACGCCCCGACCGAAAGGCCGGGGCGTTTTGCATTCGTGGGGTGTGTCTTCGAGGGCAGGGCACTTCAGTTCCAGGCGGGGCCTCTGCCGCCGCCATAGCCGCGCCCTTGGCCGCCCATGCCGCGCCCCTGCATCTGCCCACCGCCACCGCAGCGCTGGAAGGCGGGCAGGTGCTTGTTCTGAGAGGCATCGCGCAGGCGCGTCAGGATCTGGGTAAGCTGCGCATTCCCGGTGACCGCCGGCAGGAGCCGCCCGTCATAGAGCCCGGAATTGGCCATCTCCGCCTGCACGCCAAGCGCGCAGGCCTCGGCCAGCGTGGCTGGGACGGGCGCCAAGGGCTTCGCTCCGCTCAGATAGGGGTTGGCGGGCACGGATAGCCCGTTCTGCCGCAGCACAGCGATCAGCGCCGCGGCATGGGAAATCTCGGCCCGCTCGATATTCGAGAAGGGGCGCACGGCGCCAAACCTCTCCATGATCGCCCGATAGGTGGCCTGCGCGTGATACTCGTCATCCAGCGCCGCGAGCACCGCCCTATGTTCCGCCGAGGTGAGCGCCGCTTGTGCGGGTAGGGCCGTGCCTAAAACGACCGCGATCACGGTGACTATCGCGCCAAGTCTTGTTCCAAGTGAGCTGTGAAAACGCATCGGTCTCTCCTTCCTGAGCCAACTGGAAGTGATACGTCCGCGCAGGACGGAATCCGGCGCCGATGTGACCGCGCGCCGCAGGCCCCGAGGCAGGCATGTCATTTCTTTAATTTTTCTTCACGAAATCCGGAACCGAATGTGACACACTGGGTTGGTTGGATATCGTTGCATCCTGCAATAGGGTGCTGCGCTTCAAGACTGAGGGACGGATCGATATGTTTGAAAAAATCATGGTTCCGGTCGACCTGCGTCATGTCGAGAAGATGGGCAAGACGTTGAAAGTCGCTTCGGAAATCGCAGCGAAACACGACGCAGAAGTTGTTTTCATAGGTGTCACTAGCCAAGAGCCGAGCGAATTCGGCCACAATGCCAAGGAATATGCCGCGAAACTGGACGATTTCGCGCAGAGCCATGCCAACGAGTTTGGGCATAAGGGGTCGTCGAAGGCAGTCATCGTGCCCGACCCGGCCGTTGATCTCGACAAGACGTTGCTGAAGACGGCTGACGAGCTCGGGGCCGATCTGGTGGTGATGGCCACGCATGTGCCCAACGCGGCCAACTATCTCTTTGCGTCGCATGGCGGCCACCTCGCCGCGCACAGCGATGCGTCGGTGTTTCTCGTACGCGGATAACGCGGACCAATATAACCAATAAGGACAGGAGGACGGCATATGGCCGAACCTGAAGAAGTTCAGGGCATCCCTGCCCCCGAAGGGGACACACAATTGATCGAGACCGACTATGAGATCGGTCAAGACAACCTCGAAGGGCAGGTAGGGCCCTTCGGTTTCGACATTCACAACCCTGTTTTCATGATCTCGGCGTTGTCCATCGTGGCCTTCGTCTTCTATGCGCTGGCTCTGCCTGAGCAGGCGAGTTCGCTGTTTGGCGCGATGCGCCCGTGGCTGACCTCGACCTTCGACTGGTTCTTCATGAGCGCCGCGAACCTCTTCGTCATCTTCTGCCTCGCGCTGATCGTCTCGCCTTATGGCGCAGTGCGTCTGGGCGGCACGGATGCGGAGCCGGACTTCACCTATATGGGGTGGTTTGCGATGCTCTTCGCCGCCGGTATGGGCATCGGCCTGATGTTCTTCGGCGTGCTCGAGCCGGTCTATCACATGGCGGTCTCGCAGCCTCTGGGCACGCCTTCGCCCTTCGATGCGGATGGCAACCTAATCCCGGAGAATGTCGCTCGGGCCAAGGAAATGGGCCTCGCCGCGACGATCTATCACTGGGGTCTGCACCCCTGGGCGATCTATGCGGTCGTGGCGCTCGCGCTGGCGCTGTTCTCCTATAACAAGGGTCTGCCGCTGACGATCCGTTCGGCTTTCTATCCGATCTTCGGCGAGAAAGTCTGGGGCTGGACCGGCCATATCATCGACATCATCGCGGTGTTCGCGACGCTGTTCGGCCTTGCGACCTCGCTCGGCTTCGGCGCGCAGCAGGCGAATGCGGGTCTCAACCACGTCTTCGGCGTGCCGATCGACACGACGGTGCAGATCATCCTGATCACGCTGATCACCGGCGTTGCGCTGTTCTCGGTGCTGCGCGGCCTCGATGGCGGCGTGAAGCTGCTCTCGGAGATCAACATGGGGATCGCGGCGCTGCTGCTGCTCTTCGTGCTCTTCGCGGGCCCGACGCTGATGATCTTCACCGATTTCGGTCAGGGCCTTCTGGCCTATGCGAAAGACATCATCCCGCTGTCGAACCCGATCGGGCGCACGGATGACAGCTATCGCGACGGCTGGACCGCGTTCTACTGGGCATGGTGGATTTCCTGGTCGCCCTTCGTCGGCATGTTCATCGCCCGCGTTTCGCGTGGCCGTACCGTGCGCGAGTTCATCATCTGCGTTCTGCTGATCCCGTCGCTCGTCTGCGTGTTGTGGATGGCGGTCTTCGGTGGTGTCGCGATCGATCAGGTGATCTCGGATCCGTCCGGTTCGCTGGTGAAGGCGCAGGTCATCGATAGCTACAACCCGCCGCTGTCGCTCTTCGCGATGCTGGAGGGGCTGCCGCTGGCCTCGATCACCTCGGTCATCG
The DNA here is from genome assembly GCF_055666785.1 of Thioclava sp. PTB-PU3-1. Taxonomy (NCBI): domain Bacteria; kingdom Pseudomonadati; phylum Pseudomonadota; class Alphaproteobacteria; order Rhodobacterales; family Paracoccaceae; genus Thioclava; species Thioclava sp. PTB-PU3-1. Next base: position 77,296 of record NZ_JBVNVL010000010.1, on the reverse strand, counting down.
CGATCGTCCTGGTCATCGTGTTCTTCGTGACCTCGTCGGACTCCGGCTCGCTCGTGATCGATACGATCACCGCAGGCGGCAAGGTCGACGCGCCGGTCCCGCAGCGTGTGTTCTGGGCCACTTTCGAGGGCGCGGTCGCGATCGTGCTGTTGATCGGCGGCGGTCTGAGCGCGCTACAGGCGATGGTGATCTCCACCGGTCTGCCCTTCACGCTGGTTCTGCTGGTGATGTGTTGGGCGATCTGGAAGGGTCTGCGGACCGAACCTCGGTAAGCTAACCAAGCTTTGAGACAAAGGCGCGCGGGGGAGACCTCGCGCGCCTTTCGCTATGTGCAGGGCGTCTGGAAACGCGGCGCGTCTGCGTATATGACCCGGCGCATGTCTGACGGCGCGACCCAAACTTCCGCGAGCCATATCGCGATTTCCGATCTCGGCCACGATCTTGACGGTCGTCCGGTGCTGGAGGGGATTTCGCTGGAGACCCGCGCCCGCCGCATCGGCGTGGTGGGGCGCAACGGATCGGGCAAATCCACCCTGTCGCGACTGATGGCGGGGCTGATCGCGCCGAGCCGGGGCAGTCTGCGGATCAACGGCCACGATCTGGCCGCCGACCGGAAGGCCGCGCTGCGCGAGGTCGGTATCCTGTTCCAGAACCCCGATCACCAGATCATCTTTCCGACCGTGATCGAGGAGATTTCCTTCGGGCTGCGCCAGCAGGGCATGAAGAAGCCCGAGGCCGAAGCTGCGGCCGATCGCACCCTGGAGCAGTTCGGCAAAGCGGCGTGGCGCGATGCCTATGTGACGACGCTCAGCCAGGGCCAGAAGCAGCTTCTGTGCCTGATGGCGGTGAGCGCGATGGCCCCGAACCTGCTGATCCTCGACGAGCCATTCTCCGGCCTCGACATCCCGACCAAGGCGCAGCTGGGCCGGGCGCTGACGCTCTATCGCGGGACGCTGGTGCAGGTGACGCATGACCCGCGCGAGCTGGAGCATTACGACGAAATCCTCTGGCTCGACCAAGGGCGGCTGCGGATGCATGGCGCGGCGCGCGAGGTGCTGCCCGTTTACGTCGAAGAGATGACCCGCGCGGGAGAGGCCGATGATATCGCTCAGCTCTCCCGTTAAGACAGCCGCCCATGATTGGCCTGCGGGTTTGAAGCTCGCAGCGCTCTGCGTGGCGACCGTGGGGCTGTTCTACATCGAAAATCCGCTCATCCTTGCGGGCGTCGTGACCGCGATCGCGATCGCCTATGCCTTGCCGGGCCGCGCCTTTCTGCGCGCGGGTCTGGCGGCGCTGAAACTGCTCTGGCCCTTCATCGTGATCGTCGCGATCTGGCAGGCGGTGATCGGCGAGCTGGTGCAGGGCGCGGTGATCGTGATGCGGATGATCTCTGCCGTGGCGCTGGCGAACCTCGTGTCGATGACGACGCGGCTGAGTGATATGATCTCGGTGGTGCGCTGGCTGACGACGCCTTTGCGCCGCTTCGGGCTGTCGACCGCTGCGCTGGAGATCGCAATCGCGCTGGTGATCCGCATGGTGCCGGTGCTGACCAACAAAGGGGGGCGCCTCACCGAGAGCTGGCGCGCCCGCGCCACCCGGCGGCCAAGCTGGCGGCTGGTGCTGCCCTTCACGCTTCTTGCGCTTGACGATGCCGACCATGTCGGCGATGCGCTACGGGCCCGGGGAGGGCTCACATCCGAGAGGGAGACTTGAGATGGAAAAGAATGTCGCGCTGATCGCGCTGTTTGCGGCCCTGATTGCAGTGCTGGCGCTGATCCCGAAAATCACGCTGGGCTTCGGGGTGCCGATCACGGCGCAGAGCCTTGGCATCATGCTGGCGGGCGCCGTGCTGGGATCGAAGCGCGGTGCGCTCGCGGTTCTGCTGTTCCTGCTGCTGGTGGCCGTGGGTCTGCCGCTGCTGGCCGGTGGTCGCGGCGGGCTTGGCGTCTTCTTCGGCCCGACGGGTGGCTTCCTGTTCAGCTGGCCGCTGGCGGCGTGGCTGACCGGTTTCATCGTCGAGAAGTGGCGCTCGGTGCCGCTGGGTGCCTCGGTCTTCGTGGGGGCGATCCTTGGCGGGATCGTGCTGTCCTACGCGATGGGGATCGTCGGGCTGTCGCTGGCACTCGGCAAAAGCCTTATCGAGAGCACCTCGCTGATGCTGGTCTTCATCCCGGGTGACATGATCAAGGCGTTGATCGTGGCGGCGCTGACCGTGTCGCTGTCGCGCGCGCGGCCTTCCAGCGTCCTGTCGCGGCACTGAGACGGGCGGCGTGGCGCTGCTTCTGATCCATACGGGCGGGACGATCGGCATGGTCGCCTCGGACGCGGGCTTCGTGCCGCAGCAGGGCGTGGTCGAGAATTTCTTCGCCACCTTGCCCGAGGGGCGCGAAGTCGAGACCCTGCGCCTCGATCCGCTGATCGACAGCGCCAATGCCACGCCCGCCGATTGGGAGCGGATCGCCGAGACCATCGCCGCGCATCACGACCGCTGCGACGGCGTGATCGTGACCCATGGCACCGATACGCTGGCATATACGGCGGGGGCTTTGTGCTTCGCGCTCGAAGGGCTGGGTAAGCCGGTGATCGTGACCGGCTCGATGCTGCCGTTGTCGGTCGAGGGCAATGATGGCGCGCGCAATCTGCGCGACGCGATCGCGGCGGCAGGGCAGACCGAGCCCGGCGTCTGGGTGCAATTCGCAGGGCGCGTGCTGCACGGCGCGCGGGTCCGCAAAAGCCATTCGCGCGCCTTCGACGCCTTTGCCGCCGATCCCTCCGACATCCCGCCCCGCCAGCCGGGGTCGGGCTTTACCCGCCATCCGATCCGGCCCGCCCGGATCGCCGTTCTGGCCGTGGCGCCGGGGGCGGAGGAGAGCCTTCTCGACCATGCCGCCAAGACCTGCGACGGGCTGGTGCTGCGCTGCTACGGCTCGGGAACTGCGCCCGACACGCCCGGCCTGCGCGCAGCGCTTGCCACTGCGCAGGCCCGCGCGATCCCCGTCATCGCGGTCAGCCAATGCCCCGAGGGCGGCATGGCGCTTGGCACCTATGCGGCGGGGGCTGTCCTGCGCGATCACGGGGTGATCGACGGGCGCGATATGACGCCCGAGGCGGCCTATACCAAGCTCGCCCATGTCCTCTCGCTCGACGATCCGCAGGAGCGGGCCGCGCGCCTGTCCCGCGCGCTCTGCGGAGAATACACGCCCTGACCTTTGGTGCTCACGCCGGTTTTTCGGAACGTCTTCGCCCACCTTTCCGTTAGGAGAGCGAACCCCGAAAAGGAGCACCTCCCATGGCCGAAGGCAACAACAAGCCGAAATCTTCCAATTCGAAAGCGCAAAGCCCGAAGCGGTCGCGCAAGGCCACCGGGGTCGCGCCCGTCGAACAGCTCCAGAGCCGGGTCGAGGCCTATCGCGAGCTTGCCGAGGCCTATGTGAAATATCCCTGCGTGATGCGTCCGGGAGACCTGACGGGGCTCGCGCGACGCCTGCATGTGCGCTCCACGATCATCGAGGACCAAGCGGTGCGGATCGACGAGAAGGCCGAGGGCGCGGGCGAGAAATTCGAGGAGCTGGCGGATTCGCTCTTCTCCTTCTTGCGCGGCACCTCGCTTCTGTTCCACCGCGACATGCTGGGCGAGGACGAGCGGATGCCGACGGTGCTGGCGCTCGGCGACGTCCACCCCGAGAATTTCGGGATCATGCCCAATGCCGATAACGTGCCGATCTTCGGTGTGAATGATTTCGACGACGTGCTTTACGGCCCCTTCACCTGGGACCTGAAGCGCGGGATCACGGGCTTCCTGATCGCGGCCAAGGAAGAGGGCGATCAGAAGAAAAAGCACCGCGAGAAGATCGTGCGCAAATTCGTCGAAGGCTATCGCGACGGGATGGAATTCTACGCCCGCCACGACAAGGAGGCGAGCCAGCAGATGCGCCCCGATAACAGCCCGAAGGTGATCCAGCGGATGTTCAAGAAGGCGCGCAAGAGCCGGAAGAAATGGCTCTGGGATCGCTATCTCAACGAGACCGGGCGGGGCTTCCGGGCGAATGACGAACTGACGCCGATCTCCAGCCGCATCTCGGAGTTTCAGGGCTACATCAATGACGTGGCCAAACAGAACGGGATCGATCCGGGTGGTCGCGCGGGCGAGTTGAAGGTGAAGGATGTCTGCATCCGCCACGGGCAGGGAACGGCCTCGCTCGGGCTGCCGCGCTACTATTGCCTGATCGAAGGGCCGAGCAAGGATGCGAGCGACGATCTGATCATCGAGTTCAAGCGCGCCCGCCAATCCGCGCTGGAAGGCCTCGTGCCGGAGAATGATTTCGTCGCCGGCGACAAGGGCGACCGGATCGCGCATGGCCAGCGGGTTCATCTGGCGCAGGGCGATGTGTTCTACGGCAGCGTGGAGATCGACGAGATGAGCTTCATGTCGCGCGAGCGCGCGCCCTTCCGCGACGATATCGACCTCGACGATCTGTCGAAGAGCAGCTGGCGCGACTATGCCCACGCCTGCGGTCAGGCGCTGGCGCAGGCCCATGCGCGCTCTGACGATGCGGGCGAGCTGGACTACCGGATCGAACCGCGCATCATCGAGGCGATGCAGCCCTTCGACCTGTTCGTCGATGATCTGCTGTGTTTCGGGCGCGAGGCGGTGAAGCGGCTCAAGCGCGACCATAAGTTCTTCAAGATGGATTTGAAGCGAGGCGCCTTCGACATGACGCAGAAGCACTACCGCTAGGGTCTCGCGTCTGGGCAGCGCTCGGCGCGGCGAATCTGTCGTGCTTGCGTGATCGCCTTCGTGTCGTTACTCCGCGATTATGGCGGTCAAGCGTACGACATTGATGGATGTGGCGCGGGCGGCGGGCGTGTCCCGCGCGACCGCCTCTCTCGTCATTCGTGGCTCCGATCTGGTCGCGGACAAGACGCGCGAGAAGGTCGAGAAGGTCATCGCCGAGCTCGACTACGTGCCCAATAGCGGGGCAGCCCGACTGCGCGGCCAGAAAAGCCGCACGGTCGGCGTCATCATCCCGAACCTCGTGAACAGCTTCTTCTCGGAATTCGTCGAGGGGATCGAGGCCGAGTTGGACGAGCAAGGCTATCAGGTGATGCTCGCCAGCTCGCGCGACGATCCGGAGCGCCAATCGGGGCTTCTCCGGCGGTTGCGCGAACACGATGCCGAGGGGATCATCCTCTTTCCCGCCGAAGGGACCGAGCCGGACACGATAGAGAAGCTGGTCGCAGCAGGGGTGCCGCTGGTGCAGGCGATGCGCCATGTCGGGCGCGATCTGAGCGATTTCGCGGGGTCCGACCACGGCCTCGCGGTGCGGCTGAGCGTGCGGCATCTGCGCGATCTCGGCCACCGGCGGATTTCCTTTGTCTCGCTCGCCGGGAAGGTGTCGACGCGGGAAGAACGTCTCGGGGCCTTCGAAGAGGAGTTGCGCGCGCAGGGGCTCGTCAATGCCGGGGTGATCGACGTACCGCTGGAATGGGATGGTTCGCCGCAATCGGCCGCGATGCTGATGGCGCTGGAACCGCGCCCGACCGCCGCGATCTGTTTCAACGACATCCTCGCCTCGGGTCTGCTGCGAGGGTTGTTCGACCTCGGCCTGATGCCGGGGCGCGACCTCTCGGTGGTGGGGCATGACAACCTGTCCTTCATCGATCTCGGCGCGCCGCCGCGCCTGACGACGGTGCAGGTCTTTCCGCGCCAGATCGGGGCGGCCTCGGCCAAGCTGCTGCTGCGGCGGATCAAGGACCCGAGCGCAGAGCTCAAATCCGAGATCGTGACGCCCCGCCTGCGGGTGCGCGACACTACCGGCCCCGTCGACTGATCCCCGCCAAAGACCATCACGCATCCGTGATTTGCGACTCAGGATTTAGATCGTTCTAATTAGATCGATCTAAAAATGCATATGTCCAATCGTTGAGGAGCGGAGGGGCATGTGGTTACACGCAGGGGAGGCGACGTGTATCACTTCAATTTCACGCCCGTATTCGAGAATTTCGACCTGCTGCTCTATGGCGCATGGTTGACCATCCGCCTGTCTTTCGCGGCGATGATCCTGGGGCTGATCGTGTCGGTTCTGGGGGCTGCCGCGCGCACGTCGCATTCCAAGGTGCTGCACGCCATTGTCGGCGCCTATGTCGAGATCATTCGCAACACGCCTTTCCTCGTGCAGATCTTCTTTCTGTATTTCGGGCTGCCCGCGATCGGAATCTCGCTCGATCCGAATGTCGCGGCGCTGATCGCACTGGTGATCAATGTCGGCGCTTACGGGACCGAGATCACGCGCGCCGGCATCGAATCCGTACCCAACGGCCAGATCGAGGCAGGGCGCGCGCTGGGGCTCGGGCCGATCCAGATTTTCCGCTACGTGATCCTGAAACCGGCCCTGCGCAACGTCTATCCGGCGATGACGAGCCAGTTCATCTACCTGATGCTGACCTCGTCCGTCGTCTCGACGATCTCGGCGAACGATCTGGCCTCCATCGGCGCGGATTTGAACGCCAAGACCTTCGCCAGCTTCGAGATCTACCTCGTCGTGACCGGCATCTACCTCGTCCTTTCGCTGCTGTTCTCGGGCCTCTTCAAGCTCGTCCAGAACGCCGTATTCAACTATCCTGCGAGCCGCTGACATGATCCGCCAATTCGGACCTTCCGACATTCTGTTCATCATCGAGGCCGTACGCTGGACGCTTCTGCTGTCGGCCATCGCTTTCATCGGCGGCGCAATCGGCGGGCTCTTCGTGGCGCTCGCGCGCAGCTCTGGCTCGAAAGCGCTGCGCAGGATCAGCGCCGGGTTCATCCGCATCTTCCAGGGCACGCCGCTCCTGATGCAGCTGTTCCTGTTCTATTTCGGGCTGACCGTGCTGAACCTGCCGATCAACCCGCTGCTGGCGGCGGCGATCGCGCTGACCTTCCATGCCAGCGCCTATCTGGGCGAGATCTGGCGTGGCTCGATCGAGGCGGTGCCCTCGGGGCAGACCGAGGCCGCGACCGCGCTGTCGCTGAGCTATCGCGACCGGATGCAGCATGTGGTTCTGCCACAGGCGGCACGGATCGCCGTGGCCCCGACCGTCGGCTTCCTCGTGCAGCTGATCAAGGGCACCTCGCTGACCTCGATCATCGGCTTCACCGAGCTGACCCGCGCCGGTCAGATCGTGAACAACGCGACATTCGACCCGTTCGTCGTCTTCGGGCTGGTGGCCGCGATCTACTTCATCATCTGCTGGCCGCTGTCGCTGTATGCGCGCCGGTTGGAAGGGCGGATGCGCCTCGCATTCACCCGCTAATTTTTCACCCGCTTCAGGTTTAGGAGGAGTAATCCATGAAGTTTCTCAAGACAGTTGCAACGGCGGCCCTGACGGTCGGCGCATTGATGGCAGGTCAGGCGCAGGCCACCACGCTCGATCAGGTCGAGAAGGCCGGCGTGCTCAAAGTCGGCATGCTCGTCGATTTCCCTCCCTTCGGTCTGATGGGCACCACCGGCAAGCCGGAAGGCTATGACGCCGATACCGCCAAGGCGCTCGCCGATTACCTCGGCACCAAGATCGAGATCGTGCCGGTGACCGGCCCGAACCGCATCCCCTATCTGCTCTCGGGTCAGGTCGACGTGCTGGTCGCCTCGCTGGGCATCACGCCCGAGCGCGCCAAGCGGGTCGATTTCTCGCGCCCCTATGCCGGGATCGAGATCATGGTCTACGGCAAGAAGGATGAGAAGGTTTCCAAGCCGGCTGATCTGTCGGGCGAGTCGGTCGGCGTCGTGCGCGCCTCGACGCAGGATGCGGGCGTGACCAAGGTCGCCCCCGATGACGCCACGATCCGCCGCTTCGATGACGATGCGGGTGCGGTGCAGGCGCTGCTCTCGGGGCAGGTGCCGCTGATCGGCGTGTCGAACGTAGTGGCCGCCCAGATCGAGAAGGCCGCGCCGGGTCGCTTCGACGAGAAGTTCCCGCTCTCGAGCCAGGTTCAGGGCATCGCGGTCGAGCCGGGCGCCGACAAGCTTCTGGCGAAGATCAACGAGTTCGTCGGTTCCGCGATGAAAGACGGCACGATGGACAAGATCTCCGAGCAGTGGCTCGCGACGGACATCCCGGACTTCGTCCGCAACGGCTCGGCCGAGGAAGCCGCGACGCCGAAAACGGCCACGAACTGATCTCACTTCACATCCGGCGCAGCCACGCTCTGCGCCGGATCACCCTACAAGGCATCCCATGACACAAGCACAGCAGCCCGCCGTCGAGATGCGCGGCGTCACCAAGTTCTTCGGTGCGTTTCAGGCGCTGAAATCGATCGATCTGACGGTCGAACAAGGCGAGCGGATCGTGATCTGCGGTCCGTCCGGCTCCGGCAAGTCGACCCTGATCCGCACGCTCAACCAGCTCGAAGAGATTCAGGACGGCAAGATCACCGTCGACGGGATCGAATTGACGGCTGGCGGCGAGAACGTCGCCAAGGTGCGTCGCGATGTCGGGATGGTCTTCCAGCAATTCAACCTTTTCCCGCATCTGACGGTTCTTCAGAACTGCACGCTCGCGCCGCTCAAGACGGGTCGTGCGGATAAGGCCACGGCAGAGGCGACCGCGCGCAAATATCTGGAGCGCGTGAAGATCCCCGAGCAGGCCGACAAGTTTCCCGCCCAACTCTCGGGCGGCCAGCAGCAGCGGGTCGCGATCGCGCGGGCGCTCTGCATGGAGCCGCGGATCATGCTGTTCGACGAGCCGACCTCGGCGCTCGATCCCGAGATGGTCAAGGAAGTGCTCGACACGATGATCGATCTGGCCCGCGAAGGCATGACGATGCTCTGCGTGACTCACGAAATGGATTTCGCCCGCGCCGTTGCCGACCGCGTGATCTTCATGGAGCAGGGTGCGATCATCGAAGAGGGGCCGCCGGCGGAGTTCTTCGGCAATCCGAAATCCGAGCGGCTGCGCAACTTCTTGGGGCAGATCTCATGAAGGACGAGGCCAAATCGAACCCGTCGATCCTCGCGCTGATCGAGTTGAAGCCCGCCGACATGATGGAGACGTTCTGCGCCGAGCATCCGGTCACCCGCGATGCCGAGGCCCGCGACGGCATCGAGGTCGTGCTGACCAGCGGCGCGCGCGGTCTCTCGGGCGAGGAGATCGCCGAGTTTCCCGACCTGCGCCTGATCGCGGTCAATGGCGTTGGAACCGATGCGGTCGATCTGGATGCGGCGGCCGCGCGCGGCATCCATGTGACGACCACACCTGACGTGCTGTCGGAGGCGGTGGCTGAACTGGCATTGGGGCTCGCGATTTCGGTGCGGCGGCGGATCGGCGAGGGCGAGCGGTTGCTGCGCTCCGGCGGTTGGTCGAACGGACAGAAACCGCGGCTGGGTCAGGCGCTGACCGGTTGCCGGGCGGGTATCCTCGGCTATGGCCGGATCGGGCGGGCGCTGGCGGATATGCTCCGCGCGCTGGGGGTCGAGGTGATCTACCATGCGCGCAAGCCCCATGATGACGCCCCCGAGGCATGGCGCCCCGACGCCCGGACGCTGGCCGCCGAAAGCGATGTCCTGTTCGTCACACTCTCGGCCACGCCCGAGACGCGGTATATCGTCGATGCGCTGGTGCTGGAGGCGCTCGGCTCCGAGGGCACTCTGGTCAATGTCGCGCGCGGCTCGGTCGTCGACAGCGCGGCGCTCGCGGCGGCCTTGCATGGCGGCACGCTGGGCTCTGCTGCGCTCGATGTGTTCGAGGTTGAACCTGTCGCGCCCGATGGGGCGGAGGACGGTCTTTTGCGCGCGCCCAATACGCTTTTCACGCCGCATATCGCTTCGGCGACGAACGAGGCGCGGCGCGCGATGGCGCAGCTGGTGATCGCCAATATCGACGCCTATCTGGCCGGAAGCCCGCTTCCGAGCCCGGTAACGCCTGCCTGACCGGAGCCTCACATGCTGGACTTTCTCTGCATCGGCGAGCCTCTCGCCGAGTTCACCAACGATCCGGCAACGCCCGATCTGTTCCATCGTCGCCTCGGCGGCGACACGCTCAACGCGGCGATCTATCTCGCGCGGCTGCGGCCCGATCTGCGGGTCGGCTATCTCTCGCGGCTGGGCGAAGACGGAATGAGCCGCTGGATGCGCGACACGATTGCGCTGGAGGGTGTCGAGATCGAGGCGATCGGGGCCGAGGCCAATGGCAGCCCGGGGCTGAGCTTCATCGCCACCGATGCCACGGGTGAACGCAGCTTCACCTATTGGCGCGATCAGGCGCCAGCGCGCCGGATGTTCGGCGCCGACGGGACTGAGGTCGCGGCGCTCGGTCAGGCGCGCGTTCTGCTGTTCTCCGGTATCACTCTGGCGATCCTTCCCGAGGAGGCGCGTGCGCGGCTGCTGGCGGAGCTCGATGCTCTGCGCCAGCGGGGCGTCACGGTCGCCTATGACACGAATTACCGCCCGCGGCTCTGGCGCGACCGGGCCGAGGCGGCGGAGTGGACGGAGCGCGCCTTGGCGGCGACGAGCCTCGCGCTTCCCTCGCTCGACGATCTCGCGGCCCTTTGGGACGAGACCGATCCTGAGGCGGTCATGGCGCGCTGCGAGACACTTGCGCCGGGGATGATCGTGCTGACGACGGGGGGCGGTGCGGTGCTGGCGCGCGACGCATCGGGTAAGGCGCTGCGGGTTGCGCTGCCCAAGCCCGTCGCGGCCGTCGACACCACCGCCGCAGGCGACAGTTTCGACGCCGCGCTTCTCTCGGCCCTGCAACGCGGCAAGCCGCTGGAGGCAGCAATTCTCGATGGCGCACGGCTCGCAAGCTGCGTCGTCCGGTATCCCGGCGCGATTATCCCGCGCGAAGCTATGAAAGAAGAGGTTGCACATCATGCAGCGTGACCAAATCGCAAGCGCAGCAGAAGCTCTGGCCGCCGCGAATGACGGCGAGACGCTCGATGCGCTGACCCCGCTCCCGGAAAGCCCGGCGGAGGCCTATGCGGTGCAGGCCGAGAGCCTGCGCTATCTCGGTCCGGTGGGCGGCTGGAAACACGCGCTTCTGGGCGGGCGCGACCTGTCCTGCGCGCCGGTTCTGAGCCGAGCGATCCACCCGACGGGGACGACCCTTGCCGTCGCACCCCATGCCCGACTTGAGTTGGAAATCGCGGTGCGGCTGCGCGCCGATATTTCGCCCAAGGCCAAGCCCGCCGAGATTCTGGATGCGATCGGCAGCGTTCATATCGCTTTCGAGGTGCTGCAATCGCGCTTCACTACGCTCGAAAAGCAACCACCGCTGGCGCAGATGGCGGACCGGTTCTCGAACCAGGCGATCATTCTGGGCGACGAGATTCCGGATTGGCAGAGCCGTGATCTGACGCGTCTGCCGCTTGCGATCGGCGCGCCGTCCGATCCGCCCGCGATGGCTGCGGGCATGTCGCTCTCCGAGATCGTGTGCTTCCTCAGCTTCCTCGCCGAGCGGGCCGCCGTCATCGGGCCGGGGCTACGGGCGGAGCATTGCATCGTCACCGGCGCGCGCATCGGCCCGCAACCTCTGCCCGCGGGCGCGGAGGTGCGTGGCGGGCTAGAGGGCTGTCAGGTTTCGATGACCACGCGGGCGCTCTGAACGCTCAAGCACGTTGTGGTTGGTCGATGGCAAAAAAAACCAGCCGCGAAGGATCGAGCGCCGCCTTAACGTCTGAGGAAAAAGCGCGGGCCCGTCGCTCAGGCCCGCGCCAACTTTAGCCCGCGATCAGCGCCTTGGCGCGCGCAACGATCGCATCTTTGGTGATGCCGAACTCGGCATAGAGCCGTTCTGCCGGAGCCGAGGCGCCGAAGCCCGGCATGCCGATCACATCCGCCTCGCGCGCGACGTAGCGGGTCCAGCCGAAGGCCGATGCGGCCTCGACAGCGATCCGGGGCGCGGTGCCGAGAACCTCGGCGCGGTAGTCCTCGGGCTGCGCGTCGAACAACTCCCAGCAGGGCATCGAGACGACGGCGACATTGACGCCGTCCGCATGCAGTGCCTCTGCGGCTTCCACGGCCAGCGACACCTCGGTCCCCGTCGCGAGAAACGTTACATCGCGGCCCTCCCCGAAGGAGCGGATCACATAGGCGCCGCGCGCGGTCAGGTTCTCATCCCCCGCGCCGCGCAGCTGCGGCACCCCTTGTCGCGACAGCGCCAGCAAAGACGGCGTGCCCGTCGACCGGATCGCGATATCCCACGCCTCCAGCGTCTCCACCGCATCCGCGGGGCGGAACACGTTGAGGTTCGGGAGCGCGCGCAGGGATGCCAGATGTTCGACCGGTTGGTGGGTGGGGCCGTCCTCGCCCAGTCCGATGGAATCGTGGGTCATCACATAGGTGACGCCAAGCCCCATCAGCGCCGACAGGCGGATCGCGTTGCGCGCGTAATCCGAGAACACGAGGAACGTGCCGCCATAGGGTTTGAAGCCGCCATGCAGCGCGAGACCGTTCATCGCCGCCGCCATGCCGAACTCGCGCACACCGTAGCCGATATAGCGACCCGGTTTGGCGGCGGTGTACGACGAGTCGACGGCGGCGACGCGCGTCAGGTTGGAGCCGGTGAGATCGGCGCTGCCGCCGATCATTGCAGGCACCGCCTTGGCAAGATGCTCCAGCGCGATCTGCGAGGCTTTGCGGGTTGCGACCGATTGCGGTTTCTCGAACAGCTCGGCGCGCGCAGCCTCGACGGCGGCGGCGTAGCCTTCGGGCAGCTTGCCAGCGACGCGGGCGGTGAATTCGGCAGCCTTGCCGGAGGCGGCGAGGGCGTCTTCCCATTCCGCGCGGGCCTGCGTGCCACGGGCCCCGATGGCGGCCCAGGCTGCGGCGAGGTTCTCGGGAATTTCAAAGGGCGCAGCCTCCCAGCCGAGCGCCTGCTTGGCCAGCGCGCCTTCCTCATCCCCGAGCGGTGCACCATGCGCCTTCGCGGTGCCCGCCCGGTTCGGCGAGCCGAAGCCGATCACCGTCTTCATCGCGATCAAGCTGGGCCGCGCGGTCTCGGCCTTCGCGGCCGCCATCGCCTCGTCGAGCGCCTTGGCGTCATGCCCGTCGCAGCGGATCACATGCCAGCCACAGGCCGTAAGCCGCGCCGGAACGTCTTCCGAGAAGGACACCGAGGTCGGCCCGTCGATGGTGATGTCGTTGTCGTCGTAAAGCAGGTTCAGCTTGCCCAGCCCAAGATGCCCCGCAAGCGAGATCGCTTCTTGCCCGATCCCTTCCTGCAGGCACCCGTCGCCCAGCATCACCCAGGTGCGGTGATCGACGAGGCCGGGGAACTCGGCGGCCAGCGCGCGCTCGGCCAGTGCCATGCCGACGGCGGTCGCCAAACCCTGTCCCAGCGGGCCGGTCGTCGTCTCGACGCCCTTCGCATGGCCCCATTCCGGATGGCCGGCCGTGATCGACCCCCACTGCCGGAAATTGCGAACCTGGTCGCGCGTCATGTCTTCGTAACCGGTCAGATGCAGCAACCCGTAAAGCAGCATTGACGCATGGCCGTTGGACAGCACGAAGCGGTCGCGGTCGGGCCAGTCGGGGGCCGAGGCGTCGAATTTCAGATGGTTGCGAAACAGCACGGTGGCCGCGTCGGCCATGCCCATCGGCGCACCGGGATGGCCGGAATTGGCGGCATTCACCGCGTCGATGGCCAACGCCCGCAGGCAATTGGCGAGGGCGAAGTTTTCAGGGTCGATAGCGGCTTTGGCCGCGACTTGAGCGTGATCGAGCATGGGATCCTCCTATGGCGCGAACGCTAGCAGCGGTCACAGGTTCTAACAATTAAAAATCACAAAGTAACAAAAATAATGTTGAAACTAACGTGGCGCATGTTATTTAACCTCAACACGACGGAGGAGCGTTCGACATGCCCGAGGTTTGGATCGGCACTAGCTGGAAGATGAACAAAACCCTGTCCGAGGCGCTGGCCTGGGCGGATGGTCTCGCGGCTGCGACCCTGTCGCCGCGTATCCAGAGCTTCGTCATTCCGCCCTTCACCGCGACCCGGCAGGTCAAGGCCGCGCTGGCGGAGACGCCCGCGCTGGTCGGTGCGCAAAACATGCATTGGGCCGATGCCGGCGCCTGGACGGGCGAAGTGTCCGCGCCGATGCTGGTCGATTGCGGTCTCGACATTGTGGAGCTCGGCCATTCCGAACGCCGCGCCCATTTCGGCGAGACTGACGAGACGGTCGGCCTCAAGACGGAGGCTGCGGTGCGCCACGGGCTGATCCCGCTCATCTGCATCGGCGAGACGCTCGAAGATCGCGAAGAGGGGCGGGCCGCTGAAGTGCTGGCCACGCAGGTGCGCGGTGCGCTCTCGAAGCTGTCGGAGGACCAGAAACAGGCCGAGATCTGGCTCGCCTACGAGCCGGTCTGGGCCATCGGTGAAAACGGTATTCCCGCCACGGCCGATTACGCCGATGCCCGCCAGGCCGAGATCATCGCTGTGGCGCAAGAGGTGACGGGCCGCCGCGTGCCCTGCCTCTATGGCGGCTCGGTCAATCCTGACAACTGCGCAGAGCTGATCGCCTGCCCGCATATCGACGGGCTGTTCATCGGTCGCTCTGCTTGGAACGTGGCCGGATATCTCGACATTCTCGCGCGCTGCAATGCCGCGCTGGAAGCACAAGTCAAAACGGAGGAACTGTCATGAAAATCGCAGTGGCCGGCGACAGCGCCGGCGAACCGCTCGCCAAGATCCTGGCCGAATATCTTAGCCAGAACCCGGATTACGAGGTGACCGAAGCTTCGCGCACCGAGGCCGGGCCGGACGATTTCTACGCCAATCTCGCGGATCGCGTCGCGTCGGCGTTGAAAGCCGGAACCTATGACCGCGCTATCCTGTGCTGCGGCACCGGGATCGGCGTCTGCCTCTCGGCCAACAAGGTGCCGGGTATCCGCGCCGCGCAAACCCACGACACCTATTCGGCGGGCAAAGCGGCGACCTCGAACAACGCGCATATCATCACGATGGGCGCGCGGGTCGTGGGGGCGGAGCTCGCGAAAGACATCGCCGATGCCTTCCTGTCCTCGTCCTTCGACCCCGAGGGGAAATCGGCGGGCAACGTCCAGGCCATTGACGCGGTCGACGCCAAGTATCACACGACGGCCTGAGCGAACTCCCGAGGGTCGGGCGGTTCGCCGCCCGGTCCCAACTCACTGACGGAATTCCCACATGCTGACCTTGCCGAACGACCGTCCCTCGCAGGCGGCGTACCTGCGTGACTGCCTGCCTGCGGGCGGGCTTGGAGAGATCATCGCCGCGCTGGCGGATGCCTTGCCCCCGATCGAGCAGCGGCTCGCGGCGGGTCGGTTGCCCGGCGATCCTGCCGCGCCCTGCGGTCAGAATGAGAGCGGCGATGTGCAGAAGGCGCTCGATGTCGGCGCGCATGACCACATCCTTGCGGCGCTCGCCGGGCTGGGCGTGCGGCACATGCTGTCGGAAGAGGCCGAAGAGGTCGAGCTGCTCGACCCGGAGGGCCAATTCGATCTCGCGATTGATCCGATCGACGGGTCGGGCTCCATCGGTATCGGCGCGCCGCTCGGGATGCTGTTCGCGATCTATCCGACCGGCCCCGCCGATTTCCGGCGCCCGGGCTCGGAGGCGATCGCAGCTGGCTACGCCTCCTTCGGGCATTCGCTGGATTTCGGGTTCACAGCCGGGCAGGGGGTGCAGATCGCGACCTATGACGGCAGCGATTTCCGCATGACGGCGCAGGATGTCCGGCTGTCGGCTAAGGCATCGACCATCGCTTACAACGCCTCGAACGAGCGTCACTGGAGCCCGGGTCTGCAACGCTGGGTCGCCGAGTTGCGCGCCGGTGCGGATGGTCCGCGCGGGCGCGATTTCAACATGCGCTGGCTGGCGGCGGCGGTCGGTGAACTGCACCGTATCCTGCTGAAAGGTGGCGCGTTCCTCTATCCGGCGGACCGGCGCGAAGGCTATCGCGAAGGGCGGCTGCGGCTGGCCTATGAGGCGGTGCCGATCGCCTGCCTGATCGAAGCGGCGGGCGGGCGCGCCACCGATGGCACCAAGCGTATCCTCGATCTCGTGCCGGAGGCGCCGCACCAGAACGTGCCGCTCGTGTTCGGCGCATCGGAAGAGGTCGACATCATCAAGACATATCTTTCGGAGGAGACCTGACCTATGGCCCGCATCACCTTGCGCCAGTTGCTCGATCACGCGGCGGAGAACGGCTATGCCGTGCCCGCGTTCAATATCTCGAACATGGAGATGGGTCTCGCGATCATGACCGCCGCGCGCGAGGCCGATGCGCCGGTGATCCTTGCCGCCTCGCGGAGCGCGCGGGCCTATGCGGGGGACCGCCTGCTGGCGCGGCTGATCGATGGGCTGGTCGAGACCTTCCCCGAAGTGCCGGTCTGCATGCATCTCGATCACGGTAGCGATCTGGCTACCTGCGCCACCGCGATCCAGCATGGCTTCACCTCGGTGATGATGGACGGCTCGCTGCTGGCCGATGGCAAGACCCCCGCCGATTACGCCTATAACCGCGATATCACTGCGCGGGTCGTCGAGATGGCGCATGCCTGTGGTGTCTCGGTCGAAGGCGAACTGGGGGTGCTCGGCTCGCTCGAGACCGGCATGGGCGATCAGGAAGACGGCCACGGTGCGACCGAGAAGCTCTCGGAAGAGCAGCTGCTGACCGACCCCGAAGAAGCCGAACGCTTCGTGCGTGAAACCGGCGTCGATGCGTTGGCTGTGGCGATGGGCACCAGCCACGGTGCCTACAAGTTCACCCGCCAGCCCGATGGCGATATCCTCGCGATGAATGTCATCGAAGAGATCAACCGCCGTCTTCCGAATACCCATCTGGTCATGCATGGCTCGTCCTCCGTCCCCGAGGATCTGCGCCAGATGATCAACAGCTATGGCGGCGATATGCGCCCGACCTGGGGCGTGCCGGTCGAGGAAATCCAGCGCGGCATCCGCTCGGGTGTGCGCAAGGTGAATATCGACACCGACAACCGCATGGCGATGACGGCTGGCGTCCGTAAGGTCCTGTCCGAGACGCCCGGTGAATTCGATCCGCGCAAATACCTCACCGAGGGCAAAGCGCTGATGCAGGATCTCTGCAAGGCTCGGTTCGAAGCCTTCGGCACCGCCGGTCACGCCTCGCGGATCACGCCGCTGCCGCTGGAGGCGATGGCGGCGCGCTGAGCGCGTCACCCTCTGCAGAACAAAGAAAAAGGGCGCCCGCGCGGGCGCCCTTTCTTCGTTGCGAGGTCGCGTTTGGCGCGACGCTCCGAACTCCCCACGCGTCTGTCAAAACGAAAAAGGGGGCCGCGCGGCCCCCTTTCCCAGTGTCCCGTTGCGCCGGATCAGGAGGATTGATCCAGGGTGAACGGGCCGGTGTAGGCGTCGACATTGCTCGAGTCGATCAGCATGCAGTCGAAGAGTTGCTTCTCTTCCGAGACTTCCAGCTCGCCGGTCTGGATGAAGTGATCGGCCTGACGCACGGCTTGCTCGGCGAAGATCGCGACCGGCTGCAGCACGGTGTAGGTCATCTCGCCTGCCTTGACCGCGTCGACCGCATCGGGCGAGCCGTCGAAGCCGCCGACGACCATGCCGTCGAGCTTGCCTGCCTCCTTGAGCGCGGCGATCGCACCGAGGGCCATTTCGTCGTTGCCCGAGATCACGCCGGTGATGTCCGGGTTGGCCTGCAGCATCGACTGCATTTTGGAATAGCCCTGCGTGCGGTCCCAGTTGGCGACTTCCTGCGCCTTCTTGTCGAGGTCGGGATACTGGCTCAGCACCGTCTCGAAACCGTTCGAGCGGGTCTGCGCGTTGTTATCCGACGGGGCGCCGAACAGCTCGACATAGGAGCCTTTCTCGCCCATCGCCTCGACCCATTTCATCGCGCCGAGCGCCGCACCTTGCGCGTTGTTCGACACCAGCTGTGCCTTGGCGAGACCCGACTGGTTGATCTCGGCGTTGACGATGAAGACCGGGATACCGGCTTCGACCGCTTTCTTCACAGCACCGACCGAACCGTCCGCGTTCGCCGGGTCGAGGATGATCGCCTTGGCCTTGTTGGTGATCGCGGTGTCGACGAGGTTGCTCTCGGTGTTGGTGTCACCCTTGTGAGCGGAGACGTTGGCGTCATAGCCAAGCTCTTCGGCGGTGGCCTTGGCGACCTCGCCCTCGGTGTACCAGTAGGGGTTCGAGGGATCGTTGACGATGATCGAGATCAGACCGTCAGCCATCGCGGCCTGTGCCATCAACGGCATCATTGCGACGGTCGCGAGAATGGTGCGCCTGGTGAATTTCATGTTGGGTTTCCTCCCGTTGGGTTGTTGTAGATGCCGGATAGGTCCGGCGGGTATTCGGGCGCGGAACCTCCCTGTCCCGCGTCCTCGAAGTCTCAGCGCCGCGCGCGGCCGTATTGCAGGCTGTTGAGCAGCACGGCGAGCACGATCACGGCGCCGGTGAAGACGGTCTGCCAGTAGGCAGAGACGCCGATGATGACGAGCCCGTCGCTCAGGAAGCCGATGACGAAGGCGCCCAGCATCGTGCCGCGCACGTTGCCGCGCCCGCCGGTCAGGGCGGCCCCGCCGATGACGACGGCCGCGATGGCGGTCAGTTCGTAGGTGGTGCCTGCGGTGGGGCCTGCCGAGGTCAGCTGCGACGACAGCACGAGGCCCGCGATGGCGGCACAGATGCCCGACAGCACGTAGACCGAGATTTTCACGCTGCGGGTCGGCACGCCGGAGAGTTCCGCTGCGCGCTCGTTACCGCCCGAGGCGTAGAGCCAGCGACCGAACGCGGTGCGTGCCAGCACGAGGCCCACCGTCAGCGCGACCAGCGCCAGCACGATCACCCCGATCGGCACTCCCGCGATGCGGTTGAAGCCGAGCCAGTCGAAGCCGGTATTGCCCAGAGCTTCCGCGCCGCCAAGGTTGTTGTAGGTCAGACCGTTGGTCATCAGCAGTGCGACACCGCGCGCCACATAGAGCATCCCCAGCGTGGCCACGAAGGCGGGCACGTTGAAGAACGCGATTAGCACGCCGTTGATCAGTCCCACGAAGGCGCCCAGACAAATCGTCAGCACCACCACGGCCCAGACCGGCGGGTAGAGCACGACACCGGCGGCCGGGATCTCGATCCCCTGCATCAGGTAGCCCGCGACGACCCCGGCCAGACCCAGCGTCGAGCCCACGGACAGGTCGATGCCGCCGTTCAGGATCACCAGAAGCATGCCGATTGCCAGCAGCCCGAAGATCGCGACATGCGACGACATGATCAGGAAGTTGCCGATGCTGAAATAGACCGGCGACAGGATCGAGAAGACGGCGATGATCGCGACGAGGGCGAAGAATGCGCGCCCCTCCAGAAGGATCTTGCCGATGTTCAGGCCCATGCCGCCCGATCCGGGCTTGGAATTCGTAACGTCCGCCATGTTGGCCTCCCTTAGTGGTGCACGGCTTCGCCAGAGGCGGCCATGATCTGTTCTTTGGTTGCGGTGTGATCGAACTCGGCCGCGATCCGGCCCCTGTTCATCACGATGATCCGGTGGGCGATGCTCAGGCATTCGCCGACTTCCGAGGTCGAATAGAGTACGGCCAGCCCACGCTCCTGCGCGGTGCGCGCGAGCAGCTTGAAGACCTCGGCCTTCGCGCCGATGTCGATGCCGCGCGACGGCTCGTCGAGCAGGATCACCTCGGGCCGGGTGGCGAGCATCTTGCCGATGACCACCTTTTGCTGGTTGCCGCCCGAGAGCGAACCGATCATCGCGCCGCCGCCATCAGTCTTGACGGTCACTTCGCGGATCGAGTCGTCGATCACCTTGCGCTCGTCCTTGCGGCTGGTGAACAGTCCACGCGTGAAGGCGCCGATTGAGGACAGCGACAGGTTCTGACCCACGGTCATCGTCTGCACCAGCCCGTCGCGCTGTCGATCCTCTGGGACGAGCACCAGCCCGGCCTCGATGCGCTCGGCGATCGACATATGCGAGATGTCGCGCCCGTGCAGCTTCACCGCGCCGCTTTTCGCGCGCAAACGCCCGGCGGCGCATTCCATCATTTCGGTGCGCCCGGCGCCCATCAGCCCGTAGATGCAGACGATCTCGCCGGCGCGCACGCTCAGGCTCATGTGATCGACCACCAGCCCGTGACCCGATGGGTCGGGGACGCAGAGGTCTTCGACGATCAGCGAGGGTTCACCCATCTTGCTGTCGGGGGGCGTGCCGAGGTCGAACCCTTCGCCGACCATGTTGCGCACGATCCATTCGAGGTCGATCTCGTCGCGCGGCGCGTAGGCGGTCATTTCGCCATCGCGCAGAACCACCGCGTGATCGGTCACTTCCAGCGCCTCTTCGAGGTGGTGCGAGATATAGACGATGCTGACGCCCTTCGCAGTGAGGTCGTTGATCACCTTGAACAGCACTTCCACTTCCGAGGCCGATAGCGCCGAGGTCGGCTCGTCCATGATCAGGATGCGGCTTTTCGCCTGAAGGGCGCGCGCGATCTCCACGATCTGCTGCTGCCCGAGACGCAGTTCCTCCACCGGGGTGAGGGGATCGATCTCTTCTTCTAGCTCTTCCATCAGCGCGCGCGTGACCCGCTCTTCTTCGGCGAAGTCGACGCCGCGGCGGGTGCGGATTTCGCGCCCCATGAAGATGTTGTCGCGCACGTTCAGGTTCGGCGCGAGCGCGAGTTCCTGGTGGATGATCGAGATGCCCTGCGCCAGCGCGTCATTCGCGCCGTTGAAGGTGACCGGTTCGCCGTCGAGCAGAATCTGCCCCGAGGTCGGCGTCACGATTCCAGCGAGGATCTTCATCAGCGTCGATTTGCCCGCGCCGTTCTCGCCGAACAGCGTCGTCACCTGACCGCGATGGATGTCGAAATTCACGCCCTTGAGCGCCTTCACCGCACCGTAATGCTTGGCGACGTGGCGGGCCGACATGACGACCTCACCGGTCCCTCGCGGCGCCTCGGGGCGAATGCTTTGCTGCACGGTCATTGGACTTTCACCTCGACCGGCGTGATCAGCCACATTTTCGGATTGATCAGCTTGAAGGCGCCGGTGACGGTCACCGTCTTGCCGGTCAGGTTGGAGGTGTCGATCCCGTCGAGCACCTCGGCCTTCATCGCGCGGTTAATACCCGCGCCCGCATCCTGGTATTCGATCTGGTTCTTGAAGGCGCCGAAGGAGATGTCGCCGGGCGCGTCGCGCAGGTCGGTGCCGTTGATCGCGGGCCCGGTCTGGACGCGGATGCGCACGTTGTCGAGCCCATCGACATTGATATCGTAAATGCCCGATTTGCCTTCGCCGACGGTGCCGGTCACGCGCACGGGCAGCACAGGCATCGCGCCGCCGGTGCCATATTTCTTGGCGGCTGCGGATTTGTCCTCGGCCAGTGCGGCGGCGAGCGTCTTGGCGTCAACGGCGCGCTTGGCCACGTTGTCGCGGATGCGGGGGAATTCCTTGGCGCCGTAGGCATCGGGGGAGAACCCATCGACGCGGGTGTCCTGCTCGGAGCCGATGGTGACGACGGTGGTGTCGAGCCCGATCGCGACGAGGGTGCACAGCGCCACGGCGCCGACAATGACGCCCCGCCGGCCGATACGCGGTTTCATGGAAATATCGGTGGCATTCATGGCCTGTCGCTCCTCCCCTCGGGCCCCGGCGGGGCCTGTTGATCCTGTGTCGGGAGATGTTGACCCGGGCGCCAAGCGACACCGGCTCGCTCGATCCCGGCGCGCTTGAGACCAGCACCTGTCGCGCGCCGCGCGGGCGGCGTCGTCAGGGTGCGTGTCGCGGCTGAGACCTCGCGCGGCCTATCCAAAGTGCAGACCGCCATCCTCCCGTTTCGCAAGACGAATCGTGCCGATGCCCGTTCCGCCTGCCACTCGCCGAATCCACTGAATTTGCCAGCCTTTTCCTCCGTTTGGCGGGCAGTGGCGTTCGGTTCGTGCTGATCACCATACCTGAAAAAAATTACAAAGAAAGAAAAAAAATACACTCGACATGTGGTCGGGCTTGGGTATGCTTGATGCGTCTCGAGGGCAGATTTGTCCCCGAGAAGACCGCATTGGCTGGAGGGGCCGCGGTCGCAAATCAAGGGAGGAGGTCGCATGGCACAAGCGCCTTGCGTGGCTCGCCATCTGCGTCCCGAAACGGTGCAGCATGGCTGATCGCGACATCATTATCGGCATCGATGCGGGGACCTCCGTCATCAAGGCTGTGGCCTTTGATCTGTCGGGTCGGCAGATCGCGGCGGCGGCTGTGCCGAACCGCTACGACAGTGGCCCGAACGGGGCCGCGACACAGAACATGGACCGGACATGGGCCGATTGCGCCAGCGCGCTGCGCAGCCTTGGCGAGCGTGTCGACGGGCTGGCCCGCCGCACCGCTGCGCTGGCCGTGACCGCGCAGGGCGACGGTACGTGGCTCGTAGGGCAGGGCGATCGCCCGGTCGGTGATGCCTGGCTCTGGCTCGATGCGCGGGCGGCGGAGACGACCCGCAGGCTGGCCGGGCATGGCCGGGACGCGGCCCGTTTCCGCGCCACGGGCACCGCGCTCAACACCTGCCAGCAGGGCGCGCAGATGGCGCATATGGATCGCCATTGCCCCGAGCTTTTGGATCGCGCCGAGGTGGCGCTGCATTGCAAGGACTGGCTCTATCTGAACCTCACGGGCGTCCGCGCGACCGATCCCTCCGAGGCGAGCTTCACCTTTGGTGATTTCCGCACCCGCAGCTATTCCGACCTCGTGATCGAGGCGCTGGAACTGCGGAGCCGCAGCCATCTTTTGCCGCCGATCCTCGACGGCAGCCGCGAGACCCATCCGCTGAGCGACGCGGCGGCTGAGGCGACGGGGCTGCTGGCCGGCACGCCCGTCAGCCTTGGCTACGTGGATATGGTGATGACCGCGCTCGGTGCGGGCGTGCATACCGGCACGCCGGGGGCGGCTTGTTCCACTATCGGCTCGACCGGGGTGCATATGCGCGCGGTGCGCGACGAGGACGTCACGCTCAACGGGCGCTCGGGCTATGTGATCTGCCTTCCTGCAGAGGGCATGGTCACGCAGGTCCAGACGAACATGGCCGCCACGCTGAACATCGATTGGGCGCTGCGCGTCGCAGCCGACCTGATGAGCGAGACCGGCCATCCGCATGACTACGCAGATCTGGTGGCGCGGATCGACGGCTGGCTGGCCCGATCTGAACCGGGCGCGCTGCTCTATCAACCCTATGTTTCCGAGGCGGGCGAGCGCGGACCGATGGTCAACGCCAATGCTCGCGCCGGATTCATCGGCCTCTCCGCAGGTCACCGTTTCCCGGACATGATCCGCGCCGTGGTCGAAAGCCTCGGCATGGCCGCCCGCGATTGCTATGGCGCGATGGGAGAGTTGCCGCGCGAGTTGCGGTTGACCGGCGGTGCTGCGCGCTCCGGCGCGTTGCGCGGAATTCTTGCCGCGTCTGTCGGCGCCCCGGTGCGGGTGTCGGCGCGCGAGGAGGCGGGCGCCGCTGGCTGCGCCATGATGGCCGCCGTCGCAATCGGTGCCTATCCGGACATGGAAAGCTGCGTCGCCGAATGGGTCACTCCGCTTCTGGGCGAGGCCGAAGCGCCGGACCCGGCGCTTCAGACCACCTATGCAGACCTTTACCCCGCCTATGCCGAAGCCCGCGAGGCGCTCGAACCGGTATGGGACCGGCTCGCAGAGCATCGCGACCGGCGGACCACCCCCGAAATCGATGCGCCGCGCACTGCGCAAGGAGGATCGTGACATGAGCACGCAGGAACTGGATCTTTTCGTCATCGGAGGCGGCATCAACGGCGCGGGCTTCGCGCGCGACGCGGCGGGCCGTGGCCTCAAGGTGGCGCTGTGCGAGAAGGACGACCTAGCCGAGGGCACGTCGTCGCGCTCGGGCAAGCTGGTGCATGGGGGGCTGCGCTATCTCGAATATTACGAGTTCCGGCTCGTGCGCGAGGCGCTGATCGAACGCGAAGTGCTGATGAATGCCGCGCCGCATATCATCTGGCCGCTGCGCTTCGTGCTGCCGCATTCGCCGCAGGATCGCCCGGCATGGCTCGTGCGGTTGGGGCTGTTCCTCTACGACCATCTCGGCGGGCGCAAGAAGCTGCCGGGAACGCGCACGCTCGACCTGCTTCGCGATCCCGAGGGCGCGCCGCTCCTCGACAAATATACACGCGGTTTTGAGTACTCCGATTGCTGGGTCGATGATGCCCGTCTGGTGACGCTGAACGCGCTCGATGCGGCGCAGCGCGGGGCCATCGTGATGACCCGCTCGCCCGCGATCAGCGCGCGGCGCGAGGACGGCAAATGGCGGGTGGTGACGCAGAACACCCTGACCGGAGAAAAACGCGAATTTCTCGCCAAATGTCTGGTGAATGCCGCCGGGCCCTGGGTGACCGATGTGCTGACCCGGGTTGCAGGCGCCAATTCGACGCGCAATGTCCGGCTGGTCAAAGGCAGCCATATCATCGTGCCGAAATTCTGGGAGGGGCCGCATAGCTACCTCGTGCAGAATACCGACAAGCGGGTGATCTTCATCAACGCCTACGAGGGCGACAAGGCGCTGATCGGGACGACCGATATTGCCTACGAAGGCCGGGCCGAGGATGTCTCGATCGATGACGGCGAGATCACCTACCTGCTCGACTGCGTGAACCGCTACTTCAAGGAGAAGTTGCGGCGCGAGGATATCCTCGAGACCTTCTCGGGGGTGCGGCCGCTCTTCGACGACGGCAAGGGCAACCCTTCGGCGGTGACCCGCGACTATGTCTTCGATCTCGATGAGACGGGCGGCGCGCCGCTCCTGAACATCTTCGGCGGCAAGATCACCACTTTCCGCGAGCTGGCCGAACGGGGCATGCACGAGATTCGCCATGTCTTCCCGAAGATGGGCGGCGACTGGACCGAAGAGGCGGCGCTGCCGGGCGGCGACATGCCGGGGGCGGATTACGACGCGTTCCGCGAGACGCTGAAAGCTGAATATCCGTGGATGTCTCGGGACTTGCGCGAATATTACGGACGTCGCTACGGGACGCTCA
The DNA here is from genome assembly GCF_055666785.1 of Thioclava sp. PTB-PU3-1. NCBI lineage: Bacteria > Pseudomonadati > Pseudomonadota > Alphaproteobacteria > Rhodobacterales > Paracoccaceae > Thioclava > Thioclava sp. PTB-PU3-1. The sequence goes on along the minus strand of NZ_JBVNVL010000010.1, from coordinate 52,292 downwards.
CGCATCGGATCGTGGGCACGGCCAATGACCCCAAAGGTCTCGGGCGCCATTTCGGCGGGCACCTCTACGAGGCCGAGGTGACGTGGCTGGTCGAGAACGAATGGGCGGCCACGGCGGAGGATATCCTCTGGCGGCGCACCAAGCACCGGCTGACCATGTCCGAGGCCGAGATCGCGGCCTTCACCGAATGGTTCGACACGGCGCATGCGGTGGCTGCCTGATGGGACTGACGCTGTCTTTGAATACCAATCCGCTGGTGAACCGCTTCGCCGATCCGGATGACCTGATCGATTGCGTCGCCCGCGATCTGCGAATCCGCGACCTGCAACTGACGCACGAGTTCATCAACCCGTCCTGGCCCGCGCCGGTGATCCGACGTCTGACGCGGCAGATGAGCGCGGCGCTGTCGCGGACCGGGGTGCGTGTGACCTCTGGGATGACGGGGCCTTACGGGCGGCTGAACCATTTCGGCCATCCCGACCGCGACGTGCGGCGCTACTATGTCGACTGGTTCAAGACTTTCGCGGACATCACCGCGGATCTCGGCGGCACGTCTGTGGGCACGCAGTTCGCCATCCTGACCTATCGCGAGCAGGACGACCCGGCCAAGCGCGAAGAGATGATCCGGATCGCCATCGACTGCTGGGCCGAAGTGGCCGAGCACGGCAAGGCCGCCGGGCTGGACTATGTCTTCTGGGAGCCGATGAGCGTGGCGCGCGAATTCGGCGAGACCATCTCCGAATGCATGGCGCTGCAGGACCGGCTGACCGCAGCGAATATGGCGATTCCGATTTGGATGATGGCCGATATCGACCATGGCGACGTGACCTCCCAGAACCCGGACGATTTCGACCCTTATGCCTGGGCGCGGGCGGTGCCGAAGGTTTCTCCGATCATCCACATCAAGCAAAGCCTGATGGACAAGGGCGGGCATCGGCCCTTCACGGCGGAGTTCAACGCGCGCGGCCGCATCCAGCCCGAGCCACTGCTCAAGGCCTTTGCCGAGGGCGGCGCGGCGGATAACGAGATCTGCCTCGAGCTGTCCTTCAAGGAACGCGAGCCCAACGACCGCGAGGTGATCCCGCAGATCGCCGAGAGCGTGGCGTTCTGGGCGCCGCATATCGACACCGGTGCTTCCGACCTCAAGGTCTGAGGTCCGGGCAACGCGGCGGGGCTTCCCTAGGCCTTGCCTGCGCCTTATCAATAACGCCGCGCAACGATCTTGCGCGGCCCGAGCCGAAGGACAGCATGAACGACACCGATGAAACACTCGCCATCCGCGCAGCGTGGATGCACTACGTGGGCGGGCTCACGCAGGCCAAGGTCGCCAAGCGGCTCGGTTTGCCGTCGGTCAAGGCCCACCGGCTGATCGCCAAGGCGGTGGCCGACGGTAGGGTGAAAGTGTCGATCGAGGGCGATATCGTCGAATGCGTCGAGCTGGAGACGCGGCTGTTCGAGACCTACGATCTCAAGCTCTGCGAAGTCGCGCCGGATATCGGGGAAGAGGGCTTGCCGCTGCGCGCATTGGCACTGGCGGGCGCGGCCTATCTCAAGCGTCAGTTCGAAGCGGGCGAGCATTCGATCATCGGGTTGGGACATGGCCGTACCTTGGCCGAAGTGACCCGGCAACTGCCGCGTACCGATGCCAAGGGGCTGCATTTCGTCTCGCTGCTTGGCGGGCTGACCCGCAATTTCGCGGCGAACCCTCATGACGTGATGCATCGCATCGCGGAGAAAACCGGCGCGCGCGCCTATGTCATGCCGGTGCCGTTCTTCGCCAATACCGTCGAGGACCGCGAGGTGCTGCTGTCGCAGCGCGGCGTCGATGAGGTCTTCCGCATGGCGCAATCCGCGACGCTTAAGATTGTCGGTATCGGCACCGCGACAGCTGATGCTCAGCTGGTCTCCTCGGGGATGATCGAACCGGGTGAGATCGAGGCGATTGCAGCGGCGGGCGCGCAGGGCGAGATGCTGGGCGATTTCTTCGACGCCTCCGGGAATGTTGTAGAAACCACGCTTTCCGCCCGAACGCTCGCAGTGGGCTACGATCCCGAGCGCGAAGAGGATATCGTCGCGATCGCGGGCGGGCCGGACAAGGTCGAAGCGATCCGGGCAGTTCTGCGGTCTGGCAGGGTGGCCGGGCTGATCACCGACGAGCGGACCGCGCGCGCGCTATTGAGCTGACGGCACGCAAAGGACGACCCTGATGAAACGAGACGACCGGAGGCAGAGCATCCTCGACGCACTGGTACGCGACGGGGCGGTGCAGCTTGACGAGTTGGCTGAACGGTTCGGCGTCTCGAAAATGACGATCCACCGCGATCTCGACGATCTCGAAACGGAAGGGCTGCTGCGCAAAATCCGGGGCGGCGCCACGATCGAGCCCGGCTCGCAATTCGAGAGCGATTTCCGGTTCCGCCAGCTGCAGGGCCATGACCTCAAGGAGCGGATGGCCCGCGCCGCGCTCGAATGGGTGGAGCCGGGGATGACCGTGATGGTCAACGATGGCTCGACCGCGTCCGTGTTGGGCAGCTTGTTGCCGGAGAAGCGTCCGTTGACGGTGATCACCAACAACGACGCGGTGATGGAGGCCCTGAAAGCCGAGCCGGGGATGACGGTCATCGCGCTGGGCGGGCGCTATTCGGCGAAATACAACGCGTGGGTCGGTCGGGTCACGGAAGGCGCGCTGGCCACGCTGCGCGCCGATCTGGCCTTCATCTCGACGCCGGCGGCGGGCGATGGGCGCGTCTATCACATGGACGACGACATCACGCGTGCGAAACGGGGCATGATGGACGCCGCCGCGCAGTCGGTGCTGCTGATCAACCATCTGCGTTTCGACCGGACGGCGCTGCACGTTCTGGCTGACTTCTCGGAATTCGCGGCGGTCATCACCGATGCCGAACCGTCGGAAGCAGCCCGGGCGCAGATCGAAGCCACGGGGGCCGCGCTCAAAGTCGCGAAAAGCGGGTAGGGCACCGCAGTTTCCGCCCTTTGTCACGATGGCGGGCTGGTTGCGCCATCGGGAAAGCGCAGTGAATTGAAGCAGCGCTTCACAGGGTTTGCATCTGCCATTAAAGATCATGGAAAGACTTGCCGCGATGCCGGGCAGCATCCGTGACGGCTTCCGCCACACGATTTGCGCGCGATCGTATCCGGCACGGTCGTATTTCCAAGGCGCAGGACATGCTCAAAGACATCAATCTCAACGCGATGAATCACTTCGAGGCCGTCGCTCGGCTCGGCGGCATATCGAAGGCGGCCGAGGAGCTGGGCGTGTCGCCTTCCGCCGTCAGCCAACAGATCCGGCAGTTCGAGCAGCAAATGGGTGTGCGCCTGTTCAAACGGGAGAAGCGGCGACTGTCACTGACACTGGATGGCGAACGACTGTTCCAGACGACGACGCAGGCGTTCCGGATGATGCGTGACGTGCGCTCCGCGATCCAGCGCCAGCGCGAGACGCGCCATTTCATCCTGCGGGTGTCGCCCTCTTTCGCGGTGCGCTGGCTGTCTCCGCGGCTCAAGTCGTTTCTCGAGCTTGCGCCGAACTGGGACATGCGGATCGATGCCGCGCCCGATTTCTCCGACTTCGAGACGGAGGTCGTCGATCTGGACCTGCGCTATGGCGAAGGCGGCTGGACTGGCCTGCATGAAGAACCGGTGGTCCATGACCTCGTGCTGCCGATGTGTTCCCCCGGGTATTTGGAAGAGTTGCGCGCGCTGTCCGACGATCCGATCGGGCAGTTGCGACAGGCGCGGCTGATCGACTCGGTGAAGACCCATTACCGGTGGGATTTCTGGCTGGCGCGGCACGGCATCATGGGAGAGCGGATGATCTACCCGATGCGGTTCGACCGCTCTTCGATGGCAATTCAGTTGGCGACTGACGGGGCTGGGGTCGTTCTGGAAAGCACGACGCTTGCGCTGAACGAGCTGGAGCGTGGCGCCCTTGTCCCGCTGTCGACCGCGTTCGAGGCGATCCGTTTCCCTGCCTACTGGCTCGTCTCTCCGGCGCGCCATACCAGCCGTCGGATCGTGCGGATCTTCTCGGACTGGATGCGGGAGGAGGGCGCCGCTCATGATGCGCGCGCCTCGGCGCTGATCACTGGCTTGGGCTGCCGCATCCGCGAGCAGCGTGGGCGACAGCTACCGGGAGAAGAGTACCTGCCCGAATGAAATACGCGCGCCCTGTTGCCAAGGCGCGCGCAATGGATGCGGAAGCTGGATCCGGGTCAGTAGATGGTCAGCGCCGGCACGTAGGAGATCAGCGCCAGCACGAGGATCGCCACGAGGTAGAAGGGCGCCAGCGCGCGCACCACCTCCATCACGCCAACCCGTGCGATCGCGGCTGAGATGAACAGCGTGGTTCCCACCGGTGGCGTATAGAGACCGATCGACAGGTTCACGACCATCATCAGGCCAAGCTGCACCGGATCGAGACCGATCGTATGCCCGATCGTCACGAAGAGCGGGCCAAGCAGCAGCACCGCTGCGGGCAGATCGAGGAACGCGCCCACGATCAACATCACCACGTTCAGCGCGAGGATCACCAGCCAGCGCTCCTGAATGGTCGCAGCCACCCATGCGGCGAGCTCTTGCGGCACGCGCTCTGCGGTCAGCAGCCACTGGATCGTGGAGGACGCCATGATGATGAACATGACCGCGCCGGTCATCATCGCTGTGTCGACCACCGCCTCCCACAGGGATTTGGGGTTGAGATCACGGTAGATGACACCGCTGACCAAAAGAGCATAGGCGACCGCCATGACGCTGACCTCGGTGGGGGTCGCCACGCCGAAGCGGAGGGTGCCGATCACGAAGACGGGCATGAGCAGGGCCGGGATCGCGCTGAAGATTTGGCTACGGAAGGCGGCGAAGCCTCCTTCCAGCGGCGAGCGCGGCAGATTGCGGCGGCGCGCCACGATCGCGACGGCAATGAACATGCCGACACCCAGCATCACCCCCGGCAGGATGCCCGCGACGAAGAGGTTGATGATCGAGGTTCCCGAGACCAGCCCGTACAGAATGAGCGGGATCGACGGCGGGATCAGGACCGAGACGGTCGAGGAGGCAGAGTTGATCGCCCCCGAGAAACCGCCCGGATAGCCTTCGGCTTTCTGCACCGGGATCAGCGCGTTGCCCATCGCGGTCGCATCGGCCACAGCCGAGCCCGAGACACCGCCGAACATCACCGATCCGAGGATCGAGACCTGTCCCAGGCCACCCTTGAAATTCCCCACGACCAGACGCGCGATATTCACCAGATAGGTGCCGAACCGCCCCGCCATCATCAGGTTGCCGGCAAGGATGAAGAACGGCACCGCCAGCATCGGAAAGCTTTGCGTCGGCGTGTAGAGACGCTGCACGATCACCGCCAGCGGCTTGTGGTCGAGCCACAGCGCGGCGGCGACGCCGCCCAGCATCGCATGTGCCACCGGCACGGCAAGCGCGAGCAGCACGAAGAAGACGAAGATCATGACACCGGCCATTGCGGGTCTCCTCAGCTCAGGCTTGCATGGGCGGGATCGTCATCCATCACGGACTTGCCCCCCAGCAGCAACACGATGTCGAGCGCGGCGATGATGGCCATCGCTCCGAAAGAATAGACCATGCTGGAATAGCCCCAGATCGCCTTGACCCCGAGGGTCGACAGCGTCTGGAAGGTCGAGGCGCGCAGGATCGGCTGGCTGGACCAGAGGACCGAGATCGAGATCACGATGATCGCGGCTTCGACAAACAGCATGAAGGCGCGCCGAACCCGGGCTCCGGCCAACTCCGGCAACAAGGTGATCGCGATGTTGCGCGAGCGCGCGGTGGCGATGACGATGCCGCCAGCCACGAGCCATGGCAGCAGGATCGCATGGATTTCATAGGCCCACGGGATGCCCTTGCCGGCCCCGTAGCGCAGGATCACGTTTGTCAAAAGCGCCACGAACAGCACCGAAAGCGTGCCCGCAGCGATCAGCTTTCCCGACCATTCCAGCAGGTCGATCACGCCTTGCGCGAGGCGCAGGAAGGGGCGCATACGCCCCCTCCCTTCGCCTGATCCCGCGGCGTCGCTGCGGTCAGAGTCGATCATTCCAGCCCCGCAGCCTTTTTGAGTTCGGCGACCGTATCGGGGTAGTCCTTGGCGTATTTGTCATAGACCGACTTGGTTGCCTCGATATAAGCCGCGCGGTCCGCCTCAGCGAACTTGGCGCCGTCTGCCTCCATCTTCGGCATCAGCTCCTTGTCTGCCTTGAGCGACATGTCACGCTCCATCGCGCCCGCTTCCGAGGTCGCCTTGAGCGCGCAATCCTGCGTCGCCTTATCAAGGCCTTCCCACCACGACAGGCTGGCCACGACCGGGGTGCTTTCATACTTGTGCCCGGTCATCGTGATGTAGGGCGTGATCTCCTGCAGCTTGGCCGAGTTGATGTTGGTCAGCGGGTTTTCCTGACCGTCGAACACGCCCGATTGCAGCGCCGAGGGCAGTTCGGACCACGCCAGCGGCGCGGGCGATGCGCCGAGCGCGTCGAAGATGTCGATCGTCATCTGATCCGGGGGGGTGCGGATCTTCAGGCCTTTGAGGTCGGCAGGCTCTTTGACGAACTTGTTGACCGTGGTGATGTTGCGAATGCCGTTATCCCAGAAGCCGAGGATCTTGAGCCCGGCTTTTTGTGCGTCCGCGTCAAGCGAGTCACCCACCGGCCCGTCGAGCACTTTCCACGCGGTTGGCAGATCCTTGAACAGGAAGGGCAGGCCCAGCAGACCGATCTGCGGCACGATCTGCGCCATCGGACCCTGGCTGTTAGCCGTGACCTGAATCACGCCCGCCGCGGTCGAGGTCAGCATCTCAGAGTCGTCGCCCATCGTGGCCGAGGCCGCGACGTTCACCGTATCCTTGCCGTCGGTGCATTGGCTAAAGATTTCAGCCCATTTTTCCGCCGCGATGTAGCGCGGGTTTCCAGGGTTCGCACCGTGCGCGAAGATCACCTCGTCAGCCTGCGCCGTAGAGGCCCCCGCAAGGGCCGTCGCGCCGAGAAGTGCGATGGTCAACATAGATTTCATTGGTCTCTCTCCCGATTGGTTCGGACGGTCTCCTCACCGTCCCGCCGGATTGGCTCCGGCTTCATCCGGCCCACCTCACTGCGGGCCGGAGATTAGTTGCCTTGCGGTCAGGCACAACCGCGAACAGGCGTTATTCGGTCGGCCTAGTGAATGAGCGAGCCGCCATTCACGTCGACTTCGGTGCCGGTGCAGTAGGCCGAAAGGTCAGAGGCAAGGAACAGCGCGCAGCCAGCCACATCCTCTGCCGTGCCCGCGCGTCCCATCGGAATTCCGGCGAGGACTTGCGTGCGCATCTCTTCGGTCAGCTTGCCCGCGGTGATGTCGGTGGCGATGAAGCCCGGGCAGAGCGCGTTCACGCGCACGCCGTCGGGGGCAAGCTCGCGCGCCGAGGCCTTGGTCAGCCCCAGCACGCCCGCCTTCGCGGCCGAATAGTGCGGGCCACCGAAGATGCCACCGCCGCGCTGCGCGGAAACCGAGGACAGGTTCACGATCGAACCGGCCTTGCGCTCGCGGAAATGCGGCGTCAGCGCCTGCGTCATGTAGAGCGTGCCACGCAGGCTCACATCGGTCACCGCGTCGTAATTCTCCGGCATGATGTCCATGAGCTTGAGCGGCTGGGTGATGCCCGCATTGTTCACGAGGATATCCACCGCGCCCCATTTGGCGATCAACTCGTCTGCGGCGGCCTGACAGGCTGCCTTGTCGACGACGTTGCAGGCGAGGCCGACATGTCCCTCGCCGGGCAGATCGGCGGCAGCGGCAGCGGCCTGATCCGCGTCGAGGTCGAGGATCGCCACGGTCGCGCCATGCTGCGCGAAAAGCGTCGCCGTCGCCTTGCCGAGCCCGCGGGGGCTGGCCGCCCCGGTCACGAGGGCAAATTTACCGTCCAGAAGTCCCATTGTGTTCCTTTCTTCGTGTCGTTGGCGCGGCGCTCAGAGCCAGCCGCGGATCTGTTGGGCGACCTTCGCGGTGCTCAGGCCATAGAGGTCATGAAGCGTGGGCAGCGCGCCCGCTTCGAGAAATTGGTCGGGCAGCGCGATCTGGCGGAAAGCCGGCGTCACACCTGCGCGCAGGAGGGAGCGGGCAACCGCTTCGCCCAGCCCGCCGACTTCGGAGTGGTTCTCGGCGGTGACGAGAAGTCGGCCCTTGCCGGCCTCGGCGAGGATCGTCTCGGTATCGAGTGGCTTGATCGTCGGGCAGTGCAGAACCGCGACGTCGATCCCGTCCTTGGCCAGCAACTCCGCCGCGTCGAGCGCGCGCATGGTCATGATCCCCGAGGAGACCACCAGAACGTCGCGCCCCTCGCGGATCATCTGCGCGCGGCCCAGCTCGAACTGGTAGTCGGGCCGGTAGCGGGTGATCACCGAAGGCACCTTGCCCCGCAGAAGCCGGGCATAGACCGGCCCATCATGGGCGATCATCGCAGGCACCATCTGCGCGACATCGGTCGCGTCACAGGGATCGAGAATGGTCAGGTTCGGCAGCCCGCGGAAGATCGCGAGATCCTCGGTCGCCTGATGGCTCGGGCCGTAACCCGTGGTCAGGCCCGGCAAGCCGCAGACGATCTTGACCGGCAGGTTCTCCTCCGCGATCGCCATGCAGATGAAGTCATAGGCCCGACGCGAGGCGAAGACCGAGTAGGTCGTCGCGAAAGGAATGAAGCCCTCATGCGCCATCCCTGCCGCTGCCGACATCAGAAGCTGCTCGGCCATGCCCATCTGGTAGAAACGGTCGGGATAGGCCTGCGCGAAGACATGCAGATCGGTATATTTCGCGAGATCCGCAGTCAGCCCCACGATACGAGGATCGTCCTTGGCGGCCTTGACCAGCGCATGCCCGAAGGGGGCGGCGACGGTGTCATAGCCTTCCGCCGCCAGCGAAGCGATCATCGCGCTCGTCGCGACCTTCGTTTCGGGCACGCGGCGGGGTTCGTATTTGCGGGCGCGGGCTGCGGCGGTCATGCGGGCACCTCTGCGTCTAGAATATCCAGTGCGCGCGTCCACTCATCGGGCTCAACGCGGACGAAATGGGTGATCTCGCGCTCTTCAAGAAACGGCACGCCCTTGCACATCTTCGTATTGCAGATGATCACGCGGGGCTTTGGCTCGGGGCAGGTGCGGGCAGCGTCAAAGGCCGCGACCAGCGCATCGAGGTCATTGCCGTCGACTTCCTGCGCGTGCCAGCCAAAGGCCTCCCATTTCGGTGCCTCGGCCCCGACGGCGAGCGCGTCACGGGTCGGGCCATCGGCCTGCTGATTGTTGAAATCGACGATGCAGATCAGGTTACTCAGACGGTGCTGGGTTGCCGACATCACGGCCTCCCAAGTCGAGCCTTCGCCCAGTTCGCCATCGGACATCAGGTTGTAGACGAACTGATCGCCGCCCTTCGCCTTCAGCCCGAGCGCCATGCCGACCGCGATGCCCAGCCCATGGCCGAGGCTGCCGCCGGTGATCTCCATCCCCGGCGTGTAAGAGGCCATGCCCGACATCGGCATCCGCGAGTCGTCCATCCCGTAGGTGCCGATCTCGTCCTCGGGCAGGATGCCCGCCTCGATCAGCGCGGCATAAAGAGCAATCGCATAGTGGCCGATCGACAGCAGGAAACGATCGCGCCCTTCCCATTCGGGATCGTCGGCGCGCAGATTTAATGCGTGGAAATAAGAGGTTGCCAGAACGTCCGCCACACCAAGCGCCTGACCGACATAGCCCTGTCCCTGGACTTCGCCCATCTGGAGCGCTTTGCGACGGATGCCCCAGGCGCGGCGCGCCAACGAGACGTTCGACCGCGGATTTGCGGTAAGTTCTGGCATGGTTCCTCCCCTGCGGCGATCCTCCATCAGCCGCATCCTGCCCAGAACACTGCCGCGAGGAGCGCTCCAAAAAAAGAAAGGAAACTTAAACTCGTTGTTAGTATTTCTTCACAACTTCCCGGCTGGTTTTGATGTCCGAGCGGTGGTTTCCCCGCTACTCCTGTTGGGGAAGCTCTGCGCGCTACACTGAGGAGGTCGTGTGCGGGGCATGACTACGGGAGGACATCATGAAACTGGGTTTGGGCAGTTACGCCTATCGCTGGTCCATCGGGATCAAGGATCAGATCCCCTCTAAGCCACTGACGGCATTCGACCTTCTGGATCGTGCGGAAGCGCTCGGACTTGAGGTCGTGCAATATGCGGACAACATGCCGCTGGATCGTTACACTGCGGACGATCATCACAAGCTCTACGAGATCGCCCAACAAAAGGGCCTTCAACTCGAGCTTGGGACGCAATGTTTCGATGCCGATGAAGTCGACCGCTATATCGAGATCGGCCAGCGTCTTCACTCAAAGATTATGCGCGTGGCTCTCGATGCCGAAGACAGCCACATGCCGGTGGCCGCGCTGGCCGAGCAGTTGCGCCCGCGGGTCGATCGTGCGCGTGCCGCAGGCATGAAAATCGCGATCGAGAACCACTTCAACTATCCCAGCCCGCGTATGGTCGAGCTGCTGGAAGCGGTCGGCGACGATCACCTCGGGGTCTGTCTCGACGTGGCGAATTCGATCTGTGCAAACGAGTGGCCCGAAGAGACGATCAGCCTCTTGGCGCCGTGGACGATCAACCTGCACCTGAAGGATTACGAGATCACGCCCGACCCCTATGGCGTCGGCTTCCGCATTCATGGCGTGCCCTTGGGCACGGGCCGCGCGCCGATCGCGTGGACCCTCGACCAGCTGGCGCATTGCCCCGCCGACATGAGCGTGATCCTCGAACATTGGCTGATGCTGGAGAGCGATGGCCTAGAAGCGGCGATCGCCAAGGAACAGCCGTGGATCGAACAGACGACCGCGGCTGCGAAAACTTTTACCGAGGGGCGCTGAGATGACCGACGACATTCGCACCAAGAAACTGATGAACGCGCCCGAGGACATCATCCCCGAGGCGATCGAAGGAATGCTTTCCGCCCATCCCGACCTGCTGAGTGTCGAGGGTGCCACGCGCCGCGCGATCGTGGCCAAGGACGGCCCGCGCGACGGCAAGGTGGGCATCATCATCGGTGGCGGTTCGGGGCACGAACCGGCCTTCGCGGGCTATGTCGGGCGCGGCCTGGCGGATGCGGCTGCGGTCGGCAACGTCTTTGCCTCGCCTTCGCCCGAGCACATCATGGATGCCGCGCGCGCGGTGGAGGGGGGCGCGGGGGTGATGTTCCTCTATGGGAATTACACCGGCGACGTCATGAATTTCGACATGGCCGCCGAGGAATGCGAGGGGATGGGTATTCCCGCCCGCTCGGTTCAGGTCACCGATGACGTGGCCTCGGCGCCCAAGGGCCGGGAGAAAGAAAGACGCGGCATCGCCGGGGATTTCTTCGTCTTCAAGATCGCGGGCGCTGCCGCCGAGGCCGGTCGCGATCTCGAAGCCTGCTATGCCGCAGCACAGCACGCCAATGACAATTGCCGGTCTATGGGCGTCGCGCTGAGTGCGTGCTCCTTGCCCCAGACCGGCAAGCTGAATTTCGACCTCGGTCCGCGCGAGATGGAAATAGGCATGGGGATCCATGGTGAACCTGGCATGCGTCGCGGTCATCTCGAAAGTGCCGATGCGGTCAGCGACGAGCTGATGCAGGCGATCCTGACCGACATGGAACTGGGCAAGGGGGACGAGGTCGCAGTGCTGGTCAACGGATTGGGCGCAACCGGGCCGCTGGAGCTTTACATCCTGCACCGCCGGATCGCGCAGATTCTTGGCGAGCGCGACGTGAAAATCCACCATAGCTGGGTCGGAGAATACTGCACCTCTCTGGAAATGGCCGGGGCTTCGGTCACGCTGCTCAAGCTGGACGACGACCTCAAGACGCTGCTCGATATGCCGTGCCGGACACCTGCGCTCACGGTCGCCGGAAACCTCGAGCCGGTGGGCAAGCGCACCCGCCGCACTCATGCCGCCGCCTCCAGCACGAGCGGGATCGAGCGGTCCGACCTTGCTATCGACGGCCCTGTCACGCCTGTGCGTTTCCGCCAGATGATGCTGGCGATTGCAGATGCGATCCACGCGAACCGCGACTGGCTGTCGGAGCTCGACGGGGTCATCGGGGATGGCGATCACGGCGTCACGATGGACATCGGCTGGACCGCTGTGCGCAAGGAGTTGAAAGACCCGACGGATGAAACCGTGACCGAGACCTGCGCGCGCATGGCCAAGGCGTTTCTCGACGCGGTCGGCGCGTCTTCCGGGCCACTTTATGCGACCGCCTTCCGCAAGGCGGGCGAGGCTGTGTCCGATCGGCTAAACCTCGATGCCGGTGCGATGGTCGCGTGGATCGAAGGGATTTGCGCAGGCATCCAGTCGCGCGGTGGCGCACAGGTCGGCGATAAGACGATGATCGACGCATGGGTTCCGGCGGTGGCGAAAGCGCGCGAGACCCTGCAATCGGGCGGTGACGTGATCGCCTGCCTCGACGCGGCTTGCGCCGGTGCAAAAAACGGTCGCGACTACACCGCTGAAATCGAAAGCCGCCGGGGCCGGTCGGCCAAACTGGGGGAACGCTCTGTCGGGCACATGGACCCGGGCGCGGCCTCGGCCCATGTCATGCTGGTCGCGATGACCGAGGCCTTGCGCGATTGATCATGATCGGGGCGCTCTCAAGGGCGCCCCGCCCGTCATAGCGATCAATGTCCGAAATCCTCGATTTCGGGTAGTCCCGTTTGCGAGGGTCACTTCACCACCCCGACGATTTCGTGGGCGAGGTTGTCCCAACCGGCGGCGCGGAGCGCGCTTTCCCGTAAAGACCGTCTGCGATCATGGCGAAGCCATCCGCTATGATCGCGGCGTTTTCCGCCTCATTCCAGTCCGCTGCTGCGGCGGCGCCAGGCTACGATTGGGCATCTGAAATGTCAGCTGGAAAACCCGGAAACCGGGGTCGGTTCTGGAAACCAACCTGCAATGCAGTGCCCCGATTTCGGCTAAGTAGTGGAGGCGAGTACCGGAATCGAACCGGTGTACACGGATTTGCAATCCGCGCTTGATCGCTGATTTCATTGAATTTTATTGTAAACTAAGTGAGTTTGGCTTGCTGGAATATCAATGACTTAAAGGGCGAGTTGTAAACCTCCCGGGCTTGTAGCGAATATTGGGTCGGTATCGGCTATGTGCGGTGTATCGCGCTCGGCAAAACTGTTTAGCATCGAGGCTGAGATCGGTGACCGGTACCGGAACGCGCCTTCAGGCGAAAAGTTTCCGCTCGAGTTGGACATCGCTCTGGGTCGACAATTCGATGTTGCTTCCCCGATTCGGCTCAGGACACATAGCCAATAGATGACCGTAGCGGCGAGAGCTATTGCGGAGGCCGAGGAGGTCGCACATGCAATCGCGCTGTTGCTCTCCTACGAGGCCGGTTTGCTCACCGGTGCTGTGCTGCCGGTCGATGGTGGTTTCCTGTCCGTCTGACCTCAACCAGGAAGCTATCTCACGAAACCTGCGGCGAATGCTGCTCTAACTCAGCCCTTAATCAGACCCTCCTCCCGCCACGCGTCGAAGATCTCAAGCGCGGCTGCGGGGAAGTCGGGGTCGTTGATATGAGCCTTCACCTCGTGCAATGCGACATTGTCGGGCGCGCAGGCGCGGATTTCGTCGAAAAAGCCCGCCAGCCCCTCGGGGTCGTGGAGATCGTGGCCGGGGCGGTCCAGTTCGTGCACCCCGCCCAAGGGCAGCAGCAGCGCAGTCGGTCCCTTTGCCCCAGCCAATTTCTCGCAATGCGCACGCGCCACCGCCCGGCGCTCCGCATGATCGAGCACGACCGAGGTCAGCAGCCGGTTATGCGCGTGACTCGGATGATCTTTCCATTTCTCGGGCAGGGGCTGCCAGCCGATCATATCGACCAGATCGTGACAGGCAGGAGCGACGATCTGCGGCGTGCCCGAGGCGCCTGCATTCGTCATCCGGTCGGCACCCGCGCTGATGGACGAGCCATGCAAGTGGTTGCCGATTTCCTGCGTCGCGAAGTCGAAAACGCAGGCGAAGGCGCCCTGTGCTGCGAGGCTCTCGAAGGCGCGCCCGCCCATGCCCGTGGCGTGAAATACCGCGACCTCGTAGCCGCGCGCTTCCAGTTCGGGCTTCAGCGTCACCATGTATTTCAGGAAGGATTTCCCGAAGGACGTCATCCCGATCAGCGGTTTCAAACGATCGGGCCGTTCCACCGCTCGGGCCGCGCCCAGAACCGCGCCCGCCGCCTGACTGAGCGAGGCTTTGCAGATCGAGTTCAGCCCGTAAAGCCCGCCCGCCCAGAGGATCATCTGCACATCCGCCGCGATCCGTTCGGGCGGCAGAAGCGGCGAGAAAGAGACCGTCGAGACGATATATTTCGGCACCCCGATCGGCAGCGCCGCACATAGGTCGAGCGCCAGATCGGTGCCCATCGTTCCGCCCAGCACGACCATCCCGTCGAACAGGCCCTCGGCGTGGAGTTGCGCGACCAGCGTCGCGCCCCCGCGCGCCATGATCTGCATCGCCTGGTTTTCGTCGCCGCTCGCAATCGCAGCCTCGATAGAGGAGCCGCCCGCTTCGGCCACCTGATGCTTGCTGTATTCGACCGGGGTCGAGGGCTCGCCGAGAACCGAGACGTCCATACGCAGGACACGCCCGCCCTGTGCTTCGATCACCTCGCGCAGATAGGTCAGTTCATCGTCCTTGGTGTCGTAAGTGCCGACAACGAGAATGGTTCGATCAGTCATACGCGCCCCCTTAAAGTTTGATCCAAGCGGTTTTCAGGTCGAGATATTTATCGAACGCATGCAGTGACTTGTCATGCCCGTTGCCCGACTGCTTGACCCCGCCCAGGGGCACGGTCAGGTCGGATCCGCCATAGGTGTTCACATGCACGACGCCCGCGTGGATGCCCCGAATCATCCGATGCGCGCGGCTCAGATCTGCGGTCCAGACGGCCGCGGCCAACCCGTAATCGGTGCCGTTGGCGATGCGCAGGGCCTCTTCTTCGGTGTCGAACGGAATCACTGCCAGAACCGGGCCGAAGACTTCGCGCTGTGCGATCGGATCGTCGGGGGCGACCCCGGTGACGATCGTGGGCTCCATGAAGAACCCGCCTGTCTCTTCACGGATGCGCTTGCCGCCATAGACCTGACGACCCGCCGCCTCGGCCTCGCTTACGAAGCGGAGGTTCTGCTCCAGCTGACGGGCGGAGTTCACCGCTCCGGCCTGCGTCGCCGGATCGAGCGGATCGCCCACCTGAATCGTCTCGGTAAAGGCGCGCAGCTTCTCGACGAAGGCGTCATGGATCGACCGCTCAACCAGCAGCCGAGACCCCGCGATGCAGACTTGGCCGGAATTGCGGAAGATGCCGTTGGCCGCGACCTTCACCGCCGTGTCCAGATCGGGCGCATCGGCAAAGACGATGTTGGGCGATTTGCCACCCAGTTCCAGATAGACGCGTTTGAGGTTCGATTTCGCGGCGTTCTCCAGCAGACGCCGCCCGACCGGACCCGAGCCGGTGAACACCATCACGTCGATCTGCATCGACAGAGCCATCGCTTCGCCGACCACAGCTCCTTCGCCCAGCACGACGTTGAACACGCCCGGCGGCATCCCGGCCTCGAGCGCCAGATCGGCAATACGGCGCAGCGTGAGCGACGCGGTCTCGGCCGGTTTCAGAACCACGGTATTTCCCGCCGCCAGCGCCGGGCCCAGCTTCCATGCGCCGATCATCAGCGGGAAGTTCCATGGTACGATCGCGCCGACCACGCCCACCGGTTCGCGATGCACCAGCCCCAACGCATCGGGCGCGGTGGGGGCGATCTCGCCATAGATCTTGTCGATGGCCTCGGCATAGTAGCGGATCGTCGCGGCGGCGGAGAACGGCTCAGCCTTCAGTGCCATGCCGATCTCGGTGCCGTTGTCGCGCACGCCGAGAACGGCAAGCTCCAGCGCGTTGGCCTCGATCAATGCGGCCCATTTCAGCAGCACTGCCTTGCGTGCAGCCGGGGCCAGCCCCGACCAGCGCCCGTCATCGAAGGCTACGCGCGCGCTGGCGATTGCGGCTTCGGCATCGGTGGTGGTGCCGCGCGCCAGCGTGGTGATCTCGCGCCCGTCGAGCGGTGAGATCACCGGCAATGTGCCACCGTCCGAGGCGGGCTGTGCCGCGCCCTCGATCAGATGCAGGGCGGGGGGGATGTCGGCGCTACGCAGTGCCGCGATCTTGTTGGTATCGAGCATTGCTTACCTCGTGAAACTGTCATGCATGTCGTGATCGTGCGCGCTCTCTGGCTCGCGGTTCTGGCGCTCGCGGTAAAGGCTCGCGAAATGGGCGATCAGAAGTCCGCCGATGGCCAATCCGAGGATTGCCGCGATCGGACGGTCGAAGAAGTCGATCGGCACATGCACGCGCGCCATCGACGACCGCAACTTGGTCTCCATGATGCCGCCCAGGACCATGCCCAGAACGATCGGGACGATCGGCAGGTTTTGCCGTTTCAGGATCAGTCCGAGGACGCCAAATGCCGCAGCAATCGCGCAGTCCACAATCGAGTTGCGCAGTGAATAGACGCCGACGAAGCTAAGAACGAGGATCATCATGCCAAGGAAACGCGTCGGGATCTGGATGATCTTGAGCAGCCAGTTTGACGAGACGAGCATGAACAACACCACGATGATGTTGAGCAAAATCATCGCGATATAGAGCGCGTAGACGAAATCCAGCTTGTTCTGGAACAGCTGCGGGCCGGGGGTCACGTTGTGGACGTAGAAGACCGATAGCATCATTGCGGTGAGCGCCTCGCCCGGGATGCCGAGCGCCAGCAGCGGGATCATCGCAGCGGCAGGCACCGCGTTGTTGGCGGCCTCCGACGCGATCAGGCCTTCGGCACTGCCATTGCCAAATTCCTCGGGCGTCTTCGAGGTTTTCTGTGCGTAGGTGTAGGACAGAAACTGCGCGGTGAATTCGCCGACGCCGGGGATCATCCCCATCAACACCCCGCAGCTGGCAGCAAAGCCCGCCACCCTTTTGTGGCGTAGGACGCCCATCATCGCCCGCCCCATCGAGCCTTCGATGCGTTGCGCATGCGGTGCCGATTCCGGTTCGATCAGCAGGAGGAAGGCTTGGCTCAGCGCGAAAAGCCCCAGAACCACCACGATCAAATCAAAGCCCGAATTCAGGAAATCGAAACCAAAGGTGAAGCGCATCGTGTATTTGACGGGCTCCAGCCCGACGGTCTGCAGAAAAATTCCGAAGGCCGCCAACATTCCGGCCGCGAAGGTCTGGCCGCGATGGGCGAGGATCACCAGGACGATACCCAGCAGCGCGGCCAGGAAAATCTCGCGCGAGCCGAACATCGGCGCGATTTTCGCCAGCACGGGTGAAAGCAGGATCAGAGCGATGATCGAGGCGACGCCGCCGAAGAACGAGGCTCCATAGGCGAGGCCAAGTGCGCGCAACGCCTCGCCCTTCTTCGTCATCGGGTGACCATCATAGGTGGTCAGCGCGTTGACCGCCGTGCCGGGCGTGTTGATCAGGATTGCGGGCAGCGATCCGCCGAACATTGATGACCCGTAGATGCCCAGAAGCATGGTCAAGCCGACCAGCGGCGGCATCGCAAAGGTCGCGGGCAGCAGGATGGCGATTGCGACGGCCGGGCCGACGCCGGGGATCGCACCGATGATCACCCCGCCAATCGAACCGATCAAGAGAGCGACCATAACGTCGAGGCGCATAAGCATCTCTGCGCCGGAAAGCAGCATGTCCATGAGGGACGCTCCTTAGAAGTAGGTCATTAGAATTGCGCGGAAGGGCGCAGGGGCGGCCTCGTAAATCAGTCCGGCGGGGATTTTGACTTGCAGGAAGCTTTTGAAAAGCACCACGACGACGACCGAGAACAGGACGGAGATCAGCATCCAGCGCCAGCCGCGGTATCCCAGACGCAGCGTCATCGCGCAGCTGAACAGGATCGTGGCGGGCAGGTATCCGATGAGCGGGACCAGCGCGACATAGGCCATGAACCACACCGCATATTCGAGCGAGCGTAGCCATTGCATGACTTCGCGCCATCGGCCGGGAATGCGCTCCGAGACAAACGAGCCGAGAAGGTGAAACATGCTGAATACAACCATCGCGATGATCGAGATCATCGGCCAGAAGGCGGGTTGTGCGTAGGTCTTCGTGCGTTTGACCCATTCGGTCTGCCACGGCAGGGCGATCAACAAACCGATTGAGAGCGCGAAGAACAGCACGGCGAAGGCCATGTCACCGGGACGGCGATAGCGCTTGAACAGATCTTCCAGGTTCTTGGTGCGGATCGCCCGGGCAAAGCGGGCGCCCGCGCGCGGAGGGGTCTCGCGCGCGGGGCCTGGAGAGGATGGCTCATTCGCCATTGATTAGACCGTCGATCGTGCCGAGGGTTTCACTGTCATGCGCGATGCGCTGGGTCGCGGTCGCGGCATCTTGCCAGTAGATCAGCGCACCCGTTTGATCGGCCAGCTCCTTGGCCTTGTCCGAGCTCATGACTTTTTCGGCGACGGCAGCGATCTTTTCGCGCACGTCCTCAGGAGTGCCTTTCTTGACGAAGAGGCCATCCCACAGCGCCAGGTCGAGATCCGGTTCCAATTCACCGACCGTCGGGGTGTCGGGCGTCAGTGGAATACGCTTCTCCCCGATCGATGCCATCACGTTGATATCGTCGAGGCAGGGGAGGATCAGTTGCAGGGTGGTGTTGATCACATCCGCATCGCCCGAGGCCAGCGTGTTGCAGTCGAGCGCGTCGAACGCCGCTTCGGATCCGAAATCGAAGCCCTTTTTCTTCGCGAGTGCGAAGGTCACCTGCGTCGGGATCAGGAAGGAGCCGAAGTGGCCGAGTGCGACGTCGTGGTCCTTGGCATAGGCGGCCAGCTCGTCGATCGTTGCATAGGGCGCGTCCTTTGAGGCGGCGATGACGAACGGGTAGGTCAGGAAAATGCCCACCGGCTCGAAAGGATCGGGGCTGAGCGCGGGGATGCCAACCGAGGGGCCGACCACGGGCACGTCAATCACGAAAGAGCCGACCGTGTAGCCATCGGCCGGAGCCTGTGCGACCTCGGCCGCGCCGGGGAAGGGGCCGCCGCCGCCGCCGGGCTTGTTCACCACCGCAGCGGGAACGCCATAGGTCTTCTGGAACTCGTCCGCGATCATCCGGGTCAGCACGTCTTCCAGATCGCCCGGCGGGAACGGGACGACGAATTCGACGGGTTTCTCGGGGTACTCGGCCTGCGCGGGCAGGCCCGCGGCAAGCGGGAGGCCGAGGGCGAGCGCCCCTGCCAGCAGCTTGAAGGTCGAAGTCATGAAGCTCTCCTGTTGCGTGGTTTATTATTTGAACCATTGGTATCAAATATTCTTGCATCGGGTTTTCTTTTATGTCAACGTTTCAGTTGCAACGAACAGAATTTTTACGGGAGGCTGCCAAAGGGCGCGATGGGAACGATCACAAAGGCATTGGAATTGCTGGATTATATCTCCACTCAGCGCCCCGAGATCGGGCTCAGCGAATATGTTCGTCTCACGCAGCGCGATAAGGCTACGGTGCACCGTCATCTCGTCGAATTGGCCGAATGCGGCTTTCTCGAACAGAACCCGGAGACCCGTGGCTATCGGCTGGGCCCCGCGATTCTGCGTCTCTACGGGGTGCGCGAGGCGAATATGCCGCTGCGTTCGGTGTTGCGTCCTTTTATCGAAGAGATGGCGCAGGAAGTCGGCGAGCTGGTCCATGTCTCTCTGTTGCAAGGCCAGCAGCTTTCGCCGGTCGTGCATCATGATCCGCGCCTGCACGGGACGCAGGTCGCTTTCGACGAGTCGCAGCTTCTGCCTCTGCACGCGACAGCCTCTGGCTTGGTGATGCTTTGCTTCGGCGGAGACGATCTGCGGGCGCGGGTTCTGGATGCGCCGCTGGAGAGCTTCACCGCCCAGACCGTCGTCGACCCTGATAGCCTGCGCGAAAAGCTGGCGGAATGCCGTGCCAATGGCAGTGTGTGGGTGGAGAAGGGCTTCGACGACGAGGTTTCCTCCCTTGCTGGTCCGATCTTCGGGCTTGGCGGTGCGGTGATCGGCGCGGTTTCGATCGCGGTTCCTTCGTCGCGCGCAGGGGCCGAGAAGCGCGCAGCTATGGTGGAGGCTCTGCGAAAATGGGTGCCCCGACTGTCCGAGCTCATGGGCGGTTCGCTTCCTGCGGATTATCAGCAACGCGAGGTGACGCATGGCTGAGCGCGCGCTCGTGCTCGACTTCGGTGGCGTGATCTCACGCACGCTGTTCGAAACGCATGATCTGACCGAGGCTGCGTTGGGTCTTGCGTCGGGAAGCTTGACCTGGCGCGGTCCGTTCGAGCCTCAGACCGACCCGCTCTGGCGCGCGATGCAGGCGGATGAAATCTCGGAGCGCGACTATTGGCGCCAGCGCACGCAGGAAGTGGCGGCTCTGGTCGGACGCGACTGGAGCGAGATGTCCGATTTCGTGCGCGCGGCGCGCGGGGCGAGCCCTGCCGATGTGATCCGCCCGGAATTCCTCGCAGCGATCGACAAGGCTGAGGCTGCAGGGTGCCGCCTCGCGATCCTGTCCAACGAGCTCGATCTGTTCTACGGCGCGGATTTCCGCGAGAAGCTGCCCTTCCTTCGCCGGTTCGATGCTGTGATCGACGCGACCTATACCAAGATTCTGAAACCCGACCCGCGCGCCTATCACGGTGTGCTCGAGGCGCTCGACCTTCCGGCCGAAGCCTGCGTTTTCGTCGATGACCAGCTGCGCAACATTCGCGGCGCCGAGGCCGTCGGCATGATCCCCGTTCACTTCGATGTGCAATCTCCCGCTCAGGGCTACGCCACCGCGCTGCGCCTGCTGGGCCTATGATGAGGACCGACATGAAAGACGAGAATTTCCTGAAAGAGCGCAACGCCCGTTCGATCTGGCACCCGATGGCGCATCCCGCGGACAGCCAGAAGAATCTGCCCGAGATCATCGTGGCGGGCGACGGAGTGACGATCACCGATGTCGATGGCCACAAGACGGTCGACGGTGTGGGCGGGCTTTGGAACGTCAATCTCGGGTTCTCGTGCCAGCCGGTGAAGGACGCCATTGCCGCACAGCTCGACCGTCTGCCCTATTACTCGATCTTTCGCGGCACCACGAACGACGCGGTGATCGAACTGGGGGAGATGCTGGCCGAGTTTTTCGCTCCCGACGGGCTGGAGCGCGCGTTCTACACCTCGGGCGGTTCGGATTCGGTCGAGATCGCGCTGCGTCTGGCGCGGCAATATCACAAGCTGCGCGGCGAGGCGGGCCGGGTGAAATACCTCTCGCTCAAGAAGGGCTATCACGGCACCCATACGCTGGGCGCAAGCGTCAACGGCAACGCCAATTTCCGCACTCAGTACGAACCGCTGATGCCGGGCTGCTACCACATCCCGGCGCCCTATACCTACCGCAATCCCTTCAACGAAACCGATCCCGAGAAGCTGGCGCAGCTCTGCCTCGCTGCGCTGGAAGACGAGATCAAGTTCCAGGGCGCCGAGACAATCGCCGCAATGATCATGGAGCCGATCCTCGGGGCAGGGGGCGTGATCGTCCCGCATGAGAGTTTCATGCCCGGCGTGCGGGCAATCTGCGACAAATACGGCATTCTGCTGATCGCCGATGAGGTGATCACCGCCTTCGGTCGCACGGGGGCCTGGTCGGGCTCGCGGCTCTGGGGGGTGCAGCCGGATATGATGACGACCGCCAAGGCGATCACGAATGGGTATTTCCCCTTCGGCGCCGTGATGATTTCGGGGCGCGTGGCCGAAGTGTTCGAAACCGATACCACCGGCAAGGCGGCGATCGGCTCTGGCTACACCTATTCGGGCCATCCGGTCGGCGCGGCGGCGGCGATTGCCTGCCTGAAAGAGACGCAGGCGCTCAACGTCAAGGACAACGCAGCCGCGCGTGGGGCCCAGCTCTATGAAGGGTTGCTCGATCTCCAGAAAAAGCACGACATCGTGGGTAACGTGCGTGGCGGACGTGGTCTCATGTGCGCGCTGGAACTGGTCTCGGATCGCGCGACCAAGGCGCCGATCGACAAGGCCAGCATCGCCAAGGTTCATCGCGGTGCCTACGAGACGGGCGCGATGGTTCGGATCTCGGGCAATAACGTGATTCTGTCTCCCTCGCTGATCGTGACCGAAGAGAACATTGCCACAATCCTCGGCGCGCTCGACGCAGGGCTGGCGGCGGTCTGACGAAAAAGCCCGGCCTGCAGCTGCGGGTCGGGTGCATTCAAGCCGTCTTTATGTGCCTCAATGCGGGGTTTTGTCGGGATGCGCCGCGGCGAAGGCGGGCAGGCTTTCGAGATGCGCTCCGATCCGGGTCAGTTTCGGCATCCCTGTCAGGTCGACCTTCCAGCGCTGCGCATTGTAGAGCTGCGGCACGAGGCACAGATCGGCCAGGGTGACCGATGATCCGTGGCAGTAATCGCCGGCATCCACCATCGCTTCGAGCGCCTGTAGGCCGGGCCTGATAAACGCCTGCATCCAGCCCTCCATCGTGATCGCTCCCTCAGAGGCGGCGACTGCGTGTTTGGCGACGCGAAGATTGCAGATCGGGTGAATATCGATGGCGACGGCATGGGCGAGAGCACGGATATTGGCGCGTTCAGCGGCATCGCCGGGCAGCAGGTTCAGATCACGCGTCTCATCGAGATATTCGAGAATCGCCAGGGATTGGGTGAAGCACTTTCCGTCGAGTTCAATCGCGGGAACCAGCCCCTGCGGATTGCGCGTAAGATGCGCGGGCTCGGTCTGCTCGCCCTTGGTCAAGTCGACGGAAACGTTCGTCCAGTCCATTCCGGCCAGACCGAGGGCGATCCGCACCCGGTAACTCGCCGAGGACCGCCAGTAATCATAGAGCACCGTCATTGTGCCGCCTTCTTTGTAAGCAGTTTGTCCATGCCGCGTCGCAGCCCCGCCAGATCGCGGCCCAGAAGTGACTCCAGATCCGATTGATAGGCGATGGCACGCGGTAGAAGTTTGGCCATCAACTCGCGTCCGGTCGGGGTCAGGCTGAGCGCGATCAGGCGTCCGTCGGAGGGGTCGGAGCGTTTCGTCACAAGCCCCGCCTGTTCCAGCGCCGCCGCGGCCCGGCTGACCTTGGGCCGCTCCAGCGAGACGCGCCGTTCGATATCGCGCACCGACACCGGCCCGGCATGGCTGAGGTGAACCATCACTCGCCATTGCGGCATGCTCAGCCCGGCCTCGCGGTAGCCTTGAGCCAACTCGTCACTCAGCTTCGTCGCGATCTCCGCCATCAGATAGGGCAGGAAATCATCGAGCTGGAACTCGGGCAGCGGCGTATCGGTCTCGTGTCGGGTCATCGTCGCGTGGGCATCTGTGTTTTGTTGCGCTTGCAACAAAGAAGCACAAAACACGTTTCATTTGCAACGAAAAAGCGGCGGCGATGTGCAGTCGACTGCACCAAACGACCGGGAAGCCATGTCGTTTACCGTGGTGGGAGTGCGAGAAGCCGGTCCAGACCGGTCTCCAGATTTGTGGCCGCGTCGCCAAGTTCTGCCACCAACTCGGCTTGGAAGGCGTTCGCCAGCACCAGAAGCTCCGCCATCATTGCGCGGCCATTCGCGGTAAGTCGCAGCTTGACCAGTCGTTTGTCGCCTTCGTGGCGGGTCTTCGCGATCAGCCCGTTGGCCTCCAGCCGGGACGCCGCGCGCGAGACCTTGGATTTTTCCATCGCCACCCGCGCTTCGATGTCCCGCACCGATACGTCATCGCTCTGTGCGAGATGGACGAGGACACGCCATTCGGGAATCGAGATACCGAACCGGTCTCGATATTGCCGGGCGAGCCTCTCCGAAAGTTTCTCGGCAGCTACGGCCAGCCGATAGGGGGTAAAGCTGTAGAGATCAAATTCGGGCAACTCAGCGGCATCTTCAGACATCCTCAACCCCCTGCTTTCGCACATTTTTATATCCACATCATCATAATACAGCGGTGAATTCATTGCGAGTGCAATAAATATCCTTGACTTCGTTGCGAATGAAACGAAAAATCAGACCAGGTTCGAAACTGCAGCTTTCCGCGCTGCCCGTGACCAAGGGATTGGAGGATCTCATGACCGATCAAGCGCTTCCGAAGGGCATGATCCGCGCGACCGGCACCACCGGCACGCATGAAGGTTATATGCCTGGTTTTGGCAATGACTTCGAAACCGAGGCGCTGCCCGGCGCTCTGCCTCAGGGGCAGAACAGCCCGCAGAAGGTCGAATATGGCCTCTATGCCGAGCAGCTTTCGGGCACCGCATTCACTGCGCCGCGCGGCCAGAACGAGCGCACGTGGTGCTACCGCATCCGACCCTCGGTGAAGCACACCGGTCGGTTCGAGAAGATCGACGTGCCGTATTGGAAATCGGCGCCCAATATCGACCCCGACGTGATCAGCCTTGGTCAGTATCGCTGGGATCCGGTGCCGCATACCGACGAAGAGCTGACCTGGATCACCGGGATGCGCACGGTCACCACGGCCGGCGACGTGAACACTCAGGTCGGCATGGCGAGCCATATCTACCTCGTCACCAAATCGATGGAAGACGAGTATTTCTTTTCGGCCGACAGCGAATTGCTGGTGGTCCCGCAGGAGGGGCGTCTGCGCTTCTGCACCGAGCTTGGAATCATCGACCTCGAGCCCAAGGAAATCGCGATCCTGCCGCGCGGTCTCGTGTATCGCGTCGAGCTTCTCGACGGGCCTGCACGCGGCTTTGTCTGCGAAAACTACGGTCAGAAGTTCGACCTCCCGGGCCGAGGTCCGATCGGCGCAAACTGCCTTGCCAACCCGCGTGACTTCAAATGCCCCGTCGCAGCCTTCGAAGACCGTGATGCGAAAAGCCGGGTCGTGATCAAGTGGTGCGGGCAGTTCCACGAGACGTTCATCGGCCACAGCCCGCTCGACGTGGTGGCATGGCACGGGAACTACTGCGCCTATAAATACGACCTGCGCACCTACAGCCCGGTCGGCGCGATCCTGTTCGATCACCCTGATCCGTCGATCTTCACCGTGCTCACCGCGCCTTCGGGGCAGGAAGGTACCGCGAATATCGATTTCGTGCTGTTCCGCGAGCGTTGGATGGTGGCGGAGCACACCTTCCGTCCGCCGTGGTATCACAAGAACATCATGTCCGAGCTGATGGGCAACATCTACGGCATCTACGACGCCAAGCCGCAGGGCTTCGTGCCGGGCGGGATGAGCCTGCACAACATGATGCTGCCGCACGGGCCGGATCGCAACGCGTTCGAACATGCATCGAACGAGCCGATGGAGCCTGTCTATCAGGCCGACACGATGCAATTCATGTTCGAGACGCGCTTCCCGCAGATGCTGACCGAATTCGCGGCGAAGGAAGCGCCCCTTCAGGACGATTACATCGACTGTTGGGACAGCATCGAGAAGAAATTCGACGGAAAACCGGGGATCAAATGACCGACAAGACCAGCTGGGTTTCGTCCGCACAGGGCGACACCGACTTTCCGATCCAGAACCTGCCCTACGGCGTCTTTGACGACGGCAAGGGGGCGCGGATGGGTGTCGCGATCGGGGATATGATACTTGATGTGGCCAAGGTGGATCACGAGCTTTCGGCGGAGCTCTTTGCCGAGCCCGCATGGAACCGCGTCATGGAAGCCGGCCCGGAGACCTGGGCCAAGCTTCGCGCGCGGCTGACCGAGCTTCTCTCCAACGAGACGCATAAGTCGGCGGTCGAGCCGCATCTGGTGCCGCAGTCCGGCGCGAAGATGCTCATGCCGTTCCGCGTGGCCGAGTACACGGATTTCTACGCAGGCAAAAACCACGCGACCAATGTCGGCACGATCTTCCGGGGGGCGGAAAACGCGCTGCCGGCGAACTGGCTGTCGATCCCGATCGGCTATAACGGCCGCGCCTCGTCGGTCGTCGTCTCGGGCACGCCGGTCACGCGCCCCAACGGGCAGGTGAAAGGCCCGAACGAGGATCTGCCGCGTTTCGCCCCCTCGGCGCGCTTCGACATCGAACTGGAATTCGGCGCGATCGTCGGCCAGCCCTCCGAAGGCATGATCTCGGTCGGTCAAGCCGATGACATGATCTTCGGCTATGTGCTGCTCAACGACTGGTCGGCGCGCGACATCCAGGCTTGGGAATACGTGCCGCTCGGTCCGTTCCAGGCCAAGGCGACCGCGACCACGATCAGCCCGTGGATCGTGACCCGCGCAGCGCTGGAGCCGTTCCGGGTCTCGACGCCCGAGCGCGAGCGACCGCTCCTGCCGTATCTGCGCGAGCCGGGGCCGATGAATTACGACATCGACCTGGAGGTCGCTCTGCGCCCCGAGGGCGGCGAGGAAGCGGTGATTTCGCGCACCAATACCTCGATGCTCTACTACTCTGCCGCGCAGCAGCTGGCCCATCACACCACGTCGGGCTGCGCCATGCGCGTAGGCGATCTGCTGGGCTCGGGCACGATCTCGGGCACCGAGAAAGACAGCCGGGGCTCGCTGCTCGAACTCAGCTGGTCGGGCAAGGAGCCGCTGGAACTTCCCGATGGCTCGACCCGCAGCTTCATCGAGGATGGTGACACGCTGACCCTGCGCGGCGCTGCGCAGGGTGAAGGATACCGCATCGGGTTCGGTGATTGCGCGGGGCAGGTACTGCCCGCCCGCGCCTTGCCGGACTGGGCTAAGGAATAAGGAGGCATCTCATGGCCAAGGCATTCGCGTCGCAAGGCGACATGGAAGACAAGAAAATCAGCTTCACCCAGGTGGGCGAGGGGCTGTATGCCTTCACCGCGGAAGGTGACCCCAACACCGGTGTGATCATCGGCGACGACAGCGTGATGATCGTTGAGGCGCAAGCCACTCCGCGCCTTGCGCGCAAGGTGATCGAATGCGTCCGCTCGGTGACCGACAAACCGATCAGCCACCTCGTGCTCACCCACTACCATGCCGTGCGCGTTCTCGGCGCATCGGCCTACGGTGCCCGCGAAGTCATCATGTCCGATACCTCGCGCGCTCAGGTTGCTGAACGCGGTCAGGAAGACTGGGACAGTGAATTCGGTCGTTTCCCGCGCCTGTTCCAAGGCCATGAGGAAATTCCGGGTCTGACTTGGCCGACCACGACCTTCTCCGACCAGATGACGGTTTATCTGGGCAACCGCCGCGTCGATATCATGCATCTCGGCCGCGCTCATACCGCAGGCGACGCGGTGATCTGGGTTCCGGATCAGGAGGTCATGTTCACCGGTGACATCGTCGAGTATCACTCGGCCTGCTATTGCGGCGACGGGCACTATCAGGACTGGCCCGAGACGCTGGCCAATATCGCGGCTTTCGAGCCCAAGGCGATTGCGCCCGGTCGGGGCGATGCGCTGGTCGGTGAGGAGATGGTCACCGAGGCGCTGGAAAACACCGCCGACTTCATCCGCTCGAGCTACAAGCCGGTGGAACGTGTGGTGGCCCGCGGCGGCACCCTGAAAGAGGCATGGGACGCGGTGCGCGAAGCCTGCGATCCAAAATTCGCCGATTACGCGATCTACGAACATTGCCTGCCGTTCAATGTGGCGCGCGCCTATGACGAGGCCCGCGGCATCGACACCCCGCGTGTCTGGACGGCTGAGCGCGATCAGGAAATGTGGAACGCTTTGCAAGGCTGAGGAGAGCCGGGAGGGAGGAGAGCCATGCCGTATGATTACAAACCGTTCGACTATGTAGCGCCTCCCGGCCTTTCGGGGCCGGAGGCACGCCACAAGGTCATCATCGTGGGCGCTGGGCCGATTGGTCTTGCGGCTGCGATCGAGCTTGCGAACCACGGCGTGGGCTCCGTCATCCTCGATGACAACAACGTCGTTTCGGTCGGCAGCCGCGCGATCTGCTGGTCGAAACGCTCGCTCGAAATTCTCGACCGTCTCGGCGTGGGCGATGCCTGCGTGCAGAAAGGCGTGACCTGGAAGGTCGGGCGCACCCGGCACGGGGCGCGCGAGGTCTTCAACTTCGACCTGCTGCCTGAAGACGGCCACAAGATGCCCGCCTTCGTGAACCTGCAGCAATACTATGTCGAGGAGTATCTGGTCGAGGCGGCGCTGGCCAATCCGCTGATCGACCTCCGTTTCAAGAACAAGGTCACCGGGCTGACCCAGACCGACGATTGTGCGGTTGTGCAGATCGAAACGCCCGATGGTGAATACGCGCTTGAAGCAGACTATCTGCTGGCCTGCGACGGGGCGCGTTCACCCATTCGCCAGATGATGGGGCTCGATTTCGAAGGTGAGCTGTTCGAGGAGCGTTTCCTCATTGCCGATATCGAAATGCAGGCCGATTTCCCGTCCGAGCGGTGGTTCTGGTTCGAGCCGGAATTCCACGCCGGGCAGTCGGCGCTTTTGCACAAGCAGCCCGACAATATCTACCGCATCGACCTTCAGCTCGGTTGGGAAGCGGACCCGGAGGAAGAGCGCAAACCCGAGCGGATCATCCCGCGTATCGAGAAGGCGGTGGGGCATTCGAACTTCAAGCTCGACTGGACGTCGATCTACACGTTCCAGTGCCGCAGGCTCGAGAAGTTCGTGCATGATCGTGTGATCTTCGTGGGCGACAGCGCCCATGTCGTTTCCCCGTTCGGCGCACGTGGCGGCAATGGCGGCCTGCAGGATGTCGATGCGCTCGGTTGGCGGCTTGCTGCGATTATCAATGATGGAGCGAGCCCGGAACTTCTTGAGCGCTACGATGCGGAACGGACCTATGGCTCCGATGAGAACCTGACCAATTCCAGCCGGACGACACGGTTCATGTCGCCTCGTGCCGGCGCTGAGCGCTGGTTCCGCGACGCGGTTCTGGCGCTTTCGGAACATGCGCCTTTTGCGCGGCCGATGGTCAATTCCGGGCGGCTCAGCCTCCCGTGTTGCTATCCGCTCGATGCTGCGCCGAACGTCGCGGCGATGCCGGATGTGAGCCGCCCCGGGAAAGTCGCGCCCGACGCGCCGCTCGGGAACGAGTGGCTCCTGCAAAAGCTTGCGGGCCAGTTCACCCTGCTCGCGATTGGCTGCAAGGCGCCTGAGGTTGATGGGCTGAATACGCTTACGCTCGAGGTCACGCCGGAGCTGAGCGCGCGCTATCTCGGGCAGGCCACGACAGGGCTCTACCTGATCCGCCCCGACCAGATCATCGCGGCGCGCTGGGAAACGGCAGAGCCCGCCCAGATCATCGACCATCTCACCGCGATCAAGGAGGGACGGGCATGAGCTTGCAGACCGAACTCAATATCAAGGATCACGACGCGCTCTACGAGAAATTGATCGCGACGCATAAAGGGTTGACGGAAGCGGAGAGTGCAGCACTTAACGCGCGGCTCGTTCTGATCTTGATGAATCACGTCGGCGATCCGGAGGTTCTGGAAGAAGCTTTTGCGCTCGCACGGCAAAGCGGACGCAAGGCGAAGTTGACAAGTGACACGACTGCGAATGAAGTTAACACGTTAAGTTAATCGGGCTCGGCCCGAGGCTTCGTCATCAGGGGAGGAAAAAAATGACGACCAAACTGACCAGACGTTCGATGCTCGGCACCGCGGCGCTTGCCGGGGCCAGCCTTGCTCTCCCGGCGATTCCGGCGCGGGCAGAGGGTGTGGACCTCGTACTGTCCAGCTGGCTGCCGCCGCGCCACCCGATCGTGGTGGACGCGATCAAGCCCTGGGCGAAGGATATCGAGGCTGCGACCGAAGGCCGTGTGCGCATCCGCGTCCTCGCCAAGCCGCTGGGCTCGCCGCCTGCGCATTTCGACATGGCGCGCGACGGTGTGGCCGACATCACCTACGGTCTGCACAGCTTCACGCAGGACGACCGCTTCAAGAACTCGCGCGTCGGCCAGTTCAGCTTCCTCGGCAATGACGCGGTGTCGATGTCGGAAGCCTTCTGGACGGTCTATACCGAGAAGCTCGGTGCCAAGGAAGAACATGCCGGCACCCACCTGCTGGGCCTGTTCAACCACGGACCCGGGATGATCCACAACAACAAGCGCCCGATCAACAAGATCGAAGACCTGCAGGGTCTGAAGATGCGTGTGCCGGGCGGCTACATCGCCGATCTGATGAGCCATTTCGGGGTCGAGACGATCTTCACCCCCTCGGGCGAAGTCTATGAGAAGCTCTCGCGCGGTGTCGTCGATGGGGTCACTTTCCCCTATGACGCGATCGCCTCGTTCAACCTCGCGGATTATCTGAAATACACCACGACGATCCCGGGCGGCATTTACAACACCACGTGGTTCCTCGTGATGAATTCCGGCAAGTGGGATTCGATCTCCCCGGCCGATCAGGATGCGATCAACAAGCTCTCGGGTCTCGCCTTCGCGACCCGTGTCGGCAAGGCGTGGAACGGTGCGGATGAGCGCGGCAAGAAGTCCGCGGCCGATGGCGGTATGGTCGCCGAGACCGCGCCGCAGGGCGTGCTCGATGCGATCAAGGAGCAGGCCGCCGTCCTCGAAGGGCAGTGGGCCGATAGCCTGGGCGGTGACTATGACGGGCGCGCGGCGCTGGAAGAGTTCCGCAAGCAGACCGGCGTGTCCGCATGATTGCACGCGCCCGCTTCGTTCTCGAGGCGATCGCGGCCGGGTTGGTGACGGGGTTGATCCTCGTCACCTGCGTCGACGTGGTCGGCCGCTACGTGTTCAACAATCCGCTGACCGGCGCCTATGAGATCACGCAGGTCTTGTTGGGCGCGTTGGTCTTTGTGGCTATGCCGCTGACCACGGGCAAAGGCGGCCATGTCGAGGTGGACCTGCTGATGCCGCTTCTGCCTACGGCGGTCCGCCGGGCGCTGGGGCAGATTGGCGGCGTGGTGGCAGCCCTCGTCATGGGCTATTTCGCGTGGCGCCTCGCGATCCTGGCCGAGGATCAGTTCCACACCCAGCTCGCAACATCGGGCCTTGGAATCAAACTGTGGTATTTCGGCGTGATCGGCATCGTCAGCTTTGCCGCCTCCGCCGTGGTCGCCCTGCTCCGGAGACCGGAATGACAATTTCTCTGATCGCCTTTGCCATTCTTCTGGCCCTCGTCTTTCTGCGCGTGCCGATCGCCTTCGCAATGGCGCTTGTCGGCGGCGCAGGGTTCGCGTGGATGCGCGGGGCAGATGCCGCAGGCTCGATGGTTGGCAGCGCCGTCTTCGAGACCGGGATGAACTACTCGCTCTCCGTCGTGCCGCTCTTCATCTTCATGGGCAACGTGCTTGCCGGGTCCGGCATCGCCAGCGGACTATTCACCGGTGCCGACCGGGTGTTCGGGCGGATGCGCGGCGGTCTCGCGATGGCCACGATCCTCAGCTGCGGCGGTTTCTCGGCGGTTTGCGGCTCGTCACTCGCGACGGCGGCCACGATGTCAAAGGTCGCGATGCCCTCGATGCGCCGCTTCGGCTACCATGACTCGATCGCCACGGGCTCAATTGCCGCCGGCGGCACGCTGGGCATTCTGATCCCGCCCTCGGTCATCATGATCATTTTCGGCCTGCTGACCGAAAGCGATATCGGCAAGCTGTTCATCGCCGGGATCATTCCCGGTGTTCTGGGCATCGGCCTGTATCTCGTTTCCGTCATGGTCGCAGTGCGGCTGAACCCGAAACTCGCTCCCGAGGTGCGGGAGCCACTGCCGATGAAGCGCACCGATTTCATCGGCGTGCTGGCGACCTTGGCGCTGTTCGTCTTCATCATGGTCGGGATTTATGGCGGCTTCTTCACGCCGATCGAGGCTGCGGGCATGGGGGCTGCGGCTGCTGTGGTGATCGCGGCAGCTGTAGGCGGGCTGAAGATGCGCGCGCTCTGGGAGGCGCTGAAGGATGCCGCGATCGCCTCTGCGATGATCTTCGCGATCATAATCGGGGCCGAGATCTTCGGGAATTTCGTCACGTTTGCCGGCCTGCCCGACGCGTTGGCCGATATCGTCTACAACTTGGGACTTGGTGGCTTCGAGGTGATCATCATCATCGTGCTGATCTATATGCTCCTCGGCATGGTGCTCGAGAGCCTGTCGATGATCCTGCTGACAGTGCCGATCTTCTATCCGCTGATTTACCAGCTCGATTTCGGCTCGGGCGTGCTCGCCAATCCCGATAACGCTCTGATCTGGTTCGCAGTGATCGTAGTGGTGGCGACGGAGATCTCCTTGATCACCCCGCCAGTTGGCATGAACGTCTTCGTGCTGCGCTCGGTTTTGCCCGATGTGCCGCTGATGACGATGTTCCGCGGTATCTTGTGGTTTTGGGTCGCGGATATCGTGCGCATCGTGCTGATCATCGCCTTCCCGGCGATCTCGCTCTGGCTGGTCGGGCCCTGACGGGCCTGGCTGCTGGTCAGGTCTCGGCGCTCTCGTTACGGGTTTCGATATCGAGAGCGAGCGAGTCGATCAGGCTGTTGACCCCGTATTCGAGGGCGACCTGCGCTTCGGGGGGCATCGCCGACAGCATCGCCTTCGCGCGCGCGTTCACCTTTGGTCGCGCTTCGGCATAGAGGGCGCGGCCCTCTGGCGTGCATTCGTACTCCCGCAGTCGTCTGTCGCTGTCGGGCACGAACCGTTCGATCAGCCCCCGCGCTTCAAGCCGGGTCGCCGCACGGCTCACCTGCACCTTGTCGAGCGTGGTGCGCCGCGCGATGTCGAGCGAGCTGATCCGACCGACCCCGTCAAGGATCGACATGAGCCGCCATTCCTCGCGCGTCAGGCCATATTCGCGCGAGTAGACATCCTGCAGACGACGGGAGAAGGCTTCCGCCGCGACGGCCAGACGGTAGGGAAAGAACTCTTCGAGCTTCATGCGATCTCCGATTTTCACACCCAACCCTACGACCGTTTCGTTCGCAATGAAATGACTTATCTCACGCGCGGTCGTCATGCTCCAGGGCAGCGACGAAGGCCTCGAGCTCGTCGAGAAGCCGGGTGATCCGCTCTGCGCCGATTTCGGCTTCGAGCTTGGCATAGATTTCGGCGCTTTGGGGCGAGACGTCGCGGAGGAAGGCGGTGCCGGCCTCGCTGAGCCCGACGCTGGCGCGCCTGCGGTCTTCGCCATCGCGGCGGATTTCGATCAGTCCACGAGCCTCGAGCGCGCGCAACATTCGCGTCAGCGAAGGGGCCAGAACGCAGGCACGTTCGGCAAGCATCGAAGCATCGAGCGGCCCGCTTTCGCGCAGCACTCGCAACACGCGCCATTGCTGCTCGGTCACGTCATGCGCGTTGAGCATCGGGCGGAAACGCTCCATCACCAATTCCCGCGCCCGCAGCAGGGCGATCGGCAAGGCGCGACGCGGGGCGTTCAACTCGAACCCGTCCGGCCGCTGTCGGGGGGCGCTGTCTTGGGTCATCGATACCTCGTTCCTGTCAGGTGGCGGGCAAAATCGGAGGGTTTGGGGCGGTTGACAAGTCTGGATAAACTTAACATGTTAATGAAAAGCGCGGGAGGAGAATCGTGCCGCATCTCAAGATCGAATATTCCGCAGGGCTGGCGGAGCGCGTCGATATCTCGGCGGCCTGCCAGGCACTGCATGCCGCGATGGTCGAATGTGGACTGTTCCCGGTGGCCGGAATTCGGGTGCGCGCCTTTTGCGCCGATCATGCGATCGTGGCCGACGGGCTGCCGGAAAACGATTTCGCCGCGCTGACGCTTTCGGTGGGGGCGGGGCGCGACACGGCGACCTTGCGCGCTGGGGGCGATGCGATTTTTGCCGCCGCCCAGACCGCGCTTGCCGGTCCGCTGGCCACCGAACATTTCGCGCTCTCGCTCGAAATCCGGGTGATCGACTCGGAGCTGAGCTGGAAGCAGACACCGATTCACGCCCGCCTGTCGGGCCAAGCCAAGGGTAAGTGATGACCGATCTGACGGAAAACCTGCGCCGTGCCGAAGGCTATATCGCGCATTTCGCTCAAACCGGCGTGCGCAATCACATCGGAGGTGAAAGTGTCGAGGCCGCATCCGGTGCCACGTTCGACACGCTTTCGCCCGTCGATCTGAAGCCGCTGGCAAAGGTCGCGAAAGGCGGAGCCGAGGATATCGACCGCGCGGTCGCCGTCGCGAAAGAGGCGTTCAAGACTTGGAGCAAGATGCCCGGAGCGGACCGCCGCAAAATCCTGATCAAAGTCGCCGAGGCGATCGAGGCGAATGCCGAGCGCATCGCCTTCACCGAATGTCTCGATACTGGGCAGGCGCTGCGCTTCATGTCGAAAGCGGCACTGCGCGGGGCGGCCAATTTCCGGTTCTTTGCGGACAAGGCTCCGGCGGCCGAGGATGGTCAGGCTCTGCGCAACGCGACGCAGATGAACGTGACCTCGCGCCGCCCGATCGGCCCCGTGGGCGTCATTACCCCGTGGAACACGCCCTTCATGCTGTCCACCTGGAAGATTGCCCCGGCGCTGGCGGCGGGCTGCACGGTGGTACACAAACCGGCCGAATTCTCGCCGATGACCGCAAAGCTGCTGGTCGAGATCGCCGAAGAGGCGGGGCTGCCGAAAGGGGTGCTGAATCTCGTGAACGGCTATGGTGAGGATGCTGGCAAGCGGCTGACCGAACATCCCGACATCAAGGCGATTGCCTTTGTGGGCGAAAGCCGCACCGGTTCGATGATCATGGCGCAAGGGGCGGCGACGCTGAAGCGCGTGCATTTCGAGCTCGGCGGGAAGAACCCCGTGATCGTGTTCGACGATGCCGATATCGACCGCGCCGTCGATGCGGCGAGCTTCATGATCTACTCGCTCAACGGCGAACGCTGCACCTCGTCTTCGCGGCTTCTCGTGCAGGAGAGCATTTACGACGAGGTCTGCAAGCGCGTCGCCAAGGTGGCGGCGAATATCAAGGTCGGCCATCCGCTCGACCCGGATACGGTGGTGGGTCCGCTGATCCATCCCGAGCACGAGGCCAAGGTGCTGTCTTATTTCGAGACCGCCCGTGAGGAGGGCGCGACCATCGCGATCGGCGGAGAGAAAGTCGGCGATCAGGGCTGCTACGTTGCGCCCACGCTGTTCACGCAGGCCCGCAACGATATGACCATCGCGCAGGAAGAAATCTTCGGCCCGGTGCTGACCGCGATCCCCTTCGCCGACGAAAACGAAGCGCTCGCCTTGGCCAATGACGTCGATTACGGGCTGGCCGCCTATCTGTGGACCGCCGATCTGGACCGCGCGATGCGGATGACCGACGCGCTGGAGGCGGGCATGATCTGGGTGAATTCGGAAAACGTGCGCCATCTGCCCAGCCCGTTCGGCGGCGTGAAGGCCAGCGGTATCGGCCGCGATGGCGGTGACTGGTCCTTCGATTTCTACATGGAGACGGTCAACGTTTCCTTCCCGCGTCAGGCGCATCGCGTGCCGCGCCTCGGCTAACGACAGCGGGCGGTCGGAGGAGGCCGCCCCGATCTTATCTCAAGGGAGCGAGACATGCCTATTCCGGCCCCGAACCTGTATCCGCCGTTCAACATCATCCGCCTCAGCCATGTCGTCTTCGGCGTGACCGATCTGGCCGCCAGCCGCGCCTTCTATGTCGATACGCTGGGGCTTCAGGTGAGCGACGAGGACGACCGTCATATCTTCCTGCGTGCGATGGAAGAGCGCGGGCATCACTCGGTCGTTCTGGTCAAGACGCCCGAGGCCAATGTGCGCTCGCTTGCCTTCAAACTCTTTGACGAAGGCGAGCTGGACAAGGCGCATGACTGGTTCAAGTCCGAGGGGCATTCGGTCGAATGGGTCGAGCGTCCCTATCAGGGCCGCACCCTGCGCACCCATGACTGTTTCGGAATGCCGATCGAGTTCTATTTCCAGATGGACCGTCTGGAACCGATCCACCAGAAATACGCGCTCTATCACGGCGTGAAGCCGCTCCGGATCGACCACTTCAATTGCTTTGCCAGCGATGTCGATAAGGCGGTCGAATTCTACAATCGCATCGGCTTCCGCGTCACCGAATATACCGAGGATGAAGAGAGCGGACGGCTTTGGGCGGCATGGACCCATCGCAAGGGCGGGGTGCATGACATCGCCTTCACCAACGGCCTTGGCCCGCGGTTGCATCACACCGCGTTCTGGGTGCCGACGCCGCTTAACATCATCGATCTGCTCGATCTGATGTCGACCACCGGCTATGTCGCCAATATCGAGCGCGGACCGGGCCGACACGGCATTTCGAACGCGTTCTTCCTGTATATCCTCGATCCCGATGGTCACCGGATCGAGATTTATTGCTCGGATTATCAGACCGTGGATCCCGATCTCGAGGCGATCCGCTGGGATCTGAAGGACCCGCAGCGCCAGACGCTGTGGGGGGCGCCCGCTCCGCGCTCGTGGTTCGAGCATGGCTCGCTGTTCCAAGATGTCGAGCCGGTCGCCAGCGACATGAAGGCCACTCCGATCATCGCGCCGTGAGCGGGTCTCCGCAGACAAGCCATTGCAGGAGAAACAGGATGGATGTTCAGGACTTCGAGACATGGTCGCGGCGCGCGGCGTCATGGGGTGTGAAATATCGCGAAACACTCGATGCCCGCCCGGTGCGCGCGCGCACGACGCCCGGCGAGATCTACCGCGCGATCCCGCCCAAGCCGCCCGAAACCGGCTGCGAAATGGAGCGGATCTTTGACGAGTTCGAGAGCCTGATCGAGCCGGGCATGACCCATTGGCAGCATCCGCGCTTCTTCGCTTACTTCCCCAGCAATGCCGCCCCCGTTTCGGTGGTGGCGGAATATCTGGTCACCGCTATGGCCGCGCAATGCATGCTCTGGCAGACCTCTCCGGCGGCGACCGAGCTGGAAACCCGGATGATGGAATGGCTGCGCGACGCGCTGGGGCTGCCCGAAGCGTTCTCGGGCGTCATTCAGGACAGCGCCTCGTCCGCGACGCTGGCGGCGGTCGTGATGATGCGTGAGCGTGCGCTGGACTGGCAGGGCAATCGCGCGGGGCTCAGCCAGGCGCCGCGCTTGCGGATCTACTGCTCGGATCAGGTGCATTCCTCGATTGACCGGGCGATCTGGATCGCGGGGATCGGGCAGGACAACCTTGTGAAACTGCCCGCCGATCCGCGCAGCGGCGCGCTCCCGCCCGAAGCGCTGGAGGCCGCGATCCGTGCGGATCTGGCGGCCGGATATCAGCCCGCCGGGGTGATCGGCTGCGTGGGGGCGACCAGCACCGGGGCATGCGACGATATCGGCGCACTGGTGGCGGTCGCGCATGCCCATGATCTGTTGATCCATGTCGATGCAGCCTGGGCCGGTTCTGCAATGATCTGTCCCGAGTTCCGCACGCTTTGGGCCGGGATCGAGGGTGCGGATTCCGTCGTCTTCAATCCGCATAAATGGCTGGGCGCGTCCTTCGACTGCTCGGCCCATTTCATTCGCGACCCCGAGATGCTGGTGCGCACGCTGGCGATCCAGCCCGAGTATCTCGAGACCCATGGCCGCGACGGGATCGTCAACTATTCCGAATGGTCCGTACCGCTGGGACGCCGTTTCCGCGCGCTCAAGCTGTGGTTCCTGATGCGTTTTCACGGGCTTGAGGGGCTGCGCGCGATGATCCGCGATCACGTTCGCTGGGCGGGGATGCTGCATGACCGGCTGGCTGCGACCCCGGACGTTGAGATCGTGACCGCCCCGGTGCTGTCGCTGTTCTCATTTCGCCGGGCGGGCGCATCGGATGACGACACGATCTCACATGTGAGCGCGATCAATGATGACGGGCGCATCTATCTCACCCAAACGCGGGTCGGCAACCAGCTTGCGATCCGCTTTCAGGCCGGGTCCTTTGCGATGAGCGAATCCGATATCGACATCGCCTATAGCGCCATTCTCGATGGTCTGGGACTTCCACAGGAGGGAATGTCATGACTCTGGCACTGCCGCGCATCGCGGCGTTTCGCACCGGTGGCACGGATCGCTACGGCGTGGTGCAGGATGGCGGTATCGTGGATCTCATCCCGGAGTTCGGCGCGCGGTTCGCGACCCTTCAGGAGGTCGTAGAGGCCGGCGCGCTGGAAGAGGTGATCGCGGCGGCGGAGGGCCGCGCGCCTGAATATCGCGCCGACGAGGTCGAGTTCCTGATCCCGTTGGCAGCCCCGGAAAAGCTGATCTGTATCGGTGTGAACTTTCCCGATCGTAACGCCGAATACAAAGACGGGCAGGCCGCGCCGCCTTATCCCTCGATGTTCATCCGCTTCCCGCGCAGTTTCACGGGCCATAATCAGCCGCTGATCCGTCCGCCGGAAAGCCCGCAGCTCGATTACGAGGGCGAGGTTGTGATCGTGATCGGAAAGGCGGGTCGCCGGATCGCGAAGGAAGACGCCTATGATCATATCGCCGCGCTGACACTGTGCAACGAGGGCACGATCCGCGATTGGGTGCGCCATGCGAAATTCAACGTAACGCAGGGCAAGAACTGGGACCGCTCCGGCGCGATGGGGCCGTGGCTGGTGCCGTTCCGCGACGCGACCCAGTTGGACGATATCGAGCTGACCACCCGCGTGAATGGCGAGATCCGGCAAAATGATCGCACAGGCCGGATGATCTTCGATTTCCGCTATATCGTGAATTACGTCTCCACCTTCACAACGCTGGTGCCGGGCGACGTGATCGTGTGCGGCACGCCAACCGGGGCGGGGGCGCGGTTCGATCCTCCGATCTGGCTACAACCTGGCGACGTGATCGAAGTCGAGGCCGAAGGCATCGGCCTGCTGCGCAACGTCGTTGCGGATGAGCCGACATGCTGAGCCCCGATCAGATCGCGCAGGCCGCCGATGACCTGCTGGCCGCCGAAGAAGCGCGCAAACAGATCGGGCTGCTGAGCCTGCGCCATCCCGGCATGACGCTGGACGACGCCTATGCAATCCAGTCGGCGCAGATGGCGCGCAAGCTGGCGGCGGGACGGTCGATCCTTGGCTGGAAGATCGGGCTGACCTCGAAGGTGATGCAGGCCGCGCTCAAGATCGACACGCCGGATTCTGGTGTGCTCTATGACGATATGCTGTTTGCCAGCGGGGCGACGGTGCCTGCCGGGCGTTTCATCCAGCCGCGGGTCGAGGCCGAGATCGCCTTCGTCATGAAAGCGCCGCTCGACGCCACGGCGGATCGCGCGGCGGTGCTGGCCGCGACCGATTACGTGACCCCGTCGCTCGAGATCCTCGACACCCGCATTCTGCGCGCCGATCCCGCGACCGGGCAGGCGCGCGTGATCGTCGATACCGTATCGGACAATGCGGCGAATGCGGGGATCGTGCTGGGCGAGGCGCGTCACGATCCATCTCAGGTCGATCTGCGCTGGGCCGGAGCGATCCTGCGCAAGGATGGCGAGGTCGAGACGACCGGGCTCGGCGCGGCGGTGTTGGACGATCCAGTGCAGGGGCTTGTCTGGCTGGCGCGGCGAATGGGCCAATACGGCCAGCGGATCGAGGCGGGGCAGGTGATCCTGTCGGGGTCGTTCATCGCACCGATCGAGTGCCCCCCGGGGACCCGGATCGAGGCCGAGTTCGGCGCTTTCGGGGATGTGTCCATCGCCTTCGATTGAGACGGCAGGCCATGCAAGCCCGGCGGAATGCTGTTCGCGAGGTGCGATCGGCGTTCGTTTCGAATAAGCTCAAGCAACCTTTTTAGGACGGCCCCGCGCATCCGTTCCGCGGGTGCCGAGGTCAACAAGGAAGAAAATCACGATGGTCGATCTGCCAAGAAATTCGTTCAAAGCGGCGCTGAAAGCCTTCGGGGTCCAGCGGGGCTGTTGGTGCACGATGAGCGACCCGCTCGCCACCGAGCTGATCGCTGGCTGCGGTTACGACTGGATGATGTTCGACACCGAGCATTCGGCGCTCGATGCGCGCAGTGTCTTGCCGCTATTGCAGGCGGTGGCTCCTTATCCTGTTTCGCCGATCGTGCGGCCCGGATCCCTCGACGCGGCGGAGATCAAGAAAATACTCGACCTCGGCGCGCAGACGATCCTCGTGCCGATGGTGCATGATGCAGAGATGGCACGCGCGGCGGTGGCGGCGGTCGAATATCCGCCGCAGGGCATGCGTGGGGTTTCCGGCATGAACCGCGCCACGCGCTTCGCCAAGATTCCCGGTTACCACAAGATCGCCCGGGAAGAGATCTGTCTCGTCGTACAGATCGAGAGTGTCGAGGGGCTCTCCAATCTCGAGGAAATCGCCGCCGTGCCCGGGGTGGATGGGATTTTCGTCGGGCCTGCGGATCTGGCGGCCTCGCTTGGGCATCCGGGCGAGCCTTCGCACCCCGAGACCACTGCGGCGGTGCTCGATGCGATCGCGCGCATCCGCGCCGCGGGCCTGCCGCCGGGCATCCTGACCACCGACGATGAGGTCTATCAGCGGGCGCTCGAGGCCGGTGCCGTCTTCGTCTCACGTGACATCGACCTGATCGCCCTGCGCAAGGGGCTCACTCTCGGCTGACGGCGCGTGCGGACGGGCCCGAGATCACGTGTAATGACATGACGTTCCAGAGTGCGCTCCGCAATCAGATCGGCAATGGCGCATCCTGCTTGAACTGATGCATGACGATCTGGCTCTGCACCCGCGCGACGGTGGGGTGGGCCAGAAGCACGTCGTGGATCAGCCGGTGCAGCGCCGCCAGATCCGCGCAATAGACCCGCAGCAGATAATCGGCCTCCCCGGTAAGGGTCCAGGCCGAGGTTATCTCGGGCTGCAAGGAGACGAGGCGCGAGAATTGCTGCGCGGGCTCTGCCCCGTGGCGCAGCATCTGCACCTGCACGAAGGCCTGAACCGCAAGCCCAAG
The DNA here is from genome assembly GCF_055666785.1 of Thioclava sp. PTB-PU3-1. Classification (NCBI taxonomy): domain Bacteria; kingdom Pseudomonadati; phylum Pseudomonadota; class Alphaproteobacteria; order Rhodobacterales; family Paracoccaceae; genus Thioclava; species Thioclava sp. PTB-PU3-1. The sequence goes on along the minus strand of NZ_JBVNVL010000010.1, from coordinate 11,509 downwards.
CCGCGCCGCGTCGAGCCGCGCGCCATAGCCGCGGATCAGCCCCTCGGCCTCGAGCCGCTGCCGCCTGCGTCCCACCTGACTTGGTGACAGGTTCAGTCGCTCGCTCAAATCCTGCGAGGTCAGCTGTGCATTCTGCTGCAATTCCGCGAGCAGGCGTTTGTCGATATCGTCGATCATGCGGGAAGTTTGCGCACTTTTGTGAGAAGGTGCAATATTCCCGCAAATCTTAGGGATTATATGCGCGATTTCGCGCGGAACGAGCATTCGCGCCGGGCTATCCTCTTCGCAGCGCAAACAGGAGGAGAGACCCATGGGACCGTTCCCGCACGATGCCCCGCAATCGACCATCACCGAGGAGAACCCCGCCGGCACGGACGGGTTCGAATTCGTCGAGTTCGCCCATCCCGATCCGCAAGAGCTGCGCGATCTCTTCGCGAAGATGGGCTACGAGCATGTCGCCAACCACAAATCCAAGCCGGTCGAGCTTTGGCAGCAGGGCGACATCACCTACGTTCTCAACGCCGACTCCGACAGTTTCGCGGCCCGTTTCGTGGAGGAGCACGGGCCCTGCGCACCCTCGATGGCGTGGCGCGTCGTCGATGCGCAGCACGCCTTCGATCACGCGGTGAAGAACGGCGCGGAGCCATATGAAGGGACCGACAAGACAGTCGACTGGCCCGCGATCAAGGGGATCGGCGGCAGCCTGATCTATTTCACCGACCAGTATTACGACACCTCACCCTATAACGCGGAATTCGACTGGCTGAAGACGTCGAAGCCGAAGGGCGTGGGCTTCTATTACCTCGACCACCTGACCCACAATGTCTTCAAGGGCAACATGGACAAGTGGTTCAACTTCTATGGCGATCTGTTCAATTTCCGCGAGATCCGGTTCTTCGATATCGAGGGGAAATATTCCGGTCTCTATTCCCGGGCGCTGACCTCGCCCTGCGGGCGCATCCGCATCCCGATCAACGAGGATCGCGGCGAGACCGGGCAGATCGTCTCCTATCTCAAGAAATACAAGGGCGAGGGCATCCAGCACATCGCCGTGGGCGCACGCGACATCTACGAGGCGACCGACGCGATCGCCGATCGCGGCATCCGCTTCATGCCGGCCCCGCCCGAGACCTATTACGAGCTCAGCCATGACCGCGTGACCGGGCATGAGGAGCCGGTCGAGCGAATGAAGAAGCACGGTATCCTGATCGACGGCGAAGGCGTCCTTGGCGGCGGCGAGACCAAGATCCTGCTGCAGATCTTCTCGAAGACTGTGATCGGGCCGATCTTCTTCGAATTCATCCAGCGTAAGGGTGATGACGGGTTCGGCGAGGGCAACTTCAAGGCGCTCTTCGAGTCGATCGAGCGCGAGCAGATCGAAAGCGGCGAACTCGTCGTGGAATGATCTTCTGAGCGAAGAATTCGGGTCAGGTAGGTGCCTGGCCCGAGCTCCCTATCGCGGCCACAAAATACAAAGCCCCGAGTACTCTGTGGTTTATCTATGGCACGCCAAGCGAGCCGTTGGGGTCTCTGCCTACGTTTTTTTGGATCGCCGGACGTCGGAGTTTCCGGGGATCAGATCAGCCTCCTTTCCCGCGGAGATTCGAACGCCCAATTTCATATTTGTAAAACGCGTCTCCCGAGTGGACCCGAACCGTGGTATAAGTGTCTTATGAAAAGATTTCGAGACGAGATACTCGGGGTGCGCCCGGAGATTGCAGAGCGTGAAGCTAACTTTGAAGAGAAGATCGCCTTGGCGATGGAACTTCGCGCTCTTCGCGATAGCGTTAACTTGGCTCAAGAAGAGATCGCGGTTGTTTCAGAGTTGTCACTCGCGGATGTTCGGAAATGCGAGTCGCTTACCGGTGAGATGCCGGCTCCCGCAATCGTCGCCGCCTATCGTTCGGTAGTGGATGCTCATCTATGAGCAGGCCGGAAAACTCACCGCGATTGGCCGAACGTGCTGCGGCAGCACTCAGGCTCTGTGGAATTGCGGTCTATTCGAATAGATGCGTTCACAGAGCTTAAATGACGATAAGGCCTTCACTTAAAAGAGAAAGCTTTGTTCGTTTTTTGGCGGATTTACTACATCTAAGGGATTTTCAAGGGGGTACGCGATGAAGTCTGAGAAAAGCTTTTCGTTCGATCAGCGTGCCGCTGAAAAAGCTGCCGCGCGGGCCCAAGATGAGTGTGATATACGCTCAGGCGCCGCTTCTGCGGCGCAAATCGCCCGCGAGAACGGCGGTGGTCGGCGAGAGATCAAACTAATAGGTCGCTCTGAGCGTATGCGGAAATTAGCTTCCTTCTATCGAAACACTTAAAATAGAGAACGCCCTGCATGGGCTCTTGAGATCGGTCTGCGCGGCAGGAGCGAAGAAAAGAAAACTACCGTTCGGCGACGCGGTACGACCGCTATAGTCTTTAAGACAGCCGGTCCGCGAACATCAACCGTGACCCAAATCGGCTGATATCCTCTCAGATTTTAGATCAATCTTCGCGACACCTATCTCCGCTCTACCCCCTGTCCGGCCCTTATCCGAAGGGCCGCCCGGCGGTCGAACGCGGAGATCGATATGAAACATCAGTATTCTTTCAAAGACTTGCTCGCTTGGGCAGAAGAAAAGGGAAGCGGCGTTGATACAATTCGAGCGATAGAGAAAGTCCCCGCGCGTCTCGGGCTGCTTGACCGGGATATCGGCGCGATCCCTGCCGAGATGCGCTCCTTCGAGATGGATGTCGCCGGCCAAGGTTATGCGCTCGTGAGCCGAGCGAAGAACATGAAGACAAACGGGCGTCGTATGGACTCGCGCATCCGCGCGGCGCTGCGGCAGTTTCTGCAAGCTAAAGCGGTGGCTCCGAGGCCGAGCCCTGAGCATAGTATTCGGTATTGTGAGCTTATGGATTTGATCAAGGCGCAGGAGGGGCTGCCTGGTTCCGGCGCGCTCTGGAATATTGGTCGGCACCGGTCTCTCGCTGTCTTGAGGGCGCGCGCGCAATGTGCGCCGGAGGCTCTGACACAGGTCGAGATCGAAAGGATCGGGCGCGATGTATCCGCTGAGACCCGCAGGAGCCTTCGAAAAGCGGTTTTGTTTCTGAACTCGCTTGAGCACCGGAGTGCCACGGTGCCTGGGATCCTGAAATATCTTCCCTCGATCAAGTTGCGGGTGCCGGCTGGGTCAGGACGTGCGCGCAAGGTCGAATGGACTGAACTGCCCGAGGCCTTTCGAAACTCCTTCGATGCGCTTGTTGATGCCAGCCTGGCGGGCAGCGAAGACCTTGCGGACAGGATGCTCGCGCGGATTGAGGCCGGCGAGGATCCGGAGCTTGTTATGTCTGAAGCCGATGCGTTGGCGCTCGAAAAGACTCGAAATATTGGCAAGCCGACGGCTGCGCGCAAAGGGTATCGGGAGGCGATCAGTTGGCTCGTGCGGGCCTGGGAAGATACCGGCGGTGATATCGCCACCCTGCGGGATGTCCGAGAGCTTTTTGAGCGTCAAACCATTGAAGCCGCCATTCAGCAACAGATCGAACGCTCCAACGCGGCCTGCGATCTTAAGGACCCTCTGGACTCGACAACGCTGAAAACGCGGCTGACCCCGCTCATCACGCTCGCGAAACATGGTTTTGGAGACGTTGCCGTCACGGCGGTGCTCACACTTCTGAAGAAAAAATATTTTGATGCTCCGCGCGCGAAGCACAAGGCTTCCAAGGCGAGCTCGGTCGAGATGGATGTTGATCGGATTGCGAGCCTACTGAGGCAACGGCCAGAGCTTGCTACGGTGTGGACCAACGCACCGATGCGTATCGCGCAGGCCGCGTGTGAAGCGCTTCACGAAGCCCGCACGCTTGGCGAACCAGTCCGCGAAGTGACCGCGCTTCGGCTCTTCGCGGGAGCCGTAGCTTACGCGCTACAAATGTCGCGCCCGCTGCGTACAGCTTGCCTCCGCAATACTCGGATCGCCTCGCACGGCGAGGTGCATGCGAACCTTCTTCGAGCCGCCCCTGACGAGACCATGCTTACATTCCGGTATGCGCCCTGGGAAGTGAAGAACAATACGTGGGTCAACGTCGATGTAGTCGGAGAAGACGCAGCGATCGTTCAGGAATGGCTTGAACGTGGGCGACCGAGATTGATCGAGCTGCAAGGGCTCGATCCACGAAATGTCTTTCTTTTCCCCGGTTCAGCACTGCCAGCGCATGACGAGGGGGACCCCGTCACGTTGCCACGCGGGACTTATTCGACGAGCGCCTTTCTGGATCTCTGGCGGGATGCGTCCGACGTACTCGGCGTTCATCTAACACCCCACCGAATGCGCCATGTGGTCGCTCTCCTCAGCCTCGCGTTGCGCCCGGGCGATCATGCATTCACGTCTTCTGTTCTCGGCATCCTCGAGAGCACCGCACGTAAACACTACGGTCGAGATGACGGACAGGCTGCTGCGCGAGAAGCCCGCGCCGCGATCCTCGCGACACATCCAGACATATTCAAGAACCTCACCAGGAGATTGTCCGATGCACGATAAGATCGCTGCTTCACGTCTTGCCGACGTTCCAACCGAGTTGCGCGCGCGCCTCATGGCCCGGCGAGTTGATCTGCCAAACGGCGCAGTGACTGTCGTGGCTCGCTTCTTCGCAGTGCTTGAAGAGACCGGAGACGATCCGGCGCTCCCAAAACGAGCAAGTTTCGAAGCTGCGTGCAAGTCAGAGTCAACGCTCGGCCTGCTGCTCCGCATGCTCGAGCAGTTCGCGCCAGAGATGTGTCTCGCAGAGGGCAGGGGGCTCCGCAGAAGCTTCTATCGGGTTCGTTCGGTGAGGTCTTCGGCGGTCACCGCTTCTCCCACGCGTCATCAAGCAGAACTGCGCGGATGGCCCAGTGCGTGGAAAGCGATGCTGCCTGCGATGCAGATGGCGCCGATCACTGAGAGCACGCTTGCACGACATATCGCGTCTATCAATCGATGCGCGGATCTGTTGCCGATCCTGACCTGTCCACCACGTCTCGGCTGGTTGCTTGCATGGGAGATAGCCAAGACATTTCGCGAGGAGGGGCTTCGACCCGCGACCATCGCCAGCTATCTCGGTGGGTTGGTCAGCCTTGCGTCGCATGGCGGAGCCGACACTCAGGCCGTCTCAGGGCTTCGCTCCGTCCAAGCAGGCCTCCTGCGGGAAACACGACGCGTGCCGAAGCTGAAACAAGGGCGGATTGAAGTGCTCTATGAGAAAGGTGGCTATGCGGAAGTCGTGCGGGCGATCGTTCGGCAGCTTGATCGGGCAGCGGCATGCGCGGACTGGCGGGAAGCGGCTGAGACGGCAAGGGCGACGGCTGCCATCCTTGCGATCACGCTCAACATACCGCCACGCAGCGGAGATATCGTTAGCTGGGTCTATGGCGAAGCTCTCGTTCGTGAACCTCACGGCATTTGGCATCTGCGCTGGCAACAGGAAAAGACCGGGGTCTGGCTGAACGCTGGAACCCTTTGGCCGGAAGTCGGTTGGGTGATTGATGAACATCTCTTGGGAGGTCGACCGCCACGCTATGCTCATCGGCGCTATACAGAGCTGATCGGTATGAACTGGTTGTCGCATGAAGCGTCCGGGCATGATCGGCGGTGGCCGAGCGAGCGCGTTTCAGCTGCGCTTGGGGTGCCATTGCACGATCTTAGAACCCTCGCAGCAGACTATCTGCGATTGCACGATCCAGTTACGGCCGCAGGGACCGTCTCGGCTTTGCTTGGCCATTCCTCGCGAGAAGCAGGAGCTGAGTATCAGGCAATTTCTAATCAGACCATAGTACAGAGAGGGTGGCTTGAAATCCGCGAGATGCACGCGAGAGGTATTTCTCGCCTGTGATTTTGATCGGGCGTCTGACCGCACAATCTCTGTTTCATGGAGCCAGCACACGATTTCATCCTCACCGTTGCGAAAATAGCCGATCACCTCGCACTGACCGACCGAACCGTCCGTGACTACCTCGGTAACGGACGGTTGCGTGGTGTGCGGCTGGATGGCGAATGGAGATCGTCCTGGCGTTACGTCTGGGCGATCGAGCGAGGCCCGGCGCCGAGCGGAGCGCTCCGGAAGGATTATCAGTGCCCTCTACTTTCCAAGAGCGACGTTGCGCGAAAGTTCAATGTCAGTGAACGCACGGTCGAGCGCTGGATCGCTCAGGGCCTCCCGACGCGCAACGTGTTGACGAACGTCCGTGTCGCGCCGTTCGACGCGGCACGTTGGTGCGAAAGTCGATTCCGCAACAACTGGAATAATAAAACTGCATTCGGCTCTCTATTCGTCGAGGGGTCATTCCCGGAATAGCGCTCGGAAGGATAATTCGGTCTTGAGGTCTGGGAAGCGGCTGACTGCGAGCCGCTCCCAAGATCGTCCTTCATCGAAGTCAGCCACGGCCCCCCTTGCCTTGATGCCGTGAAGGTCGGTGGTGCACTAACCCCGAAAACGAACTCACTGGGTTGGGCTATTCAGTGCATGCGTTCAAGAATGAATAAAGCTGCATCTCTCTGCGCGGCAGCATAGCGTCTTACGTGGCGGGCGAGCGCCGCGAATTTGGGCAGTCAGGAGGGTCCGAAAGTGCATATCCATGACTTGTTGCGGCTACCGAAACTTCGTCGACGTCTCGCTCAGGTCTTTTAAGCGCACAGTACAATATGCAAATCCGCGACACGCCGTTTGAAGTCCCGCCAGCCGCACAGAGGCCCCCAAACATATATCGGCGTTATGTTTGGGGACCTTTTTGCGAAATGGGGAAAAATCCCGCCAGCGTGTGCGTTTCAAGGGCAGTCCTTCTTCGTCGAAGGGAGGCGGCCGTCGAGATGAGCTTCGAGCGAGCTGAGGACATTCACGGAGAAAGCTTTGAAAACTACCTCCGTGCTCACAGATTAAATGAAGATGATGCATCCTGACGCGGACGCGAGGGCGAGCGCGCGCTGCCAGGCCGCATAGTCTTTTCGGAATCTCTCGCTCTCAAGTTTCGCGGCCAGGTGGGCGTGGTCGGCAAAATCCTGCGCGAGTTTCATCACTGCGCTGCAGCCCAGCGTCCCATCGCAGTCCGAGAAGGCGATCAGACCTGAGAACGGAAGAGGCGTCCACTCATAGCATTCTTGCATATACCTTTGGACGACACTTTGAGGGTCTTCTTCGCACCAGGACTCGAAGTCGTCATCCATCGCGACACCCAACGCAGCGAGTTCTTCTCTGAAATCTGCATAATAGCTGTAGGAACCCGCCTCAAAACGGAAAATTTCATCGAAGGTGTAGAGCTGGCCTTGGACAAACTCGGGAGCATAGCGCTGATAGAAAGGGTGGTTTCCCGCCTTGAAGGCGTCGATCTCCTTTCCGGTGTCTCTTTCGATCGCACGGTTCTCGTCATTGATATACGCATTGACACGGCGAGCATTTTTGAATGCGGCGACAGTAAGTCCCATGTTGCAGACTCCTAAAAAGTGTTGGTCTGAAGCTCCGGCAAGCGCCTGAGCAAGTCTCTCATGAACGGCGGCTTGCAGCTGAGCGGGTCTTTCTGATGGCGCTCAGCCACTCCCATTTCCGTCATGTTCTGAAGGTGGGTTCATCCGGATTGATGCGGAAACGACTTTCGTGGTTGGTTGTGATTATTTCTCAAAAAATATTTTAAGCGATTGTTTTGAATATATTTAATGACCTGGCGTTCATCCTTGGTTTGGGGCGTGCGGAGCTCCCCATTCGATGCCATGTTCGCTTCCGGCTGTACCGGGTAACCTTCAGCGCAAGTCGAATCCGGTTATCTCAGCCGCATACCGTCGTCTCTGAGACCGCGCCGGACCCCGTGCGGTGTGGCGCTGCAGTCTTACCTCCCCACCCTCATCTGCGAGCCGATAAGCGTGGGAAATTTGTTTCGTCAGTTGCCGCTCACATGAATTTGCTTGGGGCCGAGCGAGAGAAGCTGGATCGCAATCTCGTTGCCGCAGCGAATTGCACAAGGCCGCCTAACGTCCAAGCGCGCGCCAAGGTGCGCAACGGAACGGGCGGGACCATCATTCAGATGGCCCCGCCCGCGCTGATGTGCGCTAATGTGGATTGCGCTTGTCAGGTGACGGAGAAATCGAGATCGAGTTCGAGAAGCCGAAAATCGCGATCCGGCCGGTTCTTGTTAGCACGGAGTGCTGATGCGATTGCTTCCGACGCGATCCCCGCCTTCTTGAGTTCTGCGTAGATATCTCGCAAGCGAGTCTCAGCGTCCAAATATTGTTCGCTCGCCCATGCTTTGGGAACCTTCATGACTTTGCGCATCTCACTTCGCGCGCGCTCAATTTCGTCAACATCGACGACAGACGATACGATCGCGTGAACCGACTCGCGCTCTGCTCGGACCATTTCTTCGGCAGCCCTGCGCTCCGCCTTGATCGCTGCGAGTTGGTCCTGTCTCGCTGCGAGTTCGATGCGTGCCGTAGCAATCTGTTCGCGCGCTGCGGCAAGGTCCTCCACCTCTTTTTCGAAGGAGTTGTACTCACTCGCGACTTTCTTGAGCTTGAATTCGAGCTTTTCGATTTCCTTCACAGCAAGAATGCGTTCTTCACGCTCAAGACGAATTTCGATTGCTTTGTTCACCGCTTCTTCAAATTGTTTCAGATGCACTGCTGCCCGCGTAGAAACGTGCCATTCCTTTGTCTCCGGCTTCCACTTCGCGCTGGGAAAGTGCTCCTTGAAGATTGTTTTGAATTCGATCGGGAAAGAAATTGCTGCGCCGGACTTGTACGTCCTGATTTCAGCTTTGCACATGTGTCGTCTCCATAATTTGCAGCCTGTGTATTCAGAGTGGGCGGGCAATCGCGGCCTGCGGGTGGGGAAGTGTCCCGCCCTAACAAGGAGATTTGTTCGTCCACTCTGATACGGAAATTGAATACGAAAATTTTTACAGTGCGTTGAATTCTCTTAGGAAAATAGCTCACGACGTCCCCTGGAAGCACAATGGTGATGTGACGCTCTTTGGTAAGCGTTTTGCCGATCCCCTACGCGGCGATGCTTGACGGGATCTGGTAGTTCCAGGGCATGAGTGCGTCGATGCGGCTTTTGGGATGCCCATCGAGCAAGGCGCGCAAGGTGTCGGAGAGGTAGCTGACCGGATCGACGTCGCACATCTTGCAGTTTGCGATCAGGCTCGCGAGCAATGCCCAGTTCTCTGCTCCGACCTCGTGCCCCGCGAAGAGCGCGTTTTTCCGTGTCAGAGCGATCTTCCTGATCTGGTTCTCGACCGGGTTGGTATCCAGCTCCAGACGGCCGTCTTCAAGGAAACGCGTGAGGCTGGGCCAGCGCGCCAGAGTGTAACGGATGTCCTCGGCCAACTTGGATGAACGCGGGATGCGCGAGAGCTGTGCCTCGAGCCAGGGACGGAAAGCGGCGATGACCGGTGCCGAGAGGTCGCGCCGGGCAGCAAGTCGGGCGTCTGGAGCAAAGCCGCGCACGGATTTTTCGACGGCATAGAGCTCGGCGATCTGGCGCAGAGCTTCCTCGGCAATCGGCGACCCATCTTTTTCCAGACGCTTCACGAACCGCCGACGCGCATGCGTCCAGCAATGGACGAGCGTCCATGGGCCTTCAGGCCGGTCGACCTTGGTGAGCTTGTCATAGGCTTCATAGCCGTCGCATTGCACGAACCGCCCGCGATAGCCCTCAAGGAATCGAAGTGCATGCACGGCACCGCGGCCGGGCGCGTAGTGGAACATCACCACGGGAGGGTCTGCGCCACCGTGCCCCCGATCATCGGCAACGATGGCCCAGAAGTAACCGGTCTTCGTCTTCCGTCGCCCGGGGTCGAGCACCGGTGCTCTTGTTTCGTCCATGAAGATCCGGTCCGCACCTTTCAGCCGCTCCTTCAGGTGATCGGCGATCGGACGCAGGTGGAAACAGGCGCGTCCCACCCAGTTGCCGAGCGTGGCCCGGTCCAGGGTGATCCCCTGCCGGGTATAGATTTCGGCCTGCCTGTAGAAGGGAAGATGATCGCCGAACTTGGCCACCATGACCTGCGCGATCAGGGCCTCTGTGGGCAACCCGCCGGGCACGACATGTTCCGGGGCGTGGGCCTGCGCTACCGTGCCGGAGCAGCGCCGGCAGGCATATTTGGGCCGGCGGGTGACAAGCACGCGGAGCTGGGCCGGAACCACGTCGAGCCGCTCGGAAACGTCCTCGCCGATCCTGGCCATCTCGCCGCAACCGCAGGGGCAGAGGGTGCTTTCGGGTTCGATGATCCGTTCGATCCGGGGCAGATGTTTTGGAAGGTGACCCCGGTTTCGGTTCGGCCTGCCGCTCTCGGCAGCGCCTTGTCCCTTCAGGGCGCGTCGCGCCTTCTCCTGCGCCGCCTCCAGCACACCCTGCGCCAGTTCAACATCTTCGAGCGGCAAATTGAACTGCTCCGGATCGAGCTTCTCGGATCTCCGCCCGAACTTCTCCCGCCGCAGTTCGCTGACGATGCTTTCCAGTCGTCGCTGCGACTCGACCGCATCGACAAGCGCCGCCTCGGTCTCGGCGAGGCGGGCTTTCAGAAGTGCGTTTTCTTCGGCCAGAGCGGTGTCGGTCATGACTGCGATCAAGCACACGGGGCGGCGCCCTGCCACCGACAAATCATCCCCGAGTCATTCTGCCGCAGCTCCTACCCCGCCAAGTCTGGTCGCCGCACACGCTCGGGGCGAACAAGCCGCCAGTCGAGCCCTTCGAACAATGCCGAGAACTGTGCTGGCGATATCTTGATCACACCCTCCTGCGCCTTGGGCCAGACGAATTTCGCACCTTCCAGGCGCTTGTGGATCAGCACGATGCCGGTCTGGTCCCAGACCAGCACCTTGATGCGGTCCGCGCGCTTGGCGCGGAATACAAAGGCCGCGCCGCTGAACGGATCGAGATCCATCGCCTCCTGAACCAACAGCGCCAGACCATCCATGCCCTTTCGGAAATCGGTCGGACGCGTGGCCACATAGACGCGCAGCCCACCAGCCGGCGAGATCATTGCGATGCCGCCCGGATCGCGCGGATTATCCGGGTTAATTGCGCGTCGTCGATATCCGGCGGCACATGCAGGGTCACACCGTCGACCACCATCTCGATCCTGCCGGGTTTGATCGCACTGCCGCACCCTTTCGGGATGGATGCAGGCCGAGCCGGCTTCGGCTCCACGACAAGCGCCGCGAACATCGGTTCGTCAGTTGCCCCAGCGGGCAGAGCCAGCGCCCCGGCCATCAACTTCTTGCGCCAATCGTAGACCTGCCAGCGGGTCACGTCATGTCGCCGTGCGACATCCGCCACCTTCGCTCCGGGCGCCATGCTTTCCGCCGCGATCCGAGCCCGTTCCGCCTCGCTCCGCATTCGCCGGCCCGACCGGCCCTCGTAAATCTCGATCCTGCCCGCGTAGCCATCCGCTGAGCTGCCTAAAGAGCCGTCCATTTTGCCGTCCTCTCCTATGCCTCATCTCGGCACAGGACTCCCACAGATGATCCCAGAGCGGCAGGAGGGGGGCGGCAAAGCGCTTACG
>NZ_JBVNVL010000009.1:0-110493 GCF_055666785.1 Thioclava sp. PTB-PU3-1 | reverse complement strand
TCTGACCTTCCTGACTTCCAAAGAGCCATGGCAAACCGCGGATCGATGACCGGCGGGTCGTGAGCGGAATAGTCTTCATCAATCGTAATGGCTTGCGTTGGTCCGATGCGCCGCCAGAGTATGGTCCACAGAAGACCCTCTAAAACCGATGGAAGCGCTGGAGGTGAGTGGCTGAACGCCACTGGTCCGAGAGAAGCCACGAACGGGGTATTTTCGCCCGGATGATGGAGGGGCTTGCTTCCGAGGCCGCCGACCGGAAGACAGTGATGATCGATGTGAGCAAGCGAACGCCATGCGTTCGAGTGAGCCTGCGCAAGTATCTCAAGGCGCACCGCACGGCTTCGAGCCTGCGGTTGAATAAGGGGGGCGTGGCCGGCTGATTGGGCGGAGTTCGAAGATCAGAAAACGATCCGGGGGATCGTTTTCCGGAGAACAGGTGGCATGAACACCAAGTTGCATGCCGTCATGGACGCGAACGGCCGCCCGATCAAGTTCTTCATGACAGCCGGCCAGGTCAGCGACTACACCGGTGCGGCGGCCCTGCTGAGCAAGCCTGCCCGAGGCCGAATGGCTGTTGGCCGATCGGGGCTATGACGCCGACTGGTATCGTGAAGGCTTGCCGGACAAGGGCATCAAGCCCTTCATCCCGGGCCGGAAGTCCCGAGGCAAGCCCATTAAATACGACAGGCGCCGCTACAAGCGGCGCAACCGTATCGAAATCATGTTCGGTAAGCTCAAGGGCTGGCGCCGCGTTGCGACCCGTTACGACAGGTGCCCGAAGGTCTTTCTGTCCGCCGTAGCCCTCTCCGCAACTGTCATCTTCTGGCTTTGAACATTAACGAGTCTGGAGTCTACGGAACAGTCGTTCATCTATGGTGCAGCGAAGGTCGGCTCTCCGCCCATGCCCGTCGTCAAGGCTGTCGGCTGGAAAGTCTTTCGGCAACGGGCATTTGAACCACGGGCGCCCAGCCGAACGTTTCCCATGACCAGTGAGTGTCGCCCGCTGGTCTGAAGCAACCTTTCCGAACGCGGCAGGTTTCCGCTACGCGCGGCAATGACCGAAGTTGACGCCCGTCCTCTGGCTGCACGATAGCAGGAGCATACGCGGTTAGCGCTTCCTGTCTTGCGCCTTTGCGACGCTGTCGCGCACGACCAGTTCCCCCGTCATCAGAACCTTGACGGGAGATTGGTCGCGGTCGTCCGCCGCTATGAGGTCGTCGAGCAGGCGGATCGCCATTGCGCCGATGCGCGCTTTCGGCACGTCGACCGAGGTCAGGGGCGGGTCGAACACGCTCGAGGTAGGCAGGTTGTCGAAGCCGACCACGGAGACATCCTCTGGCACGCGATGGCCCAATTCGCGCAAGGCCCGGACGAAGCCGAAGGCGATTATGTCGTTCGCGCAGAAATAGGCATCCGCGACGGGCTGGTCGCGCAACTGAGTCAGGGTCTCTTTATAGGCCCCCTCCAGCGTCGACATCACCGAAAGTTCCTGCGCATCCTCGCCCTGCAATCCGAGTGCCGCGGCCGCAGTCTGGAATGCCCTTTGACGCAGTCGGAAGTTCATCACCTCGCTGTAGCTCCCGACATAGCCGATCTTGCGGAAGCCTCGCGCTATCAGATGTGAGAGCGCGTCGTGGACGAGTTGATCGTTATCCATGTCGACGAAATTCGCCTTCAGGAACGGGTGGTAGGTGTCGATGAGCACCGTGGGGAGCGGCGCGTATTCAATGATCGTCTCGATATCCTCGCGCGACAGTTCGGTGCCGAGCACGACGATTCCGCGCGGCTCCGTCCCCTCCAAGTCGGACAGCATCTGCTGAAGAGATTCCTGCTCGTAGCTTACGACCTGCAAGGCGTAGTCGCGCCGCAGCGCCTCGAAGGACATGCCGTCGATATAATCCGAGATGAAGTGGTTGTGGTCGCGGTTCACCGTCTGGCCGTGCCGCGCGATTTTCAGGAACCGGATCGTGTTGGTGGCTTCCTGCCGTGGCCGATTCGAACGCGGCGTGTAGTTCAGCGCTTCCACTGCCTGCAGGACGCGGGCGCGGGTGGCCTCTGAGATATCGCCCTTATCGTTCAGAACCAACGACACGGTGGCAGCGGAGACCCCCGCATGCCCGGCAACTTCGCGTAAAGTGACCGGTTTCTTCGGCTGAACTTCCATGGTCTCGCTCATCCCACCTTCATTTCATCGCGATTTGTCTGTGCCGCACATGGGCGGAACGCACGGTCCTTTTAATCTCACGCGCCGAGAGGGGCTAGTGAACAAACGGGGTTGACTTTAGTAAACATAATAGTAGCAATTTAGTAAATAAGATAATTATTCAGTAAACGACACGGGGGAGGAGATGTCGAAACTGGACGGGAATCTGTTTGTGTTGTCCGTGCTCATCGTGCTGCTTCTCGCAGTCGGTGGCGCGGCATCCGGCGGAAATTACCTTTCGATCTACAATTTGCAGTCGATGGCGAACCAAGTGCCCGAGATCGGGTTGCTCGCCATCGGCGTGATGCTCGCGATGTGCTCGGGCAATGGCGGGATCGACCTGTCGGGGATCGCGCTGGCGAACCTTTCGGGGGTGGCCTCGGGGCTTGTGGCTCTTTCGATTTTCCCGGTGGACGAGGCCCCGGTGCTGTTCACCATCACTTTCGCTGGGGGCTGCCTGCTGATCGGCATGCTGGGGGGCGCGCTGAACGGATTTCTGATCTCGCGCTTCGAGATCACGCCGATCCTGTGCACCTTGGGCACCCAGATGGCCTTTGCCGGTGCGGCGGTCGTGTTCTCGGAAGGGCGCTCGGTCATGATCGGGTCGCCGCCCGCGCTCTATGATCTGGGCAACGGCCTGATCTTCGGAGTTCCGGCGAGCTTCCTGATCTTCCTCGGCGCGGCTTTGATCTTGGGGGGCGTCCTGCGGTTTACGCCCTACGGGATGAAGCTGATGCTCACCGGGGCAAACCCGAAAGCGGCGCTCTTCAGCGGGTTCAACCGCGACCGCATTCTGATCACGACCTACGCGCTGTCGGGGCTGATGGCCGGGCTTGCCGGGGTGATCATCGCGGCACGCAACATCAACGTGAAATGGGACTACGGCACCTCCTACCTGCTGATCGCGATCCTCGTCGCGGTGATGGCGGGGGTGCGTCCTGATGGCGGGTATGGCCGCGTCGTCAACGTGGTGCTTTCGGCGATCACTCTGCAGCTCCTGTCGAGTCTGCTGAACTTCGTCGGGTTCTCGAATTTCGTGCGGGATTTCGCCTGGGGCGCGCTGCTGCTGTGCTTCCTCGCGGTGAACCGCTTCGAGCTGGTCGACCAGTTCATCACACGCTTTTCGCTGGGGCGCGCGGCGCGCGCTCCGAAAAACTGAGCCGAAGAATGTAATCCAGGGAGGAGATCATCATGGCATTCAAAGGACTTAAAATCGGCCTGTTGGCCGCGACAACAGCAGCGATGCTGGCCGGTGCGCAAGGGGTCGCGGCGCAAGAGGGCAAGTCGATCACCACGGTCGTCAAGATCAGCGGCATTCCGTGGTTCGACCGGATGAAGACCGGCGTCGAGAAATACGCGCAGGAACATTCCGACATGAAGATCGAGCAAGTCGGCCCTGCTACGGCGGATTCCGCGCAGCAGCTGCAGATCGTTCAGGATCTCGTGGCACGCGGCGTCGATGCGCTGGCCGTCGTGCCGATGGATCCGGCGATCCTCGAAGGCGTGCTCAAGCGCGCGATGGATCGCGGCATCGTCGTCGTGACCCATGAGGCCGATAACCAGAAGAACACCATGGCCGATGTCGAAGCCTTCGATAACGCCGAATACGGTGCGGCCCTGAACGAGCGTCTGGCCAAGTGCATGGACGGCAAGGGCAAGTGGACGACCTTCGTCGGCTCGCTGGGCAGCCGCACCCATATGCAATGGGTCGGCGCGGGCGAGGAGAACGCGAAGAAATATCCCGACATGGAACTCGTCGATCCGAATAACGAAAGCTTCGACGACGCCCAGGGCACCTATGAGAAAGCCAAGGAAATCCTGCGCAAGCATCCGGATATCAAGGGCTTCCAGACCTCGGCGGGCAATGACGTTCTCGGCGTCGGCCGCGCGATCGAAGAAGCGGGTCTGGCCGGTAAGGTCTGCCTCGTGGGCACCGGTCTGCCGAACCCTTCGGCGGCCTATCTCGACAGCGGCGCAATCACCGCGATCGGGTTCTGGGATCCCCAGAAGGCCGGCATGGCGATGAACTCGCTGGCCACGAAGATTCTCGCGGGTGAGGAGATCACCGACGGCATGGATCTGGGAGTCGACGGCTACCACAGTGTCAGCGTGCGCCCCGGCGCCGGCGACGGCGTGCTCGTCGTGGGCAACGGCATGGTTCTCGTCGACAAGGACACCTACAAAGAGACCCTTTTCTAAGGCGTGAAAAAACTGGTCGGTCGGGGGCAGCCCCGGCCGACTGTCAGACCGCCCGTGCCCAGGCTGGAGGAGCTTTGGCGCATGGGATGGAAGCGACCGGTGTTCAGGGGGGAGCAATCAGATGTCAGACGGACATTTTCTGGAGCTGCGCGGCATCCATAAGCGCTTTGGCGGTGTTCACGCGCTGCGTGGCGTCGATGTGACGATCGATACCGGCGTCGCCTATCACCTGCTGGGCGAGAATGGCTGCGGCAAGAGCACCTTCATCAAGATTATTTCGGGTGCCCACGCGCCCAGCGAAGGCGAGATCATACTGGACGGGCAGGCGCATAACGAGTTGTCGCCGATCCAGTCGCTCGAAGCGGGGATCGAGACGGTCTATCAGGACCTCTCCCTGCTGCCGAACCTCTCCGTCGTGGAAAACGTCGCGCTTGGCGACCAGCTGGTAAGGGGCAACGGGCGCTTGATGCGTCTGTTGAACCGCCGCCGCCTGCGCGAGACGGCGCGCGCGGCGATCCGCAATGTCGGGCTGGAGCCGACGGCGAAACTCCTCGGCACGATGGTCGGAGACCTGCCGCTTGCGATCCGTCAGCGCGTCGCCATCGCGCGCGCTATCGCCGCCGACGCGCGGCTGGTGATCATGGACGAGCCGACAACCTCGCTCACGCGTCACGAGGTGGACGCGCTGATCGAGCTGGTCGGCAAGTTGCTCGAACGCGACGTGGCGGTGCTGTTCGTCACCCACAAGCTGGAGGAGTGCTACCGCATCGGCGGGCAGGCGATCATCTTCCGCGACGGCGAATGTATCTCGCAGGGCCCGATCGCGGACTATTCGCGGGCCGAACTGTCGCATCTGATGACCGGGCGCGAGCTGGACACGATGCGCTATCGCAAGGGCATGCCGCAGGCCGAGGAAGTGCTTCGCGTCGAGGGCGCGAGCTCCGGCGCGGCCTTTGAAGATGTCGCCTTTTCGCTGAAAGCGGGCGAGGTGCTGGGGATCACGGGGCTCTCGGATTCCGGGCGCAACGAGGTCGCCCTCGCGCTGGCTGGTCACCAGCCGCTGAGTTCCGGTCATTTCGAGATTTCGGGCGCCCGGGTGCATCTCGACTCTCCCGCGGACGCGATTGCGCGCGGCATCGGCTATGTCCCCGAGGACCGCCTCTCCGAGGGTCTGTTCCTGCAGAAATCGATCTACCAGAACGAGGTGACGCTGATCCTCGACCGGCTGCGCGGTCGCGGCGGCATCGTCGACAAGCGCAAGGGCCGCGAGGCGGCGAGCAAGATCTCCGAGGCGATGAACCTCAATACCGGCAATATCGATCTGCCGGTGTCCGCTTTGTCTGGCGGCAACCAGCAACGTGTGCTGATCGGCCGGTGGCTCAGCATCGAGCCGAAGCTGCTGGTGCTGCACGGCCCGACGGTCGGCGTCGATGTCGGCTCCAAGGACACGATCTACCGCGCGATCCAGGCGATGGCGGAGCGCGGGATTGGGCTGATCATCGTCTCCGACGACCTGCCGGAACTGCTGCAGAACTGCGACCGGATCCTCGTGATGAACCGCGGTCGCCTCGTCGACGAACTCGACGCCGCGACCACCGACGAGAACCGTATTTACCAATCGATGCTCGGCTCGGCGAACGAGGCTGCCTGATGACCATGGTGCAAGAGATGAATGACCGATCAACGCCCAAACGTCCCGAGGACAAACTGACGATTTGGGAGACCCTGCGACGCCGACCCGAGATGGTGACACTGACCATCCTCGTCGTGATCTGCGTGGCGGTGTCGATTATCAACCCCAACTTCCTGCAGCCGGGCTCGCTCATCGACATGGGCCGCGCGAGCGTGGTGACCGGCCTCTTCGCACTCGGCGTCTTTGCCATTCTTGCGGCAGGGGGGATCGACGTCTCCTTCACCGCGATCGCGGCGCTGACGATGTATTCGCTGACGAAATTCGTGATCACCGTGGCGCCCGATCTGCCGATGGCCGCGATCATCGCGATTGCCGTCGTGGCCGGGGCGCTTCTGGGGGCGGTGAACGGCCTATTGGTCCACGGTCTGCGCGTGCCCTCGCTGATCGTGACGATCGGGACCCAATACTTGTTCCGCGGGATCCTGCTGGCTTTCGTCGGCACGGTGTGGCTGATGGAGCTTCCGCCGCAGATGACCGCCTTCGGCAAGGCCGCGCTCTATCAGTTTCAGGGCGCAAATGGCGTGACGGTCGATCTGCCCGCCTATTTCCTGATTTTCCCCGTCGTCGTCGGGCTGGCGTGGTTCCTGTTCGACCGCACGCTGATGGGCCGGGCGATCTTCGCCACTGGCGGCAATCCGGAGGTCGCGGCACGGCTCGGCTATGGCCAGCGCGTGGTGCATGTCTTCGTCTTCGCCTTCGCGGGCGCGCTCGCAGGTCTGGCTGGCATCATCCATGTCAGCGCGACCCGCATGGCCAACCCGTTCGATCTGGTCGGCACCGAGATCGAAGTGATCGCCGCCGTCGTTCTGGGCGGGGCGCGGATCACCGGCGGCACGGGTTCGGTGCTGGGCACCGTGGCCGGTGTTCTCCTGATCACCGTCGTCAGCAACACCCTGGTTCTGGTGGGAATCCCCAGCACCTGGCAGCGCCTCGTCGTGGGCGCGTTCATCCTTCTCGCAGCGGCCTTCTTCGTGCGCCGCAAGCAAAAACCCAAGCAACGCAAAGCAGAGTGATCCGATGAAGAAATTTCTCAACAAACCCGAAGATTTCGTCGAAGAGATGCTGGAGGGGATTTACGCCGCCCATCCGGAAGTGACCCATGTCGCGGACGATCTGCATTGCTTCGTGACGGCCAACCCGGTCCCCGGCAAGGTCGGGATCGTGACGGGGGGCGGCTCCGGCCACCTACCGCTATTCCTTGGCTATGTCGGCGATGGGATGCTCGACGGTGCGGGCGTTGGCGGGGTGTTCCAGTCGCCCAGCTCGGACCAGATCCTCGAAGTGACCAAGCATGTCGATCAGGGGGCGGGTGTCCTCTATCTCTACGGCAACTACAGCGGCGACATCATGAATTTCGACCTCGCCGGGGAATTGGCCGAGGTCGACGATATCGAGACCGCCACCGTGGTCGGCAATGATGATGTCGCCTCCTCCAAGCCGGGCGAAGAGCACAAGCGACGCGGCGTGGCCGGGATTGTCTTCCTCTACAAGGTCGCGGGTGCCGCTGCCGCCGAGATGAAGCCGCTCGCCGAAGTCGTCCGCCTGACCGAGAAGGCGAAGGCGCGCACGCGCACCATGGGTGTCGCGCTGACGCCCTGTATCGTTCCCGAGGTTGGCAAACCGAGCTTCACGCTTGGCGAGGATGAGATGGAAATCGGCATGGGCATCCATGGCGAGCCGGGGATCACCCGCAAGACGCTCGAGCCCGCAGATGCCGTCGTGGACGAAATGATGGAGCGCATCTTCGCCGAGCAGGACTACGCGGCAGGCGACGAGGTGGCGATCATCGTCAACGGGTTGGGCGCGACGCCGATGGAAGAGCTCTACATCTTCTACCGTCGCATCTCGCAGCTGTTCGCAGAGCGCAACGTGAGCGTCGCGCAGGTCTGGATCGGCGAATTCGCGACCTCGATGGAGATGGCGGGCGCCTCGATCTCGGTGCTGCATCTCGATGACGAGTTGAAACCGCTGATCGCTCGCGGCGCGACGACGCCGTTCTTCAA
Source organism: Thioclava sp. PTB-PU3-1 (assembly GCF_055666785.1). Taxonomy (NCBI): domain Bacteria; kingdom Pseudomonadati; phylum Pseudomonadota; class Alphaproteobacteria; order Rhodobacterales; family Paracoccaceae; genus Thioclava; species Thioclava sp. PTB-PU3-1. The sequence continues at coordinate 102,395 of NZ_JBVNVL010000009.1, read as the reverse complement.
ACATATCGCGAAGTGAGGGTTGCCATGACGATGGATGCGAAGGCACTGCCGGACCTGTTCAACCGTTACCGGGACCGGTTCGCCGCCGAGAAGCAGGCGCTGATCGAGCTCGACGGCAAGGTCGGGGACAGCGATCTGGGACTGACCATGGCGAAGGGCTTCACCGCTGCGGCGACCGCGCTTGAGGAGAAAGCGCCCGAGACGCTGGCGGACGGAATGAAAACTGCAGGCGCTGCGATCGCGAAAGCTGCCCCCTCGACCATGGGCACACTGATGGCGACGGGCTTCCTGCGCGGCGCGAAGGCGCTCGACGGTGTGGACGTGATGGATACCGCGGCGCTTGCAGATTTCTGGGCGGCCTTCCGCGACGGGATCGCGCAGCGCGGCAAGGCGCAGCTGGGCGACAAGACCGTGCTCGACGTGCTGCACCCGATGGCCGAGACCATCGCCGCGCAGGCGCAGGCAGGCGCATCGCCCGCGGAGGCATCACGCGCGGCGGCCCAAGCCGCGAAAGAGGCGTTGGAGGCGACCAAGGACATGGAAGCCCAGCACGGCAAGGCTGCCGCGTTTGGCGAGAAATCCAAAGGCATTCAGGACGCGGGCGGCACCGTCGCCTGCATCCTCATCGAAGAGACAAGCGCCGCTTTCGGCGCGTAGGAGAGGGTATGCACTACAATACGCTGGGACGGAGCGGGCTGAAGGTTTCAGCCCTCGCGATGGGGACTTTTACCTTCGGTGGCGAGGGGCCCTTCGCGATGGTCGGCAGTCAGGGCGTGGCCGAGGCGCGCGATCTGTTCGATTGCGTGATCGACCACGGGGTGAACCTGATCGACACCGCGAACATGTATTCCACCGGCACGGCCGAAGAGATCGTGGGCGAGGCGCTGGAAGGCCGCCGCGACAAGGTGCTGATCTCGTCAAAAGCCCGGATGCCGATCGATGACGGTCCTAATGGCGAGGGCGCGAGCCGCTGGCATCTGATCCGCGAATGCGAGCGCAGCCTGAAGCGCCTGCGCACCGATCACATCGACATCTACCACATCCACGAATGGGACGGCCAAACCCCGGTCGAGGAAACGCTCGAAGCCCTGCAAATGCTGATCGATCAGGGCAAGATCCGCTATGCGGGCTGCTCGAACTATACCGGCTGGCAGGTGATGAAATCGCTCATGGCCTCGGACAAGCCGGGTCGGGCGCGCTTCGTCACCCAGCAGATCCACTACACGCTCGAGGCGCGCGAGGCGGAATACGAGCTTTTGCCGATCGCGGTCGATCAGGGCGTCGGCGCGACCGTCTGGAGCCCGCTTGCCGCAGGGCTGCTGTCGGGCAAACACACCCGCGACAACCCGGTGGCCGAGGGCAGCCGTCAGGCGAAAGGCTGGACCGAGCCGCCGATCCGCGATCAGGAGCAGCTGTGGAAGATCGTCGATGTCCTCAACGAATTGGGCGAGGCGCATGGCGTCGAGGCCGCTCAGATCGCGCTGGCATGGCTGCTTACGCGTCCAGGCGTCGCTTCGCTGGTGGTGGGCGGCAGCACGGTGGAGCAGTTCGAGCGCAATTTCCGCGCGCTCGAAGTAGCGCTCTCGGCTGACGAGCTAGCCCGCCTGGACCAGGTGAGCCGCCCGCCGCTGATCTACCCGCTATGGCATCAAGAGCAATTCGCCAAACCGCGCTTCAGCCCGGCGGACGGGATCGTGACGCGCTGAAATGACCGGTTGAAGCTGGTGCACGAGGTCGGTCGCAGTAAGTCGCTCCGGTCGATGAAGCCTAAGACGACTACTGACGCTTTTGTGTGGTTTCGCAGTTGCCGCTAAGGTCGGTAGCAAGCGAATACTTGGGCGCATAGCAGGAATAGGGACCGAACGAAGCGAACGGCCGCGCACCGCCCAGACCTACGGACCCGTCGCGAACGGCCCAGAGCCGACGAACGCTGACGGCAGCGAATGTCAGCGTTCGTCTATCGGGCCGGCAGTGATTTTGTAACGTCCAAGTCCGCCTCAGAGCCGCTGCAGCGGGATGCGCAGACTAATCGAGAGCACATGGGCGTCGTTTTCGAAGCTCAGCGGAGCAACCGGCTCATCGCCACCGGTCACCGGCGTGCTGCCACCCTTCGCGGTCCCGAAGCTGTAATAGCGATAGGACATCTCGAGGATCGCCGGGTGCTTGCCGGGAGGCGTCAGCTGGTAGGCCATGCCGATGCCGAGCGAATAGGCGAAATCGCCATGGGTGTCGCCCGAGAAGGTGCGGTTTTCGGTGTCCGATGCGGGGTTCGTCCGCGTCCAGTCGCTGACCTTGTTGTTCGCGTAACCAAGCCCCGCCACGACGAAGGGATGAAGGCGGGAATTGACGCCCATCTGCTCGAACGGGGAATAGTAGAGGTTCCCCATCACCGCAGTGGTCGAAACCGAAGCCGCGGTGATGTCGGCATGGTCGCCGCTGGTCGTGTGCGGACCGGTGGTATGGGCGGCGCCAGTCGTGAGGAAGCTGACATCGCCGCGGAAGCCGTTCATCCAGTCATAGCCGAAGGCGATCTCTCCGAAGCCAGTCGTGTCGTTGCTCAGGTTGAAATCGATCCGCGGATCGGACGGGTAGCCGGGCGGCAGCCAGTGCTCGTCGGACGGTCGGGTGTTTGCTGCCCCGAGCCCGAAGCGCACGTAAGGTCCATAAGTGACACTCGCCGTGCCGACCTTGAAGATACTGGCCGAGTCCTGCGCCGCGGCTACCCCCGGAACTGCAAGACTGAAGACAAGGGCGCAGGCTGCGGCCCGCTTGATTGAAAAAACCATTTCGATGACTCTCCGTCCGCCTCATCCATCCGCCTGACCGGATGGTCCTGTTCCGCGACATAATGGATCTCTGGCTGCGCGCGTTGAAGAAGAAACTTCTGCCCCCGCTTCACGCAAGGGCAGAGTGTTGCTTCGGTTCCATAGGTTCTCAGCCGTCGTGACCTGCGAGAACCGCGATACGCACTGCTTCGGCTTGCGCGGCGAGGCTGGTCGCCGCCGCGCCCGTCACCGGCTGGCCAAGAATGGTCGTCACCGCCGTCACCGTAGCCGCCGTGATCGGCACGGTTTTATCCGAGGCGGTGCCCAGGAAAATCGCCTCGAGCGTTGCGGTGTTGTTCGTCACTCCGAGACTGGAGAGCGCCGAGCTGCCATCCAGCGTGTCCTTGAGAAGGGCGAGGTTCTGCAGCGGCGAGTCGATGAAGGAGACGTTGTCCCAATTCAGCGACAGCTGGTCGATCGCCTGATCGAGCGGCAGGTTGTAGAACGAGACCATGGTCGGCGAAATCGTTGCCAGCGCTTCCTCATAGGCGCGCTGCAGCACGTGATCGGGCGAACGGGCCACGTTCAGCCGCCCGAGCTCGACCTCCGGGATACCCTCTTTGGACCAGACCGGCTTGGTGCCGCGGGTGCCGGACGGGGTACCGGCTTGCGGGCCCTTGCCCTCGGAATCCGCGCCCGGGCCGCCCTGACCCTGCCCGGAAGACCCGCTGGCGCCGCCATGGCCGCCGCTCTCCTCATGCGAGCCGTTGTCCTCATGACCGCCGTTGCTCGAGCCATGCCCGGCCTCTCCGGTCTTGCCCTTCTGTTGGCCACCATCCGTGTGGTCCCCATCGGTATGCGAGCCGCTGTCTTGCGCAAAGGCGCGCGGCACGGACAGATGGAACGTCCCGGATTTCGGGCCAAGCTGCACGGTGAGACCCAGCCCAGCGATCAGCGCAATTCCTGCCACGGCAGTTGCGCTCTTTGCAGTCTTGCGTGTCATGACTGCCTCCTTGTTATGAGATGTTGGTCGTCTTGACCCGGACCCTGCGGCAGAGGCGGGTCCGGGTCGATGTTCGTCAGATGCGATCAGCCATGTCCGGCGAGGATCGCGATGCGCACAGCTTCGGCATCGGCTGCAAGAGACGCGGCCGCAGCCCCCGTGACCGGTACCCCGAGGATTTGCGTGACGGCGATCACCGTATCGGTCGTGATCGGAACGGTCTTGTCCGAAGCCGCGCCGAGGAAGATAGCCGCGAGCGTGTCGGCATCATTCGAGACGCCAAGGCTAGACAGCGGGGTCGACCCCTCAAGCGTCGCCTGCAGAAGGCCGAGGTTCTGCAACGGGGAGTCTATGAAGCTCACGTTGTCCCAGTTCAGGGAGAGCTCCTCGATCGCCTGGTCGAGCGAAAGGTTGTAGAACGAAACCATCTCGGGCGAAATCGATGCGAGCGCTTCTTCATAGGCCTGATCGAGCACATGTTCCGGCGAGCGCGCGACGTTCAGACGCCCCAGTTCGACTTCCGGAATCCCTTCCTGCGACCAGGTCGGTTTGCCGCCGCCGGAGGAGGAGGGCGCGCCTGCTTGCGGCCCCTTGCCGTCGGAATCTTCGCCCGGCCCGCCTTGGCCCTGACCCTGAGACTGTCCGGTCTGGGCGCCTTTACTGCCCTGACCCTGACCGCCTTGATTTCCCTTGCCGGTCCCTTGGCCGCCGGACTCCTGTGCATTGGCCGCGAAGCTGAACGGACCGGTGACCGGTGCTTGCCATGCGATCGCAAGTCCCAATGCCGCAGCAAGAGCGACGAGCGATACGCGAGACTTGTTCGTGAACATTGAATTACGCATTTCCATATCCTCCTCCGTGTTGACGCCTTCGCGTCGAAGCAAGAAGAACATAGGAGGAGAGATTCCTCTTTGATCGTAATCAACGAGATGTATGTTTCCGGATGCCTCTCACACCACCTGAGAAGTCGCGTCGTCACCGTCGTGACGCATTGGCAGAGGGCACGGGACCGGTGATCCGGGCGCGCGCCGCGACCGGCAGCGAGCCTGCGTCGCTGCCGGTCGTGTCTGGCGAAGCGGACGTCCGTTTCCTGCCGATTTCCATCAGAGCGTCGCGGTCGGCCCTTTGCTGTCGTAGACCCTAGCCCCAACCAATGTCTGCTATTTCCAATCAAAAAAGGACGTTCGGTCCCCAATCACTTTCGCTCGGAAGCTGCCCTCCCGCGAAAGCTTCACGTGATAGGATGTTGAGCTTGGGGCTGCACGATGTGCAGCCCCGCATCTGTCTTTCAGGACCACACAGTTCAAAACCGGCACTGAGGCAGCTCTGCAAAAAGCGGCGTAGCGCGAATGCAGACTGCTCACGAGCTAACGGACCGGGAAACCGTAGCTTCCGTCAGCAATCCTCAGCCGGCAGCATGGTCACGTCGGAGTAACGACCGTCCGAGGTCGTGATGCGTGCGCAGGCGCCAGTGGAGCGATTGAAATACCACGAGGTCAGCCCTTCGGAGCGAATACGCTCATAGCCGAGCGCCATGATCCCGCCTTCGGCTTGACCCGCGCGAGCGCCCTCGAAGGAGGAGAGGTCGTATTCGCTGCCGACCGCTGGGCGACCTTGCTCGGGCATGCTCGTGTCGCCGGTCTCCACGCAGGCGGCAAGCGGAAGGGCCGCGGCACAGGTCCAGATCAGTTTCGTCTTCATGTTTGTCTCCTTCGACAGTTTGTGCGCCAGTTCAGATCAATGCGCGGTTGGAAAATCTTGGCTGCGGCCCCGCTATGAGGGGGGGCGGGGCCGCAGGAGGCGCGTCAGTTCGCGTATTCGCTGAAGACTGTGACGCTGCCGTTCGCTTCAAGGCGGCAGGTGTATTTGCTCCCGCCCGCCATGAGCGTGACGATCGGGCCGCCGCCGGTCTGGATGCGATCGAGGATGGTGACCGAACCCGCGCTGGTGCCGGTCAGGGTCGCAGCCTGCGCGATACAGGGACTGGTCATGGCTTCGAACTGGGCATCGGTGCCGCTGAGCGCAGGGTCCGAGCCTCCGGTCTCGACGCAGCCTGCGAGCAGGGCCGAGGCCACGAACAGGCCTGCGATGGTCTGAGTGGTCTTCATGGTTCTTCTCCCTCCAGTTTGGTCACCGGTGAGTTCGGGCGTCTTCCGCAGGGCTCAGGCCTTGCGGACCATCTTCACGATCAGCAGCAGAAGCACCGCTCCGAGGAACATCACGATCAGCGAGCCGAGCGCGCTCGCGATCTGAATTCCGAACAGCCGGAGCAGAACGCTCGCGAGGATCGAGCCGCCGATCCCGATCAGGATGTCGAGCCCGATACCGGAACCGGTCCCCTTCACGAGCAGGCTCGCAAGCCAGCCGACGAGCCCGCCGACGACGACGGCAATCAGGATGCCGATGATCAGCCCCATCCCGGCGCCGACCGCGTTCGCGGGGCCTTGTTGCGCAAAGGCGGGCGCTGCGAAAGCGGTGGCCGCGAAGGCCATGAGTAGTCTCTGTTTCATCACTGGATCCCCAAGATTGCTGTGAAATCTCTTGCGCCAGACGAGCGGGTCTCGACCCCGATCAGGATTTCCCCCCGTCTCTCCCGGAGCATTCCGCCGATGTAGCCGCCCACGGCCCCGGCGAGAGCGGAGGACCACCAAGACGTGCCTCCGAAGCCCAAGGTGCGTGAAATGAACCACCCGATGATCAGGGCGACGCAGCCAATGAGTCCGTATTTGACGGGCGTGCCGAGAGTATCGAGCAAGGCTGTCTCCACGTGTTGAGGCTTTCGGGGCAGGGGCCATACGCCGCTCCCGAAGGTCGGTGCCGATCAGAGGTAGCCTTCGCTGCCCATGAACATGGTTTGCGGGTTGCTTCCATCCGCGCCGACGAGACAGCGCCACGGAGCGCCGTTTGCGCCGACCCGCATGTAGATGGCGGTTGCGGCCTGCGACGTCTCTCCACCGACCACGGTCACGCCACCCGCCGTCTGAGCCGCCAGGGCCGATCGGCAGGAGTCGATCGCGGCCTGGCTGACATCCGGAGACATGCTGGTGATGAAAGGCGGGCTGCCGGGCGCGACCGGCATTCGGGCTGCCGATCCGCCGGTGTCCTCGACGCAGGCCGAAAGCGCCGCGAGCGCACCGAGCCCGGCCATGATTCCGATCAGTCTGGGCATGTCTTCTTCCTTTCTGTTGAGGTCGAGAGGGCAGTTCGGATGTCAGTCGATACCGAAGATGACCCTGTAGGATTGCGCGCCGTTGGCCGTGTTGTAGACGTCGATCATGTGGTCGCCCGACTGAAAGAGTTGGCCACGGTATTCCTGCGCCGCGGGCATTTCGTCGAGCAGGACGGACCCCTCCGGGTTGTAGATCACGTAGGTCATCCCGGGCCCGTTGGCGGCGAGCCGGAAATACAGGTTCTGCCCGTTGGCCGCGCCGAGGATATATCGCTGCGATCTCTGCGGAAGCAGCTGACCGGAGAGTTCCGCGCCGCTCGAACCGGGCGCGAACTGCACACGGATGTCTGCCGACCCGCTGCCGGCCATTGCCCCGCCGCCGTCATCGGCGGTTGCGCTGTTCTCTGCGCCACCCGGTCCGGGAAGGCGCAGGAAGCGAGCCGCGACCCAACCGTGCACACCACCTTGCGCGTCCTGAACCTTGCACCATTGCCGACCGTCCGACATCGTGCAGCCGCCGACATTGCGAACGACTGTGCCGTTGGGCAGCTTGCCCAGCAGGCGACCGCTTGGCCGCGGTGCGTTGCGGATATTGAGCGTGTCGCCCGGCGTGCGGAGCGTCACGACGAAGAAATCCTCTTCGGGAAGCATCCCGCCACTCTGACTGCCGCCCGAGGTCGAGCCGCCGCTGCCTTGCCCGGTGATCGAGACCTTGATCGAGAAGCCGACCGTCTTGCCGGTATCCCTGTCATTGCCCATAAGGTAGACGCGGATCGCCCAGTCACGGGTTTCGGGGAGGATCACGCTGGCCGAGTTGCCTTCGTTCGAGCCGACGAACAGGCCATTGTAGTCCATGCCTGCGGGCAGGATGTTGAAGTAGGCGATTCCATTGCCATTCGTGCCCGTGACCCTGAGATCGACATTCATCCGTTGGCCGGCGTTCCCGCGCAGCACATAGTCGATGTAGTCCCTACCGATCACTGCGCCGTTGATGGTCACGCTCGACTGTCCGCGCGGGAAGCTGATCGGCACGCTCTCCTGCGCAGCCGCTTGGGGCGCGCCGAGCGCGAGGGAAAACGCACAGAGCGCAGCGGCCGAGGCGGTGCGAAGCGAGTGCAGGAACGGGGCCGCTTGGAACATGACGTATCTCCTCTCGGTTCGGACAGGCCGCGCGGCCTTGGAATGGACCACGCGCGCGCATAAATTCGCTCGTTCCCGATCGGGGTGAGCGACGTCCGGGCTAAAAATTTCTTTTCAGACCATGCTTTAGCAAATCAGATCACGCGGGCGTGAGTTTGGGGAGGGCGAAAATATGCGTTTTGGAAGAATCCGTTGACCTAAGGGCAAGGCGGTGCCGTTTTCCGGGACGCGCCGACGCACATAAGCAGAGACGACGTGGTGGTTCGGGCCGCTCAGTTGCGACGGCGCAGCACTCTGCAAGCGATAACAAGCAGGGCGAGATTTACGCCGGGCGCGGCAACCGCCCAAAGAGCGGCCGCACTGTCCGGCACGGGAAGGATCATGTTCCACGGCAGGCCAAGCGGCATCAGAAAGACGCCAGAAAGTGGATCGCGCTCCTGTCCGAACCAACCAAACGTGCCGATTGCGAGCAGCAGCAGCGCCGCGATCCAGAGGAGCACGAAGAGGCCGATGAGGATCCGACAGAGCTTCATCTCGTTGGTTCTACCCCTTACCCCTTCAGCAATCTTCCGCAGGAAGCATCGTGATGTCAGCGAATTTCCCATCTGAGGTTGTGATCTTCGCGCAGGCACCGGTCGCCCGGTTGAACCAGAAGGTCGTCAGGCCTTCCGATCGAATAGACTCGAAGCCAAGGGCCTGAAGTCCGCCCTCTGCCTGACCCGCAGGCGCGCCGACGAAATCGGTCAGATCGGTCGGACTACCGACTGTCGGCATGCCGCTTTCCTGCGGCGCGCCATCCATGGCGCCGCCACCGTCATCCGCCGTCGCCGGATCTTCCGCAGGGGCACCGTCCATCGCACCGCCACCGTCGTCGGCCGTGGCGCTGTCTTCCGTAGACGTCGGAGCGCTGACCTGTTCCACGCTCGCGCCGCTTCCGTCATTCGAGACGAGACAACGCCATTCGGCATCGTCGGCGCTTTTCAGCATGACAAGCGAGTTCGCCTCGGAGAACTCGGTGCTCAAAACCGTGCCGCCCATCTCGCCATGCGCCGCGCGCACCGCGTCGATGCAGGCGTCGATTGCCTCCTGGCTGACTTCGGACGAGGTCGCCGCTTGCGTCGCGGCCGGCTCCTGCGCTGCAGCTTTCGGGGCCTCATCCATTGCGCCGCCGCCGTCATCGGCCGTCGCGGTATCTTCCTTTGCGGGCTCCGCGCTCTGCGTCGTCGAGGTGGTCGCCGAGCCGGTCTCCTCCGCCTTGTCTTCCTCTTCCTGACATGCCGAAAGCGCGAAGACGAGCATGGCGCTGAGAACGAGCTTGTTCATTTTGAAGACCTCTCTGAATGCGTTGCGCAAGGGGTGAGCAGAGCGGCGCGCCGCCAAAATGCAGAAGGGTGGCCGCTCCCGCTAAAGTCGTGCGCCGTCGTCATTCTTCGCATTTGATCACGAAGCGGTGATCGGTGGGAGGGCGGAAATATGCGTTTTGCCGGGTTCGATGAATTGCGCGGCGAGGGGCCGATCATCCAAGCGTTGCGGCCGCCCCGGTCCCCGTCAGTAGAAGGACGCGCCGTCGATCAGATGGGCGCGCTGCCCCGCATGGGTGACATGAAAGGTTCCGGGATTGTCGGTCGCGACGAAGCCGATCTTCTCGATCGTGAACTCGTCATTGGCGGGGAAGTCGAAGAAAGAGGTGATGTAGTTGAGTGCCCCGACAAACTGCCCGTCCTCCGTCAGAGGCTCCCAAATCGTGACATTTCCATTTCCGCGCGCATTCACCGTAAAGCTGAACAGAAGCGCCGCCCCGTCGAGAAAACCCGATTCCAGCAGGTGATCCCGAAGATGCGGCGCCCCGATGCGATTAGAGTAGGTCTCGAAGGACGTTCCCATGAGCTTGAAGGGATCCTGTCCGCGCTCGGTGAAGGCCTTCTTGCCGGAGGCCGAAATTTCGACGAGCCGCAGGTTCTGATCGAGGAGTGACGCGGGGCGCAGGTCACACCGCACAATCGCGAGGCTTCTGTTGAAGGCTCGCCGCTCCTCATCGCGCTCGAGAAGTGATCTCAGACGCGCGAGCGTTGCAGGGCGCGGATTTTCCACTTGGCGCTCCCACCGGCTCACCGTGCCCTGATCGACCCCGAGCCTTTCGCCCAGTTCGATCTGGGTGATGCCCAAGCGGCGCCGAATGTCCCGGATCGCAGAACCTTCCAACTCAGCCTCTCCCGAAATCAAAGCTTACCTTACGTTACCCGGGGGCGTTGTATCTGGGAAGACACGAACTTGCGTGATCGGCGCAGGGCGAGGTGCGCCGTGCGGCTCAGATGTCACGCACAACCTTAGCGAGAACTGTTCAGGCTAGACAAGCGGCTGACCTTGGGTAAACTATTTGTGATCGAGCGGTTTTTCAGGATGTTTCCGTGGGTATTTTTCGAGTGAAACCAATCGCGCTGAGCCTCGCTCTGGCGCTGGCCGCGGCTCCTGTTTCGGCGCAAGGCACCCAATTCAACCTCACCGGCGTAACCGTTTACGATACGGCGGAAATCCTCGGATATGCCGCGCAGGTCGTCGTGCAACGCACCGGGACCGTTACGGCCGAGGATCTCGCTCAGACGCTCGAGATCATGTATCGCGAGGACGGGTATTTCCTCGCCGAAGTGTTCGTCGCAGATGATGGTCAGACGCTCGTGGTCGACGAGGGGCAGATCGGCGATGTGTCTATCGAAGGGGTGGATGAGCCGACCTATCGCCTGATCCGAAGCTATGTGGAGCCGATCGTCGGGCGCCGCGCCGTCACCCAGAAGGAATTCGAGCGCGCGATCATGCTCGTGGAGGATATCGAAGCGGTCTCGGCCACGGCAGAGGTCGACTATCCGGAAGGCGCCTCCGCAGCACGGGTCCGCGTCATCACGACGCCGGAGGATCGGGCCTCGGGATATGTGAGCCTCGATCACCCCTCGCGCGATTTCGGCGAAAGCGCGATCCTGAGCGTCCATCAGGAATTCCTGAGCGCGCTGACCCCGGGCGACCGGTTGCGGTTCGAGCTGTCCGGCTCGTCCGAATTCGATGGCGGTGGCGACAGCGTCTGGGGCGCTCTCGCCTATCGCATGCCCCTTGGCGGGGGCGGTGGGTTCGGCGAGGTCTATCTGGGCTCGGTCACCGCACGCCGGGATGCGCGTGGCACGCTTCTGTCCACCGACATCGAGGGCAACACGGCCATGCTCGCCTTCGGCTATCCGGTCCTGCGCGATGTGGATACCTATGGCTATGCGCTTCTCGAGGCGAAGCGGGTCGAATCCAACGTGGATGTCTCTGGCACGAAATTCGACAGCGCGGTCGATGTCGTCGGGGCCTCCTGGATCTTCGGCAAGGCGCTTCCGGGCGGCGGGGCCTATGAATATGCGCTGAACCTCTCTGTCGGCGAGCGCACATCGGATGCTGCGGGTTTCGATGACGGCGACAAGCATTTCTCGCATTTGCGTGTCGGATTGGGCTACCAGCACCCGGTCTCATGGTTCGGCCCAGAAAGCGCCGTGCGCGCCGAGCTGTGGGGGCAATACTCCCCCGATCGCCTGCCGAGCATCGAGGAATTCTATATCGGCGGACGCGAGGATGAACGCGGTTACCGGTTTGCAGAGGCGCAAGGAGACAGCGGCGTGTCCGCGACCCTCGAAGTCGGTCGCGATCTCTTCCCGAGTGCGGGGCAGGTCCGGCGCGTTCGGCCTTTCGGCTTCCTCGATCTTGGCTATGTGAAAAACAATAGTCCCTCGGTGGACGAGCTGGGGGAGGAAACCTTCGCGTCCCTCGGTCTAGGGGTCGATGCCGAATTCCCGGCGGGCGTCTTCGTGCGAAGCTATGTGGCAGCGCCCTTGACCGACGGGCCGTCCACCGGTGCGGGCGATCCTGCCTTCTACCTTGGTCTGACGAAAAGCTGGTGATCTCATGCGTAAACCGTCTCTTGCTCTGACTGTCGTCCTGTTCACGCTTCCAGCGGTGTCTGCCTTCGGCGAAGGCAATCACTTCGGGTTCTGCAATGGTGTGGGAAACAAGCACGGGGCGGCAGATTGCGGGCCGAGCGGGACTGGCACCGGCACGGGAACACCGGGGACAATCCCGACGACCACCCAGCTTCCGACGACGGGCACTCAACCAACCCTTCCCACCGTTCCCGCGATCATCAATGTCGTGCCCACAAAGCCGACAGTGACGACGGGGTATGGTCCGGTTCCGACCGTGCAGGGACAGCCGGGCACGCCGATCGTCGGCACCGGTCAGTTGCCGATCGTGATCAAGCCAGTGCCGCAACCCGTCCTGACTGGTGTCGGCCCGGTGAACCCGGCTCAACCTTTGCAGACACCGTCCTTCACCGGCACGGGGCAGTTGCCGACTGTGATCAAGCCTGTGCCGCAAACTGTGCTGACGGGCGTCGGCCCGGTGAACCCGCCTCAGGCTTTGCAGACCCCGTCCTTCACCGGAACGGGCCAGTTGCCCTACGTTATCCAGCCGCTGCCGCCTACGACCGTCACCGGTGTCTCTCCGGTGCCGACCATTCAGCCGATTGCGACGCCGTCCTTCACCGGGCAGGGGATGCCCATTATCATCGTGGTGCCGAACCCGCCCACGACCTTTGGCGGCTATGGCCGAGTGCCCGCCTCGATCATCGTGCAGGCGAACCCGGGGCAAACCTTCAGCGGCTACGGCCGGGTTCCGCAGCCCACGCCGCAGGCGATCCCCCAACAGGCGCCCTATGCCGTTCCGACGCCGATGCGACAATCCACGCCGGTGCTGGCGCCGAGCAAGGTCGCAACGCCGGTCGCCTCGCCGCAGTTGGTGCCCGGCCAAGTGCCCACAGCCACGCCGCAGGCCGTGCCGGTGATGGTGCCGCGCCCGAAGCCGCGCCCGGTTGGCGTGATGATGACCAGTTCGACGGCCGGAAAGGTCACGCATGCCCCGTCGGTGCAGCAGCCCGCCCTTGGCAAGCAGCACGTCACACACACGGCCGGTCGCCAGGCGCCGCACGATCCGCCGCGCTTTGCGTCCGCTGACGGAGGCGGTTCGTGGAATTGCATCGCGAGCGGCCACGGCAAGCGCAAACGCTTTATCGACGGCGAGGTCGCGGTCAGCGGAGCGCTCCGCCATGTCGGCGCGGTCGATGTGCTCGGGCGCGATTTGCCCGCCTTGCACCCCGATCATTCCGACTGCATCGTGTCCGTCAGGCGTCGCAAAGAGCGGTGATCACAATCGGGCCCCGTGATCTCACGGTGCACGCCGCATTCCAGAGGCTTGCGCTGCGTTTCTCTGCTACCCTCTTTCGCTGCATGGCCGGAGCTATCGGGGCGCGAATGTAATGCCCAAAGAGTGAAGGGCGGCCGCGCCTCTGCGCTCCGTCGCGTGCTTTGCGGAGCTTTCTTACAGCCCATTAATGCTTTCTTGGTTGATGTCGTGACGATCGTCCCGGTGCTTCCGGCGATTTGCGCACCACGCAGCGAATAACCGCGTCGCAGCCAGAAGAACGAGATGTCGCTGAACAGCAGAAAGCCGACATTCGGCAGAAGCGCAGCGAATGTCTGCTTCCCGTCCAAAAAACGCCTGACACATCCCCGTCATACCCAAAGTGGCAGAGCATCGATCGCCGGGCGCATCAGGTTGGGTGGGGTCGGTTTGTGGTAAGTCTTCTCGTGAATATCGCGCCCTTCATGGCCCACGATGTCGCGAATGATCTTATCGTCGATTGCCGCGTGTTCGAGCGCGTTCTGAACGTAGTGGCGGAAGCTGTGGAAAGATATTGCCGCGCCGCCGGCGCCCAGCGTGTCATCGATGATCTGTCTCATCCGGCGTCCGAGTTTCTTGCCGTGCTTCCCGCTCTTGGGCTCCCGAAGGTCCGGAAACAGATCAGGGTGCCCGGCACGCTTCATCTTCGTCACATGGTCGAGAAACCCGAGCTCGATCAGGCGCGCATGGATCGGCACGATACGACAAGAGGAGAGCGTTTTGACGTGGCGCTGCTCGGTTTCACGGATCGAAATGCAAGACATGCCGTCGACCTCGATGATGTCCTCGGGCGACGCGCCTGCGATCTCTTCGCGCCGCGCTCCCGTCACGCCGCCGATCAGCAGGCACCAATAGATGCCGTTGCGATAGATCGATTTGCCCGGACGGGTCTGGTAATACTCTGTCTCAGAACCCGTCCAGACCGGGCTTTGGAACAGCGCCTTGAGTTGCGGCAGGGTGAACGCATCCTTCTTTTCGCTCTCGCGCACAGTTTCCTTGCAGCGCAGCTTGCCCGGATCGAGGCGCGGGTCGATCAGGAAGCCCTCATCGGCGGCCCAGTTCGTGACCTGACCGAGATGATCGAGGTGACGATTGATCGTGCCGGTCGAGAGGCCAACCTTATCGGCGGGCAGCGACACGGCCGGGGGCGTTCGCGCCGCATTGTCTGGAGAAAAATTAGGCGCCGGGCAAGGCGGTTCGGGCCCCAGCAGGTCGGACGGTGTCTGAGCGGCCAACGTGTCGGCCAGGGCGTCGATCGGCTCAAGCGCTGCATCCTCGCCGCTCCACGCGGCCCGCTTGCCCGAGATCAGCAGGCTCATGAGGGTCACGATTTCAAAAGCAGAACTTGTTGGACGCCCGGTCAGATCCTGAAACTCCCTTGCGATAATGCGCCTGCGGCTCTCGCTCGTAAGGTCGCGGCGATATAGATCTATCGTCGAGCTCAAAAGTTCAGAAGCATCTTCGGGTGCCTCAGCATTCATGCCCGACCGTGCCAGATGTACCCAAGCGTCCCGCGTGGCCTCGTCGTGGCGCACATCATCAAGCGGATCGAGGGAGTCGAACCGGCGCAGCATCTGCAGCTTTTCGATCTTCGCCCGCTCGCGCTTGATTACATCCGCCAGCCAGACGCGCGCCTCTTGAGGGGAGATCTCGGTCCGGATGATGCCGTCCATAAATGTATCGCTCTCCGCACTAATCTTGCGGGCTAAGATAATCGCAACGCGGCGATCCATCGTCCCCAAGGAGAGCTTCAGGTCAACGAATTTTGTGGAAAACACCCGGATCCGACAGCGCCATTGATAGGCAGCGCCGCGACGGGAGAGATGGGGTTGGCCGTGCATGGTCTTGCGTCGCCCTTGTTTCGGACGGACCCACGCAAAACTCGGGTGATGGAACACCCCTATGCCACACCTACGAAGCCATGAATGGCTTTTTGTAGCTAAATCAACACCCTAGAGGGGAGGATGGCTCCGGCGGTAGGGATCGAACCTACGACCAATTGATTAACAGTCAACTGCTCTACCGCTGAGCTACGCCGGAACATGTGAGGGTGTATATGAATCTCGAATTGGGATGTCCAGAGGGTTCTGGCGAAAAAATTCAGGCTTTCGTCACGTCAGCGAAAATAGCGCCTCTGGGCGCAGGTCGGGCGCGGCGATGACTTGGTTTTGCACTGACATTTCAACGAGATGCGCGAAGACGTTGCGTTCGGCCGCGGGCAGGAGGGCTGCGGGGACGTCGGTGTAGATCGCGCGGGTGAGGCCCTGCGGGGTGGCCGGACGCTCGGTGAGGGCGCTTCGGATCTGTTCGGTGCGGGCGTCGCGATGCGCGCGCTGACTCGCGATCAGGGGCTGGGGGGCGGTCACCGGGTCGCCGTGGCCGGGATAAAGGATGCGCGGACTCTCCGCCTCGATCCGCGCGAGCGAGCGGTAATAGTCGCCCAGATCGCCGTCGGGCGGCGAGATCAGCGTCGAGGACCAGCCCATAACGACGTCGCCGGTCAGAAGCGCATCGCCCATCGCGAAGCTCAGATGGTTGCAGAAATGGCCGGGCGTGTGCAGCGCGGTGAGCGACCAGTCGCCATGGCTCAGCGTCTCGCCGTCCTCAATGAGGATGTCGGGGTCGAAGGCGTGATCGACCCCTTCGCCGCCGCCCGCATGGCCGCGCGCCGCGAGTTCCGCCATTACAGGTGCGCGCCCGGATTCGGGCGGGCCGAAGGCGAGGATCGGCGCGCCCGTGGCCTCGGCCAAGAGCCGTGCGCCGGGGGAATGGTCGAGATGCGCATGGGTGACGAGGATATGGCTGACACGTTCACCCGGTGCGAGCGCGTCGAGCAGCGCCTGCAGATGGGCAGGATCGGCGGGGCCGGGATCGACCACCGCGACCTCGCCTGTGCCGATGACATAGGTGCAGGTGCCGGTATAAGTCATGGGGGACGGGTTCGGAGCCACGATCCGACGCAAGCCGGGCTGCAATTCTTCCATCTTTCCCTCCATCGCGGCCATCGTTAGGGTTCTGGCATGAAATTTCGCTGGCTGAAACAGATGATGCCGCGCGGGCTTTATGGGCGGGCCGCGCTGATCCTGATTCTGCCGGTGGTGACGATCCAGCTCGTGGTTTCGGTCGTCTTCATTCAGCGCCATTTCGAACGCGTTACGCAGCAGATGACCGAAGGGATGGTGCGCGAGATCGCTCTGCTCGATCAGGTCGCGACCAATGCGCCGACGGCAGAGGTCGCGCGCGAACGGCTCGACGTGCTCGACAAGACGCTGAACTTCGCCTCGCAATTCCCGGCGCCCGCGAATCTTGCGTCGCAGCGGGGCGATACACGCAGTTTCTTCGATCTGACCGGAATCGTGGTGATTTCGACGCTGCGGGCGAACCTGTCGCAGATCCGCTCCATCGATCTCGACAACAACACCAATTCCGTGCGGGTGGTGCAGGAGACGCCGAACGGGCCGCTCGCGGTGACCTTCGCGCGCAGCCGGGTTTCGGCGTCGAATCCGCACCAATTGCTGGTTCTAATGGTCTTTGTTTCCATCCTGATGACACTGATCGCCTATATCTTCCTGCGCAATCAGCTGCGCCCGATCCGCAGGCTGAGCCATGCGGCGGAGGAATTCGGCAAGGGGCGTAACCTGAATTACCGCGTCTCGGGGGCGACGGAGGTGCGCGCCGCAGGCCGCGCCTTCCTCGATATGCGCAACCGGATCGAGCGGCAGATCGAGCAGCGCACGCTGATGCTGTCCGGTGTCAGCCACGATCTGCGCACGCCGCTCACGCGTCTGCGGCTCGGGCTGTCGATGATGGAGGAGAATGACGAGGTCCGCGCGATGGAGCGCGACGTCGACGAGATGGGGCGCCTTGTCGATGCGTTTCTCGAATTCTCGCGCGACGGGGCGTCGCATGGCGAGCCGGAGACGCTGCCGATCTGCGGCTTCGTTGCAGGCGTGGTGGAGGACATGCGGCGGATGGGGCGCGATGTGACGCTGGTCGATTGCGACAGCGAGGAGGACGCGACCTTCCGCCCCGATGCGCTCAAACGCGCCTTGGCGAATCTGATCGGCAACGCGGTGCGCTACGGCACGCGCGCGGAGATCACTGTCTCTATCGCGCGCACGGGGTGGCGAATCGCGGTGCATGATGACGGGCCGGGCATCCCGCCCGAACGCCGCGAGGAGGCGATCCGGCCATTTACCCGGCTCGACCCGGCGCGCAATCAAGATCGCGGGCAGGGCGTCGGATTGGGGCTTTCGATCACCGCCGACATCCTGCGCCGCCACGGTGGATCGCTGAAACTCGGGCGATCCGAACGGCTTGGCGGCTTGATGGCCGAGATGATCCTGCCCCGGTGATCGGCTACACATTCGATCACGCTCGCGCACGAACCGCTCACGGCAACGAGATCGCCTCTTGCGGCCTGTCCCGGGGCTACGCATTGTGACGGGTGAGTGACATGCCCTAGTTGAATGGATGCTTCACGGCTCCTAGATATTGGGTTGAACAGGGGAGGGACGTGGTCGCCGAAAACGGGGCCGGACCCTCCTGCCAAGAGAGGAACGCCGATGACCGAATTTAGCTCTGTCACCCATCCGGTCCTGCCGCTGCGCGACATCGTGGTTTTCCCCCACATGATCGTGCCGCTCTTCGTCGGGCGCGAGAAATCCGTGCGCGCACTGGAAGAGGTGATGGCGGAAGACCGTCAGATCTTGCTCGCAAGCCAGGTCGATCCGTCGCAAGACGACCCCGATACGGACGGGATTTTCCGCGTTGGTGTGCTCGCCAACGTGCTGCAACTGCTGAAACTGCCCGATGGCACCGTGAAGGTGCTGGTCGAGGGCAAGAGCCGCGTGCGCATCACCGATTTCGTCGAGAATGACGACTATTTCGAGGCGAATGCCGAACCTCTGATCGAAACCGAGGGCGACGTGGAGACCATCCGCGCTCTGCTGCGCTCGGTCGCCGAGGAGTTCGAGCGCTACGCGAAGATCAAGAAGAACATCCCCGAAGAGGCGCTGTCGGCCGTGGCCGATGCGACCGAAGCGGACAAGCTGGCCGATCTCGTCTCGGGCCATCTGGGGCTGGAAGTGGCCCAGAAGCAGGAGCTTCTGGAAACGCTCGACGTCTCCGAACGGCTGGAGCGGGTCTACGGGCTCATGCAGGGTGAGGTCTCGGTTCTCCAGGTGGAGAAGAAGATCAAATCCCGCGTGAAAACGCAGATGGAGAAGACCCAGCGCGAGTACTACCTGAATGAGCAGATGAAGGCCATTCAGAAGGAACTCGGCGATGGCGAAGACGGCCAGAACGAGATCCTCGAGCTCGAAGAGCGCATCGAGAACACCAAGCTCTCGAAAGAGGCCAAGGAAAAGGCCGAGGCCGAGCTGAAGAAGCTCAAGTCGATGTCGCCGATGTCGGCGGAAGCCACCGTCGTGCGCAACTATCTCGACTGGATGCTGTCGATCCCGTGGGGCACCAAATCCCGCGTGAAGAAAGACCTCAGCAAGGCGGAGGCCGTGCTCGATGCCGATCACTACGGTCTCGAGAAGGTCAAGGAACGCATCGTCGAATATCTCGCGGTGCAGGCGCGCTCGGCCAAGCTCAAAGGCCCGATCATGTGCCTCGTGGGTCCGCCCGGCGTGGGTAAGACCTCGCTCGGCCGGTCTGTCGCCAAGGCAACGGGGCGCGAATTCATCCGCATCTCGCTGGGCGGCGTGCGCGACGAATCCGAGATCCGCGGCCACCGTCGGACCTATATCGGCTCGATGCCCGGCAAGATCATTCAGGCGCTGAAGAAGGCGAAAACCACGAACCCGCTCATCCTGCTCGACGAGATCGACAAGATGGGTCAGGACTTCCGTGGCGACCCGGCTTCGGCGATGCTTGAAGTGCTCGACCCCGAGCAGAATGCGACCTTCGTGGACCACTATCTCGAAGTGGAATACGACCTCTCGAACGTGATGTTCCTGACGACGGCGAACTCCTACAACATGCCGGGCCCGCTTCTGGACCGGATGGAGATCATTCCGCTCGCGGGCTACACCGAGGACGAGAAGGCCGAGATCGCCAAGCAGCACCTGATCCCGAAGCAGATCAAGGGTCACGGGCTGAAGAAGAACGAATTCGAACTGACCGACGGCGCGCTGACCGACGTGATCCGCTACTACACCCGCGAAGCGGGCGTACGGAATCTCGAGCGCGATATCGCGAAGCTCGCCCGGAAAGCGGTGACCGAGATCATCAAGTCGAAGGGTGCGACCAAGCACATCACCGTCGATGAGGCGAAGGTGGGCGATTACCTGGGCGTCAAGAAGTTCCGCTACGGTCTGGCCGAGAAGGAAGATCAGGTGGGCGTCGTGACCGGCCTTGCCTGGACCTCCGTGGGCGGCGACCTGCTGCAGATCGAAGCACTGCGCCTGCCGGGTAAAGGTCGGATGAAGACCACCGGTAAGCTGGGCGACGTGATGAAGGAATCGATCGACGCGGCATCCAGCTACGTCCGGTCGGTTGCGCCGCAATTCGGCATCAAGCCGCCGCGCTTCGAGAAGTGGGACATCCACGTCCACGTCCCGGATGGTGCGACGCCGAAAGACGGGCCCTCGGCGGGTCTGGCGATGGTGACCTCCATCGTGTCGGTGTTGACCGGGATCCCGGTGCGCAAGGATATCGCCATGACCGGCGAAGTCTCCCTGCGCGGGAACGCGATGCCGATCGGCGGCCTGAAAGAGAAACTGCTTGCGGCGCTGCGCGGCGGGATCACGACCGTCTTCATCCCCGAGGAGAATGAAAAAGACCTCGCGGATATCCCGGACAACGTGAAGGAGGGGCTGGAGATTGTGCCGGTCACTCACGTTCGCGAAGTCCTCGCCCGGGCGCTGGTTCGCCAGCCTGAGCCGGTCGATTGGGACGAAGAGGCCGAAGAGGCAGCAGCCGCTGCCGCCGCCGCGGCCAAATCGGACGGGCAGGGCGCAACCGCGCACTGATCGCCTTCGAATTGAAAACGAGAACGCCCGTCGCATATCGCGGCGGGCGTTTTTGCATTTGAACAGGTTTGCCCTTAACCTCTTCGTATTGCGATCAAAAAAGGAGCCGCCATGGCCAAGAGCCAGAAACCGAAATCGACCCGCAAGCCGCCCATCGCGACGCCCGAGGCGCCGCCGGCCTCCGCCGCGACGCTCACGCCCTCCACGCCTCATCCGGCGCCTGAGCCGAGCGAGGCGAAGGCGCTCGTGCGCAAGAGGAGCTTCGTGGATCGGGTGATGGTCGAGGCCGGCGTGAAGCGCGGCGAGGCGAAGGACATGTCGGAATCGGTCCTCAAGGTTCTGGGCGAGGCGCTCTCGGAAGGCGAGGAACTCAGCATCCCGCCGCTCGGCAAGCTGAAGATCAACCGCCAGTTCGAGAAGAACGGCGACGAGATCCTCGTGGTCAAACTGCGCCGCCCCTCGGGCATGCTCGAAGCGGTCGCGGCAGAGGCCAGCCCGGCGGAAAATGACCCCGCGCAGGACGCTGGAGATTTCGACGAAAACCCTCTTGCGGAGCCAGAAGAGGGGCGCTAAAAGCCCGCCACGGAGGGCGATTAGCTCAGTGGTAGAGCGCATCGTTCACATCGATGATGTCGGGGGTTCAAATCCCTCATCGCCCACCATCTTCCTACGAAGGCGCGTCTTGAATAGACGCGCCTTTGTCGTTTTCCGGTTAGTTTTCTGCGCCCTGCGGCGTCAGATTATGGGCCAGACAGCACGCCAGAGATGCGCGCCCCATGCGCAAGATGCGGAGGATGCGATGACCGAGACCACGCCGATGTCCGACGCCCGGCCCGACGAGGTGCTGCGCGTCTCCGATTGCCCGGACTGGCTGTATCTGCTGCGGGAATTCGACACGCTCTACCGGCACGGCTCGGCAGGCGGCAGCCGCCTGATCCGCAGCCATCGCAAACGGGTGCGCGATACGCTCTCGCAGATCATCGACACCAATCCCCCGGTGACGCCGCGCCAGCCGCAGCCGAAACCGGTGACAGCACATCTGTCGCGGGCGCTCGATCTGGGCGAGCGCGGCGCGGTCGCGGGAATGGCGCGGGCGCTCTCGCGCGTGACGGGGCAGCTGACTTGGGAATACGGCTACGAGAAAGTGCCGAAGGCGCTGGCGCGCAAATATGCCTATTGCGAGGTGCTGGGCCCGCGCGGACCGGTGGCTTCCGATCGGCTAGTGCTCGGATTCGTCCTCTTTGCGCCGCGCACGACCTATCCGCAGCACAGCCATAAGGAGATCGAGGAGAGCTATATCTCGGTCGCGGGTCCGTGGTCGGAGAACGATACCGCCGTGCATGCCCCCGGCTCGCTGATCCTGAACCGTCCCGATCATGAACACCGCATCACCACCGCCGATCTCGACCCCTGCCTGCTGGCCTATGCCTGGGTCGGACCGGAAGCGCGGCTGACCGCGCCGGGGATGAAACTTTCGTCGAACCGCAAGGCGCGGATGCGCGAGGGCATCTGAGGTCTTGATCCCCGCGCAAGGCGGAGCTAGAGGAAGGGCCGGGGGCGGTTAGCTCAGTTGGTAGAGCGCTTCGTTTACACCGAAGATGTCGGGGGTTCGAGCCCCTCACCGCCCACCATTCCCCCTTAAGTATAACGATATCAAAGTCTTGCGCCTCGTTGCGCGGCCGCGCTCAGATTCTGTTCGCGCATGGCTCTATGATATGCGCGCCACGATGCTACCTTTCCCTCAACCACAGGAAAGGAGCGCCTCAATGAGCTGGAACCCCGCCCTCGACCCCGAAATTCCGATTGGCGACGCCGTCGACGCCATTGAAACCGTCATCGCGCCGCGGGCGCGTGACCTTGGCGGATTCGAGGTGCGCCGCGCGCTCCCGTCCGCCGCGCGGCAGATGATCGGCCCCTTCATCTTCTTCGACCAGATCGGCCCGGTCGAATTCCTCTCGGGCCAACGCGGCATCGACATCCGCCCGCATCCGCATATCGGCCTCGCGACCGTGACCTACCTTCTGCAAGGCCGCCTGCATCACCGCGATTCGCTGGGCACCGATCAATGGATCACGCCGGGCGCGGTGAACTGGATGAATGCGGGCTATGGCATCACCCATTCCGAGCGCACCGACGGCAAGGTCCGCGACACCGGCCAGCATCTCGCGGGCATCCAGACCTGGGTCGCGCTGCCCGAGGAACAGGAAGAGGGGCAGGCGGCGTTCAAACATGTGGGCGCCGAGGCCCTTCCCGAACTGCAGGCCGAGGGCAAGACCGTTCGGCTCGTGCTTGGCGATGCCTGGGGCGCGCATGCGCCGATCGATCTGCCCTCCGAGATGTTCTACGCCGATGCGAATCTCGATCCGGGCGCGCAGCTCCCGCTGCCCGACAATCACGAAGATCGCGGCGTCTATGTGCTGCAGGGCTCTGTCACCGTGGCGGGCGAAACCTATGAGGAAGGCCGGATGCTGGTCTTCCGCCCCGGCGACCGGGTGTCGCTCAAGGCGGGCGGGCAGGGAGCGCGGCTGATCGTGTTGGGTGGCGCAACCATGGGCGGTCCGCGCTATATCTGGTGGAATTTCGTGGCCTCGTCGCGCGACAAGATCGACGCCGCAAAAGAGGCATGGCGCGCGGGCGACTGGGCGCATGGCCGTTTCCAGCTGCCGCCTGCCGACGATGCGGAGTTCATTCCCGCGCCGGAGCGGTGATTGCAGCCGTTGAAGAGGGGGCTCTGCCCCCGACCTTCGGTTTCCCCCGGGATATTTCTGCCAAGAGGAAGCAGAAAGCGCATCTCATCGGGGCGCGTGCGGGCGCGATAAATAAGGGTCGCGGGCGCGCACTGAGGAGCCGCGATTTGCTTGCCCGAACGGCAGGTGAAAATTCGTCGGTTTTTTGCTCTCAGGCCGCTTGACGGGGGCAGGTCGCCCGCGTAATACCCTCCCCACGCTCGGACGGCGATCCGGGCAGATGATGCGAGCGGTTGTAGCTCAGTTGGTTAGAGTACCGGCCTGTCACGCCGGGGGTCGCGGGTTCGAGCCCCGTCAACCGCGCCATCATCCGGATCGCCCCGAGCGCAGATGCGCGGTTGTAGCTCAGTTGGTTAGAGTACCGGCCTGTCACGCCGGGGGTCGCGGGTTCGAGCCCCGTCAACCGCGCCACTTTCCCCTCCTTTACGGTAAAGTTGCGTTTGTGAACCGCGCTACCATCGCTTATATCCGGGCGAAGTTTCGGGAGGAGCGCATGCGCTGGATCAAACAGGTTTTCGACCACATCACTCTTCTGCAGGCGGTGCTTTTCGCAGCACTGCTCGGTCTCGCGCCATTCACCCCAGAGCCACATATCTGGGAAAAGCTGAAAATGTTGGTGGCGGGCACGCTGGTGCGTCCGATCGACTGGTTCGATCTGGTGATGCATGGGCTGCCGTGGATCGTGCTGGCGGTGAAGCTGGCGCAATGGGTGAAGACGGGACAGACCGGGAAATCCGGTAGAGGTGCGCAATGAAAGACGACATGGACGCCAAGGGGCTGATCGAGACGATGGGCGCGGCCGCGCGTGCGGCGAGCGCGGAGCTGGCCTTCGCCAGCGCCGAGGTGAAGCAAAAGGCGCTGGAAGCGGCCGCCGATGCGGTGCTCGCGCGCAAGGGCGACATCATCACCGCCAATGGCGAGGATATGGCCTACGGCGCCGAGAAGGGGCTGAGCCCTGCGATGATGGACCGGCTGATGCTGGACGACGCGCGGATCGAGGCGATTGCCAAGGGTTTGCGGGCGGTGGCTGCGCAGCGCGATCCGGTGGGCGACACGATCGCGGAATGGGACATGCCCTCGGGGCTGCATATCAAGCGCGTGCGCACGCCGCTCGGTGTGATCGGCGTGATCTATGAATCGCGGCCCAATGTGACGGCGGATGCTGGCGCGCTCTGTCTGAAATCGGGCAATGCGGTGATCCTGCGCGGCGGCTCGGAGAGCTTCCATTCCAGCCGCGCGATCCATGCCTGCCTGCTCGAAGGTCTGCGCGCCGCGGGCCTGCCCGAAGCGGCGGTCCAGCTTGTGCCGACCCGAGACCGCGCCGCCGTGGCCGAGATGCTGCGCGCGACCGAATTCATCGACGTGATCGTGCCGCGCGGCGGCAAGGGGCTCGTCGGGTTGGTGCAGGCGGAGGCGCGCGTGCCGGTCTTCGCGCATCTCGAAGGCATCTGCCATATCTATGCCGACGGGGCTGCCGATCTGGAGCAGGCGCGGGCCGTGGTGGTGAACGCCAAGACCCGGCGCACCGGGATTTGCGGTGCGATGGAATGTCTGCTGATCGACCGCGCCTTCTGGGACACCCATGGCGGCGTACTGATCGAGGATCTGCTCAAGGCAGGCGTCGAGGTGCGCGGCACCGGGGAGCTCTTGTCGATCGAGGGCGTCACCGAGGCGAGCGCGGAAGATTTCGGGCGCGAATTCCTCGATATGATCTGCGCGGCGAAGATCGTGGACGGCGTGGATGGCGCGATCGAACATATCCGCCGCTATGGCAGCCAGCATACGGAATCGATCCTGACCGAAAATGACGCCGCCGCCGACCGCTTCTTTGAGCGGCTCGACAGCGCGATCCTGATGCGCAACGCCTCGACCCAGTTCGCCGATGGTGGCGAGTTCGGGATGGGCGCAGAGATCGGGATTGCGACCGGCAAGATGCATGCGCGGGGCCCGGTGGGCGCCGAGCAACTGACCTCGTTCAAATATCTTGTGACGGGGCATGGCACGGTGCGCCCCTAAGGCGCACCGAACATCCCTGAGCGCTCAGAACGCGATCGTGCCGCCCTCGGTGTCGACCGACCAGTCGAGCCTGCGACCCTGCCGCGCCGCCTCGCGCGGCAGCATCGCGAATTGCACCCGCGCGGGCGTCAGCTCCATCTGGGCGCCATCGAGCACGGCGAAAAATTCCCGGTTAGGCCGTGCTTTTTCGGACCGCGCGGTGATCATCCAGCCATCGCCGCAGGGCAGCGCGCGCAGCGTGCCGCCGAAGGGCAGCGCGGTCTCCAGGCAGAGCATCGCGAGAAACGCCAGCTTCACCTCGGTGCGCGGCGCATCGCCCGGCACTTTCCACTCGTAGTCCAGACGGCTCTGCGCCGATAATTCGCCCAACAAACCGGAGACTTCCGCCTCGCCAAGCTGCTGTTCAGCGCCTGCCCGCCCGAAAGCCACCCGGAAGAACTTGACGCGCGCATTCGCCGCCGCCACGCTTTGGGCGATCAACTCGACCTCGGGCCCGGGCGCATCGCTCGTCATGGTGAGCAATTCGACCCCATTGCCGATCGCCCCGATCGGGCTGATAAGGTCATGACACAGGCGCGAGCCCACAAGGGCGGTCAAATCATCGTCGTCCGTACCGGCATTGGCGGTCTCGAATGGCATTAAACTCTCCAATAGGTGAAATGTGATCTATGAAATTCTCGAACCCGGCATGCTGGTCAGAAACCCGGCCCAGCCCGACTGGGGCACCGGACAGGTTCAATCGCGTATCGGCGAAAAAGTGACGGTAAATTTCGAGCATCAAGGCAAGCTTGTCCTGGACGGGCGGCGGGTCGCGCTGGAATTGGTTTTCTCTGAACAAAGTTGACGAATGGTTAACAGCTTCGTGAGGTCGTGTGGGAAACCTTCAACCTTGGGATGTGGCGATTGAACCCTCCGTGATGCGCCGATGACACGGCGCGCACCGCGCGATATTGCCAATCCGGGCGCGGCTTTCTAAACCGGGCCAGCGAAGATCGGCAGGAGGACGCCCGTGATCGACAGCGCCGCATTCGAAATCAGGCTGGCCCGTGATGCCGCCGATCTCGTGGCGTCGCAGCGGCTCCGTTATCGCGTTTTCGTCGAAGAGCTCGGCGGCGGCGGTGAAACGGTCGATCACGAAAACCGTCTGGAAAGCGACCGGCTCGACCCGGTCTACGATCACCTGCTGCTGGTCGATCCGGCACGCGCGGAAGGCGAGCATGTGGTGGGGGCCTATCGGCTTCTGCCCTCCGATCGGCTGGAACGGGCGGGGCAGTTCTATTGCGACAGTGAATATGACCTCGCGCCGCTGATCGGCACGGGGCGCAAACTCTTGGAGCTGGGCCGCTCCTGCGTCGATCCGGACTATCGCGGCGGGGCGGCGATGCTGCTTTTGTGGAACGCGCTCGCCGATTACGTGCTGGCCCATGACATCGAGATTCTCTTCGGCGTGGCCTCCTTCCACGGCACCGATGCCGAGATGCTTAAAGCGCCGCTCTCCTGGTTGCATCACCATCATCTTGCGCCCGAACATATGCGCCCGCGCGCACGGCCCGAAGCCTATCAGCCGATGGACCTCGTGCCCGAGGAGGCGCTGGATCGGCGCGCGGCTCTGGCTCAGATGCCCAATCTGATCAAGGCCTATCTGCGGCTTGGCGGTTTCGTGGGCGAGGGCGCGTTCATCGACCGTCCCTTCAACACCACCGATGTCCTTTTGCTGATGGATACCAAGGCGATGAGCGACAAGCATCGCAGCTTCTACACCCGCCGTTTCGAGGGCCGCGCGTGAGCTGGATCGAGGACGAGCCCGATCCCAAACCGCTTGGCGCGCTCGATTGGACGCGGGCTGTGTTGCGCGGTCTGTTCTGGGGGTTGATGCTGCTGATCGGGCTGATCGTGCTGCTACTGGTGCGGCTGGTGGAGCGCCCGGTTCACGGGCCGGCGCGGCCCTGGACGCCGTGGATCACGCAGGCGGTCTGCCGGATGAGCTTCCCGATCCTTGGGCTCTCGTACAGCGTTACCGGGCGTCCGATGACCAAGATCGGCGCGGTGGTCGCCAATCACGGATCGTGGCTCGATATCTTTGCGCTCAACGCCTGCCAGCGGATTTATTTCGTCTCCAAGGCCGAGGTCGCCAATTGGCCCTTCGTCGGCTGGCTCGCCCGCGCAACGGGTACGGTCTTCATCAAGCGCGACCCGCGTGAGGCCAAGACGCAGCAGGGCCTGTTCGAGGATCGCATCCGCGCGGGCCATCACCTGCTGTTCTTCCCCGAAGGCACGTCGACCGATGCGCGCCGGGTGCTACCCTTCAAGCCGACGCTGTTTCAGGCCTTCTACAGCCACGGGCTGGAGCGCGTGATGCAGATCCAGCCGGTCACCGTCGTCTACACGCCCCCCGCGGGCGAGGACGTGCGGTTCTACGGCTGGTGGGGCGATATGGGCTTCGGGCCGCATCTGATAAAAGTGTTGGCCCAGAAGCGGCAAGGATCGGTCGAGGTGGTGTTCCACATGCCGCTTTCGGTCTCCGACTATCGCTCGCGCAAGGAGCTTGCATGGGCGGCGGAAAGCGCCGTGCGCCGCGGCCTGCCTTACGAGATCGCGCGCGCCCGGTAATAGGCCAGAACGTAGAGGCGGATTGCCGTGGCAAGGCCCGTCTCGGTGCCGCGATCCACATCAATTTCGGCTGCCAACTCGTTGAGGCCAAGGTTTTTTTCGGTCGCGATGTCGCGGAAGGCGCGCCAGAATTCGTCCTCCAGCGTGACCGAAGTGCGGTGCCCGCCCAGCGTCAGGGAGCGTTTCTTCGGTCTGCTCATTCGTCATGCTCGCGCTGATGCCCGTCGAGATCGCGCCGCTCTTTCGTGGCACGGCTTTCCTGCAGCGTCTTCTCGGCCTTGCTACGTCCGAATTTCTCAGCGTTCACAGAGCCTTGCTCGCGTTTCTTCACGCGGGCCTGCTGTTTGCGAAACTGGTTGAGATTGGTAACCTTGCTCATAAGCAAAGAGTGCCACAGCCGACCGGATCGGGAAAGGGGCTTGGGCGCGCCCGCATGAGGCGCGCCCGAAAGGTTTATTCGACTTCGACCAGCGCGTGGCGCTTCTTGCCCGCGCTCAGCTTCACCGGGGTCTCCAGATCGGCGGCGGTGAACATGCGGCCCGGATCGGCGCAGGTCTCGTCATCGACCTTGAGCGCGCCTTCCGCGATCAGCCGCTTGCCGTCCTTGCCCGATTTCGCAAGCCCCGAGCGCACGACGAGCTGCGCAAGGCTGATCCCGTCGCCCAGCTCCTCGACCGTCAGCGTCAGGGTGGGCAGATCGTCGCCCACGCCGCCCTTCTCGAAGACCTCGCGCGCGGTCGCCTCGGCGGCATGCGCCGCGTCCCAGCCGTGGCAGAGCGCTGTGACCTCGTTGGCCAGACGCACCTTCGCCGCGTTGATCTCGGAGCCTTCCAGCGCACCCAGACGCTCGCATTCCGCCACCGGCAGCTCGGTATAGAGCTTCAGGAAGCGGCCCACATCGGCGTCGGTCGTGTTGCGCCAGAACTGCCAGAACTCGTAAGGGCTCAGCATGTCCGAGTTCAGCCAGATCGCGCCGCCCTGGCTCTTGCCCATCTTGCGGCCGTCCGAGGTGGTCAGAAGCGGCGAGGTCAACCCGTAGATCTCGTGATCGAGCACACGGCGCGTCAGGTCGATCCCGTTGACGATATTGCCCCACTGGTCCGATCCGCCCATCTGCAGCAGGCAGCCGTAGCGGCGGTTCAGTTCGAGGAAGTCATAGGCCTGCAGGATCATGTAGTTGAATTCGAGGAAGGACAGCGATTGCTCGCGATCGAGCCGCGATTTCACGCTCTCGAAGGACAGCATCCGGTTGACCGAGAAATGCCGCCCGATATCGCGTAGAAATTCGAGGTAGTTCAGCCCGTCGAGCCATTCCGCGTTGTTCAGCATGAGCGCATCGGTCGGTCCGTCGCCGTAATCGAGGTATTTCGCGAAGACCTGCTTCATCCCGGCGATGTTTTCATCGATCGCTTCGGGCGTCAGCAGCGGGCGCTCATCGGAGCGGAACGACGGGTCGCCGACCTTCGTGGTGCCGCCGCCCATCAGGGTAATCGGCTTGTGGCCGGTCTTTTGCAGCCAGCGCAGCATCATGATGTTCAGCAGGTGGCCGACATGCAACGACTTCGCCGTCGCATCATAGCCGATATAAGTCGGCACGACCCCCTTCGCCAAAGCCTCGTCCAGCCCCTGATAATCCGTGCAGTCGGCCAGAAAGCCCCGCTCGATCATCACGCGCATGAAGTCTGATTTCGGATGGTAGGTCATCGTGCTTGTTCCTTTCGTCTGAGCGTGCGTATATCGGGGCAGGCGACGAGAGGGAAGCCATGTTGAAATCCGGGCCGGTCTGGGCAGTTGGCGCCATGTCGGGCACGTCCTTGGACGGGGTGGACGCGGCGCTCGTTTTGACCGACGGAACCCGCATTCTCGATTTCGGCCGCAGCGACTATCGCCCCTATACCGAGGCCGAGCGCGCGACGCTCCACGCAGCTCTTGGGCATTGGCCCGGCGAGCCGGGGGTGGAGGACGCCTGCGAGGTGGTCGAGACCGCCCATGCCGAACTGCTCAGCGGATTGGGAGAGGCGCAAGTCGTGGGCTTTCACGGCCAGACGCTCGCCCATGATCCCTACGGGATGCAGGGCCCGCGCCGCACCCATCAGGCAGGCGACGGCTCGGTTCTGGCCGAGGTGCTGTCGCGCCCCGTGGTCTGGGATTTCCGCTCCACCGACGTGGAGATGGGCGGGCAGGGCGCGCCGCTCGCGCCGTTCTTCCATTTCGCCTGCGCGAAATACGCCAAGCTCGACGCGCCGGCTGTGTTTCTGAACCTCGGCGGCGTCGGCAATGTCACCTGGGTCGATCCGCGCCAACCCTCGGCAGAGGTGCCCGGCGCGGTGCTGGCTTTCGACACCGGCCCCGCCAACGCGCCGATCAACGACTTGATGCGGCTCCGGCGCAAGGCCGAGTTCGATGCGGGCGGGGAATTGGCGCTCGCGGGCACGGTCGACGAGGCCATGGTCGAGGCCTTCCTGACGCATCCCTATTTCCTGAAAATGCCGCCGAAATCGCTCGATCGGAACGATTTCCACGACATCCTGACCCGCGTCGCGGAACTCGATGACGCGGATGCCGCGGCCACCCTGACAGCCTGCGCGGCCGCTTCGGTCGCGCGCGCGGGCGAGCATTACCCGACGCCGCCCAAGGCTATCTATGTCTGCGGCGGCGGGCGGCTCAACACCGCGCTTATGGTGGCATTGCAGCGGCGCATGAACGTGCCGGTGCAGCCGGTCGAGGATATCGGGCTCGACGGCGACATGCTTGAGGCGCAGGCCTTCGCCTATCTCGCGGTGCGGGTCGCGCGCGGCATGGCGACCTCAGGGCCCTCCACGACCGGGGTTCCGGCGCTGATCGGCGGCGGCAAGGTCTCGCGCCCCGGCTAAATTCACATCACTTGACGCCGATCATGCCGCGCCGCGGCGGACGGCGCTAGGATTAGCCTCAACGCAGAGGGTAATTATATGTCTCAAACTCCAACCGATCCCTGTCCTACGCCGCAGGCGCGCAAGCAGGCCCCGTTTTCGAACCGGGCCGCCGCGGTCTTCCTCGCGGGGCTCAGCTTCGTCGTCATGGTCATTTCCGGCCTCGTCGTCAGCATCGCGCCCTCGGGCCGGGTGGCGCGGGATATCGACTGGTCGCTCCTCGCGCTGAACCGCGCCGACTGGGAGCTTTTGCACTTCGCGATGGGGGTGCTCTTCATCTTCGCCGGTATCTGGCACATCAAGCTGCACTGGCCTGTGATCCGCAACCTGCTGTGGTCGGCAGCGGCGCAGACGCTGTGTCACCGGCGCGAACTGGCGCTGGCGGTCGGGCTGGTGGGTGCGGTGATCGTGCTGACGCTGCTCTGGTGGCCGCCGATTAGCTGGCTCGATCAGCTCTCGCGTTGGGCGAGCATCGGGCTCTGGTGATCAGCGGGGGATGTCGAAGCCTCTCGGGGCCAGCTCGAACCCCTCGAAGCGAAAGCCCGGCGAGACGGTGCAGCTGACAAGGCTCCACGCCCCGGTCGAGCGCGCCGATTGCCACTGGCCCGCGGGCACGATCCCCTGCGGTTGATCGCCGCCCAGCACGTCGGGGCCCAACAGCAGTTCCAGCACCGGCCCCGCCTCCTGCGGCGCGATATCGAGCTGCACCGGCGCGCCTGCGTGGAAATGCCAGATCTCGGTCGCGTCCACCCGGTGCCAATGGCTACGCTCGCCCGCTTTGAGCAGGAAGTAGATGCAGGTGCCCGAAGGACGCGCGCCGTCTGCGGCCTCGGCTTCCCAAGTCTGGCGGTAATGCCCGCCCTCGGGATGGGGCGCGAGGCCGAGGGCTTCGATGATCGCGTCGGCCTCACTCATGCGAAAAGCTCCTTCGCCAGCGTCTCGAAATCGGGCGCGATCGCGTCCCATTCCTCGCTCGCCACAAGGTCCTTGTCCTGAGCGGGCCCGTATTCGGTGGGACGCGGCACGAAAGCGGTCTTCAGCCCCAAGGGCCGGGCGGCTGCGAGATCGTCGTTATGGGCGGCCACCATCATCACCTCTTCGGGCGGCAGTCGCAGCGCGGCGCAGGAGGCCAGATAGACCTCGGGCTTCGGCTTGTAGTCGCGGGCGATATCTGCGCCGAGGATGCAATCCCACGGCAGCTCCGCATGGCGCGCAAGCCGCGTCATCAGCGCGATGGACCCGTTGGAGCAGGGCGCGATGATCGCATGACGCTTCAGCGCGTGAAGGCCGCCGACCACATCGGGCCACGGGTTCAGCCGCTCCCAGACATGCGAGAGGCTATCGGGCGCCGAGACCGCGAAGCGCTTGGCCACCCGGTGCAGGTTCTCGCGATGCAGATCGTCGAGCGCCACATAGCCGCGCCCGCCGTCGCGGATACGCCGCATCGCAGGATCGTATTCGGCGCGCCACGCATCGGCGAAGGCGAGGGAATCGATCCCGGGAAAGGCAATTTCCACCTCATGCGCGACCGAGTTGCGCCAATCGACACAGGTGCCGAACACATCGAAAATCAGAGCCTTGATCATGGCTCGACAGTGACGCGGATCGCGGCGCGGCGCAATCGCCCCTTCGGCTTGGCTCAAATATCCTCGCCGAAGGCGAAACGAAAACCCCCGGCGAAGCGCGTGCTCCGCCGGGGGCTTGGGTATCTCATTTCAAAACGCGCTTAGCGCAGGATCGAGCGCCCCGCATATTCCGCAGTCTCGCCCAGCGATTCCTCGATACGGATCAGCTGGTTGTATTTTGCGAGCCGGTCCGAACGGGCCAGCGAGCCGGTCTTGATCTGACCGCAGTTCGTGGCGACCGCGAGATCGGCGATGGTCGCGTCTTCGGTCTCGCCCGAACGGTGGCTCATCACGTTGGTGTAGCCCGCGCGATGCGCCATATCGACAGCCTGTAGCGTCTCGGTCAGGGTGCCGATCTGGTTGACCTTCACCAGCATCGAATTCGCGACGCCCTGCTTGATGCCATCGGCCAGACGCGTCGGGTTGGTCACGAAGAGATCGTCGCCCACCAGTTGCACCTTGTCGCCCAGACGCTCGGTCAGGAGCTTCCAGCCTTCCCAGTCGTCTTCCGCCATGCCGTCTTCGATCGAGATGATCGGATAGGCGCCCAGCAGCTTCTCGAGATAGTCGACATTCTCTTCCGAGCTCAGCGACAGGCCTTCGCCCTTCATCTCGTATTTGCCGTTCTTGTAATATTCGGTCGAGGCGCAATCCATCGCGAGGTAGATGTCCTCGCCCGGCTTGTAGCCCGCTTTTTCGATCGATTTCAGGATGATGTCGAGCGCGGCGGTGGTCGAGCTGAGTTCCGGCGCGAAGCCGCCTTCATCGCCCAGACCCGTCGTCATGCCTGCCGCCGAGAGCTCTTTCTTCAGCGTGTGGAACACTTCCGAACCCATGCGCACCGCGTCGCGGATATTGCCCGCCGAGACCGGCATGATCATGAATTCCTGGATGTCGATCGGGTTGTCGGCATGCTCGCCGCCATTGATGATGTTCATCATCGGCACCGGCAGGACGCGGGCCGAGGTGCCGCCGACATAGCGATAAAGCGGCAGGGTCGAGAAATCGGCAGCCGCTTTCGCGCAGGCGAGCGAGACGCCGAGGATCGCGTTGGCGCCGAGGCGGCCTTTGTTCTCGGTGCCGTCGAGTTCGATCATCGCGCGGTCGATCTCGACCTGCTCGGTGACGTCTTCGCCGACGAGGTTCTCCGCGATCTCGCCGTTCACGGCCATCACGGCTTCCAGAACGCCTTTACCCATGTAGCGGGCCTTGTCGCCGTCGCGGCGTTCGACCGCCTCATGCGCGCCGGTGGATGCGCCCGAGGGCACGGCCGCCCGGCCCATCGTGCCGTCTTCGAGGATCACGTCGACTTCGACGGTGGGGTTGCCACGGCTGTCGAGAATCTCGCGGGCGTGGATGTCGATGATGGTGCTCATGGGGGCGCTCTCCTCGGGCTCCGGTTGATGCTTGGCTAGGTGCATACACCCGTGCTGCGCCTGCGAAAAGGCCGTAAGGGCAATTTCTGGAAGAAATGTTACCGCTAACGGCGGCCTTCCCGGCGCAGTTTGGCCTGCCGCCACAGCGCGTAGAGGCCCGAGCCCACGATCACCGCCCCGCCAATGAGCGTCCAGCGATCCGGCGGCTCGGCGAAAACGAGGGTCGAAATCACGACGGCGAAGGCGAGGCGCGAATAGCGGAACGGCATGATGACCGCGATCTCGCCCAGCCGCACGGAGGCGATCAGCGCGTAGTAACCGACCGGCCCGATTGCGAGCGCGCCCGCAAGGTAGAGCCAATCCATCGGCTCGGGCGTGACGATCGGCTCGGGCAGGACCGCCAACAGCACCAACCCCAGTGGCAGCACGCAGAAGAAGCCCAGCGTCGCCACCTGCAGCGAGGTCACATCACGCGGCACGCGTCGCGTGGTCACGTCGCGCATCGACAGGCCGATGACCGCGCCGACCGCGAGAAGCGAGAGCATCGAGAATTCGTCCGTGCCGGGGCGGATCACGACCAACACGCCCAGAAAACCGATCAGAATGGCGGAGAGCCTGCGCCAGCCGACCCGCTCCTTGAGGAAGATCGCCGCGCCAAGCGTGGTCGCAAGCGGCGTCGCCTGATGGATCGCGGTCGCCTGGGCCAGCGGCGTGAAGGCCACGGCGGAGACGAAGAAGCCGGTGCCGACGATCTCGCCCAGATTGCGCAGCCAGAGCGCCGAGGACAGCAGCGAGCGGGTGAATATCCGTTCGCCTTTGAGCTTGGCGAGCACCGCGAAGATCGTCGCGCCGCCAAGCCCTACGGCGGCGAGAATTTGCCCCACCGGCCAGTCGCCCGCGAGCATCTTGATGAACATATCCTCAAGCGCGAACCCCGCCATCGCGAGGATCATCAGCATCGAGCCGCGCAGGTTGTCGTGGTCGGTGGGTTCGGGTGTCATGGGGCGCTCCTGACCGGATGGTCAAGGCCCACCTAGCGCGGGCGTGATCGGCCTTCAAGGCGCGTCACGAACTGGGATGCGCCCGGGTGACGATGCCGCCGATATCGGCCCAGATCGGCAGGTGATCCGAGGCCACCCGCGCCAGCGGCGTATCCAGCACGCCCTTGCGTACCACCCGCAGCCCCGGCGAGGTCACGATCCGGTCGAGCTGGCCGATCGGCGCGCGCGAGGGGTAGGTCGCGCCCGGCGCGTGGATGTGAAACCCGGTCAGCGCCTCGAACCCGTGCCGCGCGCGCCATTCGTTGAAATCGCCGATGGCGAGGGCGGGGTGCGGCTTCACCCCGGCCATGATCTCCGCGATCCGCGCCCATTGTGCGCGCCGATCCGTGCGCCGCAGCCCCAGATGCGCCGCGATCAGCAAGAAGGGTGCGCCGCTGTCGGGCGCGATATTCACCGCGATGGCGCCGCGTGGCTCGAGACCGGGCAGGGTGACCGGCTCGACCCCCAGCACCCGTGAGCCGCGCCGCACCAGCACGACCTGCCCATGCCAGCCCAGCGAGGCGGCGGTGGTCCGCGGCATGTCGTGGCGGATGAAGTCGGTCTCTTCCTCGATCAGCTTTTGCGGCAGCGCCGCCGGGCGCTCGCCCATGCGTTTGTCGACCTCCTGCAAGGCGATCACATCGGCATGCAGCGCGTTGATGACATTCACGACCCGCGCCGGATCATGCTTGCGGTCGGTCCCCACGCATTTGTGCAGATTGTAGGAAGCGATCCGAAGTGTCATTTTTATGAGTGCCTTACAGGGTGATCTTCATGTGCCGCAGAAAGTCCGATACACCCGTTCATCGGATTTCGGCGCGGCTTCATATGCGGCGTAACGCGGATCTTCCGCATAGGGGTCCGCAAGCGCGCCCATGAGAGTGTGAAGCGGGCCGTCATCGCCATCGACCGCCGCGGCGATCATTTCCTCGATCCGGTGATTGCGCGGGATGCGCAGCGGGTTCGCCGCGGCCATGACGGAGCGCGGATCGTCCTCACTGGCGATCCGCTTTTCCCAGCCCTCGCGCCAGAGATCGAAGGCCATCGGCTCGGTGAATTCCTTGCTCGCTGTCTTAGGATCGCGCCGCAACGCACTGAACACGCGCGTGAAATCGGCTTTCTCGGTCGACATGCGGTTCAGCAGATCCTCGATCAGTGGCAGATCGTCCTCGGTCGCTTCCGCGATGCCGATCTTGCGGCCCATCAGTCGCAGCCACTCGCGCTGATAGACGTCGATGAAGCTGTCGACCGCGGCGCTCGCCTGTTCGATGGCGGCATCGTCGTCCCCGATGAGCGGCATCAAGCAGGTCGCGAATTGCGCGAGGTTCCAGACCGCCACCTGCGGCTGGCGCGCATAGGCATAACGCCCTTGCTGGTCGATGGAGGAGAACACGCGCCCCGGATGGTAGTGGTCCATGAACGCGCAGGGGCCATAGTCGATCGTCTCGCCCGAAAGCGCCATATTGTCGGTGTTCATCACGCCGTGGATGAAGCCGATCGCCATCCATTTCGCGACCAACTCGCCTTGCTTCGCCGCGACCGCGTGCAACACCTCAAGCGGCGTTTCGCAATCTGGATAATGTCGCTCTTTCAGCGTATTGAGAAGCGTTCTTAATCCATCTTTGTCATTGCGCGCCGCGAAATACTGGAAGGTGCCGACGCGGATATGGCTGCGCGCGACGCGGGTCAGGATCGCACCGGGACGCCCCGAGGCGTCGCGCACCACCGTCTCGCCCGTGCGCACGGCGGCCAGTGCGCGCGTCGTCGGCACGCCCAGCTTCGCCATCGCTTCGCTGAGAACATATTCACGCAGCACCGGGCCGATCCACGCCCGCCCGTCAGAGCGGCCGCGCGAAAACGGCGTGCGTCCCGCGCCTTTCAATTGCAGATCGAACCTCGCGCCGTCCGGCGCCACGATCTCGCCCAGCAGCACCGCACGCCCGTCGCCCAGACGCGGCACGAAGCCGCCGAACTGGTGGCCCGCATACGCTTGCGCGATCGGCTCGGCACCCTCGGGCATCGTGTTGCCCGCCAGCATCGCGAGCCCCTCGGGGCTTTCCAGCCAATCGGCATCGAGCCCCAAACGCTCGGCAAGGTCGCGGTTCAGGATCACCAGTTCCGGCGCTTTCACCGGTTGGGGCGGCTGACGCTCGAAGAAGCTGTCGGGCAGGCGGGCATAGCTGTTATCGAAGGGAATGGTCATGGGGTCTCCTTGCCTCCCTATCTAAGCCGTGTGCCCGTCAATCCAATCCCCGCGCACGACCCGCAGCTCTCAATGGTCCATATCGGGCAGACCTTCGCGCGACAGCAGCACCGCCAATGGTCGCAGGCGCGGGCTTTGCGCACAGATGATCATCAGCGCCACCATGATCGGCACGGCGAGGAACATCCCCGGCAGCCCCCAGACCGCGCCCCAGAAGGCGAGCGAGATGATGATCCCGAAGCTCGACAGCCGCAGCGCATGGCCCATCAGCATCGGGTCGATCACGTTGCCGATCACGAATTGCAGGATGCCGACCGCGACCAGCACGGTGCCTGCGGTGTAGGGGTTCTGCGTCAGCACATAAACCGCGAGCGTCGCGATGACGGTTGCGATGATCGAGCCGATCGAAGGGATGAAGTTCAGCGCGAAGGTGATGATCGCGACGGGTAGCGCCAGATCGAACCCGCCCACGGTGAAGACGCCATAGACCGCGACGGCGGTGACCGCGCTGACGATGGCTTTCACCAGAAGGTAGTGGTTCACCCGGCGCATGATCGTGCCGACCATTCGCGCGATCCGCTCGGCGCTCTCGGAATCGCCCATCAGCGAGTTGAGCTTGGCGTCGAACCAGATCCGCTCGGCGAACAGGAAGCCCACGAAGAGAATGATCAGGATCGTGGCCGACAGCAGGTTCGAGGCCTGACCGGCCAAGGTGGTCAGATAGCCCGCCACCTGAATGCTCTGCATCGATTCCAGCACCGATTGCTCGACCTCGGGGCCCATCCAGCCGAAGAGCTGCGCGATTGCCTGCTGCGCCGGACCCGCATAGTTCAGCACCATCGTCACGACCGTGTTCACCTGAGAGATGAGCACCGCGCTCAGCGTCAGCAGCCCGCCCGCGATCAGCGCCAGCGCCACCAGCGACGCCAGACGCGGCGGAATCGAGACCGGCCCGATCCGCAACCGTCCGACCGCGTTGATCGCCTCGGAGGTCAGCGAAAACAGGATGATCGCAATGGCCAGAGAGATCAGGATGAACTTCGCCTGCACCATCAGGAACAGCGCCAGCGCGAAGGCGATGATGCCCAGAAGCACATTGGTGAGCGCACGCGGCTCGAACGCGCGCCCATCGATCAGGGCAGGGCGGCCCTCATCGGGAGTGTCCTTCATCTTCATCATCTTCCTGTGCCTGACCCTGACGGGGCCGTAACCGGTTTTTCTTATGCTAGGAGCCGCCGCGCAGGCGCGCAAGCGCCGAACCCGCGTGATTTCAGGGCTTTTTCATGACCTGCGCATTATTCCGGATCGGGTCTTGCATCCCGCCCGGATTTGCGGATAAACCCGCCGGCGGAGCGGTGGCCGAGTGGTCGAAGGCGCACGCCTGGAAAGTGTGTAGGCGGGGAACCGTCTCGAGGGTTCGAATCCCTTCCGCTCCGCCATTAACCCCAGTTTTCTCCAATTATACCCGCTTTGCGCAGGCCGCGCGTGACCTCTTTTCGGTCATGTCCACGCGGGCAGGCACGCCGCCCGCGTGTTCGGGTCACGTCAGCCCACCACGTTGAACGCGGGGCCGTAGGGATAGCCGGTGATGTCCTCGCCGCCGTCTTCAGTGATCACGAGGATGTCGTGCTCGCGGTAGCCGCCTGCGCCGGGCTGGCCCTCGGGGATTGTGAGCATCGGCTCCATCGAGATCACCATGCCGGGCTCCAGCACCGTGTCGATATCCTCGCGCAGCTCCAGCCCCGCTTCGCGCCCGTAGTAATGCGACAGCACCCCGAAGCTGTGGCCATAGCCGAAGGTGCGGTATTGCAGCAGATCACGCTCGGCGAAGAAAGCGTTGATCTTCTCCGTCACCTCCGCGCAGCTCGCACCGGGCTTCAACAGGCTCATCCCGTATTCATGGGCGGCGACATTCGCCTCCCAGATCGCGCGCGAGGCGTCGTCGACCTCGCCCACGAAGAGCGTCCGCTCCAGTGCCGTGTAATAGCCCGAGATCATCGGGAAGGTGTTCAGCGACAGGATATCGCCACGCTGCAACACGCGCCCCGTCACCGGGTTATGCGCGCCGTCGGTGTTGATGCCGGACTGGAACCAGACCCAGGTGTCGCGATACTCGGCCTCGGGAAAGCGCTTGGCGATCTCCAGCTCCATTGCGTCGCGGCCCGCCATCGCCACGTCGATTTCGCGCACACCTTCGCGGATCGCCTCGCGGATCGCGTAGCCACCCACATCGGCGACGGCCGCGCCTTGCCGGATCAGCGCGATCTCGGCGGGGGATTTGTGCATCCGTTGCCGCATCGTGGCCGGGGCGATGTCATGGGTCTGCGAGGGCTCGAGGAAATCCTGCAGGAGCGCCGCCTGCGCCAGCGTCAGGTGATCGGATTCGACGCCCAGAACGCGGCGTTTGCCCGTCACCGAGGCAATCGCGCGCCAGTAATTGTTCCGCGCCCAGTCGGTATAGGTGATGTTATCGCCATGGCAGCGCCGCCACGGATGCGCGGCATCGATCCCCGCCGAGATCGTCACGCTGTCGGTCGGTGTCACGACCAGCGCGTAAGGCCGCCCGAAAGCGCAGTACAGAAAGCCCGAGTAATAGGCGATATTATGCATCGAGGTGAACAGGCAGGCCTCAATGCCCGCTTCGGTCATCGCCGCGCGCAGACCCGCGAGCCGTGCGTCGTATTCGGTGGCGGCGAAGGGCAGGATGCGCTCGCCTTGGTGAAAGCGGTAAAAAGCAGGACGGTCCATCGGCACTCTTCCTTATCAGAGGCCACAGCGCGCCGAGGGACGATCTTCCCCCGTCGCGCGCTGCGACAAAGCAAGATCCCGGCGTGCAGGATGGGTGAGACAGGGCGGGCGCAAGCTGCGCCGGCGACGCCATCGCCTTCAGCCCTGCGCGGCAGATTGGGCGAAAATCTCCTCGCTGCCAAGTCCCCTCATTCCGTCGCGTGCGATTTGCTTTTTCACAAATCGGCGGAACCCGGCGCACGCATGAAACATTGATCGATCCGAGGGAACCCTGCCGAGACGTGCGGGGATTGGGCGCCCAGTCTCGTCAACCGACGCGATCCGGCGCACCAACAGAAAGGGAGACCAATGCACGATAAGATGCCGCAAGAACGGCTGTTCATATTCCCCAAGGTCCACAAGACGGTGTTCCTCGTCTCTGCGGTCCTCATCATCGGGTTCATCATCTTCGGCGCCATGTTCAGCGATCAGGCCAAGGCGCTCTTCACCGGTTTGCAGGACTGGCTCGCGACGAATCTAGGTTGGGCGCTGATCGTCGAGGTGAACCTATTCCTCGCCGCAACCGTCTTTCTCGCCTTCGGACCTTATGGCGATATCCGACTGGGTCGCATGACCGACAAGCCCGCTTACGGGCTTTTTTCATGGACGGCGATGCTGTTCTCGGCCGGGATCGGGATCGGACTGATCTACTGGGGCGTGGCCGAGCCTCTGTATCACTTCTTCGCCCCGCCCGTCGGTGAGGCGGAAACCCAAGCCTCCGCCCGGCAAGCGATGACCATCGCCTTCATGCACTGGGGCTTCCAGGCCTGGGCGATCTATGCGGTCGTGGCGCTGGCGCTGGCCTATTTCCACTTCCGCAAGGGCCTGCCGCTGACGATCCGCTCGGCGCTCTATCCGCTTCTGGGCGAGAAAATCTACGGGCCGTGGGGCTCCGCGGTCGATATTCTCGCGGTCTTCGGCACCATGTTCGGCATCGTGACCTCGCTGGGTCTGGGCGCGATGCAAATCAATTCGGGCCTCGGCACCGTCTTCGGCATCGACCAATCGCCCTTCGTGCAGATCATCATCATCGCCTGCATCACCGCGGCTGCGACCCTGTCGGTCGTGGCGGGCCTCGATGGTGGGATCAAGCGACTGTCGAACCTCAATATCGGCCTGTCGATAGTCTTCCTCGCCTTCATGGTGATCGTCGGCCCGACCATCTTCATCTTCGACCTCTTCGTCCAAAGCTATGGCGATTACATTGCGGAGCTCGTCAGCTGGGGCTCCTGGACCGAGGCGTGGCAGAAGGACGGCTCGTGGCAGAATAGCTGGACCATCTTCTACTGGGCGTGGTGGATTTCCTGGTCGCCCTTCGTGGGCGTCTTCATCGCGCGCATCTCGA
Source organism: Thioclava sp. PTB-PU3-1 (assembly GCF_055666785.1). Lineage (NCBI taxonomy): Bacteria > Pseudomonadati > Pseudomonadota > Alphaproteobacteria > Rhodobacterales > Paracoccaceae > Thioclava > Thioclava sp. PTB-PU3-1. The sequence goes on along the minus strand of NZ_JBVNVL010000009.1, from coordinate 61,418 downwards.
AAGGGCGCACGATCCGCGAATTCGTGGTGGGCGTGATGCTGCTGCCGACGACGATCATGTTCTTCTGGTTCTGCGCCTTTGGCGGCACCGCGCTCGACATCTCGCTGGGCGGTGACAGCACTATCGTGGATGCGACGAAGAACGCCTATGGCGACGCGATGTTCGCGCTGCTCGAGCATTTCCCGCTGGCGAGCCTGATGTCGGGCTTCGCGGTGATCCTGATCGTGATGTGGTTCGTGACCTCCTCGGATTCGGGCTCCTTCGTGATCGACATGCTGACCGCGGGCGGCGATGCCGATCCGCCGAAGGTGCAGCGGATCTTCTGGGCGGTCACGGAAGGCGCGGTGGCTTCGGTGCTGCTGCTCGCAGGCGGGCTGAACGCGCTGCAGGCGGCGGCGGTCGTCGCGGGCTTCCCCTTCGCAATCGTGTGCTTCTTCATCCTCGTCGGATTGCTGAAGGCGCTGCGATGGGACCCCTTGATGCTCTATCGCCACAACCAGCGCTACCAGAGCGACGAAGAGGCCGATCACGCGATGCCCTCCGAGTTGCCGGGCGATCTCTACGGGGCCGATCCGACCCCGCCGCCGGCACCGCAAGGGGCGCAGGCCAACCCTGCGGAGTGATCGCAAGACCCATGACGAGAGAAGGCCGGGCCGCAGCGCCCGGCCTTTCCATGCGGCGCGTTGGCGGGGCCAGAGTGGCGTTAGGGATTTCTTAATCGTGTTGACGCAGCGTTAGTGGAGTTCCTAACGGACGGGTAAGGTCGATGAAGATTTCCCTGATTACTGCGGTCTATGACGCTGAGGACACCGTCGGCGATGCCATCGCCTCGGTCGCGCGGCAGAGCCACCGTAATCTCGAGCATCTTATCATCGAGGGGCGCTCGCACGACGGCTCTCTCGCGGCGATCGAGGCTGCGCGCCATTCTCGGATGATAGCTTTCAGCGAGGCCGATGGGGGCCTCTACGATGCGCTCAACAAGGGCATCGCGCGGGCGACGGGTGAGGTCGTGGGCTTCGTTCATGCCGATGACATGCTGGCTCATCGCGATGCGCTGGCCCATGTCGCCGCCGCCTTTGCCGATCCGCAGGTCGAGGCCGTCTTCGCCAATCTCGATTATGTCCTGCGCGGCGATCCGGATACTGTTATCCGGCATTGGGCCAATGGCGGCTTCACCCCGGCCAAGCTGCGCCGGGGCTGGGCGCCCGCGCATCCCACGCTCTACCTGCGCCGCGCCACCTATGCGCGGCTGGGAGGCTTTAACACCTCTTACCGGATCGCGGCGGATTATGACTTCATGCTGCGTGTCTTCAGCGCGCTCCAAGGTCGCGCGGTCTACCTGCCCGAGCTTCTCTACAAGATGCGGCTGGGCGGCGTCAGCAACCGCTCTCTGGCGCACCTGCGCTGCAAGATGGTCGAAGATTATCGGGCGATCCGCACCAATCATCTGGGCGGGCCTGTCTCGGCGCTCGGCGTGCTCGCGCGCAAGAACCTCTCCAAGCTGCGCCAGTTCGTCGAGCGTGACCAAGGCGCCACCACGCCCGCCGATCACGCCCTTTTGCTGGACGTGAACCCGCGCAAGGCCCTATAGCTTGGGGAAATGATCCGCGCTGGGGGCAGGGCGCGCCCGTCCCACGCGCCATCCGGAGCGCAGAATGTCGAAGACCATCCATATCCTCAACGGCCCGAACCTGAACCTTCTGGGCAAGCGCCAGCCCGAGATTTACGGCTCGGACACGCTCGAGGACGTGGAGCGGATCTGCCGCGAGGAGGCGCAGTCCAGGGGCTTCGAGGTCGAGCTGTTCCAGTCGAATTTCGAAGGCGAAATCGTCGAGCAGATCCACCGTGCGCGCGACGCGGCCTGCGCGATCGTGATCAACGCCGGCGCCTATACCCACACCTCCGTCGCGATCCTCGATGCGCTCAACACGTTCGAGGGGCCGGTCTTCGAAGTGCATATTTCGAATGTTCACAAACGCGAAAGCTTCCGCCATCATTCCTTCATCTCGCAGCGGGCGGAGGGGGTTCTGGCGGGCTTCGGGATCGAGGGTTACGCCCTCGCCACCCGCCGCGCCTGTTCGGTTCTGAGTTAAGAGGGGGCTTTAAGATCGGTCTGCAACTATTAGAGAAATCAATAAGTATTGCCCGCGGCGTCGCCCCCGGCGCGACCTGCCTTGCGCTTGCACTCAGCCTCGCGCTCCCCGCGCAGGCGCGCGACACCGCCGCCGATCGCAACATCGCCAATTCCGGCAAGATGAGCGATCGCGACTTCTACCGGGCGATGGCCTGCGCCGCGCGACCCGGGGGCGCCTGCACCTTGCCCTATCGCCGATGGGCCGCCAGCAAGTGCCGCGACCTGACGGTGGGCCTTGCATTCCGCTCAAAGCATTTCCCCGCGAAGCGCGCCCATGCCATCGAAGAGGCCGCCCGCGCGGCGATCGACCAGATCAACAAGACCGGCGCCGCGCTACATCTGAGCTACGCCGGGGCGCGTCCCGCGGATATCAATCTCTATCTGACCGACACGCCCGTGGGCGGCACCGTGCGGGGAACGCCGTCGATGCGTCTCAACGGCAGGCGGTTAGGACCGGGCACGGTCGCGAAGGTGACGTTCTATTGGCAGACGAATACGGGCCGGATCACCGATGCCGATATCGCCTTCAGTCGCGACATCCAGATGCGCGACATCCGCTCGGTCGTACTCGAGGAAATCGTGCAGTCGCTGGGCTTCTCGACCGATCTGGAAGACCCGTACTATACGCAAAGCTCGATCTTCTCGGAGAATGGGAATTCGGTCACGCGACTGATCGGGCAGGACGCGATGACGCTGCGCAGCCATTACCCGCCGCGCTGATCACATCACCTGCATCCCGCCGCGGATCAGCAGCAGAACCGACAGCAGCGCCAGCATGATCTGGATGACCCGCATGTAGAGCTGCTGCGACAGCCGCGCGGTCAGCCAACGCCCCGCGACGGTGCCCGCGATGCCCGCCACCGCAAGCCCCGCGACGAGCGACCAGTTCAGCCCGACGAGCTGGCCGATCACCCAATAGGCGGGCAGTTTCACGATATTGCCGATCGCGAAGGCGATGGCGATGGTGCCCGCGAATTCCAGCTTCGGCAGTTTCTGCGGCAGGAGGTAAGCCTGCACCGGCGGCGCGCCGGAATGGGTGATGAAGCTCGCGATGCCGGTCAGCGTGCCCCAGAACAGACCCGGGACGACTTTCGCCTCGGCTTGGCTGTCGTCATGGCGTTTCAGCCAGGCCCGCGCGACATGCCAGATCCCGATCAACCCGGTGAAGACCAGCAGCGCCCATTCGGGCGTGTAGGGCGTGATGAGGGTCGCGATGGCGACGCCCGCGAGGATCGCAGGCACGAGGATGAACAGGTTCCGCTTCGAGAAATGGTGGCGGTAGAGCCAGACGCCCACCCAATCGGTCACGATATAGACCGGCAGCAGCGTCGCCGCCGCTTTCACCGGGTTCATGAACAGCGCCAGCATCGGCACCGCGATGGCCGCAGCGGTCGAAAGCCCACCCTTCGACATCCCGACGATCAAGGCCGCCACGATCAGCAAAACGGTTTCATACATGTAAATGGGGTCCGGTCGGGAGGGGAGGATCGGGTGGCCCGGCGGGCCACCCGGGAGTTAGGAGATATTAAGCGCCCGCGTCGGTCAGGCGGCGCATTTCTTCGTCGGTCAGGTTCATCTCCACGGCCTTCGCGAAGCTCTCGACCTGCGACAGACTCGTGGCGCTCGCGATCGGGGCGCTGACGCCCTCGCGGTTGATCAACCATGCCGTCGCGACCTCGGCCGGTTTTGCACCTTTCTGGCTGGCGACGTCTTCGAGCACGTCGAGGATCGCCATGCCGCGATCGGTCAGGTATTTCTCGACCATCCCGCCACGCTTGCGGCCTTCCAGATCGGCTTTCGAGCGGTATTTGCCCGACAGGAACCCGGCGGCGAGCGAGAAATAGGTGACCACGCCGATATTCTCCCGCCGGCACAGATCGCGCAGCGGCCCGTCGAAGCCGTCACGGTCATAAAGGTTATATTCCGGCTGGATCACCTGATAGCGCGGCAGCCCCTCTTTATCCGCGGTCTCCAGCGCCGCCGTCAGCAGCTCGGCGTCGTAATTCGACGCGCCGATCGCGCGGACTTTGCCTGCCTTCAGCAGCGTGTCATAGGCGCCCAGCGTCTCCGCATGGCTGACGCTGTCATCGGGCCAATGCGAGAAATAGAGATCGACATGGTCGGTCTTGAGCCGCTTCAGCGAACGGTCGATGGCCTTGGAAATCCACTCCGCCCCCAGACCTTTCTCGCCCGGTCCGCCCATATCCGAGCCGACCTTGGTGAACAGCTTCACCTTGTCACGCATGCCCGGTCGCGCCTCGAACCAGCGGCCCAGAACCGTCTCGGATTCGCCGCCCGAATTGCCCTCGGCCCATTTCGAATAGACATCGGCGGTGTCGATCGCATCGAACCCGTGGTCGATGAAGGCGTCGAGGATGCGAAAGCTCTCGGTCTCGTCCAGCGTCCAGCCGAACACGTTGCCGCCAAAGACGATGGGGGCGATCTCGAAGCCTGTCGTGCCGAGGGGGGTGCGTTTCATGGGAGGTCCTTTCGCTTTCTCAGATCAGCAACCCGCCGCCTTCGACAAAGACGGTGGAGCCGGTCATGTAAGGGTTGTCCATCAGGGCGAGCGCCTGAATGGCGATATGTTCGGGCAGGCCGACCTGGCCCACGGGCAGACGCTCGGCCGCATTGTCGAACATCGCGCGGCGTCCATCGCCCTCGAGCGTGTCGTACATCTCGGTTTTCACCAGCCCGGGGGAGATGCAGTTAATCCGCACCGGCGCGAATTCCAGCGCGAGGCCACGGGTCAACCCCTCGAGGCCTGCATTGATCGCACCCTGGATCGCCGCGCCGGATTTGGGCCGTTGCGACAGAAAACCCGAGGTGAAGGTGAGCGAGCCGCCATCCGCGATCTTCGCCGCGCGGGCGAGGCGATAGGCACCCCAGAATTTCGAGTCGAAAGAGGCTTGCGCATCTTCCAGCGGCAACTCTTTCACGGCGGCGACCTTGGTGCTGGCCGCCGAGCAATAGACATGGTCCCACGGTTCGCGCTCCGCGAAGAAGGCCTCCAACGCGGGCGCATCGCCGGTGTCGAGCGTCACGCCCTCGACCGCGCCACCAAGCCACGCGCAGGCCTCGTCGACCTTCTGCGCCGCGCGTGAGGCGATAGTGACTTGCGCTCCGCGGTCCAACGCCGTCTGTGCCACGCCGAAGCCGATCCCGGACGAGCCGCCCACGACGAGAATGCGGTTGTCTTTCAAACTCATGGCGAAGGTCTCCTGCTTGGCCCGGCAGCGTTCGAACACGCCGCAGCCGCTCCAGATCGACATAGGGCCAGGGCTTCGGCGGTCCCGAATTTCTTTTCACTTTTTGCGGAGCGCGGCGCGGTTAGGCGGCGATTGCGTCGATGTCCCGTTGTTGAAGATCAATGCCGCGCCCTCGATGGCGCGGCACGCTGGCTTCCGACTGCACCCATGGGCAGGGGAGGCCCGCATGAGCGATCTCGAAGGCTATACCGACCGGGCCGAGGCGGGGATCGTCCTCGCGCGTCAGCTTGAGGCCTATCGCGGGCGCGACGCGGTGGTGCTTGCGCTGCCGCGTGGCGGAGTGCCGGTCGCGTGGGAGGTGGCCGAGCGCCTCGATCTGCCGCTGGATCTTGTCTTCGTGCGCAAGCTCGGCGCGCCCAGCAATCCCGAAGTGGCGCTTGCGGCGATCGCGGGGCTGCGTGGCGAGGTGCTGGTGCGCAACGCCGATGTGATCCGCGCCAGCGGCTGCGATGCGGCCACGCTGGAAAACCTTGCCGCCCGGGAGCGCGAGGTGATCGCGGACCGTATCAAGCGCTACGGCGCACCGGGGCTGCCGCTGGCCGGGCGGGTCGCGATCCTCGTGGATGACGGGGTGGCGACGGGGGCCACGATGCGCGCGGCATTGCGCGCGGTGCGGGCCGCCGGTCCCGAAGAGCTGGTCTGCGCGATCCCGGTCGCGTCAGAGGACGCTCTGGAGGCGATCCGCACCGAGGCCGACCGCGTGATCTGCCCGCTGGTGCCGTCGTTCTTCGGGGCGGTCGGGGCCTATTACACCTATTTCGGGCAAGTTCCCGATGCGGAGGTCGCGCAAATCCTCGCCACGGCGCAGGCGCGACCGCCGCGCAAGGATCAGGCCTAGCAGTCCCTCTCGGTCAAGCGAGCAGGCTGCGCAGCGAGTGGCGCATCGCTTGCGTCACCTGCCGATATTCCCCCTCGGAAATCCGTTCATGCAGCAGATCGAACACCGCCGCCACTTCCGCTTCGGGATCGTCGAGCGGGCGGTCGGCAAACGCCTCCGCCACCCGTCCGACAAAGGCGTCGCGATTGCGCGGATGGGCGGGCTGGCGCGAGGGCACGAAGCCGTCGTAGTAAATCCCGCGCAGCAGCACCGGAAGTTGCGCCCCGAGATCGGCAGCTTCCGCGGTGGTCAGGAAATCGCGGATCGCATGCAAGGTCGTGCGCAACAGCAGATAAGCGTGGCTGCGGTCCTTGTTGTCCAAGCGATATTCCAGATCGTTGAGCCATTCCGCCACGATCTGCGGGGCGTGGTCGATGGCACTCAGGCCGGTCACTTTCATCGGTCAAACCTCCCGGATGGATGGCTGAGGACGCTGCCTCAGCTTTGGATGCTTGCGAGATATTCCGCGATCAGCAGGATTTGCCCGCGCGTGTAGACCTCCGCGTTGAGCGCGCCGACCGTCCCTGCGGTATCCTCCATCATCGTCGGGCCGAAGCTGGGCATCGCGCCCCGGTGGAAGGGCATCTGCTGGCCGCCGTCGATAAGATGCACGACCCGCGCGAGCGGGAATTCCCCACCGTTCTTCGCCGAAAGCTGGGTCAGCGCCGGCACGTGCGTGGTGAAATATTCGCTGAGCGGCCCGTCGCCCGCAGCGCTCTTGCCGTGGCAGGTGGCGCAGTAATTCTGGTAAAGATCTGCCCCCATCTGCGCGGCGGTCATCGGGCTGCTGGAGGCCTCTTCCGCGCTGACGGGCAAGGCCCATGCGAGGGCTGCGAGGGTTGCAAATACGGGTCTGGTCATCGGACTGTCCTTCCGGTTCAGGGGGCGGCCCGTCGCGCTGACAGTTCAGGGCGCGAAGGGCCGCCCGGGTGATGCGCGCTCATCGCGCCTTGACGTCGATGCGGCGATCTTTCTCGCGCGCTTCGACGGTTTTCGGCAGGGCCACGGTCAGGACCCCGTCGCTCAGACATGCAGAAACTCCCGTGAGAAATGTCTCGGTGGAACGAGTTCAAGCCTCTCACGTCCGGCGCGGCACCCGCATTGACGGCGCGCATAGCGGCGGCGAGCGGCCCGAGGCGCATGAACCGCTTGGACGTTGCGCGTGATCAATGCTGCCGCGCGCGCAGCGGCGCAGTCTTGGCGCGATGCCACCCACTCAGGAGCCCCAAGATGATTCCGCGAACCCTCGCCGCAGCCTTTCTCGACACAGACGAAGCCCGCTGGCTCGCTCCGATGGCGGCCTCGCTGTGTCGCCGCTTCGAGGCGCATCTGATCGGGGCGCATGGCGTGGAGCCGCTGCCGCTGTTGGGCGGCGATCTTGCGAGCGATCCGATCGTCTATCCCGAATTCGTCGACTGGCAGCGCAAGGAGGCGGCCGCGATCCGCGAGACGTTTGAGCATGCGCTCAAGGCCGAGGATGTGCAGGGCGAATTTCGTAGCCCGCGCGGTGCGCGTGACGCGCTGATCGATTTTCTCGTCGATAGTTGTCGGGCCGCCGATCTCGTCCTGTCCGCGCAGGTGCCGGCCCATTCCGGGCGCGCGGGCGATGTGCGTATGCAAGAGCAACTGATCCGCCAGGCCGGGCGTCCGGTTCTGGTGGTGAGCGAGGCTGCGCAGCTCGATAAGCCCGCGCAACATATCCTCGTCGGGGTTTCGTGCAGCCGCGAGGCGATGCGGGCGGTGCATGACATGCTCTATCTTGCGGCGCACGGCGCGCGGATCGATCTGCTTTCCGTCTCTCCGTCGGAAGGCGAGCGGGAGGCCGTGGACGATCTGCGCGACGACCTCGCGGCGGCGCTGGACCGGCGCGGCTTCGACGTGACGCTTCTGGACCGGATGAAGACGACCTCGGAAGCGGGCGATGCGTTGCTCCATACCGCGCGCGAACGCGGGGCCGAGATGATCGCCGTCGGCGCTTACGGCCATTCGCGGCTCTATGACTTCGTGATCGGCGCGGTGACCACGCGCCTGTTGGAAAAATCCCACCTGCCGGTGCTGTTCTCAAAATAGGTGAGCCGATGCGACAGCCGAAGAAAACCGAATGGATTGTGGTGATGAACGCCGCCAGCGCGCATGTGCTGGCCGATGCCGAGGGAAGCAAGGCGGTCTTCGAGCTGAAAGCGCCGCATGAGAGCCCGCGCGATAAGGCGGGTCGCAGCTTCTCGAGCGGGTCGCCCGGGCGGCGGGCCACGATGGCGCCGCATGGCGATCCGGACCACGCGCCGGAGATCGCTTTCGCGCATCAGCTGTGTGAACGTCTCGAAGAGCGCCTCGGGCGAGAGCAATTCGACACGCTGGTCCTCGTCGCGCCGCCGCGGATGCTGGGCGCGATGCGGGATGCCATGTCCGCGGCTCTGGCCGCGCGGGTGAGCCGGGAGATCCACTCCAACCTCGCGAGCCTCTCGCCGCGCCATTTCCGCGAAAAGCTGCAAGAGGCACTCAAGGTCACGTGAGCCGCGCGTTTGCATTTTGCAGTGACGGCGATCAATGCGCGACGTGTTGCGGCTTTGCATCCTGCCAACCTGTCGCACGGTTCAAAATCGGATCAGAGGAGAAACGCCATGGCCAAGACATCCAGCGACGCAGCACACGAACGCGCCGATATCGAGGATCGCGAGCGCCACGCCGTCGAGGCGATACGCGCCGATCTCGAAGAGCTGCGCGACGATGTGACGGAGTTGGCGCAGGCGTTGCGACGTCATGGTCGGCTGCGGGCCAGCGATCTTGGCGCGGAGGCGACGCGGCGGGGTCACGATCTCGTGGAGGATACCCGCGACGCGGTTCTCGAAATGCGCCACTCGCTGGCAGAGGCGCAGCATGACTTGCGTCGAAGCGTGCGCAGCCATCCCGTGCCCTGGGCCGGAGTGCTTCTGGGCATGGTCGGAACCGGCCTGCTGGTCGCGCTGCTGATGGAGCGTCGCAATTGAGGGGAACTGGCATGTGTGTGGGGGCAGGACGCACGGGCGGTAGGGGTCGATAATGAGACACCGCTCGTAGTGTCCGTCAGGGGGGAGTGGCGCGCGTTTCCGTATCGGGAGCGCGCGCTGCGCATTTCGGGGGCGCGTCGCCGCGTGGTCCGTGTCGGTCTTCCCCAGTTCCCTCCGGCCCGAGTCGCGCGGCTCTCTCCTTAAGCACGGCCAAGACCCGCCGGTATCAACCGAACAGCTCCGAGATATTCGCAATTTCCGGCTTCGCGTCGATCTAGGCAGTGCGGTTTTTCGACCGTGTCTTGTCGCGCGTCAATGCGCTGATATGCGGGGGCAGCGTCGCCGCCGATCTGCCTCCGTTTGGCGGCCTGCGTCTCACCCAAATGGCATTTCGTCATTGCGCGGGCGCAAGCGAGACTACCATCGCCCGCACCCCATCCGCTGCAACGCTCCGCACGCCTGCGTCACGCGCTGGCCCGTTCGGGGCAGCTGCGCGGCCATATGCGCGCAGTGGGCAAGGATATCGCGTCTGGCGCACCACTTGCGCCGGTGGGTGAACTATCGCGGGCGGTCCGCGGTCGGGCGGTGCCGAAGGAGCAGCGTTCAGGCCAAAGCGCATGGCGATCGGGGCGTCCTCGATGATGTTTGCGTCCCCGATCCCGGCGCAGCTCCGGCGTAGCGTGGAGGAACGATCGGGACGCGGATCCGGATCGATCAACATTCTTTAGTCTGGAGACCATCACCATGAAACATCTGCTTCTCGCCACCGCTGTCGTTCTCTCCGGCGCCGGAGCCGCCCTCGCAGGCGGTAACGTGTCGCTCACCGACCAGATGGGTTGGTTCAACGGGTCGAGCACGACGCAGCTCGGTATGAACAACGCGGCCATCACCGTGCAGCGCGACTACGGCAACACCAGCACCACGGTGCAACGTGGGATCGCCAACTTCTCGGGCACCGGTCAGACCGGCGCGTTCAACAACTCGATCACCGATCAGCTGGGCCTCGGGAACTACTCGTCCACCATTCAGGGCAATGTCGGCAACTCGTCGGCCACGGTCCAGACCGGTGTCGGCAACGTGTCGAGCACCGTTCAGAACTGACGTCCCATGGTTGATCGGGCGGGCTGCGATCCGCCCGATCAACGTCTTGAAGGCGGCTGCTGTGCCGTCGCGACAGCAACAAGGAGAAAGGTTATGAGTTTCGCAACACAGATGAGAGCCCCCACGGCGCCCCCCGCGATCCTCGCGACCGGGCTTTTGGCCGCTCTGGCATTGGGCGTTTTCGCGAAGGAAGCTGCGGCGCAGAGCCGGCCTTTCTATGATCCGAGTAGCGCCCCCATCGCATCCATCGCCCCGCAACCTTCACGCGGCAATGTGGCCGTCACGCAGCAGCAGGGCAGCTTTAATGACGCCTCCACCACGCAGAGCGGCCACAACAATGTCGCGGGCACCGTCCAATCGGGCTCTGGTTTCGGCAGCTCGATCTCTCAGCTCGGCAACTACCAGACGGAGACCCATTTCCAGGGTGAGACCCGGCTGGGTGTGACCCGCAGCGGGACCAGCGTGGGCGGAAACGGCTCGATCGGCATTCAGTTCGAGCTGAAATGAAACCGATAGCCGTCCGTTTAGCCCCGCCCGTCGCAACGCGTGCGGGGCAGGGGGACGAGAAAGGAGGCACACCATGCCTCGGAACCTACAAATGCTCGACTACCTGCGTCGCGGAGGCCTGCTTGTCCTCATCGGAGGGATGCCATTCGGAATGGCGCTCGCGATGAGCGCGCAAACCTCACAAGGCGCAGCCCCTCTCAGCTGCGAGATCGCGGAGCGCCCCGCAGCTCCGCATCTCGAGCTGACCGCGCGGGTGCAATCGGCGCGCGCAATGCGCGGGCGCTACTCCTTCACCGTGATCTCGAGCGGTGCGGGCGGCACCTCCAGCACCACGCAGGGCGGCGCTTTCGCCACCCGCGCGGACGAGGCGCAGACGCTGTCCAAGGTCTATGTCTCCGCCGGTCCACATGCCGTCGTCTCGGCGCGACTGGACGTCGAAGGCGAGGGTGGCGTGACCTGCAGTGCAAAAAAGTGATCGTCGGGACCCGCTGATTCCGCCTCTGTCCGCGCCGCACATTGTCGGCGCGCATAGGCAGGCTTGATGACTGTCATTGTCGAAATTTCTCCGTGGCGGAGGATTTCCTTAATCAGAGGGTTAAGGGGATTTCGCCATGTCTTTGAGCATGCACGCTGAGAACGGCGCAGCGGTCGAGCAAATTTTCACATCTGCCATCGAAGGGGATCTATTTCGGTCCGTGCTCGCGGTCGTCGCGATGAATTTTCCCGAAGCGACGCCGATGATTGTCGGGCTGGAACGGATGCAGGGCGCAGGGAACTTCCTGCTTCTCGATACGCCGAACCCGGAACTGCGCCGGGCCTTTGCCGAGGAGATGCGCGCCCCCGACGGCTGGGTGCACAGTCTGCACGGGCAGGAGATCGGCCGGGTCTATGACGACGGCGATCTCGGTGCGGAGACGGTGAATGGCGGGCCGATGGGGCAGGTGCTGCGCCGGACGAGCCCGCCCAAGACCTGTCTCGCCGGGGTCCTGTTCGATCGTGGCGAGCGTCATCTTCTGGGGATCGAACTGCGCTATCCGCGCCATCTGGAGGCGGAGCTGCGGCGGCCTTTGAAGGACTTTCTGACCCGGCTCGCCCGGCAGCTCGATGTGGCGACGCGGATCATGGAGGTGCGCCAGCGGCTCGACGCGGCCGAGCGTCTGAGCGGTAATCTTCTGGAAATTCTGCCCTTCTCGGTGGTGCTGTGCAACGAGCGGCGCAACGTCTCGCGGATGAACGGGCGGGCGCGGGCAATCCTGCGCAATGGCCGCGCGCTGCAGGTCTCGCCAGATGGGACGCTGCGGCTGTCCGATCCCATCGTGGATGACGAATTCGCGACGCAGATCCAATCGCTGCAAGGCAGCCTCCGTCAGCGCGTCGCGATCATGTCCGTGCCGCGAAATCGCGGTGAGCCGCGCGAGATCCTGACAATCATCCGGCTGGCCGCGGGCGAGGCGGTTGGCCTGCCGGGCGCCGGGCCGAATTTCGCGGTGATCTACGAAGACCTCGATATGCCGCTCGAACTGGATCAGGATTTTCTCTGGCGGCTCTTCGGCATGAACGCGAAGGAGGCCGATCTCGCCTTGGCGCTGCTGGCGGGGGAGTCGATCGGCGAACTGGCTTTGCGCCGGCGGATGTCGAAGGAAACCTTGCGCAATCAGCTCGCGGCGGTGATGCGCAAGACCGAAACGTCGCGCCAACAGGAGCTGGTGGCCCTTCTGAGCCGCCTTGCTACGATCAATGCGACGGCGTGACGGCATAGTCCGCCCCATCGGCTGCGCCCTTGGCGGGCTGGTCGCGCTGGCCACGCTGACGCCCCCGGCGCTCGCGCAGCCGCCCTCGATGTGGCAAGGCTGGTCGCTCGCGCCGCCCCAACGCGGACCGTTCGTGCCGGGGCTGGGCTCTCAGATCACCGGAGAGGAGGGGCGCGGCGTGGAGTTCGGGCTGCAAGGCCCCGTGCGCCCTTTGCAAATCCTTCCGCAGGCGGGCTGGACCCCGGATTTCTCGACCCGGCCTCAGCTCGGTCTGAGCTTCGGGCGCGGCTCCGGTTTCGCGCAGGCGCAAGCTGTCTCGGGTCTGCCGAGTTCCGGCACGCTCCTTCTGACGGGGCCGCGCACGGGGCAGGGCAATATCGCGATCGATCTGAACCCGATGCTTGGCGCGGGGGGCACGCTGTCGGGGGCGAATGCGACAGCCTCGCTGTCCCTTCCCGACGGGCATGGCGGCACCGTTCATATCGAGCAACAATCCTTCTCGCCCGCAGTCACTGGCAATCGCATCGAGACCTACGCGTTTTCGCCCGGCGCAGGCGGGGGCGGCTTCGCGGCGCTCAGTCTCGATGGCGCTACCGGAGAGGCCACAGCTCTGGCGGCCGTGTTCGATCCGGGCGGGTTTTCCGTTATCGGTCTCGGGGCGCCGGACAGCGTGAAGGTCGCGCAACGGGTCAGCGCCCATAGCCGTGTGCGCGAGCTGGGCGGCGTGATCGCGAGCCCGCTGGGTCACAGCCGCGACTGGAGCTGGGGCCCGCGTCTCGGCTTCGGGGATCTGTCGCGCCACACGGGCGAGACCTACACGACGACGGCCTCTCTCACGGCGAGCCGGGCCATCCCGGCCATCGAGAGCGCGCGCCGCACGCGCCTGCACGAGCGCAGCCAGAGCCTCACCTTGGGGCTGGGCGGGCGGCGTCTCGTGACCAGCGACCTGTCCTTCGGCCTCTATCTCGATCTCGGCGCAAAGGCGGTGTCGGCAAGCGGGCGCAGCGAGGAAACCCTCTCGATCCCGGGGCTCGCCTCGGCCAGCAACGCGCCCGAGCGGTCCCGATATTCCCATGTGGAACCGGTCCTGCGGGCGGGCATGGTCTTCGAGCAGCAAATCGGCCGGAACAGCGCCTTCGCCGTCTCTCTGGGGGTGCAGGAGACGGGGCAGGCGTCGCTCATTTCGCGCTCTTCGGGGACGACGACGGTCGGCTCCGGTTCGGTCTCGGCGGCGGCGCTCTCGACCGCGGGCGAGACCATCCGGCATGACGAAATTCGGTGGCGGCACGGGTTTGAGGGAACGATAACGTTTAATTTCCTCTACCGTTTCTGACCCTTGATCACCATCAAAGACAGGGCGGACAGGGGGCGCCGATCATGACATAATTCGGGAAAGGGTTTTGCGGCGCCATCAAAAGCGCGGCGGCGCTCCCGATAGGTGCGGAGGGGATAGGAGGTCGCGCCTGTGGAACAGCAGACAATTCTCGTCGTCGAAGATGATCCTTGCGTACGCGGCGCGCTACGGGACTGCCTTGAGGCGGAAGGCTGGGCGGTGCGCGAGGCATCGGACGCCACTGGTATGATGCAGGAGATCGAAGCGGGCGACGTCGATCTCGTGACGCTCGATCTGGGGTTGGGCGCGGATGACGGGCTCGCACTCGCGCGTGTCCTGCGCGGGCGCAGCAATATTCCCGTCATCTTCATCACCGGGCAAGGGCAACCGCTCGACCGGGTGCGCGGTCTGGAAGCGGGGGCGGATGACTACATCGTCAAACCCTTCGCCGCGCGCGAGGTCGCGATCCGCATCCGCAGGGTGCTCGATGGCTATCGGACCCGCAACGTGCCGCGCGAGCGGCTGCGCATCGATCACAGCAGTATCGACCTGCGTCACGGCGTGATCGAGCATAATGACGGTCGCCGTGAGGATCTGACCGGAACGGAGGCGAAACTGCTTGAGTTGTTCCTCAGCCGTCCGGAGCAGGTGCTCTCGCGCGACGACATCAACCGGGTGCTCCACGGGCGCGACTGGTCGCCCTATGACCGGACTATCGACACCCATATCGCCCGGCTTCGGCGCAAGATCGAACCGGCGGATGATGCCAATCGGATGATCCGATCCGTGCGCGGCGTGGGCTATGTCTTCACCGGCCAGATCACGGGGGAGGTCCCTCCGGCTTGAGCGCACGCGCGACCGCCGCACTCAATGTCGAGAGGGAATAGGGCTTCGTGAGCAATTCCACCTCGCGTTCGGCTTCGGGGCGCCCGGAGAAGTGCTCTGACGTATGGCCAGAAGTCAGAAGCACGGGCAATGCGGGATCGCGGGCGCGGGCTCGATCGATGAGGTCGAAGCCCGAAAAGGTGCCGGGCAATACGACGTCGGAAAACAGCAGCTCGACCGGCTCGCCCGCCTCGATCTGCTCCAGCGCCTCGGATGCGTTCGCGGCCTCGATCACCGCGTAGCCCAGAGCCTCCAGCCGGTCGAGAACCGCCTCGCGTACGAGCGGATCGTCCTCGACCACCAGCACCAGCTGACCATCGCCCATTCGCAGCGTGTCGTGATGGTCGGCAGGCGCGGGCGTGGGCTCCCCCTCGGTCTCGGGCAGATAGAGCGTGATCGTGGTGCCTTTGTCGGGTGCCGTGTCGATATGCAGGAATCCGCCCGCCCGCGCGACCGAACTCGCCACGCTGGTCAGACCGAGCCCGTTCCCGACCTGCGCATCCTTGGTGGTGAAAAACGGATCGAGAGCCTGCCTGCGCACGTCCGGGGTCATGCCTTGCCCGGTATCGGTCACGCTCACCGTGAGGAAGCAGCCCGGCCGCGCGCCGTCGATCTCGGCGGCCTGATGCGCGTCAAACCGCGCGCAGCCGGTCTGAATGGTGATCGTACCGGTGGCCGTCATCGCGTCGCGCGCATTGATGACGAGATTGAGCAGCGCGCCGTCCAACTCTCCGCGATCCATGTAGATCTGGCCATGATCGGCGCCGGGCAAGAGACGCAGATGCACCTGTTCGCCCAGCACACGCTCCAGCAGCGTCCATGTCTCGGCGAGCTGCGCATCGAGGTCGAAGCACACCGGTTTCGGCGTCCGCGCTCCGGCAAGCGCCAGAAGCCGCTGATTGAACCCAGCGCCGATCTGCGTCGCGTCGATCGCGCGTTCCAGATGGTCACGCGCGATCTCGGCCATCTCGGCGCACGATGCGAGCTCCAGATTGGAAAGGATGACGGTCAGCAAGTTGTTGAAATCATGTGCAATCAGGCCCTCCATTCGGCCCACGGTTTCCAGCCGCTGCGCCTGTACCAACGCCTCCGATATCCGCGCGCGTTCCGTGCGATCGAGGATCGCGCCGACGACGCCCAGCGGACGGGGCGGATCGCAGGTCTCATCAAACCGGATATTGCCGCGCAACTCGATCACTTTGGGCTCGCGGCTCTCGGCAAGTTTGAACTCGATCGAGAATTTCCGACTGCCGGTGGGGTCCAGCGCCGCGCGATAGAGCGCGTCGAACTGCGCACGATCCTCCGGCGCGGCGAGGGCGAGCCATTTGTCGTAGCTGTCGGGCACCTCCTGCGTCTCCAGAAGCTGCCGGGCGGATCCGGTCGCGAGGAATGCATCACGGTCGAAATCCACCTCGAACAGGGCGATCCCGGCGGCATCCATCGCCTCGGCGATCCGTTCCGCGCGCAGGGCGGTCGGCGGCTGCGAGCCCTTCCCGGCGCTGATATCCTCGATGATGAGGATAATCCCCGCGACGCCGCCGTCGCGGTGGATCGGTGCGGTAATCCAGCGGTTCCGGATCACACGCCCATCGGGGAGCGTCGTCCGGGTCTCGTCGCATTGCACAACCTCTCCGGCGAGCGCCTTATCGCGCGCGGCGGGGTAGCCCTCTGGCAGCCAGGGCAGCAGGTCGCCGTCACCCGGTTCGCTCGCGCCGGAGAGATCGACGCCGTAGGTCTCCTGAAACGCCGCCGAGGTCGCAACCAGACGCATCGCGGTGTCGAACACCGCGACCGGGATCGGCATCAGAGAGATCATGTCTCCCACACCATCGGCAAGCGCCGCGCGCGAGGCACGCGTCTTCGGCCCGGTGTCTTCGCGTTTGGAATTTACCACTGGCGCCACCTCATTTCGCGCTTGGCACCACGCCCTGATCACTCATGAAATCATACTCGGTTTCGTGTCCCGCCGTGGAGGAAAGACGAAAAAACGCACAAAACTATACCTGCCGGGCCCGCCGCTGAGAGGCAGATCCGGCCTTCCAATTGCGGTCGCTCAGACCGGGGTCGCGTGGCGGTGCTCGCCGAAACCCGCCCCTTGCAGGGAGGTCATGAACAGGTCCTGCACCTGCTTCTGGCTGTCGAATACCGCCTCCGTCATCTCCTCGGCATATTGCCCCCAGAGGCGGCGATAGAGCGCGGAATAATCGTCGATCGCGCCGGAGTAGAACTCCGACCAGGCGGAGGCGATTGCGGCGGGATCGCCGGGATTGGACAGACTGGCGAGCAGGGCGCGGTCGCAGGTGATCCGATCGGTGGTGAAGCGCAGCCATTCCTGATTGAGCTGCAACATGCGATCGGCCGCCTGAGTTTGCATCGCGACGATCGGGCCAAGCAGTGCCGGGTCCGGCCCGTCTGGCGGTAGCAGGCGTTTCACGAGGTCAGCATAGCCCGCGTTGGTGCGGGCGATCGCGTCGGATTTGCGTGGCATAGGGGCCTCCCGGGATGTGATCTGACACATCGCGAGCTTTGCCGCGCGTGAGGCCGCGCGCATTGACCACGATCAATGCAGGTTGCGCGATGTGTGATCCACCGAGACATTCCGGGCCGGCGCGTCCTCGTTCTATCGCTGCCCTCCGCGTGTGGCAAAGTCCGGTGTGCGCCCGGGCGCATGTCCCTCGGACCCGAGTTTTGAGACGGGTGCTTTTCCGCCCCTGGACCATGTCTCGCGTTGAGACAGGCGCGGTGCGGAATCGGGCTCGGCAAGGGCCGCGCCGATCCGCTCATTCTGGTATTTCGCAAGCCGACGCAGTCGTCCGAGATCCCTGACTTCGAGATGGTCGGGCGCAAGCAGGCGGATCGCGCCGCGCTCTTCGATCTGGTGCAGCGCCCGGCACAGGGTCTCCACCGTCATGTCCAACAGCGACGCCAGATCGCGCCGGGTCAGCACGATGCGAATTTGCGGTGTGCTTCCGTCGGGCGCACCGGGGAGTTGTTCGATCAGCCAAAGCGCGAGCCGCTGCACGGTGCTGCGCCCGCGCATTTTCACGACGCTCAACTGCAGTTCTTCGAACTGCCGGTTCAGCGCCGACAGACAGCCGCGGAAGATCTGCGGATGCGTTTGCAGGAAATTGTGCCATGTTTGGCGTGGCATCCAGCAGATCGCGGTTTCGGTGGCGGCCTCGCTGGAAAACCCGTTCACCTCGCGGTCCGGATCCCCGATCAGGTGCCCCGCGCGTAGAATTTGCAGAACGTATTCGTCCCCGCCTTCGGTCAGAACGACGACCTTCACCAGCCCGGAGGCGACGATGCCGACCCGTTCCGCCACTTCGCCCTGAGCCGCAATCTCGGCGCCCTGGTGATAGGTTTCACGGTAGCTGCGATGAGCAAAATCGAGGAGCGCCTCGCTATCGAAGGCGCTACAAAGTCCTGTCTGGCGCGCGATGCAGTCCTCGCATTTCGCGTCGACTTGCGGCCGTATGGCCTGAGTGTTGAACATATTCCCCCCCCTTTATGCCC
Source organism: Thioclava sp. PTB-PU3-1 (assembly GCF_055666785.1). Taxonomy (NCBI): domain Bacteria; kingdom Pseudomonadati; phylum Pseudomonadota; class Alphaproteobacteria; order Rhodobacterales; family Paracoccaceae; genus Thioclava; species Thioclava sp. PTB-PU3-1. Next base: position 43,058 of record NZ_JBVNVL010000009.1, on the reverse strand, counting down.
CCCGATCGATGGCAGTGGTCGGGCAACACGCGTCTTTTGTGACTGCAGGAATCTTGCCGCCTCAGGGGCCATCTGTCAGGCGAGAAATTGTAGAGAAATGTAGATTTCCGAAATATGAGAGGCATTTTGCGCAATAATATTGCGTATCGTGGCGCGCTGACTGACCTGCGGTGTGCCATCGGCGGAGTTTTGAAATGCGCATGAAAACGGCCCCGCCGGCCGAGCCTTGGGGACAGACGCGCGGTGGCCGGCGGGTTTCGCGAAAGGCTCTTCGAGCGGACTCGAACGGGTGAGGTAGCCCCAACCCTCCGCGAATATCCAAGTATACCCCCGCGCGGCGCGCGTGGCATTATTGGGCGTCAATCGCAGCCATGACCGCGCAGGCTGCGGCCCTTCGTCAGGTTGCGCATCAGCGCTCGGGTTTCGGTCCGCGCTCCGACCCAGTTCAGTGCCTGAAGTGTGAAAAGACGTGTTGCCCCTCCGGGCGCCCTGCGTGGATTGGCAAAACCCTGCCCAGAGAGCGCACCGAACCGGGTCTGCGCGGTTCGCATTGACGGCGGTCAATGGCGCGGCGGGCCGGATGCGGTTTAGCTGAACGGGCCTCATAGCCAAGCTCGAAGGAGTGTGCGGATGTTTCGTTGGATCACCCCAGAAAACAGCCCTGACCTTCTCCCGCTGCCGCGTAAGCCACGGCAGGACAGCCGCGCGACGAAGACCATTCCCTGGCCTTTGTCGGGAGCGCGCGCTGAGAAAACGGGACCGGATCGCGCGCTGGAAGTCTCTGCGCTGAGCGACCTCGGCCTCTCGACGCAGGAGATCGCGCGCTATCTCGGCCTCGCCCTGCAGGAAGTCGCCCGGCTGCAAGAGGCGGATCTCGACCTTGGCGCAAGCCTCGACAACAACATGACCCCGGTCTATCGCACCCACGCGGACGGGATGCGCCGCGTGGGCTGAGCGGGCAGCTCGGCGATCAACGGCGGGTCATGGTCACCGCCATCTGGCAGAGGATCTCGAACATCACCGAGACGCCGAGGAAGGCGGTCGCGCCGGAGGCGTCGAAGGGCGGGGAGACCTCGACCAGATCGGCGCCGACGATGTTGACCCCGTCGAGCAGGCGGATCACCTGCAGCGCCTGATAGGAATTGGGGCCGCCGACTTCGGGTGTGCCGGTGCCGGGGGCGAAGGCCGGGTCGATGAAGTCGATATCGTAGGAGAGATAGGTGGGCTTGGTGCCGACGATCTCGCGCGCCTCGGCCATCACATCCTCGACGCCGCGGGCATGGAATTCCTCGATCGGGATCACGCGCACGCCGACGCTATCGGCGAAATCGCGGTCCTCGCTGTCATAGGTCGAGCCGCGAATGCCGATCTGCACCACGCGTTTCGGGTCCAGGAGACCCTCTTCGATGGCGCGGCGGAACGGCGTGCCGTGGGTGTACATGTTGCCGCCGAAATAGCTGTGGAACAGGTCGGTATGGCTGTCGAAATGCACCATGCCGAGCGGCTCGGGCGTGCCCAACGCGCGCAGGATCGGCAGCGAGTTGAGGTGGTCGCCGCCTGCCGTGATCGGGCGGATGCCATGCGCGCGGACGGTCTCGAAGAACCGGGTGATCCGGTCCATCGCATCCTGAATATCGGCGGGGTTCGGGGCCACGTCGCCGAGATCGGCACAATTGACTATCTCGAAGGGGCGCACGCCGGTCGCACCGTTCTGCGCCCGGATCATCGTCGAGAGATCGCGCAGCTGGCGCGGCCCGTGGCGCGGGCCGGGACGGTTGGTGGTGCCGGAATCCCAGGGGCTGCCGATGAACCCGACCTGCACATCTTTCAGGCGCGGGTCGTCGAGTTCGACATGCGGCAGGCGCATGAAGGTCGGCACGCCCGCAAAGCGCGGCAGATCGAAGCCGGAAACCGGGTGGAAATAGGAATCGCTGGACATGGGGTCGCTCCTGTCAGGTCATGACACTGCCACCGTTCACGCCGAAGCATTGACCGGTGATGAAATTGCTCTGCGGGCCTGCGAGATAGCAGGCCATCGCGGCGATATCTTCGGGCTGACCGAACCGGGCGAGCGGCGTCGCCATGTCGATTGCCAGCTGTTCGGGGCTCATCGAGGCGGGGCTCGTCATATCGGTCTCGATCGAGCCGGGCGCGATGGCGTTGACGAGGATCTTCGGCGCAAGCTCGCGCGCCAGCGTCCGGGTCAGCGCGATGATCGCGCCTTTCGAGGCGGTGTAGGCGGACATTTCCTCGCGCCCCAGAAAGCCCAGATCACTCGCGATATTGATGATCCGGCCTTCCTCGGCCCGGCGCACGAAGGCGCGCGACGCAAGGAAAGTGCCGCGCAGGTTCACCGCGATCACCCGGTCGAATTCGTCGATCTTCGTCTCGGTAATTGGGCTTTCGCGCAGGATGCCCGCGTTGTTCACGAGAATGTCGATCCGCCCGAACCGGGACATGACGGCGTCGAACATCCCCTCGACCTGTGCCTCGTCGGAGACATCGGCGGGCAGGGATTCCGCCTCCGTCAGCTTTTGAAGCTCGGCCAGCGTGTCATGCGCCTGTGCATCGTCGGGATGGCAGAAGGCGACTTTCGCGCCCTGTTCGGCCAGCGCCAGCGCGATGGCGCGCCCGATCCCGCGCGAGCCGCCGGTGACCAGTGCGACTTTTCCCTGAAGGCTCATGACATTACCTCGCCGCGGTCGACGTTGAGCGCCTGACCGGTGATATTCGCGCCAGCCTCGGACGCGAGGAACATGTAAGGGTCGGCCATATCGGCGGGTACCATCAGCCCGTCGATCGCTTGCGCGGCCATGATCTCGGCTTCGACCTCGGCCTCGCTGCGGCCGCTGGATTCCGCCAGTTCCCGCAGAGAATTGGCCGCCGGTCCGGTTTTCACCCAGCCGGGGCAGATCGCGTTGACGCGGATGCCGCGGGGGCCCAACTCCTGCGCCCATGTCCGGGTCAGGCCCAGAAGCGCGTGTTTGCTCGCGACATAGGCCGAGAAGCCCGGCACGGCGGTGCGCGCCCAGATCGAAGCCGTGTTCAATATACGCCCACCCTCGGGGATGCGCGAGATCAGCGCGTCGGTCACGTTCTGCGTGCCGGTGATGTTGATCGCCACGATCCGCTCGAAGGTCGCATTGCCCAACGGGTTCGCACCGTTGAGCGGGGTGGGGCGCTCGAGGCCTGCATTGTTCACCAGCACATCGACGCGTTCGATATCGGCCAGCGCTTCGGTCACCATCGCGGCGTCTGCGATGTCGCAGCGGATCGCGCGGACCTCGCCGGGCAGGCTTTCGGCGGCGTCATGGATAGTCTCGGTCTCGGACAGGATGATCAGGTCGGCGCCCGCGCGCGCGAAGCCTTCGGCAATGCCATAGCCGATCCCGCTCGAAGCGCCGGTGACCAGAACGGTCTTGCCGGTGAAGTCGAATGTCACGCTCATTCCTTGCCGCGTCCTTCCTCTCGCATCAGCCGCATCAGATGGGCTTCCAGATCGGAGTAGCCGTCGAGTTTCACGGCCCTTTCCTTGTCGGCGATCCGTGCGCCTTGCTTGAACTCGGGCACGATCACCTCTTTCACGCGGCCCGGATGGCTCGACAGGAAAACGATCTTGTCGGCGAGGAAGATCGCCTCCTCCAGATCGTGGGTGACGATCACCATCGTCGTGTTGGTCTTCTCGGCGACGTCGATCATCAGCTCCTGCATCAGCCAGCGGGTCTCGGCATCGAGCGCGCCGAAGGGCTCGTCCATCAGCAGCACTTCCGGGTCGTTGGCCAGCGTGCGGGCGATCGCCACGCGCTGACGCATCCCGCCCGAGAGCTGCGATGGGTAGGCCTCGGCGAATTTCCCGAGCCCCACGAGGTTGATGAAGCGTTCCGCGCGTTCGCGACGCTCGGCGGCCGGGACGCCGTTGATCTGCATCCCGAACTCGACATTCTTGCGCACCGTCAGCCAGTCGAAGGAGGTATAGGCCTGAAAGACCATGCCTCGGTCGCGACCCGGTCCCTCGACGCGGCGGCCGCCGATGACGATCTCGCCGCCGCTCGGGGTCTCGAGCCCTGCGATCATGCGCAGGATCGTCGATTTCCCGCAGCCCGATGGGCCTAGCAGGACACAGATGGAGTTGCGTTCGACGGTGAAGCCCGCGCCCTCGACGGCGACCAGCTTGCGCCCGCCCGAGAGTTCGAATTCCTTCGAGATCTCGCGGATTTCCAATGCGGTTTCGGCACTCATGGTCACGCCTTTCTCAGATAGGGGAAGGCCCAGCGGTGCAGGGCGGAGAAAGTGAGGTCGAAGAGCAGCCCCAGTACCCCGATCACGACGATCCCCGACAGGATCTCATCGGTGTTCAGGAAGCGTCGCGCGCGCATCATCATCGCACCGATACCGGTGGTAGAGGCGACGATCTCGGCGATCACCAGATAGGTCCAGGTCATCGCCAGCATCTGGCGCATCGCGGTCACGATATCGGGCAGCACGGCGGGGAAGATCACCCGGGCCACGACCTTGTGGCGCGGTGCACCGAGCGTCAGGGCGGTCTCGACCAGCTCCTCGCGCACATTCTTGGTGTGATCCATGATCAGGGTGATCAGGAAGAAGATCACGCCGAGGAACAGCAACGCCAGTTTCGGCGCCTCGCCGGTCCCGAACCACATCAGTAGGATCGGGATGAAGGACGGCGCGGGGAGGTAGCGCCAGGCCGAGACGAAGGGGGCGAAGAAGGCCTCGATCGCGGGGAAGGACCCCATCATCACACCCAGCGGCACCGCCACGGCGCTGGCCAGCGCGAAGGCGATCAGCACGCGGCTGATGGAGATCAGGACGTCGCTGCCGAACCCGCGGCTGAAGAACAGGTCGAAAGTGGTCGCGAAGACCTGCTGCGGGGCTGGGACAAGAAGCGGGTTCACCAGACCGCTGGCCGAGGCGACGATCCAGATGCCGAAGAACAGCACCCAGATGGCGAGCGCGGAAAGCAGCTTCTGACGGCGGCTCACGGGCTTGCGCAGCTGGAGAAAGGGAGTGGGTCGGGCGCTCAAGGTAGATGCTCCGGCTTGGGGGAAGGGAAGCGCCGGGGATCGGCGCTTCCCGAGGGGTTTAGTGTGCGGTCAGGCTCTGGCGGTAACCGGCTTCGACCAGATCGCCCATCAGCGAGCAGTCGATGCCTTTCGACGCGTCGATCTTGTTTTCCATCAGACCGAGCTTGATCCACCAGTCATTGGTCATCGCGATCGAGTCGACCATCGAACCGTTCGCCATGCCGAGCGGGCCTTCGCCGTCGAGCACGCCGCACAGGCGGGCGGATTCGTCGAAGTCCATCATGTAGATGCCGCCCTCGAAGGACTTGCCGTTGGTCCCGATGACGTAGCCGATATCTTCCTCGGGCCACTGCAGGAACGACGCGAGCATCTTGTTGGTCTCTTCGGTGTGCTGGTTCCAGTAGGCCAGCCCTTCCCAACGCGCTTTAAGCACGGCCAGCGCCGCCTCGCGGTCGTTGGCGATGAAGTTCTTGTTCATATACAGAGCGTCCATGAAGATCCCGGTCTTCAGCATCTCCGGATCGGCGGTGTTCACGATGGACCGCGCGCCGGGTTTGGCTTCGAGGACCTTGGAGATCCACGGCTCGTACATGTAGGCAGCCGACAGATCGCCCGACATCATCGGACCGACGGCTTCATCGGCATTGAGGTTCACCCACTCGACCTGATCGGGGGTGATGCCCTCGGAATCGAGCCAGATCCCCATCAGCAGCTGACCGATATAGGCCTGCGGGGCCGAGACCTTCTTGCCGGGCAGATCGGCGGGCTCGGTGTCGGGCGCGAGAATGACGTGATCGACCCCGTAGGAGGGGTTGAGCTGGGCCACGTTCACCACATCGGTGCCGCGATCCACGACGAGAGGCGTGTAATCGGCGGTGCAGCCATAGACGTCGAGCTGACCCGCGGCGAGGGCAGCATGACCGCCCAGCGGATCTTCGAAAATCGTGATGTTCAGGTCGTAATCGGGGATCAGGTTCTCTTCCTTGGCGACTTCGAGCATGGCATAGCCCGGCCAGGAGACGCAGACCCCGACATTGACGGTTTCAGCGGCGGCAGCGGAGAGGCTGCCCGCGGAGAGGGCGACCGCGGAAGCGGCGGCGAGTTTGAGTACGGAGCGCATAAGCGGACCTCGCTGTTGGTATGGATTCTTGATCTTGTACAAAAACTTTATTCGATAAAAACTTTTATGCAATAAAAAATTTGTCTTGACCAAAGATGAGCAATTGCCGAAAACTGTCCGCAACCCTAGGAGGACTTAGTGAGCAACCTGCGCGCCCAACAAAAACAAGACCGTCGCAACCGCATCGTCACATCGGCCAAAGAGCTTTTTCGCGAGAAGGGCTATGACAAGACGACGATCGAGGCGATCGCGGTGGCGGCCGGCGTCTCGGGCGTGACGGTCCATAACTACTACGGAACCAAGGCCGGGGTGCTGCTCGCGCTGGTGATCGAAAGCGACAAGCAACTGCTGGAACGGCTCGATTCGACGCTGCCCGGGCCGGAGGCCGAGCTCGTCGAGCTGACGGTGGCGTTCGCGCACGAGATCATGGTTCACGCGATGCAGACTCTGGAGAAAGACATCTGGCGTCAGGTCATCGCGGCGGTGACGATCGAGGCGGGGACGCAGCTCTCCAAGGCCTATTTCAAGCTCGACGAACAGCTTGCCTCGGTGCTGGTGCGCCGGATCGAGGCGATGCAGCGGGACGGGCGGCTCAGTGCCGATCTGAACCCGCTCCATCTGGGCCGGGCGCTCTTCCAGCTGCAAAACGCCCGTTTCATCCAGTTCATTTCCACCGACGCCGCGCGCCGGGACGAGATCGAGACCTGGCTGCGCAACGATCTCGTGGCGCTGTTCTCGGTGACGCTCCCGGTGCCCGCCGATCCTTCCTGAGCGGAGAGTGACATGCTTCTCAACCCGATCACCTGGCCCGAGGGCAAGCGCAGCGCCGCCTGCGTGACCTTCGATATCGACGCGGATTCGCTGATCCGCACGGCGCGGCCTGAGGATGCCGAGCTGCGTCTGCAGCCGATCTCGATGGGCCGTTACGGGCCGACGGTCGCGGTGCCGCGCATCCTCGAGACCTATCGCCGTCTGGGGCTGACCCAGACCTTCTTCATGCCCGCCTGGGTGATGCAGAATTACCCCGAGACGGTCGAGACGATCCTGAAAGCGGGACACGAGATCGGTCATCATTCGTGGATGCACGAAGACCCGATGGAGCATTCCGACGAACGCGAGGCGGAGCTGTTCGAACGCGCGCTGGAGGTCCATGTTACGATGACGGGCCGGAAGCCGCGTGGCTATCGCGCTCCGGTCTATTCCTTCACGCCCGCGATGCTCAACCGGTTGATCGAGCACGGGTTTCTCTATGACAGTTCGATGATGGCCGACGAGTTGCCCTATCTGGTCGAGACGCCGAAAGGCAGCCTGATTGAGGTCCCGCCGCATTGGGGCACCGACGACTGGCCGCCCTTCGCGCATTTCGGCGAGATCGACTACCTGATGCCGATCCGCGCGCCCTCCGATGGTATCCGTGCCTTCGCCGAGGAATTCGACGCGATGCACGAGGCGGGCGGGTTCTGGATGCCGGTTCTGCACCCGTTCCTGACGGGCCGTCTGGCGCGCTGGCGCGAGATGGAGCGGCTGCTGGAGCGCGCGGTGGAGGCGGGCGACGTCTGGTTCGCCCCGATGGAAGAGATCGCCAGCCATGCGAAATCCGGGGCGTCGACGCTGCGCCGGGAACGGATCGGGATGGAGGGGTAACGCCCGATCGGCCGGGGAAAACCGTTATCGACCTGCGAATATAGATGCACCGCGGCGCCGAAAAGCGCCGCGGTGTCTTCGTTTAGGCCTGTGAGCGCTCAGAACTTCGCGTTGAAGGAAAGCTGCAGCGCGTGGCTCTCATAGTCGCTCGAGAAGGTCCCCGAGATCCCGGCATGCAGGCTGGAGGAGAACGTCCCGGTCTGGCCGAGCGGCACGTCGATCCCGACATCCGCAGTCACCCAGTTCATGTCGAAGCCATCGACCGGGGTTGCGCTGGAGGGCAGCCCGACGAAAGCGGTCTGAACGAGCTGATCGTCGCCGCTGACCTTGTTGTACTTGATCGCACCGGACAGGGTCGGGGCCTGTGCGCTCGAAGACAGCGCATATTGGCCACGCATCCCGGCGGAGGCGACGGTCACGGTGCCGGATTGATCCCCGACGGACAGGTTCCACGCGCCTGCGCCGGTTTCGTCGAAGCCGTCCACCGAGAGGTGATACATTTCGAGCGAACCCGTCGGGCCGAAGCGAAGACGATCTTGGCCGAACATGTACTCGGCATCGATTGCGCCGAAGACCTGATGGCCATCCGTGCTCGCCCGCGCGGTCGATCCCATGACATTGCGGCTCATGTCGTAGGAGAGATCCTGATAGCCGATCATGAACTGCGCCGCGCCGCCATTGCCGAAGGCCGTCCGCACGAATCCACCGACGAAGCCGCCGGAGCCATCGATGCTGCCGCGGCTCTGATCGGCATCGGAGGTGCCGTCCGAGTAGCCGCCGAAGACGCCGACCGAGACTTGATTGCCGACGAATTTCTCGCCGCCCAGCATCATGTAATGCGATTTGACGTCGTAGCCGATCGCATTGGTGGTGCGGTCGTAATTGGCTTTCTGCGCGCCCGCCGAGACGAAGGCATAGGTGTCGTCGCCGATCTTCCACGAGGTCGGCCCGCCCATCGTCGAAAGCGTGACCGATCCGTTCTGCGTCTGCGCAACGGGACGACCGATCCCTTTCGTGATGTTTTGCCCGAACTCGAAGCCGACAGCGCTGAAGGCGGGCAGGAAGCTGTAGCCCGTCGTCTCGAGCATGTCGTTGCGCGCGACCGGATCCGTGATCGCCATGATGTCGCTGATCGCGCTCTGATAGGTTCCTGCGTTCCCGATATCGAGATAGGGGATGTTGGCTGCCGCATCGAGGCGACCGGCGGTCGCGAACTGGTAGGGGGTCGCCGTTTGCTCCACGATCGGCGCGAAGATCGGCGCGATGCGCATCGTGACATTGCTGCCTGCGACATCGCCGAGATCGATGATGTAGTTCAGGTTGAGGTTGCGAAGATCCTCGACCACGTCCTGCGTGTAGAGGCCATTGGCCTGCATCGCCGCGACGATATCGGCGGGCACCGCGCCGCCGCCGGTATAGCCGAGATCCGCGACCGTCACGCCCAGCGAGTCGGCCATCGCCTGTAGCTTGCTGTCCAGATAGGTCGAGCTGTCGACGCCCAGATTGCCGTATTGCCACTGACCGGCGCTCAGGTTGTACCACGCGATGAGCTGGGCCTCGTCCGAGGCGACGGCCGTGCCGGTCGCGTCCCAGAAAATCGCTTTCGGCAGCATGCTGTTGTCGATCAGCGAGTTGCCGAAATAGGTGGCCAGAACGCTATTCGACAGGTTCGTCGCGTCGAGCGTGTTGGCGGTGTTCGCAATGGTCATCTCGGCGGAGGTGCTGTCGAAGAAGCCGATGCCTGCCTCTTCCTGACCGCCATCGCCGAAGAGCCCGTCGGGCAGGTTGAACTTCGAGATGTAATCGGGATCGAAGAGTGCCGCGGTCTGGGGGTCGCTCGGGTCGAAGGGGGTGAAGCTGTCACCCGAGCCGGTGCCGAGCTGCACCTTGAAGGCGATAATGCGGGCGCCGGTGAGGTTCGAGGTCTTGCCGTAGGTATAGTATTCCGTGATGCCGCCGCTCGATTGCGTCGAGAGCATGATATCCATCGGCGTCGGGCCGGTCAGCTGCGTCTTCACCCGTTTGCCCGAGCCGGGAGGGGCCGTACAGGTGAAATCCGGCGTGTTCGCCATCAGGCAGTTGGTGATGTCCTTCGGATTGTTCGTGTTGGGAAAGTCGGCGTTGACCTCCCCCGTCACGGCTTTGAGGCCGGGCGGCTGCACGCCTTCCGCCGGATCGGAGAAGATGAGGCCATCGCCGGTCACGCTGATGACGGGTGCGTCATCAAATGTGCCCGACCAGGCCGGAGTCCCGAGGCACAGCAGCAAAGCGGCGGGCGCTACGGTGCGTTTCAAATTGGTGAGTAGTGTGTTCGACATTCTTTGTCCCCATTCCCCAAGGCAAACGCTACGACAAGAAATCGTACGTCAATCGAGCCACTCTTTACGTAATTGAACTGACAACCTGTCCGTGCGTTTGCCTCGGCGCGTTTCAGAAGTTCCCTCGCACGGACTTCAGCCACCGCGCTAAGCTTCGGCCCGGAAGCTTTCTTTGATTTGTATCAATGATTTGGTGGGGTGTTCGGGGTGTTGCGGAAAAGAGACGGGGTGGATGTCGGTTTTGCTTTGCCGCCTATGAATGGCCTTGAGAAGGGGCTGCGGTTTGCAGCCCGAAAACGGCCTTGAAAGCACAGGGCGGCGCGGAGATTGGCCGCCCGCCCTGTGCGCGATTTCGTGCTATTCCGCCGCCGTCTCGGTCGGCATCGCGGGCAGGTCACTATCTGCCACGAGATGCCCGTCTCCGAGATTGCGCAGCATCAGGCGCTGCGGGCCCGTGCCCAGCTTGTAGACCGGGCTCGGCACCTCGCCGGACAGGCGCGGGGTGGGCTCGCGGACCTTGTCGGGGTCGGGGATCGGCACGGCGGCCCTCAGGCGTTTCGTGTAGGGATGTTGCGGCGCGCCGAAAATCTGCGCGCGCGTGCCCATCTCCACGATCTGGCCCATATACATCACCGCGATCCGGTCCGAGATATTCTCGACCACCGCCATGTCGTGGCTGATGAAGAGATACGCGATGCCGAACTCGCGTTTCAGCGCCTCCAGAAGGTCCAGCACCCGCGCCTGCACCGACACATCCAGCGCTGAGACGCTTTCATCCGCGATGATCAGCTTCGGCTGCAGCGCCAGCGCGCGGGCGATGCAGATCCGCTGACGCTGACCGCCCGAGAACTCGTGAGGATAGCGGTCGAGCTGATCGCGGGTGAGCCCCACGCGCTCGAAGAGGCCCGCGACTTTCTCGCGCTGTTCCTCGGGCGTGCCGATCCCGTGGATCACCAGCGGCTCGGCCACCAGTTCGCCCACGCGCATCCGCGGATCGAGCGCCGCCATCGGGTCCTGAAACACGATCTGCACGTCGCGGCGCATCTCTTTCATCTTCGCGCCGCTCAGCCCGCCCATCGTGTGGCCTGCGACCTCGATGCGGCCCTGATGCGGTACGAGGCCGGTCAGCGCTTTCGCGATAGTGGATTTGCCGCAGCCGCTTTCACCGACGAGCGAGAAAGTCTCGCCCTCCATGATGTCGAAGCTGACACCCTCGACCGCGTGGACGCGATGCGTGACCTGCGACAGAATCCCGCCGCGAATGTCGAAATGCACCTTCACGTCGCGCAGCCGCGCCACGGGTTTCGCATCCGTCGACGCGCCCGCAGCGCCGCTGCCATCGCCCATGCGCGGAACGGCAGCCAGAAGATCTTGCGTATAGGCCTCGCGCGGGGCGGTGAAAATCTGCGAGACAGCGCCCGTCTCGACCGCCTGACCCTGTTTCATGACGATGACGCGCTCGGCCATCTCGGCCACCACGCCCATGTCATGGGTGATCAGGATGATTGCGGTGCCCATCTCGCTTTGCAGATCGCGCAGCAGGTCGAGCACCTCGCGCTGCACCGTCACATCGAGCGCGGTGGTCGGCTCGTCCGCGATCAGCACGTCGGGGCGCAGCGCCAGCGCCATCGCGATCATCACGCGCTGCCGCATGCCGCCGGACAGCTCGTGCGGATATTGGGTCATCCGGCGCTCGGGTTCGGAGATGCGCACGCGGCGCAGCGCCTCGAGCGCGCGGGCGCGGGCCTCGCGTTTCGAGACCGGCTCATGCGCGCGGATCGCCTCTGAGAGTTGCAGGCCGATGCTCAGCACCGGGTTGAGCGACGTCATCGGCTCTTGGAAGATCATCGCGATGCGGTTGCCGCGCATGGCGCGCATCCGGCTTTCGGGCAGGCGCGTGAGGTCTTCGCCCTGGAAGCGGATCGCGCCCGAACTGACCCGCAGGGCAGGGGGCGGCAACAGCCCCATGATGGCCAGAGAGGTCAGCGATTTGCCCGAGCCGCTCTCGCCCGCGATCGCGATGGTCTCGCCGCGCGCCAGCGTGAAGCTCAGATCGCTGACCAGCGCCCGCTCGTGCCCCTCGGAACGCACGGAGATCGTGAGACCCTCGACGGACAGCACCGGCTGGGCGGGCTCCGGGGCCGTGACAGCCCCGGCTTGCGTTTGTTTCATTTCGATCATTCGAACACGTTTCTCGGGAAATAGAAGCTGACGACCCAGTTGGGCATATCGACGATCTCGGAAATGCGCAGATCGCCACAGGTCGAGACCAGCATATAGGCGTCGACCGCCGACATGCCGCGTTGCGCGCACAGAAGGTCGATCATACCGGAGACCGCATCGCGCGCGCCCGACATCAGGTCCGGACCGATGCCCGTCGTGACCTCGTAGCCCGCCGTGTCGAGGTGGCGCGTGACCGGCCCCGGCGTGGTGAAGCGCGGGAATTTCAGCGTCTCGTTCTTGATCAGATCGAAGCTGAGCACGCAGTTCATCGGGCTCTCGATCGCGGTGCCGCAGACCTCGCCATCGCCTTGGGCGGCATGGGTGTCGCCCACCGAGAACAGCGCGCCGTCGACCTCGACCGGCAGATAGAGCGTTGTGCCCGCCGCCAGATCGCGAATGTCGAGATTGCCGCCCACGCGGCGCGGGGGCACGATGGAATGCAGGCCTTTTTCGGCCGGGGCGACGCCGATGGTGCCGCAAAACGGCTTGAGGCCGACCTTGCCCTCGCTGCCCCAAAGCGCTTTGTCGGGCGAGGCCGCGTCGTATTTCCAGATCGTCAGCGCCGGATCTTCGAACTGATCCGCCAGCAGGCCGAAGCCCGGGATATTCGCGGTCCAGCCCCATGCGGAGCCTTCCTGCTCGCGCGGGCTGAAGCTGTCGATGGTGACCTTGAGCACGTCACCGGGCTTCGCCCCTTCGACATAGATCGGCCCGGAAACCGGGTTGATCTTGCCGAAATCGAGGGTCTTCACGTCTTCCACCGTCGAGGACGGCCCGAGCTGTCCGGCCGAGCTGTCGTGGCAGTGGAATTCGATGGTCGATCCCGGGGCCACCGTCTCGGCCGGGACAAACGAGTTGTCCCAGCCGAAATGGTGCTGTGCGCCATGGATCGTATAGTCACAGGCTTTGCACATGCGCGCTTACTCCGTCACGTACACGTAGTCGTAGTTCACCGGGATCGAGACCGGGTCGACATAGAGCGCATCCGCGCCACCCATACGGCCCGACTTCATGGTGTAGCGGTTCTCGTTGAACACCGGGACCCACGGGGCGTCTTCCATGACCTTCATGTAGACGTCGGACCATTTCTGCAGGCGCTCGTCCTGCTTGGCCGGGTCGGTGATCGAGTCCGCCTCGGTGGCCATCGCGTCGAGTTCCTCGTTGCAATACCACGACCAGTTCCAGCCGCCCTCGACCGCGCCCGCGCAGCCCAGGATCGGACCGTAGAAGTTGGACGGATCGGGGAAGTCGGCGATCCACGCCATGCCGCCCGACCAGATCATCGGCGCGGTCTTCGGCGTGCCGCCTGCTTCGATCACGTTGGCCTGCGCCAGCGCCTTGATGTCGACCTTCACGCCGATCTGCGACAGGTCCTGCTGGATCGCCTGAGCGATGCGCGGGTTCGGGTCGGTGTTCATCACGTAGAGCTCGGTCTCGAACCCGTCGGGATAGCCCGCATCCGCGAGCATCTGCTTGGCCTTTTCCTGATCGAAGGGGTAGCCCTCGTAATCCTTGGTATAGCCCGGCATCGACGGCGGCAGCGGCTGGTTGGCGGGCGTGGCGCGGCCGTTGATCATCTGCACGATGCGGTCCTTGTTGATCGCCATGTTCATCGCCTGACGCACCTCGACCTTGTCGAAGGGCTCCATCTGGACGTTGAGCGTGATGTAGCCGGTATGCAGCTGGCCACCCACGACGACCCGCTTGGCCTCGTCGGGATTGTCCATCACCTCGTTGAACTTCGCCGGCGGGATGCCGTCGCCGGGCACGTCCACCTCTCCCTGCTGCAGCCGCAGCAGCGCCACGATCGGCTCCTGACCGACCTCAAAAGTGATGCTATCGAGATAGGGCACACCCTCGCGCCAGTAGTCGGCGTTCTTCTCGAACACGAGCTGCTGACCGATGGTCCAGTCAGACAGCTTGAACGCGCCAGTGCCGACGGGATGCTTGCCGAAATCGGTGCCGTATTCGTCCACCGCTTCCTTCGGCACGACCGAGGCGAAGTTCAGCGCCATCACGTGCAGGAAGGTCGCGTCGGGGCGCGAAAGCTCGATCTTGACGGTGTAGGGATCGACGACGGTGACGCCTTCGAGGCTGGTGGCCGAGCCGTCCGCCATCGCGTCATAGCCCTTGATCGAGCCGAAGAAGCCGGCACCCGGCGACTGGGTCGCGGGGGTGGTGACGCGGTCGAGCGAGTATTTCACGTCTTCGGCCGTCATCTCGCGACCGTTGTGGAATTTCACGCCCTTGCGCAGCTTGAAGGTGAAGGTCGTGCCGTCGTCGGAAATCTCGTAGCTCTCGGCAAGACCCGGGCGCAGCTCGGTGGTGCCGGGGACGTAATCCATCAGACCGTCGAAGACGGATTTGATCATCGACCAGTTCTGCCAGTCATAGCCGATTGCCGGGTCGAGCGTGGCCACATCGTCCTTGTAGGTCACTATGATATTGCCGCCGGGCTTGGCGTTCGGATCGGGCTGGTAGTCCTGCGCCGAGGCGAAGCTGGCAAGACCCAGCGAGAGCGACAGCGCGCTTGTGGCAAGGATGTTTTTCATCAGGCTCATTTGAGGTGTTCTCCGTCAGTTGGACTTTTCTTTTGGTTCGCTCCCCGGTTGGCCCGGGGTATCTGATTGCGATCAGCGCAGCTTGATGCGCGGATCGATGAAAGGGGTGATTAGGTCGGCGAGCAGGTTGCCCAGCACGATCGCGCAGGCGGAAACGAGCGTGACGCCCATGATGATCGGAATGTCGACGCGCTGGATCGCCTGCCAGGCGAGCTGCCCGATACCGGGCCAGCCGAAGACGCTTTCCACGACGACGATGCCGGACATGAAGATGCCGATATCGATCCCGATCATCGCGATGATCGGCAGGATGGCGTTGGGCATCGCGTGCAGTGCCAGCACCCGGAAACGCCGCAGACCCTTGGCGCGTGCGGTGCGGATATAATCCGAACGCAGCACGTCGATCATGCTCGAGCGCATCATCCGGCTATACCAGCCCGAGCCCATGATCCCGAGCGTCAGCGCAGGCAGCACGAGGTTCGAGAAGCTGCCGTAGCCGCCGATCGGGAACCAGCTCAGCTTGACCGCGAAGACGTAAAGCAGGAGCAGGCCGACCACGAATTGCGGCGCCGAAACCGCGACGAAAGAGGTGATCATCAGCGACTGATCGAGCGCGCCGCCGCGCCGGATCGCGGCGACGATCCCCAGCGTGAGGCCCATGATCAGCTCGGCCACGATCGCGCCCAGCATCAAGAGAAGTGTCGCGGGCAGACGCGCGGCAATCAGGGTCGCGACTTCGGTCTTCTGCAGATAGCTGCGCCCCATATCGCCTTGGACCAGCCCGGTCAGATAGTGCCAGTATTGCACGATGAAGGGCTGATCGAGGCCAAGCTGGTGGCGGATATTGGCCACGGTCTCGGGCGTGGCCGAGCGGCCCGCGATCTGGCGCACCGGATCGGCCGGCAGCACGAAGAGCAGGAAGAAGGTGATGAAGGACACGCCCAGCAGGATCAGGGCGGCCTGGATCAGGCGGCGGATCAGATAGGCCAGCATCACTCACGCCCTCTCTGCGTCGGGTCGAGCACGTCGCGCAGCGCGTCGCCCACGAGGTTGAAGGACAGCGCCAGCAGCAAGATCGCAGCGCCCGGGATGAAGACGAGCCACGGGGCCGCCTGGAAATAGGTCTGGTTCTCGAAGATGATGTTGCCCCAGCTCGGCGTCGGCGGCTGAACGCCCACGCCGAGATAGGACAACGTCGCCTCCAGCAGCACCGTGGTCGAAATCCCCAGCGTGCCCCAGACGATGATCATCGGCACCAGATGCGGCAGGATATGGCGGAACAGGATGCGCACCGTGCCTGCGCCCAGAGTGCGCTCGGCGGCGACGAATTCGCGCTCGGCCAGCGCGGAGGTCTCGGTGAAGACCACGCGCGCCGTCTGCACCCAGTTCACCAGCGCGATCACCATCGCGACGATCCAAAGCGACGGCGTGAAGATCGCGGCAAGACAGATCGCCAGCAGAAGCGCCGGAAACGCCATCATCAGATCGGTGAAGCGCATCAGCACCGCGCCGATCCAGCCGCGGAAATAGCCCGCGGTGACGCCGATCAGCGTGCCGATGATCAGCGCGAGGCCATTCGCGACGACGCCGATGATCAGCGAGGTCCGCGCGCCATAAAGGATGCGCGAGAACAGGTCGCGGCCCAGCAGGTCGGTGCCCAGCCAGAACTTCTCGCCCGGCGGCATGGGCGAGCCTTCCAGCGTCAGCCCGTCGAACATCTGCTCCTGCGGCTCGAATGGCGCGATCCACGGCGCGAAGATCGCACCGAGCGTCACGATCGCGATGATCGCGAAGCCCAGCAGCGCGAGCTTGCGGCGCATCAGGCGGCGCAGGGCGCTTTGCGGTCGGGCCGGTCCCTCAGCCAAGGTCGCGTCGGTCATCACTCTTCCTTTGTTCGTCATGGTTGGCGACGATGCGGCGCGCGGCATCTTCGAACGTCACGCGCCATGCCATCGCCATCTGGCGCAGCTGGTCATAGGCCTCGGCCTCGCTCTTGCCGCGCGCGGCGAGCAGCGTGACCGCCCGCACCACCGTCTGGCGCTCATCGAGCCTGCGACGCAGATCCGCGATCTCGCCCGAGAGCTGCGCCCGCGCCTCGAAGGCGAGCTGCGCGATCAGCAGCGCCGAATAGACCCCGCCATCGCCCACGGGTTTGAGGATCTGCGCATGCGCGCCGGCCTCCAGCGACCATTCGATCCGGCCCGGTGCTTCGGTGCCGATCAAGGCGATCATCGGCATCGGGCTTTCGCCCGGCTTCCACGGAAATTGCTCGTCATAGCCCTGATCGGCATCGAAAAAGACGAAATCCCCCGACAGGGCCTCGGCGGGCAGTTCGGGCCAGCAATGGACGACCGTCAGGCCGATTGCGCGCAATTGCCGCTCGAGCGCCTGCACGGTCGCGTGGGGGCGGTGCAGGATATAGGCGCGCGCGCCGCCGAGATCGGGGATGCGGATCTTGCGCTTCATGAGACCACCTTCAGCCGGGGCGCTCCGGGCGCGATCGGATTGCGGCCGCGTGCGAGATAGGGATCGCCCGCGACGGCCTCGAACCGCTCACGAACCGCGAAGGCGCCGTTCTCGACCTGCGCGATCAGGACGGGCAGGGCGGTGTGATGGGTCGACAGGTCGATCCCTTCCGAGCCCTGCGGCGCATCGTGCAACAGCTGCGCGAGGCTCTGCTCGGCGGCGTCTTCATGCCCCGACAGCAAAATCGCGAGGCGATAGACCGACGACCATGCGGCTGCTTCATGCGAGGAGCCGAAATTGCGCTGCGCCTGCGGCCAGCCGGTCGCGCCCCGGAAATAGGGCCCGGCAGCGACCAACCCTTCGATCGCGGCGGGATGAATGGCGGGCAACTCGCATTCGGTCAGATTGCACGACAGGATCGGGCAGGTCTCGGGGCGGAAATGCGCGTCTTCCTGTCCGAGCTTGTGATAGGCTTCAAGGAAGGCGTATTGCGACGGGCCGATCAGGTTGTTGAGAATGAAGTCGGGCCGGGTCGCGCGGATCTCATTGATCATCCGGTCGACGTCGAGCGAGCCGAGCGGCAGGTAACGCTCGCCCAGAACCTCGCCACCGGCGCTGAGGATCACGTCCCGCGCGAGCCGGTTCATCTCCCAGCCCCAGATGTAATTCGAGCCGGTCAGGAAGCCCCGCCGCCCGAGCCGTGCAAAGGCCCAGCCAAGCAGCGGCAGCAAATGCTGGTTCGGGCAGGCATGGGTGTAGACGACATGATCGGAGGCCTCGAACCCCTCGTAGGGCACCGCATACCAAAGCGTCCCGCCCGCCTTCTCGAGCGTCGGGATCACCTCCTTGCGGCTCCACGAGGTGACGCAACCGACGACATGGCGGGCGTCGCTGTCGCGCAGGATCTCCTCGCAGAGCGGTCCGTAGGCGTCGATATTGCCCTGCGGGTCGCGCTCGATCGGGGCGAAGGTGATCGGGAGATCGGGCATCGAATTGATCTCGGCAATCGCGCTGAGCGCCCCGGTCCGGCAGGCTTCGGAGATCAACGAATAGCTTCCCGAGCGGGAATACAGCAGGCCAAGTTCAATCCGTTTCTTCATTTCCACTCTTGCAGACCCTTTGAGCCAAAACGCAAAACGCCCCGCTGACTTGCCGCTAACGTGCGGTGTCAAAGCGAGGCGCGAATGCCGTTCAGGTTATTCCGATGTGTCTTAAGGTTTGCAGCGCGCCCGTCAGCCGACAAGCGCAAATTGCGAAACCGCGCCGGGATCGGGAGGCTGAGCGGGATTTTCGGGGTGAGTTGCATAAAATTTGTGCACAAAAGCGTCATGTGAGCGCGGATTAGTCTCACACTGCAGTGAGAATCGCGCGTGGCGATTTCTCAAAAATCGTCTGCAATGACGGTCCAGATCGAAGGGCGCCCGGGTCCTGATGGCGACCGGAGTTTCGGATTGCGACCTGCTCCGTCGCAGCAGTTCCGGGGGTGAGACAGGACGTTCGCCTTTCCCGGGATCACGGACGCACGCAAATTCGTGAATACTTGCGAAATGACATAACCCGTGCAAACCTCGCACACACAGGGGGAGGAAAGAGAGTTTCCGCTTTTGAGGAGAAGCCGGAAGCTTGGCGTTCACGCCGACTCACGAAGCCGCGATTCGCTTGGAGGAGTGCTGTCGCGTGTTTTCGACCTCCCGCTCACTTCGATCCCGCATCTGTCGGGGTCGCAACCAAACGGGGAGGAACCATGAAAAATCTGACCACTCGCAGATATGCGTTACGCACTCTTGCCGCGGCGGGCGCTGCCAGCCTTGCTGCGCCGCATATCGCCTCGGCCCAAGCCAATGGCACGACTTGGAAGATCCAGACCTCGTGGCCGGGCGGCGTCGGTCTCCAGACCTTCAAGGACTGGTGCGCCACGATTCAGGAAAAGACCGGCGGCGAGCTGGCCTTCCAGCCCTTCGGCGCGAATGACGTCGTGGGCGACTTCCAGCTTTACGACGCGGTGAAGAACGGCGTGCTCGACGCGGTCAACCCGTTCACCATCTACGTGCAGGGCATCATCCCGGCGGGTGTGTTCCTGACGTCCTATCCGCTCGGTCTGCGCAACCCGCATGAATTCGACGTGTTCTATTACGGCCTCGGCGGGCTGGAGATGGCGCGCGAGCTTTATGCGGCGCAGGGCATGTATTTCGTGGGTCCGGTCCATCACGGCCCGAACATCATCCACTCGAAAGTGCCGATCCGCTCGATCGATGACTTCCGCGGTCGCAAGATGCGCCTTCCGGGCGGCATGGTCGCCGATGTCTTCGGCGAGATCGGCGCGGAGACCACCGTGCTTCCGGGCTCGGAGATCTTCCCGGCACTCGAGAAGGGCACGATCGACGTGGCCGACTATGTGGGCCCGGCGGTGAACTACGCGCTCGGCTTCAGCCAGGTGACCAGCTACATCTCGATGGGCCCGCCCGGCATGATGTCGCTCTACCAGCCGGTGGATATCATGGACATCACCGTCGGCATGGACGCGTGGAACAAGCTCAGCCCCGAGATGAAGCAGTTCGTCGAAATGGAGACCCATGTCTATTCCGACATGCATCACGCGGCGATCCAGAAGGCCGACCAGGAGGCCTGGGCCAAATTCGAGGCCGACGGCACCGAGGTCACGCGCCTCAGCCAGGACGATGTGGAGTTGATGACCGAAGTCGCCGTTCCGATCTGGTTCAAATATGCCAATCGCGACAAGGACAGCGCGCGGATCTTCAAGACCCAGCTCGATTACATGATGTCCGGCTCGCTCGGCTATGTGACGCCCGATCTGGTCGATGGTCTGGAACTGAAGCTCTGATTTGATCCGACAGACAGTGTGACGGGCCCGCCCTTTGGCGCGGGCCCGGTTCAACTGATGGCCGGGCATGACCCGGCAACAGGGGGTGGGCAATGCCCAGTATCGACTTTACTCTACCGCATTGGGCCTATTGGGCGGGGCTGATCCTCTTCCCGATCATTGCGGCCACGCTGGCCAACCGGCCACGCAAGACGGAGCGGCGTTATTCGCTCTCCTTGGGCTATTTCATTCTCGTGACCGGGGGGATGCTGGGACTGCATCGCTTCTACGTGAAAAGCCTGCTGGGCTTTCTCTTCATCCCGGTCTTCATCGCCATTCTCTACGCGAATGCGCAAGGCCACGACGCGCGCGGCACGGTTTCCGACATGTCGAACGTGGTGCGCATGGCCGAGCGCTCGCTGGAGCGCGAACAGGAACGCGTCGACACTGCAAAGGCCGATCTGCCCAAGCTGCGCGACGAACTGGCTGCCGCAAAGGAAGGCAGCTTCGCGCAGAAGCGCGCGCAGCGAAATGTCGATCGCGCCGAGAAGCGGGTCACGGATGGCGAGGCCGTGATCGAACAGGCGCAGGCCGATCTCGTCGAGGCGCGCCCGAAGAGGGACGCCGCAGCTGCCGTGCTCGCGAAATGGCGCAGCATTTCGAAATATGCCTTCTGGGTCCTGCTCGCAGGGATCGTCATCGATGCGCTTCTGCTTCCGATGCTGGTGCGGCGCGCGAATGCCGCGCTGCCCGAGCACGAGGAGGAAAGCGAGGTCGAGCGGCGCCTAGAAGCGCTCGAAGACGAGGAGATGAAAGACGACTCCCGTCATATCTCGTCGGGCTGGACTGGCTGGATCGACCGGCTCTCCCTCAAGGCTGGCGAATTCGTCAGCTATTGGGCGATCATCGCGGTCTTCGTCTACTATTTCGAGGTCATCAGCCGCTACGTCTTCAACAGCCCCACCAACTGGGCGCATGAGGCGATGTATCTGATGTTCGGGATGCAATACCTGATCTCGGGCGCCTATGCGATGCTGACCGAGAGCCATGTGCGTGTCGACATCTTCTACGCGCCGCTGTCGAAACCGCGCAAAGCGTGGGTCGATCTGCTCACTTCGGTCTTCTTCTTCATCTTCGCGGGCACATTGCTGGTGACGTCGTGGATCTTCGCGATGGACGCGATCGCAGTGCCCACGGGCAACGGGCTCATCTCGCAATGGGCGCGCGGCGAGATTCCGACCGGCGAGATGCTGGCAAACTGGAACTTCGCACAGTGGACCGACGCGAATGTCCGCTGGGGCGAGATCAGCTTCAATGAATGGGAGGTGCCTCTGTGGCCGATGAAATGGGTCATGGTGATCGGCGCTCTGCTGCTTGTTCTGCAGGGCATTTCGAAATTCGCACAAGATCTGCGGATCGTAATGGGCAGGGGCTGATAGATGGGACTTGAAATTGGAATTGAGTGGCTGACACTCATCATGTTCGGCTCGCTGGTCGTCCTGCTGATGGCAGGGCTTCCACTGGCCTTCGTCACGGGCGGTCTGGCCTGTGTCTTCCTGTTCGTGCTGGGCGACGAACGCGCGCTCAACATCGTGCCGAGCCGCATCTTCCCGCTGATGACGAACTATCAGCTCTCGGCGATCCCCTTGTTCATCTTCATGGCGTCAATGCTGGAGAGGGCAGGGATCATCAACGAGATGTTCGACGTCATCTACAAGGTGCTGGGCGGGGTGCGCGGCGGTCTCGCTGCGGCCACGATCATTGCCTCGACCGTGCTGGCTGCGATGGTGGGCGTGATCGGGGCGGCGGTGGTGACGATGGGGATCATCGCGCTGCCGGCGATGCTCGATCGCGGATATAACGCGAAGATCGCGATGGGCTCGATCATGGCGGGCGGCACGCTCGGCATCCTGATCCCGCCGTCGATCCTCGCGATCATCTACGCGGTGGTGGCCGAGCAATCGGTGGGCGAGCTGTTCATCGGCGCGGTCATTCCCGGCCTTCTCCTGTCGGGAATGTATGTGGCCTATGTGCTGATCCGCTGCGCGATCAACCCCGAGATGGGTCCGCCGATCCCGCCGGAAGAACGCATCACGGGGCGGGAGAAGATCCGCCTGATGAGCAATATGTCGGCGCCGATCTCGCTGATCGTGATCGTGCTGGGCGTGATCTTCACCGGTGTCGCGACGCCGGTGGAAGCGGCTGGCATCGGCACCTTTGGCGCGATCATCGTGGCGGCGATCCACCGCAAGCTCGACTGGCAGACGATCCGCGAGGCCGCGGTCACCACGCTCAAGGCCTCGGCGATGGTCATCTGGATCATGTTCGGCGCGACGATCTTTGTCGGGCTCTACGTGCTCGAAGGCGGTCAGCAATTCGTGCAGAACGCGCTGCAGGCGACCGGGCTCGGACCGTGGGGCATCCTGATCATCATGCAGCTCGTGCTGATCATACTCGGCATGTTCCTCGACTGGGTCGGCATTCTGCTGCTCTGCGTGCCGATCTTCGTGCCGATCGTGAAGGCGCTCGGGGCGGAGGCCTTCGGGCTGAGCGATCCCGACGATCTCGTGCTGTGGTTCGGGGTGCTCTACCTCGTGAACATGCAGATGAGCTTCCTGTCGCCGCCTTTCGGCTATGCGCTGTTCTATCTGCGCGGAGTGGCGCCGCCGGAAATCCCGATGGGCGACATCTTCCGCTCGGCGCTGCCGTTCCTAGCGCTTCAGGTGGTGGGCTTGCTGCTGTGCATGTTCTTCCCGGAGATCATCATCTGGCTGCCGAAACTGGTCTACGGTTGATCGCTCGCACCCGGACCGGAAGAAATGACAAGCCCCGCGCACTGCGCGGGGCTTTTTTTGCCTGTCGGTTCAGGTTCGTGCCGTCAGCCTCGGTAGGGCGCCCCGGGGTATCCTCACGCAGGAAAATCACCGTCTGCGAAAGTCTGCCACCAACTTTCGGATCTTGAGCGATACTTCTCCGGATCAATCTCCGTTGCGGCAACCGACCCGTCCAAGCCGTTGACTTTACCGCGGCTAATTGGCTTACCTGCAGTATTGAAAAGAACTGGAGTGCCTGCACATGCCGCAAACAGCGACGGCAAATATCCTGAACATCCTCGAATCCGATTTCTCCGGCGTCGTGGAGGAGTGGCTTGGCACTCAGGTGAAAGAGGGCGTGAAACGCTCTGACCTGTTCTCCGACTCCGAGAGCCGTGCGCAGAACCAGGAACTTCTGAAAGCCTTCACCAAAGGTGTCCGCGCGGGCGTCGTGAATGAAGAGTTCAGCCTGGACGACGACGAATGGGAAGACCTGCGCGCCGTCCTTGCAGATGTGAGCAAGGAACGCGTCGGGCGTGGTGTGACGCCGACCGAAATGGCGACTTTCGTTCTGGCCCTCAAAGCCCCGCTGTTCACACGGCTCGAGGCGATGACGGATATCGAAAGCGGCAAGCTCATCAGCGACGTGCTGATGGTGACGCGTCTCGTCGATGCCTTCGCGATCTACACCAACGAGATCTTCATCGGCGAGCGCGACCAGATCATAGAGCGCCAGCGCCAGGAAATGCTTGAACTCTCGACGCCGGTCGTCGAGCTTTGGGACCGCGTCCTCACGCTACCGCTGATCGGCACGCTGGATTCCGCCCGCGCGCAGGAGGTCATGGAGAACCTGCTGGAGACCATCCTCGAGCGGCAGGCCGAAGTGGTGATCATGGACATCACCGGTGTCGGCACGGTCGACACGCAGGTGGCGCAGCACCTTTTGCGGGCTGCGGCCGCCGTGCGCCTGATGGGTGCGGAATGCATCATCAGCGGCATCAGCCCGATGATCGCGCAGACCATGGTGCAGCTCGGCATCGACGTGGGCACGGTGTCCACCCGGTCCAGCATCCGCACGGCTCTGGCCGATGCCCTGCAGAAGGTCGGCTACGTCATCAAAACCAGCGAGGTTTCCTGACGTGTCGGGTGTGACGTCCATAAACCTGGTCGAGAACGCGCTTCTCGTCTCCATTCAGGACGACGTCACCGATACGGAAATCGTTGAGCTGCAGGACACGTTGTCGAACCGGATCGCCAAGGAAAACGTCAAAGGCGTGATCCTCGATATCAGTTCGCTGGAGATCGTCGATACCTTCGTCGGCCGCGTCATTGCCCAGCTCGCTGGCATTTCCAAGCTGCTGGCCGCGGAAACCTACGTTGTGGGAATGCGGCCCGCGGTTGCGGTGACCTTGGTGGAGCTGGGCATGTATCTGCCCGAGACCCGTACGGCGCTCAGCCTGACCCATGCACTCACTCAGTTGCGGCGTGCCTGATCCAAACGAAACATCCAGCAGACCCGCGGTTGCGGAGATAACGCTCGCGACCAGTCGCGATGTCGTCGCCGCGCGCCAGGCGGTCGCCCGAATTCTCAAGGAACGCGGGCTGTCGGCGGTGCGGATCACCCGGTTCGCGACGGCTGTGAGCGAAATCACCCGCAACGCCATCGTCCACGGTGGCGGCGGCAAGATTTCAATTTATCTCGACGGTCGTAACGAGTATCTGCGCGTCGAATGCCGGGACGAGGGACCGGGGATCGAAAATGTGACGCTGGCCATGTCCGAGGGCTATACGACCGCGGGCGGGCTCGGCAAAGGTCTTGGCGGTGCCAAACGCCTCTCACATGGGTTCGAGGTCCACTCAGCGCCCGGGAAAGGAACAACCGTTTCCATGAGCGTGAAGCTATGAACCAGTGGGTCGAAATTGATGATCGCAGCGCCGTGGCCGTCGTGCGGCGGCTTGCGCGACGTCATGGCGTCGAGATCGGTCTTCCCGAGACACGCGTCGGCGAACTCGCGATCGTGGCCACGGAGGCCGCGACGAACATCCTGCGCTACGCAGAGCGCGGTCGCGCCCTGATCGAACTCGTGCGGCAGCCCGGCGCCGATGTCATCAACATGATCTTCACCGATCGCGGGCCGGGGATCGCGGATATCGACCGGATGTTCCAAGACGGCGAAAGCTCCACCGATTCCGCCGGGCTCGGGCTCGGGGCGATCGTGCGCCTGTCGGATACCTTCGACATCTTCAGCTCGCCCGACACCGGAACGACGATCGTGTGCACTTTCGGCGGGCGACGCGACGGGGCTGATTGCGGCGTCGACGCGGTGGGGCTGCGCGTCTGCCACCCGAATGAAGTCACCTGCGGCGACGACTTTCAGATCCGGCAGACACCGCGGGCGACCGATGTGTTGCTCTGCGATGGCCTCGGGCATGGCCCAGCCGCCGCCGAAGCCGCCAGCGAAGTCATCGAGGCCGCCGGCGCTGCGGGCGGGCTCTCGTCCGAGCCGGGCAAACTGATGCGCCAGATCACCGAGCGGCTGGTCGGGCGGCGCGGCGCGGTGGCTGCGCTGATGCATATCGCCCAGCCGCAGATGGAGCTGCGCTACGCGGCGCTTGGCAATATCTCTTCCTTGCTGGTCGGCGCGAATGGCATTCGCCGGATGGCGGTGCGGGACGGCCGCATCGGTGGCGCGGCGACCCATGGCTACGAGGAAGTCGTGCAACTGGAGGCGGGGGACATGGTGATCCTGCATAGCGACGGTTTGAAAACCCTGCGGGAGGCGCATTTTCCGCCCGGACTGCTGAAGAAAAGCCCGCTCTTGATTGCCGGGTTTCTGCTGGATCGGGCCTTCCGCGGACGCGACGACGCCAGCATCGTCGTCTTGCGCATCAACCGGGAGCGCGAGCAGTGAAAACGACGAAGCTCACCACCGTGACCCTCGAGAAAAGCACCGACGTCGCCCGGTTGCGCGATGTCGCAATGACATTGACCAGCGTGCTGCAGTTCAGCTCCTTCGAGCGCACAAGGACCGTCACAGCCGTCGTCGAGCTTGGGCGCAACGCGATCGAGCATGGCCAGAAAGGCCGCGCGACCTTCTCGCTCACCGAGGCGAGCGGCAAACCGGCGCTCGGTCTTCTGGTGACCGATCAGGGGCGGGGCATCCCGAAGGAGCACCTTCAGCCCGATGGCGCACCGTCTTCCGCGACGGGGATGGGGCTGGGGCTTCGCGGCGTGCAGCGGATCGCCACGCGTTTCGATGTCCAGACCGGCCATGAGGGCACGCGCATCGATGCGGTTTTCCTATCCTCAGCCGTGTTGCCAGCGGGCGCCCAGCTCGTAGATCAGGCGACCGAGGCGCTCGACGCCCTCAGCGCTAAGGATCCGACGGCGGCCCTTAACGAGCAGAACCGCGAGCTGAGCGAGGAGATCACGGAACGCGACCTGCTGATGCAGGAGCTTCACCACCGCACGGGCAACAATCTGGCGCTCATCGCCGCGCTCATTCGCATGAGCAAGTCGCGGGCCAAACAGGACGAAACCCATCAGGTTCTGACCGAGCTCGAAGTCCGCGTCGGGGCGCTCTCCAAGGCCCACGAGTTGATGCAACGCGGAACCGACACCGGCAAGGTCGATCTGGCCGAGATGGCGGCGGAAGTCGCAAGGACCTCGGAGCGCGCCTTCAGCGGCGGAAGCCTCGACGCCAATATCGAGGTGAGCTGCGCAGAGCTGCAACTCGACAGCAAGCTTGCCATCGACATCGGGCTCATCATCGGCGAGCTCATCACCAATGCGTTCAAATATGCTTTTGTCGGCAGGGATAGCGGGACCATCCGCGTCCAAGTCTCCGGCGATGTGCAAAGCGGTATTGCCTTGGTGGTGTCCGACAACGGCATCGGCTTGCCTTCGGATGCGGAGCGGCCGGAGCGGTCGAATTCTCTGGGTTGGCGATTGATCCGAACGCTGACCTTCCAGCACGACGCGACCCTGACCGTGGATGGCACCGATGGGCTGCGCGTGTGCATCGAGTTCCCCGCGCAGGCCTGACAGTCGCGGCATGGCGCAGGGACGCGCGCGGTGCAGAAGGGTGCACGGCGAAGGACGCAGGAGCATGAGCCGCGCAGGGGTGGCCCGAGGGTCCGATTAAAGACGCATTTTTAGGGATTGCGCACTTTCAGAGTGTTGATGTGTCGATCAACAAAGGAAAGTGGCGGAGAGACAGGGAGCCATTTCGGGCTAATGTGCCAAACTTAGATCCTATATATATCAGATAGTTGGGTGGAGAAATGTCCCTCGTGGCTCATTTTTCTGCACAATTTGCTGCTCAACTTGCTGCACAATTTGCTGCTCTTATTGATAACTTGTTGAAGTTGGTGACACGCTCTTTGGAAAGGTTTCACGTTCGATCGAAACGCTGAGCTTTTGTGTCGATTGGTAGAGGGTAAGTGGGCAAGCGTGCATTTACGAACAGGAAGTTGCGGGCTGCTAGGATCGGGGGGGGGGCTTCGCTGCACCGCGCATGAATTGCCGTGGATCGAAGATAACTGTCCTTCGCAGGGACGTAGCAGGGCTTCGGCTGCGAGCAGAAGCGGACGCACATTTCATAACTCAGACCTTTTAGCTTCCTTACGCCTCGGTCAAAAAATTAGGCGTGTGTCAGAAGGCCGAACCGGATGGCGGCTGTTCCAAATTGCTTGATGCTGGACCTTGATCAGATGGTCGGGCATCTTGATACGAGTGATATGAACGTGACGGTACAGTACGTTTATTCTTATTGATTAGGGATTAATTTGAGTGGGGCATCATGCAGTCTGAGAGTGCGGCGATTGAGCTGAGATCAATCAGCAGGCTACTCGTTGATGAAGACGGCTCCCCTGCGAGCTACTGGATACCCGCGTACCAGCGTGGATATCGCTGGGACCGACTACAGGTTACCCAACTTCTTGATGATATTTGGGGTTTTATCCAAGCCAGTGAGGAGAAACCCCGAACATCCTTTTACTGTCTGCAGCCATTGGTTGTACGGAAGTTGGATGACGGGCGATACGAGGTCGTGGATGGGCAGCAGCGGTTGACAACCCTCTTTATCCTGCTGTCCCACCGCAGTGAAATCCTCACACTACTTGGCAAACAACGCTTCTCCATTGACTACGAGACGCGCGACCGTGCCTTTCTCGATGAAATTGATCTCGAGCGATCCAACGAGAACGTAGATTTTTACCACATTTGCCAAGCTTGGCGAGCGATTGAGGAATGGCTTGTCGGCCGAGATCAAATGCATGCCCTAAAGCTGCTGCAGCATCTGCTCAACGATGATGAGGCCGGTCGGAACGTGAAGGTTATCTGGTACGAGCTGGCACCCAATGACGACCCGGTCGCGGCTTTTACCCGACTGAACATAGGCAAGATACCGCTCACCGAGGCTGAACTGATCCGCGCCTTGTTTTTGCGCCGCGCCGCCCAGGACGATGCCACCGGCAATCTCTCATTACGAATTGCTTACGAGTGGGATCAGATCGAAAAACGGCTGCAGGATAATGCAGTCTGGTACTTCCTGCAGAACGCTGACCTCGATGACGCAAACCGGATCAGCCTTATCTTTTGTCTCGCTGCCAGGATGGAAGGCCATGCGTTGAACAGGGAAGACTACGCGGTGTTTTCCCATTTTTCAGACCTGTTGAGCGCAGAACCAAGTGCCGAGATCGAATGGCGCAAAGTGAAGGAAATATTCATGGCGCTGGAGGAATGGTACGAAGACCGGTACCTCTTCCACGTCCTCGGTTTTGTTCTGAATCAAACCGGTGGTGGTATTTCTACGATTAGCGAACTTCTCGCAGATAGCCGGGCACTTAGCAAACGCGATTTTTCCGAACGTCTTCGCGATCGAGTCTATCGGTTGGTCCTTGGAAGTGGTCGATCGGCCGCTTCCGCGGATGAACTTGACGAAGAGATCACCAATCTCTGCCGTACAGTCGACTACGCAAATGCACCCAAGGTGCGGAGCTTGCTCCTTTTGTTCAATTTGGCAACGCTGCTTGAAAATCCGCGATCAAACATCCGTTTTCAGTTCGATAGTTTCAAGCGAGAGTCTTGGGATATTGAACACATACGCTCAGTGAGCGACGAACGGCCTTCACGCCCCCGAGAGCAGGAAGAATGGCTGCGCCACTGCTTAAAATTCCTGGACACTGCCAAGGAAGACGATGAGCAAGCGCTTGCAAAAAGTATTAAAGCCTACCTCGACCCAGATTCTGATCCTGGGAGCCAGGCTAGTTTCGAGGAAGTCGACGGCAAGATTCTATCGTTCTTTAGCGAGTCGACGGACGGCCCTGACCACGACCTCGCAAACCTGACACTGCTGGATTCGAGGACAAACCGCGGCTATCGAAATGCGGTCTTTGCGGTAAAGCGCAGCATTTTGCTGGAAAACGACAGGTCCGGGATTTTCGTCCCTCTCTGCACTCGGAACGTCTTCCTAAAATGCTACAGCTGCACGGTTGGCAATGTCATGTTTTGGACCAAACAAGACGGACAAGACTACCTAGATGCGATCAGTGAAACGCTGACGCGATTCTTCCTTGGGCAAGCAGGGACAAGCCGATGACTTCGCGAACCACCTTCGGCAAGCTGATCGAACGTCACGGACGTGTCGAGATCCCTGTCATCCAACGAGACTACGCGCAAGGGCGGGCGGACCAGCACATCGTCCGAGACGATTTCCTCAAATCACTTTATGATGCGCTATGCCTGCCTAGAGAAGACCCGACACTGCCCCTCGATCTCGACTTTGTCTACGGAAGCGTAGTAAACGACTCCTTCCAACCGCTAGACGGTCAACAGCGGCTCACGACTTTGTTTCTGCTGCACTGGTATCTCGCTTGGGTCGACGGCTGCAGCGAAGATTTCCGCAGTCGGATCGTCACATCAGGACGGTCCCGCTTTAGCTACGAAGTGCGTCCCAGTAGTCGAGATTTCATCAACGCCCTTGCTAACTATGTGCCGGATATCTCAGCCGGGGAATGCCAAGCGCTTGCAGAGATGATAACTGATCAGCCTTGGTACTTTCGCAGTTGGCGGTTCGATCCAACGGTTCGTGCTGCGCTATCAATGTTGGAGAAGATGCACGAGGTCTTCCAGCAAACCTCAGGCCTTTATGACCGATTGATCGACGAAACGGCCCCCGCGATCACATTCCAACTTCTTGATCTTAAGCAGTTTGAGCTCTCTGATGATCTGTACATCAAGATGAATGCGCGTGGGAAACCGCTAACTCCATTCGAGACATTCAAGGCACGCTTCGAAAGGCATCTGGAACTCCAGTTCAAGGAGGCTCCACCGGACCTCTGCAACGGGACGCCACTCGCAGACTTCTTTTCTCATCGGATCGATAC
This sequence comes from Thioclava sp. PTB-PU3-1, assembly GCF_055666785.1. NCBI lineage: Bacteria > Pseudomonadati > Pseudomonadota > Alphaproteobacteria > Rhodobacterales > Paracoccaceae > Thioclava > Thioclava sp. PTB-PU3-1. The sequence goes on along the minus strand of NZ_JBVNVL010000009.1, from coordinate 12,661 downwards.
GCGATGGTCCGATTTTTTTTGGCCGTTTCGTAATAAGAAAACTGCCACATTCGACGGCGCCATGATGAATCTAATTCGGGCAGTGATCATGGTGACGAGGGATCCCGAAGCTGCTGCGACCTCAGCTGATTTGGCCGACCTTCGCTCCATGGTACACGCTAGCAGCTATACGTGGTTTCACGACAGGGGATGGTTGGATCAGGAGCTGATCTTGGCGCTGATCACCCTTCTGGAGCGGTGGAGCGCGGGGCCCGAAACGTTTTGCTGCTATCTACCCCATACGCGGCATCTCAATGAGCAGGCTTTGTTTCAGGACCTACTCACCAAGCCGACCAGCCTTACCTTCCAACAGCTTGCTCAGCTTGCCGGTTACACCCAGTTCCTTGTCCATTCGCCCGGAGAGCTTGATTCCACGGCTTTTGATGCATGGATGCGGGTCGTTTCCAACCTCGCGACCAACACCGATTACAATCGCGCCGAAGACCTGCGTCGGAGCTTTGCGGGTATCCAGGACCTCAAGCCATGGATGAACGAGATCCTAAACCATCTCGCTAGTTCGGACGGCGACGTGAGAGGGTTCTCCCGCGAGCAGGTCGCAGAAGAGCGGATCAAAGCTCGTCTCATCAGTTTCGGCGGCGGCTGGCCAGAACGGCTCGATCGGGCAGAACAGCATACCTATTTTCGGGGGCAAATTGGGTTCTTGCTACGGTGCTGCGGCTTGAATCTTGGTGAGGTAGGTGCCGAGCTTGAGCGCCTTGAGACAGCTACCGCAAACGAACTGGTGGAACCGTTTGAACATTACCTAGCATGCGCCTCAAAGATGTTCGACGACCTTGTAAAAGATCCGACTGGATCTGGTCGGCTCTGGGAGCGCGCACTTCTCGCGGTCGGAGATTTCCTGCCGGATGTCGGCAGAAATCGATCGTTGCTGACCACGTCATCCGACGAGGCTTGGGGGTGGAAGAGACTGCTTCGTAATGCAGCTGCAGGCGGTCGACCAAGCTATGTTCTAAAAGCCCTCTGGGACCATATCGCGGACCAAGGTACATATCAGTCTCATCTTCGCGACGTTATCGAAGCTGGATCGGAAATCGATCCGTGGCGTGAGGCGATCCTCGCAACACCGTCGGTCTACGATTACGGCAGTTACAGAATGATGCGCTTTTCAGACGATGGGGGTATCTACCTTCTCAGAAAAACGCAGATGAACGGGAGGCATGCGGAACTTTTCACCTTCTGTCTGTGCGACAGCTTAGCGTCTAACCTGATGCCCTACGGCTTTTCAACAACCTATTACGAATCGACGTCCACGGATGACGAGCCCGGACTTTGTTTCATAAGAGACTTCAGGGGGCTGACGTTGACTTTCTATCTGACTTTGTATCAAGCGCCTGATCAATATGAACTCTATTTACACGAGCCAAAGAAGGCAAAGGGTGAGCTACGCGAAGTTCTCGAGGAATTGGGATTTGAAAAGGATGAGGAGAATTTTTGGACGAAGATTGGAGAGATTCGCGATCTGAAATCTCAAGTCCTTAAGTTGGCTGAATGGCTTAAAGAAAAAGATTGAAAGGCGCGAATCTCTGTCAGGAATGAAAATATTTGGAATTGGTATCCTTTCACCCGGTGAGGCTCACGCATCAGCAGTATGAAAAGGATTGCGCCTGGTCGACACCACATCGGGCCAGCACTCGTTGTCCCAAAGGGCGGGCAATTTTGGGCGCCGATTGGGGGTCAAGATTGCGGGCCGATTGACAGCCTACGGCTTGATCGCCGGAGATAGGTGTATGTAAGAAATTATTCCTATTCAGCTTTCCAATCAATTGAATGTTGCCGCGGCCACGCCCGGATCGGGCCTAAGTCAGTACTCCCAAGGGTTTCGCCCGGACCCTCCGTGAGCTAACATATGAAGCATCGCGAGAAATAGCGAGTTGGAGATTGGAACTCTCTTATTTATTATGTGCCTCTGCAAGGCGTTGAACTTGTAACCTTAATTTTTCAATATGATCTTCACACGATAGCCGTCTATCGCTGATTTCATCGGGCCTACCCGGTAACGCGCCAGAGGCAGTGAGAAAAATTACGAGCCGATATAGGGTGGACGGATGTGCTAGCACCTCTTGATCATCGCCGAAGATAATCTCTTTTCCGCCAAATATATCCCTAGCCTTGGCGACACCGTTTAGGGCAAAGTTTAGAGCCTGCGTTTCGGTTAAGATACATATCAGCCCCTCCATATCGCGACGAGAGTTGCCACCAATGAGGCTTCTATAAAAATGACGAAATCCCTGCTCCGTCAGTGAAAGGCTGCAGTATCCAAAGAGAGAGTAGTTCAGGTAGTTTGCTTCATAGAAAACAGAAATAACATTAAAGCAGTTCACAACAGACTTTATCTTCTCCCAGTTCTTGGAAACTATCTTTTGGTCCAAACTGCCAAGTGGAAATATTTCTTCACACAGCATGCGCTGAAACCAGCTACCCATCACTTCCCAGGGGCCGTGTCGCATGTCTTCAAGAGATAATTGCTCCTCGCAAGTCACGCTCATCGAGTTTGAAGCATATCCAGTGCTCGAAGACCGAAGCACACATAGAAGCTGCCCATCTGAAAGCTGTATTAATGTGTGTAGGCATAAGGAGCTTGCATGTCTTTGCTTCTCAGGTAATAACGTACCGTTTTCGGTAATAAACCTAGGGTTTTTCCTGATTTCCCTCTGAACAGCACTAGTTGAATTGTAATCAGTGGGCTGAACGGAAAGGATCAAAGATCCGTCGCTGTCCAAGAAGTTTACTGGGGTTTCAATCAAGCTATACTTCGTGTTGTTTTGTTCCTGAACCTCCGCCTGTCTATTGTTTGAGATCTGCCTATGATTAAACTTCGTAGCTTGCCGATTTCTGATATACACTTCAGTCGATCCATCTTCTCGCAAGCACCTCCAGCCGCTGATTGACAAGTCGGAATAAAGCCTTGCCGTTCGGGCGATTTCAACGATTTCCCCACAAACAACATGGTCCCCCATAGAAAAGCCATCTCTTTCCATTGCCTCTCTAGCCAAGGGGCCAGGGCGGCACGCCTGCGACAACGGGAGTTGCGAAGGGCGAGTATTTCGAATTGAATCAATAAATATAGAAAATGCGACGCAGCTGACCACAACGAGGCACACGACAAATAAAATGGATGCCACCAGAAGCATTGGATCACTTGACATCGCGGAAACCAGAAAGGTCGGAGTGTGTTTCGAGATTTCAGAAATTAGACCTTTTTCTAATTCAGATAAAGTTCCCGAAAACACCCCCGCCTTTATCAGGCTATTTAGCGAGAAGCTTCCGGTAGATAGCAATGCAAGCCCTATAATCTTTATTAAAGTTTTTCTTTTTCTCGCTTTTTCCTTAAGTTCAATCCAATCAATGCACTTTTTTAGAATTTCCATTTTCGCTACTTTATCTTTATTCAGGTCGACCCAAGTCAAGTAATTTTTTAAAGCAACTTGCTAAACTGTGGGGAGAAGATCAAGGTGTTTCCCGTAGGCTAAGGACTCATAATCGGAAGAGCACGGTAGCGGCCAACGCGATGGCAGAGAGAAAGACCTTCGGGCATCTGTCGTAGCGGGTCGCCACGCGTTGCCAATCCTTAAGCTTGCCGGACATTATCTCGATCCGGTTGCGACGTTTGTATCGGCGCTTGTCGTCTTTGACGCGGACCTTGCGCGCCTTGCGACTAGGGATGCAGGCCCTTATCCCCTTGTCCTGCAGGGCCTCTCGGAACCAGTCCGCATCGTGACTTCGATCAGCGAACAGCCCCTTTGCGGCGGGCAGGTCACCGAGAGGGGCCGCCGCGCCGGTGTTCTTCCCGGTTTACACTGCCGAAGAACATACAGAGAATATGCGTCTAAAACCAGAGATGCCGTGCCGACCGCACCGTTCACCTGAGCACGGGACCGCCCCAGAAAGCGGCCCATCGCGCACAGCGCTCCCCAGCAAAAACGCCATCGACGAATGGATCAGAGACTTGCTAATGAATGGCCTCGGATAGACTAGCATCGGCAGTCCGCCTTGGGATAGAGGCGCCCACCGGCCACCTAGTGAACGACAAGAAGGACCCAAGATGTCGAACTCCGATTATGAACCCGCCGATCTGGCTCAAATCGAAGAATTCCTGCGACAATATCCACGAAATCCATCCGAACTTCCCTTGCCCGGCGGTTGCAGCGCTATTGTCATAAGCGCCGCGCGCTACCATGACCTAATTGAGACCGAGCAGGAATTTGCACGCCAAGTCTGCGGCACGTCCGATGATCTGTCGGAGGAAGACATTCTCGCGGCCCTGATAGAACAGAACGCACGCCTCTCCTTGGACTAATCTCGTTTAGGAGAAAGGAGATGCATATGTGCAAACCCGACCAGTTTAAGCCTGTCGCAAAAGCGCTCAGCGCACTTCAAGATCACAGTCAAGAGCCGCTTCGCTTTGACATCACTCTCGATAGCGGCAAAGAGGTCTCAATCATGGATAGAGAGCAATACGAGAGCTTGAGGAACGCTGCTATCGAGCTCTCTACACTTAAGAAACAAGGCCGCATCACGACGGAACCGTCGATGACTGATGAAGATCATGCCCTGCTCGCAAGACTGATGCGCGTGACCTAGGCACAATCATGATCCGAAAAGGTTACTGCGGTCGTTTCTGGTGACTCAATCGTCACGACAGCTGGCGGCACCCCGAGTCGACTAGAACATCAAAAATACCACCGAACTCTTTCGGCTTCCGGGTGCCGTCCGACTCCTCGCCAACTGGGACGTAGATCACTGTCTCGGCACGCCCGCGGGTCAGCAGAACCCGGTAAAGGTCAATAACGACCTATCCGCTAATGAGACCGCGGCGCGTGCGTAACCGCATCAAGGCCACGGCCCGCGAGCCGATCAACAGGCCGGATACATATGAGGTTTTCTGAAAACGTGTCAATTTCTCAATTGCGAACAGCAGCCGACACATACATCTGGGCCGGAAGTTACTTCGCGCGCTGCATGAGGCCGTCGCGGATGGTTTGGATTTCGTCTTCCAGGTGTTTGCCGCGGTAAACAAACGAGGTTTCGTGCCGGGCGTATTGCCCTTTCCGATCCGCACTCAACCAATTGAACGATCCGGCGCAAAGGAGTTCCTTGTCGACCGTCACAATCTTGCTGTGCAGCTTTGGAACCTTGTGCATCGCTACGCCGAGTTCCGCAAGCTTGTGCTCGACGGCTTCCATCTGGCTTAGCCCGCCCGCTGCAGGGCCGGTGTTCAGCAACGGGTCGGAAAAGACCTCGATGTCGGCTCCACGTTGGCGTGCCGTCGCCATGGCATCCAGCAGCCCAGTCCTCTCGATGGTTCCGGCAACGACCCAAGGGCTGACGATCATATATCTCTTACCTTCGCCTTTAAGAGCTTCCAGCAAGAAAGCGTCATGCTCCGCGGCCTGCTGTAGCATCTCGATCCCTGCTTCGCCTCGTGCCAGGTCTTCACGGGGTTCCATGGCAAAATCCAAAGATTTGCTTTTTGCGGTCAGGAATTCGGACAACAAGGCACGAGGCGAACCGCTACGGGCCGTGGCGAGAACATCCATGTCGCCAAAGACGAGGCAGCTGTCCTTGGCGCGCGAGACGGTCACGTTCAGCATGCTGGGCGAGGCGTCGATGAACCCTCCGTCGGCGTGTTTTGAATAGACGGGCGAGAAGATCACCACGGGCCGTTCAGCCCCTTGCAGCGCGTGTACAGTGCCGATTGTCATACCTTCACGTCCCGAGACGGTGATGCCACGCGCGGCGCACGCGTCGCGGATGGCGCGCACTTGCTGACCAAAAGGAGTGACGACTCCGACCACCTGCTCCAGTGGGCGGCCGTAGCGACCTTCGAGCAAGGCGCGGCTATCCTCCAGCCATGCGGCGATGGTGCGGGCCTCAACGGGGTTGGCGCGGCTTCCGCCACTTGTGAAAGCACGACCCTCAACATGCAGATAGCCAAGGGCAGGAAGCGGCGCATCCGCCGGTGCCACGCCACGCATCGGGCGCAGTTTACCCTTGTAGCACAGGGCGTTACTGAACCCGATGATTTCGTCATAGCAACGGCGGTGTTCGAACAGGTAGAGCCCGCGGTCCAGTTCAGGCCAGGGGGAGATCTTGCAAGCCTGTTGAGCGAGGCGCATGGCGCTGCCGGTTGTCGACCGAATCCCACTGACGGTGAGTTCGTCCAGCACCTCCTCACCATCGGTCAATCCGCTGTCTTTCAGATTGCCGATATCGACCGGACCGGGCACCGCTGAGATCGGCTCGATCTGCTGCGTGTCGCCGATGACCAACGCCCGTTTGGCCAAGGCAAAAGAGGCGCCGGCAACCTCGGGAAGGACCTGCCCGGCCTCGTCGACGATAAGGAGGTCGATGAAGTTGTACAGACTTTCCCTCGCGAATTTGCCGCCCTGGTATCGGCTGCAGGAAAGTTTCCCAGGCAGGCTGGCGAAAGTGGCCACGGCGCAAGGTGTCAGCATCATGCGGCGCTTCCAGCGCGGCTCGACCGCCTTTCGCCCGGTCTTTTCGTGTGACGTGGTGATCGTGCCGAGATCGGCCTCCATCGCCATGAGCCAACGTCCTTCCCAATAGTGCGTCGCGAGCAGGAAGAGGTCGAAACGCGTCCCGATGTCCGCCTGCTTTTCCAGTTCGTTCAGGTCCTCCGAATCTCCGAAGCTTTGCGCAGCCTTGCGCCACTCCAATTCGCTTGCCACCATCTGTTCCCTCAGACTTTCGGCGCGGGACAGGCTCTGTTCGGCGATCGATAGGGCCTTCTTGCGATCTCTCAAGGCAGACGTGACACGCGTTTCGATATCCTCGACGCAGGTCACGTCCTGCACCAGGTCCAGATCCCCCCCAATGGCCAGTCGCGCCCGCAAGCCGCGCTTGCGCTTGACCGAGGACAAGAAACCGAACGTGCTAATGAGCCAGGATTCCGAGGCGAGATACTGAGTGAGTGCCGTCTGTGCCTCCGTCAATCGATCGGCTTCTTTGCGGTTGACGGTGACTGTATCTGCGCGGCGCGCCTGCTCTGCTTCCGGATCTTCGCCGAGTTCCGACAAGAGGGCGGCAGCGCAGGATTGGCGGCGGTCCAATGCCATATCGAGGTTTCGGAGTTTATTGACCTTATCGATAATTCTTTGCCGGAGCCTTTCGACAAACCCGGTGACATCCGCCCCCTCGGTCTCCGGAAAGGCGTTTCTCGCGGCCTCCAGCCACGCGGCTTTCGCGCGGTCGACGTAGGCGACAGTCTCGCATTTCGCCTGAAAGGCCTCCGTCTGGTAGCGCTGCGCGGCTTCCATACGCCGGAAATGCGACGGCAGGAACATCCCGTAGCTCATGATGTCCGGCAGCCAGCGCCCCGCGAATGCACCCTCGCTCGTGGCAAAATCCTTACCGAAGGCGTCGATGATGTTGGTGACCGCCTGGTTGTTGGAAGATGCCGCCACGATCACCGGCGGGTTACCACCGTCGAGCGCGGCTTTCACCCATAGCCCCGCCACGGCCGAGAGCAGCATGGTTGTCTTTCCGGTCCCGGGCGGCCCGTTTACCGCGATCACCTCGCCAGGTTCCGCGGCATCGAGCCATGCCAGCACCTGCCGCTGGTGTTCGGCCAGCGGAAAATGCGGGTTCGAATGTCCAAGACGCCGAGCGTACGCCTGCTCGATGGACACATCCGGTTCCTTTTGGGACCTGACAGGGCAGCCGATCTGGTGCAAAAGCGGCGTATCCGGTTCTTGAGCCAGCAGGCTGTCATAGAGATCCAACATCCCTCGCACCGTTGCATCGGCCCCTTCAGACACTTCGATGAAGCCGTTCCCGGTCGGCAGGTATTCGGTTTCCCTCGAGGGCCAACCCGGCGAAAGCGCGTCGACCATCTGCCGGCAATGCTGGCGATAGTCTTGCCAGCCGTCGGCGGTCGTCGTTTCTGGCAAGGGGGTCGTCGTCAGGAATTCATCAAGCGCCTCCACCGATCCGAGGGCAAACGCACCTCGGGGCAAGGGTGTCAGCAGATCGCGCGCTATGGCATTGCGCGTCGGCACGAGTCGTCCTGCCCGATCCACAAAGCCCTCCGTGACCACCGGGGCGACAATCTCCGGCATGCCGTCGGCGCGCGAGGCAACATGCGAGCCCCTCCGTGCAGTCACCAAGGGCCAAAAGCGAACCGATACGGTGCCCGCGCCGTCCATGCCACGGAACAGCGCCTGCACAAGCTGATTTGGCACGCATCCTGTCTTAAGCGCCTCGTTCGGCAGTTCCATGAAGCGCTTTCGGTCCGCGGCCCGAAACGTTCCTTCTCCGAGTGCGCCATCTGCAAGCGATGTCCGCCAATACCGAAGGACGTTGGAAAGGGATGCAGACATGACGAAGCGCCTCGTTACAATTGCTCAGATAGAAAACTGAGCCGTTGCCTAAGCTTGCCCATAGTTTCCCTGATTATTGGCCTTTCGGGAAAAGGAGGACAAGTACTGGTCTCACCAGCGAGGAACAGCCGTGTTCCATATCAGACAAAGATTGTTCACCAGAGGTCCGGGCGACAGGTCGGCGGGGTGGCAACGTAAGGTTCCGGGGGAGGGGGCAGCCTCGGCGATGGCGATTGCTGCGAAGGTCCGGTGTGGGCCGTTCGCGACGGGTCCGGTGGTCTGGGCGGAGAGCGGACATTCGCTGCACCCGAGGCGAATGGCGGCTATCCGGACTGAAGCTACCGTTGCTGATACATAGGGGTGTGTGCAGATTTGCGTACAGCCTGGGGTGTTTCTTGTCGTTCAGAACAAGTCCTCGGTCTTCAAAATATGGCACGCTTCACTATATCTTCACCGATATGCAGTAGTTGGAGGATGCAAGCTTTGTCAGAACCGCGAACACCGTTCGTTAGTGGAAGGCTGCAGGATGCGGTGGCCAAGTCCTTCATGGAAGAAATCGCGGATTTGGTGCGGCGCCAACAGGGAGTCTACCTAGATCCAAGCAACACGATGACGTTCCAGCACGGACAGCGTTGGGTGTCTCCTGCGAACGACTTGGGTGACAAGTCAGGCGAGATGGAGCAGCATAGCGTGGAAAGCACGCTTGCCTTAGCGGACATAGTCAAAGGCAACCCAGCTCTCACCTTCAAACACACCAATGAAATTGCCCGTGCGATGAACTCGTCCGTTGAAAAGATGATCTTTTCCAAGATGAATGAGGTGACCCAAAAGACTGGGAATGTGGTTAACGCCGCGGACCACAACAGCCAGCTCGAAGCATTTGCTGCATCGCTTGAGCGCATTGAGATGTCGGTTGATGACGAAGGGAACCTTAACCTCCCAACATTCTTCATTCACCCCAGCCAACAAGAGAAGCTCATGAAGGAGATTGAAGCAGCGCCGCCTGAGCTGCACGAGCGAATTGAAGGGATAAAGGCCAAGAAGCTGGAGGAGGCTACACAAAAAGAAGCGGACCGCAAAGGGCGCTTTGAAAGGCGAGAGGGATGAGCAAGAGAGTTTGTATCTGCGTTGGAGTGACCAACCACACTGACCCGCGGCTTGGACAGCTAAATGGCGCTGAGTTTGATGCCAAGTCTATGTTTGCGGCGCTCACTGATCCCTCACGTGGTGAACACGATCCAGATCAGTCTGTCCTACTGCTTGATCCGACGAGGCAACAAATCTCGCAAAAGATTGCAGACCTGGCCTATGGCGGTGACGTTGATACGTTCACCTTCTTTTTTGCGGGTCATGGCGGCGTTAGCAACGAGGCCTATGCGCTATGTGGAACTGACGCCAACTGTGATCGCTTCATGGCGACCGCGCTTCCAATAACAGAAGTTTTCCAAATACTTAACGATGCACAACCAAGGCACAGCAACATTATTCTTGACGCGTGCCAAGCTGCGGGCATGGTCGCAGACCTTGGAAGCCTTCTACGGCCATCGCAGCTAGGTAAAGCGCAGAGCGCAAGCATATCAATCTTTGCCGCAAGCGCAGCAGACCGTCCTGCGGGCGAGACAGACGCTGGAGGTATTGGAACAACTTATCTGCTTAGTTGCATTGACGGGACCAAAGACTGCAAGGTCTCAAAGGAGTACTTGAGCCTAGATGACATGGGCGCTGCCATGTAAGCGTTTTGCCGATCCCCTACGCGGCGATGCTTGACGGGATCTGGTAGTTCCAGGGCATGAGTGCGTCGATGCGGCTTTTGGGATGCCCATCGAGCAAGGCGCGCAAGGTGTCGGAGAGGTAGCTGACCGGATCGACGTCGCACATCTTGCAGTTTGCGATCAGGCTCGCGAGCAATGCCCAGTTCTCTGCTCCGACCTCGTGCCCCGCGAAGAGCGCGTTTTTCCGTGTCAGAGCGATCTTCCTGATCTGGTTCTCGACCGGGTTGGTATCCAGCTCCAGACGGCCGTCTTCAAGGAAACGCGTGAGGCTGGGCCAGCGCGCCAGAGTGTAACGGATGTCCTCGGCCAACTTGGATGAACGCGGGATGCGCGAGAGCTGTGCCTCGAGCCAGGGACGGAAAGCGGCGATGACCGGTGCCGAGAGGTCGCGCCGGGCAGCAAGTCGGGCGTCTGGAGCAAAGCCGCGCACGGATTTTTCGACGGCATAGAGCTCGGCGATCTGGCGCAGAGCTTCCTCGGCAATCGGCGACCCATCTTTTTCCAGACGCTTCACGAACCGCCGACGCGCATGCGTCCAGCAATGGACGAGCGTCCATGGGCCTTCAGGCCGGTCGACCTTGGTGAGCTTGTCATAGGCTTCATAGCCGTCGCATTGCACGAACCGCCCGCGATAGCCCTCAAGGAATCGAAGTGCATGCACGGCACCGCGGCCGGGCGCGTAGTGGAACATCACCACGGGAGGGTCTGCGCCACCGTGCCCCCGATCATCGGCAACGATGGCCCAGAAGTAACCGGTCTTCGTCTTCCGTCGCCCGGGGTCGAGCACCGGTGCTCTTGTTTCGTCCATGAAGATCCGGTCCGCACCTTTCAGCCGCTCCTTCAGGTGATCGGCGATCGGACGCAGGTGGAAACAGGCGCGTCCCACCCAGTTGCCGAGCGTGGCCCGGTCCAGGGTGATCCCCTGCCGGGTATAGATTTCGGCCTGCCTGTAGAAGGGAAGATGATCGCCGAACTTGGCCACCATGACCTGCGCGATCAGGGCCTCTGTGGGCAACCCGCCGGGCACGACATGTTCCGGGGCGTGGGCCTGCGCTACCGTGCCGGAGCAGCGCCGGCAGGCATATTTGGGCCGGCGGGTGACAAGCACGCGGAGCTGGGCCGGAACCACGTCGAGCCGCTCGGAAACGTCCTCGCCGATCCTGGCCATCTCGCCGCAACCGCAGGGGCAGAGGGTGCTTTCGGGTTCGATGATCCGTTCGATCCGGGGCAGATGTTTTGGAAGGTGACCCCGGTTTCGGTTCGGCCTGCCGCTCTCGGCAGCGCCTTGTCCCTTCAGGGCGCGTCGCGCCTTCTCCTGCGCCGCCTCCAGCACACCCTGCGCCAGTTCAACATCTTCGAGCGGCAAATTGAACTGCTCCGGATCGAGCTTCTCGGATCTCCGCCCGAACTTCTCCCGCCGCAGTTCGCTGACGATGCTTTCCAGTCGTCGCTGCGACTCGACCGCATCGACAAGCGCCGCCTCGGTCTCGGCGAGGCGGGCTTTCAGAAGTGCGTTTTCTTCGGCCAGAGCGGTGTCGGTCATGACTGCGATCAAGCACACGGGGCGGCGCCCTGCCACCGACAAATCATCCCCGAGTCATTCTGCCGCAGCTCCTACCCCGCCAAGTCTGGTCGCCGCACACGCTCGGGGCGAACAAGCCGCCAGTCGAGCCCTTCGAACAATGCCGAGAACTGTGCTGGCGATATCTTGATCACACCCTCCTGCGCCTTGGGCCAGACGAATTTCGCACCTTCCAGGCGCTTGTGGATCAGCACGATGCCGGTCTGGTCCCAGACCAGCACCTTGATGCGGTCCGCGCGCTTGGCGCGGAATACAAAGGCCGCGCCGCTGAACGGATCGAGATCCATCGCCTCCTGAACCAACAGCGCCAGACCATCCATGCCCTTTCGGAAATCGGTCGGACGCGTGGCCACATAGACGCGCAGCCCACCAGCCGGCGAGATCATTGCGATGCCGCCCGGATCGCGCGGATTATCCGGGTTAATTGCGCGTCGTCGATATCCGGCGGCACATGCAGGGTCACACCGTCGACCACCATCTCGATCCTGCCGGGTTTGATCGCACTGCCGCACCCTTTCGGGATGGATGCAGGCCGAGCCGGCTTCGGCTCCACGACAAGCGCCGCGAACATCGGTTCGTCAGTTGCCCCAGCGGGCAGAGCCAGCGCCCCGGCCATCAACTTCTTGCGCCAATCGTAGACCTGCCAGCGGGTCACGTCATGTCGCCGTGCGACATCCGCCACCTTCGCTCCGGGCGCCATGCTTTCCGCCGCGATCCGAGCCCGTTCCGCCTCGCTCCGCATTCGCCGGCCCGACCGGCCCTCGTAAATCTCGATCCTGCCCGCGTAGCCATCCGCTGAGCTGCCTAAAGAGCCGTCCATTTTGCCGTCCTCTCCTATGCCTCATCTCGGCACAGGACTCCCACAGATGATCCCAGAGCGGCAGGAGGGGGGCGGCAAAGCGCTTACG
>NZ_JBVNVL010000008.1:2500-167634 GCF_055666785.1 Thioclava sp. PTB-PU3-1 | reverse complement strand
TCGGGCGCGGCCCGGGCTGGTCGCCCGGGCCAACGTATGGGCTGCAACCCCCGCACAAAACGAAAAGGCCCGAGGCGCATCGCCCCGGGCCCATTTCCTAACTCCAAGCGCCCCCCTAAGAAGCCGCCCTGCCCTCAGCTCTCCGCAGCCAAGAACGCCTTGCGGCGCTCGACCCGCTCGCGGATCTTCTCGACATCGGCGATCGGCGTCGCCGCCAGCAGGGTCTTGGTATATTCGTGCTGCGGATTGGCGAAGATCTGATCGCGCGAGGCGTATTCCACCACCTCGCCCGCATTCATCACCATCACCTCATCCGCGAAATAGCGCACGACCGAGAGATCGTGGCTCACGAAGATATAGGACAGGTCGAACTCGTCCTGCAGGTCTTTGAGCAGGTTCAGCACCTGCGCCTGCACCGACAGATCGAGCGCCGAGACCGGCTCGTCCAGCACGAGGATCTGCGGGTTCAGCATCAGTGCGCGCGCAATCGCGATCCGCTGGCGCTGACCGCCCGAGAACATGTGCGGGTAGCGGTTGTAGTGCTGCCGCTCCAACCCGACCTTCTCCAGCATCTCCTCGGCGCGCTTGCGGCGCTCCTTGGCGGGGATGTCGGTGTTGATGATCAGCGGCTCGGTCAGAACCTCGCCCACCTTCTGGCGCGGGTTGAGCGACGAATAGGGGTTCTGGAAAACGATCTGAACCTTGGCGCGCAGCGCGGAGGTCACCTTGGTTTCCTTGATGTCGATCTTCTCGCCCTGAATATACAGGTCGCCCGAATTGGCCGGGTCGATCAGCGTCAGGATGCGCGCCAGCGTGGACTTGCCGCAGCCGGATTCGCCGACGATAGCCAGCGTCTTGCCCTGCTCGAGCGAGAACGAGATTCCGTGCAGCGCCCGGATCGTCTTCGCCCCGCGCAGAAACCCGCCCGAGACGATGTAGTCGCGCGTGATGTCGCGCCCTTCGAGGATCACACTCATTGCACGCCCTCCCAGCCATCGGCGACGGTCAGCAGACGGTCCCCGGTCGCGTTCTCCGGCAGCGCGGCCAGCAGCGCGCGGGTGTAGGGATGCTGCGGGTTCTCGAAGAGTGAGAGCACGTCGGCCTCCTCCAGTTTGCGGCCCTTGAACTGGACCGAGACGCGGTCGGCGGTCTCGGCCACGACGCCCATGTCATGGGTAATCATGATCAGCCCCATGCCGTATTCCTCCTGCAGGCTCATCAGCAGATCGAGGATCTGCTTCTGGATCGTCACATCGAGCGCGGTGGTCGGCTCGTCGGCGATCAGCAGGCGCGGCTTGCAGGCGATGGCCATCGCGATCATCACGCGCTGACACTGCCCGCCCGAGAGTTGGTGTGGGTAGCTGTTCAGCCGCCGCTCGGGATCGGGGATGCCCACCTGCTCGAACAGCTCCAGCGCGCGTTTGCGGGCATGCTTGCCCTTCAGGCCAAGGTGACGCGTCAGCACTTCCTCGACCTGGTAACCGCAGGTGAAGGAGGGGTTGAGCGAGGAGATTGGCTCCTGGAAGATCATCGAGATTTCTTTCCCGATGATCTGGCGACGTTCGCGGCCCGACATTTTCAGCATGTCGCGCCCGTCATAGGTAATCTCGTCGGCGGTGATCGTCGCCGTGGGCGGCAAAAGCCCCATCACCGCGAGCATCGAGACCGATTTGCCCGAGCCGGATTCGCCCACGATGGCGAGCACTTCGCGGCCCGAGACTTCGACATCGATCCCGTCCACGGCGCGGAAGGCGCCTTGGGCGGTGTCGAATTCGACGGTGAGATTGCGGATTTTCAGCAAGGACATTGGCTTAGCTCCGCTTCAGTTTCGGATCGAGCGCGTCGCGAAGGCCGTCGCCCATCAGGTTGATCGCCAGCACGGTCACGAGGATCGCGAGACCCGGGAATGTCACGACCCACCAGGCGCGCAGGATGAACTCGCGCGCTTCCGACAGCATCGTGCCCCATTCCGGGGTCGGCGGCTGTGCGCCCATGCCGAGGAAGCCAAGCGCCGCCACGTCGAGGATCGCGTTCGAGAAGCTCAGCGTGCCCTGCACGATCAGCGGCGCGAGGCAGTTCGGCAGCACCGTGCGGAACATGAGGCGCATATGGCCCGCGCCCGCGACCTGTGCGGCCATGACGTAATCGCGGTTTTTCTCCGACAGCACGGCCGCGCGGGTCAGGCGCGCGAAATGCGGCTGATAGACGATGGCGATGGCGATCATCGCGTTGATCAGCCCCGGGCCGAGCACCGCCACGAAGACGAGTGCCAAGAGCAGCGACGGGAAGGCGAGGATGATATCCATCACCCGCATGATCACGGTATCGACCCAGCCGCCGAACCAACCGGCGAGCAGGCCGAGGATCACCCCCACGGAGAGCGCGAGCAGCACGACCATCACGCCGATGAACAGCGAGAAGCGTGCGCCGAACAGAAGGCGCGAGAGGATATCGCGCCCGACCGCATCAGTGCCCATCAGGAAGGTGCCGTTGGCATCATGCGTCAGCGGCGTCGCCAGAAGCGCGTCGCGGAACTGCGTGTCGGGGTCGAAGGGCGAGATCAACGGTGCCGCAATCGCGGCCAGCGCGATCAGGGCGAACACCACCAGACCGATCACGGCCCCACGGTTTTCTTTGAAATAGAACCAGAACTCGGCGAATTGCGCGCGGCGCGTGCCGGCCGGAATATCGGTTTCGGTCACTTCGGACATGTCACTCACCTATGCCGGATACGCGGGTTAATCAGACCGTAGAGCAGGTCCACGATCAGGTTCACGAACATCACGATCAGCGCGATCATCAACAGCCCGCCCTGCACGGAGGGGTAGTCACGCCGCGAGATCGAATCGACCATCCATTTGCCGATGCCCGGCCAGGAAAAGATCGTCTCGGTCAGGATCGCGCCCGCCATCAGCATACCGACCTGCAGGCCGATCGTGGTGATCACCGGGATCATCGCATTGCGCAGCGCGTGGACGCCCACGACGCGGCGCGGCGGCATCCCCTTGGCGCGCGCGGTGCGCACGTAATCCTCGCCCAGCACTTCGAGCATCGCCGAGCGGGTCTGGCGCGCGATCACCGCGAGCGGGATCGTCGCCAGCACGACCGCCGGCAGGATCAGGTGGCTCAGCGCTGAGGTCAGCGCGCCGGATTGCCCCGACATCAGCGCGTCCCAGATCATGAAGCCCGTGCCATTGGGGAAGTAATACATCAGCGAGATGCGCCCCGAGACCGGCGTCCATTGCAGGATGCCCGAGAACAGGATGATCAGCAGCAGGCCCCACCAGAAGATCGGCATCGAATAGCCCACGAGCGCGGTGCCCATCGTCGCCTGATCGAACCACGAGCCGCGCTTGATCGCGGCCAGCACGCCGATCGGAACGCCGATCACGACGGCGAGGAACATCGCGCAGACGCCCAGCTCCAGCGTGGCCGGGAACAGCGCGAAGAACTCGCCCAGCACCGGCTTGTGGGTAACGAGGCTGTCGCCGAGATTGCCATGGGCGAGTTGCCAGATGAAATCGAGATATTGCTGCCAGAGCGGGCGGTCGAAGCCGAGCTGATGCGCCAGCTCGGCATGGCGTTCGGGGCTAAGCCCGCGCTCGCCTGCCATCAGCAGCACCGGGTCCCCGGGCAGCACCCGAACGAACCCGAAGGCCACGATCGTGATGCCGATCAGCGTGGGGATCAGCCAGAGGATCTTGCCGATTATGAAACGTAACATGTCACCGGTCCTGTTTGCGGTTCTCTTCGGAACCTGTTGGGAGCCCCTGCCCGCCGCACCCAGTTGCGCCAGCGGTCATCGGTCTCCGATGTTTGGCCCCTAAAAGTATTGCGAGGCGCCCGGTCTCCCGGACGCCCCAATCACGCGGGTATTCTCAGGATCACTCCGAGATGTCCACCCCGTAGAAGTCGTGACCGCCCAGCGGGCTCATCACGTAGCCGCTGACTTTGGTCGACATCGGCATGAACACGGTCGAGTGGGCGATGGTGTCCCACGGCGCCTGCTCTTTGAAGACTTCCTGAGCCTCTTTATAGAGCTTGGTACGCTCGGCCTGATCGCTCGATTGACGCGCCTTGGTAATCAGATCGTCGAATTTCTGATCGCACCAGAAGGCCCGGTTCGCACCGCTTTCAGCCGCCGAGCAGCCCAGCAGAACCGCGAGGAAGTTGTCCGGGTCGCCGTTGTCGCCGGTCCAGCCGAGGATCACCGCACCGTCACGGGTCGGATCTTTCGACTTCTTCAGATACTCGCCCCACTCGTAGGAGACGATGTTCGCGGTGACGCCGACCTTGGCGAGATCCGATTGCATCAGTTCCGCGGTGCGGCGTGCGTTCGGCATGTAGGGCCGCTGCACGGGCATCGCCCAGATGTTCATCTCGAGATCTTTGACGCCAGCCTCGTCGAGCATTTTCTTAGCCTGCTCAGGATCGTAGGCGTCGTCCTTGATGTCCTTGTTATAGGACCACATGGTCGGCGGGATCGGGTTCTTGGCAACCTGGCCAGCGCCCTGGAAGACCGCGTCGATGATCGCGTCCTTGTTGATCGCCATGTTCAGCGCCTTGCGGACTTCCGGCTTGTCGAACGGCGCCTGCGTGGTGTTGTAGGCGAGGTAAGCCACGTTCAGACCGGGCTGCTCGTCGACCTTGATGTTCGAGTCGTCCTTGAGCGCCTGAATGTCGGCCGGCGACGGGTACGGCATGATCTGGCATTCGCCCGCCTGCAGCTTCTGCATGCGCACCGCCGGATCGGGGGTGATCGCGAAGATCAGATCGTCGACCGGGGTCTTGCCCTTGAAATAATCCGGGTTCGCTTTGTAGCGGATCACGGCGTCCTTCTGGTAGGCCACGAAGGAGAAAGGACCGGTGCCGACCGGCACGTTGTTGATGTCGGCCTTGCGGTCTTCGCCGGCGAGCTTGTCGGCATATTCCTTCGACATGATCGACGCGAAGTCCATCGCGAGGTCGGCAAGGAACGGCGCGTTCGGCTCGGACAGGGTGAACTTCACCGTGTAATCGTCGACTTTCTCGATCGATTTGATGATCGTCGGCATGTCCATGCCGGCATAGTATTCATAGGAAACGCCCGGCGCGTAAGCGTAATAGGGGTTGTCCTTGTTGCCCTGACGGTCGAACGAGAAAATCACGTCATCGGCGTTGAAATCGCGGCTCGGGGTAAAGCCCTCGACCGAGTGGAATTTCACGCCCTTTCGCAGGTTGAACGTGTAGGTCAGGCCGTCGTCGGAGACGTCCCAGCTTTCTGCCAGGCCCGGTTCGATCTCGGTCGTGCCCGGCTTGAATTCGACGAGCTGGTCGTAGACCGGGTGCGACGAGGCGTCGAACGTCGTGCCCGAGGTATAGGGCGCGGGATCAAAGCCTTCCGGCGACGCTTCCGAGCAATAAACGAGCGTCTTGGCGCCGGCTCCGCCTGCGGTCATCATCACCGCGGCAGCCCCCGCCAAAAGCATCGAGCGAATGGTCATGGTCTGTCCTTCCTGTTGGTTGGTCTTTTCGTGAGTGCTGCCGCCCCCTCCGGTCGCACAGCCGCGACATCGTGGGACGGTTCAAACACAAACTGGTGAGGAGTAAATCGTGCTTTGATCACGTGGTCAATGAATGCCGCGACGTCGCGGGTCACGAGCCAGTGAAGCTTTCGTGCGAATCCTTCGGCGCGCCGCACGATGGCGCGCCGGGGTTGCGCAGGCTCAATCGAGCGGGATCACATCCACCGCCTGCGCGCTTTGCTGACCGCCTGCGCCGCGCATCGCCCCGCGCAGGGGCGGCACGTCGTCATAGTCGCGCCCGTAGCCGACGGTGATGTAATCCTCGCCCGCATATTGATTATTGGTCGGGTCGAACTCGACCCAGCCGGTCTCGGCGCCCGCCCAGGCGCGCACCCAGGCATGCATCGCGTCCGCGCCTTCCAGCCGGGGCTGGCCGGGCGGCGGATAGGTGCGCAGGAAGCCCGAGACATAGCCCGCAGGGATCCCCACCCCGCGCAGGCAGGAAATCATGATATGGCTGAAATCCTGACAGACCCCGTGGCGGTTCGCAAAAGCCTCGGCTGCGGGCGTGTTCACATCGGTCGCGCCCGCATCGAAGCGCATCTCACGATGCAACGCGCGGCCCACCGCCTCGATCGCGCCGCGCGCGGTCTGGCCTGGCTGCAACTGCGCCTGAGCGAACTCCGTCATCTCCTTCGTCGGCGCCGCACGGCGTGAGGCCGCGAGAAAATGATGCGGCGCGTTCGGCGCGAGGCTGCGGAACTGGGCGATCTCCTGCGCCAACTCCTCGCGCGGCGAGGACAGGTCCAGCCCCGGCTCCGCGAGCCCCCGGTCAATCTTGGCGGTGAGGGTCACGCCGATCTCGGCGATCGGCGCGTGCCAGACCGCCGAGGTCATCGTATTGCCGAAGAAATCGCGCGAGTCGTGGCGCTCATCGGGCGGCGGATCGAAGCTGAGCAGTCGCGACGTGACCGTTTGCATCCCCGCAATGTCCGAAGGCAGCACCCGCAGCAGCGTCCGCGCGTGATCGGAGGGCGCGTTATACCGGTAGCTCAGCTTTAACTTCACCTCGTAACGCATTCGCTTACCTCAGATATTTCTGCGACACGAGATCGGAGAGCCGGAACAGGTCCGACCGGATCTGCTGCAACATCTGGGGCGTGACCTCCTCGGGTTCGATCACCGAGAGCTGGGTGCGCAACGGCATCAGCGCGCGCAGCAGATCGCCCGGACGCCCGGCCACCTCGGCCTCGGGAAGCTCATCAAGAAGCCCCTTCAACCGATTGAGATGAAACAGAATTGCGCGCGGGTTGGCGGCGTCGAGCACCAGCAGGTCCAGCACCGTCTCCAGATTGGTGCGCACCCGGTAGCGGCGCTGGTGGGTGATGACGCTGTCGGCCACCTCCACCGCCAGATCGAGCGCACCTTCCGGCGCATCCTCGGCGGTGAAACGGATGAGCAGCGCGGCAATCCCGTCGGCGCGTTCCAGCGCCCGACCGATAGACAGGAAGCGCCAGCCCTCGAAACGATACATGTTCTCGTGCACGAGACCGGAGAACCCGGTGATCTTGCGCAAAAGTACCCCCATCGCGCGCGCCGTATCGTCGCCGGGGCGCGCGGTGCTCACCATCCCGCGGGCGGTCTTCGATAGGTCCTTCAGCGCGAGCCACCCATCGGTCGAGAAGCGGTCACGCACTTTCGACGCACAGGCCTGCGCCGCATCGAGCCGCTGCAAAAGTGCATCCGGCACGGGTTGCGAGATATCGAACCCGTGCGCGCCGAGGAACTCCGCCAGACGAGCCAACCGCGCGTCTTCCGGGCTGCCTGTCGCGGCGAGGCGTAGGTGATAGGCACGGATCACCCGGATCGAGTCCTCGCAGCGCTCGATATAGCGGCCGAGCCAGTAAAGGTTGTCGGCGGCCCGCGCGGGCAGCGTGCCGGGGATCTTGCGGCGGAAGGTGCCGGGCTGGCGCGGCGCCATGCTCGCCGAGGGCACCGGCTTGTCCGAGACAATCCAGACATCGGCCACGGCCCCACCCTGCTGCATCGACAGCGCGGTCGCATCGCCCTCCGGCCCGATCCGGGCATAGCCGCCCTTCATGAACTGCCAGCCCTGCGGCGTGCGCGCCGCAAACACCCGCACCGTCATCGGACAGGGCCGGACCGAGCCGCCGCCCTGACCGTCGTCATGCCATGCGGGTGTCGTGGACAGCGTCACCGCCTCCTGCCCCACCAGATGCCGCCCCTCGGCCTCCAGCCAATCCGCGATCGGCGCCTCCGCACCCGAGCGGAACTGCCCGCCCAGCGCGGTCGCGGCATCCAGATCGAAAGGCAGGTTCACCGCCATCGCGGGTCCGATCATCATGGTCTCGGCATTGGCGCGGACATGGGCGCGCTCGGACGCGCCGCCGCACCACCATGTCGCGATATTGGGCATGGCAAGGGGCTGCCCGGTCAGCACCCGCGAAATCTTCGGCAGGAAGGCCATCAGCGCACGGGTCTCCAGCACGCCTGCGCCCAGCGCGTTGACCATTGCGAGATTACCCTCGCGCACCGCCTCCATCAGGCCGGGCGTGCCGATCTGGGTGTCGGGGTCCATCTCGAGCGGATCGACGAAGCCCGCATCCATCCGCCGCCAGAGCGCGCCCAAGGGTTGCGGCCCCTCGATCGTGCGCACCATCGCCTCGCCATTCTGCACCAGCAGATCCTCGCCTTCGAGAAGCGACAGGCCGAGGTAGCGCGCGATATAGGTATGCTCGTAATAGCTGTCATTGGCCGGGCCCGGCGTCAGGATCGCGGCGCGGCGCATATCGCCCTCGCCCCGCCCCGCAAGCGTCTCCAGCGCGGCGCGGAAATCGCCAAAGAAGGTGGCGAGCTTGTGGATATGATCGCGCGGGAAGCTCTCGGGGAAGATGCGCCCCGTGGCCATCCGGTTCTCCAGCGCAAAACCCGCCCCCGAGGGCGCCTGTGTCCGATCCCCCAGCACGAACCACGACCCGTCCGGTGAGCGCCCTATCTCGAAGGCGAGGAAATGCAGGTAATTCCCCCCCTTGGGCTCCACCCCCACCATGGGACGCATCCAATGCGCGTTGCCTGCGATCAGTTCGGGCGGCAGATGCCCGTTCGAGACGAGATTTCCCGGCCCGTAGAGGTCGGCCATCACCGCCTCCAGGAGATCGGCGCGCTGTGCCAGCCCCTCGCAGATACCCGACCATTCGCTTTCATGCAGGACGACGGGGATATGGCTCAGCGGCCATTCGCGTTCGGCTAGAACGTCGTTGGAATATTGCCGGTAATAGACGCCCGCATCGCGCAGATATTGATTGGCGCGTTCGAAGCGCTGCGGAATCTCTCCCGGCTCGAGCTGCAGGAACTTCTCCACGAAGGGCCGCCAGACGCGCCGCATCGCACCGGAGCGTTCGAACAGCTCGTCGGCCACGCCCGGCACGGGCGCATAGCCCGCCAGAAGCGGGTGCTGTTCGAGCGGGCTCGCAGCGTCGGGCGTATCGGGGCTTTGCATCGGGTCTCCGTTAGGCTCGGATCAACTCAGCCCGACAGGACGTCGCAGGTCAAGCGTCAGGGGGAACTCCGGATGGGGGGTCTCCGGTTCCGGACGATAGGCCCCCGGTGTATGACCGTGCCCCTCGAAGCGCGCCAATCGGCGGGCTTCCGCCTCGTTGCCATTCACCGGGAAGGTGTCGTAGTTGCGTCCCCCCGGATGGGCCACGTGATAGACACAGCCCCCGATCGCCCTGCCCGTCCAGTCGTCATAGATATCGAAGGTCAGCGGCGCATTGACCGGCAGCGTCGGATGCAGCGCCTCGGCAGGTTGCCACGCCTTGAAGCGTACCCCGGCGACCGAGACACCGCTTTCCTGTGTCCGGGCGAGCGGCACGGGACGCCGGTTGCACATTACCTTGTAGCGGTCCTGATGGAGCGAGGTCATCTTCACCTGCAAACGCTCCACCGAGCTGTCGGTGTAGCGCACTGTGCCGCCAATGGCGCCGGTCTCTCCCAGCACATGCCACGGCTCGAGCGCCTGACGGATCTCGAGATGCACGCCTTCGGCCTCGATCTGACCGCAGAAGGGGAAGCGGAACTCCGATTGCGCCTCGAACCATTGCGGATCGAGATCGAAGCCGTGGCGACGCAGGTCGGCGAGAAGATCGGTGAAATCCTCCCAGAGGTAATGCGGCAGCATGAAGCGGTCATGCAGCACCGTCCCCCAGCGCACCGAACGCCCCTCTACCGGCGCATTCCAGCACCGCGCGATGATGGCGCGCAGCAGCAGTTGTTGCGCGAGCGACATGCGCGGGTCCGGCGGCATCTCGAAGCCGCGGAACTCGACGAGGCCAAGGCGACCGGTCGGCCCGTCGGGCGAATACATCTTGTCGATGCAGATCTCCGCCCGGTGGGTGTTGCCGGTGACATCGGTCAGCATGTTGCGCAGCAGCCGGTCCACCAGCCATGGCGGCGGGACGTTCCCGGCCTCGGGCGGATGGATCTGGCTCAGTGCGATTTCCAGCTCATAGAGCGTATCATGGCGCGCCTCGTCGATCCGGGGGGCCTGCGAGGTCGGGCCGATGAAGAGGCCCGAGAACAGGTAGGACAGCGACGGGTGCCGCTGCCAGATCAGGATCAGCGACTTCAGCAGATCGGGGCGGCGCAGGAAGGGGCTGTCGAGCAGCGTCTCCCCCCCGACCACGACATGGTTGCCGCCCCCCGTGCCGGTATGGCGCCCGTCGATCATGAACTTGTCGGCCCCCAGCCGGGACTGGCGGGCCTCCTCATAGATCGCCTCGGTGGTGGCGACGCAATCCTCCCAGCTATGAGCGGGATGGATATTCACCTCGATCACGCCGGGATCGGGCGCGACCCGGATCACGTTGAGGCGCGGATCATGCGGTGGGGCGTAGCCTTCGATATGGATCGGCAGGCCCATCGCCTTGGCGCTTTCCTCGGCGGCGGCGATCAGTTCGAGGTAATCCTCCAGATCCTCGGTCGGCGGCATGAAGACGCAAAGCCGCCCGTCGCGCGGCTCGACCGAGATCGCGGTGCGCACGACGCCGTCGATGGTATCGAGATCCTGCTCGACGATCCGCTGCCCCGGCTCGGCCGATTGCGCCTCGGAGACGGGCTGGCTGTGTTCCTCGGTGGGCTTGTCGACCAGCCCCTTCTCGGCAGCCTTTTCCATCTCGGCATGGAAGTCGGGCAAATCGCCTTTGGGCAGCGAGGTATCGGTGACGTAGTGATAGGGATATTGCGCGGGCGGCACATAGGGTAGCGCGCCCAGCGGCAGACGGAACCCCGCAGGGCTGTCCCCGGGGATCAGGAACAGCTTGCCGCGCCGGGTCTTCCACTTCTCCGAGCGCCAGCGATGGCCGGGCTGCGCCTTGGCCTGCCAGCGCTGCACCGGCAGGATGTAACCCGTGGGCGTCTCCAGCCCGCGATTGAAGACCCGCGCGAAACGCGCGCGATCCTCGGGGTTCTTCAGCTTGCTGTCCTCGGGCGTGACATTCTCCGGCAGATTGCCCTCTTTCAGCATCCATTCGGCCGGGTCTTCATAGGCGGGCTGGGCGTGATCGGGCTCGATCCCCAGATGTTCGGCAATGCCCCGCATCAGCGTGCCTGCCTCTTCCGGCCCCGCGCCGGTCTTGTCGCCCTCCTTGGCGATCAGATCCTCGTCGCGCCAAATCGGCTTGCCGTCGCGCCGCCAGTAGAGCGAGAAGGTCCAGCGCGGCAGGCTCTCGCCCGGATACCATTTGCCCTGCCCGTAATGCAGAAAACCGCCCGGCGCGAAGCGATCGCGCAGCCGCCGGATCAGCTCATCGGCCAGCGCACGCTTTTGCGGCCCCACGGCGGCGGTGTTCCACTCGTCGCTCTCGAAATCGTCGATCGAGACGAAGGTCGGCTCGCCCCCCATCGTCAGGCGCACATCGCCCGCTTTCAGGCTCTCATCCACCTTGCGCCCCAGCGCATTGAGCCGCTCCCATGCCTCGTCGGAAAACGGCTTGGTGATGCGCGGATGTTCGGCCACCCGGTCCACGGTCATGTCGAAGGCGAAACTTACCTCCGGGCTGCCGACCGAGGAAAAGCCCCCCGAGATCGGGGCGGCATTGCGGAAATGGGGTGTGGCCGCCAGCGGGATGTGGCTCTCGCCGGTCAGCAATCCGGATGTCGGGTCCAGACCTATCCAGCCCGCGCCGGGGATGAAGACCTCGCACCATGCGTGCAGATCGGTGAAGTCGTGATCGGTGCCAGACGGCCCATCCAACGCCTCCAGATCGGGTTTCAGCTGGATCAGGTAGCCCGACACGAACCGCGCCGCGAACCCCAGATGCCGCAGCACCTGTACCAGCAGCCACGAGCTGTCCCGGCACGAGCCCGAGCGTTTCGCCAAGGTCTCCTCGGGCGTCTGCACGCCGGGGTCCATGCGGATCGTGTAATCCACCACCTTCGAGATATGCGCATTCAGCGCGACGAGGAAATTGACCGTCCCTTTGATCGTGTAGTCGATCTCGCCGATGAACTGCGCCAGACGCGGGCCTTCCGGCTCGGGGGTGCGGTAGATCGACAGGTCGTCGCGCAGCTCCTCGGGGTAGTCGAAGGGCCATTCCTCGGCGAACTCCTCGGTGAAGAAGTCGAACGGGTTGTAGACGGTCATGTCCGCCGTCAGGTCCACCTCGATCTTCAGCTCGGTCACCGGCTCGGGAAAGACGAAGCGCGCGAGCCAGTTGCCATAGGGGTCCTGCTGGTGATTCACGAAATGCCCGCCGGGCGAGACCTTGAGCGAATGCGAGATCACCCGGGTGCGCGAATGCGGTGCAGGCCGCAGGCGAATGATCTGCGGGCCGAGCGTTACGGGGCGGTCATAGGTGTAATGGGTCAGGTGATAAATGCTGGCATGGATCGCCATAAGTCTCGCTCCCGCAATAAGTCTTCGCGTTTTCACGATGACGGAGGCGGCGCTCCGGTAAAAGCCGCAATTTCAAAAAATGCGCCCTGCCCCTGCCCATTGGTCAATCGAACGCCCAAAAAGCGGGCAGGCAGGCAGCGGCAAAATATTTCCGATCAATTCACTCAGGCATTGACGCGTTCGTGAGCGCCCGCTACCTCTTCGCTCACGAAAACGCGAATGGAGACTTCAATGACCCGGACCCTCGCCCTCGCCCTGATGGGCACGGCCCTCGCCACGCCGACGCTTGCGGATGTGAACATCTACTCCCACCGTCAGCCCGAACTGATCCAGCCCGTGCTCGACGCCTTCACCGAAGAGACCGGGATCGCGGTGAACATCGCCTATGTCGAGAAAGGCATGGTCGAGCGCCTGAAAGCCGAGGGCGACCGCTCCCCCGCCGATCTGGTGCTGACCGTCGACATCGCGCGGCTGAGCGAAGTGGTGAATGCGGACGTGACGCAGGCGGTCGAGGACCCGGCGCTGCAAGACGCGATCCCGGCCGAATTCCGCGACCCGCAGAACCACTGGTTCGGCCTGACCTCGCGCGCCCGCATCGTCTATGCCTCGAAAGAGCGCGTGGCCGATGGCGAAGTGACGACCTATGAAGACCTCGCCTCCGATAAATGGAAGGGCCGCATCTGCACCCGCTCCTTCACCTCGGATTACAACGTCGCGCTGACCTCGGCCTATCTCGCCCATCACGGCGAAGAGGCGACCAAGGAATGGCTCGAAGGGCTGAAGGCGAACCTCGCCAAGACCCCCGAAGGTAACGACCGCAGCCAGGTGAAGTCGATCTGGGCAGGCGAATGCGACATCTCGCTGGGCAACACCTATTACATGGGTCAGATGCTCGCCGATCCCGAGCAGGCGCAATGGGCCAATTCCGTGCGCATCACCTTCCCGGTTTTCGAGGAAGGCGGCACCCATATGAACGTCTCGGGCATGGCGATGACCAAATCCGCGCCGAACCGCGAGGACGCGCTCAAGCTGATGGAATTCCTCGTCTCGGATGAGGCGCAGGAAATCTACGCCCAGACCAACCACGAATTCCCGATCAAGCCGGGCGTTGCGCGCTCCGAACTGGTGCAAAGCTGGGGCGAATTCACGCCGGACACGCTGGACCTCGCGAAACTGGCCGAGCTGCGCCCGACCGCGCTGAAGCTGATCGACGAGGTCGATCTCGACGGCTGATCGCGCTCCCGCATCAAAAACACAGAAAGCGGCGTCCAGCGGGCGCCGCTTTTCTCATTGTCCGGAATTGGAGCGCAACCGCAGCGGTTACTGGGCCGCGATCTGCAGCGCCTCGTCGGGGCCGATGCGCACGCCGTCGATCGCGGCCATTTGCTCCAGATCCTGCTCGTAGCGACGCTGCAGCGAGGCCCGGTCGAGCGGATCGAACTCGGCGATCGGCGTGCCTTGCGGCTGCTGGTGATGGAACCGCGCCAGACGGCGTTTCTGTTTCGGCCCGATCACGACGCCCGAATGGTGCAGGCGCTGCATCATCGCGATCACCGTATCGGCATGGGCGGTCTCAGCATCGGGCGCGGGATCGAGCGAGGCGCCCGGCACCAGCGCGGCCATCGCCTCGCCGATCTTCGAGCCATGCGGCAACACGATGATTTCGCGCGGGTTGAGACCGGCTTTCAGATCGCGCACCACGTTCACCCAGCGGCGCGGACGCGCCATCAGGCGCGGCGTCAACTCTGCGAAGGGCTTGAGCGGACGGCGCGCGGCGAGATCACGCCAGAGCGCCGGGTAATAGTCTTCATAGCTCGGTGCGTAGAGCACCACGCGCCCGACCGAACCGCTCAGCGCCTCGCGGAACCGCTCGGCCCGTTCCTGAGCCCGGGCGAAAAGGTGATAGAGCCCCGCCGCCGCATCGCCGATCAATTGCGAATCGAGGTGGACACGCCCGCCAGCCGCAGCCCCGATCACCGCCGGACCATAGCCTGCGCGGGCCAAAGCGTCCTGCCCACAGCCAAGCGTTCTTGCCATCTGGCCACTCATTCCACCCGAAGCGGGCGCTGCGATGAAGATGTGATGCTGGTTCATGTCTGGGTGTCCTTCCCTGCAGATAGTGGTCTAGAGACCGAATGTGGCCAAATGTGGCCGTCCGCAGGAAAGCTTCGCGGCGAACACACGCATAGGTAATGTCGATTTGGTGTGCCCGAGGGTCATCCCTCCCCATATCTGGACATCGCCGCGCCGCCGCGCCAAGGTCGCGCCGGACCCGCGAAGGAGGCGAATATGGCGCGCAAGATCATCATCGATACCGATCCCGGGCAGGATGACGCGGTGGCGATCCTGCTGGCGCTGGCCAGCCCCGACCTCGAAGTTCTGGGCATCACCTGTGTCGCCGGGAACGTGCCGCTGACGCTGACGTCGAAGAACGCGCGCGTGGTCTGCGAACTGGCCGGGCGGACGGATGTGCCGGTCTATGCGGGCTGCGACCGGCCGCTCGCACGCGACCTGGTCACGGCGGAATATGTCCATGGCAAGACCGGGCTCGACGGGATCGAACTGCCCGAACCTCAGATGGCGCTGCAGGACCAACACGCGGTCGACTTCCTGATCGAGACGCTGCGCGCCCATCCCGCCGGCAGCGTGACGCTCTGCCCACTGGGCCCGCTCACCAATATCGCGACCGCGCTCCAACGCGCCCCCGACATCGCCGAGAAGATCGCAGAGATCGTGCTGATGGGCGGCGCCTATTTCGAGGTGGGCAACACCACGCCCGCCGCCGAATTCAATATCCATGTCGATCCGCAAGCCGCGGAAATCGTGTTCAAATCGGGCGTGCCGCTGGTGGTGATGCCGCTCGACGTGACGCATAAGGCGCTCACAACCCGCGCCCGCGTCGAGGCGTTCCGCAATCTCGGCACGCGCGTCGGCCATGCGGTCGCCAGCTGGACCGACTTCTTCGAGCGGTTCGACATGGCGAAATACGGCTCCGAGGGCGCGCCGCTGCACGACCCTTGCGTGATCGCCTATCTGCTCAAGCCCGACCTGTTCTCGGGGCGGCATATCAATGTCGAGATCGAGACCACGTCCGAGCTGACCATGGGCATGACCGTCGCCGACTGGTGGCGCGTGACCGACCGGGCGCCGAATGCGATGTTCATGGGCGACCTGGATGCGGAAGGGTTCTACACGCTTCTGACCGAGCGGATCGCGCGGCTGTGACGCGCGCAGGGGGCGCTGCCCCCTCTTGGCTGCGCCAATTCACCCCCAGGATATTTGGGCCAAGCCGAAAGTGGCAGCCTGCGCAAGAGAAAGGGGGCCGAAGCCCCCTTGCCCGGTTTACTTGTCTTCCACCGTCGCCTTGACGATGTAATCGGGGTCGTCGACCACGCCGTTGCGCGCCGCGTCGCCCTTCTTGATCTTGTCGACCACATCCATGCCGCTCACGACATGGCCCACGACGGTATATTGCCCGTCGAGATGGGGCGCGGGGGCGAACATGATGAAGAACTGCGAATTGGCAGAGTTCGGATCGGCCGAGCGGGCCATGCCCACGATGCCGCGCTGGAAGGAGATGTTCGAAAACTCCGCAGGCAGGTCGGGCAGATCGGAGCCGCCCATACCGGCCATCGACGTATCTCCGCCCTTCTTGCCGAATTGCACATCGCCCGTCTGGGCCATGAAGCCGTCGATCACGCGGTGGAAGACGACATCGTCGTATTTGCCTTCCTTGGCGAGCGTCATCAGCCGTTCGGCGGATTTCGGGGCCTTGTCGGTGAGCAGGTCGATCACGACCTTGCCCTCGGTCTGACCGCCGATCTGCAGGACGAGCTTCGGCCCGCCGGTGTCGGCCACGCCCGAGCTGTCCTGTGCAAAGGCAGCGGGGGCTGCGACGACGAGGCTTGCGGCGGCGGCGAGAACGGTACGGCGCAGGATATTACGCATCGGCGGCCACCTTCACCGAGATCATCCGGTCGGGGTTCTGCGGCGGCTCGCCGCGCGCGATCTTGTCGACATTGTCCATCCCTTCGATCACGCGGCCGTAGACCGTGTATTGACCGTTGAGGAAATGGTTGTCCTTGAAGTTGATGAAGAACTGCGAGTTGGCCGAGTTCGGGTTCTGCGAGCGCGCAGCGCCCAGCGTCCCGCGATCATGCGGCAGCTTCGAGAATTCCGCCGGAAGGTCGGGATATTGCGAGCCGCCCGTGCCCGCGCGGCCCGGATTGTAGTCCTTTTCCATATTCGCGTTCGCGACATCGCCGGTCTGGGCCATGAAGCCCTCGATCACGCGGTGGAAGGCCACGTTGTCATAGGCGCCGTCGCGGGCGAGTTGCTTCATGCGCTCGGCATGTTTCGGGGCGACGTCGCTGAGAAGCTCGATCACGACCGGCCCGTCCTTGAGCTCGATGATGATCGTGTTCTCGGGATCCTTGATATCGGCCATTGGGTCCTCCGTTGAAAATTTGGGCCGACCATAGGAGCGAGGCCCTTGCGCGGCAAGGACAAAGCGCCGCAGTTCGGTCAGCCGTGTTGACGCGACCCATCGCCGCAGGCATGAAGAACGCAAGCCGCGGGAGCGGGCCACATTCACGATGGTCCCCTGCGCCGATAGGGAGAGTGATTTCATGGCTTGGAAAACCCTCGACGAGGTCGATCTGGACGGCAAGGTCGTGCTGGTGCGCGTGGATATCAACGTGCCCGTGGAGAACGGAAAAGTGACCGATGCCACGCGCATCGAGAAGATCGTGCCGACCGTGCAGGACATCATGTCGAAGGGCGGCAAGCCGGTGCTGCTGGCGCATTTCGGTCGCCCCAAGGGTCAGGTCGTGCCCGAGATGAGCCTCGAGCCGCTGGTGCCCGCGCTGGAGAAGGCCTTCGGCTTCCCGGTGAAATTCGCCAAGGACTGCGTCGGCGGCCCCGCCAAGGAAGCCGTGGGCGCGCTGCAGAAAGGCGAGGTTCTGCTGCTGGAGAACACCCGCTTCCACGCCGGCGAAGAGAAGAACGATCCGATGCTGGCCGCCGAGATGGGCGCGCTTGGCGAGGTCTATGTCAACGACGCCTTCTCGGCCGCGCACCGCGCGCACGCTTCGACCGAAGGCATTGCGAAGATCCTGCCCGCAGCCGCCGGTCGCCTGATGGAAGCCGAGCTGAAGGCGCTCGAGGCGGCCCTCGGTGACCCCGAGCGTCCGGTGACGGCGGTCGTGGGCGGCGCGAAGGTCTCGACCAAGCTCGACCTGCTGGGCAATCTGGTGGCCAAGGTCGATCACCTGATCATCGGCGGCGGCATGGCGAACACCTTCCTCGTGGCGCAGGGCATCGATGTCGGCAAATCGCTGGCCGAGCGCGACATGGCCGACACGGCGAAAGAGATCATGGAAAAGGCCAAGGACGCGGGCTGCAAGATCCACCTGCCCGTCGACGTGGTCGTGGCGCGCGAGTTCAAGGCGGGCGCCGAGAACGAGACCGTGGCCAATGACGCCTGCCCGGCGGATGCGATGATCCTCGATGCCGGTCCGAAATCGGTCGAGGAAATCACGAAAGTCTTCGAGAACTCGCGCACACTGATCTGGAACGGCCCGCTCGGCGCGTTCGAGATCGCGCCCTTCGATGCGGCGACCAATGCGGCGGCGGCGAAAGCGGCAGAACTGACCCGCGACGAGAAGCTGATCTCGGTCGCGGGCGGTGGCGATACGGTGGCCGCGCTCAACAAGGCCGATGCGGCGAAGGACTTCTCCTATATCTCGACCGCGGGTGGTGCCTTCCTCGAATGGATGGAAGGCAAGGTCCTGCCGGGCGTAGCCGCGCTCGACCAGCAGAACTGAGCTTCGCGCCCTGTGACAGGGCGCAGAGACCGATCGGGCCGGGGCTGCGAGAGCGCCCCGGCCCTTTTCATTTGCGCGTCTTTTCGCGGCGCGGGACGCCGCGCAGCGGCGAGGTCACGCCAAAATTCACGCCATTTCGCGATGTTAGCGTCACCAGCGTTGCATCGCCCCGGCGCGGAAACTATCCCTTCTGGCAACACCATATCCCGCAGGAGGAATTCCCATGTCCAACGCCAAGCAGACCGAACAGATGCGCGAGGGCAACGGCTTCATCGCAGCCCTCGACCAATCGGGCGGCTCCACCCCCAAGGCGCTGCGGCTCTACGGGATCGAGGAAGACGCCTATAACGGCGAAGAGGAAATGTTCGACCTGATCCACGAGATGCGTGCGCGGATCATCAAATCCCCCGCCTTCACCGGCGAGAAAGTGGTCGGCGCGATCCTGTTCGAACAGACGATGGATCGCAAGATCGACGGCACGCCCACCGCAACTTACCTCTGGGAAAAGCGCGGCGTGGTGCCCTTCCTGAAGATCGACAAGGGGCTGGAGGCCGAAGAGAACGGCGTGCAGCTGATGAAGCCGATCCCGGGCCTCGACGATCTGCTGTCGCGCGCGGTCAAGGCGGGCATCTTCGGCACCAAGGAGCGTTCGGTGATCTCGGCGGCCAATGTCGGCGGCATCAAGGCGATCGTCGATCAGCAGTTCGAGCTGGGCATGCAGGTGCTGAGCCACGGCCTGGTACCGATCCTCGAGCCGGAAGTGACGATCTCGATCGCCGACAAGGACGAGGCCGAGCAGATGCTGCTGGCCGAGATTCTGAGCCATCTCGACACGGTGCCCGAGGGCAAGCAGGTGATGCTGAAGCTTTCGCTGCCGACCGAACCGAACCGCTACAAGCCGCTGGTCGATCACCCGAAGGTGCTGAAGGTCGTGGCGCTCTCGGGCGGCTATTCGCGCGACGAGGCGAATGAGAAGCTGTCCAAGAACACCGGCATGATCGCGTCCTTCTCGCGCGCACTGACCGAGGGCCTCTCGGCCCAGCAGTCGGAAGCGGAGTTCAACGCGATGCTGGAAGAGGCGATCACCTCGATCCACGCAGCCTCGGTGGCGGGGTAAGATCGGTTAACCGATCAGGGGGCTCTGCCCCCACTCCCTGCGGGAGTTCCCCCGGGATATTTGAACCAAGCCGAAGCGGGGCGTCGGGAGGCGGCCCGCTTTTTGCATTGCACGCGACCTTGCGGCGTCACGCCGGGACACGCTAAAGCTGAACACCCCAGACAGGAAAGGTGCAGGCTCCGTGCAACGACATGTCGTTCTGTTTCGTCGCATGGCGCGGCCGCTCGCGCAGCGTGGGTCGGCCTATATGCGGGCCGAGCAGCTGGTCGAATTGCTGAGACCCCATCTCGATCCGGGGATCACTCTGTCTGTACGTCCGTTCCATGCGCTCGTGATGCCGCCGATTGCGATGCGCGCCGTGGCGCGCAGCATTCCGCGCGGCGCGCTGTGTATCTTCGTGAAATCCGCGGCAAAGCATCTCACGCGCGCGCATCTGGCCCCGCTGCGCAAACGCGGGATCACCGTCGCGCAGGATGTGGTCGACATGAAGCTGCGCCATGTGCGGCCCGAATTGTTCGACCTGCTGATTGCGGCCTCGCTGCGCGGCCAACAGGCGCTGCGCGACCTTTGCGCGGACAAGGGACTGTCCTGCCCGGTCGAGTTGCTGCATCACCATTTCGACCCACGCCTGCAGGCGCTGCCGCTGCCCGAGCGGTCCGGTTTCTCCTGCGGCTATATCGGGCGACCGGACAATGCGATGATCCCCGAGGCGATCCGCGCCGAGGTTGAGACGGTCGATATCTCGGTGGTCGAGGATTTCGAACGCGCCCTGCCTCGGATCGGGAGATTCGCGCTGCATTATGGGGTGCGCCCCGAGAGCCAGACCGCGCATGGCGTCAATCGCGGCTACAAACCGTTTACGAAGGGCTTCACCGCCGCAGCCTGCAACGCGAATATCCTCGTCAATCGCGATGTCGACGATGCGGTGGAAATGCTCGGTGCGGATTATCCGTTTCTGACCGACCCGACGCCCGAGAGCATCACCGAGATGTTCCGGCTGGCACAGGACAGCTATGGCGGGCCGCTCTGGCGTGATGCGCTGGACCGGATGGAGGCGATGCGCGCGACGGTCGAACCGGCCGCCCTCGCGCGGCAGTTAACCGAGATTATTACCCGCGCCGCCCCGCTGGGCTGAGAGCGCGTCATAATACGCCACCGCCTTGCGATCCTCGACCGGCGCGCGTTCGATCTCGGCGACTTTAGCAAGCACGCGTTTGCGGTAGCCCTCGGCACCACCGAAATTGATCGGGCCGCGGGCGAGTTTGGTCTCCAGCTCGGCTTTCGACAGGAGGTAGTAGTGGTTCAGCTGCAGCGGGCTGGAGGTGAAGAAACTCTCCTGCTTGCGCGCGCGGTTCGACACCACCTGCCCCGCCGCGTTGGCGGTGCGGTCGCCCATATCCACGGTCTCGAAACTATGCACGCCCACGGCGGAAACGCGGGCCGGATCGACGATGCATTTGAAGCGCAGAAGATCGCTGTCGCGGGCGTAGGGAACAGGCGCGCGGTCGGTGAAGGCGCGCGTCACCCAGCCGTCGGGGCGCGTCTCGTGGCCCGCATGGCCGAACATGTGCCAGGGCAGCGAGATGTTGGAGTGATCGCCATGCTGCGTGATCGCCTCCATCAGGCTCAGCCCGGGATCGGGGACGAGGAATTCGTCGATATCGATGAAGGCCATCCGCTCGAAATCGGCGCCGAAGGTCGTCACCGCATGGGCATAGGCCGCGACCTGCTGCGAGATGCGGCGCTCCGTGGCCGGGTCGTAGCCCGCCATGCGCCAGGGGGTCACGGTGACGGACGTCGCGAAGGGCGACGCCGCGATCCTGGCCAGCGTGTCGTCAGTGCATCCATTGTCATAGAGAAAGACGTGGCGCGCGCCGGCCGCCGTATGAAATTCCAGCCATTCGAGAATGTAGTCGCCCACGTTCTTCACGATGGCGACGAGGGCCAGCCCCTCGCGCCCTTCGGCTGCGGGCGGCGCGGTGATGCCGAAGAGCCGCATCTTCTTCGACCCGATCGCCTTGATGAACCCGGAGATGCTCACATGCGCGCCTTTCCTGCTGCGAAACCTGCCTAGCCAGATGCGCGCGCCGGGGCAAGTCTGCGCGCATACGGGCGACCGAATGCGAGAAGGACCGCCCGATGCGCAACCCGGAGCGCAACGCCGTGCGAAATCTTTGCAGAATTGATCATCCGGGGGATTCCAATGACGAATCACATGTGACATGATTCAAGGCACAGGGCCCGTCAGAGGCCGTGGCGCGGGTCTGGGGGACAGGCACGCGACCAGCGAAGAAGCGAGGCAGGACAATGGTGATGAGACGCCCCACGATCGGGCCTCTGATTTTCGTGACCGTGGCGGTGGTGCTGGGCGCCTATTTCGCCTTTGCCGCCGTGCAGGGGCGTTACGGCATTCTCAGCCGCGTGCAGATCGAAGCGGAGATCGACGCCAAGCGCGCCGAGCGCGATGCGCTGCGCGCCAAGGTCGACCGGATGGCCAACCTGACCCATCGCCTCTCCGACGATTACCTCGATCTGGACCTCCTCGACAGCCGGGCGCGCGAAGTGCTGGGCGCGATGCGCTCGGACGAGATCGTGATCCGCTGAGAGGCTTACAGGCCTGCCCATTTTCGCGGCACAAACATCGCTCGAAAACCGCCTCACCGGCCCTAGTTGAAACGTGAGCGCCATTCCTGCCCTGCGATACCGCAGGGTCATTGCCTTCGGCCCGGCATTGCTGTAAGGAATGGTTTAACGCTAAACTATTCCGGCCAAGGGAGGTCTGACCAATGGCAGCACGGAAAGGCTCGGCGAGCGGCGCCAAAGCGGGCGCGAATGTCTCGGCCGAGGAACTCAAGCAATATTACCATGACATGCTGCTGATCCGGCGCTTCGAAGAGAAGGCGGGTCAGCTTTACGGCATGGGTCTGATCGGCGGCTTCTGCCACCTCTATATCGGGCAGGAAGCGGTGGTCGTCGGCCTCGAGGCTGCGGCGAAGGAAGGCGACAAGCGCGTCACCTCCTATCGCGATCACGGGCACATGCTCGCCTGCGGGATGGACCCGAAAGGCGTGATGGCCGAGCTCACGGGCCGCGATGGCGGCTATTCGAAGGGCAAGGGCGGCTCGATGCACATGTTCTCGAAAGAGAAGCATTTCTACGGCGGCCACGGCATCGTCGCGGCGCAGGTGCCGATCGGCGCGGGCCTCGCCTTCGCGGATAAATACAAGGGCAACGACAACGTCACCTTCACCTATTTCGGCGATGGTGCGGCGAACCAGGGTCAGGTCGCAGAGACCTACAACATGGCGCAGCTCTGGGATCTTCCGGTCGTCTTCGTGATCGAGAACAACCAATACGCCATGGGCACCAGCGTGAAGCGCGCGACCAAGTCGCCCGACTTCTACGAGCGCGGCATCGCCTATGGCATCGCGGGCGAAGAAGTCGACGGGATGGACGTGCTGGCGGTGAAGCAGGCCGGCGAGAAGGCCGTCGCGCACTGCCGCTCGGGCAAGGGCCCCTACATTCTCGAGATCAAGACCTATCGCTATCGCGGTCACTCGATGTCGGACCCGGCGAAATACCGGACCCGCGAAGAGGTGCAGAAGATGCGCGAAGAGCGCGACGCGATTGAGCATATCCGCCAGCTTCTGCTGACCGGCAAGCACGCGACCGA
Organism: Thioclava sp. PTB-PU3-1; assembly: GCF_055666785.1. NCBI lineage: Bacteria > Pseudomonadati > Pseudomonadota > Alphaproteobacteria > Rhodobacterales > Paracoccaceae > Thioclava > Thioclava sp. PTB-PU3-1. Next base: position 144,599 of record NZ_JBVNVL010000008.1, on the reverse strand, counting down.
GGACGAGCTCAAGCAGGTCGACAAGGATATCAAGGCGATCGTCAACGGCGCCGCCGATTTCGCCAAGGAGAGCCCCGAGCCCTCCGCGGATGAACTTTACACCGACATCTATACCGATGTCGCGCCGCAGAACGCCTGAGGGGGGAAAGACAGATGGCAACCAAGATTCTGATGCCCGCGCTCTCGCCCACGATGGAAGAGGGCACGCTGGCGAAATGGCTCAAGAAAGAGGGTGACGAGATTTCGGCCGGTGACATCATCGCCGAGATCGAGACCGACAAGGCCACGATGGAATTCGAAGCGGTCGACGAAGGCACGCTGGGCAAAATCCTCGTCGCGGAAGGCACTTCCGGCGTGAAGGTCAACGACCCGATCGCGGTGATGCTGGAAGAAGGCGAAGACGCCTCCGCCGCCGAAGAGGCCGAAGCGCCCGATACCGGGTCGGACGCCGCCGAAAGCGACGACGAAGGCGAGCCCGCGAAGGCTCCCGCTCAGGCGAAATCCTCGGATGAGGGCGACGACATGCCCAAGCCGGACACCACGCCGGATTGGCCCGAAGGCACGCCGATGAAGACGCAGACCGTCCGCGAGGCGCTGCGCGATGCGATGGCCGAGGAAATGCGCTCCGACGACTCCGTCTTCGTGATGGGCGAGGAAGTCGCGGAATACCAAGGCGCCTACAAGGTCACGCAAGGGCTGCTCGACGAGTTCGGCGACCGCCGCGTGATCGACACCCCGATCACCGAGCATGGCTTCGCCGGTCTCGGCGTCGGTGCGGCCTTCGGTGGCCTGCGCCCGATCGTCGAATTCATGACCTTCAACTTCGCCATGCAGGCGATGGACCAGATCATCAACTCGGCGGCGAAGACGCTCTACATGTCGGGCGGCCAGATGGGCGCACCGATGGTGTTCCGCGGCCCGAACGGCGCGGCAGCCCGCGTGGCGGCCCAGCACAGCCAGGATTACGGCGCATGGTATGCCAGCGTTCCGGGCCTGAAAGTGGTGCAGCCCTACTCGGCAGCCGATGCGAAAGGCCTGCTGAAATCGGCGATCCGTGACCCGAACCCGGTGATCTTCCTCGAGAACGAAATCCTCTATGGGCGTTCGTTCGAGGTGCCGGATCTGGAGGACTTCACCATCCCCTTCGGCAAGGCGAAAATCTGGCGCGAAGGCGCGGATGTCACCATCGTCAGCTGGGGCATCGGCATGAGCCACGCTCTGGAAGCGGCAGACAAGCTCGAGAAAGAGGGCATCGACGCGGAAGTGATCGACCTGCGCACCCTGCGCCCGGTGGATTACGACACGGTGCTCGCCTCGGTGCGCAAGACCAACCGCTGCGTGACCGTCGAGGAAGGCTTCCCCGTGGCAAGCTTCGGCAACCACCTGTCGGCCGTGATCATGGAGCGCGCCTTCGACTGGCTCGACGCGCCGGTGATCAACTGCACCGGCAAGGACGTGCCCATGCCCTACGCGGCGAACCTCGAGAAAATGGCGCTCGTGACCTCGGACGAGGTCGTCGATGCGGTCAAAAAAGTCACCTACCGGTAAGGGGATAGCGCAATGGCAACCCAGATTTTGATGCCCGCCCTGTCGCCCACGATGGAGGAAGGCACGCTCGCGAAATGGCTCGTGAAAGAGGGTGACGAAGTCTCCTCTGGCGACATCATCGCGGAGATCGAGACCGACAAGGCCACGATGGAATTCGAGGCCGTGGATGAAGGCGTGATCGGCAAAATCCTCGTCTCGGAAGGCACCTCGGGTGTGAAGGTCAACGACCCGATCGCCGTGCTGCTGGAAGAGGGCGAGGATGCCTCCGCCGTGGACGAGGCCGAGAGCCCCGTTCCCGGGGAAGCACAAGCCGAAGCCGCCGAAGATGCGAAAGAGACCAAGGACGCCGACAACGCGCCCGCCGAAAAGACCGGCGCGAAAGCCGGTGGCTCGAAAGGTGCGAGCGCCGCACCGAAGACGGAAAAAGCGCCTGCCGCGCCGCAGGATGCGGATGGCAAGCGTGTCTTCGCCTCGCCGCTCGCACGCCGCATCGCCGCCGACAAGGGCGTCGATCTGGCCGCGCTCAAAGGCTCGGGCCCGAAAGGTCGTATCGTGAAGGCCGATGTCGAAGCCGCCCAAGGTGGCAAGGCAGCCCCGGCCAAGGCGGACGCTCCGAAAGCGGAGGCTGCGGCCCCTGCCCCGGCAGCGGCATCCGTCTCCTCCTCGACCATCGCGAAGATGTATGAGGGTCGCGAATACGAGGAGATCGAGCTTAACGGGATGCGCAAGACCATCGCCGCGCGTCTCACCGAGGCCAAGCAGACGATCCCGCATTTCTATCTGCGCCGTTCGGTCAAACTCGACGCGCTGATGAAATTCCGCTCGCAGCTCAACAAGCAGCTCGAGGGGCGCGGCGTGAAGCTGTCGGTCAACGACTTCATCATCAAGGCCTGCGCGCTGGCGCTGCAATCGGTGCCGGATGCGAATGCCGTCTGGGCCGGTGACAAGGTGTTCAAGCTGAAGCCCTCGGACGTGGCCGTCGCGGTCGCAATCGAAGGCGGGCTGTTCACCCCGGTGCTGAAGGATGCGGAGATGAAGTCGCTCTCGACGCTTTCCGCGGAGATGAAGGACCTCGCCACCCGTGCCCGCGACCGCAAGCTTGCACCGCATGAATATCAGGGCGGCAGCTTCGCGATCTCCAATCTCGGCATGTTCGGGATCGAGAATTTCGACGCGGTCATCAACCCGCCGCATGGCGCGATCCTCGCCGTCGGCGCTGGGATCAAGCAGCCGGTCGTGAATGCCGAAGGCGAGATCGAAGTGGCGACCGTCATGTCGATGACGCTCTCGGTCGATCACCGTGTGATCGACGGCGCGCTCGGTGCGGAGCTGATGAAGGCGATCTGCGAGAACCTCGAGAACCCGATGCTGATGCTGGCCTGAGGCCACGCCATTTGCTGAAAATGACAGAAGGCCCGGACCGCTAGGTCCGGGCCTTCGTTTATCCTCAACAGATTAGTCGTCTCGCATCTCACGCTGACGCATCGGCATCGCATCAATGGTGGAGAACAGCGTCTCCGCGGAGATCGGTTCCGCGCGGTCCATCTTCACCCCGCCGTCCTTACCGATCAGCAGCATCCGAAACCCGTCGACCCCGAACTTGCCGCGCAACGCGCCAGCCTTTTCCGGTGTCGTGTCGGCGAGAACGGTGATGTCACGTTCCGAAATTCCCGCAGCCTGTGCATTCACCATTTTCCGCGCTGCGCGAAGCTGCGGATCCGCGTCGGACGCGGCGAAGATCAGCACCACGCGGCGATCCCAGCGATACGACGCGAGATCGCTCTGATCCGCTGGCAGCGTCTGAAAGTCGACACTCGCGCTGGCACTCGCAAGTCCCACCGGCGCGCAAACGAGAAGGGCCGCGAGCCCGGTCATCCAAATCGGTTTCATTTCGCACTCCTGTGATCTGTCACGAGAGCTACGCCCTGCGCCCCTGCCCGGGTTCACTTTAGCCAGGTGCCAGATATGAAAAAAGCGGGGCCGAAGCCCCGCCTGTCTATTCCATGAGAGATGCGCTCACTTGCTGTGCAAAAGCTGATCCATCTCGCGCGCGGGACGGTCGCAGCCCGCCTCGCCGACGATCTTCGCGGGCACCCCGGCCACGGTCTTGCAGCACGGCACGTCTTCCAGCACCACCGAGCCCGCCGCGATCCGGCTGTAATCGCCGACATGGATATTGCCGAGCACTTTCGCGCCAGCCCCGATCAGCACACCATTGCCGATCTTCGGGTGACGCTCTTCGTCTTCCTTGCCGGTCCCGCCAAGCGTCACCGAATGCAGCATCGAGACATTGTCGCCCACGACAGCCGTTTCGCCGATCACGATCGAATGGGCATGGTCCATCATGATGCCGCGCCCGATCTTCGCGCCGGGATGGATGTCCACGCCGAACAGCTCGGAGGTCCGCATCTGCACGAAATAGGCCATGTCGCGGCGACCGTTCGTGAACAGCCAATGCGCGATCCGGTAGCTTTGCAGCGCCTGAAACCCCTTGAAGAACAACAGAGGCTGGATCAGCCGGTGGCAGGCTGGGTCGCGCTCGTGCACGGCCACCAGATCGGCCCGCGCCGCCTGCCCCAAAGCGGGATCGGCAGCGAAAGCTTCCTCGGCGATCTCACGCAGAAGCTGCTCGCTCATCTCCGCCGAGGCCAGTTTCATCGAGAAACGATAGGCCAGCGCCCGTTCGAGCGTCGGATGATGCAAGAGCCCGGCATGGATCAAGGACCCCAGAAGCGGCTCGTCACGCACCGCAGCCCGCGCCTCGTCGCAAATCTGCGTCCAGACCGGATCGACGGTTGCAACCTTGGCCATCTGCTTGTTCATCGGATTACTCCCTCTTCGCGCGCAAGAACTTAACACATAGGCTTTCCGGCGAATAGAGGAAGGGGCATTTCGTCATTTCGCTTAAGGGGCTGTCGCGTCAAGCGCCACGCGGCCATCCCCGCACAGACATAGCCCAGCGCCTGCAGATAGCGCGGATCGCCCGGCCCCGCCTTCGCCCGAGGCAGGCCCAACGCCATGCTCAGGACCGAGCCGTTCCCCCAGTGCGGATGCGCGCGGCGGAATCGCTTGCAATAGAGGTCCGCCGCGTGAACCCGATCGAGGAGTCGCAGAAGCTGGTCCGGACGCTGCTCATCGGGCCAAAGCATCACCACCCGCGCGAGCGCCATCAGATCGCCGTCCAGCACCGCGCGCATCTCACCCGGTCCAGGTCAGCCGTGCTGGCAACCCCGGCCCGAAGACATCCGATATCTGCGCCACCTCGAAGCTCGGCGCGCCGATCATCCCGTCTTCCTTGCGCTCTGCCGCGCCATAAGTCCAATCCGGTGCGCTTACGACAACCTCGCGCCGGATCGCCTGCCCCTCAAACACCCGCACCCGATAGCGCTCCGACACCTCGCCCAAAGGCACGTCCAGCGCCTCCCAGTCGTCGCCCCCGATCCGCGTCCGCCGCACCCAACTCAGCCGCAGATCCCCGCCCAGCGACTGCGCGCACAAATGACAAGGCGACAAGGGCCGCAGCCCGATGCCCGCAAAGGCTTGAACCGTATGAATATAGGAGGGATCATCATAGCCACGACCGGCAGGCCCCACCCGGTAGTGACGCGCCTGATTTCGCGCCGAGGGCGACACCTCGATCTGGCGCGGCGTCCCGTCGAGCAGCACGACCACCGAGCCTTCCGGCCAAGCATCGGGCATGAGCGCATCGCTCCCCGCCTGCCCGCGCAAGCGCAACGAGACGTCCCAGACGCCCGGCTCGACCGGCTCGGCGGTCCGGAACTGGAACACCTCCCAGCGATCCGACGAGCCATCCCCGATCGCCATCGCGTTGAGCCCCGCCAGCACGCCCTCTTCGCTCGCGCTTTCCAGGGCCCCCGACAACATCTTCACGCGCAAGCTCGGCCCGCGATCCCAGAGCCCGCTCTGCGCACGCGACAAGATCGTTTGGGTCACCCCAATCGCAGCTTGGGTTTCGACCTTGGCATTCAGCGCATAGCCCGCATCCTCCAGCGCCGAATACAGCGCGGCCGCTCCCGGCCAAGGGCTCGACGTGACTGCCAGATGCGGCGCGTAAGCGTCTTCCGCGCCTGTCAACAACGGCAAATCAAGGAATACTGGTGTGACCGGCACAGGCGGCGTGAAGCTCTCGATCCGCGCAACCTCGTCGGTCTCTTCCGAGGCCTCATAGATTCCCGGCTCGACCCGGACCGCCTCCACACGGATCGCCTCCGCACGCTCCATCCGGTCGATCCGGTAGCGCCGCGCGCCCTCCTCGGTCTGCAGCAGCACGACATCCCCCGGCCCTAGCCACCCCATCGACGGCGGAAGCGTGAACTGCGCCGTATCGCGCGCCACCCGCGCCTCCGAGAGCCAGCGGTTCACGACACGCATTCCCTCCGCCCGCGTCAGCGCCAGGGGCGCCTCGCTCGCAGAGGCGGGGCCGTTTTCCTCGTCGGGGAAAATCGCCTCCACGGCGCGGGCCTCGAAGCTACCATCGGCCTCGACATAGGCCAGTCGTACGCGCCCCGCGATCTCCGCCTCCGGCGCACGGCGCGTCTCAAGGCTCTGATCGTCGCCATCCAGCGCCAGCAGCGGAGGCGCCACCTCCGCATCGACCGACGCATCACGCATCCGGAACACCAACTCCCCGTCGCGCTCCACCGCATCGAAACCGTAGATCAGGCTCAGCGACTGCAGCGCACCGCGCGGTGTGATCCCCCCGGGCATCGCATATCCGCGCACCACCCCATGCAACGCGCTCACATCGAACACCTCGACCCCCGCGAGCGCACAAATCTCGCCCACGACATGCGCCAGAGGCTGTGCTGTCGCCCGCCCAGAGATCCAATGCCCCCGCGCGTAGTTCGCCGCGTCGTCCCATACCTCCGGCAGACCGGGAAATTGCGGATAGGGTCGGACATCCCACGCCCAGACATGGGCGCGCGCCATATCCACCATCGTCCCGCCGTAATATTCCGAGAGCGGATTGTTGGCCGCATCCCCCCAATATTCGGTCATCGCCCGCAGATATTGCATCTGGATGTAATCATCGCGCCGCCCATCCGAGTAATGCGGCAGCGCGCTTTCCGAGCTTTTCGGATCGAGGAACTTGTTCGGCTCGTTCGTCCCCTTGTCGATGGCCGCACAACCCATTTCATCGACCCAGGCCGCGTCGAATTGCGGCCCGCGCAGCGACTCCGGCTCATAGGCCGAGAAGGCCTGCGCGGTCGCCCCGTTCGGCCAGACGAGCCGACGCCGCCCCGCCTCCCAGTCGGGCCTGCGGTCGGGCGGAGAGCAGGCCAAGATCCCGCTCTCCCCCATCACCATCACATCGCGCACCTGATCGAAGGTCTCACCGACCAGCGCCACGCGCCGCGCCCTTCCGGGGTCGAGCGGGCGTGCGCCTTCCACCTGCGCACGCACCCACTCGGCCCCGGCCCGCGTCTTGCCCGCGCCGCGTCCGCCCATGATCACCCAGGACTTCCAATCCCCTTCGGGCGGAAGCTGATGATCCAACGCCCAGAACTCGAAGATCCAGGGCAGCGCGAGCAATGCATTGTCGTCGAGCCCGTCGAGAAACGCCTCGACGCTCTCAGGCGTCGCGGAGGCGAGCCAAGCGGCGCCCGATTTCAGCTCTGGCGGCATCGAAGTCGAGCGCGCCATCGCGTCCGGCGGCGACACCTGCCAGCTGTCTGCGGAGTTTCTCGACACGCGATCGTTCCTCCATCACCAAATGAAAAGCGGTGCGGAGGTCCTTGACCGCCTGCACCGCCGCTTTCGCCTCGGATATGTCGCCACGCCGCACCCCCTGCAGCGCCTGCGCCAGCTCCTCGGCCACGTCCCGATAGAGCGCTTCGGTCTGATCCAGAAGATCGACCGGCGCCCCCGCCTCGTTCACTTTGTTGTCTTGCATCACTGACGAACCCACCCGTTCCAAGTTGGTCCGTTCGAGAGACATGAAAAAACGCCGTCGGGTTTCCCCGCGGCGCTTGCCCACTTCTCCTAGCGTGCCAAATCTCTACCCGAGAGCGTTCGCAAAGTCAAGCTCTAAATTCTGGGTTGTGCACTCCAGTCAAAAAAGAACCCCGGCGAAAACCGGGGTTCTTTCTGAGTTATCAGTTGCTTGACGCATCTTCCTGACGCTGTTTCTCGATCTCGCGCCACTTCGCCACGTTCTTGTTATGCTCCTCGATCGTGCTCGAGAACGCATGTCCGCCGGAGCCATCGGCCACGAAGAACAGGTAGTCGGTCGAATCGGGATGCAGCGCCGCCTCGATGGCCGCCTTGCCCGGATTCGCGATCGGTCCGGGCGGCAACCCGTCGATGACATAGGTGTTGTAGGGCGTCGCCTTGCGCAGCTCGGACTGGCGCAGACCGCGGCCCAGCACCCCCTTGCCCTCGGTCACGCCGTAGATCACCGTCGGGTCGGTCTGCAGACGCATCCCCTTCTCGAGGCGGTTGATGAAGACGCTCGCCACTTCCGGGCGCTCTTCGGGCACACCGGTTTCCTTCTCGACGATCGACGCCATGGTCAGCGCCTGCTGCGGATCGTCATAGGGCAGCCCCTCGGCGCGTCCGTCCCAGGCGTCGGCGAGGATTTTCGACTGGCGATCGGCCATCAGACCGATCAGCGCCTGCCGGTCGGCCCCGCGCGTCACCTCGTAGCTGTCAGGTGCGAGCGTGCCTTCGCCCGGCACCCCGTCGATCTTGCCCGACAGGAAGCTCGCTTCCTGCAGACCCTGCACGATCTGCCAGCTGGTCACACCATCGACCACCGTCACGCGGGTGCGGACATCGGCACGGTCGGCCTTGTCCTCGAACCCTTCGGGCGGCTTCTCGCTCTCGGGATTGTACTCCGCGACCTTCTGGTAATCGCCCGTGGTCGGGTCCAGCTCGCGCAGCAGCACTTCGTTGCCGTTCACCCCGATCCGGAACACCAGTTCCGACCCGCAGGTCGACGGACCACCGGAGGTGATCTGACCGACGATGGACTGCATCGAGGTGTTCGGCTCGATCAGGTAGGAGCCGAATTTCAGCTTGTCGGCCTTTTCCTCGTACTGCGCGCCCGTGCGGAACAGATAGGAGGACGAGATCGCCCCCTTGTCTTTCAGAGTAGACGACACGCCCTGCAGGCTTTCGCCCGGCGCGACGCGCAGGCACATCGCCTCGGCCAGCGGGCCGGGCTCGACATATTGGTTCTTCGCCCAGGCGACCAACCCGCCAAGCGCGACGAGAATAACGATCAGCAGCGTCAGGAAATTCGAGACGATGTTACGCCACATCAGCTATCCACCTTGCCCATCACGAGGCTCGCATTGGTGCCACCGAAGCCGAAGCTGTTGGACAGCGCGACGTCGATCTTGCGCTTGACCGCAGCCTTCGGCGCGAGGTCGATCACAGCCTCTTCCGGCGGATTTTCCAGATTCAGCGTCGGCGGTGCGATCTGGTCGCGGATCGCGAGGATCGAGAAGATCGCCTCCACAGCGCCCGCAGCCCCCAGAAGGTGGCCCACCGAGGACTTGGTCGAGCTCATCGTGGCTTTCGAGGCCGCATCGCCCAGCAGGCGCTGCACCGCGCCCAGCTCGATCACGTCGGCCATGGTCGAAGTGCCATGCGCGTTGATGTAATCCACCTGATCGGGGTTCAGATCGGCACGCTCCAGTGCAGCTTTCATCGCGCGGAAGCCGCCATCGCCATCTTCGGACGGCGCGGTGATGTGATAGGCGTCGCCCGACAGGCCATAGCCCAGCACTTCGGCATAGATCTTCGCGCCGCGCGCCTTGGCGTGCTCGTATTCCTCCAGCACGACGCAGCCCGCGCCCTCGCCCATCACGAACCCGTCGCGATCGGCATCCCACGGACGGCTCGCAGCTTCCGGCTCGTTGCCGCGCTTCGTGGACAGCGCCTTGCACGCGTTGAAGCCCGCGATGCCGATCTCCGAGATCGGGCTTTCCGCGCCGCCCGCGACCATCACATCGGCGTCGCCCAGCATGATCAGACGCGCCGCATCGCCAATGGCATGCGCGCCGGTCGAGCAGGCGGTGACGACCGCATGGTTCGGGCCCTTGAAGCCGAAGCGGATCGAGACCTGCCCCGAGACGAGGTTGATCAGCGCCCCCGGAATGAAGAACGGGCTGACGCGGCGAACGCCCTTTTCCTTGATCAGAACGGCCGTATCCGCGATCGAGCTGAGACCGCCGATCCCCGAGCCGATCATCACACCGGTGCGCAGACGGCTCTCTTCGTCCTGCGGCTCCCAGCCGGAATCCTTCACCGCCTGCGTCGCCGCCGTCATCCCGTAGAGGATGAAATCGTCGACCTTGCGCTGCTCTTTCGGCTCCATCCAGTTATCGGCATTGAACGTGCCGTCGGACCCGTCGCCCAGCGGAATCTCGCAGGCGTATTTCGTGGTCACATTGGACGCATCGAAGCGCGAGATCGCGCCCGCCCCCGATTGTCCCGCGATAAGCCGCGACCAGGTCTCCTCGACGCCGCAAGCCAGCGGCGTGACCATTCCCAGACCCGTGACTACTACCCGACGCATGCCCGACCTCTTTCTCAGCCAAATATCTTGGCAGACCTGATACACGGGGGCGCGCAAAGGCGCAATCATAACCCATTGCGACGGGCGGGTTACCGTTCAGGACGGACGGCGCGTGAGGGGGCTAGCGTTGCGGGGCGCGAACCGGTTCAGTCTGCCGTGCCGGGAGCGTCGGCACAGCCGTCGGCGCCCGCCCCGCGCTCAGGGGCGGCAGCGTCAGCGCGGTGCAGCGCATCTGAGTGGTGGGCGGCGCCAGCAACACCCGGTCGCGCCCGCCATTCTTCGCCGCGTAGAGCGCCCCGTCGGCGCGCGCATAGAGGCTCCGCAGCTCCTCGCCGCGCTCCCATTCGGCCACCCCGATCGAGACAGTGACCTGCAGCGCCGCGCCGTACTGATCCTCGAAACGCAGTCCCGCCACACAGGCGCGCAGCCGCTCCGCCACTTCGAGCGCCTCGACCAGCCCCGCCCCCGGCAGGATCACCGCGAATTCCTCGCCGCCGACCCGCGCCATCGTATCCTCCAGCCGCAGCTGCGCCCGCATCGCCCGCGCCGTGCGGCGCAGAACGCGATCGCCCAGAGAATGCCCGCCCAGATCGTTGATCTGCTTGAAATGGTCGAGGTCGACCATCAGCGCCGTGAAAGGCACCTGCTCGCGCATCCCCTGCGTGTAATACTGCGCGAAACGCCGCCCGAGCATCTCCCGGTTGAACAGCCCCGTCAGCCCATCGCGCATCGCCCGGTTCACCAGTTCCCGCTCGGCCTTGCGCCGTGCATGATCCACCCGCTCCAGCGAGACGGCCATCAGGATGATCAGCCCGATATTCACCCCCACGATGGTCGCGACCAGCAACAGCAGCTCCGCGCGCACCTGACTCCCCTGATCGCTGAGCAGGTAGAAGGTGCCCAGCAGGAAGGGCGCGACGACCCCCAGAAGCATCTGCGCCCGTGCCTGCCGCCCCGAGGCATGCTCGTTGAGCAGCACCCGCATCACCCCACGATCGCTGCGGCAGATGAGCCCCGCATAGGCAAGACACATGATCGCCAGCGCCGCCCCGATCGACACGCCCTCCGCCAGCCGGCTGGTCGCGATACTGTGCGACAGCAGGTACATCAAAGCCCCGCCGAACACCGTCAGATAGGCAATCGTTCCAAACAGATAAGCACCCGCCTCCAGCGCGAAGAACCCCGCCGCGGTGATCGCCAAGAGCGCGGCCGCGCCTCCCCCGATCGCCCCCGCTCCGCTCAGGTCATAGACCTCCGCAACGTTCGAGAACAGGCACAGCAACAGCGTTCCCGCCGCCAGCCCGCGCGCCACATTCGGTGCCTCGCGCCGAAACGCAATCGCGCCCGCCATCGCCAGAATGGCCAACGCCGTCCACGCGCCCATCGCGTTCCACGACGTGAGCGCGCGCACGACCATATCCTCGCCCGACAGCGCGGTGGCCATCTGCGCCAGCAGAGCCAACCCCGCAAGCGCGGCGGCGAAAACCAAAAGAGGACGGATCAGAACCCGAGCCCGGCGAAACACAGACATAACGTGACCTCAACTGCGCGGGCAGAAGGGCATTTTTCATAAGGCACCCGCGACCTCTCCAAGGGACGCCTAATTCGTTAACGAAGGGTTAACAGCCGCGCGGGCACGATTGCACTTTCGGTCAAGTCTTCGCGAATTGCACAGATTTTTCATCCGGATAGCGCATCAAAACGTCATGCCGCGGCGGCCCGTGTCCCAGCGTGGACTGGATCAACGCCACCTGCGCGGGCGCGAAAGCGGGCAGCTTCACAGCGCCTTGCGCCGCCATGAGTCGCCCCAGCCGCAGCAAATCCCCCGGGGATGCGCGCTTGCCGAACCGCGCCAGGGTGACATGCGGACGAAACCGCCGCCGCGGCAGGTCGATCTCTGCCAGACGCGCGGCGCCCATCACCGCGCGGTGCCAACGGTCGAGGTTGGGATCGGCCTGCACGCCCAGCACCAGCGCCTCCGGTCGCGCGGCACTGCCGAAAATCTCCAGCCCCGCCAGCGCCACCTCCGGCCCGGGCGCCCAGTCGATGGCCCGCAGCCCCTCGTCCAGCGCCTCGAGCTGGCCTGCGTCGATCTCGTCGAGAAAGGCCAGCGTCAGATGCAGGTTCTCGGGCTGCACGATCCGGCCCGCGCCGAGCGCCTGCTGCAACCGCTCGATGGCCTCGATATGCGCCTCGGGCAGCTCGATCGCGACGAAACTACGCATCTTCCCTCCCCCGAACGCACGCGCGCTTTGCGCAAAAGAAAAGCGGCGCTCCGGTTCCCCGAAGCGCCGCCCTTAACTCTCTCTCAGCGTCAGCCGTAAAAGGCTTACTGCGCTTCCGAGATGAATTTCACCGCATCGCCGACGGTCTGAATGTTCTCGGCGGCGTCATCGGGGATCTCGATGCCGAACTCTTCTTCGAAGGCCATGACCAGCTCGACCGTGTCGAGGCTGTCCGCACCGAGGTCGTCGATGAACGAGGCGCTCTCAGTGACCTTGTCCTCTTCCACGCCGAGATGCTCCACGACGATCTTCTTCACGCGATCAGCGATGTCGCTCATGTCAATTCCTCAAAGTTTATAGGGCCTAGCCCGTTCATGCTTGCTCGAATACGAGCGTCTCAACCCGCGCGCCCCGGGTCAACCCGAAGACCGCAATTCAGAGCCGTGGCTTTTACGCCCGGCCCGTCTGCAGCGCTCTTAGCGATTGCCGTGGCTCATGGCAAGACGTTTCTCTATCCTATCAAAGGCCTTCGTGCCCTAGGGTCACAAAGACGTCAGGCCATCGTCCCGCCGCCGTTGACGTGCAGCACCGCACCGGTGACGTAGCCCGCCTCGGGACTTGCGATGTAGCGCACCGCAGCCGCGATTTCTTCCGGCGTGCCCATGCGCCCGGCCGGGATACCCGACAGGATCGCGTCCTTCTGAGCCTCGGTGAGCTTTTCCGTCATCGGCGTCTCGATGAAGCCCGGCGCCACGCAGTTCACCGTCACGCCGCGCGTCGCGACTTCCTGCGCGAGCGATTTCGACGCGCCGACAAGACCCGCCTTGGCAGCCGCATAGTTCACCTGACCGGGATTGCCGGTCTGCCCGACGACGGAGGTGATGTTGATGATCCGGCCCCAGCGCGCTTTCATCATCGGGCGGAGAACCGCACGCATCAGGCGGAACGCCGCCGTCAGGTTCACGTCGATCACCGATTGCCAATCCTCGTCCGACATCCGCATCGTCAGCTGATCACGCGTGATGCCGGCATTGTTCACGAGGATATCCAAGCCGCCCATCGCCTCGATCGCCGCTTTCGGCAGCGCCTCGACCGATTCCGGATCGCTCAGATTCGCCGGGCAAACATACGCGCCCTCGCCCAGCTCGGCGGCCAGTGCCTCGAGCGGCTCGACCCGCGTGCCCGACAGTGCCACCGACGCACCGCCCGCATGGAGGGCCCGCGCGATTTCGGCGCCGATCCCGCCAGAAGCCCCGGTGACAAGCGCGCGTTTGCCTTTCAGATCGAACATCATGCTACCTCTTATCTAAGTTGGCGCTCTCTTAGCAGCGAAAGCGCCGTTAGGGAACTCTAAGTGCTACACGCCATAGTTGCGCACGTCGGGGCGACAGCCCATCGCGATCACAAACGTATGAAAAGCCGACCAATTCGCTTTCGAACCGGTCGGCCTGCGCTTCCTCTTGACGAAAATATCCAGGGGGTCCGGGGGAGGATCCCCCGGCGTAGCCCTCAGCCCTTCAGCGCGGCGATATCCTCCGGCGTGCCGACCGCGCGGCAGGTCACCTCTTTCGCGATCCGGCGGATCATGCCCGACAGCGCCTTGCCCGCGCCGATTTCCCAGATCTCGTCGACGCCCTGACCGGCCATCCACGCCACGCTCTCGCGCCAGCGCACCGAGCCCGTGACCTGCTCGACCAGCAGCTCGCGGATCAGGGCCGGGTCGCTCACCGCCTCGGCGCGAACATTGGCGACCAGCGGCACGACAGGCGCCTTGATCTCGACGCCTGCCAGAGCCGCATCCATCGCATCCGCGGCGGGCTGCATCAGCGCGCAATGGAACGGCGCGGAGACCGGCAGCATCACGGCGCGCTTCGCGCCCGCTTCCTTGGCGAGTACGGTTGCGCGCTCGACCGCCGCCTTGTCGCCCGAGATCACGACCTGGCTCGGATCGTTATCATTCGCGGCCTGACAGACCTCGCCCTGCGCCGCCTCAGCCGCGACTTTCGACGCCGCCTCGAAATCGAGCCCGAGGATCGCGGCCATCGCGCCCACACCCACCGGCACCGCCGATTGCATCGCATCGCCGCGCACGCGCAGCAGGCGCGCGGTGTCGGCCAGGCTCAGCGACCCCGCCGCACAAAGCGCCGAATATTCGCCCAGCGAGTGACCCGCGACATAGGCCGCGTCAGTCACCGCATAGCCTTCGGCCTCCAGCGCGCGCAGGGCTGCGATCGAGGTCGCCATCAGCGCGGGCTGCGCATTGGCGGTCAGCGTCAGCTCGTCCTGCTCGCCTTCCCAGATGAGCGTGCTCAGCTTTTGCCCGAGCGCGTCATCGACCTCTTCGAACACCGCTTTCGACGCGGGATAGGCGTCGGCCAATGCCTTGCCCATGCCGGTGACCTGTGCGCCCTGACCGGGGAATACGAATGCGCGGCTCATGCCTGATCCTCCTGATTGATCTTTGGTTTCCCTTAGCGAGAAGGGCGCGGCGGGGCAAGTTCGCTGCCCCTCTCCCCCCTCAAGCCTTACCGATGATCCGCGCCGGGTTACCCGCGACCGTGGCGCCCGCAGGTACGTCGCGCGTCACCACCGCGCCCGCACCGATCAACGCGCCATCGCCCACCGTGATACCCGGCAGGAGGATCGCGCCGCCGCCGATCCAGACATCTTCGCCGATCCGCACGGGCCGCCCGAACTCCAGCCCCGTCCGGCGCGTCTCCGGATCGCGGGGATGATCGGCGGTCAGGATCTGCACCTTCGGCCCGATCTGTGTGCGATCGCCGATCGTGACCGCAACCACATCGAGAATGACACAGTCGTAATTCAGGAAAACCCCGGCCCCGAGCCGGATATTGCTGCCGTAATCGCAATGAAATGGCGGGCGAATGCGCGCGCCCTGCCCCACGTCCGCGAACAGCTCCGTCAGCAGCGCGTGGCACTCTTCGGCACTATGCGCGACGGTGGCGTTGAACCGATCCATCCACGCAGCGGCCCGCGCCATGTCGGCTTCGATCTCCGGGCCCTCGGCGCGATACAACTCGCCCGCCAGCATCTTGTCTTTCTCCGAGCGCATGATCCCTCCCCGCCATATCGCCGGATGATCCTGCCCCAGCCGCGCGCAAAGAAAAAGGGGCGCTAGATGCGCCCCTTCTGCTCAGTCCAGTTCGAGATGCGCGACCCCGTCGGAGCGCCGCCCGATCGAGCGCCCATCTGCGCCGATGGTCGCGCGCACGCGCCGCCGCATCGAGGAAAACGCCGGGCTTTCAATGACATCGACCGGCTCGTCCAGCGCGATCTCGATGTCGTAATGGCTCTCGCCCTTGCGGCGCAGCGCATGGACGCGCCCGCTCACCGGATGGCCCAGATAGCGCCCGCGCACCGCATCGCCCAAGGCATAGCCCTTCGCTTGCGCTGCCGGTTCGGCACGTCGCAGCGCCGCCACCATCGTGTTCCAGTCGGCATGACCCGCCGCCTGCGCGGTCAGCTCATAGGCTTTCGACAGCGCAACGGGAGTACCCGCCTGCGCCATTGCATCGGCCAGACGGCGCGCCTGCGCCTTCACGTCTTTCACTGTGTTCACAGTCATCGTCTCGTCTCCACGGGGATGATCCACCGCTTCGGGGCCCGCATTGCCGAAGAGCCCCCGAAAGAATGGAGAGCGATCGTGAACCGGATTTCACCAAGGGTCACACCCCGCGGGCGGCAGGCATCCGGCAGCCAAGGCCCGACAGATGGGCGGCGCAGGTGCGTCTGTCAAGTGGCGGGGCCTTACCCCGCGTCGGGCGATGCGAAAGCGCCATATCTCAGGCCCCAAAGCGAAAGGGGCGCCCAAACGGACGCCCCTTCCCATCACTGTCCCTCTCCCGTTTAGCAGGAGTAGTAGTACTTGTATTCCACCGGGTGGGGGGTGTGCTCGAACGCGTACACTTCTTCCCACTTCAGTGCGATGTAGCCCTCGATCTGGTCCTTGGTGAACACGTCACCGGCCAGCAGGAACTCGTGATCGGCTTCCAGCGTCTCGAGCGCCTCACGCAGCGAGGCGCAAACGGTCGGGATCGAGGCCAGTTCTTCCGGCGGCAGATCGTAGAGGTCCTTGTCCGAGGACGGGCCCGGATCGATCTTGTTCTTGATGCCGTCGAGACCAGCCATCAGCAGAGCCGAGAAGCACAGGTAGGGGTTCGCCGACGGATCGGGGAAACGGGCTTCGACGCGCTTTGCCTTAGGGGATTCAGCCCACGGAATACGGACACAACCCGAGCGGTTGCGAGCCGAATACGCGCGCAGAACCGGAGCCTCGAAGCCCGGGATCAGACGCTTGTAGGAGTTGGTCGACGGGTTGGTGAAGGCGTTGAGCGACTTCGCGTGCTTCAGGATACCGCCGATGAAATACAGCGCTTCCTGCGACAGGTCGGCGTATTTGTCGCCTGCGAAGAGCGGCTTGCCGTCTTTCCAGATCGACATGTTCACGTGCATGCCGGTGCCGTTGTCGCCCGCGATCGGCTTCGGCATGAAGGTCGCCGATTTGCCATAGGCGTGCGCCACGTTGTGGATCACGTATTTGTACTTCTGGATGTCGTCGGCCTGCTTGGTCAGCGTCCCAAAGATCAGACCCAGCTCGTGCTGGCACGAGGCCACTTCGTGGTGGTGCTTGTCGACCTTCATGCCCATGCGCTTCATGGTCGAGAGCATTTCCGAACGCAGGTCCTGCGCGTCATCCACCGGGTTGACCGGGAAGTAGCCGCCCTTGACGCCCGGACGATGGCCCATGTTGCCCATCTCGTAATCGGTGTCGGTGTTCCAGGCCGCGTCGAGCGCGTCGACCTCGTAGGAGACCTTGTTCATCGAGACCGAGAACTTCACGTCGTCGAAGAGGAAGAATTCCGCTTCCGGACCGAAGAAGGCCGAGTCACCGATGCCCGAGGCGACGAGATAGGCTTCGGCCTTCTCGGCGGTGCCGCGCGGGTCGCGGGCATAGGGTTCGCCGGTGTCGGGCTCGACCACGGTGCAGTGCACGCACATGGTTTTCTCAGCGTAGAAGGGGTCGATATAGACCGAGGACGCGTCGGGGATCAGTTTCATGTCGGACTGATCGATCGACTTCCAGCCCGCGATCGAGGAGCCGTCGAACATGAAGCCTTCTTCGAAGAAATCTTCGTCGACCTCGGTATGCATCAGCGTCACGTGCTGCAGCTTGCCGCGCGGATCGGTGAAGCGAACGTCGACGTATTCGACGTCTTCGTCCTTCATCAGTTTGAGAGCGTCCTTGATGCTCATGTCACATTACCCTTTCGTTGAGCTTGGGTTATCCCCGGACCCGCAACGAGGCCCGGCGGGAATGGCGGAAGTTACAGCGCGTCGTCGCCCGACTCGCCGGTGCGGATACGGATCGCCTGCTCCATCGGAGAGACGAAGATCTTGCCGTCGCCGATCTTCTCGGTGCGCGCGGCATTCGTGATCGCTTCGATGGCGGCGTCGACGAGGTCGTCGGGCAGCACCATCTCGATCTTCACCTTGGGCAGGAAATCCACGACATATTCGGCGCCGCGATAAAGCTCGGTATGGCCCTTCTGGCGCCCGAACCCTTTCACCTCGATCACCGAAAGGCCCTGAATACCAACTTCCTGAAGCGCTTCTTTCACTTCATCGAGTTTGAAGGGCTTGATGATCGCCTCCACCTTTTTCATGCCGCCGACTCCTCCGTCAGGTCTTCGTTCCGACCCCCTCAGACCACTTTCCCAAAGCCCCCGCAATCGGCTAGGCTGGACGGGAGCGAAAAGGGGATCGGAATTCCGAAAGCCGCGCCCGCAATTCGTGCAAGTAGCACAAAAAAGCAGCAGTTTGAAAACGATTCCTTTGAAGACCCGAGGACCATGCCCGAAATCCTGACCGCGAGCCAAATGCGCCAATGCGAACGCGCCGAGATCGAGAGCGGCGCGGTGACGGGCCTTGAACTGATGGAGCGCGCCGGGGAAAGCGTTGTCACGGCAATCTTCTCGCGCTGGCCCGATCCAGGGCCCTCGCAGGCGGTGGTGCTGTGCGGTCCGGGCAACAATGGCGGCGACGGCTATGTGATCGCGCGGCTTCTGGCCGAGCGCGGCTGGACCGTCGCCTGCTACGCCTATGGCGACCCGACCCGCCTGCCCCCCGATGCACAGACCAATCACGACCGCTGGGCGCAGATCGGCGCGGTCCTGCCGTGGGACGATGCCGCGATCGAGGGCCGGATCGACGATATGGAGGGCGGGTTGGTGATCGACGCTTTGTTTGGCACCGGCCTGACCCGTCCGATGCCCGACGACACCGCGAAAACATGGCGCGGGATTTATCCGCGGCGCTTTTCCAACCCCTCGGGACCGCGCCCGCGCTCCGTTGCGGTCGATATTCCCAGCGGGATTTCCTCCGATAGCGGGCGCAATCTCGGCGGCGCTTTCCCAGCCGATCTGACCGTCAGCTTCCACCGCGCGAAATGCGGCCATTACCTCGACCCCTCGGACGGGCCCGACCAGCCCGGCGGCGGCGCGTCCATGCGCGGCGACCTCGTCGTGACCGATATCGGCCTGCCGCAGCATGCGACCCCTGGCGCCGCGCAGCTGATCGACCGCCCGTCGAATTTCCTGATGAAGCAGTCGGGCCACAAATACAGCCACGGCCATGCACTGGTGCTCTCGGGCGGCGCGGGCAAAGGCGGGGCGGCGCGGATGGCGGCGCGGGCGGCGCTCAGGATCGGCGCGGGGCTGGTGACGCTCGCCTGCCCGCCCAAGGCGCTGGCCGAGAACGCAGCCCATCTCGACGCAATCATGCTGAACGCCCTGCCCGACGCCTATTCCTTACGCGGGATGCTGGGCGACGAGCGGCTAAACGCGCTCTGCCTCGGCCCCGGTCTCGGCATGGCGCGCGCGCAGGAGATGGTGCCGGCGGCGCTTTGGGGCAAACGCGCGACGGTGCTCGATGCCGATGCGCTCAGCGCCTTTGCCGACGATCCGAGCGTGCTTTTCGGCCAGCTTCACGCGACCTGCGTGCTGACCCCGCATCCGGGCGAATTCAAAAAACTTTTCCCCGATCTGGCCGAGAAGCTGTCAGGCGACGATCCAAGCTACTCCAAGCTGGAAGCCACCCGCGAAGCCGCCGCGCGCGCGGGTTGTACGGTACTGCTCAAAGGGGCCGACACCGTGATTTCGGACCCGAACGGGCGCGTCGCGCTGCATTCGGCGACGCAGGACCGCGCGGCGCCGTGGCTTGCGACCGCAGGCGCGGGCGATGTGCTGGCGGGGTTGATCGCGGGGCTGCTTGCGCGCGGGTTCAAACCCTTCGACGCCGCGACCTCCGCGGCATGGCTCCATGTGGAGGCCGCGCGCAGCTTCGGCCCCGGCCTGATCGCCGAGGACCTCCCCGAAGCGGTCCCGCAGGTGCTGCGCGCGCTGATGGCGCAGGGCTGACACCACCTGCGCGCCCGGCTGCCCGCGCAGCTTTTTCGACCCGCCTCGCGCAAAATTGACATCAATCAATGATACCCCTCACCGCGTCGTGAAAATGAACCCGGGGATACGCAACTTTGGGGTATTGGCGTGGGACTTTCTTCTTCGGGCGCGCGGTCGGAAATGCGGCGCGCTTTTTCCGGGAGCCGGGGGCTGATCGGCTCGGCTGTTCTGTTCAGCTTTTTCACCAATCTTTTGCTGCTGACCGGGCCGCTTTTCATGCTGCAGGTCTATGACCGGGTGATCGGTTCGCGCTCGGAAGAGACGCTGGTCGCGCTGTTCGGCCTCGTGGTGTTCCTCTACCTGTTCTACACCGTTCTGGAGTTCGTCCGCGCCCGCGTGATGGCGCGGGTCGGCGCACGGCTTCACGCCAACCTCTCCGACCGGGTCTTCCGCGCCTCGCTGGAGCGCGCAGCACTCGGGCGCACCGACAAGGGCGCGAGCGCGTTGCAGGACCTCGATGCGGTGAAAACCGTCTTCGCCTCGCCGGTGCTGCTGTCGCTCTTGGACATTCCGTGGACGCCGGTCTTCGCCGCCGCGATCTTCATCTTCCACCCGCTTCTGGGCTGGCTGGCACTGGCGGGCGGCGCACTTTTGATCGTGACCTCGCTGCTCAACCACTGGCTCACCCAGACCCGCCTGACCGAGGCGCAGGGCACCTCTTTCGCGGGCAACCAGATCGCGCGGCAGGTCGAGGACGGGGCCGATTACCTCTGGGCGCAGGGCATGGGAGAGACCATGCGCGCGCGCTGGCAGGACACCCAGACCGAAGGTCAGCGCAAGATGCTGCGCGCGGCCGACTGGACCGGCGCGTTCGGCGCATTTTCCAAGGGCTTCCGGATGCTGCTGCAATCGGCGGTGCTGGCCGTAGGCGCCTATCTGGTGCTGCAACATGAGATGACGGCCGGCGCGATCATCGCGGGCTCGGTCCTGCTGGGCCGCGCGCTGGCCCCGGTCGAGCAGGTGCTGGGCCAATGGACGCTGCTGCACCGCGCGCGCAACGGCTGGGCTTCGCTGCGGGCGTTTCTGGGCTCCGTGCCCGAGGCGCGTAAGCCGACCGAACTGCCCGCCCCGACGGGCGATCTGTCGGTGCGCGGCGTTTCGGTCTCGCGCAAGCGCGGCGAGCGTCCGATCCTGTATAACGTGAGCTTCGATGTCGCGCCGGGTGAAGCCATCGGCGTGATCGGCAAGAGCGGCTCGGGCAAGACGACACTGGCGCGGGCGCTTGTGGGTCTCGTGTCGCCCACCGCGGGCGAAGTGCGCCTCGCCGCCGCCAAGCTCGACCAATACAGCCCCGAGCGGCTGGGCCAGTTCATTGGCTACCTGCCGCAGGTGGTGAAGACCTTCGACGGCACCATCGCCGAGAACATCGCGCAGATGGCCCAATCGCCGGATGCCGAGCGGGTCGTGGCCGCCGCCAAGAAAGCGCATATCCACGAGATCATCCTGCAACTGCCCAAGGGCTATGACACCCATATCAGCGCGCGCGACGCGCAGCTCTCGGGCGGCCAGCGCCAGCGGCTGGGTCTGGCCCGTGCGCTTTACAACGATCCGGTGCTTCTGGTGCTCGACGAGCCGAACTCGGCGCTCGACTCCGAGGGTTCCGAGGCGCTGAACGCCGTGGTGAAGGCGATGACCGAGGAAGGCAAATCCGTCGTGCTGATGACCCACCGCACCAATGCGATCAAAGCCTGCTCGCGCCTCGTGATCCTCGAGAGCGGCCAGATCACCGCTCAGGGGCCGCGCGACGAGGTCATCCAGTCGATGATCAAGAACGCGCAGGACGTGCAACGCATTCTGACGATGAGGGCCGAGAAATGAGCAAATCTCCCGATTTCGCAAATAGCCGCCTTCTGCTCGCCGCAGGCTTCGGCGCGATCACCCTCCTCGTCGGCGGCATGGGCGCCTGGAGCGTCGGCGCGAAGATCAACGGCGCGGTCGTGTCCCGCGGCGTGGTCAAGGTCGAGAGCGAACGGCAGGTGATCCAGCACCCCGACGGTGGCGTCGTGGGTGAAATCCTCGCCCATAACGGCGATCAGGTGCATGCAGGCGACGTGCTACTGCGACTCGACGGGACCTTCCTGCGCTCGGAACTTGCGATCGTGCAGGCGCAGCTACTGGAGATCGCGGTGCGCAAGGCGCGTCTCGCCGCCGAGCGCGACGATCTGGCAAAGGTCGACTTCACGGTCCTGCCCGACTTCCCGATGCTCGACCCCGAGCAGGTCGCCCAGCAACGCGAGGGCCAGAGCAACCTCTTTGCCGCGCGTCAGGCGACGATGGCCAAGAAGATCAACCAGCTGCGCGAGCAACAGCAGCAGATCGAAAAGCAGATCGAAGGCGTCGAGGCGCAGCGCGTCTCGCTGATGGAGCAGCTCGACCTCGTATCGCAGGAGCTGGAGGACAAGCAGAGCCTCTATGAGCGCAAGCTGATGGAAGCCTCGCGCGTGCTCGCCACCCAGCGCGAACACGCCAAGCTGACCGGCGAAATCGGGCGGCTGAACTCGGTCATCGCGGAAGCCCGCGTGCGGATCTCGGCGCTCGAGATCGAGGTCGTGGGCCTGTCCGAGGATCGCCGCGAGGCCGCGATCACCCAGCTGCGCGACCTGCAATATAACGAGATTTCGCTGGTCGAACGCGAAAACACCCTGCGCGAGAAGCTCGCACGGCTCGACGTGCGCGCGCCGGTCGATGGCGTGGTGTTCGGCTCGCAGGTCTTCGCGCTGCAATCGGTCATCCAGCCCGCTCAGCCGATGATGTTCCTCGTGCCCAGCGATCAGCCGCTCTACGTCTCGGTCCGCGTCGATCCGACGAGCATCGATCAGGTCTATTCCGGTCAGCAGGTCTCGCTGCAATTCTCGACCTTCAATCGCCGCACCACGCCCGCGATCCCGGCCGAGGTGCTGCGGGTCTCGCCCGATGTGCAGACCGACGAGGCGAACCGCGAGACCTATTACGAGGCGACGGTGGAGCCCGATCCAGAGGCTCTGGCCGCCCTGCCCGAGGTCAAGCTGATGCCCGGCATGCCGGTCGAGGCCTTCCTCAAGACCGACGCGCGCACGCCGCTGTCATACCTGACCCAGCCGCTGACGGTCTATTTCAACCGCGCCTTCCGGGGGGAATGAGGGGGGGGGCCGCTTCAAGCAGCATCACGAACGATAAAGATAAGCGGCCCGGCGGATACATCGCCGGGCCGTTCATCTTGATCAGTAGCAGAGCGTTGCGCCACGAGGGAGGAAAGAGAAAGGCCCGGCGGATCGCTCCGCCGGGCCCTTCCGGTACCACTGATGAAAGTGGGGGTGGTCAGGGCGTTTGCGTGGTGATGAACGCTCCGGTGAACGCATCGTTCGTCACCCCGTCATCAAGCGTGCCGTCTGCATAGCCAGCAATATTGTCGGGCAGCGTTGCTCCGCTCCCGCCGACGAATTCGCCGTCGAGCAAAATCGAGGTGGTGTAATCGGTGCCGCCGTTGGAGAGCGTCCCATCGAGGCTGCCTCCGAAGGTATCGGCCGTCCCGACAACGCCGCTATCGGTGATCGTCCCGCCGGAAAGCGTAAGCGAGCCGGTATAGGCGTCCTTCGTCGAGTGCTGGAAATTCGTCGCCGAGCCGGTGACCGTCCCGCCCGAGAAATTCGCGTCGAGCGATAGCTCGCCGATTAACGTCCCGCCGCTGTCAAGGTCGCCCTTGACGTAACCGGTGTAGCTGGCCGTACCCGAATTCGGCACATCGTCGCGTCCGCCAGTCACATCCCCGGTACTCAGATCCACGACCCCAGCCGCCGCCGTATCGGCGCGCGCCACGAGTTCCGCATAGGTGGGGGCGGTGTTAACCGTGGTTCCGCTGCCGCCGCAGGCCGAGAGAGTGGCGGCCGCAGCCGCCAGTGCGATGAAAGTTACTTTGTTGTTCATTCGTATTGTCCTTCTAGAAACCCGGATCAGACGCTCACGAGCGTCATGTCGGCGACAAATTGATCGACGGTTGTGAAATCATCCTCGGTGATCAGGCTCACATCCACATCGCGCAGGATCATCCGGTCGTCACCTGCGGTGATTTGAGTGCCCGTCGTGCGGTAGCTGGTGATCTCGAGGTCGGCGAAGGTCAGCCCCCCGTCGAGTGCGATCATGTCGACCCCGTCTTCGAAGTCGTAGACGATGTCGAGCGTGGTGCCCTCTGCGAAGACGAACCCATCCGCGTCCAGACCGCCATAGAGACGGTCGAGCCCGGCACCCCCGTCGAGCAGGTCGGTGCCCGCAAGGCCGTAGAGGATATCGTTTCCGCCCAGCGCCGTGATGATGTCGTCGCCCGGGGTCCCCATCAGCGTCTCGCTCGCATCGGTACCGATGATCTCGTTGGGGCCCGTTGTGCCCGGATCATCGCCCGCACCCGGGTTGGCCAGAAGGAAGTCTTCCTCCATGACGAGGCCCTGGCTCGGCCCGAGATCGCCCGCCACGTCGGTCAGCGTCGCGATCAGAACCGGGTCGGCACCGGCTTCGGCACCATCCGTGTCGAGGTAGATTTCAAGATCGGTCCCGTTCACCACTTGCGAGATGTTGTCGGCGAAATTCGTGTCCGAGACACCCAGACCGATCAGGCCGATCGCATCGGTGCCGACTTCGAAATCGCTGATCGTGCTCGCGGTCAGCGGCACACCCTCCACCGAGGAGCCGTAGCTGAGGACGAAGAGATCCGTGCCCGCACCGCCCGTGAAGGCGTTCGAGCCGATCCCGACAAGGAAATCATTCCCGTCCGTGCCGACGACATCAGCTCCGACCGCGTAGGGCGTGACCAACTCGTAATCCATCAGCAATTCGGCGCTGTAGATCGTCGCGGGCTTGATGTCGCCCTTGATGTAGACCGCCATATCGAAGCCATCGGAATAGTTCATCCCGTTGACCGACACCTCGCCGGGCTTGTCCTGCCAGCCCGAGCTGACCGAGAGCGGCTGGGCGGGATAGCCCCAATCAAGCAGGTTGATCACCGTCTGGGTCTCTGCGCCGACCTCGTATTTCACCTCGTCATTGGTGGGAGGCGGCTCGTCGCTCGGGTCGATCGGGATCACCACCGAGGGCAGATCCTGCCCATATTTGTCGGTCTTCAGACGCCAGCGCGGACCGCTATCGGCATATTCGGTGCCATCTACGTTCAAGACCGGCTCGAAGGGTTCGCGGTCCATCGTGGTGTACCACGCGTTGGTGAAGCCCGCCGCCCCATCCTCGGCCCCGATCGTCGCGAGATCGCTCGCTGCCCATTGCTGCGCCAGAAGATCGTCGCGCAGGATCGTGCCCGCCTCGTAGAGCGTGCCATCCCCCGCATAGTAGTCATCGGCGGTGATCCAGACCTCACGGGCACCCTGCCCGTCAAGGTTGTAGTCCGGCACGATGATATATTCCGGCAACGTGCCGATCGCGGCCTCGTTCTCGAAATCCTCGGGACGGATCTGGTCGTTGGGGTTGTTGGTGATCGTGTGATGCACGACCAGCTCGGCCTCGGTCACGTGGTAGATGTTACGCAGCGAGGTGTAGGGGTTATACTCGCTCCACTCGTCGGGCAGGTCCATCGTCGCTTCAAGACGCACATCATTGGGCTTCTTGATCGTGTTGCCCCAGCGATAGAGCAGCTTTCCGTCATCCTTCAGCGTCACCGAGTAGTCACTGCTGACCGCGATATTGCTGTCGATCTCGGTCTCGTTGGCAGAGAGGATATCCTTGATGTCGACCTTGCCGTCACCATTGGTGTCGGTGATCGTGATGCCTTCATATTCTCCCTCGAGCAGGCCGCGCACCGACTTCCCATCATACTCACCGCCGACGATGAAAAGCTCGTCGTCGAGCGGATAGAGCGCCTCGGTATCCCCCGGGAAACGCTGGTCCGACAGGATGTTCTGCATCACGACGTAATGCTCGGTCGAGGCCTTCACCGTGTTGCCGCCCAGACCCGCGAGCCAGGTGCCATAGACGGCGGGCGTCTTGAACGTGTCGGTGGGTGAATCCGAGATCACGAGACCAAGCTGATTGCCCTCGGAATCGTAGATATCGCCCGCCCAGCCCTCGGCATAGTCGCCATCGAGCTCTTTCTGCTCGGCATTCTGAAAATCACTGACGTAATAGCCGAATTCGCTGTCGATCGGATAAAGCGTCACCCCCTCCTTGGTGATCTTGGTATCCTCGGGATCGTTCGGATCGTCGACGGTATCAAAGACCGCCTGCGGGTCTTCGGAGTTCCCGACCGTCATCCCGTCGAAGGTCACCGTGATATCCGCCGTGCTGAAAACATGCGACGAACGGAACATCGGGTCGGTGTTCAGCGGTTCGTCCCAATCGTCGACGTTACTCGGGTCAATTTGTGTCGCCATATCTGCGTCCCCTCTATCCATATGAGCGAACCGATGACCCCTCAGGCACCTGCCCTCCCGTCATCCGCCGCGTCCCCACGTCAAATGGCGTCCAGTCAGGAAATAGAGACTTATCTCTCTGATTTCACTGCGAATTTACCGTCAGCCACGGCTCACATTCCCGTGAGTTCTTCGTGATTCGCATTGATGTGTGTCAACGAAATCGAGAGGAGATGGGCAGCGTGGCCATTTAGTTGCAGAAATCGCAATATTTACAGATGAAAGCCCCAAACCGGGGCGCGAGGTCAGAAATTCGACCGCAGTCCGAGCCGCAATTTCACCTGCGAGCTGTCGTAGAAATCGACATTTGAGCGGGTCTCTTCGCCCTCCAGCCGCAGGGTGGGCGAGATGCCGTAGAACTCGAGCTTCGGGAACCCGAATTGCAGCGCCAGCCGCCCGCGCGTGTCGCGCCGTGCGCCGGGCCCGTAAAGCGTCGCGTCATAGTCGCGCCGTTCCAGTTCCAGCGCCGCGCCGACGGTGACGGAGCCGGCCAGCGGCTTGGCGAAATCGTAAGACACGCCCGCAAGCATCGCCCGATGATCGATCTCGACCGCCTCCGAGGACGCGTCGCGCAGGGCAAAGGACAGCCCCAGCCGATCCCCTCCCTCAAGCCGCCGGTGATGGCTCAGGCTCGCGGTGACGACATTCGCCGAGTTGCGGAAACTGTCGAGGCGCAACTGCCGTTCGCCAGAGAGCGTCACCTGCGTCAGCGAACGCCGCGGATCGCCCCACTGCGCGCTGCCCGAAACCCGCAGATAGTCGCTCAGGTCGTCGCCGCCATACCAGTTCTTGCCCACGAGGAGATCGAGGCGATAGCGCAACGGCGCATCGGCCGGGCTGAGCGCCTGCCCCAGCGTCGCCTCGACCGCGTTGAACGCGTAATCCGAGCCACGCGCATCGGGCACCGTGTCCTTCGCATCGCCCGACAGGACCACCTGTTTGGTGTAGCTCTGCGCCCCGAAACTCGCGGGCAACTCCCCAAACCCTGCGAATTTGTAGCGCGCCTTCAGCGACAGCGAAATCTCGTAGCCCGACAGCGCCTTCGCATCGGGATTGAGCGTGAAGTCGATACCGCCGATATCGATGGTATCCGCGAGACTGCCATTGTTGACATTGCTCGACGCGCCCGCGTCGAAAGCGACGGAGAAGCTCCATGGATTGGCCGCGGACAGGACGCGATAGTCCCGCACGCTCGACGCGCGCACCGCATCACTGGGCGCCATTTCGATCGCGCGGCGTTGCCAGAGCTGGGCTGCGAACGGATGCCCGAGATCGTAGCTCGCCGCCGCCATCTCGACCGCGCTGACATATTTTTCCTGCTGCGTCCGGGCCTGCGCATTGGCGCGGGTGGCCGCCGCCTTCGCCCCTGCCGCGTCGCCCTGCCTGCGCAGCGCCCGCGCCAGCACGACAAGCGCGCCCACATCGTCTGGATTGCGCGCCAAGCGCGCGCGCGCCGCTGCCTCCGCCGCGGGCCAATTGCCCGACCGCAGCACCTGCAACAGCGCCGCGTCGGTGATAGCGTCAGCGACGGGAGCCTCCGCGACCGCGGGACCGGGCCCCAAGACAAGCAGCAGGGCCATCGCCCCGCCGCACAGAAAACGCCAGGCGCGCCGCAGTTTGCGCCCGTCGATATGGCCTTCGGTCATTGTCACCCCTTTGAGGTCGCGCGCCCCAGACAATGCGGGCGGCGAGATGCATCAGCCCCTCGCCGCCCGTGTCAGATTATTGCGACGCTTGCTCGCGCGAACGATCTTGCGTGTTCGTGTTGGTGTGCGTACCCGAGGTGTCCGTGGTGTCCGTCGAAGTGCCCGCCGGGGCCATCATAGCCTCATCGGTCATGTCGGACGCTGCCGGACCGGTCATCGTCTCGCAGCCAGCCAGAGCCGCAGTCACGCCAAGAATGATAAGCAGGTTTTTCATCTGTCTCTCCTTTGTTGCAAGATATTTTACCGTGACTGTTCAGCGTGATTCTTTGATGCCGATCAACGTGCTACCCGTGCCGCGCGATTTTTCCTGCAACTTCATGATGAGAGGCGCAGAAAAGAGCGGCACATTCCCGGCTTTTCGACCTCGTAGCTCTCGCATCCCGATCTGACCCGGACTAGAATCCTTCCCGCGACAGGGAGAGGAGACGCATGAACGAGCATCCGAAATCCGGACAGCCGGTCGAGATCGAGGGCGTGGTGGCGCAGGGCAAATTGCAGCGCCTGCTCGACGTACTCCCGGAGGATTTGCGCAGCGAGATGATGCCGCTCTGGCAAAGCATTCGCTTTTCGCCGGGCGATGTGCTGATCGAAGACGGCGAGGTCGCGGACCGGATTGGCTTCGTGACCGACGGGTTTCTCGCCATGTCGAAAACCCTGCAGGACCGGCATCGCCACATCATCGGGCTGATCACGCCGTCGGACATGTTTGGGCGCGCCTTCAACGGCCCCTCCGGCTACCGGATCGAGGCGCTCAGCGACGGGGCGGTTCTGACCTGCGACCGACAGAAATTCGAAGCGATCATCGCCCGCTCGCATGAGGCGGAGCGGCTGTTCCTGCTGAGCATTCTCGACGAGCTCGACGCCGCGCGCGAGTGGGTGATGGTGCTGGGAAGCTCGAAAGTCGTTGAGCGGCTCGCCTCGCTCCTGATCATCCTGAGCCGCCACAAATACCGGACCCTGGAAGGCACCGCGCATGCGCCCATCCAGCTGAATCTGCATATCCATATCAAGCGGGTCGATATAGCGCATCTGCTGGGCACCTCGCCGGAATCGCTGAGCCGGGCGTTTCACCAGCTCGAGCGCACGGGCGCGATCCGGATCGTCACGCCTTACGATGTCGAGCTCGCCAATCTGGAGAGGCTTATCGAAATCTCGGGAAATTCGCTGGAGATGCGCGACGAGTGAGCGCGCTCACTGGTGCAGGATCTCCTCCAGGCCTTCGGACAGGGCCTCGAGGTCGTTCAGGCGGAATTGCCTAGCGTTCAGGATATCGATCAGCCCGTCTTTCTGGAACTGATGCAGCGAGCGGCTGACCGTCTCCTGCGTCGTGGCGATGAGATCGGCGATGTCCTGACGCGGCAGCAGCATCGTCAACACGCCCCCCCCGTCAGGCAGTGCTTTCCAAGGCATGATACTGGGTGCCAGCAGAAGCAGCGCGCGCAGTCGGCTCGCAGGTCCATAGGCACCCAATAGCAAGCTCAACCGCCGCGCTTTCTCGGTCCAGTTTTCCGCCTGATGACAAAGGGCCCGGCGCAATTCGGGCTCCTGCTCGATCAGCTGAGCGAAATTGGCCGACTCGAACAGGCAAAGTCTGGTGTCGATCACGGCTTCGATCGCGGTGTCCCGCGTGCCCCGGATGATCTGCCCGATGCTGTCGCCCGGAACGACGAGCCCCGTGATCTTGCGACGCCCCGCGAGCGAATGGCTCTGCATCCGCAACATGCCGCTCTGAACCAGCGCGATGTGGTGGCAGGAGACATCTTCCTCGCAAAGCCGGTCATTGGCCGCGACGGAGATCGTGCGCGCCCGTTGCGCGACCCGGGCGAGGGTTCGATCCGAGAGGGATCCGCAAACGCCATGGTTACGTCCAGCGCAACCCGCGCAATGCAAGATCGCCTCTGCATTTCGCAAAGGTGCCGTCATCAAAATCTCCGAACAGATTTAACCACGCGTTTCGCAGCGAAACTGCGTACTCGTCCCCTAGTGCATAATAAGACTATGCAAATGACATATCATCCTGTCAACACAAGCGCGTGATCAGGCACGTTTATGTCAAATCACTATCGCAGATGTGACGAGACGACGCCTCGCAACCCTCTGAGACTTATGAAGATTGTCGGGAATTCCGCGTCGATCAGGCGTCGACGCTTGCCACTGCGGCGGCCATTTCCACACCATCGACATAGATCACTTCGGGCGTCTCGAATTCCAGCACGAAGAGCCGCGCGCGGCCTTGGCCCAGCGTGACATAGTGGCCGTCGACGACAGATTGCGCGGGCAGAAGCGCCTCGCGCTTGCCGTAGATCACCTGTACCCGCCAGTCGCGCATCATCAGCTGCGCGCCCTGCGCAATCAGAAGTGGTGCCCCGGGCCGATCATGGCCAAGCGCGCCGGGCGAGATGCGGATCAGTGCGCCCACATAGTCACCGGCCCGCAACGCCTTAAGTTTGCATGTCCCGCTGCGCGTCACGATCCGGTCGCCGGGTTCGAGAAACTCGATCGGGATGGCCCCGTCGAGCGTGTAGACCCGCGCCCCGGCGGCGATCCCCGCGCTGAGATCCGGCTTCGGCTTGCGCGCCTCGGGCGGCGATACGCGCTCTGTCACGTTCGGGCCAGCCGGACCCGGAAGACTGTGGCGTGGATTGGATTCGATGATCTGGCGGAGCATGGCCATGCCATCCCTCCGCCCGGGTGCCTGTCCCATGGCGATACCTGCTCTTGCCTACTCGTAACTTCGGCGTCTGACGCGCCTTTGGTTACAGGCTAACCCTCACCATCGCGTTAAGACGAGCAAAATCGCATCTTCCTCTTTCCGAGCCCGCAGGCTGTTGCTATTACGCCCCTGATGCGGGTGTGGCGGAATTGGTAGACGCACTTGGTTTAGGTCCAAGCGCCTTTGGCGTGGGGGTTCGAGTCCCTTCACCCGCACCACTCCCCACTTGCGGAATATCACAAGATACCCTCGCCTTATCACGCGAGCGTGCTAATTTCGGATGGCTGCGCGGGCCTGCTACGCCCCCGCTTTGGTGACCGAAAGCGTGGGAGGCGTGATGGTCGAAGGCCCGCAAATGCCGCCCCGGCGGCCTGTCGAAGACGCGCCGGAGTCCGGCTCGCGTTCCCCCAATTCCAGCTACGCGCTCAGCCGCGACGCGATTGCGGCCAATCCGAATTTCTTCGCCACACAGAAGGCGGTGGCGACGATGCTGCTCGATGTGCAGGCGCAGACACCGCGGATCGCGCGGCATATGGCCTCGCATCGGCGCTGGCTCGTGAGCCAGACCAGCTTCGCGCTGGCGATGCGGGCGAAGACGGGGTCGGACGCTCCGGAGCTGACGCCGGGCCGGCTTCTCGCGGCGCTGACGCCCCATGTCGAGATCAACCGCAAGACTTTGAGCCAGTATCTGGGCGAGATGGAGGTGCATGGCCTGCTCGCCCCGCCCTCCGAGCCCAAGGGCGACCGGCGCTTGCGGCCCGTCACCACCACGCTCATGGCCGAACAGGGGATGCGGCGCTGGTGCGAGGGGCATCTGCATTGCCTCGATATGCTCGACGGCGGCGCTCGGCTGGCAGCGGCGCGCAACGATCCCGATCTTCCCTTCGCGATGCAGCGGCACATGGTCGAGATCATCCGCGCCGATCCCGAATGGTGCGCGCCGCCGCCCTCGATGGCGCATTTCCTCGGCTCCGACACTGGCGGCATCCTGCTCCATGCGCTGATCCGCATGCTCACCGACCTGCGCGAGACCGACGGGCACATCTATCTCGAACCGGTCAGCATCGCCGCTCTGGCGGAACAATTCCTGATCTCGGTCTCGAAGATCAAGCGGATGGTCCAGAAGGCCGAAGAGGCGGGCCACCTTGGATGGGAACTGCCGCGCAGGCGGGGCCGGCTCTGGCTCTCGCCCGGGTTCGTGCGTGACCACTTCCGCAGGCAGGCGGTGAAGTTCGAATGCGTCGAGCGCGGCTGGCGCGCCGTCGCGTGAGGACGAGAGAGCGGTTTTCCGGGCGCAACACGGGCCGCAAAGACGCGATCTGTCCGAAAATGACCGATCAGTTTCAAACACTTCTGACCTAGGATGACGGTAAGGGAGATCGTGACGTCTTCGCTTGGGCTCCGCAAACAAGGGGGCGGATCCGCCGAAGCGGAGAGAGATCACGACAACGCGCCCGTTGGGCGCAATCCCGGATTCGCGGCCGGGGCGACCATTGTGGGGTGGTGCGTCCCGGCTGCAACTTTCCTCCCGATCCGCCGCAGCCGCGCCCTGCACTTACCGCCGCCGCGTAAGTGCCCGCCCTGCCCGCTCCCGATCCTGTGTTCCCGGCATCTCCTCGCACGCGCCCGCCCGCGCGCGTATTTCACCGCCCGGAGGCCGCCCCGCAGCCCCTTTTCGCCTTGCCACCATGGCTGAGGCTCAATAGAAGGACGCCTGAAATTCGAGAACCGGCCGCGATCCGCGCGGCGCCCAGAGACAAAGGACAAACCATGCAGGTCACCGAGACCCAGAACGACGGCCTCAAGCGCGGCTACGAGATCACCATCACCGCCAAGGAACTCGACGAGAAGGTCACCGCGAAGCTTTCCGAAGCGCAGCCCGAGATCGAGATGAAGGGCTTCCGCAAGGGTAAGGTTCCGATGGCGATGCTGCGCAAGCAATTCGGCCCGCGCATCCTCGGCGAAGCGATGCAGGAATCGGTCGACGGCGCGATGAGCGAGCATTTCGAGAAGACCGGCGACCGCCCCGCGATGCAGCCGAAGATCGAGATGAAGGACGGCGAGAACTGGAAAGAGGGTGACGACGTGATCGTGACCGTCGAGTACGAAGCGCTGCCGGAGATCCCGGAAGTCGATCTGTCGGGCGTCAAGCTCGAGCGTCTGGTCGTGAAGGCCAATGAGGGCGAAGTGAACGAAGCGCTGGAAAGCCTCGCCGCGACCGCCAAGAACTTCGAGACCAAAGAAGGCAAGGCCGAGAACGGCGATCAGGTCGTGATCGATTTCGAAGGCTTCGTCGACGGTGAAGCGTTCGAAGGCGGCAAGGGCGAAGGCTACCCGCTGGAAGTCGGTTCGGGCTCGTTCATCCCGGGCTTCGAAGAGCAACTCGTCGGCGCGAAAGCCGGTGACGACGTCGAAGTGACCGTGACCTTCCCGACCGAATACGGTGCGGAGCATCTTGCGGGCAAGGAAGCGCTGTTCAAGTGCAAGGTCCACGAAGTGAAGGCGCCGAAGGCTGCCGAGATCGACGACGAGATGGCCAAGCAGTTCGGCGCCGAAGACCTCGCCGCGCTGAAAGCGCAGGTCGCAGAGCGTCTGGAAGCCGAGTATCAGGGCGCTGCACGTCAGGTGATGAAGCGTGGCCTGCTCGACCAGCTCGACGATCAGGTGAAGTTCGACCTGCCCCCCTCGCTCGTGGAAGCCGAGGCCAAGCAGATCGCGCACCAGCTCTATCACGAAGAGAACCCGGACGATCACGGCCATGACCACGGCGAGATCGAAACCACCGACGAGCACAACACCCTCGCCGAGCGCCGCGTGCGTCTTGGCCTGCTGCTCGCCGAAATCGGCCGCAAGCAGGAGATCGAGGTTTCCGACGCCGAGATGACCCAGGCGATCATGAACCAGGCACGTCAGTACCCGGGTCAGGAGCGCGCCTTCTTCGAATTCGTGCAGCAGAACCCGCAGATGCAGCAGCAGCTGCGCGCGCCGCTCTTCGAAGACAAGGTCGTCGATTACATCGCTGGCGAAGCCAAGGTGGACGACAAGGAAGTCACCAAGGAAGAGCTGCAGAAAGAGATCGAGAAGCTCGACGAGCTGTGATCTTCGGGCGCTCAGCCCAGTAATTGCGAAGGCCGCCTCTCGGGGCGGCCTTTTGCGTTCGCGGAGGCGAGGTGGCGCGGGGCGCGCCCGCCGCCATTCTCTTCCCGGCTCACTCCGCGGACGGTACTTTCAGGAATTTCGCATTCGGGATCAGCGAGGGCAGATCGGTCGCGGTCGCCACCTCGCGCAGCTTCTGGGCTGCACGATCCACCTGCAGGGACGCCGTGCGATCCGCCGCCGGATTGGCCGGTGCGACCCGGTCGTAGATCGCCGTGCGCAGCACCTCGCCCGCCGATGCGAGCCGGTCGCGCGCGCCTTCGGGATCGTGCAGGTACAAAAGTCCGCCCGTCACGAGGATCGTGTGGGTCAGCGCGAAGTGCAGGATCGAAAACAGCCGCATGGCAGGGCCTCGTCAGGGTTGCTTGCCCGAACAGGATTCCTTGTAAAAACGGCGATTTTGAGGCTCGTTTCGCGCGCCCCGCCCCGCTCAGCGCTTGCGCGAGGGCGCAGGCGCGACCGCATCGGCCACCACGGCGTTGCGCGCGCCCAAGGGACGCGGGTCTCCGATGGTGCTGTCCTGCGCAGTCTGATGCTCGGCCTCGGAATTGATCTCGGCGCCGAGAAGCACCGCCGTCGTCGAGAGCCAGATCCACATCATCAGCACCACCACCGCGCCGATCGAGCCATAGGTGCTCGAGTAATTCGCGAAGTTCGAGGTGTAGAAGGAGAAGCCCGCCGAGACGATCAGCAGCAGGATCGACGCCGCGATCGCCCCCGGCACGACCCAGATCCAGCGCGGCGCGTTGCGTGCGGGCGCGTAGCGATAGAGCAGCATCAGCATCCCCACCAGCACCAGTGCCATCACGGGCCAGCGTCCCCAGCGCAGCACCGCATCCAGCGCCCCGCCCATCGGGATGTAGTCGAGCATCACGGGCAGCACGGCCGCCACGAGGATCAGCGCGCAGACCATGACAATCCCGGTGATCGTCATGCCCAGCCCGAAGGCGTTGAGCTGCACGAAGCTGCGCCGCTCCTTTTCGCCATAGGCCACGTTGAGCGCGCCGATCATCGCCTTCGCGCCGCCATTGGCCGACCATAGCGCCAGAAGGACACCGAAGATCGAGGCCAACCCGAGCGCGTTGGAACTGGACCCGATCAGCTGTTCCAACTGGTTGCGGATCAACGTCAGCGCCTCAGGCGGGATGACGTTCTTGAGCGCATCGAGATCCTGCAACATGGTCTGGCGGTCCGCAAAGATGCCGTAGATCGAGACGGTGGCGGTCAGGGCCGGGAACAGGGCGAGCAGCGCGTAGAAAGTCACGCCCGCGGCGACGGCCAGCACGCGGTCCTCGTCGATCTGACCGTAAGCGCGCTTGGCGATGGCCTTCCAGCCTGCGCGGGGGATATCGAACGGGCTTTCCGCCTGACGTCCCAGCGCGCGGTCGGCGGGCCGGTCATAGCGGTCGGTGCGGGTCGCGGGGACATGACGGGCGCTGCGGCCTTCCGTGGGCCCGTGGATCGCGGCCTGCCGATCGTCCTGATAGCGCCGCCACATGAGATAGGCGCCGAAGCCCAGAAGCCCCGCCTGCACGAGCCGGTCGCGTCGGCTCGATGCGTCATCGCGTGGGCCCTGCCCCGATCGTTTCGTCATGCATGTCCCCTGTTTTCAAAGCCCTGAGGGCCATTTAGGGGCCAACGCCGGATTGCGGCACGCGGTTCCGGGGTCTGCGCCGCACGTCGCGGCCCGACTATGTCATTAGACATATTTCAGCAGAACTACCCTGACAGGCAAGCATGAAAAAACCGCGCCCCGGAAGGCGCGGTTCTCTGTCTTTCGGACTGAAAGGTCGAAGCGACCGATCAGGCGTTGTTTTCGTCTTCGGCCGACTCGGGGGTGGCAACGGGGCCGCCCTCGTCGTCGTCGGAGGTCGCGCCGCCGATATCGTCGAACAGTTCGGCGATCTCGAATTCGGCTGCAGCCTCTTCCTCGGCCGCCACGTCCTGGATCGACTTGCCCGACGCTTGCAGTTCGGCCTCTTCGGGCGAACGTGCGACGTTGAGCTGGATCTCGGCGACGACTTCGGGGTGCAGGTGCACTTCGACGTCATGCAGGCCGAGAACCTTGATCGGCTGGCGGATGATGACCTGCTTGCGGTCCACCGAGAAACCCTGCTCGGAGGCGATGTTCGCCGCGTCGCGGGTGGTGACCGAACCGTAGAGGTTGCCGCCGTCCGAAGCCGAACGGATCACGACGAAGGTCTCGCCGTCGATCTTCGACGCCAGAGCTTCGGCTTCTTTCTTGGTTTCGAGGTTGCGGGCCTCGAGCTGCGCTTTGCGCTCTTCGAAGCTCTTGATGTTGGATTCGTTGGCGCGCAGTGCCTTGCCTTGCGGCAGCAGGTAGTTACGGCCGAAGCCGTCCTTGACGGTGACGACGTCACCCATCTGGCCGAGCTTGGCCACGCGTTCGAGAAGGATCACTTCCATCGGTCGGTCTCCTTATTTCACGGCGTAGGGGAGCAGGGCGAGGAAACGGGCGCGCTTGATCGCGCGGGCCAGTTCACGCTGCTTCTTCGCCGAAACGGCGGTGATGCGGGCGGGGACGATCTTGCCGCGCTCAGAGATGTAGCGCTGCAGAAGACGGGTGTCCTTGTAGTCGATCTTCGGCGCGTTCTCACCCGAGAACGGGCAGACCTTACGACGGCGGAAAAACGGTTTTGCCATGGTGTCTACTCCTGTCTACCGATCAACGGCGCTCGCGACGGTTGTCGCGTTCGTCACGTTTCTGCATCTGGACCGAGGGGCCCTCTTCGTGCTCGTCGACCTTGATGGTCAGGACGCGCATCACGTCGTCATGCAGACGGGCCAGACGCTCCATTTCCTGCACGGCTGCCGACGGGGCGTCGGTGCGCAGGTAGGCGTAGTGGCCCTTGCGGTTCTTGTTGATCTTGTAGGCCATGGTCTTCACGCCCCAGTATTCGGAATCGACGACTTTGCCGCCGTTGTCCGACAGGACCGTGGAGAAATGTTCGACAAGGCCTTCGGCCTGCGCGTTGGACAGATCCTGACGCGCGATGAGGACATGCTCGTAAAGCGGCATGCGAACTCCTGTATTTCGAGGCGGCTTCAAAGTTGGGCGTCTGACACTTCCGCAACCCAACACGAGAGGCTCCGCCGGTTCATAGCAAACGCGGAAGATGCGGCCTTATACGGGATGCGCGTCTGGATGCAAGGAAAAATCAGGGTACCGAAGGGACGGTTGCGCCCTGCCCTGACGGGCTCGGCGCAGTTCGATCCGCCCCGGTCAGT
Organism: Thioclava sp. PTB-PU3-1; assembly: GCF_055666785.1. Classification (NCBI taxonomy): domain Bacteria; kingdom Pseudomonadati; phylum Pseudomonadota; class Alphaproteobacteria; order Rhodobacterales; family Paracoccaceae; genus Thioclava; species Thioclava sp. PTB-PU3-1. The sequence continues at coordinate 107,593 of NZ_JBVNVL010000008.1, read as the reverse complement.
CCAGCTGACCCGCGGCGAGGATCGGCCCAGGCAGCGGGCCGTTCTTGCTCGGACGGGATTCCTGAACGATCACCACGGCGGGCGCATCCCCGTCGAGATCGACCGAGAGCGTCACCGGCGCGCGCCCGTCCCATTCGGCGATGCCGGTCAGGCTGGTGACGATGTTCTTGTAGGTCACCGTGCGCCCGGCATTCTCGCCGCGCAGGATGTCGACCGTGGCGGAGGGCTTGTAGCGCACGAGCTGCACCATCGCGGGCGTCTCCAGCTTATCGACCGGGCTCAGCGCGATCTCGTAATGATCGCCCTTCCCCGTGATCTTCAGATCGACCTCGGGATGGGCGTCGCTCTCGCGTGCGATGGCGGTATCGAGCGCCGCTTCCTGCGGCCCGATCAGGGCCTCGCGGCCGGCGATGATCATCTGCGGTGTGTAGACCGTGCGCTCGCCCGCGGCGATCGCATAGGATTTCTGCCGGGCGGAAAACTCAGGCTTTCCAAAGGGATCCTTCCAGCCGAGATAATCCCAATAATCGACATGCAGCGCCAGCGCGATCACATCGTCCCGATCCGTGAGCTCCTTCAAGAGCGCATCCGCCGGCGGGCAGGACGAGCAGCCCTGCGAGGTATAAAGCTCGACCACGACCGGGTCGTGCTCGCCTTCGGTGTCGGGATCGGGCGCCACGGGGTTCGGCTTCGCGGGGGTGTCGGACTTCTCGGAGGCCATCTGGTCGAGAAGCGCCTCGGAGGCGTTGAGACGCATCCCGGGCGGCGCGTCGGCTGCCCCTTGGGCAGACGCAAATTCCGCAAAGCTTACCAGCCCTGCGGCGAAAGCAGCTCCCATCGCGGTCAAACGTCCTGCGCGCACTCGAAAAACACTCCTCACTTCGCCGTCTTTATACCTAGCGTTTCTGCTCAGACCATGCCTAATCAATGTTTTGAGAGATTTCTTTCTGTCCGGGCGCGCGAAACGATATATGTCCAACGTATACGGCCCAAGCGCGGTTCAAGATGACGCTGGGTCGCTCCAGTCGCGTGTTTTTGTGTGCAATGGTATACTAAAAATGCCCCGACCCTCTTGAACGGATCGCGCGCTTGGGGCAAACACACGCCAGCGACACCCTTAGGACCCTTGAAGGGAGGCCATTCTCATGCCCATCGTTACCGGTAAGGATACCGCAAAGACCCGCCGCGAACTCAGCGTCGGTTCGAAAACCTATGCTTATTACTCGATCCCCGCCGCCACCGAGGCTGGCCTGGGTGATTTCTCGAAGCTGCCCGCTTCGCTGAAGGTGGTTCTGGAGAACCTCCTGCGGTTCGAGGATAACGGCTTCACGATCTCGACCGACGACATCAAAGCCTTCGGCGAATGGGCCGAGCAAGGCGGCAAGAACCCGCGCGAGATCGCTTACCGCCCCGCCCGCGTGCTGATGCAGGACTTCACCGGCGTTCCGGCCGTGGTCGACCTCGCCGCGATGCGTGACGGCATCAAGGGTCTTGGCGGCGACGCACAGAAGATCAACCCGCTCGTGCCCGTCGACCTCGTGATCGACCACTCGGTGATGATCGACGAATTCGGCAACCCGCGCGCATTCCAGATGAACGTCGACCGCGAATACGAGCGCAACATCGAGCGCTACAAGTTCCTCAAGTGGGGCCAGACCGCGTTCGAGAACTTCCGCGTGGTTCCGCCGGGCACCGGCATCTGCCACCAGGTGAACCTCGAATATCTCGCCCAGACCGTCTGGACCGACAAGGATCAGGACGGCACCGAAGTCGCCTACCCCGACACGCTCGTGGGCACCGACAGCCACACCACCATGGTCAACGGCGCCGCCGTTCTCGGCTGGGGCGTGGGCGGTATCGAGGCTGAAGCCGGCATGCTCGGCCAGCCGATCTCGATGCTGATCCCGGAAGTCGTGGGCTTCAAGCTGACCGGCGCCATGGTCGAAGGCACCACCGGCACCGACCTCGTGCTGAAAGTCGTCGAAATGCTCCGCGCCCATGGCGTGGTCGGCAAGTTCGTCGAATTCTACGGCGATGGCCTCGACAACCTGCCGCTGGCTCAGCGCGCGACCATCGCCAACATGGCGCCCGAATACGGCGCGACCTGTGGCTTCTTCCCGGTCGATGACGAAACCCTGCGCTATCTCGAGCAGACGGGCCGCGAGAAGGACCGCATCGCGCTGGTCGAAGCCTATGCCAAGGAAAACGGCATGTGGCGCGACGCGGATTATGCGCCGGTCTACTCCTCGACGCTCGAGCTGGACATGAACACGATCGTTCCGGCGATCTCGGGTCCGAAGCGTCCGCAGGACTACGTTGCGCTGACCAACGCCGCCGACGCGTTCGAGGGTGTGGTTGCCGATTACCGCGGCATCGACATCTCGTCGGAAGCCAAGAATATGGCCGCCGAAGGCCCGATCGCGACCAAATCGGTCACCATCGGCAAGACCGCCAAGGTCGAAGGTGAAGATTACGAACTGCATGACGGTTCGGTGGTGATCGCCTCGATCACGTCCTGCACCAACACCTCGAACCCCTATGTGCTGATCGGCGCGGGTCTCGTGGCGCGCAAAGCGCGTGAACTGGGCCTCAACCGCAAGCCCTGGGTGAAGACGTCGCTGGCGCCTGGCTCGCAGGTCGTGTCGGAATATCTGGAAGCCGCCGGCCTCCAGGAAGATCTCGACGCGGTGGGCTTCAACCTCGTGGGTTACGGCTGCACCACCTGTATCGGTAACTCGGGTCCGCTCCAGCCGGAAATCTCGAAGGCGATCAACGACAACGACCTGATCGCGACCTCGGTGCTCTCGGGCAACCGGAACTTCGAAGGCCGGATCTCGCCCGACGTGCGCGCCAACTACCTCGCGTCCCCGCCCCTCGTGGTGGCCTACGCGCTGGCCGGCGACATGAACATCGACCTGTCGAGCGACCCGATCGCGCAGACGCCGGACGGCAAGGACGTCTACCTGAAAGACATCTGGCCCTCGGACAAAGAGATCGCCGATCTCGTCGAGAAGGTCGTCACCCGCGAGAAGTTCATCGAGAAATACGCCGATGTCTTCAAAGGCGACGAGAAGTGGCAAGGCGTGGAAGTCGAAGGCGGCGAAACCTATGACTGGCCGCCGCAGTCGACCTACATCCAGAACCCGCCCTACTTCAAAGGCATGTCGCCGGAAGCCGGCACGATCTCGAACATCAAGGACGCGGGCATCCTCGCCGTGCTGGGCGATTTCGTGACCACCGACCACATCTCGCCGGCGGGTTCGTTCAAGCCCGACACCCCGGCCGGGAAATACCTGGTCGAGCGTCAGGTCGCACCGAAGGACTTCAACAGCTACGGCTCGCGCCGTGGTAACCACGAAGTCATGATGCGCGGCACCTTCGCCAACATCCGCATCAAGAACGAGATGCTGAACGGCGTCGAGGGCGGCTACACCAAGGGCCCCGATGGCGAGCAGACCTCGATCTTCGACGCGGCGATGGCCTATGAGAAAGCCGGCAAGCCGCTGGTGATCTTCGGTGGCGAGCAATACGGCGCAGGCTCCTCGCGCGACTGGGCGGCGAAGGGCACCAACCTGCTCGGCGTCAAGGCCGTGATCGCGGAGAGCTTCGAGCGTATCCACCGCTCCAACCTCGTCGGCTTCGGCGTGATCCCCTTCGAGTTCACCGACGGCCAGACCCGCAAGGATCTGAACCTGACCGGTGAGGAAGAGGTCTCGATCGAAGGTCTGGAAGGCGAAATCAAGCCGCAGTCGATCGTGCCCTGCACCATCACCTACAAGGACGGCACCACCAAGGAGATCAAGCTCAAGAGCCGGATCGATACCGCGGTGGAAATCGAATACCTCAAGAACGGCGGCGTGCTGCACTACGTGCTGCGCAACCTCGCCAAAGCCTGAGGCTGACGGTCACGAGATTGGAGAAGGCCCCGCGAGCGCGGGGCCTTTTTCGTTTGGTGAACAAGTTTTGGCGAACCGTCCGTTCGGCAAGCATTGCAAGGCGCAATGAACCCGCGCGACTACTTTTCCCAGACCAAAATATACTTAAGATCTTTTTCTCGCCTTGCTTTCACCCTGAAGTCTTCACGAAACCTTGAGATTCAACCTCTAGAGGCAATTTTTGAGGACATCATGGCTCTGACAACTGAACAACAAATTCTTATTGAACAACGCATTGCGAATGACGCGAAATCCCCCGTCGTCGCGTATCTTCTCTGGTTTTTCCTAGGAATGCTCGGCGCGCATCGTTTCTACCTTGGCAAGACCGGAACTGGGGTCGCTCAGCTTATTCTGTGCATTCTCGGCTGGCTAACGCTCGTCGTCTATGTCGGCATATTTCTCCTGCTCGCGCTAGGCGTGTGGGTTCTTGTCGATGCGTTCCTAATCCCCTCGATCATCACGCAGTCGCGCGAAAAGATGCGCATGCAGCTCGGCGGCACGATGGCTCCGGCCATTCCGACTGTCTGAACGCATTCGAAGAAATCCAAGGCCCCGCCGAGTGCGGGGTCTTTTTTTGCGGGTCAGGCGATTGCGAGCCGCCCGGGCGGCCAGCCCGGGCCGCGCCCCGGGAGGGCGCATTGGCGACGTCATCGCGGGCACAACCTACATTCGGGCATGCGAGATAAAGGGCCCGGTCACATGCGGAGCGAAGCGCCCACCCGAGGCCGGGCGCGGCCCTCAGCGCGCGATTCCCGCCAATTCTTCCGGTCTGTGCTATACTCGACCTCTCACAAGGGAGGACGACGCGATGAACAGACGCGAGATGTTGACCCTGACAGTCGGGGCGATGACAGTGGGAGGCGCGTTGGGAGGCGCCCGGCCCGTGCAGGCCGAGGCGGTGATGGGCGATGGCGGGCTCTATCAGCAGCCCTTCTTCCACGAGGGTTTTCTCGATCTGGGAGAGGACCTTCAGGAAGCTGCCGATCAGGGCAAGGGGCTTCTGGTGCTCTTCGAGCAGCGCGGCTGCCCCTATTGCCGCGAGATGCATCTGGTGAATTTCGAGCGGCCCGAGATCACCGGGCTGATCGAGAAGAGCTACATGGTCGTGCAGCTCGATCTCTGGGGCGCGCGCGAAGTCACCGATTTCGACGGCGAGGCGCTGGAGGAACGCGCGCTGGCGCAGAAATGGGCGGTGAATTTCACGCCGACACAGGTGCTGATCCCGGCCGCGAATGCAGGGGCACAATCCGTGCGCGAGGCGGAAGCCTTCAGAATGCCGGGCTATTTCAAACCCTTCCACCATCTGTCGGGACTCGAATACGTGGCGAGCGGCGCTTACGCCGATCAGCCGTTCCAGCGTTTCTTGCAGGACAAGTTCTCGGAACTCAGCGCGAAGGGCATCGACCCGGACGTCTGGTAAGGCCCAAATGAAAACGGCCCGCGCGATTGCGCGGGCCGTCTCAAACCGTCACACGGGCTCAGCTTACGCGAGCGCGATGTTACCTGCCGACTGGCGGCCGTCACGGCCGGTTTCCAGATCGTAGGTCACTTTCTGACCGTCATCGAGACGCTGGATGCCAGCGCGCTCAACGGCGGAGATGTGAAGGAAGATGTCTTTGCCGCCATCGTTCGGTGCGATGAAACCATAACCCTTGGTGCTATTGAACCATTTCACGGTGCCTTCGGCCATCGTGAGTCTCCTATTAAATTATGCTGCCTGCGAAATGCGTCAGCTCGGCGTAGTCAGTTCTTGAAAGCAAACTGAAGCCGTAAGGAGACAGTGCATCTGGGAATCAAACGTAGCGAGAGAATACATAAGGCGAACGGGCGCTAATTGCAATGATCAAAGCATCTGAGGGGGTTGCACGGCACCACGATCGACGGAATTCGGCGCCCTCCCGCCGAGGCGTGAAAACATGCAAAAAATATATGAGATTTCGGACCTTTGCCCGTGCCGCCCGCGTTACTTCAGTGAACAGGTGAGATCTTCAAACGCTGAAGACGCAGGAGGACCCCCATGACAGCAGCCCCGCTCGGCCCCGGCCAACTCAACGCAATCGACCATGGCGGCTCGGGTCGGCCCGTGGTCCTGATCCACGGCTGGCCGCTCTCGGGCAAGGCGTGGGAAAAACAAGTCCCGGCGCTGATCGGTGCCGGTCACCGCGTCATCACCTATGACCGTCGCGGCTTCGGTCTCGCGGAAAAACCCACCGAAGGCTTCGATTACGACACGCTTGCCGCCGATCTCGATGCGATCCTTACCGCGATGGATTTGCGCGACGTGACGCTGGTGGGCTTCTCGATGGGTGGCGGCGAGGTCGCGCGCTACATCCGCAACCACGGCGAGGACCGGCTGCGCGCCGCCGTCTTCGCCTCCGCCGTGACGCCCTGCCTGATGCAGAGCGAGAACAATCCCGACGGCCCGCTGACCAAGGAGGCCGCAGGCGAGATGGAACAGGGCCTGCGCGACGGGCGCGAGGCGTTCTTCCCGCAATTCGTCGAGAATTTCTACAGCGTCGACGGAAATCTCAAAGCCTCTGCCGAGGAATGCGAACAGGCGGTGACGCTGTGCAACCAGTCCGACCAGAGCGCAGCACTTGGCTGCATGGAGGCATTCGGCACCACCGATTTCCGCGAGGATCTGAAAGCGGTGCGCGTGCCCGTTCTGGTGATCCACGGCGACAGCGACGCGATCGTGCCGCTCGAAGGCTCCGGTGCGCGAACCTACCACGCGATCCCCGACAGCCAGTTCTTCACGATCAAGGGCGCGCCGCATGGCTGCAACGTGACCCATTCGGAAGAGTTCAACATCGCGCTGCTGGAGTTCCTGCGGTAACGCCGCGCCGTTTTGGCATCCTGTTTGCCCGGCCTGCGATCCCTTGCAGGCCGGGTTTCTCTTGCCTACAATGTTCATGTTTTGTTTCATCCTGACCCGCTACCGCTCTGATGACCACGCCCCACCCGTTCCCCCTGCGCGAAGGCCGCACCCACGAGGTTTGCGGCATCGGCACCACGAGCTTCGCCTGCGCGGTCTGCGCCAGCACCACGGGGCCGATCCTCTGGGTGAACGAACGCCATCGCCGCGAGGGGCTCAACCCGCGCGGGCTGGTGAGCTTCTTCGACCCGGCGCGGCTTCTGCTGGCGCGCGGCAAGGACCAGACCGACACGCTCGCCGTGATGGAAGAGGCGTTGCGCGACGGCTCGGTGCCACTGGTGATCGGGGAGTTGCCGCGCGAGATCGGGCTGACGGCCGGGCGGCGGCTGCAACTGGCCGCCAAGGAGGGCCGCGCCACGGGGCTGTGCTTGATCCTGCCCGATGGCGGCTCGAACGCGGCGGAGACGCGCTGGCACGCGATGCCCGTCTACGACAAGCTGCTGCGCGAGGGGGTGGACTCGCCCCGGCTGCGCTGGCGACAGCTAAAGAACAAATCCGGCCCCTGCCGCGCCTGGGAGGTGGAGTGGAACGCGAAGACCCGCGCGCCCGAGATCCTCTCGGTCAATGACTGCGCACCCTCGAGCGTGCCGGTGTAGCCCCGCGCCTCAGAGGTCGAGCTTGTCCTCGATCGCGCCGATCTGGGCGACCGGATCGACGGGCCACTGGCTGATATTCTGCAAGCCGCGATCTTCCAGCACCTCGCTGTCCGGATGATCCGCCAGCCATGCCTCGATCTGCGCGTCGCGGGCCCGCAGCAGGGCCGCGAATTGCGGACGGTAGAGCGTGACCATTCCACTCAGCCACAGGTTCACCGCCCAGTTCGGATGCGCCAGCTCGATCGCGAAATGATCGAGCAGCCGGATCATGTCCTCGGCGCGGTAGAGGCACTCATCCGTCACCCAGCGATTGGTGGTGAAAATGCGGATCGCCCGGCCCTTCGCATCCACGCTGATCGCGCCGATATGGACGAAGCGCGCAGCCGCATCCTCGGGGATCTTCGCACCGGGCAGGTCCCACGGCTCCAGCCCCGGAATGATCCCTTCGGGGCGCATGAACAGGTGGAAATGCCCATTCTCGCCCTCAGCCATCTCGCGCGCGTCATGGGCGTGGTAGAAATAGTGGCAATGCGTCTCGGTATCGAAGACATCGCCCTGCGGGTAGCGCGACCAGACGAGGAAATCCCCCTGCCCGCGCAGCACTTCCGACACCACGCTCATCCCCGACTTCGCCAGCACCGTCTCGCATTCGAGCACGGTCTCGGCCGCGTCGTGCATCTCTTCCAGGCGCGCGCGGGGCAGCCCCTCTATCCCGGGATTGGCGATGCGCAGCGTGGGCGCGGGCGTCGCCGGGTTGGCGCTATCGGGTGACATCTCGGAGGGCGTTTCGGGTCGGGTCATCGGTCTCTCCTCATGCGAACGGGGCCAGCCTAGGCGCTGACCCCGTCCTTGTCATCGCGACATCTGCGCTCAGAGCGGCTCCATGCCGAGCATTTCACGCACAGCCGGTTCGCGCGAGGTCTTCAGACCGACCTGACGGCCTTCCTCGATGGCGATCTCGTTCGGCACGCCCTTCGACGCGCGATAGAGCGCCCACATCGCGCCCACCCGGTTCGAGCTCTCGCAATGCAGCAGGATCGGGTAGTTCGCCGGGTCTTCGACGATCTTCGCGAATTCGGCGACCTGTTCCTCGGTCGGCGCCTTGGTCGGCACGGAGATCTGGATGTAGTTCATCCCGGCCTTCTGCACGAGATCGCCCTCGTTCGGCGCGCCTTCGTCGGGCTTGAGCAGGCTCACGACGGTCTTGAAGCCGAGCATCTTGAGCATCGGAATGCCCGTCGGGTCGATGAAGCCACCGGTGCCGACATAGGGCGTCGCGCGCAGGTAGTTGTCGACGATCGGGGGCATCTTGTCGCCATAGGGCGCCTGGGTTGCCTTGACGGTGGTGTCATAGGGCCCGCTGGCCATCGGTGCCGCGTCGCTGCCCGCATCCGCGGCGTTGGCCGCCGAGGGCGCACAGGGGTTTGCCGCTGCCGGTGCGCAAGGGTTGGCGGCCGCCGGTGCGCAGGGGTTGGCCGGCGCACAGGGGTTCGTCACAGCCGGAGCGCAGGGGTTGGTCGCCTGCGCGCTGGAGGTGGCGGGAACGGCGGCGCTCATCGCGACCGCAGTCACCGGCACCATCGCGGCGCGCAGCAGGCTCTTGCGTTTCTTATGCAGTTTCATGGACTTTTTCCTCCCTAGAATTTCGTCCGTATTACAAACCGTTACCCGCGCGCATCTGCCGATGCGGACGTGAGGGCGAACTCGTCGGCCTCGTCATCCGGGGCGCAGACTTCTTCGGCGGTGAACGGACCGCCGCGCGACCGCTCGAGGATCGTGCCGAGGCGGAAGCCCACGGCGGCGATGATGATCAGCGCCAGCAGGATCACCCATTCCGGCAGCCCGAAGAGCTGCGGCAGGGTCTGTGCCGTCGGCCCCTGACCCGCGAGGTAGAAATCCTTGATCGGGTCGAAGACCCAGGCGAAGACCGAGGTGCCGAGCACCATGCCGATCGCGAAGACCACCGCGTCGATCCGGCCCGAGGCCACGCCGACCACCGACGTGCCCGGGCAATAGCCGCCCACAGCAAAGCCCGCGCCGATGAAGACGCCGCCCAGCAGGATCGCCCAGAAGAAGAGCGTCGGGATGAAGACCGCAGCGGGGCCCATCCAGCCCATCGTCCGCAGCACGTAAAGGCCCACAGCGCAGACGATCACGGCGGTGAACATCACCTTGAAGACCGAAAAGTCGCGCAGGGTGAACTGCCCCGTCAGCTTGCGCGGAGAGCCGAAGCCCGCCGCCTCCAGCGCGTAGCCGAACAGAATGCCCGACAGGAGGCCCGAGGCTATGCCGCTATCGTAAAGAGGGATGCTCATTGCCAGATCCTCCGCATCATCATCGAGACGGCGAAGCCCGCCGCGAAGAAGCCGATCAGGAAGACGAAGCCCGCCACGGCGAGCGTCGCGCTGCCCGACAGGCCCAGACCCGAGGTGCAGCCGCGCGCCAGACGCGCGCCGAAGCCGACGAGCGCGCCGCCCAGCAGCGCGTAGACGAGGCGATTGCCGCTCGTGGTGCGCGGGCCGCGCTCGACCTTGACCGAAATCCGGCCCGCGCCTTTCGCGCCGAGCCACGCGCCGATCAGGACGCCGACCACTTCCCAGGTGATCCAGCTCAGCAGCGGGCTACCTGCCGCCATGAAGGGGCCGAAATAGGAATTGTCGGCGGTCGCCTGCGGGGCGACCCAGTCATTGGCCTGTGCCGCGAAGCGGGTCACGAAGCCGGATGCGCCGAGCCCATGCCCGGTCACGACGAAGGTCAACAGCAACGCCAAGCCGAGCGCGGTGCCGGCGGCGAGCGGTGACCAAAATGCTTTGGGTGCGTCTCTCATGAAAGCCTCCCTTCCTCCCATGATCATATTCATAAGTGATGATACAAAACGCCAAAGCCGTTTCAACTTTTTTCAGCGCCGCGATGCGGCAAATGACATATCATTGGGAAACGCCCTGCCCGATCCATCTGAAAAATCATATAAAGACAAAGCTTTGACCCAATCCCCCGCCGCCTTCACCGCGACGATTGACCGCGACGAACGCTGCCAAGCGGCCCAGTCAGGGGCGCGGCTCTTTCCCTATTGGAGCTTCACCAAGCCCGTGATCGCGGCGCTGGCGCTGATGCTCGAGTCTGAGAAGCGGCTCGATCTGGACGCGCCGCTCGATCTGCCAGAGCTGCCCGAAGGCTGCACGCTCGCCCATCTGCTCGATCACAGCGCGGGTCTGCCCGATTACGGCACCCTGCCCGCCTATCACGCGGATGTCGCAGCGGGGCGCACGCCGTGGCCACGCGATCTGCTCGTGGCCCGGACGCTCGCGCAGCCCGCGCAATTTCCGCCCGGCGAAGGGTGGCGCTATTCCAACCTCGGCTACATGCTCGCCCGCGAGGTGATCGAAGGCGCGGCGGCGATGGGCCTCGCGGAACTGGTGCAGGAGCGGATCACAGAGCCGCTGGGGCTGGAGAGTGTCCGGCTCGCCCAAACGCCCGCCGATTTCACCCGGCTTCACTGGCCCGAGGCGCGCGACTACCACCCCGGCTGGGTCTATCACCGCACGCTGATCGGCACGGCGGGCGATGCCGCGCGGCTATTGCACGGGCTGGGCGGGCTGCTGCCCAAAGCCGCATTCGCCCGCATGACCGCCTGCCGCGAATTGGGAGGCGCGCTGCCCGACCGCCCCTGGACGCGGCATGGGTACGGGCTGGGGCTGATGTGCGGCGACTGGGAGGGTACCCGCGTCTTCGGCCATTCCGGCGCGGGGCCGTTCAGCTCCAACGCCATATATCACTGCCCCGAGACTGGCCGCACCGCCGCCGCCTTCACGCATGGTCCCTTCGAGGGACCGGCGGAACAGACCGTCTCCAAGCTCGTAGCGGGGCGGTGAGGGCTGCGCCCGACCCTGGGTGGGCGCATGCGCTCCTTGGGCGGATTTCCGTTTATCAATCCACCTCTCCCGAACCTGCGTTCGCGCGGCGCCGGTGCAGATGCGCCCTCCCGGGGGGAGGGTCGGGCGCGGCCCGGGCTGGCCGCCCGGGCGAAGGCACGGTTTCAGACGCGTTCCGAAACGTCGGGCGCTCCCCTCACCGCAAGCAAGAGACGCCGCCAAAAAGAAAGGCGGCAACCACCGTCGCCGCCTCTCCCAAGATACCGTGAATTCCGATCTCACACGCCGCTGTCGAAGGGCTCAAACGCCTCGGCGCGGGCGCGCTTCCAGCGCTTGAGATAGCCGAAGCGGTCGTCATCCTCACGCAGGAGGAACCCTTCGGGCATGTAGTGATAGATCTCGTCGCCCACTTTGAAATCGCGCTCGCGGTCGCGCACCAGCAGGTGATGCGGCAGGAACTGCCCCGGATGAGTGAGGCCCGCAGCCCCCGTCATCTCGGCCAGCGCCTTCATCGTGTTGCGGTGGAAATTGGCCACGCGGGTCGACTTTTCGGGCACCACCAGCGCGCGCTGACGGATCGGGTCCTGCGTGGTCACACCGGTCGGGCATTTGTTCGTGTGGCACGACTGTGCCTGAATGCAGCCGATCGAGAACATGAAGCCGCGCGCCGAGTTCGCCCAATCCGCCCCGATCGCCAGAACCTTGGCGATATGGAAGGCGGTGACGACCTTGCCCGAGGCCCCGATCTTCACTTGATCGCGCAGCCCCGCCCCGCGCAGCGTGTTGTGCACGAAGCTCAAGCCTTCCACGAGCGGGAAGCCCATGTGATTGGCGAATTCCAGAGGTGCGGCCCCGGTGCCGCCTTCCTTGCCATCGACCACGATGAAATCGGGGGTGATGCCGGTTTCCAGCATCGCCTTGACGATGCACATGAATTCGCGGCGGTGACCGACGCAGAGCTTGAAGCCCACCGGCTTGCCGCCCGACAACTCGCGCAGCTGGCCGATGAATTCCATCATCTCCAGCGGGGTCGAGAAGGCCGAGTGCGAGGCGGGCGAGATGCAGTCGCGATCCATCGGGATGTCGCGCGCCTCGGCGATCTCGGGGGTGATCTTGGCCGCAGGCAGCATGCCGCCATGGCCCGGCTTCGCGCCCTGGCTCAGCTTCAGCTCGATCATCTTGACCTGAGGGTCCTGCGCGCGCTTGGCGAATTTCTCGGGGTTGAAGCTGCCATCGTGATTGCGGCAGCCGAAATAGCCCGAGCCGACCTCGTAGATCAGATCGCCGCCCTCACGGTGATAGCGCGAGATCCCGCCCTCGCCCGTGTCATGCGCGAACCCGCCCATCTTCGCGCCCTTGTTGAGCGCCATGATCGCATTGGCCGACAGCGCCCCGAAGGACATGGCCGAGATATTGTAGATCGACGCCTTGTAGGGCTGCTTGCACGCCTCCCCGCCGATCTCGACGCGGAAATCGCTATCCTCGATATGGCGCGGCTTCACCGAATGGGTGATCCACTGATAGCCGGATTCCGAGACGCGGATACGGGTGCCGAAGGGTTTGGCATCCTCGATATCCTTGGCGCGCTGATAGACGATCGTGCGGGTCGCGCGGGAGAACGGAATGTCTTCGTCGTCCCCCTCGATCAGGTATTGGCGGATCTCGGGGCGGATTTCCTCGAAGAAGAACCGCAGATGGCCGAGGATCGGATAGTTTCGGGTGATCGCATGCTTGGTCTGGATCAGATCGTGGATCCCGACCAGTGTCAGGAAACCGAAAAGGATCGCGACGACCAGAAACCAATCGGTAAGGATCAAACCGGAAACTGCGGCGAGCGTCAGCAGAGCTGACAAGACGAGTGGTGAAAACCGTACAAAACGCGTGAACATGCCCCCTCCCGCGGGGTAAGTAGCCTCTGTTCCTGCGCGGACACTCTAGCGCGCGAGGGCTCTATGTCTAAGAACAATTACGCCCGCAACCCCGGATCGGGCCCGGATCGGACCAGATCGCGGCCTCCAGCGCGTCGAGCCCGTCCGTTAGCGCTGCAGGCCCGGGCTGCAGGATCAGGGTGGATTTGACCTCGTGCAGCCGGTTTCGCGCAACAGCCGGAACGTCCTCCCAGCCTGGCCTTGCGGAAACTTTCTCGGGCCGGAACTTCTTGCCGCACCACGACCCCACGATGACCTCGGGCGCGGCGTTGATCACTTGTTCGGGAGTGACGATGCGATGCTTGGCTTTGCCCTCTTTCGCCAGATCGGCAAAGATATCGCGCCCCCCTGCGATCTCGATCAGCTCCGACACCCAGCCCACCGCCGAGATCAGCGGTTCGTCCCATTCCTCAAACCAGACGCGCGGACGGTTGGGGCGCGGCTTGGCGGCGATTTCCGCCAGACGCGCCTCGTAGCCCGCAGCCAGCAGTTCCGCCCGCTCGGTGCAGCCCACCAGCGCGCCCACCGTGCAGATCATGTCGAGGATGCCCGTGACCGAGCGCTGGTTGAACGCGTGCACGGCGACGCCCTCGCGCACCAGCCCCGCGACGATATCGGCCTGAAGGTCGGAGAAGGTCAGAACGAGGTCCGGCTTCAGCGCGAGGATCTTCGGCAGATCTGCGGAGATGAAGGCCGAGACGCGCGGCTTTTCCTGACGCACCTGCTTGGGCCGCACCGCGTAGCCAGAGACGCCGACGATGCGCGCGTCCTCACCCAGAAGGTAAAGCGTCTCGACCGTCTCCTCGGTCAGGCAGACGATGCGCTCGGGTGGAAATGCCATCAGACCCCCAAGGTGAAAAGCGGTTGAAAAACGGGGCCTTCCGGCGTGATCTTGAAGTGCGCGCGGATGTGGAAGACCTCGGCCAGAAGCGTCTCGGTCAGAACCTCTCCGGGTGCACCGTCCGCGACCAGCCGCCCGCGATCCATCACCCAGAGCCGGGTGCAATGGCGCGCCGCCAGCCCAAGATCATGCAGCGAAGTGACCACCGCCCCGCCCGCCTGCGCATGGGCGGTGAAGACCTGCATCGTCGCAATCTGCGCCGCCGGATCGAGGCCTGCGATCGGCTCGTCTGCGAGGATCAGCGGGCTTTCCTGCGCGAGCGCCCGCGCGATCAGCACCCGCGCCTGCTCGCCGCCCGAGAGCTGCGTGGCGGCACGGTCTCGGTAACTGTCGAGCCCCATCCGGCGCAGCGCCTCCTCCACCGCAGCCGCTCCGCGCGTCGCCTGATCGCGGCCATGCGGCAGCCGCCCCAGCGCCACCAGATCGGCGACCGACAGCCCCCAGGCGATCTCGCGCGCCTGCGGCAGCCACGCCGCCGCCCGCGCCCGCGCCATCGGGTCGAGCGCCGAAAGTGAGCTGTCCCCGCGATGCACCAAGAGCCCTATCGCCCCGCGCAGCAGCGAGGTCTTGCCCGCGCCATTGGGCCCGATCAGACCGATCACCTCGCCCGGCCCGACCTGCGCCGAGACGCGATCGACCACCGGACATTCGCCACGCAGAACGGTAAGGTTTTCCAGCTCCAGCATCAGCCCTCGCGCCCCATTTTTCGGATCATCGACAGGAAGAACGGCGCGCCGACCAGCGCGGTCAGCACGCCCAACTTCAGGTCACGCTCGGGCGCGATCACCCGCGTCGCAATATCGGCCAGCGTCAGCATCGCCGCCCCGCCAAGCGCCGAAGCCGGAAGCAGCCGCGAGGGCCGCGCGCCCACGGATTTGCGCAACAGATGCGGCACGACGAGGCCGACGAAGCCAATCGCGCCCGCGACAGCCGTGGCCGCACCGACCATCAGCGCCGTACCGAAGACGATCTGAAGTCGTAGCCTTTTCAAGGAGATACCCATCGAAGCTGCAGCATCTTCCCCAAGGCTCAGCGCATCGAGCCCCGCGCCCGCGCGCAGCAGGATCAGCGCGCCGACGATCAGGAACGGCAGCGCCAGCGCGACATGGGTCATCGAACGATCGGCAAGCGAGCCCATCATCCAGAACACGATCTCGGCCGCGGCATAGGGCGACGGCGCAAGGTTCAGCACCAGCGCGGTCGCCGCCGCCGCCAGCGCCGAGACGGCGATGCCTGCAAGGATCAGCACCAGCGCGCGGCCCTCACGCCCCGCAAGGATCAGGATCAGTGCGACGGCCACACCCGCGCCCGCCAGCGCCGCCAGCGGCAAGGCGAGCGCGAAGAGCGCGTAGAGCCCGGTCTGGATCGCGATCACCGCGCCAAGCGCCGCCCCCGCAGAGGTGCCGATCAACCCCGGCTCGGCCAGCGGGTTACGCAGGAAGCCTTGCATCGCCGCGCCCGACAGCCCCAGTGCGGCGCCGACGCCGATCCCGAGGATCGCGCGCGGCAGGCGCAACTCGCGCATCACAAGGCCCGCCGCGCCATCGCCCGAGATCAGCGCAGAGAGGCCGTGAAGCGGAGAAATCCCCGACGGCCCGATCAACAGCGAGGCTGCGAACAGCACCGCACAGAGGACGGAGAGAAGGATGAGGATCGTGCGATAACTCATTGCGTCAACTTCTCTTTCTCGATTTCACGCCCGAGCTTTGCCAGCGTCTCCACCGCATTCAGCATCGCGGGCGCGCCACAGGTCCAGCTTGCATCGCGCAGGCCCCGCACGACCGGCAGATCGCGCAGCACCGGGTGCGCCAGCACCTCCTGCGCGCGGCTCGTGCCGGTGCCGCCTTGCGAGCCGCCGACGACGACCAGATCGGGGTGATCCATCACCAGATCTTCCAGCGGCAACCGGCCGCCCCAGTCCAGCCCCGGCCCGCTGACGACATTCTGAAACCCTGCCATTTCAAGAATTTGCCCTTCAAGGGTCCGCGGCCCGTAGCCATAGCCCGAGGGCCCGATGATCGCAGCTTTCAGGTCCGGCGCGGGCGTCTTGATCGCCGCCAGCCGCGCATCGAAATCCGCGAGCATCTTCGCCGCGCGGTCAGGATGGCCAAGCAGCTTGCCCATCGTCTCGATCCGGCCTCGGATCTCGGGCAGCGAGGTGCCGGGCGGCAGTTGCTCGACCCGGATCCCGAGCGTGCGCAACATGCGGATCGTATCCGGGTTCGACCACGTATCGGCCAGAACGAGATCGGGGTGCAGAAACGAGATTTCCTCGGCACGTCCGTAGTTTACGGGCAGTTCTTCAGCCTGTTTCCAATGCACAGACATCGACGGATCGGTCGCGAAATGGCTGACCGAGACGATCTGCGACGGATCGGCCAGCGACAGCGCCAACTGATCCGTGCAGAGGTTCATGGACACGACCCGTGCAGGCAAATCGCGCGCAGGTTCCTCCGCCCATGCGGAGGAGGTCGCCGCCAAGGCGGCGAAAAGGGCGGCGCAAACCGCCCCTTTCAGATCAGAACCGCGCACGCAGCCCCACATAGGCGGCGCGACCCGAGGTGCCGTAGCCCGGCCAGAGCTGGTAATCGGTGTCGGTCAGGTTCTCGATGCGCAGATAGGCCTCTTTGTCATTGCCCAGATCGTAGGTCATCTGCGCGTTCAGCAGGCCGTAATCGGGCTGGCTCTGACGATCGGTGACCACGCGCATATCGGCGGCGAGCGTCAGCTTGTCGGTCACCTGCGCGTCGATCCCGGCGGTCAGCGTATGGCGCCCGAAGGCCGAATTCCACGTCGAGCCTGCGGACAGCCCATCCGGGTTCTTCGAGTCCAGATAGGTATAGCCGAGGCTGTAGTTGACGTTGTTGGAGATCGGCCCCTTCAGACCCAGCTCCAGACCCTGCCGCTTGGCGGTGCCCGAGGTCTGGTAGTAGCTGTAGGTCGTGTTGCTGTAGTCGATCAGGTCGTCCACCTCGATATGGAACAGCGTCGCGGTCAGCTTATGCGCACTGAAATCACGCTCGACGCCCAGATCGTAGCTCAGCGATTTCTCCGGCTTGAGATCGGGATTGCCCGCATAGCCGTCATAGAGCTCGTAGCCCGACGGCGCGCGGAACCCGTTGCCCACCGAGGCACGCAAGAGGGTCGCGGCATCGGCCTGCCAGGTAACGCCGAGACGGCCCGTGGTGTTGCCGCCGAAATCCGAGTGATCGTCATGGCGCGCCGAGGCGGTCACGTTCACCCCGTCCATCGGCGAGAAGGCATATTCGCCGAAGACGCCCGTATCCGCGGTCAGGACATCGCCCGTGACATAGGTGCCGGTATAGGTTTCCAGCGTGCGATCCGCGCCGAAGGTCACGCGGCCCGGCCCGAGATCGGTCGAAGCTTTCCAGTCGAGTTTGCGGCGTTTGCCCTCGTAGCCATAGTCATAGACCGGATACCAGCGCGAGGTCGTGTAATAGGTCAGACCGAGCTCGTGATCGAGCGGACCTGTCGTGAATTTCGCGAAGAGACGCCCGCCCCGCTCCTTGTGGACGGTGTATTCGTTGCTGTCCGTGGGCGGCGAGCTGAAGCCGTTGTCGAACTCGCCCCGGTCGTTCTGCGCGAAGCCGTTGAAGCCGATCAGCAGATTGTCGGAGATGCGCTTCTGCGCGCGCAGGCTCACGCGATCGGCGCGGTAGCCGTCTTTCTCGGTATTGCCGTTCTTCTTGTCGGCCGCCGAGAAACCAGCGGTGTAGACTTTCGACAGCTGGATCGCGAGCTCGTCGTCACCCTTCTTCCAACCGAAGTTATAGGCCGCATTCGCGGTGTGGTAGGAGCCGAGCTCGAGCTTTACGCTCTGGGTCACGCCATCCTCGGTCGGGCGCGGCGTGTCGAGGTTGATGACACCGGCGACCGCCTGCCCGCCATAGACCGCCGATTGCGAGCCGCGCATGATCTCGACCCGGTCGTAGTTGAACGTGTTGAACCGGCCCAGATCGGGCAGCACCTGCGGCGCGGACGGATCGGAGACGTCGATCCCGTCCACCATAACCTTCACGTAGTTCTGCGACACGCCGCGGATGGTGAAGCCGGTCTGCGCGCCCATCGGCCCGCGCGACAGGATGCCGACGCCCGGCGATTGCGCGATCAGATTGGCAAGGCGGGTCTGGCCCGAACGCTCCAACTCGTTGCGCGACAGCACGGTGACCGCCTGCGCGGTCTTGTCCGACGATTGCGGCTCGAGCGCACCGTGGTAGATCACGATCTCATCGAGTTGGTAAGGTTGGCTGTCTTGCGCAAGCGCAGGGGCTGCCAGCGCGGTGGTGAGCATCAGGCCCATGGTCAAACGGGTGCGGATCATATCCAATTCCCTCGTATCGCGACTCTGCGGTCGCGTGAACTTCGTATCGTAAGTCTTTGGAAATTTGGAATTTCCGCCGACGGTGAGAATGTCACCACTGACGGAAGACCGCCTCCGCTGCGCGCCCCGCACAGGCAGAAAGGATGAGCGCCTCGGCAGGTCTCCTGGCTCGCGGGTCTTGGTTTCGGCTGGCCTTCCCGGGTCTCCCCAGTGGCTCAGTCAGCCGTCACTCGCCGCTCACAGTTGCGGGGGCAGCCCCGGAATGAATGCACGCATCGCACCGGGTTCCCTTTTCATCCGCCAAGGCGGAACCGAAGTGCCCCTGCTGTGCCGCGCGCGCCGCAGTCTGTCAAGAAAATTTCAACTCTCGACGGCGGCTCTGCTGCGCCTGTTGAAGCGGATCGAGGACAGGAGCGCCAGCCCGATCAGCCCCGCCCCGATCAGCCCGGTAATCACCTCGGGCACTTCCACCAGCGTCTGCGCGAACATGACGACGGAAAGGATCAGGATCGACCAGAAGGCGCCGTTCTCGAGATAGCGGAATTCGCTCAGCGTGTTGCGCTCCACCAGCATCAGGGTCATCGAGCGCACATACATCGCGCCGATCCCCAGACCGATCGCGATCAGGAACAGGTTCTGGGTCAGCGCGAAGGCCCCGATCACCCCGTCGAAGCTGAAGGACGCGTCGAGCACTTCGAGATAGAGGAACGCGCCGAGGCCCGCCTTGGCCGTCTCGGCGGCGATATTCGTCCGGTCGAGCACGTGGCTCAGCACTTCGACCCCGAGGAAGGTCGCAAGCCCACAGATGGAGGCGAACATGAACTCGTCCTCACGCCCTTCGGGCAGGATCCAGGTAAAGGCCAGAATGACGAGCAGCACGAGCCCGATCTCGAGGCCGCGGATCGAGGCGAGCGCGCGCAGACGGCGCTCCAACGCTCGGATCCAGTCAACCTCTTTGCCCTCGTCGATGAAATAGGTGAGCGCGACCATCATCAGGAAAGCGCCGCCGAAGCCCGCGATCGACAGATGCGCGTCCTCGATGATCTCGGCATATTCCGCCGGATGTTTCGCGGCCAGTTGCACCGCTTCCCACGGTCCGATCCCGGCGGCGATCACGACGATCAGCAGCGGGAACAGGATACGCATCCCGAAGACCGCGATCAGAATACCCCAGGTCAGGAAGCGACGCTGCCATTTCGGCGTCATCTGGTGCAGCTTGTTGGCGTTGACGATGGCGTTGTCGAAGCTCAGCGAGATTTCCAGCACGGCGAGCACCGCCGTTATCATCAGGAAAGAGACCGCGCCGCCAAGCCCGCCGGTCTGGGCAAATCCCAGCGCGAACGACCCGACCAGCCCCGCGATAGTGACGGCGATGGCCCAGGAGAAATAACGGTACATGGTGGTCATGCTGGCTCCGGCTGCATGGAGCCTCACTTAGGCTCCGCCCCCTCTCTTCGCAAGGGAGCGCGCCGTCAGAGTTGATCGCTGTGACCCGGTGGGCGCGCCTCGGATCAGACCCGCTACAGCCCCGCCTCGTCGAGCCAGCCCATGATCCGGGCCTTGTTCACGCCGAGGTCGGATCTGCCGTAGACGAGATGGCCGCGGATTTGCAGCGTGTTGCCCTCGACCCAAAGCGTGGTGACGTCGGGAAAGCCGAAGAAGGCGGAGCGGGTGACATAGGCCACATGCCCCTCATCGACGCTGCCGGCCACCTGCTTCGTGCGCGCGGTGGCGCGGATGATCTTGTCGAGCGCGGCCATCTGCACCAGCGGATCGGAGACCTCGCGGGCCGCCTGAAACCCGCCTGTCTCGGGGTGATCGCCGGGCGCTTTCGCCAGCCCCTCGACCTTGTAGCGCGCAGGGTCAATCGGGGCGAAGCGCACCCACCCGTCGGCCACGGCAACCGCAGCCAGTCCAAGCGCGAGGATCGTCACGGCCCGGTTCATGCCGCGCCCTCCCGCAGCCCCCAACCGGCCAGCGCGATCAGCTCGGTCGCGACATGGGCGCCCGCGATGGCCGTCACGCCGGTCGGATCGTAGGGAGGAGAGACCTCGACCACATCGCCACCGATCAGGTTGATGCCCTTGAGCCCGCGCAACAGCTCTGCCGCCTGCCAGCTGGCCAGACCACCCCAGACCGGCGTGCCGGTGCCCGGCGCAAAGGCCGGGTCCAGCCCGTCGATGTCGAAGGTGATATAGCAGGGCTTGTCGCCAACGACCGCGCGGATGCGTTCCAGAGTGGCCTCGACGCCCTCGCGATGCACCGAAGGCGCGTCCACGATCGTCACGCCCAGCGTATCGGGATTGTCGGTGCGGATACCGACCGAGACGGTATTCTCGGCTCTCACGACGCCCGACTTGATCGCCTTGTAGAGGAACGTGCCGTGGTCGATCCGGTCCATATCGTCATCGGCCCAGGTGTCGGAATGGGCGTCGAACTGAACGAGCGCGATCTCCCCATGTTTGGCAGCCGCTGCGCGCAGGATCGGCAGGGTGATGAAATGATCGCCGCCCAGCGTGATCGGCACGACACCCGCCCCGAAAATCGCGCTCAGATGCGCCTCGATCCGGCCCGGCACTTCCGGCACATTGGCATAGTCGAAGGGCATGTCGCCGTAATCGACGATGGCGAGTTCAGAGAACGGGTCATAGCCCCAGCCATAGGGCGCGTCGAACGCCTGCAGCGTCGAGGCTTCGCGGATCGCGCGCGGCCCGAAGCGCGTGCCGGGGCGGTTCGTCACCGCCTGATCGAAAGGGATGCCGGTCACGGCGATCTGCGCGCCCGCGAGGTCCTTCGTATAGCGCCGCCGCAGAAAGCTGGTGGCCCCGCCGAAGGTGTTCTCGAAGCTCAGGCCACGTGCCTCTGCCCGCGTAAAAGCCTGATCCACTTGCGTTTTCGCATCTTCCAGAGCCATGATCGCCCCTCCTTTTCGCCCGCGAAATCTGCGCCAGCCCTCGCGGGAGGTCAAGCTGCCGCGCGAGGGGATGAGGGGCGCGTCCGACTTCCAGCGCTTGGGCATAGATCCGCCCGGGGCGACGAGCCCCGGCAGCGCCCGACCTCATGCAAAGACAAACGATCATCCCCTCGGGGGGGGGGGGGGGGGGCGTCCCCTCACTCCGGCTGACAAATCTCGCCGCGCAGGATCGCAAGCCCCGTGCGCCAGACGAGCCCTACGATCACCACGGCAAGGATCGCGAGGAAGGCCACCGCCATGCGCAGATGCGGCTCGGAATGGGCGTATTCGGCATGCAGGAAGGTCGCGATGGTCAGCGCCGCGATGGGGAAGCTCAGCGCCCAGAAGCTCATCGCGAAGGGCAGCCGCAGGATGCGCGGCAGCTGCACCGCGACGAGCGCGGCAAAGACATAGGCCAGCGACAGAAGGATATGCGCGAAGGGATCGACGCCGTGTCCGATCTCGGCCCCGGGCACGATCTGCTCGCCAGTCAGGCGCAGCCACGCGATGAAGGCCACAGCCGGCGGCGCGATCAGGATCACGAGCGTCGGCTGCAGCTTGCTCGGCAAGGGATCGTGAAAGATCAAACGGTTGAACACCAGCGTCAGCAGCACGAGCCAGAAGAGCATCCCGGCCGAGAAGAACAGCCAGCTGATCTCGATAAAACCGAGCTGCGCGCCCGCCACCGGCACGATCACATTGCCCACCGCCGGGATGAACCATGCCGGGTTCAACTGCCCGTGTTTGAAACTGCGCGTCCCGATCCAGTTGGTCACGACCGCGAGCGTCATGATCCCCTGCAGCGTCGTGCCTGCAAGCCACAGCAGAAGTGCAAGCGGGGTCGAGACCGTCAGCGCCCCGGTCGCCAGCAGCAACAGCGAGATCGCGACGGTCGGGAAGAAGGCCAGCCGGATCGGGTGATGCCATTCCGCGCTCACGCCCTGCGGATGCTTCAGCGCCTTGGCGAGATAGAAGACCGAGATCAGCATGAAAACGGTCGCCGTCACCGCGAACATCACCTGATAGGGCAACGGTCCCAACCCGAGCGGCTTGGCCGCCGCGCGCAGCGCCAGCGTGAAGCCCCCGAGCCCCATCGTCGTCGCATAGAAGGTGATCGGAAAATGTTCGAGCCGACTATGCGCGGCGGGTGCCTCAGCTTGAATGCTCATCTTGCCCTCCCGGTGGCCATCGCCGCGCAGAGCCGAACGGCCCACAACGCGACGGATCAGATCACCCGCGCCGCGCCGGACCAACCCACGCGGCGGGATCACACCTCTCATTTACTCACGCATCCGTGTGTGAGGAGTCTGACAAATGGACGCATTCGCCGCGCCGGGTGCCGCGCGCGTCTAAGTCCCGCGCATATTGCCTCCGGCGGATCCCCGCTTGCGCCAGACCCGCTCTGTGACGAAAATTTTCAAGGAACGTGACATAGGTCAAACCTGCGAGGTAAACTTACCTATATCACCGCTTCGTGAGCTGGAGGAGTTGCGATGCGTCTGACCACACGAACCAATCTCGCGATGCGCGTGCTGATGTTCTGCGCGGTCAATCCGCATCGCACCGTGCGCAAACACGAGATCGCGGAGGCCTGTAACGCGTCCGAGAACCATCTCGCGCAGGTCATCAACACGCTCGCACGCGAGAATTTCATCACCACCCTGCGCGGTCGCGCTGGTGGGATGCAGCTTGCCCGCCCGCCCGAAGAGATCGGCGTGGGCAAAGTGCTGCGCGCCTTCGAGGCCGCCCTGCCCTTCGCCGAATGTTTCGACACCGAGACCAACACCTGCCCGCTGCGCGACGCCTGTCTGTTCCGCGATGCGCTGACCGATGCGCTAGAGGCCTTCTACGGGACGCTGGACCGCAAGACGCTCGCCGATCTGGTCGACAACAACACCGCGCTGGAGGCGATGCTCAGCCTGCCCGGCCTGCAGCCGCTGTCGATCTGCGCAACCGCACGCGCAGCGGAATAACCGCCGCGACATGACGCTCCGGTAGGTCCATATTTCTGACGCATTGCCGTGCGCAGCAGCGTTTTCGTGGCGGCAACGTCACAGTTTCATGACACCCGCTCACGGCAAAGAGATCAAAATTCAGTTTCGCTTGACCACCCCTTTTCCCGGCGAGAGCCTGTGTCTACTTGTCGCACCAACGGGAAGACCCCGCCAAACGCGACTCATCACAAGGCTTAGGTCATGCAACAGCAATCGGGCACTCAATCAGGCCAGCAACAGCAAGGCGGCACGAACCGTCCTGGCCAGCAACAAGGCCAAACGGGCAATACGACCCAACAGAACGGCACCGTATTCGACGACTGGGCGTCCATCTGACGCCCTTTCTCGCGTCGCTATGATAGCGGCGCAGGCAGGCCCCGCAACCGGCATCTTCATTCACTGCCGGTTTTCGCGCCGCCCGCCATTCGACCTCTCCTTCGCGCTGCTCTTGCGTGGCGCGAAGTCCGCTCTCAAACTGTCCCGACGCCAGCCCGCGCGATACTGATACAGCGCGCCCCGAAGGACCGTCCGGCACGATGAGCACCTCTCTCACATCGATCAAGGGGATCGGCCCCGCCACGGCCGAGGGCTTTACCCGCGCCGGGATCACCTCGGCCGAGGAACTGCGCGAGATCGGCGCGGACGCCGCCTATGCCGCCTGGATCGAAGTCGGGAACCCCGCCCATTTCATCGGCTATTACGCGCTGCACATGGCGCTGCAGGGGCGTCCGTGGAACGATTGCCGCGGCGCCGAGAAGGCCGAATTCCGCAAGAAATTCGATGCACTTAAGGCGCGGATCGCGGCGAGCGACAGCACCACCCAATCCGCAAAAGAGAAGGGCCGCGCCCGGCTGGACGCGGCCCTCTCGGAAATTGGTCTGATCGCGAAACGCTAGATCAGCCGACGATCTCGAGACCCGAGAAGAAGAACGAGATTTCTTCCGCTGCGGTTTCCGGAGCGTCGGAGCCGTGCACCGAGTTCTCACCCACGGAGAGCGCGTATTCCTTGCGGATGGTGCCCTCGTCGGCTTCCGCCGGGTTGGTCGCGCCCATCACTTCACGGTTCTTGGCAATCGCGCCTTCACCTTCGAGCACCTGAACGACGACCGGCTCGGATGCCATGAACTCGCACAGTTCGCCGTAGAAGGGGCGCTCTTTGTGGACTTCGTAGAACTTGCCGGCCTGATCCATGGTCAGCTGGATGCGCTTCTGCGCGACGATGCGCAGACCTGCTTCCTCGAACTTGGCGTTGATCTTGCCGGTGAGGTTGCGCTTGGTCGCGTCGGGTTTGATGATGCTCAGCGTGCGTTCGATGGCCATGTGTGACCCTTTCCTTGTGGTTCGTGGCCGGTATCCGGTCCGAAATATCTGCCGCGCCTGCTACCATGCAGGGGAAGCCTTGAAAAGCCCTCATGGGCGGGGCTGCGGCGACTCTAGATTGGGTTTGTGACCGTTTGGTCAAGGCCGATCGGCAGGTCGTTGCGCGGGTTTGCGCCCGCAGATGCCTCCGGCGGGGATATTTTTGCCAAGCCGAAGGGGCAGCGGCGCGCAGCAGCGATTGACTGTTGCCCGCCCCTGCGCCAAGTCAGGCCCCATGTTGCGCATCTCCGATATCTCCTTTTCGATCGACGGCCGTCCGCTCTTTGCGAACGCCTCCGCCACCATTCCCGAAGGCCACAAAGTCGGCCTCGTCGGCCCCAACGGCGCGGGCAAGACGACACTGTTCCGGCTGATCCGGGGCGAGCTGACGCTGGATGGCGGCGAGATCGGCCTGCCCTCGCGGGCCCGGGTCGGCGGCGTGGCGCAGGAAGTACCATCTTCTTCGACCTCGCTGCTCGACACGGTGCTGGCCGCCGATGAGGAGCGCGCGAGCCTTCTGGCCGAAGCCGAGACGGCGACCGACGCGCATCGCATCGCCGAGGTGCAGACGCGGCTGGTCGATATCGACGCGTGGTCGGGCGAGGCGCGGGCGAGCGCGATCCTGAAGGGCCTCGGCTTCGACATGGAGGCGCAGAAGCGCCCCTGCTCGGATTTCTCCGGCGGCTGGCGGATGCGCGTGGCGCTCGCGGGCGTGCTGTTCGCGCAGCCCGATCTGCTGCTCCTGGACGAACCGACGAACTATCTCGATCTCGAAGGCGCGCTCTGGCTGGAAAGCTATCTGATGCGCTACCCGCATACGGTGATCGTGATCTCCCACGACCGCGATCTTCTGAACCGCGCGGTGGGCTCGATCCTGCATCTCGAGGATCGGCAACTCACGCTTTATCAAGGCGGCTACGACACGTTTGCGCGCACCCGCCGGCTGCGGCGCGAGGCGCAGGCCGCGCAGGCCAAGAAGCAGGAGGCCCGCCGCGCCCATCTGCAAGGCTTCGTGGATCGCTTCCGCGCGCAGGCCACCAAGGCCAAGCAGGCGCAGGCGCGCGTCAAGATGCTCGAGAAGATGGAGCCGATCACCGCCCCGGAAGAAGCGGCGAAACAGGTCTTCACCTTCCCCGCGCCGGAACAGCTCTCGCCGCCGATCATCGCGATGGAAGGTGCCGCCGTGGGCTATGGCGGCCCCGCGATCCTCAAGCAGCTCAACCTGCGTATCGATCAGGACGACCGGATCGCGCTTCTGGGTCGGAACGGTGAGGGGAAATCCACCCTTTCCAAGCTCTTGGCGGACAAACTTCAGGTGATGGACGGCAAGATCACGCGCTCGTCCAAGCTGCGGATCGGCTATTTCGCGCAGCATCAGGTCGACGAGCTGGACCTGAAAGAGACGCCGCTGACCCATCTCAAGCGCGAGCGCCCCGACGAGCATCCCGCCAAGCTGCGCGCGCGGCTTGCGGGTTTCGGCCTCGGTGCGGATCAGGCGGAGACGGCGGTGGGCAAGCTCTCGGGCGGGCAGAAGGCGCGGCTGTCGCTGTTGCTGGCGACGCTCGACGCGCCGCATCTCTTGATCCTCGACGAGCCGACCAACCACCTCGACATCGAGAGCCGCGAAGCGCTGGTGACCGCGCTCACCGAATATTCCGGCGCAGTGATCCTTGTGAGCCACGACATGCACCTGCTGGGTCTGGTCGCGGACCGGCTCTGGCTGGTGAAAGGCGGCGCAGTCGCGCCCTATCAGGGCGATCTGGAAAGCTACCGCGCGGAGTTGCTGGCGCCGCCGCCCGAAGACAAGCCCGCGAAATCGGCCGCATCGAAAGCCGCTAAGCCGTCGCGCTGTGCGATGACCACCATGAAGCGCGAGGTGCGCGACTGCGAGGCCCGGGTCGAGAAACTGAGCGACATGCTCGAGAAGCTCGACGCGAAACTCGCCGATCCCACGCTTTACGAGCCTGACAAAGCCCGAGATCTCGCGATCTGGCAGGCCAAGCATACCGAGGCGACCAAGGCGATGGAGAAAGCCGAGGCGCTCTGGCTGGCGGCGCTCGAGAAACTCGAGACCGCCGAGCAGGACTGAGATCGATGAAGGGGCTGCGCGCCCCCTTCCTCTTGGCAAAAATATCCCCGCCGGAGGCGCCTGCCCCCTCAAGCAGCGCTGCGGCTCACAGCTTGTAGATGCCCTCGAATTTCCGCGTCAGATAAGCCAGTAGCGGCGTCTCGGTCGGCTCGAAGCCGCAGGCATGCTGGATGGTCTCGCGCGGTGTGCGCAACCCGCCGTGGACGCGCAGGTTCTCATCGAGCCATTGCTTGGCCGGGCTCGCATCGCCCTCGGCCAATGCCGCGTCGATGCCGGGCGTGACCGCGCGCATTGCCTCGTCCAGACAGCCCGCATAGACATTGCCCAGCGCATAGGTCGGGAAATAGCCGAACAGCCCCACCGACCAATGCACATCCTGCAGGAAGCCCTGGCTGGGCTTAGTGACCTTCACGCCGAAATCCTGCTCGAAACGGGCATTCCACGCCTCTTCGAGATCCGCGACTTCCAGCTTGCCCGAGATCAGATCGCGCTCCAGATCGAAGCGCAGCATGATGTGGAGATTGTAATTCAGCTCGTCCGATTCCGTGCGGATGAAGCCCATATCGACGCGGTTGACCAGCGCGTGGAAGGCCTCCGTATCCATGCCGAGATCGCCGAACGCATCGGTCATGCGCTGATGCAGCCATCCGGTGAACGGGGCCGAGCGGCCGAGCTGGTTCTCGTAGATCCGGCTCTGGCTCTCATGCACGCCCATCGAGACGCCATGGCCCAGCGGCGTGAAGCGATAGGCCGGGTTGATCGCCTGCTCGTAGGTGGCGTGACCGACCTCATGGATCGTCGAGTAGATATTGCCGAACGGGTCGCTCTCGGAGATGCGCGTCGTGATGCGCGCATCGTCGCCGCCGCCAGAGGAGAACGGGTGTACCGACATATCCAGCCGCCCCCGCGTCCAGTCATAGCCGAAGGCGGAGGCGCATTTGCGCGCCAGCCGCAGCTGGGCGTTCTCGGGGAAGACCTTGTCGAAGGGCTGCGGCGAGACCTCCGAGCCCAGCACACGGTCGCGCAGTTCCACCAGCGGGCCGCGCATCCGGTCGAAGACCGTGGCGATTTCCTTCGACGTCGCGCCCGGCTCATAGTCGTCGAGCAGCGCATCGTAGAGATTGCCCTCGGACAGGCATTCGGCCTCTTCGCGCTTCAGACGCACGACTTCTTCCAGCGTCGGCAGGAAGGCGGAAGCATCCTCATTGGCGCGGGCCTCGGCCCAGATGCCTTGGGACAGCGAGGTCAGCCGCGCCATCTCGGTTGCAAGGCGTGCCGGGATGCGGGTCGCGCGGTTGTAGCTGCGCCCCACCAGATCGAGGACGCGCGCGCTGACCGCGTCATCGGCCTCGGCGCGGGCCAGCCAGTCCTCGATGCGCGGATCGGTGCGGCGCGCATGCAGCACCGATTCCAGCGCGGCGGATTCTTCGGCGCGCTGATCGGCGGCGCCGCGCGGCATCATCACCTCTTGGTCCCAGCTCAGCAGCCCGGCGATATTGCCCAGCGCTTCGGTTTCGCGCTGATGCGCGAGCAGGTCCTGATAGGCGCTCATACGCGGCCCTCCCGGATGGAACGAACAAGGGGGAAGCGCGCCATGTGACGCGCACGGATCACGAGGACCCAGGTGATGATAGCACCGAATTGGTGGATGAGCCCCAGCCACCAGTAATTCACCAGCTCAAGCGCGGTGGTGATGCCCAGCACCATCTGGAAGAAGATCATCGCCGCCATCAGCGCGAAGGCTTCCTTGGTGCGCGGATGGGCCGAGCTGCGCGCGCGCCATGCGGCGTAAAGGCCGGAGGCGAAGACGAGATAGCCGACCATGCGGTGCAGGAACTGCACGAGCGCCGGGTTCTCGAAGAAGTTGCGCCAGATCGGCGTGTAGTCGAAGCTCTCCGACGGCAGGAACTGCCCGTTCATCGAGGGCCATGTCGGGAAGGCGAGGCCTGCGTCGATCCCCGCGGTCAGCGCGCCGAGGATGATCTGCACGAACACGAGCCCGATCAGCACAGAGCCGATCCGGGTCAGGCGCGGCTCCGCCAGACGGCGGGCCTGCAGCAGCGCCGATTCCGGGCGCGAGAGCTGCAGCGCGAACCAGGAGATCAGGCCGAGGATGATGAAGGCGAGGCCGAGGTGCGTGGCCAGCCGGTAGGACGCGACCGAGGTCATCCGCCCCACGAGGCCCGAAGAGACCATCCACCAGCCGATCGCGCCTTGCAGACCGCCCAATATCCCGAGGCTGAACAGTCGCCCGGTCCAGCCGGTCGGGATTTTCTTGGTCAGCCAGAAACCGACGAAGCCGATGAACCAGACCATGCCGATCAGGCGGCCCAGCTGCCGGTGGCCCCATTCCCACCAGAAGATGCCCTTGAACTCGGACACGGTCATGTTGGGGTTCATGTATTTGAACTGCGGGCTCTCTTTGTAATGGGTGAATTCCGCCTGCCAGTCCGCATCGCTCATCGGCGGGATCGCCCCCGAGATCGGGTCCCAACGCGTGATCGACAGCCCGCTATCGGTGAGGCGCGTGGCCCCGCCCACGGCGATCATCGCCACGACCAGCGTGAACAGCACGAACAGCCACATCCGGATCGCCCGGCGTGCACCGCGGGGCTTTGCGTCGATCATGCCGCCCTTGGGCTCGGCCCGCGTGGTGGTGCCCTCCGATCCAACTTCCTCGAAGATGCTGCGTTTCTCGCTCATGCGTGCGGACCCCCGGCTTGTCTGTCGCCTGTTCTCGGCAAAAATTTGCGCGAGGGCAAACTAGGCCGCCCCCTCACCGGGGGCAAGGGGGCGGGAAGGCGCAGGGCGCGCGGTCTCGGGGCACTTAGACGTGATCGGACAACGTCAGTCGAAATCCTCGCGGATGATGCGGTCTTCCTCGACGCCAAGCTCCTTCAACGTGGCCTCGATCTCATCGACCATCTTGTCGGGACCGCAGATGTAGAACTTGCCGCTCTCCTTCTCGACGAAGGGCGCGAGGAAGCCGCGATCGACATGCATCGAAACGACGCCCTTGCCGGGATCGCTCTGACCGGTGACGGTCCAGACGGTCTCCAGCCCCTTCATCGCCTCGAACTCGTCGCGCAGGATGATGTCGGCTTCCGTCTTGTTCGAGAAGATCAGGCGGCAGCCCTCCAGCGTGCCCTCGCGGGCCAGACGCGCGCGCAGGATCGAGATAAAGGGCGTCACCCCTGCCCCGCCTGCGATGAAGGTGCCGGGGCCTTCGTCCTTGATCGCGCCCCAGGGATCGGAGACTTCCACCGCCTCGCCGGGCGTGAGCGTCGCGATCTGCTCGGTCACGCCATCATGGTCGGGATAGCTCTTGATGACGAATTCCAGCGTGTCGCCATCTACCGGGTTGGTGAAGGTGAAGGGGCGCTGCTCGTCGGTCCAGCCTTCGCGGGTCAGGTTCAGATCGACCGCCTGACCGGGCGCGAAGTCGAAGCCTTCGGGGCGCGGGAAGACGAGGTGATGCGTGTCATGGGTGACGGGGGAAACGCTTTGCAATTCGAGACGGGTGCTCATGGCGGGCTCCTTTCGTTGAAGAGCGAACGCGAGGCTTTGCGTAGACGTTCCCACCCGACTGGGCGGATCGCAAAGAAAAGGGCCGCGCGAGGGAATGTCGCGCGGCCCTTGGCGTTTCCACGGATGGAGCGGCGGGCTCAGAAGCCCAGCGCCGCACGGATCTGATCGACCACACCTTCGACCAGTTGCGGATTGTCACGCGCGCTCTGCACCGCCGTGCGCAATTGCGCCTTCGTGGCCTCGGGCAGCTCGGACGTGTCGACGATATCCATCACCCTGTCCGCGTCGAACCCTTCCACGGTCAGCGCCTTCGCCGCAGCCATCACGCCCTGCGCCGGCACCGGCTTTTGCGTGTCGCCACCGCTCGCGGTACCTGCGGGGGCCGCCGACTGTGCGGCATTGGTCGCGGCGGCTGCGGCGTCGGCTGCGGCATTGGCGGCTTGGCTGGCGGCATCGGCTGCCGCTTTTGCCGCCGTGCTCGCGCCTTCGACCGCGCTATCGGTCGCCTCCTCTTGCGCGCCGCTG
Organism: Thioclava sp. PTB-PU3-1; assembly: GCF_055666785.1. Classification (NCBI taxonomy): domain Bacteria; kingdom Pseudomonadati; phylum Pseudomonadota; class Alphaproteobacteria; order Rhodobacterales; family Paracoccaceae; genus Thioclava; species Thioclava sp. PTB-PU3-1. The sequence continues at coordinate 76,636 of NZ_JBVNVL010000008.1, read as the reverse complement.
GCCGCCGAGGCAGCCGCATTCGCAGCTTTCGCGGCCGCTTCCGCCGCCGTCGTTGCAGCCTTCGCGGCATCGGTGGCCGCCGCGCTGGCCGTATCGCTTGAGGAATCCATCGTGGCTGTCGCGGCCTTGCTTGCAGCGGAGGCGGCATCCTTGGCCGCGTCACTCGCGTCGCTCGCCGCCTGCTGCGCGGTCTCGGTCGCTTTCGAGACGGTGTCGGCAGCGCTTTGGGCGGCGTCGGTGGCGGCGCTTTGCGCCTGATCGGCTCCGCTCTGCGCAGCCTCTTTCGCGGCATCCGCGGCATCCGCCGCCGCGTTCGAGCCCGTATCCATCGCGCCCGAGGCCTTTTCCTTCACGCTATCGGCCGCGTCGGACGCCGCTTGGCTCGCCTTGTCAGCGGCAGCCTTCACCGACTCGCCCGCAGACTTCACCGCATCGCTGGCCTTGTCCGCCATGCTCTTGTCGCCAGACTCAGTGCCAGCCGCTGCGTTTGTCGTCGTATCGGTCGCGTCGGGCGAGTCCGTGATATCGGTATTGAGGATGATCAGTCCGGCGGCCACCGCCAACACCACGATCGCCGCTGCCACAATCTTGTTCATCACGCTTTTTCCCTTGATTGTCTCTCTGCGGGCGCTATTCACCCCGCCTTGACCACTGGGCGCAGCCACGCACACGGACCGCTAACGCGCCGCAAACGCCTTTGCCCTGCCCGGCAGGACACAACGCGTTTCCTCCCTGCCCGGTTCCCGTGCCTTTGCGGTTGAATACGGCGGCACTCGGGACTATCTTTTCCGCCCGAAATTACTCAATGGCTACAGAAGGATTCCCACCATAGCCCGCAGACCCCATAACGCCCCGCCGACTCGTGACACCGGCCCCCGAGTGAACGGCCGCATTCGTGCGACCGAGATCCGCCTGATCGGTGCCGAGGGTGAGAATGTCGGCGTGGTTACCCCGCGCGAAGCGATGACCATGGCCGAAGAGGCCGGGCTCGATCTCGTCGAGATCTCGCCCAACGCCAATCCGCCCGTCTGCAAGATCATGGATTTCGGCAAGTTCAAATACGAACAGCAAAAGCGCGAAGCCGAAGCCCGCAAGAAGCAGAAGACGATCGAAATCAAGGAAGTCAAATTCCGCCCGGGCACCGATGTGCACGACTATGACGTCAAGATGCGCAACGTGGTGAAGTTCCTCGAGAACGGCGACAAGGTGAAGGTCACCCTGCGCTTCCGTGGTCGCGAAATGGCGCACCAGGATCTGGGTCTCGAATTGCTCAACCGCGTCCGCACCGATGTGGGCGAGCTTGGCAAGGTCGAGAACATGCCCAAGCTCGAAGGCCGCCAGATGGTGATGATGATCGCGCCGGCGAAATAACCGCCCGAGCAGATCAGAAACTGTTTGAACCCTCCCCTCACCGGGAGGGTTTTTTTCATGGGCCGTCGCGGGTGGCTCGTACATTTCGAGGGGAGGAAAAATTAAAGCGCCGCGGGAGGGAGACCCGCGGCGCATTTTGGGGAAGAGACGAGGGAGAACGTCTGTTCCTCTGGTCGGGTTCTGTGCGGTTTGGGCCGCGTCAGGGAGATCAAGAACCCGATGCACTTGTGATATGGGAGTATCCGTGTGCTGAACTTGACTTAGGTCAAAATTCATCCGGTTTGAACTGCGACAAACTGTTCCAATGGTCACGTTTCTGGCAGGGTCGGTGAGCCGCGTGTGAGGAAAACCTTACCAGACGCCTGACGCCCCGCCTTCTGACCTGTCTTTTCGGGCTCTCAAAGCACACGGCGCGATCACGCGAGCGAGTCGCCCCGACCGAACCTTCAGTGCCTTTTTCTTTCCGTCCCATCCGGTCTTGCGCGCGCGCCTCCGCAATTGCCCCGGTTTCGCCATTCCCACCGCGCGAAATCGCCCCGTTCGGAGGCGAAATCGTGACCCGGACAGGTGCGGCCCGGAATCGGGTCGGCGGCGATTGCGCGCTCTTTATCGCGTCACCCCCTGCGTGCTAGTTGGAACGAGAGGCAGTTTCGAGATCGACATGAGCAAGCAACGAGTGATCCGGCGCATCATGCAGGCGCAGACGGGCAAGCCCGCGCTGCTCGACGCGGTGGGCTGGACCGAGGAGACCGATCTCGGGCCCCGCCATCACCTGCGCGCCTTCTTCGCGGCCCCCGCGCAAGCCGAGGATCTCAGCTTCGACGCCGTACCCGGGGCCGCGCATCTGGCCGAGGGGCGCAATGTCGCGGGCGCGGTGATGGCGATCTACGAGCCGACCGCGCCGGGCCCGATTCAGGCCGCGATGACTGGGCCGGACGGCCCTACCCTGCGCGAGATCACCCCCGCCGCCCCCGATTGGGAGATGTTCGAAGGCCGCAACTGCCTGTTCGGGCTGCGGCTGGAGGAAAGCGTCGAGACCGTGCTCGATTGGCTGAGCTGGCATCACGACCACCACGGCGCGACGGGCGCGGTGATCGTGAACCGCGCGCCCGAGGACAGCCCCGCAGGCACTGGCGAGACTTTCGCCGATGCGCTGGAAGCGGGCATGGTCCTGCGCGAGCTGGACCTGCCGGTGGCGATCCTTGAAAGCCCGCTGCCGCTCGGCAAGCCCGATCAGGGCCCCGAGAACCACGTCTTCCTCGCCCCCGACGCGCCCGGCAAGGACCGGATGGAGCCGCCTGCCCCCGATCCGCAGCTTAGCCCGCTGGGTCAGGCGCTGATCTTCGAGATCGCGAAATGGCGCTTCTTTGCGAAGGCGGCCTCGGTGCTGGTGCTCGACGTGACCGATCTGCTGGCCGCGCGCGAGCCGGGCCAGCCGTCGGCTTTCGAGGCCACGCAGGCTGCCGAGAACGGCGTGATCCTTCTGGTGGGCCGCCGCATCTACCCTTGGCGCGTGCGCAACGATCAGCCCGCGCGCTTCCCCGACCATATCTGTCGCCAGTTCGACGCCCGGCGCGGTATCGCGCGCTGGGGCTGCGCGCCGCAAAAGGCCGGGCTGGAGAATACATGGCGCCTCTTGCGCGTCAGCTATTGCCGACCCGATCCGGGGCTGACCTACGGTTTCTGGCGCGCGATGGCGCTGCGGGTGCCGGGAACCTCGCCTGCAGAACTCGCCCCCAAGACCTCGCTGGTCGAGGACGAACGCCTGTTGCACCTGTCGCGCGACATCTGGGGGTTCAAGCCGGTGCGCCCGCCGGTCTCGAAGGTGAAGGACGCGCCCGCGCAAGCCGTCGAGGCAGGCCGCACCGCCATCGTCACCACGATGAAGAACGAAGGCCCCTTCATCCTCGAATGGATCGCCTATCACCGCGCGATCGGGGTGGACGATTTCCTCGTCTACACCAACGACTGCACCGACGGCACCGATACGATGCTCGATCTGCTGCAGGCCAAGGGCTACGTCCAGCACCGCGAGAACCCGTTCCGCACGATGGTCGACATGAAGCCGCAGCACGCGGCGCTGGCGGCGGCGGAGAATGAGCCGGCAATCACCAAGGCGGGCTGGTCGATCTGCATGGATGTGGACGAGTTCATCAATGTGAAGATCGGCGACGGCACGCTGAAATCGCTGTATCAGGCGATGGGCGAGGCGAACATGATCGCGCTCACCTGGCGGCTCTTCGGCAATGCGGATGTCCATGCATACGAGGACAGCTTCATCACCGGGCAATTCACCCGCTGCGCCCCCGAGATCGTACGCAAACCGCATCAGGCCTGGGGCTTCAAGACGCTGTTTCGCAATATCGCGCTCTACAAGAAGCTGGGCGTGCATCGTCCCAAGGGGCTGAACCCGGACCTCTGGGATCAGGTGAACTGGCTCAACGGCTCGGGCCAGCCGATGCCGCGCGAGATGTTCCGCAACGGCTGGCGCTCGACGCTCGACACCTATGGCTATGACTGGGTGCAGCTGAACCATTACGCGGTGCGCTCGGCCGAGAGCTTCCTCGTGAAGCGCGACCGGGGCCGGGTGAACCATGTCGATCGCGATCAGGGACTGAACTACTGGTTCCGGATGAATCATAACGCGGTCGAGGATCGCTCGATCCAGCGGATGCTGCCCGCCGCCCGCGCCGAGTTCGACCGCATGATGGCCGATCCCGAGATCGCCGCCGCGCACAATCACGCTGTCGCCTGCCACCGCGCGAAGATCGAAGAGCTGATGGCGCGCCCTGATCAGCGCGAGTTCTACGAGACCCTGACGTCCGCGCGCTTCGAGGCGCTCTCGCGGATGCTGCATGTCTTCGGCTCGGCCGTATTCAACACCGGCCCGCATGTGATCCCCGACGACCTGCACGCCCGCGATCTGCCCCACGATTTCTTCTTCACCGTCGACGCCCCCGACGAGGCCACGCACTAAGCGCGGCGCCTTTACCCCTGCGCGTCCTGACCTAGCTCTCCGAGCAAAGGAAAGGATACGAAAACATGGCACGCATTTTCATCATCGGCGCGACAGGCGGCGTCGGGCATCGGCTGGTCCCGCTTCTGATTGAGGCAGGACACGAGGTCACGGCGCTGCATCGCAAACCCGAGCAGGCCGACAGTCTCCGCGCGATGGGCGCGACGCCCGTGCAAGGCGACCTGATGGAGCTGACCGCAGGCGATTTCGAACCGATGTTCGAGGGCCATGACGCGGTTGTCTTCTCGGCAGGGGCTGCGGGCTCCGGGCTGGAACGCACCACCCGGATCGACGGCGAGGCACCGCTCGACGTGATCGCCGCGATGAACCGGATGAGCGTGCCGCGGCTCTACCTCGTCTCCGCCTTCCCCGATGCCGGGCGCGGCAAGGAGATCAAGCCGGGCTTCGAGCATTACATGCTGGCGAAGAAAACCGCGGATGCCGCCGTGGTGGCGAGCGGGCTCGACTATGTCATCCTGCGCCCCGGCACCTTGATGGACGAGGACGGCGACGGTCGCGTCGCGCTGGCCCATGCGCTCGATTACGGCTCGGTCGCCCGCGGCCATGTCGCGGCTGTGCTGGCGGCGCTGATCGACACGCCCGAGATCAGCCACGAAATCCTCGAGCTGACCGACGGCACCGAGGAGATCGCGGCAAGCGTGGCCGCCCTGCCGCGCCACGTCGCCGTGTGATCCCAGACACTTGCGGGCGCGCGCGGCCTCACTACAGTGGCGAAATGCGTGCGCTCGCGATCACATCCGTAAAGAATGAAGGCCCGTTTCTGCTGGAATGGCTGGCCCATCACCGCGCCATCGGCTTCACGGATTTCCTTGTCTTTTCCAATGACAGCGAAGACGGCACCGATGCGATGCTGGATCGGCTACAGGAGATCGGCTGGCTGACCCATGTGCCCAATCCCGGCCCGTGGAAGGAAGGCCCGCAATGGGCCGCACTGAAACAGGCCGACGCGCATCCGCTGGTGGCTCAAGCCGACTGGATCGCGGTCATCGACGTTGACGAATTCGTCACCATAAAGACCGGCGACGGCACGCTGGACGCGCTGATCGAGGCCGTCCCGCAAGCCACCGCTTTCGCGATGACATGGCGGCTCTTCGGCAATTGCGGCGTCGTCGGCTTCGAGGATCGCCCCGTCACGCAGCAATTCCCCCGCTGCGCGCGCCCCGACATGCTCTGGCCGTGGCGCGCGTCGATGTTCAAGACGCTGTTTGCCAGTACCGGCGCCTATGCCAAGCTCGGCGTGCACCGCCCCCGCGCGCCGCAGGACGACAAGCTGGCGGGCACGCTCTGGGTCGACGGATCGGGACGCAAACTGCCGCCTCACTATCAGCGCCAGAAACTGTTCACCCCGCCCGGCAGCGCGCCTTACGATCTGGTGCAGCTCAACCATTACCCGCTTGGGTCGATGGAGGGCTACCTCGTGAAATGCGACCGCGGCCGGTCGAACCGACAGGCCGGGGCCTTCGACATGTCCTACTGGGTGGAGCGGAATTTCTCGGACGTGGAGGACGATTCGATCCGTCGCCACGATGCGGGCACGCAGGCCGCCCTTGCCGAGCTGACCGCCGATTCCGACCTGCCCGGCCTGCACAATAAGGCGGTTATGTGGCGCAAAGCGAAGGCCCGCGCGCTTCTGCGCGAGGAGCCGTATCGCGCGCTTTTTGGCAGGCTTCTCCTCTGTCCGCCGAGCCGCCCGCTCTCGCCGCAAGCCGCTAAACTCATGGTTCGCCTCGCAAAAGCGGCGATTACTGAGAGCCCGTGAACAAACGCCGCTGATTAGGCCGATTGTTGCCCATTAAGAAATGTGGCGACAGATTCCTCGCTTGGCTCCTATTTGTGCCCCTTTCTTGCGGTGATACGTTGGTTGAGCAGAACTGGCGGTGTCCCGCCCGCGCCCGCAGCAAGCGACGCGCGCACGAAAGCTGAAAAGAGGCGAAGGTGAACAAGGCAGACACGGACTGGCGTGCACGGCTGGAAAAGATCGCGGACGAGACCGGCTATTACGAGCCGCTCGGCGCCGATCATGAAGTGCTGTTCCACGACGACTCGCCCGTCTTGATCGTCAGCTTCGAGACCCGCGCACAGATCGAGGCCGATCGCGAGGAGGCCCTGCCCTTCGGCTACAAGATCGCCCGCGATGAAGGCTGGTCCGCGCTCAGCGTGATCGCTTCGGACGAGAGCTGGTTTCGCGATCCCGCCATCTATGCCTATTTCGACCGCCTCGTCGACGAAGCCTTCTTCGAAGATTTCGACCGTGTGGTGTTCTACGGCGCGGGCCCCGGCGGCTACGCGGCGGCCGCCTTCTCGGTCGCGGCGCCCGGCGCCACGGTGGTCGCGCTCGCACCGCAGGCGACGCTCGATCCGACGCTCGCGGGCTGGGATGACCGCTTCCCGCAGACTCGCCGCATGTCCTTTACCGATCGCTACGGCTTCGCGCCCGAAATGCTCGACGGCGTGGAGCGCGCCTTCGTCTTCTATGACCCGTTCGAGCGGCTCGACGCGATGCACGCGGCGCTGTTCGCGCGACCTTGCGTGTCGCTGATGCCGTGCCGACATATCGGCCCGGACCCGGCGGCGGGGCTGCTCGATATGGATATTCTCGACGAGGTTCTGATCGCTGCGGGCGCGGGCAAGCTGACCCCGTCCCTGTTCTGGACCTTCTTCCGCGCCCGGCGGCTCTCGAAACGCTACGTGATCCGTTTGGTCGACCACCTGCGCCGAGCGCGCCGCCCGGTGCTGGAGGCGATCCTGTGCCGCGCAGTCGGGACCAGCCAGAACCGTCCGAAATTCCGCGACCGCTATGAGGCGCTCGCCCAGAAGCTCGCCGAGCAGGGGGTCGAGTTGCCGGAGCCACAAGAACGGGCTGGCGCGGCCTGAGCCCCGATTGAGAGACTGAAACGTAAAAAGGGCGCGCCCCGGCTGGGGCACGCCCTTTTTCAATGCGAGACGCCCGGACGCCCCGGACAGCGATCAGATGTAGAAGCGGTCGCGGAACACGTGGCGCACGATGCCGTCACGGGTCAGACCCATCTCGGCCAGCTCGGCGTCGCTTTTCGCGTCGAGCGCGCGGATCTGCTCTTGGCGCGACTGGCGCTCCATATAGGCGACGAGGCCTTGCGTGATTGCGTGGCCCATACGGGCAAAGATCGATTGTTCGCCATGGGCGGTGGTAACGAATGCCATTGGAAACCTCCTGAGGTTCAGCGTTCAGGTCGTTTTCTCCCTTGGCACTGAATTTAGGTCAGCTTTGCTGCCAGTGGTACCGCCATCTCCGCATCCCCGCCATGCAATTGCTGCAGCGCGGCATGCGCGCTCCCTCTGGATTTGCACGAAGCCTCGGGCTAAGGACTTTTTCATGAGCACGATCACCCTGCCCCGCCCCGACGATTGGCACCTGCATCTGCGCGATGGCGCGATGCTGGAAGGTGTCGCCCCCGAAACCGCCCGTGATTTCGCCCGCGCGATCATCATGCCGAACCTCGTGCCCCCCGTGGTGCGCGGCGACGATGCCGCCGCCTATCGCGAGCGCATCCTGAAGGCACTGCCGGAAGGGAGCGATTTCGAGCCGCTGATGACGCTCTATCTCACCGAGAAGACCGATCCGCAGGATGTGGCGCAGGCTGCAGCCTCCGGTTTGATCAAGGCGGTGAAGCTCTATCCCGCGGGCGCCACGACGAACTCGGACTCGGGCGTGCGCGATTTCGACAAGGTGCGCGGCGTGCTGGAGAAGATGGCCGAAATCGGCCTGCCGCTTTGCGTGCATGGCGAGGTGACCCGCCCCGAGATCGACATCTTCGACCGCGAGGCCGTCTTCATCGAGACCGTGCTGGACCCGATCCGGCGCAAGACCCCCGGGCTGCGCGTGGTGATGGAGCATATCACCACGAAAGACGGCGTGGATTACGTGGCCGCACAGGGCGACGACATGGGCGGGACGATCACCACCCATCACCTGATCATCAACCGCAACCATATCCTCGTGGGCGGGATCAAACCGCATTACTACTGCCTGCCGGTCGCCAAGCGCGAAACGCATCGGTTGGCGCTGGTCGAGGCCGCGACCTCGGGCAACCCGCATTTCTTCCTCGGCACCGACTCTGCGCCGCATGTGGACGCCGCCAAGGAAACCGCCTGCGGCTGCGCGGGCTGTTTCACCGCGACCCATACGATGCCGCTTCTGGCACATGTATTCGAAGCCGAAGGCGCGCTCGACAAGCTCGAAGGGTTTGCCTCGCGCAACGGCCCCGCCTTCTACCGCCTGCCGGTCAACGAGGCCACGCTGACGCTCGAGAAGACCGACCAGCCCAACAGCTGGCCCGCCAAGATCGAAACCGGCGCGGGCCCTGTCACCCTCTTCGATCCGGGTTTCCCGGTCCATTGGCATGTAAAACGCTGAGTTTCGCCTTGGCGAAAATATCCCCGCCGGAGGCTCCCGGGCCAGCCGACGGACGCTCCGCGGGGGATATTTAGACCAAGCCGAAACCAGCCTTGATAAGGACGAGATGATGATCCCCAGCTCCTTCCCCAGCAAAGAAGAAATCGCCCGCCTGACCGCGCGGATGCTTCTGGAAATCGAAGCGGTGCATTTCAATGCCGACGAGCCCTTCACGCTCGCCTCCGGCCTGCCCTCGCCGACCTATATCGATTGCCGCAAGCTGATTTCCTTCCCGCGCATCCGCTCGACCCTGATGGATTTCCTCGCCGTCACCGTGATGCGCGAGGCGGGCTTCGAGGCCTTCGACAATATCGCGGGCGGCGAGACGGCGGGCATTCCCTTCGCCGCGATGGTGGCCGAGCGTCTGGCCCTGCCGATGACCTATGTGCGCAAGAAGCCCAAAGGTTACGGGCGCAACGCCCGCATCGAGGGCGCGATGACCGAAGGCCAGCGCGTGCTGCTGGTCGAGGATCTGACCACCGATGGCGGCTCGAAGCTGAGCTTCGTCGACGCGATCCGCGACACCGGCGCGAGCTGCGGCCATACAGCGGTGATCTTCTACTACGGGATCTTCCCCGAGACCGTGCCGAACCTGCGCGAGCATGGCGTCGAGCTGCATCACCTGTGCACCTGGTGGGACGTGCTGGCCGAGGCGCGCGCACAGGGCAGCTTCTCGAAGGAAACGCTCGACGAGGTCGAGGCCTTCCTGAGCGATCCGCGCCCGTGGCAGGACGCGCGCAAGGGCTGAAACAGCCCGGAGATTCCTGTGGATGATCCTGTGGATGCTCTGGGGAGCGTTTTAGCTCCGAATCTCGCGCTTCGAAAATAATCGCGAGATGTGGTAGGCTCCCTACGGGCAAACACCATAAATTCCGAAAACTCCGCTGAAACAGCGGGGTTTTCCCCAATCTTATCCAGATTCCCTTTTCCCCCGACTGCGGCTAGAAGACCGCGCAGAGGGACGGGGACACCGAGGCAGGTACATGAACGATCAGGCACAACGACCCGATGAGGGGCAGCCCGGAAATTTGCCCGCAGAGGGCACCGCACTGCCCCATAATATCGAAGCGGAACAGCAGCTTCTGGGCGCGATCCTCACGAATAACGACATCTTCGACCGGATCGCCTCCGTCATCAAACCGGAGCATTTCTACGAGCCGGTCCACCAGCGCATCTACGAGGTCGCGGCGGCGAAGATTCAGAAGAACGCGCTCGCCTCGCCGGTGACGCTGAAAGCCTATCTCGAAGACGACGCGGGCCTTCAGGAACTGGGCGGCCCGGCCTATCTGGCGCGGCTGGCGGGGGCGGCGATCTCGGCCTATGCGGCGCGCGACTATGCGCTGATGATCTACGAAATGGCGGTACGGCGCGGGTTGATCGAGCTGGGTCAGGACATCTCGTCGCGCGCGGGCAAGCCGCAGATCGACGACGACCCGAAGGAGCAGATCGCATCTGCCGAACAGCGGCTCTACACGCTCGCCGAAGAGGGTCAGGCGCAGAAGGGCTGGACCTCGTTCCTGTCGGCGGTGACCGAGGCCGTGCAATCGGCCAACGCCGCCTATCAGCGCGATGGCGGGCTTGCGGGCGTCTCGACCGGGCTTGTCGATCTCGACAAGAAGCTCGGCGGCTTCCACCCGTCGGATTTGCTGATCCTTGCAGGGCGTCCCTCGATGGGGAAAACCTCGCTTGCGACCAACATCGCCTTCAACATCGGCAAGGCCTACAAGAAGGGCATGCGTCATGACGGGGTCGAGGGCGCGATCGAAGGCGGCGTGGTCGGGTTCTTCTCGCTCGAGATGAGCGCCGAACAGCTGGCCGCGCGTATTCTCTCGGAAGCTTCGGAAGTGCCCTCGGAGCGCATCCGTCGCGGCGACATGACCGAAAGCGAATTCCGCCGCTTCGTCGAAGCCGCGAAGGCGCTGGAAAAATGCCCGCTCTATATCGACGACACGCCCGCCCTGCCGATCGGTCAGGTCGCCGCGCGGTGCCGCCGCCTGAAGCGGACGCATGGGCTCGACGTGGTGATCGTCGACTACCTGCAGCTGCTGCGCGGCTCGGGCCGGGGCGACAACCGCGTGCAGGAGATCGGCGAGATCTCGATGGGTCTGAAGGCCATCGCGAAGGAGTTGAACATCCCCGTGGTCGCGCTGTCGCAGCTTTCGCGGACGGTGGAAAGCCGCGAGGACAAGCGCCCGCAGCTCTCCGACCTTCGGGAATCGGGCTCGATCGAACAGGATGCCGACGTGGTCATGTTCGTCTATCGCGACGAATATTATCACGAGCGTCTCAAGCCACCGGAAGACGATCCGAAATTCGCCGAATGGATGCAGAAGGCCGAGCGCGTGCATGGCAAGGCCGAGGTGATCCTGGGCAAGCAGCGTCACGGGCCGATCGGCACGGTGGAATTGGCCTTCGAGAGCCAGTTCACGCGCTTCTCGGATCTGGCCAAGCCGTGGCAGGGCGACGGCAACGAAGGGTTCTGAGCGGGGCTTGGGGGCGCGGCCCGCGCCCCTTACGGGATATTTGGGCAAGCCCGAACCGCCAGAGCTCTGGCAGACATAATCGAGCAGAAACGGAAAAGGGGGGCCAGCGCCCCCCTTTTTAATGTTTGTCGGTTATGACGCGCGGCGCGCTCAGTAGAGGCCGCCTGCCGAGAGCGAGCCGAAATCGGCCTTCTTCTTCGGAATGACTTTCTGCTGGCCGGTCGAGGTGGTCACCGTGGTGGAGCCCGCATCGTCGCGTTCGCCTTGTGCAAACAGCGGCAGGTTCGAGCCCATCGCGAAGCCGCCATCGACCACGAGCGAGCCGAGGCCCGACATGTCCTGACCGGGGCGCAGATATTCGGCCTGCACGAATTCGCCGGTGGCGGAATCCGACAGACGCTCGCCGGTATAGCGGTTGAACTTCGCCCAGGTGCCGCCCGGCGGAACCTTGAATTTCGAGCCGCCAAATTCCTTGATTGCCTCGCGCATGAACTCGTTGAACACGGGCACACAGAGCGTGCCGCCATAGGCGTGACGGCCCAGCGAGCGCGGGTTGTCGTAGCCCATGTAGCACGAGGCCACGATGTTCGAGCTGAAGCCGGTGAACCACACGTCCTTCGCGTCGTTGGTGGTGCCGGTCTTGCCCGCGATCGGAACCGGCAGGTCGACGCCGTAGCCGGAGCCGCGCTTCACCACACCCTCCATCAGCGAGATCATCTGATAGGCGGTGATCGGGTCGATGATCTGGTCGCGATGGCTGACGATCTTCGGCCCCTGCCCCTCGGGCAGGTTCGGATCCTCGCAATTGGCGCAGCTGCGCTGGTCGTGGCGGTAAATCGTGCGGCCATAGCGGTCCTGCACGCGATCGACCAGCGTAGGCTCCACGCGCTCCCCGCCATTGGCGAACATCGCATAGGCCGAGATCAGGCGGAACATCGTGGTTTCCTGCGCGCCGAGCGCATTGGCGAGGAACTGGCGCATATGGTCGTATACGCCAAATTTCTCGGCATAGGCCGCGACCGTCTCCATGCCGATCTCCTGCGCGATCCGGATCGTCATCAGGTTCCGCGAATGCTCGAGCCCGGTGCGCATCGGCGTCGGGCCGTAATATTTGTTCGACGCGTTCTTCGGACGCCACATGCCTTGGGGCGTGTTGATCTCGATCGGCGCGTCGACCACGATCGTCTCGGGCGAGAAGCCGGAATCCAGCGCCGCCGCATAGACGAAGGGTTTGAAGTTCGAGCCCGGCTGGCGCATCGCCTGCGTGGCGCGGTTATAGACCGAGGACTGATACGAGAAGCCGCCCTGCATCGCCAGCACGCGGCCGGTATTCACGTCCATCGCCATGAAGGCGCCTTCGACCTTCGGCACCTGGCGCAGCGTCCAGCGGATGAAGGAGCCATCGCTATCCTTCGTCATCGCACGGACCTCGACCACGTCGCCGGTCTCCAGCAGATCCTGTGCCTGTTTCGCGCGCGGGCCGAGCTTGCCGTCATCCTTCAGCTTGCGCGCCCAGGTCACATCCTCGGGCGGGATCCAGTGGCCGTCTTTGTCTTCCTCGATGCCTTCGATGCCGATGCGGGCCGAGCCGCCTTCGAAGCCCAGCACCACAGCCGGGTGCCAGCCGTCGATGTCGCGCGGGGCTTTCGCGGTCGAGACATCGGAGAGCGCGGCGCGCCAGTCGGCCTCGTTCTTCAGCTTGTCCTCGGCGATCTTCGCCCCGGTGCCGCGCCAGACGCCCTGCTCGCGGTCGTATTTCTCCAGCGCATGTTGCAGCGCCTTCGTCGCATGGGATTGCAGATCGGGGTTCACGGTCGCGCGGATCGTCAGACCACCACCGAAGAATTCCTCTTCGCCGAAACTTTTCGAAAGCTGGCGGCGGATTTCGTCGGTGAAATAGTCGCGCGGCGGAAGCTGCGCGCGGAACGGGGCGTAATCGCCGTTCTGCACCGATTTCAGCGGCTTGTTCTGCTCCGCCTCCATCGTCGCCTTGTCGATCCGGCCGTCCTCGTACATCCGGCGGAGCACGTAGTTGCGGCGCTCCACCGCGGTCTTGTAGTCGCGCACGGGATGCAGATCGGCAGGCTTCTTCGGCAGTGCCGCGAGATAAGCGGCCTCGCCCACCGTCAGATCGGCGAGCGGCTTGTTGAAATAAGTCTGCGCGGCAGCAGCGACCCCGTAGGAGTTCTGGCCGAGATAGATCTCGTTGAGGTAGAGCTCGAGAATACGATCCTTGCTCAGCACATGCTCGATGCGCGAGGACAGGATCAGTTCCTTGATCTTGCGCTCCACCGAGCGGTCCGCAGACAGAAGCAGGTTCTTCGTCACCTGCTGGGTGATCGTCGAGGCCCCGCGCACGTCGCGCCCGCCCGACTTCACGGCGGTGAACATCGCCGCTGCGATCCCGCGCGGGTCGAAACCGGGGTGGATGTAGAAGTTCTTGTCTTCGGCCGAGACGAAGGCGCCCTTCACCCGGTCGGGAATGTCGCGGATCGGCACGAAGAGGCGGCGCTGCTCGGCGAATTCGTCGATCAGGCGACCGTCGCCGTTATAGATGCGCGAGATGGTCTTGGGGCGGTATTGCGCAAGCTGGTCATAGCTCGGCAGATCGCGCGAATAGATCCAGAAGATCGCCCCGATGGTGAGCGCGGCAAAGAACAGCCCGGTCACAACCCAGGAAAACACGCCGCCGATCGAGCCGAGAATGAAACGGATCACAGATACACCCCTTGCCTCGGGGCAGATCACCCCATCGCGCCAGCCTATACATCGCGCCTTCGTGACGGTCAAAGTAATGTGCGCTCACGCTTCCGAGAAGACTCCGCGTGGTCACAATCCCGCTCAATGGGCGGATGACCGCGCGTCAGACCGGGAACAACCCGCGATTACTGGCGCAAAAGCTTCGCTTCCGCCGCATCGCCCTGCGCCCATGTCTCGACACCTTTCGTGATCGCCTCAGCCATCCGCGCGCGCCAGTCGGGGTCCTTGAGCCGCGCGCGATCGGCAGGCGAGGACAGAAAGCCCAACTCCACGAGAACCGACGGGATATCGGGCGATTTCAGCACCGAGAAATTCGCACCCTGCACCGGGCGTTTGTGCATATGCAGACCCGCCCCCTTGATCGCGCCCGCCAGCACCTGCGACAGCCGGACCGAGCGCGGCTGCGTGTCGCGCCGCGCCAGATCGACGAGGATATGGGTGATCGCATCGCCCTGCCCGTTCAGATCGACGCCCGCGAGGATATCGTCGCGGTCGTGGCGCTGCACGAGCTTGCGGGTCGCCTCGGTTTCGGCGTGATCCGCGAGCCGATAGATGGTGGAGCCGGTCGCCTTCCCCTCAGCGATGGAATCGGCATGGAGCGAGATGAAGAGATCCGCGCCCGACGCCCGCGCCACCGTCACGCGGGTTTCGAGCGGCACGAACACGTCCTGATCTCGGGTCATCACCACCTGCATCCCTGCCCGGCGCATCGCGTCACGCAGTTGGCGGGCGAAGCCCAGCACGATATCGGCCTCATGCGCGCCGCCATCCTCCGCCCCCGGATCGATGCCCCCATGGCCGGGATCGAGCACCACTTTCAGCGGTCGCGTCCCGTCCTGACGGCGATGCGGCGCGACGGTCGGCGCGGGTTGCGGCAGATCCCACAGGGCGGAATCGGCGGCCCCCTTGCGCGGGGTGAACTTCGCCGCGGGCACCTGCGCCAGCGTCAGCGCGATCTCGGGGTCGCCCTTGGTGCGTTCCTCCGAGGTGACGAGGCGCATCGGATGGGCAAGCTCGGCCACCATCCGCGACCAACCGGGCCGGAACTTGCCCCAGCGCAGCCCTTTGATCGCATCGCTGCCCTTGAGCAGGCTTTCTGGCGGGTTGGCGCCGAAATTCACCTCGCGGAAGTCGATGACGAGCCGGTAGGGATCGGCCAGCAGAAAGGCGCGATACGGCACGGGCTGACTGATCCCGAGCGTGATCGCGACCTTATCGCCGCTTTGCGCGATCTGGCTGCGCTCGGGCGCGTATTGCGCCAAGGCCGACAGGTCCTGCGCCCGCGCAGGCAGAGCCAGCGCGAGAGACATCGCGAGAAGAAGAATGAACCGCCCGATCATACGCGCCCCGTTTTTATGCGCTTTCGTTTTGCGGGCACTATAGCGGCCGGGTTCGCGCGGAGCAAAGGGCGAATGGGCACGTTGGCGCGGGGCGCCCAGCTCGGGCCGCGCCTGCCCGGCCCTCCGCTTACGCTACAGGCGTTCGCCGGACGTCCTTCCACTGGAAGGACGCTTGATCCGGCTCACCCCTCATCGCAAGGCGTCAGCGGTTTTCCATGAAGCTCCGCAGCCGCTTGATCCCCTCGGCGACCCGCTCGGGGCTTTGCGCATAGGAAAACCGGATGGTCTGCGCGCCGCGATGGGGGTCGAAATCCATCCCCGGCGTGACCGCCACCCCGACGCTCTCGAGGATTTCCGCGGCGAAAGCGGCGCTATCCTCAGTCAGCTCCGACACGTCGGCATAGAGGTAGAACGCCCCATCGGGCGGCGCGATCCGGGTGAAGCCCATCTTCGGCAGCTCTTCGAGCAACATCTGCCGGCTCTGCCCGTAGCGCGCGACATTCTCGGCCATCTCTTCGAGGCTCTCCAGCGCGCCCAAGGCCGCCACCTGGCTCGCATGGGGGGCGCAGATGAACATGTGCTGCGCGAGACGCTCCACGGTGCGCAGATGGCTTTCGGGCACCACCATCCAGCCCACGCGCCAGCCCGTCATCGAGAAGAATTTCGAGAAGGAGTTGATCACGAAGACGTCGTCGCTGATCTCCAGCGCCGAGACCGCACGGCCCTCATATTGCAGCCCGTGATAGATCTCGTCCGAGATGAAGGCGATATCGCGGGCCTGACAATGCTCGATCAGCGCCTGCAGCTCCGGCTTGCCCAGCATCGTGCCCGACGGGTTGCCCGGCGAAGCCACGATCAGCCCGGCCAGATCGTCCGGGATTTCCTCGGGCGTCGGCTGGTAGCGGTTCTGCGCTTCGGTCGGAATGCCCACCGGCTCAATCGAGAGCGCCTTGAGGATCTGGCGATAGCTCGGATAGCCCGGCTCGCCCAGACCCACCTTGTCGCCCACATCGAACAGCGCCGTGAAGGCCAGCTGGAACGCCCCCGACGAGCCCGACGTGATGACCACGCGCGCGGGATCCAGATCGATGTCGTACCAGCGCTTGTAGAGCTTCGCGATCCCCTCGCGCAGATAGGGCAGCCCCAGCGCCACCGTGTAGCCCATCGGCTGGCTCTCCAGCGCTTCGGCCAGACGGCGCTTGGCGGCCTTCGGCGCGGAGGTGCCCGGCTGGCCCACTTCCATATGCACGATGTCGCGGCCCGCAGCCTCCGCCTCTGCCGCCATGCGCAGCACATCCATCGCGATGAACGGTTCCACCTGCCCGCGTTTCGACTGCCGCATCCGCCTTCTCCTTGCCGCTTGAGATTTCGCCCAAGGGGTTAGGCCGAAGCCGCCCGAGCGTCAATGCGGCGTCACTGCACGCATATGTCGTCGCGCGCCTCGCGATGAAGCCGCGCCCTGCGCGCTAACGCCCTCTTGATCCCGCGCGCCCGAGCGGTCAGGTTGCTTGCGAACCAACAGGACCCGATCCAAAGGATACGCCCATGCTCCGCACGCTTCTGGCCGCGACCGCCTTCGCCGCGCTCGCCACGGCCGCCCCGCTCACCCCGGCAGCCGCGCAGGATTTCGACTTCGCCAACATGTCCGACAGCCAGAAATCCGCCTTCGGTGACGCCGTGCGCGAGTACCTGATGGCCAATCCGCAGGTTCTGGTCGAGGCGATCAACGAGTTGGAAGCCAAGCAGCAGGCGCAGCAGGCCGATAACGACAAGCAGCTGATCAAGACCAATGCGAAGGATATCTTCGAGGACGGTTACAGCTGGGTCGGCGGCAATCCCGATGGCGACATCACCGTCGTCGAGTTCATGGATTACAAATGCACCTACTGCAAAAAAGCCTATGACGAAGTCTCGGACCTGATCTCGAAAGACGGCAATATCCGCTTCATCGTGAAGGAATTCCCGATCCTCGGGCAGCAGTCGGAACTGGCGGCGCGCTTCGCGGTCGCGACGAAGCAGATCGACGGCGACGACGCCTATGCGAAGATGCACGACACCCTGATGAAGGCGCGCGGCAATCTCACCGTCGAGAGCCTGAGCCAGATCGCCAAGGATCAGGGCCTCGATCCCGCTCCGATCCTCAAGCAGATGAACGATGACAAGGTGACCGAGGTGCTGCGTCAGAACTACCAGCTGGCACAGCGCATGGCGATTTCGGGCACCCCGGCCTTCGTGATCGGCGGGCAGCTGCTGCGCGGCTACGCGCCGGAAGCGGCGATGGCGAAAATGGTCACCGAAGAGCGCAACGCCGAGTGATCCGCATCTGAAGAACGCCGCGCACGGCATTCTTTGGATTGAGATTTTTAAGATAGCAAGCGCCGTCCGGGTCCATCGCGATCCGGGCGGCGTTTTCATGTCGTTTACCGTGCGAGTCCGAAGTTTTCACGTCTTAGGGGGCCGTTAATGGATCGGGCGTAGCCTGCCCTCGAAAAGGACTGTGATGCGACTCGAACTGCTGCTTATGACCCTCTCGGTGCTCTGCGCGCCGATCGCCGCCCTCGGCATGCTGCCAGAGGACCGACCGGGGCTTTACCTCGTGGTAGTCCCGCCTTGGCGCGCCGCCGATCAGGTGATCGCCGCCGCAGGGGCGCACCCCGTGGGACCGGTGCGCGCGCCCTTGGGGGAATTCGCAGCAGCAGATGCGCCGGGCACGCTCGCCCGGCTGCGGGCGGCGGGTGCATGGGTCGTTCTCGACGCCAAGAAAATGGCCTGGCTCTGCGGGGCGGCCGAGATTTGAGGGACCTCTGATGATTGACGGGAACACCGCTGGGCCGACCACTGTGCAAGCGCCACAAAAAGACGCGCATATGCGCCAGGTGCGGAAATTGCTGGCCTTCGGGACAGTCGCCATGGCCGCCATCGTCACGGCAACCGCCTATCTGGTGGGCAATGCCTTCCTCGTGGCCAGCGTGACCGCCTGGGTCTTCGCCTCTGCCGCTCTGCTCGGGTGGCGGATGCGCGATCGGCGGCGCGGCAACACCATCCTCGCGCAAGGGGTGATCGGCCAGGCCGTGGCCCTCACCGCCGCACTCTCCGGGCATCCGTGGCAAATCGATGCGCACCTTTCGTTTTTCGCGCTGATGGCCGTGCTGATCGTGATGGTCGACAACCGCGCGATCTTCTTCGCCGCAGCGACCATCGTGGTGCACCACCTCGCGCTCTCCGTCCTGATGCCCAGCCTGATCTATCCCAGTGCCGATATCTGGGAAAATGTCACGCGCTCGCTTTTCCACGGTGCGACCGTCGCCATCGAAACGGCGGTGCTCGTCTATGCCGTGCTCAACCGCCGCCGCATGGAAAGCTCGATGGAAGAGCGCGTGGCAGAGGCGATCGACGCCACCGCCCAAGCCGACGAAGCCCGTCGCCAAGCGGAGGGAGAGACCACGCGCGCCCAGCAGATGCAGGACGCCGCGAGCGAAGCCGCCCAAAAGGCAGAGGCGCTGCGCGTCGATGCGGAACGCAACGCGCGCGAGGTCGAAGAAGCGACCCGCCTCGCCCGCCTGGCCGAAGAAGATCTCGCCCAGGAACGCGCCGAAACCACAGCGCGCCAAACCCGCGTCGTCGAAGCGCTCGAAATCGCCCTACAACAGCTCTCGCGCAAGGACCTAAAGGCCCGGCTCGGTGAGGTGGATGCGGATTACGCGGGGCTGGCCGTCAATTTCAACACGGCGATTGAACAACTCGAAGGCGCCATCGCCCTCGTCACCGGCCACAGCGTCGACATCCGCCAGCAGATCGGCGAGATCAGCGCCGCCTCCGCCTCCCTCTCGACCCGGGCCGAGAAGCAATCGGGCACCCTTGCCGACGCGGCCGCCTCGCTCAACGAATTGACCTCCTCGGTGCAATCGGGCGCGAAAATGGCAGCCGAGGCCGCGAGTGCCGCCAGCAATGCGGAAACCGTCGCCAAGGAAAGTGCCGCGGTGGTCAGCGAGTCGATCCGCGCGATGAACGAAATCGAAACCAGTTCGAAACAGATCGAGCGCATCACCTCGGTGATCGACGATATCGCCTTCCAGACCAACCTCCTTGCGCTCAACGCCGGTGTGGAAGCTGCCCGCGCAGGTGAGGCCGGTCGCGGCTTCGCCGTCGTCGCCTCTGAAGTGCGAGACCTCGCGCAGCGCTCCTCCGCCTCCGCAAAAGAGATCACCGCACTGATCGAAGCCTCGGGCCAACAGGTCAGCACTGGCGTCGAACTCGTCAGCAAGACCGTCGCCTCGCTCGAAGGCATCGTGAAATCGGTCGAAGAGATTTCACAGCGCGTCGCCCAGATGGCGCGCTCCTCCGAGGAGCAATCCCGCACCCTCGCGGCGATCAACGGCTCGGTCGAACAGCTCGATCACGCCACCCGCCAGAATGTTGCGATGTTTGAAGAAACCACCGCCGCGAGCAAAATGCTCGACGACCTCGCCGAGGCGCTCCGCGAAGCCGTGACGCAATTCTCGACCTCCCCCGCTGTGATTGAGGACCAAGACGCGCTTCCGCGAGCGAGTTGACGATTGGCCCGGCTCAATAGCCGGAGCGCTCGACCGCGGCGAGGACCATGCCGCTCGCCGAGGCCCGCGACGCGGCAAGTCGATCGCGTTTGGCTGCGAACCGGATAGGACTGCGTGCGAACTGCCTACCGCGATAAAAAAGCCGGCGCGGTGAGGCGCCGGCTTTCTTTATGGTCTCTATCATCGAGCCTTACGAGGCGGGCACGACGTAGACGATCGCGCGGCTATCAGGGTTCACGAAGACCGTGTTGTCGTTGATGTTGCCATAGGCATAGGTGCTGTCCGGCACCGGCGTCAGCGTCACCATGTCCGGAATGACCTTGCCGGTCGCGACTTCCCCGTCGAGATAGACCGGCGCGACGGGGTGCTTCTCGACCCAGGTGATCGTGGTCGGCTCGGGCTTGGCCGCAGCGCCCACACCGGCCGAGCCGATCAGCGCGCCGACCACGGCGCCGACGGGGCCACCCACGGCCGCACCGGCTGCCCCGCCAGCAGCAGCACCGGTCAGGGCCGCTGCGCCTTGGCCATCCTTGTTGGCGTTATCACCCGGGACCTGAATCTGGTTCACGGTGACCGATTGCGGGCCGGTCGACAAAAGCGCCATCTGGCCGTCGACCATCACACCCAGCTGACCTGCGGGCGCATAGCCATTCATGCCATCAAAAGTCACCTGACAGATCGTGCCATCGGGCAGACAGCCTTCCACCGGGACGATGGTGCCGTCGGAGACCGTCGCGATCGTTTTCGACGAGGCCTCGATCCCGGCGTGGATATCGAACTCGCCTTGGGCGGTGGCCATCAGCGGCGGGCTGGTTTCGGCAAAAGCGGTACCGGCGATCATCGTGGTGCTGGCGGCAGCAGCGAGGATAGTTGCGAACTTGCGGGTCATTGGAATTACCTCCTTCATTACCCTGACCGTCGCGAGGGACGGCCTCTCTCCGTTGTGGGGAGGGAAATGTGGAGGGGCGCCAATTCGTTCCCCGGGAACCCCATCACGGCAGCGTGATAAGGGCTGATTTCGGGGGCACTGCGGCACTTTTCCGCTTATTCGGCGGCGGCTTTCTCCGCTTCGATTTCGGCCGATTTTTTCTCAACCAATTCAACGATATGGTCGATCATATCCGCGTTGGATTGCTTGTGATCCTGCTTGCCGGCCATGTAAACCATGCCCGATCCGGCACCGCCGCCGGTAAAGCCGATATCGGTCATCAGCGCCTCGCCGGGACCGTTCACGACGCAGCCGATGATCGACAGCGAGATCGGCGTCTTGATGTGTTCGAGCCGTTCTTCCAGCTCCGCCACGGTCGCAATCACGTCGAAGCCCTGGCGCGCGCAGGACGGGCAGGAGATGATCTGCACGCCGCGGGTCCGAAGCCCGAGCGATTTCAGGATCTCGAAACCGACCTTCACCTCTTCGACCGGATCGGCCGAGAGCGAGACGCGCAGCGTGTCGCCAATGCCCATCCACAGGAGGTTGCCCAGCCCGATCGCAGATTTCACCGTGCCGGAAGTCAGCCCCCCTGCTTCGGTGATACCAAGGTGGATCGGCGCGTCGGTCGCCTCAGCGATGCCTTGGTAGGCGGCGGCGGCGAGGAACACGTCCGATGCCTTCACCGAAATTTTGTATTCGCGAAAATCGTGATCTTCGAGAATGCGGATATGGTCCATCGCGCTCTCGACCATCGCCTCCGGACACGGCTCGCCGTATTTCTCCAGCAGGTGCCGCTCGAGCGAGCCCGCGTTCACGCCGATCCGGATCGAACAACCGTGATCCTTGGCGGCGCGCACGACCTCGGCAACGCGCTTCTCGTCGCCGATATTGCCGGGGTTGATGCGCAGGCAGGCCGCCCCCGCCTCCGCCGCCTCGATCGCGCGTTTGTAGTGGAAATGGATGTCCGCCACGATCGGCACCGGGCTTTCGCGGCAAATCTCGCGCAGGGCGCGCGTGCTGGATTCATCCGGGGTCGAGACGCGCACGATATCCGCGCCGACATCGGCCGCGCGGATCACCTGATCGAGCGTCGCGCGCACGTCCGAGCTGTCGGTATTGGTCATCGTCTGCACCGAGATCGGCGCATCACCCCCGACGGGGACATTGCCGACCATAATCTGGCGAGACTTGCGGCGGTAGATATTGCGCCACGGACGGACCGGGTTGAGAGACATGCAAACGCTCCTTCGAGACCTCGGCTCCTGATACGCCAAGGCCCGCTGCGGTGCAACGGGCCGGGGCGGATCGTGATCTGCGGTTTATTGCTGGTCGGTCTGGGCCGGCGCGGCGGCATCGCCCGCATCGGCCACGGCGATCATCTTCGCGAGGTCCTTGTCCTGCGCGAGATTGGCGACCGGATAGTCCTCGTCGAGTGCGGCGGAGGACAGCTTGATGTTCTTCGTGACCTGACCGCGCTTGCCGACCGGGCCATGCGTCACGCCGTTGACCGCGAAATAGATCGCGCCGGATTCACCCGTGCGCATCGTCGGCGCTTCCTCGAGCTTTGGCAGCACGTAACGCTCGCCCGCATCCATGACCTTCTCGAACAGCGTCGCGCCATCGGCAGACTTGATCCGCACCCAGGACGGGCGCACGGCCAGCACGACGACATCGGGCTGATCCGCTCCCAGCGCCTTGGCGACGGCGGATTGGATATTGTTCTCGGGGCCTGCCGCCGAGGCGAGTTGCGTGCCCTGCGGCGTGTTCGGGGACGTGTTGGACTGCGCCAGACCGATGAGATTGGGGGTCAGACCCGGAGCGGCCGCGCCCACGCCCTGCCCAGCAAGCGCGCCGGTGGCATTGGGGTCGATCGAGGCGATGGGCCCGTCGCGCGAGACCAGAACCGGCGCGTCGAGGGCCGCCGGACGGTAGATGCGCGCGGAGCGCTCGGGTTGGTTGACCTCGGGCAGCGTGTCGTCGGCCTGCGCCATCTCCGGCCCGTCCTTGACCGAGTCGAGCGGGTCGAGATCGGCCATCACGCCGGGGGCCTGATCCACGGGCGTCAGCTGCACGCGCTGCACTTCCTGCAGCACGGTCCAGCCGCCATAGCCGATACCGCCGCCGATCAGCGCCAGAACGAAAAGCGCACCGACGGCGCGCGGCTCGATCTTGGTCCAGAGCGATTCCTTGCGCGGAATGAAGGCGGGATTGGCGAGCGCCTCGGCCATGTCCTTCGGGTCGCGCTGCGGCTTCGGGCCGGAGGCGGCCTCGGACATGCCATGGGCGGGCGAGTAGCCAGCCTCGTTGCAGAAGCGCTGGAACGACCATTCCGGGTCAAGACCGAGATAGCGCGCGTAGGAGCGCACATAGCCCGCGATGAAGGAAGGCGTGTCGAAAGCCTCGACGTCGCAGGCTTCGATGGCCGCGATATAGGCTGCTTTGATCCGGAGTTCACGCTGGACATCAAGGAGCGATTTGGCGAGCGTCGCCCGCTCGCCGCGCATCACATCGCCAAGACGAAGTTCGAAATCGTCGAACCCTTTAGGTTTGACTTCGTCCCCCGTCGAAGGTTTAGCCCTTCGCCCGATCATGCTGCCTGTCCCTGCCGTTGCCCGCCTGCGTCGATTCGGAGCCAATAGCCCCTTCGATTAACAAAGGCTTATCACAAGCAAGCGAGCCGCGCACGCGCCTATGTGGCTTACGCGCTGGCTTCGGCGCGATTTAGCTCACAGCGCGCCCAAAGCGCGTCCATGCCCTTGACCAGACCGTCAATCATACCGGTGTCGTGCACCGGCGAGGGCGTGAAGCGCAGACGCTCAGTGCCGCGGGGCACGGTCGGGAAGTTGATCGGCTGGACATAGACCCCGAACTCGTCGAGCAGCATGTCCGACAAGGCCTTGGTATGTTTGGGGTCTCCGATGATCACAGGCACGATATGCGAGCCGTGGTCGATGATCGGCATGCCCATACCTTTCAGGCGCATCTTGAGAATCTTCGCGTGCAGCTGCTGCTTGTCGCGCAGCTCCTGACCGCCCTCGCCTTTCAGGAAGGCGATCGACGCGGCAGCGCCAGCCGCAACCGCCGGCGGGATCGAGGTGGTGAAGATGAAGCCCGGCGCATAGGAGCGCACGGCATCGACCATCTTGGCCGAAGCCGCGATATAGCCGCCGAACACGCCGAAGGCTTTGCCCAGCGTGCCGTTGAAGATGTCGATCCGGTCCATCTCGCCCAGCTTCTCGGCGATACCGGCACCGCGCGGGCCATACATGCCGACTGCGTGCACCTCGTCGAGATAGGTCAGCGCGCCGAATTCCTCGGCCAGATCGCACAGCTCGGAGATCGGGCCGAAATCGCCATCCATCGAATAGACCGACTCGAAGGCGATCAGCTTCGGCGCGGCCGGATCGTCGGCGGCCAGCAGCTCGCGCAGATGCGCGACGTCATTGTGACGGAAGATGCGCTTCGCCCCGCCGTTGCGACGGATGCCTTCGATCATCGAGGCGTGATTCAACTCGTCGGAATAGATGATGAGGCCGGGGAACAGCTTGGGCAGCGTGCTCAGCGTCGCGTCATTCGCGATATAGGCCGAGGAGAAGACCAGCGCGGCCTCTTTGCCGTGCAGATCAGCGATCTCATGCTCAAGCCGCTTGTGATAGACCGTCGTGCCCGAGATGTTGCGCGTCCCGCCCGAGCCTGCGCCGGTGGCGTCCAGCGCCTCGTGCATCGCGGCCAGCACAACCGGATGCTGACCCATGCCCAGATAATCGTTGCCGCACCAGATGGTGATGTCCTGCTTCGACCCGTCCGGCTTGGTCCAGACGGCGTGGGGGAAATTACCCTTTTCGCGCTCGATATCGATGAAGACGCGATAGCGGCCTTCCTCGTGCAGCTTGTCAATCGCCTGATCGAGTGCGCGGTCGTAATCCATCTCGTGCTTCCCTTGCATGACTGTTCGCTGGGTCTGCCCTACCGGGCACCACAAAGCGCGACATTGATAAATGTCAAATTCCTCTCCCTGAAGGGCAAAAATGTCGCAAATAGTCATGAAAAGCAAACATTCAGTTTTCGCAATTTGTCGCGCCCTTGCGTCACCCCCTCTGGACAGTGCCGCGCGCGGCCCTAGGCTGAGGCCAAAATAAAGGAGGCCAGCATGGCACTGAACGAGGTTCTCACGGAAATCGATAGCGGCCTGGACGCCGCGATGGACCGTCTTTTCGAGCTGCTGAAAATCCGCTCGATCTCGACCGATCCGGCCTATCGCGAAGAGACCCACGAAGCTGCGGAATGGCTCGTCAAGGAATTGAAATCGCTGGGTTTCGACGCCGAATTGCGCCCGACCACGGGGCACCCGATGGTGGTTGCGCATTCCAAGGGCGAGGGCCCGCGCCTGCTGTTCTACGGTCACTACGACGTGCAGCCGGTGGACCCGCTGGAGCTGTGGGACACGCCCCCCTTCGAGCCGCAGATCGAGGATACCGAGAACGGTCGCGTCATCCGCGGTCGCGGCGCGTCCGATGACAAGGGTCAGCTGATGACCTTCATCGAGGCCTGCCGCGCCTATAAGGCCGTGAACGGCGAGCTTCCTGGCAATCTTGTGATCTTTCTTGAAGGCGAGGAAGAATCGGGCTCGCCCTCGCTGGTGCCCTTCCTCGAGAACAATCGCGAAGAACTGACCTCAGATCTGGCGCTGATCTGCGACACCTCGATGGTCTCGCCCGGCGTGCCCTCGATCGCAGGCTCCTTGCGCGGGATGCTGAAAGAGGAATTCACCCTCCACGGCCCGCGCATCGACCTGCATTCGGGCCATTACGGCGGCCCTGCCCTGAACCCGCTGCGCGAGATTTCCAAGGTCATCGCGAGCTTCCATGACGATCAGGGCCGCGTTGCGGTGGATGGCTTCTACGAGGGCGTCCACGAAGTCCCGGCCGAACAGCTCGAAGCGTGGAAGACCTGCGGCTTCGACGAGAAGGAATACCTTCAGCACGCGGGCATGACTGTGCCGCATGGCGAAGAGGGCTATTCGACGCTGGAGCAGCAATGGGCACGCCCGACGCTGGAGATCAACGGCCTCTGGGGCGGCTATCAGGGTGCGGGCTCGAAAACCGTGATCCCGGCCGAGGCGCATTGCAAGATCACCTGCCGCCTCGTGGGCGACATGGACCCCGCCCACGTCCGCAAGGCGCTGCGCGCCCATGTCGAGGCACGCCTGCCCGTCGATGCGCGCATCACCTGGGACGGCGATCTCGATGGCGCACCGGCTTCCGTGATGGACACCTCGCGCCCCGAATTCGAAGCCGCGCGTCAGGCGCTTTCGGACGAATGGAACCGTGAGGCGGTGATCGTCGGCATGGGCGGCTCGATCCCGATCGGCTACTACTTCAAGTCGATCCTCGGCATGGACGCGATGCTGATCGGCTTCGCCAATGACGACGACGCGATCCACTCGCCGAACGAGAAATACGACGTGAAAAGCTTCCACAAGGGCATCCGCTCCTGGGCGCGCATCCTCGACCGGATCGCGAAATAAGCACATGGCGGGGGCTTCGCGGCCCTCGGCAGACGCAATTATCGCAGAAGGCTGCCGGAGCTTGGCCCGGCAGCCTTTTCATTTGTCATTGGGGCGCGATCATTTCGCAGCCTGCAGGACAGTGCCGAGGGGCGGCTCGGCGCGTTTCTCGACTGGCTGACGGAACCCAGCTGACCGACGCCTCAGCGCTCGGTCAGTTTCAGCTCGATCCGGCGGTTCTGGGCGCGCGCTTCGGGCGTGTCGGCGGTGTTCACCGGGTCGAACTGCGCGAAGCCGGCGGCGGCGAGGCGTTGCGGCGGGAAGCCGAGGCTCTCGACCATGTATTTCACCACCGACAGCGCGCGGGCCTGGCTCAGCTCCCAGTTATCCTTGAACTCGCCCTGCCCCGACAGCGGCGTGTCGTCGGTATGGCCATCGACGCGGATGATCCACGGGATGTCGCCGGGGATTTCCCCGCGCAGCTGGTCGAGCAGCGAAGTCACCTGTTTGATCTGCGCGCGGCCCGCATCCGAGAGGGTCGCGGAGGCCGGCGCAAACAGCACCTCGGAGGAGAACACGAAGCGGTCGCCTTCGATCTTCACGCCCTGCTTGCCCTTCAGAAGCTGCGACAGCTTCCCAAAGAATTCAGAGCGGTAGTTCTCCAGATCTTTTGCCTTGGCCTCGGCCTCCTTGCGCATCTTCTCCTGCAGGTCCGCGCGCTTCTTCTCCTCAGACGCCGCACGGGCGAGCGCCGCGTTCAGCTGCTGGCCGAGATTGTCGAGCTGCACCTTGGCCGCGGCATCCTTCTGCTGCGCCTCGTCGAGCACGTTTTGCAGCTGCGCGAGCTGGCCCCGCAACGCCGCGACCTGCTGGTTGAGCAGCGCGACTTTCTTCTGTGCCCCTTCCGAGATCGCCTGCTGATCGGCCAGCGCCTTCTGCGCGGTGGCTTTCAGCGCAGCCTGCTTCTCGGCCTCGGACAGCTGCTTGCCGAGTTGCTTTTCCAGATCGTCTTTCGCGGTCTGCGCGGCGGCGAGCTTGGTCAGCGTGTCCTCGGCCTTTTTGCGCGCCTCTTCGAGCTGCAGCGTCATCGCCGCGACCTCATCGCCCGATTTCGTCAGCTTGTCGCGCAGATCGGCGATGGTTTCCTTGCTCAGCCGGATTTCGTCGGCCTTGGCGCTCGCATCCTGCTGGGCGGCGTTGCGCTCGCCCACCAATTGCGCGACGCGGGCCTCGAATTCGGTGATCTTCTGCTTGGCATCGGCCAGCGCGGCCTTGCGGTCATCGAGCTGCGAGGTCAGCGTCGCGATCAGCGAATCCTGCTGGTCGGCCTTGTCCTTCGCATTCTCCAACTCGCCGGTCAGCTGCTGCGTCTTCGTCTGTTGCAGCGACAGCGCCTTGGCGAGGTTCGACACCTGTTCGTTCAGCTGGATCAGCTCGCCTTCCTTGGTGCTCAGCGTATCGCGCAGCACAGATTGCACGATCATGAAGATCGACAGCACGAACATCAGGACCAGAAGAAGCGCCGTCATCGCATCGACGAAACCCGGCCAGATATTGGTCGAGAACCGATTGCCGCCGCGCCGTGCCAGAGCCATGAATTAATCCTCGCGATGCGGTTTGTAGCCGAGGATCGCCCGGGTGAGACCTGCGAAATCATGGCGCAGCTCGGCCATGCTTTCCTGCCGCCCGGCGCTGACTTCCTCGAGCATCCGCATCATCTGCTGATCGATCGAGCGCAACCGCATCCGGGTCTCCATCAGCGCCTCTGCTTCGGGCGCGCCTTCGGCCGTGCGTTGCGCGAGGTGATCGAGCGCGCCGATCAGCCGCTCCTGCCCCTCGGCCATCTGCTGCAGCGCGCCTTGCTGGCGGTGGCGCGCATCCATCTCTGCCGAGAGCCGTTCCGACAGGTCGTGGATCGCGTTCGACAGATGCGCGATCCGCGCCTCGGTCTGCACGCGACCGGCATCGGAGCGCACGAACAGCGTCTGGATCTGGTCCATCTGCTCGGACATGTGATCGAGGACGCCCGCCACCATCGAGCCTTCGCCATCGCCACCTTCAAGCGCGGTGAAGCTGAGCCGCGTGATCGAGGAAATCCATTCCTCCAGCTCGCGGTAGAACCGGTTCTGACCGTGGCTCGCGAACAGTTCCAGCAAGCCCACCACCAGCGAGCCCGCGAGGCCCAGGAGCGACGAGGAAAACGCCGTGCCCATGCCGCCCAGCTGCGCCTCCAGCCCCGTCATCAGGTTGTCGAACACGCCGATCGCGCTCTCGCCTTCCTTGGGCGCCAGTGCGCGGATCGTCTCGACCACCGCAGGCACGGTGGTGGCGAGGCCGTAAAACGTCCCGAGAAGGCCGAGGAAGATCAGCAGCCCGGCAATATAGCGCGTGATGTCGCGCGCCTCGTCGATCCGGGTCGCGACGGATTCGAGGATCGAGCGGCCCGAGGACGACGAGACCGCGCGGCGTGCCTCGCGCGAACCCAGCAGGGACGCGAGCGGCGCCAGCATCGACGGCGGGCGCACCTGCGGACGACCGGGTCGGTCCGCGGCGAAGCTTTCGATCCAGTTCACCGCCTTCACCAGCTGCACCACCTGCCAGAAACAGGCGAGGATGCCGAAGACGAAGACCGCGAGGATCACCCCGTTCAGCCAGGGATTGGCGAGGAAAATCGGGAAGATGCGCGAATAGGCGAAATAGCCCCCCGTAGCGACCAAGCCGAGCACCAGAAGCATCAGGATCACCTGACGCACGGGTTGTGAGAATTGCGGCTCCAGCCGGATCGGCTCTTCCATTATTGCCCCTCTTGCCTGTTTGCGCAGAGCCTAGCGAGGGTGCAGCCCTTCGCCAAGGGCTATCACGACAAGTCGTGCAGCCGTGCCACCAATGCATCAAGATGGGGATCGGGGATGCCCAATTCGTGCAGATGCTGGGCAGTATTGAACAGATAATCGCGGTTCGGCCCGCGCCCGCCGGTGGCGCTGGCGATGATCCGCGCCTGCTCGTCATCGGAAAGCCCGCCGCAATACTGATCGTGATGGCGGTCGATCACATAGGTCACCGCGCGCAGGCGCCGCCCGTCATCGAACTCCACATCGATTTCACGTTCCAGATAGGCCGAGGTGACCAGTTCGCGCTCGCGCAGATAGGCCATGACCGCGTCTTCCTGTCCGGGCTTCACCGCGAAGGCGAGCCCCGCGCAGGCGCCCTGCCCTTCGTCGAGCGCCAGCACCAGCCCCGGCGCTTCGGGCGTGCCCCGATGCACCAGCGAGCGCAGGCAGAAGCTGCGCTCCCAACCCGGCGCACGGGCGAGCATCCGCTCGTCAAAATCGAAGCCGGGGTTCCAGATCAGCGAGCCGTAGCCGAAGACCCAGATCCTGTTGTCGTCGCACTGGTCCTGCATGAGAACACGGCTTACATGGGGTTCACCCGATTTGCAAAGAGGCGAAGATGCGCAAACTGATCATTCTGGTGCTGGTCGCGACGCTGGCCTATTGCGGCTACTGGTTTTACGGCGCGCATAAGATCGAAAACGGCGCGCGCGACATGCTCGCGCAGGCCCGGCAGGAAGGCTGGGGCGATGCGCAATCGGTGTCGCTGGCGGGCTTCCCCTCGCGCTTCGATCTGACCTTCGACAAGCCCGAACTGAAGGATCAGGGCGGCCTGTGGCACTGGAGCGCGCCCTTTGCGCAGCTCTTCGCTCTGGGATACGAACCCAATAAAGTGATCGCCTACCTGCCCTCGGGCCAGTCGCTGCAACTGGGCGATCAAAGCTACAAGCTGACGCAAGAGGACATGCGCGCCTCGCTGACGGTGGGCTATTCGACCGCGCTGCCGCTGGAGCGGGCGATTGCCGTGATCTCCGCGCCGGTGCTGACGCCCGCGGGCGAGACGGCCCCCGCGCTTTCGGCCGATCAGCTGCGCCTCGCCATCGAGCGCAAGGACAAGGCGCAGGGCGCGCTCGGCGGCTCGGCGCAAGCCGCCGATCTGGTGATGCCCGCCGCCGCCTATCGTCTGGGCGCGGAGGCGAAGTCGCTGAAACTCCCGGCCGATCTCCTAGAGCGGGTCGACCCGAAGGGCAAGCTGCCCGACACCATCGCACGCATCCATTTCGACGCGCTCATGGGCACGCGCGAGCCGATTGACCAGACCGCGCTGGAAGCGGGCCTACCGGGGCTGATGACGTTCTCGGTTTCGGACCTTTCGCTGAGCTGGGGCGGCAACGATGTTTCGGTCGAGGGCAACCTGACGGTCGATCCCTCGGGCTATCCCGACGGCACGCTGACGATCCGCTCTGCCTCGTGGCGCAACTGGGTCGGCATCGCGCAGAGCATGGGTCTGATCGGCAAGGACCAGATGAAGCTCGTAACCGGGATCGGCGCGATGCTGGCCGCGAAGAACCCCGATGGCGCGCTGGAAGTGCCGCTTGTCTTCAAGGACGGGCAGATGAGCCTCGGCCCGGTGCCGCTCGGCCCGGCACCGCAGCTGGTCGCGCAGCGGCAGTAAAGGTTAACGGCAGTAAGCCCCGCCGCGGTAGCTGGCCACGTCCACGTGGATGTGGTCCTGATGGAAGCGATCCGATTTCGGCCCCAGCACGGTGCCGAACGGGCCGCAGGCCGATTTGTGCATCCGCTTGATCACCCGGCCCCGGCGCCAATCCTCCAGCACGCTCAGCGTCTTGCCGTTGCGCAGGACCACGCCCGAGACGTCGATTGCGTTGCCCTTGGCATGTTCGGACAGCTTCGCGCCGGGCTGCGAATTGCGGCTCCGGCAGGAATAGGAGGCTGCGATGCGGATCGCCTCGATCCCGCCGCCGCGCCGCCCCACCGCCGGTTTGATCCCACGATCCACCCAGCGCTTGAAGGACTTCGCCGCCGAGCAATTCACCCGAACCGGCGAGGTCAGGCGGATACCGGAGACGGAGGTGATCTGAACCGGATCGGCGATGCCGCAGCGCCCCGGCCCGTCGATCGGCGCGATATGCGCGCCTTCCAGCCCCGCAATGCCGCAAAGCTCGCCCGACGAGGAATAGCGCGCCGAGCGCGCCGAGCGCCGATCTTCACCGCGCCCGCAAGAGCCAAGCGCCACCACTGCCGCAAGTGCGATCAGCGCCGCTACTCTCATGCGTCTTTCTTCGGCGCACCGCGCCCGAAATCGGGCGCATCCGTATCCTGCCCGGCCTCGATGATGCCGCGGCGGATCGCGCGGGTGCGCGTGAAATAGTCGTGCAGCATGTCGCCATCGCCCATGCGGATCGCGCGTTGCAGCATGAACAGCTCCTCGGTGAAGCGGCCAAGGATATCGAGCGTGGCTTCCTTGTTGGTCAGGAACACGTCGCGCCACATCGTCGGGTCCGAGGCCGCGATCCGGGTAAAATCGCGGAAACCCGTAGCGGAATATTTGATGACTTCCTCGTGGGTTACACGACGAAGATGATCCGCCACGCCAACCATCGTATAGGCGATCAGGTGCGGCGTGTGCGACACGACCGAGAGCACGAGATCGTGGTGATCGGGCGCCATCTCGTCGGTATTCGCGTCCATCGCCTCGACCAGAGATTTCAGCCGGGTCAGCGCCTCGGGGTCCGTGCCCTCGATCGGCGTGAACAGCCACCAGCGATTGGCGAAGAGCGTCGCAAAGCCCGAGCGCGGGCCGGATTGTTCCGTCCCCGCCAGCGGGTGGCCGGGGATGAAATGCACGCCTTCGGGCACATGCGGGCCGACCGCGTCGATCACCGCGCGTTTGACCGAGCCGACATCGGTGATCGTAGCCCCGGGGGCCAGATGCGGCGCGATCTCTTCGGCGATCTTCGCCATCGCGCCGACCGGCACGCAGAGCACCACCAGATCCGCGCCCGCGACGGCCTCGGCGGCGGTCTCGTAGACGGCATCGACCAGCCCGATCTCCAGCGCGGTGTCGCGCGTCTCGGAGGAGCGCGCATGACCGACGATCTCGCCCGCCAGGCCCTTCTCGCGCATAGCATGAGCCATCGACGAGGCGATCAGGCCGAGCCCGATCAGCGCGACCCGCTGGTAGAGTTGGCTCATCTGGGCACCTCGATCCCGCCTGCCTTGAAGACGCCGATCAGATGCGCCACGCGACGGCAGGACGGCTCGTCGCCCACCGTGATGCGCAGGCAGTTGGGCAGGTTATAGCCCGCGACCCGGCGCACGATGATCCCTTCGGATTTCAGATAGGTATCGCAATCGGCAGCCTCCTGCTCGGAGGCCAGACGTGCGAGGATGAAGTTCGCCGTGGAAGTATCTGACGGCACGCCCTTTTCCGCCAGCGCCTCTGCCAGCCACGCGCGCAGGCGCGTATTGTCATCGCGGCATTTGTTGACCCAGTCCTGATCGCGCACGGCGGCCTCTGCGGTCTCCTGCTGCGCGGTCGATAGGTTGAACGGCCCACGGATGCGGTTGAGCACGTCGATCACTTCGCGCGAGCCGTAGCCCCAGCCGACGCGCAACCCGCCGAGTCCGTAGATCTTCGAGAAGGTCCGCGTCATGAAGACATTGGGCAGGCGCGTCGCCAGCTCCGCCCCGCCGTCATAGCCTTCGACATATTCCGCATAGGCTGCATCGATCACCAGCAGCGCGCCTTTCGGCAGCCCCGCCGCCAGCCGCTCCAGTTCCGCCAGCTGGATCATCGTGCCGGTCGGGTTGTTCGGATTGGCGAGGAAGACGAGCTTGGTCTTCTTGGTGCAGGCGCTCAGGATCGCATCGACATCGGTCGTGCGGTCGCGCTCCTTGACCTCGATCGGGGTGCCGCCCGCGGCCATGGTCGAGATGCGATACATCAGAAAGCCGTGCTCGGTGAACACCACCTCGTCGCGCGCGCCGACATAGGCCTGGCACAGGAAGTGGATGATCTCGTCCGAGCCCACACCGCAGATGATCCGGTCGGGATCGAGCTTATGCACCTCGCCGATCGCCGTGCGCAGCTTGGCATGGTCGGTCGGGGGGTAGCGATGCATCGAATGGGCGCATTTCGCGAACGCGTCCTTGGCCTTGTCAGAGGGGCCGAACGGGTTCTCGTTCGAGCTGAGTTTGACGGCATCGGTGCGCCCCGCCACATGGGAGGCGCCGCCCTGATAGAGCTCGATGTCCATAATACCGGGCTGGGGGCGAATATGCGTGGTCATTGTGCACTCCTGAATCGTGGCCCGAGTTCTATCCGCCATGGCGCGACAGGGCTAGTGAGAAGATCACCCGCATAGCAGACGCGGCAGGGATGCAACGGATGTCATAGCACGTCGATGAGAGATGTATTGCCCAACGGTGCCGCAGGGCAGCGCCCGACCGCCGGGTGGGCGCGCTTCCTTCAGAGGTCGCCCCTTTATCTCTCCACATCCGCACAACCTCGCCGCGCGCGATGAGACCGAAAAGCGCCCGCCCGAGGGGGCGGTCGGGCGCTGCCCGGGCCGCTGCGCGGCTGTTCCGGGCAAAGGCGCGCCCAAAAGAAAAAGGCCGCGCCCCGGGGGCACGGCCTTTCCGAATGATCGGCGAAGACTGAGAGATCAGTTCTTCGCGTAGAATTCGACCACGAGGTTCGGTTCCATCTGAACCGCGAAGGGCACGTCGGACAGAGCCGGGGTGCGCACGAATTTCGCGGTCAGTTTGTTGTGGTCGACTTCGAGGTAATCCGGAACGTCACGCTCGGGCGACTGAACGGCTTCGAGAACCAGAGCCATCTGCTTGGACTTCTCGCGGACTTCCACCACGTCGCCTTCTTTCAGACGGTAGGAGGGGATGTTCACTTTCTTGCCGTTCACGAGCACGTGGCCGTGGTTCACGAACTGGCGCGCTGCGAAGACGGTCGGGACGAACTTGGCGCGGTAGACCAGCGCGTCGAGGCGGCGCTCGAGCAGACCGATCAGGTTTTCACCGGTGTCGCCCTTCACACGCTCGGCTTCGGCGTAGATGCGGCGGAACTGCTTCTCGGTCAGGTCGCCGTAATGGCCCTTCAGCTTCTGCTTGGCGCGGAGCTGGATACCGAAGTCGGACAGTTTGCCCTTGCGGCGCTGACCGTGCTGGCCGGGGCCGTATTCACGACGGTTGACGGGCGACTTGGCGCGGCCCCAGATGTTCTCGCCCATGCGGCGGTCGATTTTGTACTTGGCAGACGTGCGTTTGGTCACGGCTGATCTCCTTCTCTATAGTTTCGAAGGGCGTTGTCCTCCTCCGGGCCTCGCGGCGACCGGCGACAGGTTTCCTCTTACGAGGTCCACCAACACCAATGAATAATCCCGGCAACTCGCGTCACCGGAATGGCGGGCTTATACAGCGGCGCGCGCGGGTGTCAACCACTCCGGGGGACACATCGGTGCCGCGCGAAGTCAGCCGCCCGTTCCCCCTCCTCTTCTTAGCTGCCCCGGAACGCCACGCCCTCGCAGTTTCGTGAGTGTTTTGTGTTCGCCACCCCCCTGTTCAGAGCAACATTTCAAGCCATGATTGCGCTAACGGGACGCGTACCGGATGCGCGCCCCGGCGCTGCCCTGTCCGCAACCGGCACAGGCGGCGCGCTGGGGCAAGGCGACGCCACCCCACGGGAGGAACCCATCCGGCCTTAGGAGGATTATAATGAAAGACATTCGTCGCTCGACGTGCGGAACCGCCGCGCGTCTCGCTGGAACCAGCGTTCTCGCGCTTGGCCTGATTGCAGGTGCCGCGCAGGCTCAAGGCGTCACCGCCGACAGCTTCGGCGCTGATTTCTCGGCCATGGGCCAGCTCAAGGACGTCGCCGCCAAAGGCAAAGGCAAAGTGGGCGTGCTGCTGCCCGACACAGCAAGCTCGGCCCGCTACACCTCGTTCGACGAGCCCTACCTGAAGAAAGCCTTCAAGGCAGCAGGCCTGTCCGCGGACGATCTGATCATCACCAACGCGCAGGGCTCGGAAGCCGACCAGCTCACGCAGGCGCAAACCGATATCAGCCAGGGCGCGACCGTTCTGCTGATCGACCCGATCTCCTCGGGCGGCGGTGCGGCTGTCGAGAAATACGCCAAAGAGCACGGCGTCGCGGTCATCGACTATGACCGGATCACGCTTGGCGGCTCGCGCGACTACTATATCAGCTTCGATAACGAGTATGTCGGCGAGCTGATCGGCAAGGGCATGGAACAGTGCCTCAGCGACTGGAACATCGAGAAGCCGAATATCCTCGTGATGGCGGGCTCGCCCGATGACAACAACGCCACGCTGTTCAAGCAGGGCTACATGAGCGTGCTGAAGCCGAAATTCGACGATGGCAGCTACACCAATGCGGGCGAGCCCGCAGGCACCTGGGATCCGTCGGTCGCACGGACCACCTTCGAGCAGCAGTTCACCGCGCATCAGGACATGAACGCCGTCGTTACCCCGAATGACGACAACGCCAACGCGGTCATCTCCTATCTCAAGACGCTGAAGGTTCCGGCGAAAGCCTTCCCGACCACCGGTCAGGACGCGACGGTCACCGGCCTGCAGAACGTGCTCACCGGCTACCAGTGCGGCACCGTCTACAAGCCGATCTATCTGGAAGCTCAGGCCGCCGCCGCGCTCGCGCTCTACATGCGTGCTGGCGACACCCCGCCCGACGGTCTCGTCAACGGCAAGGTCAATGACAGCCAAGGCGGCATGGACGTGCCCTCGATCCTGCTCAAGCCGATCTGGGTCACCCCGGAGAACATGGCCGACACCGTCGTGAAAGACGGCTTCGTCGACACCTCCAAGCTTTGTGCGGGCGACGCGGCCGATGCGTGCAAAGCCGCTGGCATCGGGAACTGATAGCCAATGATGGACACGGGTAACGGTACCGGGTCCCTGACGGAGGATCGCGACGCGATCCTCCGTATTCGGGGTCTCGAAAAGAGCTTCGGTGCAGTGCAGGCGCTCAGCGGGGTCGATTTCGACGTCCGCCCCGGCGAGGTAACGGCACTGGTCGGTGACAATGGCGCGGGCAAATCCGTGCTGACGAAAACCATCGCTGGCATCCATGAAGCCGATGGCGGCGTAATTGAATGGGAAGGCAACGAGGTCCGCGTCCGCTCGCCCCGCGACAGTGCGGAGCTGGGCATCGAGGTCGTCTATCAAGACCTCGCGCTGTGCGACAATCTCGACGTCGTGCAGAATATGTTCCTCGGTCGCGAAATCCTGACCAACGGGATGCTCGACGAGGACGCGATGGAGCGCGCCGCGGCAGAGACGCTGCAAGGGCTCCGCGTGACCACGCTGCGCTCGATCCGCGCGCCGGTCTCGGCGCTTTCGGGCGGCCAGCGGCAATCGATCGCGGTCGCCAAGGCCGTGATGTGGAATTCCAAACTGGTGATCCTCGACGAGCCCACGGCGGCGCTCGGTGTGGCCCAGACCGGTCAGGTGCTGCAACTGGTGCGCCGCCTCGCCGATCAGGGCCTTGCAGTGGTGATGATCTCGCACAACCTCAACGACGTCTTCGCGGTCTCCGACCGCCTCGCGATCCTGCGTCTGGGCGAGATGGTCAGCCAGGGCCCGATCGAGGAATACGACACCCAGCGCGTGGTCGAGCTGATGACCACGGGCAAATCCGACCACGTGGTCGAAGCCGGTGCGATGCGCGCCGCCGCCTCGATCGCGGCAGAGAACGCCAAGGATGTCGCGGCGCAACGCGAGGCGTCGGGCGAAAGCGGCCCCTCCGCCGTGGTGGGCGCCACGACCGAGGATCAGAGCTTCTCGAGCTACCTTTCGCGCACATGGGCGAAGATCAAGGCAGGCGAAAGCGGCGTGCTGCCGGTGCTTCTGGGCTTCGTACTGATCTCGCTGATCTTCCAGTTGCAGAACCCGAAATTCCTCTCGCCGGGGAATGTCGTGAACCTGCTCGTTCAGGGCTCGGTCTTCATGATGATCGGGATGGGACAGGTCTTTGTCCTCTTGCTGGGCGAGATCGATCTGTCGCTCGGCTTCGTGGCCGGGATCGGGGCGACGGTGGCGACGCTGCTGGTGGCGCCGGGTACCGACTGGCCCTGGTGGGCGGCGGTCGTGGCGGGCCTGGCCGTTCCGGCGGTACTGGGCATCTTCCAGGGCTCGCTGATCACACGGCTCAAACTGCCCTCTTTCGTGGTGACGCTGGCGGGTCTTCTGGGCTTCAACGGTCTGATGATCCAACTGCTGGGCGCCGGGGGGACAATTCCCGTCGCGAGTGACACGATCAACAACTTCGCCAATGGCACGCTGAGCCCGCTGATGGGCTGGCTGATGACCGGAGCCGTTGTTCTGGTCTTCGCGATCATGACCTTCCGCAAGGATGCGAAACGCCGCAAGAGCGGCCTCGTCGCGCCGCCGATGGGTCTCACCATCGCGAAGATCGCCGCGGCCGTGATCGCGGGCATCGTGCTGGTGACGATCTCGAACATGAACCGGGGCGTCGCACGCTTCCCGCTCTCGGGCATGCCGTGGGTGATCCCGATCGTCTTCGCGGTGCTGCTGGCATGGTCCTTCCTGCTGGGACGGCTGAAATTCGGCCGCTACGTGCTCGCGATCGGCGGCAATGCAGAGGCCGCACGCCGGGCGGGCATCAACCTGCGCCTGATCCGGACCGCAGCTTTCACGCTGGCCGCGACGACGGCGGGTCTGGGCGGCATCATCTACGCCTCGCGCCTGCGCTCGATTTCCACCAGCTTCGACGGCGGCACGATCGTGCTCTACGTCGTCGCGACTGCGGTGATCGGCGGCACCTCGCTGTTCGGCGGGCGTGGCCATCCGATCCACGCGATCCTCGGCGGTGTCGTGATCGCGGCGATCGTCAACGGCATGGCGCTTCTGGGCCTGCCGGCGGCGGTGCAGCTGATGGCGACGGCGGCAGTGCTGCTTGCATCGATCACGGTCGACGTGGTGGTGCGCCGGCGCGGCGAGACGACCCGCTAAGCCAAGCGAAACCCCTTGAAAACGAAACGCGCGCGAGACATCTCGCGCGCGTTTTTCATTGCACCCGGCGCCCCTGCCCCACGCCGACCCGCGCCCCCGCCTGCGCCATCTCCGCCGCACGCGAGGGAAATCGCAAACCACCCGAATTTCCGCCGAAAAACCGCTTGTCTCCCCCCGAGACGATCCCTATACGGGTCCGCGGAGACGTGGCCGAGTGGTCGAAGGCGCTCCCCTGCTAAGGGAGTAGGCCCGGAAGGGTCTCGAGGGTTCGAATCCCTTCGTCTCCGCCATCACCCAGTGCGGAAAATCTAATCTGTTCCTGCCAATCGGTTATCGGGACAGATCAAAAGCCCTTCGCCACGCGTGAACACCCCACATCATCCTCTGCCACACAGTCTTGAACGATGAGCCCGGCGCATCTTCTATTGCTCGATCGGCCACACGTTCGACGATCTGCGGGTCGATCAGGTGACTGAGATCATCCGGCGCGGGATGCGGTGGGCGGGTCTGCGCAACCGACCTGCCCCCGAGCGATCCGGGACCGCGCCGTGCTATGCGCTGCGGGAATACGCGCCCATCGATGTCGCATCGGGGCATTGGAGCGACGTATGTGCTCGATTGGAAGA
This sequence comes from Thioclava sp. PTB-PU3-1, assembly GCF_055666785.1. Lineage (NCBI taxonomy): Bacteria > Pseudomonadati > Pseudomonadota > Alphaproteobacteria > Rhodobacterales > Paracoccaceae > Thioclava > Thioclava sp. PTB-PU3-1. Next base: position 37,721 of record NZ_JBVNVL010000008.1, on the reverse strand, counting down.
TGAAAAATCGTCGTAGGCGCGGGGCACCTTTAATCCGGGTTTGCGCCCGGCGGTCGCCACGCGGTTCATTCTCCGCCTCGAATTTCCCCCGGAGGCCATCATGGCACGCCAGACAAAGCTCATCCTCTGCCCGATCAACCTGCGCCACGCTCAGGTCGAGCATCATGCCTATATGGAAGCCGTCGAGATGGCGCGGCGGCGGCGTGCGAAGCTGATCGTGGCGACGATCGCGCCCGAGATCGAGCGTAACCTCAATATCTACAACTCGGATACCTATTGGGGCCAGCAGCTGCGCAAATTCCTCAACGACAATCCCGCCAGCGGGGTGACCGAGGTCGAGATGGTCGTGCGCAAGGGCGCGGTACACCGCCAGATCGTCAAGCTGGCGGATGAGCGCAAGGTGGACCTGATCGTGATGGAAGCGGCCAACCCAAAGGTGCAGGACTACCTTCTAGGCACCACGGCGTCCCATGTCGTGACCCATGCGGAGTGCTCGGTCTACGTCGTGCGGAGCTAAGGGCTGGCCCGGGGTGCGACCAGCACACCGGGCAGCGCCCGACCTCCCCCCGGGAGGGCGCTTTTGCGCCACCTGCGCGCGGATGAATGTCGGAAGGGTGCGGCGGGATAAAGCGTAGACCACCAAGGTCGGGGACATGCGCCCACCCGAGGTCGGGCGCTGCCCTCTCGATGCGCCACCCCACGGGCCGGCGCGCGCCCCGCTTCCACGGCAGCACAAGCTGATATTCGGGAAAAGCCCGCGCCTGTCGCGCGGCGGGTCGGACCCGCCCCAATCAGGGGCGGATCCCTTTCTTCTTACCTCTTGGCGGTCTCGCCCGAGGATTGCGCGGGCACCAGCGCGCGCATGATCGAGGGCATGGTGAGGCTGCCCACCGGCTCGCCCCTCATCATCACGCGGTAGCGGCGGTCGAGCGCCCCTTCGGCCTTGGCGATGACGCTCTCGAGGTTGTCGTTGCCGTCGATATCGCCCGACATTTCGCCTTCCGGCGCGCCGCGCTCCATCACCGAGCGCACGCGCAACACGCGGGCGCGGTTGATGTCGGCCACGAAGTCCTCGATGTAGGGATCCGCCGGGTTGAGCAGAATCTCCTGTGGCTCGCCCTGCTGGACCACCCTACCGTCATTCAGGATCACCAGGTGATCGGCGAGCTTGAGCGCTTCGTCCAGATCGTGGGTGATGAAGATGATGGTCTTGTGCAGCTCGGCCTGAAGCTCGAGCAGCAGGTCCTGCATGTCGGTCCGGATCAGCGGATCGAGCGCCGAGAAGGCTTCGTCCATCAGCATGATGTCCGAGTTCGACGCCAGCGCCCGGGCGATGCCCACACGCTGCTGCATCCCGCCCGAGAGCTGGTGCGGGTGGTGATCGCCATAGCCGCCGAGCCCGACACGATCGAGCCATTTCTCGGCCTCGGAGACATAGTCGGAAGCCGGGAAGCCACGGGTGGCCAGCGCCATCGCCGTGTTCTCCGCCACCGTGCGGTGGGGCAGAAGGGCGAATTTCTGGAACACCATCGACATCCGCTCGCGCCGCAGCTTGCGCAGCTGCGCCTCGTTATAGTCGAGGATGTTCTCGCCATTGACGATCACTTCGCCGGCGGTGGGCTCGATGAGCCGGTTGAGGTGCCGGATCAGCGTGGATTTCCCCGAGCCCGAAAGGCCCATGATGACGGTGATCTCACCCTCTTTCATGTCCACGTTGATGTCGTTGAGCCCGAGCACGTGGTTGCGCTTCTCGAGCAGTTCCGGCTTGCCCATGCCCGCTTTGACGTCTTCGAGCGCCGCTTGCGGATCCGACCCGAAGATCTTGTAGAGGTGTCGGATCGAGACTTTGATTTCTTTCGTCATGTCTGTCTCCTCACTTCCGGCTCTTGCTGGTGTCGATCCGGGCGAGCGAGGCTTTCGTCACACGGTCGAGCAGGATCGCGATGATCACGATCCCGAAGCCAGCCACGAGACCCGTGCCCAGTTCGAGCGACCGGATGCCGCGCAGCACGAGCACGCCCAGACCCGGGGCCGAGACGAGCGAAGCGATCACCACCATGGCGAGGCTCATCATGATCGTCTGGTTCACACCGGCCATGATGTTGGGCAGCGCGAGCGGGATCTGCACGCCGAACAGCTTCTGGCGCTTGGTCATGCCGAAGGCGTCGGCCGCCTCGATCACGTCGGGATCGACCAGCCGGATGCCGAGGTCGGTCAGGCGCACCACGGGCACGATCGCATAGAGGATGATCGCGATACCGTAGAGCTTCGGTTCGGTGACCGAGAACAGGAAGATCAGCGGGATCAGATAGACGAAGGGCGGCAGCGTCTGCAGCATGTCGAGGATCGGGATCACGGTGCGCTGGAGCCGGTCGCTCCGAGACATCGCAATGCCTATGGGCACCCCGAAGAGGACGCATATGAAGGCACAGACGAAGATGATCGCCAGCGTCTGCATCGCCGCCTCATAGTGATTGATGAAGGCGAGGAAGGCGATCGAGACCAGCACGAAGACCACCAGTCTCCAGGACCGCGTCACCAGCCAGGTGATCAGCATCAGGATCGGGACCATCAGCCACCACGGCGTGTTGGTCATGACCCAGAGCATGTCACGCAGGGCCCAGCTCAGCGGCTGGGTCAGCGGATCGACGATGGCGCGCAGCCCGCCACGGATCGCGAGGAACCCGTCCTCGAGGCCCTGCGTCACGTCGCGCGAGGGCGGGATCGCCCCGCAGGCCTTGTTCAGTGCGTCGAGCGAGGGGAAGGGCCAGTTCCAGAGGCTGGGGCCCTGCGTCGTGGTGCCGTCGGTCTGCGCGATCAGGTCGGCCATCGACGTCATGCCGCCGCCACCGTCGCCGCCGGCCGAACACCAGTCCTTCAGCCCCACCGCGTTGAAGAAATTCTCGTAAGCTGCCATTGGTTTTCCGGGTCGCACAGGGAGACCCGTCCCATATTGTTGCGTGATTGATCGAAAAAGGACGGGGCCTGTCCCGGCCCCGTCCATGTGTTGCGCGTCAGGCGCGCGTCACGATCATCCGCCGATCAGCTTCGAAAGCTTCTTCTGGGCATCGGCATCGAGCCAGTTCTTCCAGGTGTCCTGGTAGTTCTTGATGAAGTAGACCGCCGTCTCTTCACCCGAGGCTTTGTTCTCGTCCTGCCAAGCGAGCAGCTTCGACATGGTGTCGGTCTTGAAGCTCATCTTCGAGAAGAACTCGGTCTCGGCCGGGTGGGTCTTCGCGAAGTCGCTCGTCACCGAGGTCAGCACCGGAGCTGCCGGGAAGTCCGAAACCTGCGGGTTCGACGCGTCCTTGTTCTGGAGATTGTCGAACTTGGCCTTGTCGTAATCGCCAAGCTTCACGCGGGTCATGTCGTAGTTGCCCATGACCACGGTCGGACCCCAGTAGTAGCCGAACCACGGCTTCTTGTCGGCGAAGGCCGAGCCGATCGACGAGGCGAGCGTCTGGCCGGAGCCGTGGTTGAACACCTCGATGCCCGAGCTCTTGAGGTCGAGCGCCTTGATCAGGTTGTCGCTCACGACGCGGCAGCCCCAGCCGTCGGGGCAGTTGTTGAACGTGCCGCCGACCCAGTCGGGGTGCGCCATCACGCCCTCGATGGTCTTCAGCTCGGGGTGCTCCTTGGCGAGGTAGGTGGGGATCCACCAGCCTTCGACACCACCCGGCTGGAGCGTCTTGGCGACGCGCTTGATCTTGCCTTCGCTCTCGAGCTTCTTGTAGGCGTCGCCGGCCGAGTTCAGCCACAGGTTGGTGACGACGTCCGGACGGCCGTTTTCGGCGATCGAGGTGATCGCGGGAATCGTGTCGGATTTGACCAGGCTGGTGTTACAGCCGTAGCCTTGGTCCAGCATGAACTTCGCGATGTTGGTGGTGACTTCGGCAGCAGCCCAGTTCATCTGGGCGATCGAGATGTCACCGCATTGCTCGGCGGCACGGGCGGTGCCCGTCTGTGCTGCAAAGCCGGTGACCATAGCGGTCGCACCGGCGACCGCGAGAAGTGTCGTCTTCCGCATGTATTTTCCTCTCATCCGTTGGATTGTCTGCGATCGTGTCGGGATCGCATTCGCATTGCGCGTGATGAGACCATCCGACCTCCCCGCGCGGGCGTGCTTCCACCCGGGGGAGCGTCTAGGCCCATCGTCGATCTTAAGGTTGCGCAGTGCACGCGAATGCGCCCTCTCGACGATTGCCGCGAACGGTAGCGCCCACAGCCCTGATCAGCAATCGTCCGCCGGTCACATTAATTTGAGAAAAGCCTTAGGGAACCCAATGATTACTGAGGGAAATTTTGTAAAAGGAGACACTTGCGCGGCGACAGAACGGCAAAGAGATCCGGCCGCCGGGGGATGCCGGACCGATAACTTCGGCGCGTGTGTGCGCGAAGTAGCTAGGCGCGCCTTCGTTGCGTGAATTGACGCACTGACGCCCCTGCACGAGACGACGTCGCCTCGCCCCTCGCCCGCGCAAATTTCCGCGCTGCCCGGGCCGCACGCCCGGGCTTTTGGAGTCAGACCGCCATGCCGTCCGCGTCGAAGAAGACCGTGCGATCCGGCTCGAAGCTCAGCCCTGCCACATCGCCCGGACGCAGATCGGTATCGCCCGCGACGCGCACGTTCACGGCGCCCAAGGGGCCGCAATCGAACAGGATGAACGTGTCCGCGCCGAGGAATTCCACCACATCGACGCGCCCGTCGCATTGCCCCTCGCCCTCGGCCACCAGCGAGATGTGCTCGGGCCGGATGCCAAGCTGCGTGGCTTGCGGTGCGGGACAGGCCCCGCCGCGCCCGCCTTCGAGGCTGTAGCTGCCGCCCGAGACCGCGCAGGGCATCACGTTCATCTTCGGGCTGCCGATGAATTGCGCGACGAACAGGTTCGCGGGTTTCTCGTAGAGCTCGCGCGGCGTACCGACCTGCGCGATACGACCGTATTCCAGCACCACGATCCGATCCGCCAGCGTCATCGCCTCCACCTGATCGTGGGTGACGTAGATCATCGTGCGCTGGAGGTTGCGGTGCAGCCGCGCGATTTCCAGCCGCATCTCCACGCGCAGCGCCGCATCGAGGTTCGACAGCGGCTCGTCGAAGAGAAACGCCGTCGGGTCGCGCACGATCGAGCGCCCGATCGCCACGCGCTGACGCTGGCCGCCCGACAGGTCCTTGGGTCGCCGGTCGAGGAAGCTCTGCAGCTTCAGGATATCGGCCGCCTCGTCGACCTTGGCGCGCCAGTCTTCCTGGGGGGCCCCCGCCATCTTGAGCGAGAAGCCCATATTCTCGGCCACCGACATATGCGGGTAGAGCGCATAGGACTGGAACACCATCGCGAGGCCGCGTTTCGAGGGCGGCTGGTCGGTCACATTCGCCCCGTCGATCTCGATCGCCCCGCGCGAGGTATCCTCAAGCCCGCCGATCATCCGCAGAAGCGTGGACTTGCCGCAGCCCGAGGGCCCCACGAAGACGACGAATTCGCCATCCTTGATCTCGAGGTCGATGCCCTTGATGACCTGGACGTCGCCGAACCACTTCTCGACACCGTTTAGCGTGATCGAACCCATTTCACCCCTCCTTGCCGGCCCAGGCGAGCCAGACGGCCGCCGTCCAGGTAAATGCCTTGCCGCCAGCTGCCGCGCCCGTCATCGGGTCGAAATACTCGACGAAGCCATAGCGCCCGATCACCTCGCGGGTGCGCTTGCGGACCTCTTCGCCAAGCGCGACGCCCCGCTCCGAGGCGCCCTCGCCGATCATCATGTTCATCATCCCCCAGGTCGGGCCGCGCCAGTAGCGCTTGGCGTCGAACCGCGGATCGAAAGGCGCGAGCGACGGCACGCCATAGGGGGCCGCATCGAGCACGCGGGCCAGATGCTGTTCCATATGCGGTGCGTCGAGCCCGCCGAACCAGCACAGGAAGGAAGCGTTGCTCAGCGCATTCGACCAGATACCGTTGTTGCAGTTGTAGCTGTCGTAATAGCCCATGCCGGGGTTCCACAGCGCCTCTGCTCCGGCTTCCAGCTCGGCCAGCTGCGTGGCCATGTCGCCGGTGTCGAGATCCTGCGCCTCACCAGCCGCCAGCAGGTCGCGCAGGCCGCGCATCAGGATGAAATGCATCGTCGGATCGGCCACCTTGAACGGGTTGCCCTCGGCGACTTTCGCGTCGTCCCAATCGAGCGCCTTGGCGCGCTGCACCAGCCAGATATAGCGATCGTAATCGTACTTCGTCGGACGCATCGAGGCATCGACATGCTGGGTGTCGCGGCGCTCGTAATAGCCCACATCCTGCGGGTCGATCCCGCTCATCGCGTCATCCCAGTCCGGCGCGTTGTCACGGCCCGACTCCCACGGATGGATCACGAAGATCGCGCCCTTCTCGTCGCGGCGCCATTTCAGGAACCACTCCGCCCATTTGCGCATCTTCGGATAGAGCGCGGCGAAACGGGCCGCGCCTGCCTCCGGGTCAGCCGCCAGAAGCCGCGTCGCGAAGCTGAGTGCGACCGGCGGCTGGGTGATGCCCGAGGACGCGATCGGCCCGTTGCAGCCCCAGACGTCGGGGCCGGGGAAATAGCCCGGATCGGGCTTGTGGAAGATGATATGCGGGACCATGCCGTTGTCCCACTGCCCCGAGAACAGCGTCTCGATCTCCTGCCAGGCCCGGTTCAGGTCGAACTCGGCGAAGCCGAGGCTCGCGAAGGCGCTGTCCCAGTTCCACTGGTAGGGATAGAGGCCGTCGGTCGGCACGGTATAGCCGCCCCGGTCGTTCTGGGTGAGGATGTCGCGCGCCGCGGCATCCCGGTCGGAGAAGTCGTCTGCGGCAGCCAGAGTTTCGGTCATCATATCTTATCCTTTCACCGCGCCAGCCGTCAGGCCGCGGGTCATGAAACGTTCGAGCCCGAGGAACAGCGCCATGATCGGCACCGTCGCGATGACGGCACCCGCCATCAGGTGCTGGCGCGGAATCTCGGAGGAGTTGAGCGAGGCAATGCCCCGCGTGAGGGTGAATTTGCTGGGATCGTCGAGCAGCATGAAGGCGAGCAGGAACTCGTTCCATGCGATCATGAAGACATAGAGCCCGACGGAAGCCATCGCGGGCAGCGCCAGCGGCAGCGTGATCTTCCAGATCACCTTGAGCCGCGAGAGCCCGTCCATCAGGCCCGCCTCCTCGACCTCGACGGGGAGGCCGCGGAAATAGCCCTGCAGCATGTAGAGCGCGACGGGAATGGTCGTGACCGGGTAGATCATGACGATCCCGAGGATCGAGTTGCGCAGACCGACCATCGAGTAGGCGATGTAGATCGGCAGCGCGAGCACGATCATCGGCACCATGTAGATCAGCAGGATGCCGCGCGAGAACACTTTCTGCCCGCGGAAGCGCAGCCGCGCCACCGCATAGGCGCCGGGCACCGAGAACAACAGCGTCAGCAGTACGGTCAGCACTGAGACATAGAAACTCGTCCAGAGGTAGCGCCCGAAATGGAACCGCGTCATCAACTCGTAATAGCTGTCGAACAGGTGCCAGCCCCGGCTCAGGTCGATCGAGAAATCGAGCGGGTTGAGCATCAGCTGCTGCTGCGACTTCATCGAGGTCATGACCATCACGTAGAACGGGATGACCACGATCGCGGTGAAGAAGATATAGCCGAAGCCGGTGAGGAAGCGGATCACCGCATCCTCGAATTGGTGGCGGGTGAGCGCACCGAACCGCAGCTCGCGCAGGATCGAGTTGAGCGGGATCGAGACCGCTCCCGCCAGCACCACGCTGAGTGCGACGCGCCAGACAAAGTTGAAGCTGTCGTCGAATTGCAGCGCGCCGAGGCCCACCGCCATCAGCGCCAGCGCCACGATCACCGCCACCGCATCCGCGGCCCAGCGATTGGCGATGCGCACGCGGGCAAACCCGGTCGCGAGGCCGAGGATCAGCGACCCGATCAGAGCGGGCTTGGCCGCAGCGCCGGTCGCAAAGGAGATCGCGCCCCCCAGCGTGACCGACATGACCAGCGCCCAGAGCGCCCCGATGATCGGCCCGGTAAGGTAGCCTTTATGCAGGATTTTCATAGCCCTTCCTCCCGGCTCATGGTGCGGAAGAACAGCCCCGAGAAGACGAGAAGGCAGGCGAAGATCACCACGGCGACCGCGGCACCCGCACCGATATTCGACACCGCGAAAGCCTGTTCGTAGACATTGACCGTCAGGACCCGCGTGCCGGCATTGCCGCCGGTGAGCAGGAAGATGTCGTCGAACTTGTTGAAGGTCCAGATGAAGCGCAGCAGGAACAGGACCGACAGGATCCCCAGTAGCTGCGGCATCGAGAGATACCAGAATTTCTGGAATGGCGAGGCCCCGTCCATATCCGCCGCCTCATACATATCCGTGTCGATGCTCTGCATCCGCGCGAGGATGAAGAGGAACGAGAGCGGGAAATAGCGCCAGATCTCGAACACCGTCACCATGATCAGTGCGAGCGGCTTGGCCCCGAAGAAGTTGATCGCGCCTTCGCTCACGCCCATCTGCACCAGAAGCGCGTTGGCGGAGCCCGAATAGGGATCGAACAGCGTGATCCATGTGAAAGCCACGGCGATCACCGGGGCCACATAGGGAAAGAGGTAAAGCCCGCGCAGGATACCCTGCCCGCGGAAGCTCTTGTTCAGCAGCAGCGCCGCAAACAGCCCCACGACCAGCGCGCCCAGCGTGCCGAAGACCGTATAGAACAGCGTAATACCCAGAACGCTCCAGAACTCGCTGCCCGAAAAGAGCTGGCGGAAGTTGTCGAGCGTGAAGGTGGAATTCGTCAGAACGTTCGAGACGTGACCGGTCGCTTTGACCTCGGCGTCACGCATCGCGCGCTCTGCCTCGCGGGTGTCCCCCGTCACCTGCGCATCGACGCGGAAACGTTCGTTCGCGCCGGCCTCAAGCGTGCCGAAATCGCAAGACAGGTCTTGCCCGTCCATTGCGCAGCCCTGAGGCAGATCGCCGGTCAGCGCAACGCCTTCAGGCAGGGTCACATTGAGCGCCGCATTGCGCATCTCCTGCTCGCGCGAGGGGTTGATGACGCGCAGTTCCAGAAGCGCCTGATCGCCGCGGTCGCGCAGCGCGACCCGTGTGCGGATCTCGGCCGGACGCAGATCGCCCAGCGTCACCGGCTTGAAGGAGATCCAGAAGATCGCCAGCAGCGGCACGATCACGACAAGCGCCACGATCGCGATGGTCGGGAACAGCAGGCCCCAGGCCAGGCGCGCCTCGCGACGGGCAAGCGCGCCGCGCCCCTTGGGCGGCGATATGTCAGTCATGACAGTCTCCAATCCATGCAGTCAGAGCGGGCTTTGGTCCCGGGGCAAGGCGCAACCGCCCTGCCCCGGCCAGAGGTCGGATCAGTTGATCTTGCCCAGCTCGTCGTTCATCTTCGCGACCGCATCCTCGGTCGAGATGTTGCCGTCGATGAAGTCGCGCACAACCCGGTTGATGACCTGGCTGTTGAGCATCTTCGAGGCCAGCGCGAGCTGCCCGTCCTTCACGCCCCAGCGCTGTGCGGTGTCGAGACCCTTGGTGATCTCGTCGACCACGGCCGGCGCGTAGAGATCCTTGAGCGGCGCCTTGCGATCCACGCCCACCGGCAGGGTCGCCCAGAGCTTGGTGAACTTCTCCGGATCCGCATCGGTGCCGCGACGGGTCGGGAACTTGCCCTCCGGCGCGATCGACAGCGTCTGCTCGTAGCCGTCATTCATCGAGTAATCGACGAATTGCTCGGCCGCTTCGGTGTCGGCATCGGCGGTGATGGTGAAGTAACGCAGGTCCGCCCAGCTCGCACCGTCGGGGTTCGACGGGCCCGCGAGGTTGGTCACGACGCCGGTATCCTTCGACAGCTCGGTCGAGGTCGGATCGTCGTTGATCATCGGCGGAGCGCTGTCACGCAGACCGGCCAGCTCGTCGAGGATGAAGGGCGACCACATGATCATCGCCGCCTTGCCCGCGAAATACAGCTCGCGCGACTGCTTCCAGTAGTTCTCGCCGGGCGGGGAGGCGTCGGCCAGCTTCTTGTAGAAGTTCAGCACCTCGACCGTCTTCTTCTCATCGAGAGGCTTGAAGCCGTCCGGTCCCACCGGCGAGACGCCGTTGGCGAGGAAGATCTGTTCGAGGATCTGGCTCATGTAGTTTTCGTCGACCTTGGTCGCGGCAACGAAACCATACATGCTCGGCGGATTGTTGAGCTTGTCGAGCGCGGCTTCGATCGACTTGAAATCGGTCGGCGGCGCGAGGCCCGCCTTGTCGAACAGGTCCTTGCGATAAAGGATCATCTGGGTCCAGCCATCGACCGGCACGGCGGCGTAATCGCCATCCGTCTCGACCATTTTCAGCGCACCGGGCGCGAAGGTCGCCGGATCGAGCTTGTCGACCACATCGGTGCTCGCCAGCGTGTCGACGATGCCCGCATCGGTCCAGGGCAGCACGTTTTGCAGCGGCGTGTAGATCACGTCGGGCAGATCACCCGCCGCGAAAGCCGCGGTGGCACGCTGGTTCAGGTCGCTTTCCGTCACCGGGATCACGTCGACGGTGATGCCGGTCTTGGCCTTGAAGTCGTCGGCCATCTGCTGCTGCTTGGCCAGACGCTCAGGCTGTTCCTCGGTGGTCCAGAACTTGATCGTCTCGGCCTGCACCGCGACGGCGCCCGCCATCAGCGCCAGCACGGTCGAGCCCATCAGCATCGCCGTTTTATGTCCTCGAATTAGCTTCATTTACTTTCCTCCCGGTAGATTGCGTTTCTCTTATGGGTCGACGGGTGGCCCGTCGGAGCCTCCCGGTTCCAGTTGCGCCGCCACCAATTCCGTCAGCTCTCCGGGCGGCGCACCGCGGAGCTGCGCGATCAGCAGTGACGCGAGACGCGCGCCCGCGTGCTGGCTGTCGACTGCGAATGTCGTGAGGGGCGGATCGACCATCCGGCCCTCGGGAATACCGTCATAGGAGATGATCGACAGGTCGCGCCCGATCGTCAGCCCCCGCTCGCGCGCCACGTCATAGGCCCCCAGCGCAGTCGCGTCGGTGGAATAGACGATCGCGGTCGGGGGATTTGGCAGATCGAGCAGATCGCGCGCGGCCTGCGCACCTTCCGAACGGTCGGAGATTTCCATCACCTCAAGCGCGGGATCGAAGGGCAGACCAGCCTCTTCCAGCCCCTCGCGGTAGCCGTCGCGGCGCAGCAGCGCGAAATTGTAGCTCGCATGCGACCCGGCAAAGGCGATGCGGCGATGACCGAAGCCCGCCAGCCGCGCGACCGCGGCACGCATCGCGCCCTCGCCATCCACGTCGTACCACGACAGACCCGGATCGGGCTGACCGTGACCGGTGCGGCCGAACAGCACGAAGGGCACGTGTTTCGCCTGCAGGAACTTCACCCGCGGGTCCACGACCTGCGTCCGCGGCAAAATGAAGCCGTCGACCTTGTGCTCCTGCAAGAGCCGCGTGACCGTGTCCTCCATCTCCTCGCGCGAATTCGACGACGCGATCGTCAGCGTCCAACCTTCCAGCGAGGCCTCCTGCGTGATCCCGCCAAGGAAATCCGTGAGGAACGGCCCGTAGCGATCCGGCGCATCCAGTTCGAGCACCAGACCCAGCGCCCGCACCCGCCCCGTGCGCACGGCCTGCGCATAAGGCATCGGCGCGTAGCCCATCTCGGCGGCGACGCGCGCCACGCGCTCGCGGGTCTCGGGAGAAATGTCGGAATAATTGTTAAGCGCCCGCGACACGGTGCTCTTGGTCAGGCCCAGCGCCTGCGCAAGATCAGAAATCCGCACCCGACGCGGCGCCGGTTCGGACGGTTTCTTGTCTGTGTCGCGAATCTCCTCCATGGCGAGAGACTAGGTTAACGAAACCGATTTCGTAAAGCCGAAACCGGTTTCGAAACACGAATTCGGCCTCAAGTCGCCGTGTGCCGCGGCGCGGCAATGTGGCTATGGACGGCCCGTGTTGAGGCCCCGCGATTTTTAGAAAACCTCGCGAAATCAGATTATTAAAGGACGACTTTGACACAGCGAGGGACCGTGCGTTTGCCGTCCTCTCTCGCTGCACCGGTAGTCCGCCAGCGTCCGGCCCGGGGAAGCATCGCCTTATTGCGATCACAGCTTGGTGTTGAAGACAAAACCGCCGCGCGTCCCTATCGGAGAAAATCATTTATTCACAAGTTGTTACGCGCCACAGTTAAACGACTCGGCTTCGCCACCCGGCACCAGTTCCCTTTCCTTGTGGCTGAACCAAAGGCCGATCCAGTCCGTTGACTTACAGGGCAATCCAAACGCGCCCCCGAGTTTTTCAAAAGTTTCCTCAAGGACTGACCAGCATCAGCCTTCAGCGGAAAGGAATTGCCATGTCAGTTTATCTCCACGGCCTCTCGACTGCGCTACCGCCGCATTGCCTCGCGCAGTCCGAGGTGCGTAAGCGCGCCGAGATCATCTTCGGCGAGACCTACCCGCAATTCGAGCGGCTATCGAAGACCTTCGACACGGCCGGGATCGATCGGCGCTATTCGGTCGTGCCGATCGATTGGTTCTCGGAAGAGCACGGCTGGGCGGATCGCAACGCGGCTTTCATGGAAGGCGCGAAGGCGCTGTTCATCGACGCGGCGCAGGCGGCCCTCGACACCGCAGGCTGGCAGGGCTCGGAGGTCGATTGCGTGGTCACGGTCTGCTCGACCGGGCTCGCGACGCCCTCGCTCGAGGCGCAAGTTCTCGGCGAGATGGGATTTCGCAATGACATCATGCGGGTGCCGATTTTCGGTCTGGGCTGCGCGGGCGGCGTCTCGGGACTGTCGACGGCTCAATCCATCGCGGCGGGGCGTCCGGGGGCGAAGGTTCTGCTCGTCGTGGTCGAAACCTGCTCGCTGTCCTTCCGTGCGGACCGGATGCAGAAGGCCGATATCGTGGCGGCCGTGCTGTTTGCAGATGGCGCGGCTGCGGCCTGTATCAGCACCGAGGCGCCGGGCGCGGGTCAGGTGATCTCGCTCGGTCAGGGGCACCAGAAGACATGGCCCAACACGCTCGACGTCATGGGCTGGGATGTCGACGAGATCGGCTTTGGTGTGATCTTCGACCGCTCGATCCCGGGCTTCGTGACAGCCGAATTCGCCGCGGCCGCGGAAGGTGCGCTCAAGGCCGCGAACCTTAACCATGACGATATCGAGCGCTATGTCTGCCACCCCGGCGGCGCGAAGGTCGTGGAGGCGATTGAAGGCGCGCTGCATCTGGAACAGGGCGTTCTGGATGCCGAACGCGCGGTACTGCGCGAGGCGGGCAATATGTCGGCGCCCACGATGCTGTTCGTGATGCGCGCGGTGTTGGACGCGGGCAAGACCGGGCAGATGATGGGCTGCGCACTCGGCCCCGGCTTCACCGCCTCCTTCCTGCCCTTCCATGTCGGTCCGGCCCAAAGCGAGAAGGAGGCCGCCTGATGGTCCTCCCGAGCCTCCTGTTCCTGGCTTTCATCGTCGTGCAACGGCTGAGCGAATTGGTGATCGCCAAGCGCAACACCGCCCGGCTTCTGGCGCGCGGGGCCCATGAGGTCGGCGCGTCGCATTACCCGGTGATGGTCGCGATGCACAGCGCCTGGATTTTCTGCCTGATCGTCTTCGGGCTCGGCCAGCCGGTCCACCTCGGTTGGCTCGCGATCTTCGCGGTCCTGCAGGTGCTGCGCGTCTGGATTCTCTCCAGCCTTGGCGCGCGCTGGACGACGCGGGTGATCATCCTCGACGAGCCGCTGGTCGCGCGCGGGCCGTTCAAATACGTCTCGCATCCAAACTACATGCTGGTCGTGGCGGAGATTTTCGTGGCCCCGATGGTGCTGGGGCTGTTCTGGGTCGCTGTGCTGTTCACCGTTCTCAACGCGGCGATGCTCTGGGTGAGGATCGGGGTGGAGAACAAGGCCCTCGCCCCGATGCGCTCGGGCTGAATGCGAAACGGGGGGCGTCTCCGCCCCCCGCTCTATTTCATCCGTTCATACGATCGCTCAGCCGCCCAGCACCCGCGGCAGCCACAGCGTCAGCGCCGGGAAGCCCAGCAGAAGCGCGACACGCACCAGCTCGGACAGGAAGAACGGGAAGACACCGCGGAAGGTGGTGCCCATCGGCACGTTCTTCGCCAGCGCCGAGATCACGAAGACATTCATCCCCACCGGTGGCGTGATCAGTCCCAGTTCCACCACGACAAGCGCGAGGATACCGAACCAGACCTTCAGCTCGTCGGTCGAGAGGCCGAAGCCAGAGCCGTCCGCCATCTGGTAGAGCCCGCCATTGATCTCGACCAGCACCGGCCAGAAGAAGGGCAGCACCAGCAGGATCATCGACATCGAGTCCATCAGGCAGCCCAGCACGATCAGCGCGATCAGCAGGATCGCCATCACCATCATCGGCGGCAGTCCGGAATTCACCGCCATATCGGCAGCCGCCTGCGGCACCCCTGCCCGCGACATGAAGATCTTCAGCAGCTCGGCGCCCAGCAGGATCAGGTAGATCATGCCCGTGGTGCCCGCCGTCTCGAGGATGGACGACCGCATCGCCTCGCGCGACATCAGCCCGCGGAAGAGCCCGTAGACGAAGACCGCGAAGACGCCGATCGCAGCGGCGGGCGTCGGGTTGTAGAAGCCCGCATAGATGCCGCCGATCACGACGCCGAAGATGCCGAGCACCGGCAGCACGCCGCGCGTGGCCGCCCAGAACTCCGCCTTGTCCGACACGCCCTGCGCGGGGCCCGCGCTCGGTACGAGGCGGACATAGATCGCAATGGTCATCAGGAACAGCACGACCGCGATCAGACCGGGGATCAGCGCGGCCATGAACATGGTGACGATATTGGCCTCCACGATCACCGCGTAGATCACGAGGATCACCGAGGGCGGGATCAGGATGCCCAGCACGCCGCCCGCCGCGACCGAACCGGTCGCGAGTGCGGGCGAGTAGTTGTAGCGCTCCAGTTCCGGCAGGGCGACCTTGCCCATCGTCGAGGCCGTGGCGAGCGAAGACCCGCAGACCGCGCCGAAACCCGCACAGGCGGCGATCGAGGCCATCGCTGTGCCGCCGCGCATCCAGCCGAACCACGCGTTCGCGGCGCGGAACATATCGCGCGACAGGCCCGTCTTGGTGGCCAACGCCCCCATCAGGACGAACATCGGCACGACCGAGAGATCATAGATCGAGAATTGGCCGTAAGCGAGCGTCTTGAGCTGGCTCAGCAGGATCGCCGGGCCGTTGATGATCGCGGTGCCGCCAGCGCCCACGACGATCATCGCATAGGCGATGGGCACACGCATCACGATGAGCCCCACGAGAATGGCGAGGCCCAGCAGGCCGAGAGTAATCGGGTCCATCAGGCACGCCCCGTCCAGTTGTCCCGCAGGCTCAGCGCTGCGGCGATGAAAAGTAGCGCCAGCGAAGCAAGCGCGGGAAGGTAGGCCCACCAGACCGGGATCTGCAGGATCGTGGTCGCGAGCGAGTAGGATTTCTGGTCAAGCATCCCGAAATACATCCGCCACAGCAGGAGCGCCGCGAAGCCCAGCGCCAGCACCGAGCCGATCGACGAGAAGCGGCGCTGCACGGCGGCGCTCAGTTTCGAGGTGAAGATATCCGCCGTCACGTTCTGATCGGCGAGTTGGCAATAAGGCAGGAACATGAAGGCCGCGATGGCGACCCCCATCTCCGTCAGCTCGAAGTCTCCCGCGAAGGGCAGCCCGATAAAGCCGCCCACCACGGTCCAGACGTTTACGGCGACGATCGCTGCAAGCACCCCGCCTCCGGCGAGGGCCCAGGCATAGATCGCCTTGCGCAAGAAAGTCTCAGTTGCAGAATGCATGATCGTCGCCGCTCCGTTGGTTACTGGCTCGCCAGGTTCTTTTCTTCTTCAGCAGTCAGCTCGCGGGCTTCTTTCACCAGCGCCGGACCGTCGATGCCTTGGCCTTTCACTTCGTCTTCCCAACGGGTGACGACCGGCTGCATCGCATCCTTGAAGGCTTGGGTCTCATCGGCCGAGAGCGTGATCAGCTCGTTGCCATCCGCTTCGGCGGCCTTGATCCCGTTATTGTCGCTGGTGCGCCAGATATCACCGACCTGCTTGAGCCACTCCTCGTCGGAGGCCTTGCGGAACGCCGCTTTGACGTCGTCAGGCAGGCTGTCCCACTTCGCCTTGTTCATCGACACCTGGAAGATCGAGGTGCCCAGACGCCAATGGTCCTGCCCTTCGATCTGGTACTGGGTCTGCTGCTGCAGCTTCAGCGCGGGGATGATTTCCCAAGGGATCAGCGCACCGTCGACGACCTTCTTCGAGAGCGCCTGCGGCAGTTCCGGCACCGGCATCGCGACCGGCTGCGCGTTCAGCGCCTCGATCACCCAGGCCCCCGTGCGCGACGGCGTGCGCAGCTTCATGCCCTTCACGTCGGCGGGGCTGTGAACCGGGGTATCCACGGTGTGGATGCCGTTGCCCGCATGGGCATGCAGGAACATCACTTCGAGGCCCTTGTCCTCGTATTCCTGCTTCAGCTCCTTATCGAACATGTCGCGCATCGCGAGGTTGGTCGCAGCCGGGTCGTTGTTGAAGACGGTCGGCAGTTCGAACACCTCGGTGCGAGGGAAGAGACCGGGCGTGTAGCCGTTGAGCGTCCAGATCAGATCGACCACGCCGTCGCGTGCCTGCTGCACGAGTTCCGGCGGGCGACCACCCAGCGTCATCGCGGGGTAGATATCGATCTTGACCTTGCCGTTCGACAGCTCTTCGACGCGCTTCGCCCAGGGCTCCAGCATCTGCGTCTGCACCGGCGCTTTGGCGCCAAGGAAATGGTGCAACTTGAGGGTGATCTCCTGTGCGAAGCTCCCGCTTGCCCAAAGCATCGCCGCGGCGCTCAGCCCCAGCAGTTTCGTAAATTTCATCGTTATTTCCTCCCTTTATGCCCCTCGCGCGGGGGCGGTTCGGCCTGTCAGTAAGGCAGGCCCACGTAGTTTTCGGCAAAGCTCTTGCGTGCGGTCTCCGACATCTGGAGATATTCGAACTCCGCGCGCTGCATCCGGCGCTCGAACGCGCCCGTTTCCGGAAAATCGTGCAGCATCGAGGTCATCCACCACGAGAAGCGCTCGCATTTCCAGACCCGCGACAGCGCCGTCTCGGAATAGGCGTCGAGCCCTTCGGACGTGCCGTGGTTGTAGAACCGATCGAAGGCGCGGTGCAAATAGTAGACGTCGGACGCCGCGAGGTTGAGACCCTTCGCGCCAGTCGGCGGCACGATATGGGCGCTGTCGCCCGCAAGGAACAGACGCCCGTGGCGCATCGGCTCGGAGACGAAGCTGCGCAGCGGCGCGATCGACATCTCCAGCGGCTCGCCGGTAACCAGCGTCTCGGCCACATCGGCCGGGATGCGGGTGCGCAGCTCGTCCCAGAACCGCTCGGCGGGCCAGTCTTCCAGCTTCTCGCTCAGCGACACCTGCACGTAATAGCGGCTCAGCGTGGGCGAGCGCATCGAACAAAGCGCAAAGCCCCGATCATGGGCCGCGTAGATCAGCTCGGGCGCGGCGGGCGGCGTCTCCGACAGAAGGCCCAGCCAGCCGAACGGATAGGCGCGCTCGAATTCCTGACGGTGGCTTTCGGGGATCGCCTTGCGCGACGGCCCGTGGAAACCGTCGCAGCCCGCCACGAAATCGGCGGTCAGCGTCTTGGCCTCGCCCTCATGGGTGAAATGCACGGTGACGCCGTCGCCTTCGACCCCCTCGATCGCGGTCACCTCGGCCTCGTGCAGCACCGTGCCGCCGCGCGCATCGCGGGCGGTATACAGGTCCTGCGTCACCTCGGTCTGGCCATAGACCATCACGCCGCGGCCCGTCAGATCCTTGATGTCGATATTGAGCCGCTCGTCATGCCACGAGATTTCGACGCCGTCATGGATCTCGCCCTGACGGTCCATCCGCGCACCCACTTCAGCGGCGCGCAGCAGATCGACGGTGCCCTGTTCGAGCACCCCGGCGCGGATCCGCGACAGCACGTAGTCCCGCGAGCGCCGTTCCAGCACGACGCTCTCGATCCCATGCAGGTCGAGCAATTGCGACAGCAGCAGCCCGGCCGGGCCCCCACCGATGATAGCGACTTGGGTCTTCATGCGTTTCCTCCGCAAAGGTCATTGCAGCGCTGCGCAAAAGCGCGCGCCTGCGCCGGGGACTGCCCTGCCGCGAGAAGCGGATCGGTCAGGGTGTCCCCGTCGAGTTCGGGATGGGCGGCCAGCAATGCCGCCGCCGGATCGGGTGCGGCCATCGCCTCTTGCACCGCTGTCTTCGCCGCGTTGCGCGGCAGCGTCTTGGCGAGCGTGAAAATCGCGCGCTCGGCATAGGGGCCGAAGCCCGCCGCCTCGAGATTGGCGCGCATCCGGGGCGCGTCTGCCTGGAGGCCGTTCAGCATCTCCCCGGCGAGGCGCAGCGATGCGCCGCAGGCCACGAGGATCGGGCGCAGGCTCATCCATTCCAGCGCCCAGGCTGCGCCGTCGCGGAACTGACCATGCAGTGCGGATTCGAAAAGGCTGACCTGCAGATGCGCGGCGTGCCGCGCCAGCGCCACCAGCGCCTCGGCGGCCACGGGGTTCGATTTATGCGGCATAGTGGACGAGCCTCCGCCCGCGATCCGCACCTCGTTGATCCCCGACTGCGCGAGCGTCACCACATCCGTGCCGATCTTGCCCAGCGAACCGGTCAGCAGCACCGCCTGCGCGCCGGTCGCGGCCATCGCGTCACGGCGGCTGTGCCACGGCTGATCCTCGGCCTGCAGGCCCAGCGCCGTGGCCATGCGGTTGCGCACCGCCTGCGCCCTGTCGCCGAGCGCCGCATCGGTACCGACCGCGCCATGCAGCGAGATCCGTCCCGCGCCTTGCATCACGGCCATCCGCGCCGCCGCGTCGATCAGCGGCTGCCCCCAGGACGCCACCAGCGCGCCGAAAGTCACCGGCAGGCCGATCTGGCTGCGAGTGCGCCCGGCCATCACCGTCTCGGCCTCGCGCCCGGCCAGCGCGCCGGTCACACGGATCACGCGCCGCAGCCGCGCCGCGATCACGGCAAGCGCCTGCGTCATCAGAAGCGCCGTCGCACTGTCGATAATGTCTTGCGATGTCGCTCCCCAATGGAGCGCCTGCCCCGCCTCTTCCGAGAGCTTGCCGCGCAAATCGCTCAGCAGCGCCGGAACCGGCACGCCATCGCGCGCGGCTCCTGCGGCCAGCGCGGCGGGATCGGGCTGGTATCCATGCAGCTTTTCCGCAATCTCGGCAGCGGCAGCCTCGGACACGACATCTTCGGCGGCGCAAGCCTCGGCCAATGCCACCTCGACACGCACCATTGCAGCCAGCAGCGCAGCATCGCCAAGCATCGCACCCAGTTCCGGATCGCCGTAGAGACCGGACCAGAGCGGGCTGTCGAGGGGCGACAGGCTCATGCGGCCCCCTTCATCGGCAGCGCGAGGATCTCGCGCGCCTGCTGCCATGTGGCAACCGGACGGCCCGCCTTTTCGCACAGATCGACCGTGCGCTGCACCAGCGCCGCATTCGAGGGCGCGAGCGTGTCCCGATCAAGCCGGATGTTGTCCTCCAGCCCGGTGCGGCAATGGCCGCCGGTCTCGATGCACCACTGGTTGATCACCACCTGCCCCGGCCCGACGCCCGCCGCGCACCATGTCGCCTCGGGCAGCACCCGCGCTCGAGTCTCGCGCATGAAATCGAACGCCGCGCGGTCGACCGGCATCGCGTTTTTCACACCCATCACGAATTGCACATGGACATTCGCGGGCAGCCGCCCGTCGCTGACCAGTTTCGCGGCCTGAAAGATGTGGCTGAGGTCGAAGCACTCGATCTCGGGGCGCACGTCATAGGTCTTCATCTCCGAGGCCAGCCAGTCGACAAGATCCGGCGGGTTCTCATAGACCCGCGTCGGGAAGTTGTTCGACCCGACCGAGAGCGAGGCCATGTCGGGCCGCAAAGGCAGCATCCCGCCCCGCGTCTTGCCCGCGCCGGACCGGCCGCCGGTCGAGAGCTGCACGATCATGCCGGGGCAATGCTGGTGCAGCCCCTCCATCAGCCGCGCGAAGCGGTCGGGGTCGGAACTGGGCGAGCCGTCCTCATTGCGCACATGGCAATGCGCGATGGTCGCGCCCGCCTCGAACGCGGCCTGCGTCGACTCGATCTGCTCGGAGATCGTGATCGGCACAGCGGGGTTGTCGGATTGCTGCGGCACGGAGCCGGTGATCGCGACACAGATGATGCAAGGGTCCTGGGTCATGGCTCAGATATCGAAGAAGACGGTTTCGCCTGCACCTTGCAGACGGATGTCGAAGCGGTATTCGCCCGGGCCGGTCGCCTCGGCGACCATCGTGGCGATCCGGTCGCGATGCTCGATCCGCGCCAGAAGCGGGTCGCCCGACAGATTGTCCTCGGGGAAATACATCCGGGTGTGCAGCCCGTGATTGATCCCGCGCGCGAAAATCCAGAACGAGATATGCGGCGGCGTCTTGCGGTCGCCCGAAAGCGCAATCGCACCGGGTTTGATCGTCTCGAAGGTGATCTCGCCGGTGGTGAAATCGGCGGGCATACGGCCGAAACCGGAGACAGCCGGGTCGGCCCCCTCCTGCCCCGGATAGATACCGGCGGCATCGGCCTGCCAGGTCTCGACGAGACAGTCGCGCAGCGGCAGATCGCCCCCGTCGACGACGCGACAGGTGATCTTGATCCGGTCGCCTTTCGCCTCCGGCCCGGCGATCTCGCGGCCCAGCGTCTCGAAGGGCACATCCTCGATGCCGCAGGCCTCGGGGGCGAGACCGATATGGACGTAAGGCCCTGCCGTTTGCGAAGGCGTCAGGATCGGCTTGTCGAATTTCTGCACCATCACAATCCCTCCGGGCGGTTTTCGAAATGGGTCTGGCGGTGGCCGCGCAGCACGATGTCGAAGCGATAGGCAATCGCGTCCATCGGTTTCGTCTCGCTCATGTCGAGCGCCGCCACGAGCCGGTCGAGCGCGGCCTTGTCGGGGATCGTCTGTGCGATCGGGCAGCGCGCGATCAGCGGATCACCTTCGAAATACATCTGGGAGATCAGACGCTGGCCGAAGCTGTGGCCGAAGATCGAGAAGTGAATATGCGCGGGACGCCATTCGTTCGGACCGTTGGGCCACGGATAGGCACCGGGCTTCACGGTGCGGAACGCGTAGGAGCCGTCCGCGCCGGTGATCGTGCGCCCGCAGCCGCCGAAATCGGGATCGAGCGCCGCCAGATAGCCGTCTTTCTTGTGGCGGTAACGCCCGCCCGCATTGGCCTGCCAGATCTCGATCAGCGCGTTCGGGATCGGCCGGTTGTTCTCGTCCAGAAGCCGACCGTGCACGATGATCCGCTCGCCGATGGCGCTGGTGCCGGGGCGCGCGTAGTTCAGCAACAGGTCGTTATCGAGCGCGCCGAGCTTTACATGGCCGAAGGTCGGGCCGGTCTCCTCGCTGGGCGAACTGTCGAAAGAGATCAGCGCGCGCTGAGGGCTGCGCAGCACCGAGGTCTTGTAGGCTGGCGTGAAGAGAGGCGGATGGATACCGGCCTCGCGGGGGATCAAACGACCGGTCATTGGCCCATCTCCTTCAGCGTTTCCTTGATGATCTTGATCGCGTGATTGGCGCGGGGCACGCCCGCGTAGACCGCGACATGCAGCATCGCTTCGCGCAGGTCTTCCGGCGTGGCCCCCGTGTTGGCGGTGGCGCGGGTATGCATCGCGATCTCCTCGTGATTGCCCTGCGCGGCCAGAAGCGCGATCGTCACGATGGAGCGTTCGCGCGGCGTCAGGTCGGGCCGCGACCAGACCGAGCCCCAGGCGCCTTCGGTGATGAATTCCTGAAACGGCGCGTCGAACTCGGTCTTGCCCGCATCGGCGCGGTCGACATGGGCGTCGCCCAACACGCGACGGCGCGTTTCCATCCCTGCTTCATATCGCTCAGACACGCTCATGCTCCTTCAGAAATTCAGTGATGAGGCGCGCCAGCTGCTCGGGCGCCTCGATTGCGGGAATATGCCCCGCGCCTTCAATCAATTCGGCCCGCGCGCCGGGAATGGCGGCGGCCATCTCCATGACCTGCTCGGGCGGGGTTGCGCCGTCATGGCTGCCCGCGATCACCAGCGTCGGGGCGGAAATCTCGGACAGAGCGTCGCGCAGATCGGCCCCGGCGAGCGCCGCGCAGCAATTCGCATAGCCCTTGGCGTCGGTGCGCGCGACTTCGGTCACCCAGAGCGCACAATCGGGATGGGCGCGGAAGGTGGGACCGAACCAGCGCTCGATCACGCCTTGCGCCATCGCGGGCAGGCCCTGGCTTTCCACGGTGGCGATCCGCTCGGCCCAGCTTTCCTCGGTGCCGATCTTGGCGGCGGTGTTGCTGAGAATGAGTGCAAGCACGCGTTCCGGGGCGATCCGCGCGATCTCCTGCGCGATCATGCCGCCGATCGAACAGCCGACGAAAACCGCACGCTCGATGCCCAGATGATCGGCCACCGCCAATGCATCGCGCGCCAGATCGGTGATCGTGGGGGCGACGTCAGAGGTCGCGCTCAGCCCGTGGCCGCGCTTGTCCATGCGCACCAGACGATAGCCGGAGAGCGGGGCGACAAGCCCATCCCACATCCGCAGATCGGTGCCCAGCGAGTTCAGACATATAACCGGAACGCCCTGTGCCACACCGTCTTCGCGGTAATGGATATGCCCCCAGTCGCAAATAAGTGCGTGCATCCTCTTCCTCCCGTCATAATCTTTTCTGAAGTTTTCGCTTGAGCCAAATATAAAATGCACGTTAATCCATAACCCCATGGCTATGCATAAAGGTCTCAAGCTGCGGCACATCCGCGCCTTTCTCGACACGATCGAGGCGGGCGGCGTCTCCGCTGCGGCGCGCAAACAGGGGATTTCACAGCCTGCCCTGTCGAAAACCCTCTCCGAGATGGAGGCGATGCTGGGCGGCGCGCTGCTGGAACGGCGTGGACGGCGCCTGACCGTGACGCCCGCGGGCGAGGCGTTTCGCCGCCATGCGATACAGGCGCTGCAGGAGCTTGAGGCAGGCGCCGCTGCGCTGAGCGGCGACGGGATCGGCGACGTGATCAATGTGGGCGCGCTGCCCACTGTGGCGGGCTCGATCTTTCCGGGCGTGGCGCTCGACTTCAGCCGCGCTCATCCGGGCACGCGGCTCTCGATCAGCACCGGGCCGAACCTGTATCTGCTCGACCGGATCCGCTCCGGCGCGCTGGACCTGATGATCGGGCGGATGCCGGCCGCAGCCGACATGCCCGGGCTGCGCTTCGATTTCCTCTATGAGGAAGAGGTCATCCTCGCGGCGCGCGCGGGCCATCCTTTCGCAAACAGCCCCGCCCCCGAGGCGCTACGCCAATGCGACGTGATCCTGCCCACGCGCGGCGCGATCATCCGGCGCATCGTCGACGATTATCTGGGCGCACAAGGCATCACCGAGCCGCGCTGCCCGATCGAGACTGTCTCGCTCGCGACCGGGCTCGGGCTTCTGGAGGGGTCGGATATGCTGTGGTTCATCTCGCGCGGCGTGGTGGCGCGCGAACTGGCCTCGGGGCTTCTGGTGAGCCTGCCGCTGGGCGCGCAGTTCATGTCGGGCGCGGTCGGGCTGACGATGAAGCACGAGATGACCGAACGGCCCGAAGTCGCCCGGCTGACCGCGATGATGCATGAGGCCGCCCGCGTGCGCGAGGCGACGCCGGGCTGAGGCGCGGGCAAGCCGCCCTGCCCCGGCGTATTACACCTCAAAAGGCGTTATGATCCGGGCGAGGTCGCCGCAGCGCGCGCCTGTCTTTGCGCTTGCCTGCGCGCCTTGAAAGCCGCGACCAGACGCGGGATGCGATGCTCCTTGCCACGGCTGGCGAGATGGTCTTCCATCACCTTGCGATAAAGGTAGATATCCTTGCGGCTTCGGGTCGACCGATAATACCAACCCTCGGTCAGCTCGCCCGTGACCGCGCGCGCAATGACCGCCTTCAGAAGCTCCATCCGGCGCAACACCAGCGCCGTCTTGTGCCCCTGCCCGAATGCCTTGAGCAGCGTGACGTTATCGCGCGGCAGACGCCCGACCTGTCGCATATCCTCTTGCAGGAAGGGATCGCAGATCACCCAGACCTTGGCCGCAGCACCGCTATGTTCAGCCGCATCCGAGCGCGGCAGCGACCAGTCCTGGTCGCGCCCCCGCGCAAAGCGCCGCTCCCACGGAGCCAAATCGCGCGCGAGCGTCGTCTGTGGGCTGAAGGCCACCACGTCGCAGCCCGGCGCCAGATCGGCGAAGGCCAGCGCGCCGAAGCCGCCCATCGAGGTGCCCGTCATCACGACCCGTGCGTATCCTTCGAAAAAGCCCTGATCACGCAATGCCTCCATCCGGGCGATCAGCCGCGCGTCGCGAAACCATGTCGGGCCCTGCGCCACCACGCCCAGATGGCTCCAGCCATTGTCGCGGATGAATTTCTCGGCCCAGGGCCGGATGTCGTAGCCGGGATAGCCCGCATCCGAGAGGTTATCGAACGTCACGACCAGCGTGGCCGGGTCGCGCGCGACATGGATCAGCGCATGAGCCCCGAGCTTTTCATAGAACCCGTCGCGGGGACCTGCGGGAAAAATCTCGCGATACCAATCGGGCAGCTTCTCCTCGAGCCCGGACTCATCACCTGCGGCGTCGTCTTCGAAATCATCGGCCATCGAAATCGCTTTTTCCTGCTCGGGATCCGTTGAGGTCTGACATTTTTTCTTGCGCCGATCAATTACATACGGATGGTTTGGTGCTATCGTCACGGCGAGGGCGAGATAAGAAAAACCAAAGAGATCGGGCACATTTATGGCAACAGGGAAGCGGAGCGCAGAATGTGGCCTGAGCCGCAGGATGCAGAATGGATCGACCCCGTCATATTGTGAACGAGATTTCGTGCATTCTCGCCCCCGTTGGACGCCCGACGTCTCCACCGAACTTACCGGATACCGCCCCCACGCAGCCTGACCGCCGCGAAAGACCTTTCCAAACAGGAGCCTACCCTTGTCCCAACTGCCGACGATCGCGACCCTGTGGATCGGAGACCGCCTGTCCTGGCTCGAACAGCTGAGCCTGAAATCTTTCGTCGATGCGGGCCATGACACGCTGCTTTATTGCTACAACCTGATCCCGAACGCCCCGCCCGGCGTGACGCTGCGCGACGCGCGCGAGATCTTTCCGGGCGACGAAATCATCCGCCACAAGCGCACCGGCAGCCCCGCGATCCATGCCGATCTGTGGCGCCTGCATCTGATGGAGAAGACCGATTACATCTGGGTCGATGCCGATGTGCTTTGCGTGAAACCCTTCGATTTCAAAGATGATTACGTGTTCGGGCTGGAGAAGCCGCACCTGATCTGCAACGCGGTGATGCGCTTGCCTGCGGAGTCGCAGACGCTGCGCGGGCTGCTGGATTTCGTGGCCGACCCCTATGCGATCGGGCCATGGCTGAAAGAAGAACAGCAAGAGGAACTGCGCGCAGCCCGCGACCGCGGCGAACCGGTGCATTTCTCCGAGCAGGAATGGGGGCTGACCGGCCCTGCCGCGTTGAGCCACTTCCTGCGCGAGACCGGCGAATGGGACCATGCGCTCTCGCAACAGGCCTTCTATCCGATCCCGTTCAAGAACCGGAACAAGATGATCATGTCGCGCTTCGACGTGGAGACGGATTTCCTGACCGACGACACCTATGCGGTGCATATGTGGGCACGCCGGATGAAGCCCCGTCTGGAAGAGGCAGAGAACAACCGCCCGCGGCGCGGCAGCTACATGCACAAGGCGTTGCAGAAGCACGGGATCGACCCGTCCGAGGCCCCGATCCCGCCCAAGGTGAAACCCGTAGACGCCTGAGGCGGCGGGGGGCACCGGCACTCGACGCCAGGTGCGAAAGCGCAGTCCCTGCCCGCGCCCAGCCTTGACCTCGACGGTCCGCTGACCCATCTTTTTGCTCAGATGCAGGTCACACTGAACGCCCGAGTGCTCGAACCTGCATCCAGATGATGTTAGCCTGCTGTTTCATTGACCCGGCTTGCAGCCACAGACAATCCGCCTTTGCTGTTCAGCCCGGAGGAGGTCCGCCATTAGCGCTCAGATACTTGCTGCCGTGATACTTTTGCCGTTCGTGTTCGTCGCTCTCTACGCGGGCATTCACGAGTTTCTCCGTTTCAGATCGGAGGGACGCGCGAACTACGGTCTGATCTTCGATGAAGAGACGGGAACCTCCTACGTGACCGGCATCGCGGAAGAAGAGGACGTGTTCGACCCTGACGACTTCGATCCCAACGACTACAACGATCCCGAAATCGCCGGGGAACCGGATGAGAGTAAAACCTGAGAATTGCGGCCTCTGAGCCTTCTTTGTCGGCGCGACCGCTCACGGGCGGTGCCCCCCCCCCCCGGCCCTAAACCTTCGCGCCTGAGCGCTTAGGGACGTGGCAAATGCCTGTGCGATGCGTTCGAAGCGAGCGAACCCTCGCGATTATCTCTGGTCAGCCATCTACCTTCGTGACGCTCTGCGCGACCAGCCAGTCGCGGAATTTCTTCGCCTTTGCGGACGCGCGGCGGTGAACCTTGATGTAGAAGCACTGTGGCGACACGACGCTTTCTGACCCGAGCGCGACGAGCTCTCCGGCGTCGATCAGGTGGCCGACCAGACCGTCCCAGCCAAGCAGAGCGCCGACGCCTTCCTTCGCCATCTGCAGCCCGATCATGTAGTTATTGACGGTGATCCGTTTGCCGGTCGACTGCGGAGCGCCGAGCTCGGACAGCCAATCGGGCCATTCGGTCCAACGATGGCGCTCGCGCGTGATGTGGATCAGGGGGACGCGGTGCAAGTCATGCGCGGAGGTGATGGCATAGCGCGCAGCAAAAGCCTCCGAGCCCACCGCGCAGATACGGTCCTGAAAAAGCTGCGTGCAGCTTTCATCGCCCTCGGGAAACTCGCCGTAATGCAGGCTGAGATCGACGGTCGCTTCCAAATCCACCGCGTCGCTCACGATCTGCGAGACGTTGATATCCGAATGGTTCAGCCAGAACTCCGTCAGTTTTGGGGTAAGCCACAAAGAGCTGACTGCGGTCGAGGCCAGCACCATCACGTCGTCCTCCGCGACAGGCCCGCGCATATCCCTCACCACGTCGGATATGGCTTCAAAACTGCGCTGCACGGCGTTGAAAAGATAGGCCCCGGCCTCGGTCAATTCGACGCCGCGGTGTTGGCGGCGGAACAGCTGCTGACCGAGCTCCGTCTCGAGCGCCCGAATCTGATGGCTGACGGCGGTCGGCGTCACGTTCAGCTCTGACGCCGCCGCCTTGAAGCTTAATTTTCGGGCAGCAGCTTCGAAACAATTCAGTGAGCTAAGCGAGGGAAGATCATAGGGGCGCTGCATGATGTCGGTTTCGAACCATTCCGTGTCGAAATATGTCTTAGGTGAGCTGAACTCACCCGGGATGAATATTTATGACGTTGAGAGGCACGAAAAAGCAAATTTGAAATGAGGTGAAATCACGCTTGTATAGGAAAGGCCGCGCCCGTGACACCTCCTCTTGCCGATCTGCTCGCACATCGCAAACCCGGGTATTCTCTCGACCGGGCCTTCTATACCGACCCGGGCATCTTCGAGGAGGATCTCGAGCATATCTACTACCGCGAGTGGCTTTATGCGATTCCGGCCTGTCAGTTGGTCAAGACCGGCGACTACGCGCGCCTGAAGATCGGGGCTTATGACGTCATTCTGGTCAAGGGCAGCGACGGCGAGATCCGGGGCTTTCACAACACCTGCCGCCACCGCGGCTCGATCCTGTGCAAGGCGTCCGGCGGGCGCGTAGCCAAGCTCGTCTGCCCCTATCACCAGTGGACCTACGATCTCGATGGCAGCCTGCTCTGGGCGCGCGAGATGGGACCGGAGTTCGACCCGAAAGAGCATCGCCTGCATGCCGTTCAGACCCGCGATCTCTGCGGCCTGATCTATGTCTGTCTGGCCGATGACGCCCCGGATTTCGAGGCCTTCGCGGCCATGGCGCGCCCCTATCTGGAGGTCCACGACCTGCACCGGGGCAAGGTCGCCTTCACCTCGTCGATCATCGAGGAAGGCAACTGGAAGCTGGTCTGGGAAAACAACCGCGAGTGCTATCACTGCTCGAGCAACCACCCCGAGCTGTGCAACTCCTTCCCGCTCGACCCGGAAGTCGCGGGCGTCTCCGCCGATGGTTCGATCTCAGCCCGGCTTCAGGGGCATTTCGACCGCTGCGAGGCATCCGGCGCGCCGGCGCAATTCCGTCTGGGGGGCGACGGCCAATACCGTCTGGCGCGGATGCCGCTGCAGGACAATGCCGTCAGCTACACGATGGACGGTCAGGCGGCAGTGCGGCGTCCCCTCGGCCGCGTCGCTCTGCCCGATGCGGGATCGCTGCTGAAATTCCACTACCCGTCGACCTGGAACCACTTCCTGCCCGACATCACGCTGACCTTCCGGGTGATGCCGATCAGCCCCACGCAAACCGAGGTGACGACCTGCTGGATCGTGGATCGCGATGCGGTCGAAGGCGTGGATTACGATCTGCAGCGCCTGACGGAGGTCTGGATCGCCACCAACGATCAGGATCGCGAGATCGTCGAGGACAACCAGCGCGGCATCAATTCTCCGGCCTACACGCCGGGCCCCTACAGCCCGGATTGGGAGTCGGGCGTGATCCAGTTCGTCGACTGGTATGCGGACACCATGACCCGCGCGATTGCCCCGCGCAGCGTCGCGGCGGAGTAGGCTCATGGCTGCAAATGCTCAACCGCTCCTTCAGTTCTGGACCGATGACGAACCGCTGGAATGCGTCAACTTCCTGCCCGAGGCCCCGAATACGGCGAGCTTCACCTTTCGCCCGCCCTCGGGGGCGCTGTTCCACTTCAATGCCGGGCAGTTCGTGACGCTCGAATTGCCGGTGGCGGGCGGCCCGCTGCACCGGACTTTCACGATCTCCTCCTCGCCATCGCGGCCCACCTCGCTCACCGTCACGGTGAAGGCGCAACAGGACTCGCTTGGCACGCGCTGGATGCTCGACAATCTGCGCCCCGGCATGCGGATCAAGGCCTTGGGACCGGCGGGGATGTTTTCGAACGTCGTTCATCCGGCGTCGAAATACCTGTTCATCTCGGCAGGCTCCGGCATCACTCCGATGATGTCGATGACGACGCAGCTCTATGACGCGGGCAGCGACCCGGACATCGTCTTCATCAATTGCGCGCGTCGTCCGTCGGAGATCATCTTCCGCGAACGGCTGGAGCATATGGCCTCGCGCCTGCCGGGCATCGCGCTGACCTGGGTGGTCGAGGAGCAGGATCGCTACGCGCCCTGGACCGGGATCAAAGGGCAGTTGAACCAGCTCATCCTCGGTCTCGCAGCCCCCGACTATCTCGAGCGTGAAGTGTTCTGCTGCGGCCCCGAACCCTTTATGCGCGCGGTGCGCGAGGCGCTGACCGGTCTGGGGTTCGACATGGACCACTACCATCAGGAGAGCTTCAACGCCCCGATCGCCGACCGCCCAGTCGAACCCGAAGACGACGTGACCCCCGACGAGGATGCCGCCGTCGAGGTCACCTTCGCCAAATCCGGCAAGACCGCGAAGATCAAGGAGACCGAAACCCTGCTCGCCGCCGCAAGGGCCGCGGGCGTGCCGCTGCCGTCTGGTTGCACCTTCGGGGTCTGCGGCACCTGCAAGATCAAGACCAAGGGCGGTCAGGTCCACATGGTCCACAACGGCGGCATCACCGATGACGAGATCGAGGAAGGCTACGTTCTCGCCTGCTGCTCGAACCCGATCGGCGACGTCTCGATCGACGCCTGACGCCCCTACCCTCAAGACCCGACCTCAAGGAGTCCGCCCATGTCCAGTGATCCGCTTCTGCAGCCCTATCAGCTCAAGCATCTGACGCTGAAGAACCGCCTGATGATCACGAGCCACGAGCCCGCCTACCCCGAGGACGGGATGCCCAAGGATCGCTACCGCGCCTATCATGTCGAGCGGGCGCGCGCGGGCGTGGCGCTGACGATGACCGCAGGCTCCGCTTCTGTTGCCCGCGACAGCCCGCCGGTCTTCAACAACATCCTCGCGTGGAAAGACGAGGTCGTCGGCTGGATGAAGGACCTGACGGATGCCTGCCACGAGCACGATTGCGCCGTGATGATCCAGCTGACCCATCTCGGCCGTCGCACCCGCTGGGACAAGGCCGACTGGCTTCCGGTCGTCTCGTCGAGCCATGAACGCGAGGCCTCGCACAAGGCATTCCCGAAGAAGGCCGAGGATTGGGACATCGCGCGCATCATCGAGGACTACGCCGACGCCGCCGAGCGGATGAAAGCGGCAGGGCTCGACGGGATCGAGCTGCAAGCCTATGGCCACCTGATGGATCAGTTCTGGTCGCCTCTGACCAACGATCTGGAGGGCCCCTATGGTGGCAGTCTCGAGAACCGTCTGCGCTTCACTTTCGACACGCTCAAGGCGATCCGCGCGCGGGTGGGCGAGGAGTTCATCGTGGGCGTGCGCTACACCGGTGACGAGGACCTGCCCGGCGGCCTCACCCGCGAAGAGGGGCTGGAAATCTCGCAGCGTCTGAAAGACAGCGGCATGGTCGATTTCCTCAACGTGGTGAAGGGCCATATCGACACCGATGCGGGCCTGACCGACGTGATCCCGGTGCAGGGCATGCGAAGCGCGCCGCATCTCGATTTCGCGGGGGAGATCCGCGCCGCCACCAAGTTCCCGACCTTCCACGCCGCAAAGATTCAGGATGTCGCCACCGCGCGGCACGCGATCGCGGAGGGCAAGCTCGACATGGTCGGCATGACCCGCGCCCATATGGCCGACCCGCATATCGTCGCCAAGATCATGCGCGGCGAGGAAGAGCGTATCCGCCCCTGCGTCGGCGCGAATTATTGCCTCGACCGGATCTATCAGGGCGGCATGGCGCTGTGCCTGCACAACCCCTCGACCGGGCGCGAATTGGAAGTTCCTCATGAGATCGCTAAGGCCGATGCGCCGCGCCGCGTGGTCATCGTCGGGGCCGGTCCGGCGGGGCTCGAGGCCGCCCGCGTGGCTGCGGAACGCGGTCATGAGGTCATCGTGCATGAGGCCGCCAACGATCCCGGCGGACAGGTCCGCCTGACCGCGCAATCCAAGCGCCGCCACGAGATGATCCAGCTGATCCAATGGCGTTTCGCGGAATGCGAGCGTCTCGGCGTGAGTTTCCGGTTCAACAGCTATGCCGACGCGGACACGATCCGCGCAGAACAGCCCGATGTCGTCGTGATCGCGACCGGCGGCCTGCCGCATACCGAGGTGCTGGATGCAGGCGACGATCTCGTCGTCTCGTCCTGGGACATCCTCTCGGGCGACGCCCGCCCCGGCAGCAACGTGCTGATCTATGACGACGCCGGCGACTACGCCGCCCTTCAGGCCGCCGAGACCCTCGCCGCCAGCGGTGCCAAGGTCGAGGTCATGACGCGCGACCGCAATTTCTCCTCCGAGGTCATGGCGATGTCGCTAACCCCGTCCTTACGCGAATTGCAGGCCCGCGACGTGACCTTCACCGTGCTTTGGAAACTGACGGGCGTCGCGAAGGACGGAAACGGCTTGGTCGCGCGCGTCGGCAGCGATTATGGCCCCTTCACCCGCGAGCGTCATGTCGATCAGGTCGTCGTCAATCACGGCACCCGCCCGCTCGACGACATCTATTTCGATCTTCGCGAAGACGCGACCAATCAGGGCGAAGTCGATTACGAAGCCCTGATCGCCGGCCAGCCGCAAACGGTCACGCGAAACCCGAGCGGCGCCTATCAGCTCTTCCGCATCGGCGACGCCGTGGCCGCGCGCAATACTCACGCAGCAATCTACGACGCCCTGCGGCTGATGCGCACGGTCTGATCTCGGTTGCAGGGGAACGGCACGCCCCAGTCTCCCACGACACGAGAGCCTGCGGCACACCGCGCAGGCTGCGGTCAGTGAAAAGGAAGTCCTACCTTCAGGCCATCTGAAACGCAAAGAGCCTCGCGGGGAGCGAGGCTAAGCGTTTGATATGCTTTAGAAGATTTGGTTGCGGGAGTAGGATTTGAACCTACGACCTTCAGGTTATGAGCCTGACGAGCTACCGGGCTGCTCCATCCCGCGTCCGTTGAGCGTTTGCCCTTTTTGTCAGGTTATGAGCCTGACGAGGCGATCGCGTTAGGCAAACTCTCGAGGAGAGTTTGTAGCGATTGCGGGCTGCTCCATCCCGCGTTTGTTTCCCGAGGGCTTTATGTTTTTGCGATCGGGATTTTGTTTGTCATCGTTGTTTGAGAGATGAAGTTTTATCGCTTCTTTCTAGGTTTGGCGGTGACCTACTCTCCCACGTCTTAAGACGCAGTACCATTGGCGCGACGGCACTTAACGGCCGGGTTCGGAATGGAGCCGGGTGTTTTGCTCGTGCTATGACCACCAAACCGAGGAAGAAGCGATGAAGTTCAAGTCAAGTTGCTATGCAGCTTTTGATTATGATCGGAGCCAGAGGTCTGGCTTCTACCGGATCAAATCAAGCCAATCGGGCAATTAGTACTGGTCAACTGAACGCGTTGCCGCGCTTACATCTCCAGCCTATCGACGTGGTGGTCTTCCACGGCCCTCAAGGGATACCTAGTTTTGAAGGGGGCTTCCCGCTTAGATGCTTTCAGCGGTTATCCTGTCCGGACATAGCTACCCAGCACTACCGTTGGCACGATAACTGGTCCACCAGTGGTCCGTTCACCCCGGTCCTCTCGTACTAGGGGCAACTCTTCTCAAGTATCCTACACCCACGGCAGATAGGGACCGAACTGTCTCACGACGTTCTAAACCCAGCTCACGTACCTCTTTAAACGGCGAACAGCCGTACCCTTGGGACCTGCTCCAGCCCCAGGATGAGATGAGCCGACATCGAGGTGCCAAACGGTGCCGTCGATATGGACTCTTGGGCACCATCAGCCTGTTATCCCCAGAGTACCTTTTATCCGTTGAGCGATGGCCCTTCCACTCGGGACCACCGGATCACTATGGCCGACTTTCGTCTCTGCTCGACTTGTCAGTCTTGCAGTCAGGCTGGCTTCTGCCATTGCACTCAACGACCGATTTCCGACCGGTCTGAGCCAACCTTCGCGCGCCTCCGTTACACTTTGGGAGGCGACCGCCCCAGTCAAACTACCCACCACGCAGGGTCCCGGATCCCGATAAGGGACCGCGGTTAGACATCAAGCAGGCGAAGGGTGGTATCTCAAGGATGGCTCCACGAAGACTGGCGTCCCCGTTTCAAAGCCTACCACCTATCCTGCACATCACATGCCTGATGCCAGTGCGAAGCTATAGTAAAGGTTCATGGGGTCTTTCCGTCTAACCGCGGGTAGTGTGCATCTTGACACACAGTTCAATTTCGCTGAGTCCACGTTTGAGACAGCGGGGAGATCGTTACGCCATTCGTGCAGGTCGGAACTTACCCGACAAGGAATTTCGCTACCTTAGGACCGTTATAGTTACGGCCGCCGTTTACCGGGGCTTCAATTCGGAGCTTGCACTCCTCCTTTTAACCTTCCGGCACCGGGCAGGCGTCAGACTGTATACGTCGCCTTACGGCTTCGCACAGCCCTGTGTTTTAAGTAAACAGTCGCCACCCCCTAGTTTGTGCCCCCCACCCTCACTTGCGTGAGAATGGGGCCTCCTTCTCGCGAACTTACGGAGGCATTTTGCCGAGTTCCTTAAACGTGGTTCTCTCAAGCGCCTTGGTATTCTCTACCAGTCCACCTGTGTCGGTTTCGGGTACGGTCCGATAGTGGGGCTATTTCCAGGAACTGCTAAGCGGCCCACACAATCCGATAAGTGTGAACAACCCTCGCAATCCGTCACCACCACATGGCCCAGGAATATTAACCTGGTTCCCATCGACTACGCCTTTCGGCCTCGCCTTAGGGGCCGGCTTACCCTGCTCAGATTAGCTTTAAGCAGGAACCCTTGGACTTTCGGCGACAGGGTCTCTCACCCTGTTTGTCGCTACTCATGTCAACATTCTCACTTCTGATCACTCCACCGGATGCCTTACAGCCCGGCTTCACAGTCAGAACATTGCCTCCAATACTCCCGAAGGAGATAAGGAGGCAGCGTTCTATATCACAGAACGCTCCGCTACCACGCACATCACTGTGCATCCAAAGCTTCGGCTCATGGCTTGAGCCCCGTTACATCTTCGCCGCAAGACCTCTTGACTAGACCAGTGAGCTGTTACGCTATCTTTAAAGGATGGCTGCTTCTAAGCCAACCTCCTGGTTGTTTTGGAAGTCTCACATGCTTTCCCACTTAGCCATGAATTGGGGGCCTTAGCTGTTGGTCAGGGTTGTTTCCCTCTCCACGACGGACGTTAGCACCCGCCGTGTGTCTGCCGATCAGTTCTTCCCGGTATTCGGAGTTTGCTTAGACTCAGTAAGGCTGTGGGCCCCCATCATCCATGCAGTGCTCTACCCCCGGGAGAATACAATCGACGCGCTACCTAAATAGCTTTCGCGGAGAACCAGCTATCTCCAGATTTGATTGGCCTTTCACCCCTAGCCACACGTCATCCGGACCCTTTTCAACGGGTGTCGGTTCGGCCCTCCAGTGAGTGTTACCTCACCTTCAGCCTGCACATGGCTAGATCATCTGGTTTCGGGTCTGATCCATCGAACTCATTCGCCCTGTTAAGACTCGCTTTCGCTACGCCTACACCTAACGGCTTAAGCTTGCTCGATAGACCAAGTCGTTGACCCATTATACAAAAGGTACGCCGTCAGAGCTCAAGGCTCCTCCGACTGCTTGTAGGCGTCCGGTTTCAGAAACTGTTTCACTCCCCTCGTCGGGGTGCTTTTCACCTTTCCCTCACGGTACTGGTTCGCTATCGGTCAGTAAGGAGTACTTAGCCTTCGAGGGTGGTCCCCCGATCTTCAGACAGGATTACACGTGTCCCGCCCTACTTAATACGTCCAATTGAACTTCCCATACGGGGCTGTCACCCGCTCTGGCTGATCTTTCCAGATCATTCTGGTCATTCTCATGGCTCGGCTGGTCCGCGTTCGCTCGCCACTACTAGCGGAGTATCTGTTGATTTCCTTTCCTCCGGGTACTTAGATGTTTCAGTTCCCCGGGTTCGCTCTTATAAC
>NZ_JBVNVL010000007.1:195000-197707 GCF_055666785.1 Thioclava sp. PTB-PU3-1 | reverse complement strand
TTGGTTGCGGGAGTAGGATTTGAACCTACGACCTTCAGGTTATGAGCCTGACGAGCTACCGGGCTGCTCCATCCCGCGTCCGTTGAGCGTTTGCCCTTTTTGTCAGGTTATGAGCCTGACGAGGCGATCGCGTTAGGCAAACTCTCGAGGAGAGTTTGTAGCGATTGCGGGCTGCTCCATCCCGCGTTTGTTTCCCGAGGGCTTTATGTTTTTGCGATCGGGATTTTGTTTGTCATCGTTGTTTGAGAGATGAAGTTTTATCGCTTCTTTCTAGGTTTGGCGGTGACCTACTCTCCCACGTCTTAAGACGCAGTACCATTGGCGCGACGGCACTTAACGGCCGGGTTCGGAATGGAGCCGGGTGTTTTGCTCGTGCTATGACCACCAAACCGAGGAAGAAGCGATGAAGTTCAAGTCAAGTTGCTATGCAGCTTTTGATTATGATCGGAGCCAGAGGTCTGGCTTCTACCGGATCAAATCAAGCCAATCGGGCAATTAGTACTGGTCAACTGAACGCGTTGCCGCGCTTACATCTCCAGCCTATCGACGTGGTGGTCTTCCACGGCCCTCAAGGGATACCTAGTTTTGAAGGGGGCTTCCCGCTTAGATGCTTTCAGCGGTTATCCTGTCCGGACATAGCTACCCAGCACTACCGTTGGCACGATAACTGGTCCACCAGTGGTCCGTTCACCCCGGTCCTCTCGTACTAGGGGCAACTCTTCTCAAGTATCCTACACCCACGGCAGATAGGGACCGAACTGTCTCACGACGTTCTAAACCCAGCTCACGTACCTCTTTAAACGGCGAACAGCCGTACCCTTGGGACCTGCTCCAGCCCCAGGATGAGATGAGCCGACATCGAGGTGCCAAACGGTGCCGTCGATATGGACTCTTGGGCACCATCAGCCTGTTATCCCCAGAGTACCTTTTATCCGTTGAGCGATGGCCCTTCCACTCGGGACCACCGGATCACTATGGCCGACTTTCGTCTCTGCTCGACTTGTCAGTCTTGCAGTCAGGCTGGCTTCTGCCATTGCACTCAACGACCGATTTCCGACCGGTCTGAGCCAACCTTCGCGCGCCTCCGTTACACTTTGGGAGGCGACCGCCCCAGTCAAACTACCCACCACGCAGGGTCCCGGATCCCGATAAGGGACCGCGGTTAGACATCAAGCAGGCGAAGGGTGGTATCTCAAGGATGGCTCCACGAAGACTGGCGTCCCCGTTTCAAAGCCTACCACCTATCCTGCACATCACATGCCTGATGCCAGTGCGAAGCTATAGTAAAGGTTCATGGGGTCTTTCCGTCTAACCGCGGGTAGTGTGCATCTTGACACACAGTTCAATTTCGCTGAGTCCACGTTTGAGACAGCGGGGAGATCGTTACGCCATTCGTGCAGGTCGGAACTTACCCGACAAGGAATTTCGCTACCTTAGGACCGTTATAGTTACGGCCGCCGTTTACCGGGGCTTCAATTCGGAGCTTGCACTCCTCCTTTTAACCTTCCGGCACCGGGCAGGCGTCAGACTGTATACGTCGCCTTACGGCTTCGCACAGCCCTGTGTTTTAAGTAAACAGTCGCCACCCCCTAGTTTGTGCCCCCCACCCTCACTTGCGTGAGAATGGGGCCTCCTTCTCGCGAACTTACGGAGGCATTTTGCCGAGTTCCTTAAACGTGGTTCTCTCAAGCGCCTTGGTATTCTCTACCAGTCCACCTGTGTCGGTTTCGGGTACGGTCCGATAGTGGGGCTATTTCCAGGAACTGCTAAGCGGCCCACACAATCCGATAAGTGTGAACAACCCTCGCAATCCGTCACCACCACATGGCCCAGGAATATTAACCTGGTTCCCATCGACTACGCCTTTCGGCCTCGCCTTAGGGGCCGGCTTACCCTGCTCAGATTAGCTTTAAGCAGGAACCCTTGGACTTTCGGCGACAGGGTCTCTCACCCTGTTTGTCGCTACTCATGTCAACATTCTCACTTCTGATCACTCCACCGGATGCCTTACAGCCCGGCTTCACAGTCAGAACATTGCCTCCAATACTCCCGAAGGAGATAAGGAGGCAGCGTTCTATATCACAGAACGCTCCGCTACCACGCACATCACTGTGCATCCAAAGCTTCGGCTCATGGCTTGAGCCCCGTTACATCTTCGCCGCAAGACCTCTTGACTAGACCAGTGAGCTGTTACGCTATCTTTAAAGGATGGCTGCTTCTAAGCCAACCTCCTGGTTGTTTTGGAAGTCTCACATGCTTTCCCACTTAGCCATGAATTGGGGGCCTTAGCTGTTGGTCAGGGTTGTTTCCCTCTCCACGACGGACGTTAGCACCCGCCGTGTGTCTGCCGATCAGTTCTTCCCGGTATTCGGAGTTTGCTTAGACTCAGTAAGGCTGTGGGCCCCCATCATCCATGCAGTGCTCTACCCCCGGGAGAATACAATCGACGCGCTACCTAAATAGCTTTCGCGGAGAACCAGCTATCTCCAGATTTGATTGGCCTTTCACCCCTAGCCACACGTCATCCGGACCCTTTTCAACGGGTGTCGGTTCGGCCCTCCAGTGAGTGTTACCTCACCTTCAGCCTGCACATGGCTAGATCATCTGGTTTCGGGTCTGATCCATCGAACTCATTCGCCCTGTTAAGACTCGCTTTCGCTACGCCTACACCTAACGGCTTAAGCTTGCTCGATAGACCAAGTCGTTG
>NZ_JBVNVL010000007.1:0-190000 GCF_055666785.1 Thioclava sp. PTB-PU3-1 | reverse complement strand
GACCATGATCATCTGCCATTGTCAGACCATCACCGATCGCGACATCCACGCCGCCATCGACTGGATGCGAGCCTCGGACCCGAGTACGATCATCACCCCGGGCAAGATCTATCACGCACTCGGGAAACGGGCCGATTGCGGCGGATGCATGCCGCTCTTTCTTTCCACGATGCGCAAGAATACCAATTTGAAAGTGCCGGTCGAACTGACCGGGCTGAGACAGGCACCAATGGAAGGAAGACGACATGAAGGGCGACGCTAAGGTTATCGACTATCTCAACGCAGCTCTGCGCAGCGAATTGACGGCCGTTTCGCAATACTGGCTGCACTTCCGGATGCAGGAGGATTGGGGCCTTGCCGCGATGGCGAAGAAATCGCGCGAGGAATCCATCGAGGAGATGCATCACGCCGACAAGCTGATCGCGCGCATCCTGTTCCTCGAAGGCCATCCGAACCTGCAAAAACTCGACCCGCTGCGCATCGGCGAAGGCCCGCGCGAGACGCTTGAATGCGACCTCGCAGGAGAGCATGACGCGCTGACCCTCTATCGCGAGGCGCGCGACCATTGCGAAAGCGTGCGCGATTACGTCTCGAAGGATCTGTTCGAAGAGCTGATCGCGGATGAGGAAGGCCATGTCGATTTCCTCGAGACGCAGCTCGATCTCTACGATCGCGTGGGCGCGCAGAATTACGCCCTGCTCAACGCCGCCAAGATGGACGAGGCGGAGTAGACCCTGCCCCTCGCAGGTCGAAGATGCTCGAAGGCGCTCCGAACGGGGCGCCTTCTTCTTTTTGCGGGCAAAAGATCGGGGGCGCCGGGGGCGGAGCCCCAAACGAAAAGCGGCCCCCGAATGGGAGCCGCTTTCCAAATCGTATCTCGCGAAGTTTAGCGCTTCGAGAACTGGAAGCTACGACGGGCTTTCGCACGACCGTATTTCTTACGTTCCACAACGCGCGAGTCGCGGGTCAGGAAGCCTGCGGCTTTCAGAGCCGGACGCAGCGAGGGATCGTAGAGCTGCAGCGC
Organism: Thioclava sp. PTB-PU3-1; assembly: GCF_055666785.1. Classification (NCBI taxonomy): domain Bacteria; kingdom Pseudomonadati; phylum Pseudomonadota; class Alphaproteobacteria; order Rhodobacterales; family Paracoccaceae; genus Thioclava; species Thioclava sp. PTB-PU3-1. The sequence goes on along the minus strand of NZ_JBVNVL010000007.1, from coordinate 188,976 downwards.
TTTCGAGATGCCGTGCTTGACTGCACCGGCCTGGCCCGAGAGGCCGCCGCCTGCGACGGTCGCGTAGACGTCGAACTGGCCGTCCACGTTCGCCACGCCGAAGGGCTGGTTCACGATCAGCTGAAGCACGGGACGCGCGAAGTACTTGTCCATCGCCTTGCCGTTCACTTCGACCTTGCCGGTGCCCGGCTTAACCCAGACGCGGGCGACCGCGTCTTTACGCTTGCCGGTGGCATAGGAGCGGCCTTGCGCGTCGCGCACGGGCTCACGGGGCGTGGAGGTTTCGGTTTCGGTGGCGCCAGCGTTGTCCGAGCCGGTCACGACCGATTTCAGATCGTCGAGGGTCTTGATATCGTCGGCCATGATCAGCTCCGGGTGTTCTTCTTGTTCATCGACTTGACGTCGAGAACTTCAGGCTGTTGCGCTTCGTGCGGATGCTCGGCACCAGCGTAGACACGCAGGTTCGCCATCTGCGCACGACCCAGACGGTTGCGCGAGATCATGCGCTCGACCGCCTTCATAACCACGCGCTCGGGATGCGCGCCCTCGAGGATCTGACGCGCGGTGCGCGACTTGATCCCACCGGGGTGGTTGGTGTGCCAGTAGTAGGTCTTGTCGTCACGCTTCTTGCCGGTCATCTGCACCTTGTCGGCGTTGATGACGATGACGTTGTCGCCCATGTCCATGTGCGGCGTGAAGGTGGCCTTGTGCTTGCCACGCAGACGCATTGCGACGATCGACGCGAGACGGCCCAGCACGACGCCTTCAGCGTCGATGATGACCCATTTCTTCTCGATCTCCGCGGGTTTTGCGGTGTAGGTTTTCATCTGTGATCTGCCCTTGTGGGGTATTTCGAATTCTGATGCGGGCTTTTGCGCGATTCCGGACGTGTTTTCAAGTGCATCGTTTAGGAATTTTATCAGCAAAAACAATGCGGTAAAAATTAGGTATCAAAATACCCCATATCTCGACGCGATGTTGGGCCGGGTTGGGGGCTCTGCCCCCGGCGCATCCGCGCCTCCCCCGGGATATTTGCGCCAAGGCGAAGGCGCAAAGCGTGCGGCACCCTACCCCATCGCGCGCGGCGGAATCGAATAGGTCATGCTCGCGCGCGCAACGGGTCGATCGTCCCCCTCGGAATAGATCAGCGCATCGCCCACGGCGAGGACGCGGCCCAGCTTGAGTACCCGGATCTTCGCGATCAGGTCGGCCCCTGCGGCAGGCTTGCGCATGAAATCCATGCTCGCATTCGTCGTCACCGCCAGCGCCACGCGACCGATCCGCGCGAGGATCGCGATATAGATCCCGACATCGGCCAGCGCGAACATGTTCGGCCCCGAGACCGTGCCGCCGGGCCGCAAATGGCGCTCTTCCACCTTCAGGCGCACCACGAGCTCGTCCTCATCGAGCGCCTCGATCGCGAAGTCGCCTTTCACCTGCGGAAACGCCTCGTCGAGAAATTCCGCGAGCTCGTCGCGATCCATTGCCAGCGCCATGCGCCCTCCCCTTTTCTTGTCCCTCGCTCGCCCCTAGAGTTTCGCCAAAGAGGAGGAGTTTCAATGACCGATCTGGTGATCCGCGAGGATAAAGGCGCGGTGGCGCATCTGACGATGAACAGCCCCGGCAGCCTCAACGCGCTGTCCGATGCGATGCTGGCCGCGCTCAAGGCGCGGTTTTCCGAGCTGGCCGAGGATACGAGCATCAAGGTCGTCGTGCTGCGCGGCGCGGGCAAGGCGTTCTGCGCGGGCCATGACCTCAAGGAGATGCAGCGCGGGCGCGAAGCCGAGGATCAGGGCCGCGCCTATTTCGCCGATCTCTTCTTCCGCTGCGCCGAGGTAATGCAGATGATCCCGGCCCTGCCGCAGCCGGTGATCGCCGAGGCGCATGGCATCGCAACCGCCGCCGGCTGCCAGCTGGTCGCCTCCTGCGATCTGGCCGTGGCAGCCGAGGGCACCCGGTTTGGCGTGAACGGGGTGAATATCGGGCTTTTCTGCTCGACCCCGATGGTGGCGCTCTCGCGCAACGTGCCGCGCAAGATGGCCTTCGAGATGCTGACCACGGGCGAGTTCATCGATGCCGCCCGCGCCCGCGAGGTCGGGCTGGTCAATCGCATCGCGCCGCATGAGGAGCTTGGCGCCGAGACCGAGAATCTCGCGCAGACCATCGCAGGCAAGCTGGGCGCGGCGGTGAAAATCGGTAAACGCGCCTTCTACGACCAAGCCAATATGGACCTCGCGCAGGCCTATGAGCACACGGCCGCGGTGATGGTCGAGAACATGCTCTGGCGTGATACGAAGGAAGGCGTGCAGGCCTTCATCGAGAAGCGCAAGCCGGACTGGGCCGAATGAGGGAGCGGAGTAAACCCGCTCAGCCCACGACCATATCGTCGCGATGGATCAGCGCCGCGCGGCCGGGATAGCCGAGGATCTCCTCGATCTCGCCCGAGCGGTGCCCCGCAATCAGCCGCGCCTCGTCGCCGGTGTAGCGCACGAGCCCTTTGCCCAGCACCGCACGGTCCGGCCCCGCAATGGTGACCGGATCGCCGCGCCCGAAGCGTCCGACGACCTTGGTGATCCCTGCGGGCAGCAGGGATTTCCCAGAACGCAAAGCATTGGCGGCCCCCTCGTCCACGAACAGCTCGCCGCGCGGCTTCATCGCCGCGATCCAGCGTTTGCGCGCCGCCTGCGGATCGCCCTCGGGCAGGAACCAGCTGCAGCGCCCGCCCTGCTCCAGTGCGGCAACCGGATGCTCGGCAAAGCCCTCCGCGATCGCCATCGCGCAGCCGCCCGCCACTGCGACCTTCGCCGCCAGCAATTTCGTCTTCATCCCGCCCTTCGAGAGGCCCGAGACGGGATCGCCCGCCATCGCCTCGATCTCGGGGGTGATATGTTCGATCACCGGCAGATGCTCGGCGCTCGGATCGGTCTTGGGGTTCGCGGTGTAGAGCCCGTCGACATCGGACAGCAGTAGCAGCTGATCCGCCCCGATCGTCACGGCGATCTGGGCGGCCAGCCGGTCATTGTCGCCGAAGCGGATCTCGTCGGTCGCGACCGTGTCGTTCTCGTTCACGATGGGCACGACGCCGAGGCTCAGCAGAGTCTCCAGCGTCGCGCGCGAATTCAGATAGCGGCGACGGTCAGCTGTATCTTCCAGCGTCACCAGAACCTGCGCGGTGCTCACGTCATGCGGCCCCAGCACTTCCTCATAGGCCCGCGCGAGGCGGATCTGGCCCACCGCCGCCGCGGCCTGGCTCTGCTCCAGCGGCAGCGTGCCACCCGAAAGACCGAGCACCCGTCGCCCCAAGGCGATCGAGCCGGAGGAGACGATCACGACGCCCGTGCCGCGGGCGCGCAAAGCCGCCACATCGGCGGCCAGCGAGCGCAGCCAATCCGCACGCAATCCGCTCTGATCGACAAGCAGCGCCGATCCGATCTTGATCACCAGACGCTTCGCCTGCGCCAGAGCGGGCGCGCTCACGGTTGCCATGCTCCGCCCTCGTCCTCCGGCTTCGGCTTGTCCTTGGCGATCTCCGCCCAAAGCGCGCGCAGCACATCCGGCACGCCCTTTTTCGACACGCCCGACATCAGCATCACGCGCCCGCCCGACGCCTCTTCCAGCTCCGCCTTACGCTCGGCCAGCGTCTCTTCGTCAATCGCGTCGATCTTGTTGAGCACGGTGACGCGCGGCTTCTGAGCGAGGATTTCCGAATAGGCCTCCAACTCGCCGATGATCGTGCGCCAATCCTCGACCGGATCTTCCGCCGTGCCATCCACCAGATGCAGCAGCACCGAGCAGCGCTCGACATGGCCCAGGAACTGATCACCCAGGCCCCGCCCCTCGGAGGCGCCCTCGATCAGCCCCGGAATATCGGCGACGACGAATTCGCGCCCGTCGATGCCGACGACGCCGAGGTTCGGAACCAGCGTCGTAAACGGATAATCTGCAATCTTCGGCCGCGCATTCGACGTCGCCGCGAGGAAGGTGGACTTGCCCGCATTGGGCAGCCCCAGCAGACCTGCATCCGCGATCAGCTTCAGGCGCAGCCAGATCGTGCGCTCGACGCCTTCCTGACCGGGATTCGCGCGTTGCGGGGCGCGATTGGTCGAGGATTTGAAATGCAGGTTACCCCAGCCGCCATTGCCGCCCTTGGCGAGAAGCACGCGCTGGCCCACCTCGGTCATGTCGGCGATCAGCGTCTCCTGATCCTCGTCGAGGATCTCGGTCCCGACCGGCACTTTCAGCACGACGTCATCGCCGTCCTTGCCAGTGCATTGGCTGCCCATGCCGTGCTGGCCGGTTTTTGCGAAGAAATGCTGCTGGTAGCGGAAATCGATCAGCGTGTTGAGCCCTTCGACCGCCTCGATCCAGACCGAGCCGCCCTTGCCGCCGTCGCCGCCATCGGGGCCGCCGAATTCGATATATTTCTCGCGCCGGAACGAGACGCAGCCCGCGCCGCCGCCGCCAGAGCGGATATAGACCTTGGCGAGATCGAGGAATTTCATGGTCAGGCCCCTTTCATCAAGGCGCCGGGATAGCTGCCCGCGCGCGCAGGATCAAGCGCCGCGTGGGGGCGCCGCCCCCACACCCCCGGGATATTTTCACCAAGAGGAAGGGGAATGCGCCTCGCGAGGCGGGGTCTCGCAGATCATGTCGAAATGTCGGAGCTTGCGCCCCAGCGCCCGGTTATCGACAAGCGACTCGCCTGCGTGCCGGAATCCCAGCTTCTCGAGAACCCTGCGCGAGCGGTGATTGCCCTCGAAATAGCCCGCCGCGAGCGGCCGCGCATCCGGGGCCTCGAAATGCGCAGCAATGACGGCACGGCCTGCCTCGGTGGTATAGCCATTGCCCCAATGATCCCGACCCAACCAATAGCCGAACGCGCCGACCTTTCCGATCACTCCACAAAAATCGCCCTGCCGCGTGATTCCCCAGACTCGTCCGCCATTCTCGCGATTGGCGGCGACGAATGCCTCGGCATCGGGTTTGGTATAGGGATACGGCATCCGCGTGAGCCAGCGCGCGACCTCGAAATCATTCGCGGCATGCGTGATCGCATCGACATCTGCCGAAGTCAGGGGACGCAAGACAAGGCGCGGCGTTTCGATCCGGTGCATCTTCCTCTTGGCCCAAATATCCCGGGAGGGTTCGGGAGGGCAGCGCCCTCCCGTCTACGCTCTCGGTCTGCGTTACATTTTGCGCAGATAGGTCCAGGTCGGAACATGGCGACCGCGCGCGAGCGACCAGCTTTCCGCATCGCCCAGATATTCGAAGCCGCAATTGGTCAGGACACGGGCCGAGCCCGGATTGTCCTGAAAAACCTCAGCGAAGAGAGTGCGGGACTTGTGCGGGTTCGCTTCGATGATCGCCGCGACCGCTTCGGAGGCGAGGCCCGTATTCCAGAACCCCGGTCCTACCCAATAGCCGATCTCGGACTGGTCGTCATCGAGACGGGTGAGCGAGACGACACCCAGAAGCTCGCCCATGCCATGGCGCGAGCCATCGATCGCCCAGACGTCTTCGACGCGGTCTTCGGCCTGTGCGCGCGTGATGAAATTTTCGGCCGTGCCGGGCGGCAGCGGATGCGGGATCGCCCGAGTGCCTTCGGCGACGCGTTTATCGCCGGAATACATCTCGATCAGACCGGCATCCGAACGGCGCAGCGGGCGCAGCACGAAGCGCTCCGTTTCGATCACGGGTTGGGTGGAAATCGTCTCCTGGTACATGGGCGCTCCTCCTCGAAACGCGGACGAACCGGCGGCTCCTCCTGCCGCGTGGTCCTAGTAAATAAATAGGACAGTAAGATGACGATACATCCCCCGACCCGGTAAATTTTCTCGCCGCGCTTGCAAACATTTGCGTGCTGCACTGCAACGAGAAAGGGGACCGGCCTTTCAGCCGATCCCCCGATTTTGTGACACTTTCGTCGGTCGGGTTACTCGGCGGCCTCCGCAGCCGGGAGGACCGATACGAAGGTGCGGCCCTTGAGGCCTTTATGGAAGGTGACGCGGCCTTCAGCCGTTGCAAAGATGGTGTGATCCTTGCCGAGGCCGACGCCCTCACCCGGCCACCACTTGGTGCCGCGCTGACGCACGATGATGTTGCCCGGGATCGCTGCCTGACCGCCGAACAGTTTCACGCCAAGACGACGACCCGCAGAGTCGCGGCCGTTACGGGATGAACCGCCTGCTTTCTTGTGTGCCATGGGTGTCTCTCCTTATTTCGCGAGCTCTTTGGCCTGCTCGACCCAGTCGGGCTTGACCTTGGTAGCATCAAAGGTTTCGGGATCGACCGAAGCGAGCTGAGCGTAGGTGGTGATGCCAGCTTCGTTCAGCTTCTTCTCGGCCGCCGGGCCGAGACCGGTGATGACCTTCAGATCGTCCGCTTCCGCGACGGCGGCGTCAGCCTTCGGCGCGGCTTTCGGAGCAGCAGCGGCCTTGGCGGGCTTGGCCGGAGCGGCTTCGCCTTTGCCACCATGCGCCGCACGACGTGCGATCGCGGTGCCCACGGCTTCCTTCACGCCCGACTTGTCACCGCCGGTGGCGAGGACGTCGGTGACGCGCAGCAGGGTCAGCTGCTGACGGTGACCACGGGTACGCTGCGACGAGTGCTTACGACGACGCTTGTGGTAGGTGATGACCTTGTCGGCCTTGATGTTGTCGATGACTTCCGCCTGCACGGCCGCACCTTCGACGAGCGGGGTGCCGAACTGGGGCTTGTCGCCGCCGACCATCAGAATCTCGTTGAACTGGACTTTATCGCCAGCTTCGGCTGCGAGCAGTTCCACGCGGAGCAGATCGCCCGCCTGAACTTTGTATTGCTTGCCGCCGGTCTTGAGGACCGCAAACATGGGTCTTTCCTTTTCTTCATCCGCGCCCTGTGGCCCCTGATCGGAGTTCGTTGGACCTGTCGGCCCGCCGTCGGACTGCGCGCTCCTCATGGGAGCGAAGTTGCAAAAACGAGGCCCGGCGGAAAGAAGACTCTCCGCCGGGTCGGGCCGATATCGGGGATCAGCCCCCATCTGTCAAGGAAAAACGAGGTTTTATCCGCAATCGCTCCAGCGGGCGAGCGCCTTCGCCGCAGAGATCCGCCGCCCCTGTGCCCCCGCCTGCCCCGGCGTGGCCGAAAGGCGCGGCGCGGGCGCGGGCTGGGCGATCCCGTCGAGATCGACGTAAGCCTCCCGTTCGGCGTTCTGCGGATGCGCGATCGCCTCAGCGATCGACAGCACCGGCGTCGCACAGGCATCGCTGCCCGCGAAGATCCCGGCCCAGTCATCCCGGCTGCGAGTCGCGAAGCGCTCAGCAAAAGCGTTACGCAAGGCCGGCCAATTCGCACGGGCTTCACGCGCAGGCAAGTCCTGGGGCGCGAATCCCAGCCCCGCGATCAGCGCTGCATAAAATTGCGGCTCCAGCGCCCCCACCGCCATATGGCCGCCGCAGGCACATTCATACACCGTGTAGAACGGCGCGGCCCCGTCGAGCAGATTCGCCTGCCGCCGATCCACCCATGACCCCTGCCCGGCCATCCCGGTGATCATCGCCATCAGATGCGCCACCCCGTCGGTGATCGCACAATCGACGACCTGCCCCCGCCCGGTCTCGCGCGCCCGCCACAGCGCCGCCAGCATCCCGAAGGCCAGATATATCCCGCCACCGCCGAAATCGCCCAGAAGGTTGAGCGGGATCTCGGGCGCCTCTCCGCCCATCGCATGCAGCGCCCCGGTCAGAGACAGGTAGTTGATGTCATGGCCCGCAGTTTGCGACAGCGGCCCCTCCTGCCCCCAGCCCGTCATCCTTCCATAGACCAGCGCCGGATGATCGGGGAAATCGTCAGGCCCCAGCCCCAGCCGCTCCATCACGCCCGGCCGCATGCCTTCGATCACCCCATCGGCGCGGGAGATCAGAGTGCGCACCGCTTCGCGCCCGGCGTCGGATTTGAGATCCAGCTCCACCACGTCGCGGCCCCGGTCGAGCACGTCGACCTCCAACCCCAGAACGTGATTCTCCGCCCCGCCCGAGCCCGGCCGCGCGATGCGGATCACCTCGGCCCCGAAATCCGCCAGACACATCGCGGCAAACGGCGTCGGCCCCAGCCCGGAAATCTCGACGATGCGCAGCCCGCTGAGCGGTCCCGTCCGCTTGGCCCCCGTTCGCTTGGTCATGCGCCCCTCCTTATTGCCCCGTCAGAGGGGCTCTGCCCCGCTGGCTCCGCCAGCCCCCGGGATATTTCTGCCAATCCGAAAGAGAATGCCCTCCCCTTCGGCTTGGATCAAATATCCCCGCCGGAGGCATCCGACCGCGCCGCGGGCGAAGGGTCTAGGCCTCTTGCGCCTTCTCTTCGAGCTCGAGCCATTCGACCTCGGCCGCGTCGAGGGTCGACTGGCGGTCGCTCAGCATCTCGGTGGCCTTGGCGAATTTCACCGGCTCGCGGGTGAAGAGATCGGGATCGGCGAGCAATTCGTTGATCTTCGAGATCTCATGTTCGAGCTTTTCGATCACACCGGGCAGCTCTTCCAGCCGGTGTTTCTCGGTAAAGCTGAGGCCCGCTTTCTTCGGCGCAGCTTTCTGGGGCGCGGCGGGTTTCGCCTCTGCCTTGGGGGCGTCCTTCTTCGGCGCGGGCTTGGCCTCCGGTGCGGACTCGGCCTTCTGCGCCTGATAATCCGACCAGCCGCCCGCATAGACGGTGGCGCGCCCATCGCCTTCCATCGCGATGGTCGTGCTGGCGACGCGGTCGATGAAATCGCGGTCGTGGCTGACCAGCAGCACCGTGCCGTCATATTCGCCCAGCAGATCCTGCAGCAGATCGAGCGTCTCCACGTCGAGATCGTTGGTCGGTTCGTCGAGAATCAGCAGGTTCGACGGTTTCGCCATGATCCGCGCCAGCAGGAGCCGCGCGCGTTCACCACCCGAAAGCGACCGGATCGGGCCGCGCGCCTGTTGCTCATCGAAGAGGAAGTCCTTCAGGTAGCCCACGACGTGTTTCGGCGTGCCGCGCACCATCACCTGATCGGAGCGCCCCTTCACCGCCATGTCCGGGTCGTTGACCAGCCCGTCCCACAGCGTCTGCTCGGGATTGAGCGTCGCGCGCGCCTGATCGAAGACGGCGATCTCGAGATTCGTGCCCAGCTTCACTGCGCCCTCATCGGGTTCGACCTCGCCGGTCAGCATCTTCAGAAGCGTCGTCTTGCCCACACCGTTGGGACCGACGAAAGCCACGCGATCCCCGCGCAGCACGCGCAGGTCGAAATCCTTCACGATCTGCTTGTCGCCATAGCGCTTGGACAGGCCCGTGGCCTCGATCACCCGCTTGCCCGATTGCTGGCCCGAGTCGAGCTCCATCGCGGCCACGCCCTGCCGCTTGATCTGGCCCGCGCGTTCGGCGCGCAGCGCCTGCAGCGCGCGCACCCGGCCCTGGTTGCGCTTGCGCCGGGCCGAGATGCCTTCGACCGCCCAACGCGCCTCGGCCTTGATCTTGCGATTGAGTTTGTGGCGGGCGTCGTCTTCCTCCGCCCAAGCCTTTTCGCGCCATTCCTCGAAGGTCTCGAAGCCCTCTTCATTGCGGCGCACTTCGCCGCGGTCGATCCAGAGCGTGGCCCGCGTCAGTGCGCGCAGGAAGGCGCGGTCGTGCGAGATCAGCACGAAGGCCTTGCGCGTCTCCTTCAGCTGGTTTTCCAGCCAGGCGATCGCCTCGATATCGAGATGGTTCGTCGGCTCGTCGAGCAGCATCAGCTCCGGCCCCTCGGCCAGAAGCTTCGCCAGCGCCGCGCGCCGCCGCTCGCCGCCCGAGGCGGTCTCGACCGGGGTCTCGGGTTTGAATTTCAGCCCCTCGGCGACCATCTCGACCTTATAGGCCTCGGCAGGGTCCAGTTCGGAGGCGGCGAAATCGCCCAGCGTCGCGAAGCCCGACAGATCAGGCTCCTGCTCCATATAGCCCACGGAAATGCCCGGCGGCACGACTCGCGTCCCCGAATCCGGCTCTATCAGCCCGGCCATCACCTTCATCAAGGTGGATTTGCCCGAGCCGTTGCGGCCCACCAGCGCGACTCGGTCGCCTTGCTGGACGGTGAGGGAGAGACCTTCGAAAACGGGATTGCCGCCGAAGGTGAGCGATATGTCGGAAAGCTGTAAAAGCGGTGCGCGTGCCATGCTCGCGAGCTAAGCGGGCCTTGGCGAAAGGTCAATGGGCCATGCGCGACGAAGCCCCTATCCGCGCCCGCGCCCCCTTCCCCTTGAGACAAATATCCCCGCCGGAGGCCTCCGCCCTCTCAAGCCTCACAGCCGCCCGGCTTATCGCGCCAGCGCCCGCAAACTGCGCCGCCGCGCCTCGGGGATCGCGGCGATCTCCAGCGCGGTGAAAACGTGACAGGTGTCGAGGTCGCGATCGATCACCGCGTGATCCGACACCCAGCCGCCCATGCCGAGATAGCTGCGCAGGAGCGGCGGCAGCGCGCTGACATCGCCCGGCTCCCCCGCCAGCGCGGCGGGATAGTCCACGCGTTCGGGCGCTTTGGGGCGCGGGCGCAAAGTGGCGGGCCCAAGCGCGCGGGATGCGAGATGGGCGAGACCTGCGCGATGCGCCTGCCAGTCGCTGCCCGTGAACGAGGAACATCCGACCATCAACCCGGCCCCGCTTTCCTCGGCAATCCGTGTGATCGCCGCCCAGCCCAGACGCAGCACGTCCGGGTCGCGCAACCCCGGACGGGTGCAGAAGCGCCCCAGCTCGAGGATCGGCCCGGCCCATGCGGCGAGCGGCGCGAGATCGTAGAACTGTGCACAATAGCCCTCGGACAGCGCGGCCCCACCCTCCAGCAGCAAAAGCCGCGCGGCGGCGGCGGGTCCATGATCGTCGCAAATCAGGATGTGGCGGCAAAGCGGGTCGAAGCGGTCTGCATCGGAAGCCCCGGCCCGGAATGCCTCCGCCCGCAGGCGCAGCACCGCCTCGCGATCATCCGGACTTTGTGCCTCGCGGACCTGATAGGCGCCTTTTGCGAAACTCAGGGACATACGACCTCGCGGGTCATGGCGGCGGCCGGCTACCGGCCGCCTCGCCGCGATCAGTTGTCGCCGAGAACCTGGCCTGCATTGATACGACCGATCGAGCCCATCAGCTGACGCAAGAAGCCGATGCCCTTGACCTTGCTCTCGGTCACGCGGCGCGACAGCGTCACGACCTGACCTTTTTCAAGCCCGAAGCGTTCGACATTGGTGACGACGCCATTGTCGTTGAACGACACGGCGACGACTTCCCGGCTGATTTCCTCAGGGGCGTGCCAGGTCACGGTTTTCCAGCGCGAGCCGACGTAATACCAGCCCGAGCCTTCCAGAAGCCCGGTTGAGCTGGGCCGCCCGATCGCGGCGGCGACATCGTCACGCGTGCTCTTGCCGACCTCGATCTGAGCGAGGTCTTGGTCAATCGGCACATAGCCGTGGTTACGGTAAATCGGAGAGCAGGCGCCCGCGAAAAGCACCACGCCGAACGCGATAAACAGCATGGCCTTGCGCATCATAGAACCGATCCCCACCTGCAACCCCCTATTGCCTCTGACACTTCGGGCTTTTAGTGACGCTTACATCATGACTGCGCCGCCCTCAAGCGCTAGAGCGCGCCGATTGGGCACTCGGGCGCATGCAAAGGGTCGCAGGACAACACCGAGCGACCCAAAACAAGGAGCCGGACATGACACAGACCCCCGTCGATCCCGACCTGCCCGCCGCCCCCGAGACGATCTGGAGCGAGCCCATGCGGCTGGCCGATCTGCCCAGCCGCAAGCCCACGCGCTTCGACATCGAAGCCATGGGAGAGCGGCTCAAGGCGATCGCAGACTGGGCAGATATTCGCGACGTCGAGGCGCTGCGCCTCAAGGGTGAGCTCGCGCCGAAGGGACGCTCGGACTGGGAATTGCGCGCGACCCTCGAGGCCCGCGTGGTTCAGGATTGTGTGATCACCCTCGCCCCGGTCACGACCGATATTCGCGAAGAGGTCGTGCGGCGTTATCTCGCCGATATGGAGATGCCGACCTCCGAAGAGGTCGAAATGCCCGAGGATGACACCGCCGAACCGCTGCCCACGACGGTGAATCTCGGCGTGGTCGCGCTCGAGGCGATGGAGCTGGCCCTGCCGCTTTATCCGCGTGCAGCAGACGCGGAGCTGGAAGGCGCGCAGGTCACCGAGCCGGGCGCCGAGCCGCTCAGCGACGAGCAGATGAAGCCATTTGCCAATCTGCGCGACTTGCTTGCCAAGGGCGAAAACGGTAAGGGCGACGCATAGTGGCAGACGCGGTTTCGCACCGCCCGAAACCGCTTGAAAAATGGCCGGAAAAAAGGCTTGCACGGAAAAAGAATCCGAGTATGTTCCCGGCCTCATTCGACGTTTGGCTTCGCACCCCGAGAGACGCTTTCGGCCAAGTGACGAAACCACAAGGAAAATCAGGGCTGTAACGCCGCAAACACGGGCTACTGGCCCCCGAAACCCCGAGGTTGAGACATGGCTGTCCCTCAGAATAAAGTCACGCGTTCGCGCCGTAACATGCGCCGCGCCCACGACTCGCTTACCGCTGGCAACCCGGCGGAATGCCCCAGCTGCGGCGAACTCAAGCGCCCGCACCACGTCTGCCCGTCCTGCGGTCACTACGCCGACCGTGAAGTCGTCGCTCTGACCGAAGAGGTCGATCTGGACGACGACGCGGCGTAAGCCCGTCGACCCGCGCCGCACGTCATGCAAGATACGCAGGACCAGCCGCAGTCGGGATCGCAGATGAAGGCCGCAGAAATGCGAGCCGCCCAGAAGGGCAAAGCGCCGGCGAATGCCGGCGCTGTCGTTCTGTCCGTCGACGCGATGGGTGGTGATCTTGGCCCCGAAGCCACGATCGCCGGCGTCGCGAAGGCGCATCGCGCTCACCCCGATTTGCATTTCATCATCCACGGCCCGCGCGCGCAGCTCGAACCGCTGATCGCCAAGCACGATCTTGGCGACTGTGTCGATCTGCGCCACGCCGAGCGAACCGTCACGATGGAGGACAAGCCCGCGCAGGTTCTGCGCAACGGGCAGGACACCTCAATGTGGTCGGCCATCGAATCGGTGCGCGACAAGGAGGCCGATGTCGCGGTCTCCTGCGGGAATACCGGGGCGCTGATGCTGATCTCGATGATGCGGCTGCGCAAAATGCCGGGCGTGAACCGTCCGGCCATCGCCTCCTTCTGGCCCTCCCGGGGGCCTGCGGGCTGGAACGTCATGCTCGACATGGGCGCCGACGTGAAAGCCGATGCGGAGGATCTTCTGACTTATGCTCTGATGGGCACCTCCTACGCGCGCAACGCGCTGGGACTTGAGCGTCCGCGCATCGGCCTGCTGAATATCGGCACCGAAGAGCACAAAGGCCGCCCCGAACTCAAAGAAGCCTATGAGCTGATCAGCAACGCCCAAGAGGCGGGGCAGTTCGACTTCGCGGGTTTCGTCGAGGGTAATGAGCTGGCCGGCGCGCGCGCCGACGTAATCGTGACCGACGGCTTCACCGGCAATGTCGCGCTGAAAACCGGCGAGGGCACAGCGAAATTCGTGGCCGAACTCCTGCGCGAAGCGCTGACCTCTTCGGTGATGTCGAAGCTGGGCGCTCTCTTCGCAATGGGCGCGCTCAAGCGCCTGCGGCACAAGACAGATCCGCGCCGCGCCAATGGCGGCGTCTTCCTCGGCCTCAACGGCACGGTCGTGAAATCGCACGGCTCGGCGGATGCCACCAGCTTCGCCGCCGCGATCGAACTGGCCGCCCGTCTGGCACGCTCGGGCTTCGGCGCGAAGCTTGCCGCACGGGTTGCCACCACCCTTCCCTCGGGGCAGGATGAGACCAAATCCGGCGCGCCATCTGCCGCCGAGAAAAGCGAGAGCAGCCAATGACGATCAGATCCGTGGTGCGCGGCGTAGGCCATTACCTGCCCGAGCGCGTTGTCGAGAACGCCGAGTTCGAGAAAACGCTCGATACCACGGATGAATGGATTCGCGGGCGTACCGGGATCGAGCGTCGTCACATCGCCGCCGAAGGGGAATACACCTCCGATCTCGCGATCAAGGCCGCGAAGGCCGCGCTCGAAGACGCGAATATGAGCGTCGACCAGATCGACGCGATCGTCGTCGCGACCTCCACGCCCGACAGCACCTTCCCCTCCGTCGCCACGATGGTTCAGGCGGGGCTGGGCTCGACCACGGGCTTTGCCTATGACGTGCAGGCCGTCTGCGCAGGCTTCATCTTCGCGCTGACCAATGCGAACGGGCTGATCCTCTCGGGTCAGGCCGAGCGCGTGCTGGTCATCGGCGCCGAGACCTTCTCGCGGATCATGGACTGGACCGACCGCGGCACCTGTGTGCTCTTTGGCGACGGCGCAGGCGCGCTGGTCCTCGAGGCCGCCGAAGGCACCGGCACGGCGAATGATCGCGGCATCCTGTCGTCTGATCTTCATTCCGACGGGCGCTACAAGGACCTGCTCTATGTCGATGGCGGGGTCTCCACCACCGGCACGGCGGGCCATCTGCGCATGCAGGGCAATGCGGTCTTCAAACATGCCGTCACCAAGCTCGCGGAAACCGCGCATAAGGCGCTCGATAAAGCCGGGCTCACCGGCGAGAACGTCGACTGGATCGTGCCGCATCAGGCGAACCTGCGCATCATCTCGGCCACGGCCGAGCGGATGCAGCTGCCGATGGACCGCGTGATCGTCACGGTTCAGGACCACGGCAACACCTCTGCGGCGTCGATCCCGCTGGCCCTCTCGGTCGGCAAGCAACGCGGCCAGATCAAGGAGGGCCAGGTGCTGGTCACCGAGGCGATCGGCGGCGGTCTGGCATGGGGCTCCGTGGTCCTGCGCTGGTAAGCGCGGCCTCTCTGCATTCGTTTTATGCGTTTCCCGCGCAAACGCGCGTGAGCCCGCGCATCAATCCCGTCCGCCAAGTGCTTGATATTGACTCGGGAATTACGGTCGGTCACTGTTAGCCAAACTCTTTATCCGGGGGGATAGGATGTCGAAGACCCTGACGCGCATGGATCTGAGCGAAGCGGTGTTCCGCGAAGTCGGATTGTCGCGCAATGAATCGGCTCAGCTCGTCGAAAGCGTGCTGCAGCATATGTCCGACGCCCTCGTGGAGGGGGAGACGGTCAAGATCAGTTCGTTCGGCACCTTCTCGGTGCGCGAGAAAGCCAAGCGCATGGGCCGCAATCCCAAGACCGGCGAAGAGGTTCCGATCTCGCCGCGTCGCGTGCTGTCCTTCCGTCCCTCGCATCTGATGAAGGACCGCGTGGCGGCGGGCAACTCGAAGTAACCCGATAACAAATGACAGGTCCTACCGATGGGTAAATCCGCCGACGCGTTTCGGACGATCTCTGAGGTTTCAGACCTTCTCGACACGCCGACCCACGTTCTTCGGTTCTGGGAGAGCAAGTTCACGCAAGTGAAACCGGTCAAGCGTGCCGGCGGGCGGCGGTATTATCGGCCTGCCGATGTGGCCCTTCTGGGCGGCATCAAGCATCTCCTGCATGAAGAAGGTATGACCATCCGCGGCGTGCAGAAACTGCTGCGCGAGGAAGGCATCCGCGAAGTGGCTGCGCGTGGCGAGGTCAGCGTCGAGGATGAGCGCGAGGCCGATGAGGCCACGCGGAGCGCTCCGGAGCCGATTGCCCCGGTTGCCGCGCCTCAGCACAGCCCGGCCCCGCAAGAGGCGCCTCAGGCGCAGAACGCGAACCTCGGCGAGCCCGAGTCGACCGAGGCAGCACCGGAAGAAATCGCGCCGCAGGAGGAAGCCCCGCAAGAGGCGGCCTCTCTCGAGGACAGCGCGCAGGATACAGCTCAAGACGAGTCCCAGACCGAGGCGCTTCCTGAGCGCCCCGAGGAACTGCTCGATCTCAGCCCCACCGAGGACGCCCCCATTGAGGCCCATCAGGGCGGCTCGGTGACACCCTTCCCTGCCCCATCTCAGCCTTCCTTCTTCGAAGAGCCGGAGACCGCCTCCAGCGAATCCCCGGAAGAAGACGCGTGGGATGAAGACGCAGAGGCCCCGATGGCGCTCGATGTCGAACCCGAGCCGGAGCCGATGGCTCCTGTCGTGGCCATAACGATCGACCGCGGGCCGCAGGAACGCGCCGCGAAACTTGTCGCGCGTCCGGACCTCGCACGGCTCTTGCATGGGCTCCGTACGCTCGATCCGGCGCGGCTCAGCCCCGCCGACCGGGGCGATCTGCGCATGTTGCGCCTGCGTGCGCAGGCCCTTCAGGTGCGGCTCGCACAGCATGGCTCCGCGCAGGCGGAATGAGTGATCTTAACCCCGGACGAATTGGCGTGAAATTTCTCTCACTAACTGCTTGCACCCGCCGCCCGGTTCGCACTATATCCCCCTCGTCGGGCTGTGGCGCAGCCTGGTTAGCGCGTCCGTCTGGGGGACGGAAGGTCGTGAGTTCGAATCTCGCCAGCCCGACCAATTCGACAAACGCCCACCTCTTCATCGGGGTGGGCGTTCGTGTATCCGGAGGAGGGATCGGATGACCATCGGCGTGCTGCCTGACACGATGCTGCAAGACATGATCACGCGCGGTGAGATCGCCGCCGAGCCAGCCATCATCCCCGAACAAATTCAACCTGCGAGCCTCGATTTGCGGCTTGGCACCGTGGCCTATCGGCTGCGCGCCTCGTTCCTCGCGGGCAAGGGGCAGAAGGTCGCCCACCGCCTGCATGACTTCGAGATGCACCGCATGGCGCTGACCGATGACGGCGTGGTGCTGGAAAAGGGCTGCGTCTATCTCGTGCCGCTGATGGAGACCCTCGCGCTGCCCGAGGGCGTCACGGCGGTCGCCAATGCCAAAAGCTCCACCGGGCGGCTCGATCTGCTCACGCGCCTGATTACCGATGACGGCACCGAGTTCGACCGAATCCCCGAGGGCTATAACGGCCCGCTTTATGCAGAGATCTGCCCGCGCAGCTTCTCGGTGCTGGTGCGGCCGGGAATGCGACTCAACCAGATCCGCTTCCGCGCCGGTCAGGCGGTGCTCAGCGATGCCGAGCTGAAGATCCTGCACCAGCAGGAGCCGCTTGTGGACGGCCCCGCCGTGATCGACGAGGGCCTGGGCTTCTCGGTCGATCTGAAGCCCGCCGAGGGCGATCTGGTGGGCTACCGCGCCAAACCCCATACCGGGGTGATCGACATCGACAAGATCGGCCATTACCCGGCCCGCGATTTCTGGGAAGAGGTCCGCGCCTCAGATGGCCGCATCATCCTCGACCCCGGCGCATTCTATATCCTCGTCAGCCGCGAGGCCGTGACGATCCCGCCCGATCACGCCGCCGAAATGGCGCCCTATCTGGCGATGGTCGGCGAATTCCGCGTCCATTACGCAGGCTTCTTCGATCCCGGCTTCGGACATGGCGCTGCTGGCGGCACCGGCTCGCGCGGGGTGCTGGAGGTGCGCTGCCACGAGGCCCCCTTCGCGCTCGAGCATGGGCAGGTCGTTGGCCGTCTCGTCTACGAGCGCATGGCCGAGGAGCCGCGCCAGCTTTACGGCAAGGACATCGCCTCGAACTATCAGGGACAGGGCCTGAAGCTCGCCAAGCATTTCCGCATGGGGTGAGCCGGGAATAGCGGCCTTCCAGTGGAAGGACGCCCGGCGAACGCCCGAAGCGCAAGCGAAGGGCCGGGGGAAAGCTCTGAACTGTCGAGACGTGAGGTCTTTGTTACCGCCCGGGGCGACCAGCCCCGGGCAGCGCCCGACCTCCCCCCGGGAGGGCGCTATTGCACCGCCACTGCGCGCACAGATGTTTCAAGGATACGTCTCGATAAATCGCAGACCACAAAAGCTGCACGCGCCCACCCGAGGTCGGGCGCAGCCCTATGCGCCCTCAGACAGGCACCACCGCCCTACCCCGCCTGCTGCGTCACATCGTGGCCATAGATCCAATCGAACCGCCCCACGAGCCGCTCCGGCGTGAACCGCGAGGCGGCACGCAATGCGAGATGACCAAAGGTGCGCGGCGCCCCCGAGAGGTGATAGTTCCGCGCGTTCTTGTTCGCAGCAGTCACGATCTGATCGCAGCGATCCCAGCGCGCCTCCTGATAGGCGGCGAAGGCCACGTCGTCGGTCTCGTAATTGGCAAGCGCCTCGGCCAGAACCCAGGCATCCTCCATCGCCATCACCGCCCCCTGCGCGAGGAAGGGCAGCGTCGGATGCGCGGCGTCGCCCAGAATCGCGACACCGGGCGCGAACCAGCGCTCGGCCACCGGGTGACGGAACAACCCCCAGAGGTTCACCTTCTCGACCTGATCGAGCCAACCGCGCACGGTCGGGCAGAAATCCTCGAAGGCGGTGCGCAGATTGATCGGATCATCCTCGAGCGCCCAGCTTTCCTCGACCCAGCGATGCCGCTCCTCGACGGCCACGACATTGCGCAGCCCCCGGCCCAGCGGATAGCTCACAAGATGCTTGCCCGCGCCCATGAAGACCTGCGCGATCTTCGGCTCGGCATCGTCGCATGGCACCAGCGCGCGCCACGCCACCTGATGGGTAAAGAACGGCGCCACCCGCCCGTTGAGCGCCTCGCGCGTCTTGGAATTGAGCCCGTCCGCGCCAATCAGAAGGTCGGTCTCGATCTCGGCGCCCTGTTTGGTGTGCAGCACCGGATGCGGCCCGGACAGGTCCACCCGCTCAATCTGCTGCAAAAGCCGGATTTTCACCCCTGCCTCGCGCGCCCCATCGGCCAGCAATTCGATCAGTCGGGCACGATGGACGAAATGGTAATCCGCATCGGGGCGCAGCCGCGCCATATCGAGCTTGGCGACCTGACTTCCGGTCTCGCCATCGACGAGGCGCACCGCCTCGGCGCGCGGCCCCGCCGCCTCCAGCGCCTTACCCAGCCCCAGAGCGCGCAGCACCGCCGCCCCGTTGGGCGAGACCTGCAGCCCGGCGCCCACTTCGCGGATCGCCTCGGCCTGTTCGAGCACCTCGACATCCGCGCCGCGCATCGCCAGAGCCCGCGCCACGGTCAGCCCCGCGATCCCTGCACCCAGAACCGTAACCTTGCGCCCGATCAGCATGGGACCTCCTTCAAAAGCGAACACCGGCACCTTGGCGGTGCCGGTGTCGAATTGTTTTGCGCGCCTTCCCGCCCGAAGGCAACGCGCGTTTTGTGCATCCCCACACGCAGTGCGCGCAGGCGATCAGTCGTCGCGATGCACCCGTTCGCGGCGCTCGTGTTTTTCCTGCGCTTCCAGCGTCATCGTCGCGATCGGACGCGCATCGAGACGCTTGAGCGAGATCGGCTCCCCGGTCTTCTCGCAATAGCCGTATTCGCCATTGTCGATCCGACGCAGCGCCGAGTCGATCTTGCTGACCAGCTTGCGCTGACGGTCGCGGGTGCGCAGTTCCAGCGCACGATCGGTTTCCTCGGAGGCGCGATCGGCAATATCGGGAACGTTGCGCGCGGATTCCGCGAGACCTTCGAGCGTTTCAGCGGATTGTTCGAGAAGTTCGGCCTTCCACGCCAGAAGCTTTCTGCGGAAATACTCCAGCTGCCGGTCATTCATGAAGGGTTCATTCTCGGCCGGACGATAATCATCCGGAAGGAATACTTCAGCTCTCATACCTGCCCTCTCATACGTGCCGGGGGCGTCACCATGATCGTCATTCGCCATCGGCCAACTCTCCTCGGGCGAGGCAATACCCCAAGAACACAGTGTTGTCACGTCCGCATTCGCCCGGACTGCGTGTTTCCTCATCAATTCTTACGCCCGGGTTGCGGCAGCATTTTGGCGCAGATAGGTTGCAAACGATTTGCGCAAGATCATTGCGCAGCGATCTCGAAACCGGAGCGTGTTCCCCGTGCAATTTCAATCGACCGACAGCTATGTCGCCCCGCCCGATCTGACCGTCGCGGTCAACGCCGCCGTGGCGCTGGAGCGCCCTCTTCTGGTGAAGGGCGAGCCGGGCACCGGCAAGACGGAACTCGCGCGGCAGGTGGCGCAGAGCCTCGGGATGGAGATGGTCGAGTGGAACATCAAATCCACCACCAAGGCGCAGCAGGGCCTTTACGAATACGACGCCGTCAGCCGGCTGCGCGACAGCCAGCTGGGCGACGAACGCGTCAACGACGTGAAGAACTACATCCGCAAGGGCAAGCTCTGGCAGGCCTTCGAGGCAGGCGAGAAAGTCGTGCTGCTGATCGACGAGGTCGACAAGGCCGATATCGAGTTCCCGAACGACCTGCTGCAGGAACTCGATAAGATGGAGTTCCACGTCTACGAGACCGGCGAGACGATCCGGGCCAAACACCGCCCCGTCGTCATCATCACCTCGAATAACGAGAAGGAACTGCCCGACGCCTTCCTGCGCCGCTGCTTCTTCCACTACATCCGCTTTCCAGAGCCGGAAGTGATGCGCGAAATCGTCGCCGTCCACTTCCCCGACATCAAGGACCGCCTGCTGACCGAGGCGCTGAGCCAGTTCTACGAGATCCGCAAGACCCCGGGCCTGAAGAAGAAACCCTCGACGAGCGAAGTGCTCGACTGGCTGAAGCTGCTGCTGGCCGAGGATCTGAACCCCGAAGACCTCAAACGCGAAGGCGCGAGCCTGCTGCCGAAACTGCACGGAGCGCTTCTGAAGAACGAGCAGGATGTGCATTTGTTCGAGCGGCTCGCCTTCATGGCGCGACGTCAGGGGCGGTGAGTCAGGATTGAGCCCATAGCTCCGGGTCTGGACTTTATAGCGTAACACTCATGCATCTCGGGGCCGCGCGGTCGCGCGACCTTGCATGCCTATTGCGCTTGATGGGGTTCCCTCTTAAGAAGCCGGTAGGTGCCGGGCACCTGCCGCCTGCGGACGCGAGTCACGGTGAAGCCCGGAACAAGACGACATCTCACCCTCGAAGCATTTCGCTGGTGGGCAATGCAGGCTCCCTCCCGATCCGAAATGCCTCTCTGGAGGAGTGAGCCATGTCCGCTGGACCTGCATCTACTGCAATTGAAAACCGTCTCCTGACACAGCCCGTCGGACGATTGTTCGTGTCGAATACCCTGCCCATGGCGGTGGTCATGTCGATGGGTGGGCTGCTTAACGTCGTAGACGGGATCTTCGTCGGGCGCTTCGTCGGCGCCCAGGCCCTGGCGTCGGTCAGCCTGGCCTTTCCGGTCGTCATGCTGCTCACGGCACTGACGACTTTGGCCGGTGGCGGCATGTCGAGCTTGCTCGCCCGCCATCTGGGTGCAGGTGCTCGCACACAGGCTGGAGCCGTCTTCGCAGGTGCCCACGGGTTGGCCCTGGCCATCAGCGCGGCGCTGATCGCAGGCGCTTTGTCGGTGGGGCCTGTCATCATTTCCGCACTCGCAGCCGGAAACGCGGCGGTCGCAGGTGGGGCGCAGAGCTACCTTCTGATCCTGATACTCGGCGCGCCAATCCAGTTCGCTTTGGGTCTGCACGCCGATGCCCTGCGCAACGAGGGACGTGCAGGGCAGATCGCCATGCTCTCGGTGCTCGTGAATCTGCTGAACATCGGCGCGAACTACATCGCGATCGTGCTGTTTGGATTGGGGGTGGCGGGCTCTGCGATCGGCACCGTGGGCGCGCAGTCTCTCGGCCTCGCGCTGCTGCTGGTCCTGCGGGAACGCGATCGCGACCTGTTGCCCCTTGGGGCACTCCGCCGCCACAGTTGGCTGTCGGGGTGGCTGCAGATCTTCTCGCTCGGGCTCCCTTTGTGCCTGACCTTCATTGGGATGGCCTTGGTTTCAAGCGTGGTTCTCCTCGCCGTCGGCACCGCCGCCACGAACCATGCAACCTTTATCGCGGCCTACGGCGTGGTGACACGCATTCTCGGACTGGCCTTCCTGCCACAGATGGCGATCGCGCTGAGCACCCAGAGCATCACCGGCAACAACGCGGGCGCGGGCCGGCTGGATCGGGCCGGCGCAGCCTTGCGGCTTGCCATGGGAAGCGCGTTCCTGTGGTGCCTTGGTGTGACGCTCACCGGAGCCTTTCTGGGCGAGCCCTTGGGCGCGATGTTCTCGAACGACCGGGAGGTCGTCTCGGCAGTTGCCGCGATCCTGAGGCCGATGACGGCCCTCTACGTCGTCACCGGCCCCATCCTCGTCCTCGCCCTGCATTTTCAAGCGATGGGGTATCCGCTCCGGACTGCGGCACTCACCCTGACCAAGCCGTGGCTGCTGACGCCCGCGCTGCTGCTTGTCCTGAACGCAGTGGCGGGGATCGACGGCCTGTGGTTCGCCTTCCCCATCGCTGATGCTGCGCTGTTTGCGCTGGCCTTGATCCTTGTCGTCCGTAACCGCCTCACTGCGCCCATCTCCGCAACGCCGCACGCGAAGGAAGCCGCATGACACAAGCATCCCTCGACACCGTCAAGACGCAGGCCAAGGCACTGCGTCAGGCCTTGCAGGCCCAGGGTATGACCGTCAGTCATGCCCAGGCTCTCGAACTCGTCGCCCGGCAACATGGGGCGCGGGACTGGAACACGCTTCACGCCCGTCTCAGTCAACGCAATGCGCCACCGGAACTTGCCCTGGGCGACCGGGTGACCGGACACTACCTCGGACAAGCCTTTAGCGGAAAGATCGTCGCCCTTTCGGGTCCCGCCGCGCATCGCCGGGTCGAAATCGCGCTGGAAAAGCCGATCGACACGGTGCGGTTCGACAGCTTCTCGAATTGGCGGTCCCGCATTTGTGGCACGCTGCGCGAAGATGGGTGCAGCCACAGCAGAACGTCGGATGGCACACCCCATCTTACCTTGGAGAAAGCGCCGTCCTGATCTCACATTTCCTTTGAGCGGTAGCCCTTTGCCGGACCTCTTCGGGAGGTTCGGCCGTCGCAGCGAATGGCAACTTTGTCCGCAAAGCTGCCGCGTCGCGAGCTGCCGGAGCCCCTCACATGCGCCGCGTGATCCGCGCCGCCTTCCTTGCCCGCTTCACCGCGTCGCGCGCGGTCTGGGCCTGCTTGCGCTCCTGCGCCGTCATCGGGCCCTGAGCTTTGCCCTTGCCGCCGCGCTTAGAGGCCATGCCGACGCCCTTGTTGATCCCCCAGTTGATCCCGCGGCGCAGGAACATCCGGATGACCATGTTGATGATCTGGTTGAAGTTCATCAGATATCCCCCTGTCAATCCTCGAACAATTCGGACTGGCCGGTCTGGGCCTCGTCCTCCTCGCCCTCCTCGTCGTCATCCGAGCCTGCACCCGGCAGGGGGCGCGAGTCCAGCAGACCGGCGGCGCGCAGCTCCTTGAGGCCCGGCAGATCGCGGGCGCTCTCGAGGCTGAACTGGTCTAGGAATTCCTGCGTCACGACGAAGGTGACGGGGCGGCCCGGCGTCATCCGGCGGCGGCCGAAGCGGATCCATTCCATCTCCAGCAACTGGTCGATCGTGCCGCGCGAGACGGCGACGCCGCGGATCTCCTCGATCTCGGCGCGGGTGACCGGCTGGTGATAGGCGATAATCGCGAGCGTTTCGACGGCGGCGCGGGACAGCTTGCGCTCCTCCACCGTCTCCTTCTGCATCAGGAAGGCGAGATCGGGCGCAGTGCGCACCGCCCAGGCGTCACCCACCTTCACCACGCGCACGCCGCGCCCTTCGTAGCGCTTGCGCAGATGCACGAGCGCCTCGGCGGGGTCGCAGCCATGCGGCATCCGCTCTTCCATCTCGCGGATGCGGACGGGTTCGGCAGAGGCGAAGAGGATCGCTTCGACCATCCGCTCCTGCTCGGCGATGGGCGGCGCCGCGAAAAGGGTTTCTTCTTTTTCTTCAGTCTGTTCCGGTTCGTCGTTCATGTCTTCTTCCGGATCGAAATGGGTTGGAACGTATCGCTCTGGCGCAGCTCGATCTGGCCTTGCTTGGCCATTTCCAACGAGGCCGCGAAGGTCGCGGCGGTGGCCGAGCGTCGGCGTTTGGGATCGGCGGTCCAGCCGTCGGGCAGGAAGGTGGTCAGCTCCGACCAGCCGCCCGCGAAACCGATCAGCCCGCGCATCCGGTCCAGCGCCTCCTCCATCGTGAAGACATTGGTCCGATCGAACGCGTAGGGGCGGAATTCGTCGCGCGTGCGGATGCGCGCATAGGCCTGCATCAGGTCCATCAGCGAGGCCGAATAGGTGACCTTGCGGACGCGCTCGACCTCTTCCGAGATACCGCGCGCGAAGGTGTCGCGCCCCAGCCGGTCGCGCGCCATCAGCTGCGCCGCCGCCTCGCGCATCGCCTGCAGGCGTTCCAGCTGGAAAGCCAGATGTTCGGCCAGATCTTCCGCTGAGGGGCCTTCGGCCTCCGGATCGGGCGGCAGCAGAAGCCGCGATTTCAGGAAGGCGAGCCACGCCGCCATCACGAGGTAATCGGCGGCCAACTCGATCCGCAGCGCTTTGGCGCGGTCGACGAAGGCCAGATATTGCTCGGCCAGTTGCAGCACGGAGATCTTGCGCAGATCGACTTTCTGGCTGCGCGAGAGCGTCAGCAAAAGGTCGAGCGGGCCTTCGAACCCGTCGACATCGACGATCAGCGCCTCGGCCTGAAGCCGATCCGCTACCGTTTGCGAGTCGAACAGATTTTCGGTGTCACTCATCCATGCCGCCGCTCAAGAGTGCCTCAAGTTCGGCATCGAGCGCGGCCATGTCAACTGTCTCGGGCGGCAAGCGCCGGTCCAGCGCGGCCTCGGCGCGGGCCTTTGCCGCCTCGCTCATCGCCGGAGCCGCCATCGCCACCTCTTCCATCGCGGGCATGTCGCCCTTGCAATGGAGCACCAGATCGCAGCCAGCCGCCAGCGCGGCAGCCGTGCGTGTTCCGAAGCCACCCGCGAGCGCCTCCATCCCGATATCGTCGCTCATCAGCAGCCCGTCGAAGCCGATCTCCTCGCGGATCATCTTGATGATCTTCGCGCTTTGCGTCGCGGGGGCCGCGTCGAGCGCGGTGAAACGGATATGTGCGGTCATGCCCAGCGGCAAATCGTTCAGCGCCTTGAAGGGAGCGAAATCGCTCGCGATCAGATCGGCCTTGGAGGCCTCGACCACGGGCAGGTCCTTGTGGCTGTCGGAGATCGCCCGGCCGTGGCCGGGGATATGCTTGATCACCGGCAGCACGCCGCCCGCCAGCAGCCCGTCGGCCGTGGCGCGCGCATTGGCGATCACGGTGGCCGCATCCTTGCCCAGACAGCGGTTTTGCAGGAACGGATGGGTCAGAAGCCCCGCGATATCGCAGGTGGGCGCGCAGTTCACGTCGATGCCGACCGCACGCAGTTCCTCGGCCATGATCCGCGAGCGCAGCCAGAACGAGCGCGGCGCCGCATCCCCTGCCCGCTTCGCCTGCTCCAGCGGCGGCAGCCATTCGCGCCATTGCGGACCGCGCATCCGCTGCACCCGCCCGCCTTCCTGATCGATCAGCACCGGCGCATCGCGGCCCACCGCCCCCCGCAGCGCATCGGTCAGCCGGGCGACCTGCTCGGGTGTGTCGATATTGCGCGAGAACAGGATGAAGCCCCACGGGTCGGCCTCGCGGAAGAAATCGCGTTCGCGCGCGGAGAGCTCGGTCCCCTCGCAGCCGAAGATCGCGGCGACGCCCATCAGCGCGCCTGCGTCGGGATGCAGTTCTGCCGCTCGGCCACGAGGGCGGCGCAGAACTGGCGCGCTTCGGTCACGTCGTCAAAGCCAGCGACGCG
Organism: Thioclava sp. PTB-PU3-1; assembly: GCF_055666785.1. NCBI lineage: Bacteria > Pseudomonadati > Pseudomonadota > Alphaproteobacteria > Rhodobacterales > Paracoccaceae > Thioclava > Thioclava sp. PTB-PU3-1. Next base: position 163,322 of record NZ_JBVNVL010000007.1, on the reverse strand, counting down.
CAGGCGATAGAAATCGCGCCCGCCGGAGCTGGCCTTCTGAACCACGCGCTTCTTGCCGGACATCAGCGCGTCGAAGCGCTTGGCGATGCGGTCCCATTCGCCCTTGGCCGCGGCCTCAGTGTCGAAGGCGCCAAGCTGCACGAGGCGCGTGCCTGCGGACAGTTCCGACGGATCGAGATCGACGACACCTTTCTCGGCCTGTCCCGCCGACATTTGCTTCGTCACCGCCTGCTCCAGCGCCGCCGCCAGAAGCTGATCGCGCATCGGCTTGGTCTGCGGCCGCGGCGAGCGCGAGACGCCCGGCACTGAGGCCGGGATTACGCCACTGACGACGTCGCTCTCGGGTGTTGCCTCCTGCGCGACCGCGTCGGGGCGCGTCTCGGGCATGGCCGGGCTCATCAGCGCGGGCTTAACGGGAATGTCGGGCGCGTCCTGGACCTGCGACGGATCGGCATTGAGCGCGGCAGGCTCGAGCGCGGCGATCGCGGCCTCTACGGCCGGATTGGCCGCCGGGTTGGCCTCATCGCCTGCCACCTTGGCCTCTGCCGCCAGCTCGCCCATCGGCTTGTCGTCGTCGGTGAAGCCTTCGGGGCTGGGCGCGAGCGTCACTTTCTCGGGCGCAGGCGCCGCCTGCCCCGTGCCAGCGACGTCGTTCACGGCAAGACCGGTATGGCGCGCAAGTTCGCCACCCGGATCCTCGGGCGCGATCCGGGCGGGCCCGTCCATCGCGCGGATCACCGGCACGCCGTTGAGGTCGCGCATCGCCAGCTTGTAGCCCCAGACCACCAGACCCGCGATCATCGCGACCGATGTCAGCGCGCCGGCCACATTGACCCATCGCGATACGACGCGTGGCGCACGTTCAGGAGCGGGATCTTCGGGATGCGCGTAATGGGGCTGCGGGTGTTCATGCCCGTAACCCCCACTCTCGCGGTAGTCGTAGGTCGTCATGCTCGTCGCCTCGCCGCCGGTTGCCCGGCCTTGCCCGGTTGACCCGGAATTTGCCTGTTCCCGGCGGCGTGCGTTTATCGCATCTCTTCAGCCGGGGTCACGCCAAGAATACCAAGACCGGCGGAAATGACAACGGCGCTGGCACGGGCAAGGGCGATTTTCGCCGCCGATGCGGCCTCATTGCCATCCTGCAGGAAGCGCAGGGCCGGCTCGTCATTACCACGGTTCCACAGGCTGTGCAGGTCCGAGGCAAGATCGTAGAGGTAGAACGCCACCCGGTGCGGCTCGTTCGCGCGCGCCGCTATCTCCAGAAGACGCGGCCATTCGGCGATCTTCTTGACCAGTTCCAGCTCGGACGGATGCCACTCGCCGGACAGATCGACCTCGGCCAGACGTGCGTCGGACATATCCCAGCCCGCTTCCGCCGCCTTGCGCAGCACCGAGCAGACCCGGGCATGCGCATATTGCACGTAGAAGACCGGGTTGTCCTTGGACTGCTCCAGCACCTTGTCGAAATCGAAATCCAGCGGCGCGTCGTTCTTGCGAGTGAGCATGTGGAAACGGGTTACATCCGCGCCCGCCTGCTCCACCACGTCGCGCAGCGTGACAAACGTGCCCGCGCGCTTCGACATCTTGAAGGGCTCGCCATTCTTGAACAGCTTCACCAGCTGGATCAGCTTGATGTCGAGCGTCACCTTGCGATCCGACAGAGCGGCCACCGCTGCCTTCATCCGCTTCACATAGCCGCCATGGTCGGCGCCGAAGACGTCGATCAGCAGGTCGTAACCGCGGTCGATCTTGGTCCAGTGATAGGCGATATCCGGGGCGAAATAGGTCCACGAGCCATCCGACTTCTTCACCGGACGGTCCACGTCATCGCCATAATCGGTCGAGCGGAACAGCGTCTGCTCGCGCTCCTCCCAATCCTCGGGCAGCTTGCCCTTCGGCGGGTCGAGCACGCCTTCGTAGATCAGCCCCAGATCCTCGAGCCGCTTCAGCGCCGCTTCGATCTGGCCGGTGCCGTAGAGCGACTTCTCGGAGGAGAACACATCCATCTTCACGCCGAGACAGGCGAGATCCCCGCGGATCATCTCCATCATCTGCTCGGTCGCGAATTCGCGGATATCTTCGAGCCAGTCTTCCTCGGGCTTGTCGAGCAGGCTCTCGCCATACTTCGCCTTGATCGCCTCGCCGACCGGGATCAGGTAATCGCCCGGGTAAAGCCCCTCGCGGATTTCCGGCTCGAGGCCACAGGCTTCGCGATAACGCTCATAAGCCGAACGGGCGAGCACATCGACCTGCGCGCCACCATCGTTGATGTAATATTCCCGCGTGACGTCATAGCCCGCGAAGTCCAGCAGGCTCGCGAGCGCATCGCCGAACACGGCGCCGCGCGTATGGCCGACATGCATCGGGCCCGTGGGGTTCGCGGAGACATATTCCACGTTGACCTTCACACCCTTGCCCAGATCGGAACGCCCGTAATCCGCGCCCTCTTTGAGCACGGAGTGGGTCACATCCGCCCAAACTTTCGGATCGAGGCGCAGGTTGATGAAGCCGGGACCGGCCACATCGGCGCTGACGATCCGGTCATCTGCGGCCAGCTTGCCCGCCAGCGTCTCGGCGATGTCGCGCGGCTTCGATTTGGCGGGCTTGGCCAGCACCATCGCGGCGTTGGTCGCCATGTCGCCATGCAGCGGATCGCGCGGCGGCTCCACCGCGACGTTTGCGTAGTCCAGCCCCTCGGGCAGCGCGCCCTCGGAAACCATCTGATCGAGTGCCGCAATCACCGCGGCGCGGATGTCGGAAAACAGGTGCATTCTCATTGTCCTTATTTGCGCTCTCCCCTGCCAGAGCGCGCCGGGCGCGTCAATGGCCCGAGCGGGGGCCGCGGTAGGCAGAGACGACGCGGGCGGCCCGGCATCGCCTGCCGGACCGCCCGAAATCGGACCTTGCGAGAGGATCAGTCCTCGGCAGTAAAGCCCGCAGCCTCGATCCCGGCGACAGCCACCTTGGCGTCATTGTCCGAGGTGTCGCCGGTGACGCCCATCGCACCGATCACCGCCCCGCTCTCGTCGCGGATCAGCACGCCGCCGGGCACCGGGCAGGTCTTGCCGTCATAGATGCCGTTCACCGCGGCCATGAAATAGGCCTGCGCTTCGGCCCGCGCCATCTGCGCCTTGCCGCCCATGCCCAGCATCACCGCGCCGTAAGCCTTGGCGCGCGCGATCTCGAACCGACCCGGCGCGGCGCCGTCGGCGCGCGCGAAAGCCAGCGGGTGACCGCCCGCATCCAGCACGATCGCCGAGAGCGGTTTCAGTTCGTCTTCCACACCTTGCGCGAGCGCGGTGTCGATCATCTTCTGCGCTTGTTCCAGGGTGATCATGCGCGTTCCTCCTTCACTTGCAGGCGGCGCTGATGCAGCACCGGTTCCGTATATCCCGAGGGCTGGACCGTGCCCAGGAAGCACAGATCGCACGCCGCCTGGAAGGCGAAGCCGTCATAGCCAGGCGCCATCGGGCGGTAGTTCGGGTCGCCCTCGTTCTGGCGGTCGACGACCTTGGCCATTTTGCGCAGCGCCTCCATCACCTGACCCTCGCTGACCAGCCCATGTTCGAGCCAGTTCGCGATCGCCTGGCTGGAAATCCGGCAGGTCGCGCGGTCTTCCATCAGGCCCACGTCGTGGATGTCGGGCACCTTCGAGCAGCCGACACCCTGATCGACCCAGCGCACGACATAGCCGAGGATGCCCTGCGCGTTGTTCTCGATCTCGGTGCGGATTTCCTCTTCCGAGTAGTTCTTGCCCCGTGCGAGCGGGATCGTCAGCAGATCGTCGAGCCGCGCCGGGCGGTTCATCGCGGCGATCTCCTGCTGGCGGCGCTTCACATCGACCTTGTGGTAATGCGTGGCATGCAGCGTGGCCGCCGTCGGCGACGGCACCCAGGCGCAGTTCGCGCCCGCCAGCGGATGGTTGACCTTGGCCTCGAGCATATCGGCCATCCGGTCGGGCATCGCCCACATGCCTTTGCCGATCTGCGCCTTGCCCGCCAGCCCGCAGGCCAGCCCGATATCGACGTTGCGATCCTCATAGGCTTCGATCCACGGCTGGCCCTTCATCTCGCCCTTGGCGAGCATCGGACCGGCCTGCATCGAGGTGTAGATCTCGTCGCCCGTGCGGTCGAGGAAGCCCGTGTTGATGAAGGCCACGCGGTTCTTCGCGGCGCGGATGCATTCCTTGAGATTGACCGAGGTGCGGCGCTCCTCGTCCATGATGCCCAGCTTCACCGTGTAACGCGGCAGGCCCAGAACCTCTTCGACCTTGTCGAAGATCTCGGTCGCGAAGGCGACCTCTTCGGGGCCGTGCATCTTCGGCTTCACCACATAGACTGAGCCGGTAACCGAGTTGCGCGGACCTTCGGTCTTCTTCAGGTCATGCATCGCACAAAGCGTGGTGACCATCGCGTCCATCAGCCCCTCGAAGGCCTCTTCGCCGTCGCGGGTCAGGATCGCGGGCGTGGTCATCAGGTGGCCGACATTGCGCACCAACATCAGCGAACGGCCCTTCAGCGTGATCTTCTCGCCACCGCCGCCGGTGAACTGGTAATCGCCTTCAAGCCGCCGGACCGTCTTCTCGCCGTTCTTCACGACGTTTTCGCGCAGATCGCCCTTCATCAGACCCAGCCAGTTACCATAGGCCTGAACCTTGTCCTCGGCATCGACACAGGCAACCGAGTCCTCGCAATCCATGATCGTGCTGATCGCGGCCTCGAGGATGACATCGGCGATATCGGCAGGATCGGCCTGACCGACCTCGGTGGTCGGGTCGATCTCGATCACGAGATGCAGCCCGTTATTTTCCAGCAGAACCTCCGACAGCGCGCCCTCGTCGGAAATGTTGAACCCGAGGAACTGCGCCGGATCGGCCAGCCCCGTTTCGCCCACCGCGTTCTCGACGAAGAAGACGCCGTTCTCTACGCGCAGCGCGGTCACACCGGTCCAGCTGCCGCCTGCAAGCGGCACTGCCTCGTCGAGAAATGCCTTCGCACGCTCGATCACGCGGGCGCCACGTTCGGGGTCATAGCCCTTGCCCTGCGGCAGATCGCCAAGCGCATCCGTGCCGTAAAGCGCATCGTAAAGGCTGCCCCAGCGCGCATTCGCGGCATTGAGCGCATAGCGCGCATTGGTGATCGGCACGACGAGCTGCGGACCGCAGACGGTGGCGAATTCGGGATCGGTTTCCGGCGTCTCGATCTTGAAGTCGTCGCCTTCGGGCAGGAGGTAGCCGATCTCTTTCAGGAAGGATTTATAGTCTTCGAAATCAAAGCCTTCGGCGCGGTGATGCGCGTGCCAGTCGTCGAGCTTGGACTGGATCGCCTCGCGCGCCTCCAGCAGCGCGCGGTTCTTCTGCCCCTGCGTATGCAGCAGGTCCGACAGCCCCTCCCAGAAGCGCTCCGGCGCGACGCCAGTTCCCGGCAAAGCCTGATCCTCGATGAAGGCGGCCAGTTCGACCGCCACCTGCAGTTCGTTTCGTGCGACCCGCTGTGCCATTGTGCCCTCCCGGTTTTCTTAGACGCGTACTAGATGAAACCGCTGAGCGTGAATGTCCAGCGGATTGCCGCCAGCGCGCGGGAAGACGCTAAGACGGTGAAAGGGCGTCAAAAGGCCAGCGGCTCACGGAAGCGGGAGCGATGCAGCCGCGCGCGACCCGTCCGAGCTCACTGCTGGATCGGGTCGGCCTGCGTCGCGTCGCCATTGCTTTCAACATTGCCGACACCAGTCGTCTCGGGCGCTTGCGTGGTGGACAGGCCCCCTTCACCTCAGGTAACGCAACCCACCCGCTTCAGGTTCGCCCGGCCTGCCACGCGTCTCTCAGAGCAGTCCGCGAAACCGCTTTGAAAACCCCGAGCGGGGCAGATACTGTTCCGCCAGCTGCGGGACAGCGACGCCAAGACCGGGTCGCGCCCGCCGAACATCAGAGGTGCTGCTCACGCAAAGGCGAACTTGCTTTCGCACGGGCGCGCGCCACCTGACATAACCCGAAGTTAATTAGGAATATCGTTAGAATGTCCGCTGAACTGACGGCTGCCGACGCCCCTGCCAAGCGCCTGAGCGACTACCGCCCCTACCCCTTCACCCTCGAGACCGTGCGGCTTGATTTCACGCTCGACCCGGACGCGACCGAAGTGCGCGCGCGCCTCACCTTTTCGCCCCGGCAGGAGGCGGCCGCGCTGGAACTCGATGGCGAAGATCTGGAGCTTGTCTCGGTTGCAGTGGACGGGCGGGCGCTGACGCCGGACGACTATGAACTGACAAAGACAGGCCTGACGATCCCGGCGAACGTTCTGCCCTCGCAGCCCTTCACGCTGGAAACCGTCACGCGGATCGCACCGTCGAAGAATACCGCGCTCGAAGGGCTTTATATGTCCAACGGCATGTATTGCACGCAATGCGAGGCCGAGGGCTTCCGCAAGATCACCTACTACCCGGACCGCCCCGATGTGATGGCGCGCTTCCACGTCACGATCACCGGCGACCAGCCGGTGCTGCTGGCGAATGGCGATCTCGTCGAGAGCCGCGAGGGCTATGCCGAATGGGTCGATCCGTGGCCCAAGCCCGCCTATCTCTTCGCGCTGGTCGCGGGCGACCTGCGCGCGCATTCGGGCACATTCACCACGATGTCGGGCCGCAAGGTCGCGACGAATATCTGGGTCCGTCCGGGCGACGAGGACCGCTGCGACTTCGCCCTGCAGGCGCTCCACCGCTCGATGCGCTGGGACGAAGAGGCCTATGGGCGCGAATACGACTTGGACATTTTCAACATCGTTGCCGTCGATGACTTCAACATGGGCGCGATGGAGAACAAGGGGTTGAACATTTTCAACTCCAAATGGGTTCTGGCCTCGCCCAAGACCGCGACCGATGCCGATTACGAACGCATCGAGGGCATCATCGCGCATGAATATTTCCACAACTGGACCGGCAACCGGATCACCTGCCGCGACTGGTTCCAGTTGTGCCTGAAAGAGGGGCTGACAGTCTATCGCGACCAGCAGTTCACCGGCGACATGCGCGGCCATGCGACGAAGCGGATCGACGATGTCCTCTCGCTGCGCGGACGACAGTTCCGCGAGGATCGCGGCCCGCTCTCGCACCCACCGCGCCCCGATCATTACCGCGAGATCAACAACTTCTACACCGCGACCGTCTATGAGAAGGGCGCCGAGATCGTGGGCATGCTGCACCGCTTGCTGGGCGCAGAGGGCTACCGCGCCGCGCTGGATCTCTATTTCGAGCGCCATGACGGGCAGGCCTGCACGATCGAAGACTGGCTGAAGGTCTTCGAGGACAGCTCGGGCCGCGATCTGAGCCAGTTCAAGCGCTGGTATACCGATGCGGGCACGCCGACCCTGCGGGTGCGCGACAGCTTCAAGGACGGCACATACACGCTTGAATTCGAACAGGAAACGCGCCCCACGCCCGGCCAGTCGGAGAAGCTTCCGCGCCACATTCCGATTGAAGTCGGCCTTCTGTCCGAGAATGGCGACGAGGTCGTGTCCTCCACCGTTCTGGAGATGACCGAGGCGAAACAAAGCTTCACCTTCGACGGGCTCGCGACGCGCCCGGTGCCCTCGATCCTGCGCGACTTTTCCGCCCCCGTGCGGCTGGAGCGCGACGCCGACACGTCCGAGCTGGCCTTCCTGCTGACCCACGACCGCGACCCGTTCAACCGCTGGGAGGCAGGCCGCGCGCTGGCCCAGAAAGTGCTGATCGGGCGGGTGCTGGGACAGGAAACCGACGCGTCCTTCTCCGATGCGATCGGGGCGCTGCTGCGCGACGAGACCGCCGATCCGGCTTTCCGTGCGCTGTGCCTGAACCTGCCGTCCGAGGACAGCATCGCGCAGGCGCTCTACGATCAAGGAGAGACGCCCGATCCGGCGGCGATCTACGCGGCGCGTGAAGGGCTCGCCCGCGATCTGGCGACTGCGCATAAGACGCTTCTGGCCGAAATCTTCACCAGCACCGAAGCGACAGGCCCCTATAGCTCCGATCCCGAGCAGGCCGGTCCGCGGGCGCTGCGCCTTGCGGTCCTGCGGCTTCTGAACCGCATCGACGGCGGGGCACGGGCGGGGGCGCTTTTCGCCTCGGCCGAGAACATGACCGAAAGCCTCGGCGCACTCGCAGCTCTGGTGCAGACCGGGCAGGACGCCGCCGCCATGGCCGAATTCCGCGAGCGCTGGCAGGGCGACCGGCTGGTGATGGACAAGTGGTTCCTCGTCCAGCTTGCCAATTGCCCGCCAGAGACGGCGCTGGAGCGCGCCGAGGCGCTGACCGGCGATCCGCTCTTCACATGGAAGACGCCGAACCGCTTCCGCGCGCTGATGGCTGGGCTGTCGGGCAATCACGCGGGCTTCCACCGCGCGGACGGGGCGAGCTATCGCTTCTATGCCGACTGGCTCCTGAAGCTCGATCCGGTCAATCCGCAGGTCGCCGCCCGCATGTCCACCGCTTTCGAGACGTGGACGCGCTATGACGAAGGTCGGCGCGAGGAGATGCGCGGCGAGCTGGAACGGATCGCCGTCCAGCCGGGCCTCAGCCGCGACCTGTCGGAGATGACGCAGCGTCTGTTGAGCTAATTTCCGCTCAGCGCCCTTGGGCCGACCCATCTCACCACGGATTGGCCGTATTTTCGGCCCATCCGTGCCGGGTTCGCGAGCTACGAAACGCGGACGCCTGCGCCTTGCGGGCGTTACGCAATTTCGCGGATGGGCTCGACCATGGACGACAATGAATTTGAATACCGACACCAGGCCCGACGGGCGGGAGGCTATCTCGCCCTCGCCTTCGGGATGGCGCTGCTTTACGGCGCAATGAAACTGACCGCGACGACATGGATTCATGTCGCTGCGTGGATCTATCTCGCCCTCACTTTGTACAAGCTGATGCGCAACCGCTCGGGGCTGCTGCGGATCACGCCTGCGCGAATGGAAGTCTATCGCAACGGGCGGCAACTGGGCACGTTCCCACTTGCGCAGATCGACTCGGCGCGGCTGCGGCGGCGCAAGCTTGCGGGCGACGAATGCATGGTCACGCTGCGCGACGGGCGTCGCGCCTACCTGCCACGAGAGGCCACGCCGCCGCTCGACCGGCTCAGCGCGATTTTCGAATCCTATGGGGTACCGGTGGTCTGATCCCCAATCCGGGGCGGTCGCCCTCTTGCTCCCGCCCCTGCCCTGTCCTAGAAGCTTGCCCAAGCCTTTACTGACAGGATGTGGACATGCTCGACCATCTCGAATTCCAAGCCCCCGAACCCAAGGTCATTGCCGGTGCCAAATCGGATTGGGAGCTGGTGATCGGGCTTGAAGTCCACGCGCAGGTGGCCTCGAAAGCCAAGCTGTTCTCGGGCGCCTCGACGAAGTTCGGCGCAGAGCCGAACTCCAACGTGGCCTTCGTCGACGCGGCGATGCCCGGCATGCTGCCGGTGATCAACGAGTTCTGCGTGGCGCAAGCCGTGCGCACCGGGCTCGGCCTCAAAGCCGATATCAACCTGCGCTCGGCCTTCGACCGGAAGAACTATTTCTACCCGGACCTGCCGCAAGGCTACCAGATTTCGCAGCTATACCACCCCATCGTGGGCGAGGGCGAAATCATCGTCGATATGGGCCCGGGCGTCGCCCGCAAGGTCCGGATCGAGCGCATCCACCTCGAGCAGGACGCGGGCAAGTCTATCCACGACATGGACCCGCATATGTCCTTCGTGGACCTCAACCGCACCGGCGTCGCGCTGATGGAAATCGTCTCGCGCCCCGACATTCGCGGCCCCGAGGAAGCGGCCGCCTATGTCGGCAAGCTGCGCCAGATCCTGCGCTATCTGGGCACCTGCGACGGCAACATGCAGAACGGCAACCTGCGCGCCGACGTGAACGTCTCGATCTGCAAACCGGGCGCTTACGAGAAATATCAGGAAACGCAGGATTTCAGCCATCTCGGCACGCGCTGCGAGATCAAGAACATGAACTCGATGCGCTTCATCCAACAGGCCATCGAATACGAGGCCCGTCGCCAGATCGCCATCGTCGAGGACGGCGGCGAAGTGGTGCAGGAGACCCGCCTCTACGATCCGGACAAGGGCGAGACGCGCTCGATGCGTTCGAAGGAAGAGGCGCATGATTACCGCTACTTCCCCTGCCCCGACCTGCTGCCGCTGGAAATCGAGCAGGCCTGGGTCGACGATATCGGCGCCTCGATGCCCGAACTGCCCGACGAGAAGAAGGCGCGCTTCGTCAAGGAGCTGGGCCTGTCGGAATATGACGCCTCGGTGCTGACCGCAGAGGTCGAGAACGCGGATTACTTCGAGGCCGTGGTGGCCGAGGCCGGTGACGGCAAGCTCGCCGCGAACTGGGTCATCAACGAGCTGTTCGGTCGCCTGAAGAAGGAAGATCACGACATCTCGTCGAGCCCGGTCGATGCCGCGCAGCTTGGCGCGATCATCCGGCTCATCAAGTCGGACAAGATCTCGGGCAAGATCGCGAAGGACCTCTTCGAGATCGTCTATACCGAAGGCGGCGACCCCGAGAAGATCGTGGAAGAGCGCGGCATGATTCAGGTCACCGATACCGGCGCCATCGAGGCCGCCGTGGACGAGGTGATCGCCGCGAACCCCGATCAGGTCGAGAAGGCCAAGGCCAACCCCAAGCTGGCTGGCTGGTTCGTCGGTCAGGTCATCAAGGCCTCGGGCGGCAAGGCCAACCCCAAGGCGGTCAACCAGATCGTCGCGCAGAAGCTGGGGCTGTGAACCACGCGAACGCTTCCGATCAAGGCGCCTTCGGGCGCCTTTTTCATGTCGGGACGGAAAGAATTAGGGAACAAGTCTTCGCGCTTGTGGCTTGGGAAGACGCGCCCTAGGCTCACGCGGGCGTGATTGGGAAAGGGTTTGCGATGAGTGGCTTGCTGGCATTGCTGGATGACGTGGCGGGGATCGCCAAAGTGGCGGCGACCTCGATCGACGATGCGGCAGGTCAGGCGGCCAAGGCAGGCTCGAAAGCCGCTGGCGCGCTGATCGACGATGCCGCGGTCACGCCGAAATATGTCCACGGCTTCAAGCCCGCCCGCGAATTGCCGATCGTCGGGAAAATCGCGCTCGGCTCGATCAAGAACAAGCTGATCTTCCTGCTGCCAGCGGCGCTGCTGCTCTCTGCCTTCGCGCCGTGGCTGATCACACCCTTGCTGATGCTGGGCGGATCCTACCTATGTTTCGAAGGCGCGGAGAAGGTCTATCACCTTTTCAAACCCCATGAGCCAGATGCCGAGGGCCATGTCGCGGCAGAGACCGCCGACCATCTCGAGGAAAAGCGCGTCAAAGCCGCGGTGAAGACCGATTTCATCCTCTCCGCCGAGATCATGACGATCGGCCTCGCCGCCCTGCCCTCGGGCCAGCCGATCTGGATGGAGGCGATCGCACTCGCGATCATCGGGATCGGCGTGACGGTCGTGGTCTATGGCTCGGTCGCGCTGATCGTGAAAGCCGATGATGCGGGGCTCTGGCTGGCCGAGAATGGCAAGCTCGGACCTACGCGCGCACTCGGGCGTGGCATCGTGCATGTGATGCCCAGATTGATGCAATTGCTGATGATCGTCGGCACCGCCGCGATGATCTGGGTCGGCGGCAATATCGTGCTGCACGGTCTGGCAGAGCTTGGCTGGCACGCGCCCTACGACTGGATCCACCATCAGGCCGAGGCCGCAGCCCATGCGGCAGGCACGGCGGAAGGCTTCGTCAGCTGGGCCGTCACCGCGTTCTTCGACGGCATCTTCGGGTTGATCTACGGTCTGGTCCTGATCCCCGTCGTCACCCGGATCATCCAGCCGATCTACCGCGCCGTCACCGGCAAGGAAAAGCCCGCGCACTGAGCGCAAGCGGACAGGTTGAGGCCACCCGCGCCGCCCGATAGGCTGGGCGCGAACAGATTTCACGGAGCGCAGATGACCGAGTATTTCGAGACCCAAGAAGGCCGCCGCATCGCCTATAACCTGACGCCGGGCGAAGGGCCGGGCGTGGTGTTCCTCGGCGGGTTCAAATCCGACATGGAAGGCACGAAGGCGCTGGCGCTCGAGGACTGGGCGAAGCGCGAAGGCCGCGCCTTCCTGCGCTTCGACTACTCGGGCCACGGCGTCTCGGACGGCGCATTCGAGGACGGCGCAATCGGCGACTGGTTCGAGGATGCGCGCGACGTGATCATGGCCAAGACCGAAGGCCCGCAGATCCTCGTGGGCTCCTCGATGGGCGGCTGGATCTCGCTCCTGATGTCGCGCGAACACCCCGAGAAAGTCGCAGGCCTCGTCACCATCGCCGCCGCCCCCGATTTCACCGAAGACGGCTATTGGGCGAGCTTCGACAAGGAAACCCGGCACAAGCTGGAGAGCGAAGGCTCCATCGCCATTCCGTCGGATTACGGCGAGCCCTATGTCATCACGCGCCGCCTAATCAACGAGGGCCGCGAGCGGCTGGTGCTGCGCAGCCCGCTGGCGCTGCCCTTCCCCACGCGCTTCCTGCAGGGCACCGCCGACGAGGCCGTCAGCACCGAGACCGCGATCCGGCTGCTGGAGCATGCCGAGGGCGAGGATATGCGCCTGACACTTGTGAAGGGCGCCGATCACCGCTTCTCGGACCCCGATTGCCTCGCGCTGATCGAGACCGCGCTGGCGGAGGTACTCGCCCGGCTGTGATCCGCTGCTGGCGGGCATTTCGATTTGCTTGACCTCGGCCCTTGCGGCACACTCGACGCGAGAAGCGCGAAAACGCGCCGCGATTGAGGTTTCGAGCGATGACAAGCGACCCGCTGGTCTTTCTACCCGGATTCATGTGCGACGCACGGCTGTTCTGGCACCCGCTGCAGGAGCTGTCCTCCGAGCGCTCGGTAATGGTGGCGCGGCTGCGTGGCGCGACGATCGAGGAGATGGCGCAGACCGTGCTCGACGAGGCCCCGCCGCAATTCGCGCTGGTCGGGCATTGGCTGGGCGCGGTAGTCGCGATCGAGATCCTGCGCCGCGCCCCCGACCGGGTGAGCCAGGTCGCGCTGCTCGACGTCTCCCCCCTACCCGAGATGCCGCAGATCGCCGCCGCGCGCGAAACCCGGATCGTGAAGGCGCTCACCGGGCGGCTCGACGAGATGATGCTGGAAGAAATCCCCGCCGACAGCCTCGCCCCCGATCCCGGCCGTGCAGAAATTCAGGCAATGATGCTGGAGATGGCGGCGGGCTTGGGCGCCGACACGTTCGAAGCGCAATCGCGCGCCCTGATGCGCCGCCCCGACTTGCAACGCACGCTGCGCGCCACGAAAACCCGCGCGCTGCTGATGTGCGGCGAATACGACAAGATCTGCCCACCGCGCCGCCACGAATTCCTCGCCGAGCTGATGCCGCATGCCGAATTCCGCCTGATCCTCGGCGCAGGCCACCTCAGCCCGCTGGAGCAACCCGAGAAGATCACCCAGAACCTGCGCGACTGGCTGGAGGCACCGTTATTGTTGGCGTGAGAACGCAACAACCTTCGGGGCTTCGACTTTCCGGGTCCCACGGCATTTGGGGAAATTCGTACAGCCCATGAAGACGTCATTCGTCTTCTTGCTACGACGCTCGACCATCGCGGATCCGCATCGCGGGCACGCATCTGTCGAAGCCTGCGCTTCCACTCGCGTCCTGACGTTCTTGATGTGCTGCTGCGTGGTCCTCAACCCGCGCTCGAACCGCCGATTTTCCAACGCCTGACATAGCGCCTCAACCTCACTCTCCGTGAGCATCACTTGGTGCGGAGACTTCAGAAAGTGGAGCATCGAGTTCCGCCGCCAGTGAACGCTGGAAGGAAACTCGGCTTTCGGGACAGCCCCACCAACGAAGACGATAACCCCCTGAACCTTGCTGCCATCTACACCAAGACACTCTTCGATCGCTTTGATGTGCTTGTAGTTTTGCCGCAGTGGATTCTGAAACTTGGTCTTTTTCTTATAGAGAACCTGCGTCCACTGAGATTGCCTCTCGGCACCGAATATCCAACCGCTCATGTTCTTGGTCTCGATCACGAACACGCCGCTCCGCGAAATGAGGACATGATCGATTTGCGTTGTCCCGTCCTTCACGGGCAGGGTCACATCATCGAAGAGATGCATGCCCCTCTCTTCAGCTAGTTTCTTAAGTCCTTTGCTGACGTAAACCTCTCCGATGAACCCCTTGAAACGGGGGGATTTTACGATCGCAACTAAGAGGAGGAGAAGCAGTACAACGGGGAAAAACAATGCGTCCATAATCTCGGTCTCAAAAAATCCAAGTGATTTTCCGATCATGCGCCGAAACCCGTCAAAACGATGGCGATACCACGAATAAAAAAGCGCTGCCGAAGCAGCGCTTTCTGAAACTCTCGCGTGGAGTGGGATCACCCCGCCTCGGCCGTCTTCATCTTCTTCTTGCGGATCGGCGTGACCGTCGCGGGCTTCCCTTTACCGGGCGCCGGGTTGTCGGCGTTCTCATCGATGAAATCGAGGACCAGCGGGCGGATGTTGTTGCGCCAGTGCGACCCTGCGAAGATGCCGTAATGGCCTGCGCCGGGTTCGAGGTGTTGTTGCTTCATCGAATCCGGCACGCCCGAGCACAGGTCGAGCGCGGCGACGCATTGGCCGGGCGCGGAGATGTCGTCCTTCTCGCCTTCTACGGTCTTCACCGCGACCTTGGTGATTTTCGAGATATCGACCATCTTGCCGCCGACCTCGAAGCGGTTCTGGGCGATCTCGAGGCCCTTGAAGATGCGCTCCACCGTCGAGAGATAGAACTCCGCCGTCATATCCATCACCGCGAGATACTCGTCGTAGAAGCGGTAATGCTTGTCATGCTCGGAGCCTTCGCCCTGCGCCTCGCTCCAGATCTTCTCCTGGAAGGCCTGCGCGTGCTTATCCATGTTCATCGAGATGAACGAGGCGAGCTGCATCAGGCCCGGATAGACCAGACGGCCCGCGCCCTTGTATTTGAAGCCGACGCGCTGGATCACCATCTGCTCGAGCTGGCCCATCGTGACGCGGCGCCCGAAATCGGTGACCTCGGTCGCTTTCGCGTCGGGATCGATCGGCCCGCCGATCAGGGTCAGCGTGCGCGGCTGCGCAGCCGGGTCTTCAGCGGCCAGATAGGCAGTGGCGGCCAGCGCGAGCGGTGCCGGCTGACACACGGCGATCACGTTGCAGTCAGGGCCCATCTTCTTCATGAAATCGACAAGGTAGAGGGTGTAGTCCTCGATATCGAACTTGCCTTCGGAAACGGGGATATCGCGCGCATTATGCCAATCGGTCACCCACACGTCCGCATCGGGCAGCAGCGAGGCCACGGTCGAGCGCAGCAGCGTCGCGTAATGGCCCGACATCGGCGCCACCAGCAGAATGCGCCGTTCCATCGGCTCGCGGCCGTGGACGTTGAAATGCACGAGGCTGCCGAAGGGCTTGTCGAGCACGGTCTCGACCTCGACGAGGTGATCGCGCCCGTCCTCGGCCGCGATCGAATGGATGCCCCAATCGGGCTTGATCACCATCCGTGCGAACGAACGCTCCGTCACCCGGCCCCAGGCCGACATGATCTTGAACATCGGATGCGGGGCGAGCCCCCAGACCGGGTAGGAAGCCATGGCGCGCGCCGAGGCGCCCATCCACTCGTTCGTGTTCCTGAAGGTCTCCATCAGGTCGTAGGACATGATCGTTTTCATATACAACTCCTCGGGGCGGGCCACGCACTCACTCGGCAATGGAAACGCCGCTTTACCCCAAGACTGCGGCGATATTATGCTGGTGCAGAGGATAGGGAGGAATATCATTTATGACAACCGAGGAGACGGACAAAATTGCTGCATCGCAGAAGATGCAAGACAATCTGGCGCGCATCGAAGAGCTGACCGAGCGCATGGTCGATGCGATCGCCCATAAGCGACCGATGAACCCGGCCCTCGAAGGCCCCGGCGCCGATCTCTACATGACGTCCTCTGCAGCCATGATGAATGAGTGGCTCGAAAAGCCCTCGAAAATCCTCGAAGCCCAGGTGAATTACTGGGGTCAGGCGATGAAGCATTACCTCGAAGCGCAGGAGGCGCTCGCCAAGGGCGCGTTCCGCCCGCCGGAAGATCCCGGCCCGTCCGACCCGCGCTTTGTCAATCCGCTCTGGGACAGCCACCCCTATTTCAACTACATCAAACAGCAGTATCTGATCGCGGCCAAAGGCGTGAAAGAGGCGGTCGACAAGCTCGACGATCTCGACCCGGTGGACCGTCAGCGACTGAACTACTTCTCGCGCCAGATCATCGACCTGATGGCGCCCACGAATTTCCTCGCCACCAACCCCGACGCGCTGGAGAAGGCGATCGAGACCGAGGGCGAGAGCCTCGTGAAAGGGCTCGAGAACCTCGTGCGCGACATTGAAGCGAACCGCGGCGATCTGCTGGTGACACTGGCCGACAAGGACGCCTTTACCGTGGGCGAGAATATCGGCACCGCCGAGGGCGCGGTGGTCTATCGCAACCGCCTGTTCGAGCTGATCCAGTACACGCCGACCACCGAAAAGGTTCACAAGACCCCGCTCGTGATCTTCCCGCCCTGGATCAATCGCTTCTACATCATGGACCTGAAGCCGCAGAACTCGCTGATCCGCTGGATCGTCGATCAGGGCTTCACCCTCTTCGTGGTGAGCTGGAAGAACCCCGACCAGAGCTATGCCGATGTCGGTATGGATGACTACGTGCAGGAAGGCTATCTGACCGCGATCGACGAGGTGAAGAAGATCACCGGCGAGAAGAAGGTCAACGCGGTCGGCTACTGCATCGCGGGCACCACGCTGTCGCTGACGCTGGGCCTGCTGAACAAGCGCAAGGACAAGTCGATCAACTCGGCCACCTTTTTCACCACGCTCACCGACTTCTCGGATCAGGGCGAATTCGCGGTTTTCCTGCAGGACGATTTCGTTGACGGGATCGAGCGGCAATGCAAGGCCGACGGGGTGCTCGACAGCTACTTCATGTCGCGCACCTTCTCCTACCTGCGCTCGAACGACCTGATCTATCGGCCCGCAATCCGCAGCTACATGATGGGGGAATCCCCGCCCGCCTTCGACCTGCTGTTCTGGAACGGCGACTCGACGAACCTGCCGGGCAAGATGGCGGTCGAGTATCTGCGCGGGCTCTGCCAGAAGGACCGCTTCGCGCGCGACGGCTTCGAGGTGCTGGGCGAGACGGTCAAGGTCTCGGACGTGAACGTGCCGCTGATGGCGATCGCCTGCGAGACCGACCACATCGCGCCCTGGGTCGCCTCGTTCAACGGGGTCGCGAAGATGGGATCGAAGGACAAGACCTTCATCCTGTCGCAATCGGGCCATATCGCCGGGATCGTGAACCCGCCCAGCAAGAAGAAATATGGCCACTACACCTCTGAGGCGCCGGTCGCGAATCCCAACGAGTGGAAAGCGCAGGCGGAGTTCCACGAGGGAAGCTGGTGGCCGCGCTGGGGCGAATGGCTGGCCAAGAAGTCCGGCGCGATGGTGCCCGCACGCCAGCCCGGCGATGCAGATCACCCGGTTTTGGCTGATGCGCCCGGCACTTATGTCAAAGAAATAGTTAAGATATAACTTTCCCGCTTGGGTTGAAAATTTCTGCGGCGCAGCAATTCTTCTCTTGAAATGCTGCGCCGCAGCATGTATATACGTTGCGTAACCCAAAGGGCCCCGCCAACGTTCCAGACCACGGGCCCCAACCCAACGGAGCACTCACATGGCTAAGACCCAAGACTACACCAAGATCATGCAGGACATGATGGCGTCCTTCCCCGTCGACACCTCGAAATTCCAAGACGCTTTCAAATCGCAAGCGGCTCTGGGCGAGAAGATGTCGCAGGTGGCGCTTGAAGCTGCCGGCAAGTCGACCGAAATCTCGACCAAATGGACCAAGGGCACCATCGACAAGATGGGCGACCTGACCAAAACCAAGGAAGAGCCCGCCGATTACGCCAAGGCGATGAGCGACTTCGCGTCGGCTTCGGCCGAGATGGCTGCCGAAAACATGGCCGCTTTCGCTGAAATCGCGAAAAAGGTTCAGATGGACACCGTCGAACTGATGATGGCTGCCGGCAAGGACATGTCGGAAGAAGCCTCCGCAAACGTCAAGAAGGCGACCGCCGACATGACCGCTGCGACGAAGAAAGCCACGGCGGCTGCGAAGTAAGAATTCACCGCGGGCACCGGCTTCCTCCTCCCAGTCGGCCTCGCGTATCTCGGGCGCGCCCTCGTGGCGCGCCCTTTTTCTTTTATTGCTTTTGGCAGCGCGGCGTCTCACAATCGCTGCACAAGCACAATCCGGGGAGGATCGCATCACATGGCCGAAGACGAAAAGCCCTTGCTGATCAAGCGTTACGCCAGCCGCCGTCTCTACAACACCGAGACCAGCGATTACGTGACGCTCGAAGACATCGCGAAATTCATCCGCGACGGGCGCGAGGTGCAGATTGTCGATCTGAAATCGGGCGACGACCTGACGCGGCAATATCTGCTGCAGATCGTGGCCGAGCACGAAAGCCGCGGCGAGAATGTCCTGCCGGTCGATGTGCTGACCGATCTGGTGCGCTCCTATACGGGGGCGGCGCAATCGGTGGTGCCGCAATTCCTCGCAGCCAGCTTCGAGATGCTGCGCGAGGGGCACTCGCATATGCTCGAGAATATGAACAAGATGCCGAATCCCATGGCCTCGATGCCGGGCTTCGAGGCGCTGCAGGCGCAGCAACAGGCCTTCTTGCAGAACATGATGGCCGGCTGGGGCACGGCAGGCTCGTCCGGCCCCGCGCCCGATGACGGCGATGATCGCGGCGAGTTGGACTCGATCAAGAAACAGCTCGCCGATCTGCAGAGCAAGCTCAACAAGATGTAAGTGAGAGGCGCCCGCGCGGCGCCTTTTTCTTGGCCACAAGCCAAGGGGGCGCTGCCCCCTCGGTGCTGCCCACCTCACCCCCGGGATATTTTCGCCAACACGAACGCGCACGAGGCTTTCAGCTTCGGCTTGGCCGAAATATCCCGGGGGAGCGCGTCAGCGCGGGGGCAGCGCCCCCCTGCGACATCTCCCCCTGCCCCGCCCCATTGACAGCCGCGCGCGAGCCGCGCAAAAGGCTCGGGAAGCATATATCCCGCAACCGGGCGTTCCGTGGGCGCCAAACCGACGAGGAGGACGACATGTCCCAGATCTCCCTCACCTTTCCCGATGGCAATTCGCGCGACTACGACGCGGGCGTGACGCCGGCCGAAGTGGCCGCCTCGATCGCACCGTCGCTGGCGAAGAAAGCGATCTCCGCGCAGGTCAATGGCGCGCATTGGGATCTGCAATGGCCGATCCAGGAAGACGCGCAGGTCGCCATCAACACGATGCAGGATGACGGCCCCGCGCTGGAGCTGATCCGCCACGACCTCGCCCATATCATGGCCCGCGCCGTGCAGGAGCTCTATCCCGGCGTGAAGGTCACGATCGGCCCGGTCCGCGACAATGGCTGGTTCTACGACTTCGACCGCGAAGAGCCCTTCACGCCCGAAGACCTCGGCGCGATCGAGAAGAAGATGCGCGAAATCATCAACGCGCGCGACGCCATCAAGACCGAGGTCTGGAGCCGCAAACACGCGATCGACCACTATCTGGCGACGGAAGAGCCCTACAAGGTCGAGCTGATCAACCGGATCCCGCAAGGCGAGGACATCCGGATGTATTGGCACGGCAACTGGCAGGATCTCTGCCGCGGCCCGCACCTGCAGCATACCGGTCAGGTTCCGGCGGATGCGTTCAAGCTGACCCATGTCGCGGGCGCCTATTGGCTGGGCGATTCCAGCCGTCCGATGCTGCAGCGCATCTATGGCGTGGCCTTCAAGACCAAGAAGGACCTCAACGCCTGGGTCACGATGATGGAGGAGGCCGCCAAGCGCGACCACCGCAAGCTCGGCCGCGAGATGGACCTGTTCCACATGCAGGAAGAGGCGCCGGGCCAGATCTTCTGGCACCCGAACGGCTGGACCATCTACACCGCGCTGCAGGACTACATGCGCCGCAAGCAGCGCGATGACGGCTATGTCGAGGTGAACACGCCGCAGGTGGTGAACCGCAAGCTCTGGGAAGCCTCGGGCCACTGGGAGAACTATCAGGAGAACATGTTCATCGTCGAAGTCGACGAGGATCATGCGCGCGAAAAGACGGTCAACGCGCTCAAGCCGATGAACTGCCCCTGCCACGTGCAGATCTTCAATCAGGGCGTCAAATCCTATCGCGACCTGCCGCTCCGCATGGCCGAGTTCGGCTCCTGCGCGCGTTACGAGCCCTCGGGCGCGCTGCACGGGATCATGCGCGTGCGCGGCTTCACGCAGGACGATGCGCATATCTTCTGCACCGAGGATCAGATCGAGGCGGAAACCGAGAAGTTCATCAAGTTCCTCTCGGGGATTTATGACGATCTCGGTTTCACCGATTGGCGCATCAAGCTGTCGACGCGTCCCGAGAAGCGCATCGGTAGCGATGAGAGCTGGGATTACACCGAAGCCGCGCTCGGCAATGCCTGCAAGGCCGCTGGCTACGACTACGAGATCTTCGAAGGCGAAGGCGCGTTCTACGGGCCGAAGCTGGAATTCGTGCTGACCGACGCGATCGGGCGCGACTGGCAATGCGGCACGCTGCAGGTCGACACCAACCTGCCCGAGCGGCTGGATGCGGAATTCGTGGGCTCGGATGGCGAACGCCACCGTCCCGTGATGCTGCACCGCGCGGTGCTGGGCTCGTTCGAGCGCTTCATCGGCATGCTGATCGAGAACTTCGCCGGCAAGATGCCGCTCTGGCTCGCGCCGCGTCAGGTGGTCGTGGCCTCGATCGTCTCGGATGCCGACGACTACGTGCTGGAAGTGACGTCGAAGCTTCGCGCCGCCGGTATCCGCGCCGAGGCCGACACCCGCAACGAGAAGATCAACTACAAGGTCCGCGAGCACTCGCTCGGCAAGGTCCCCTATATCTTCGCGATCGGGATGAAAGAGGTCGAGGAACGCACCGTGTCTGTCCGCAAACTCGGCGACACCCGCACCTCCACGGTGGCAATCGACGAGATCGTCGAGCAGTTGATCACCGAATCGACGCCGCCCGATTTGCGCGGATAATTGCCGCAAATTCAGGCTGATCCGGAATTTTCACAGACCTGTGAGGGGCTTGCGCCCCTCACGGAATGTCATTGCATTTTTGCAATTCTCGGAGAGACTTGAATATGCGTGTGTTACAGACTTTCCTACCGCCTCGCTTCTGAAAAAGGCAGCCGGAAGACCCGAAAGAGACTGGCTGCACGGCCCGGACGCAATATCGCGCCGGGAGACTACGAAGGAGAAGACGGTAATGGCCACTGGCACCGTGAAATGGTTCAATTCTACCAAGGGTTACGGCTTCATCGCGCCCGACGAAGGCGGCAAGGACGTGTTCGTGCACATCTCTGCTGTCGAGCGTGCGGGTCTCAAGGGGCTCGATGACAATCAGAAGATCCAATATGAGCTGCAGTCGGGTCGCGACGGCCGCTCCTCGGCATCGGATCTGGTCCTGCTCTGATCTTAGGATCGGACGGTAAGGATTTGAAACGGCGCGCATCGCGGGATGCGCGCCGTTTTTCTGTCTCAGCCTATGACGAAGGGGTGTCCGGTCAGAGCCACTCGGCCTGTGTGGCCTTCGTCCAGCCCAGCGTCAGCTTGTCGCCTTCGCGGATCACCGGGCGCTTCATCAGCGCGGGATGTTCGCCCAGCAGATCGGCAACAGGCTTTTCGCGTTCACCCTCGGGCAGGTTGCGCCACGTCGTGGAGGCGCGGTTGACGATCTTGTCGCCGAAAGCCGCCTCGAACTCCGCGACCTCGGCCCCGGTCAAAGGCTCGGCCCGCACGTCGCGAAACTCCACGTCGCGCCCGGCCGCCTCCAGCGCTTTGCGCGCCTTGCGCACCGTGTCGCAGGTCGAAATCCCGTAAACGATCATATCCCCTCCTCCAGCGCGCCGTTATCCAGATGCAACACGCGGTCCATCTTGGCGGCGAGTTCCATGTTATGCGTCGCGATCAGCGCCGACAGGCCCGTCTCCCGCACCAGCCCCATCAGAACGTCGAACACCGTATCCGAGGTGGCCGGATCGAGATTGCCGGTGGGCTCGTCGGCCAAGAGCAGGCTCGGCCCGTTCGCGAGCGCCCGGCAGAACGCCACACGCTGCTGCTCGCCACCCGACAGCGCCGAGGGGCGGTGATCCATCCGGCCCGCCATACCAACGCGGCTCAAGAGGTCCTTGGCCCGCTCTTCCGCCGCCTTGCGGCTGACGCCATTGGCGAGCTGCGGCAGCACGATATTCTCGACCGCCGAGAACTCCGGCAGCAGGTGGTGAAACTGGTAGACGAAGCCCAACTTCTCGCGCCGGGCCGCCGTGCGCTTGCCATCGCGCGCACCGGTGAGGTCCTCGCCGTCGATCAGAACCCGACCGGAATCGGGTGTATCCAACAGCCCCGCGATATGCAGAAGCGTCGATTTCCCCGCCCCCGAAGGCGCGACCAGCGCCACGACCTGCCCTTTCGGAATGGTCAGATCGAGACCTTTGAGCACCGTGATCTCGTTCGGCTTGCCCCGGTTGTAGCACTTTTCCAACTGTTCGCAGATCAGCACGTCATTCATAGCGCAGCGCCTCCACCGGGTTCATGCGCGCAGCACGGCGCGCCGGGAAGATGGTCACGATGAAGCTCAGCGTCAGCGACAGCGCCACCGCCTTGGTCACGTCCCAGGGCTGCAGCTTCGCGGGCAGATGATAGATGCCGCGGATCGACGGGTCCCAGGCATCGCCACCATTGAGCCAGTTCACGAAGCCCATGACATGGTCGATATTCACCGAGAACAGCACCCCGATCCCCAGACCGGCCAGCGTCCCGATCACCCCGGTAAACGCGCCACACAGGAAGAAGACCCGCAGGATCGAGCCCTCGCTAAGCCCCATCGTGCGCAGGATGCCGATGTCGCGGCCCTTGTTCTTCACCAGCATGATCAGCCCCGAGGTGATATTCATCGAAGCGATCAGCACGAGGATCGAGAGGATGATGAACATCACGTTATCCTCGACCGAGAGCGCGCGCAGGAAACTCGAGGACGCGTCCTTCCACGTCCACAAGAGCGTGCCCTTGCCACTGGCATCCATGATCGCGGGCTCCCATTCGGCGATACCTTCGGGATCGGCCACGTCGACGTCGATCTCATCCACCCCGCCTTCGCGGTTGAAGAAGCCCTGCGCCTCCTTGAACGGCATATAAAGCCGCGTCTGGTCGATGTCGTAGCGCCCGGCCGAGAACACATACGAGATCTTGTAGGCGTTCACGCGCGGGCTCGTGCCCGACGGCGTCTTGGCCCCGTTGGGCGAGATCACCTTGACCGTGTCGCCCACCGTCACGCCCAGATCGCGCGCCATCCCGATGCCGATCGCGATGCCTTCACCGTAATTGTCGATATCGCCCTGCGCGTCGTCGGAATGCGCGATATTGGGGATGTTCTTCAGGTCCGACAGCGCCAGCCCGTAGACATCCGCCACGTTGGAGCGGTCGCCGAAGCTGACCATCGCCTGTCCGCGCACCGCCGGCGCGGCGCTGACCACGCCGGGGATCGCCTTGATCCGCTCGGTGCGCTCGGCATAGTCGCGGATCAGCTTGGAATAGACGCCCGAGCCCTCGGCCACTTCCATCGGCGCGGAATAGACGGTGATCTGCGGGTTCGAGCCGACGATGGTCGAGACAAACTCGGCGCGGAAGCCCGCGCGTACGGCAAGCGTCGCGATCAGGGCGGCCACGCCAAGCGCGATGCCGATCAGGGAAATCCATGTCATGACCGAGACGCCACCTTCGGCGCGGCGCGCGCGAAGATAGCGCCATGCGATCATGAACTCGAAACGGGAAAACGGGGCAGTGCGTGCGGCCATCGGCTCCATCCACGAAAATTCGGCGCAAGCTGGCGCGGCGGGGTCGAAAGGTCAAGCCTGCGCCCGGTCATAGCGGCGAGAGCGCGCCTGTTTCGGCTTGGTCGAAATATCCCGGGGGAGCCCGGAACGGGCGGGGGCAGAGCCCCCTATTTGCAGCCCAACGTGCCGGGCACATCCGCCAGAAGCGGCGCCATGCCCTCGGCCAGATCGGCGGGGTAATCGGTCTGGACGGAGGCGAGCACCGCCCCACCCGCGCAATCGAGCCGCTCGGTCTTGCGCAGCGTCACCTTGCCGAACGTGTCCTTGGAGCGGATTGCGAACCCGTCCTCGGTCACATCGTCCGACAGCACGGTATCGCCATCGAGCAGGATCGTGTGCAGCAGTTGATCATGCGCAGCCGCCAGATCAGACCCCTGATCGGCATGGGCGCGCAGCGCGACATGGGCGGTCTTGTGCGGATCGATATCGGGGGCGGAGAACAGGATCCCGCCCCCCGGCATCTCGTCCGACGTCCAGCCCTGCGGCACTTTCGCCGAGATGCCGAGCGCGTCGCTCGACCACGCCACGAGGCCCTGCCGGGCGCCCTGCCCCGAGCCTTCGGCCAAAGCGGGCCCGGCGAGCAGGCCCGCCGCGACCGCAGCAACGATCAGATCAAAGCCCCGCATAGATGCCCACGATCTTCTCGACCGCCTCTTCCGCCGGCATCTCCTCGCTCTCGCCGGTGCGGCGGCAGGTCAGTTCCACCTTGTTGGCCGCGATCCCGCGCGGACCGACGGTGATGCGCCACGGCAGACCGATCAGGTCCATGGTGGCGAATTTCGCGCCTGCGCGCTCTTCGCGGTCGTCATAGAGCGGGTCGAGCCCGTGATCGAGGAACGCCCGGTAGAGCGCTTCGCAGGCGCTGTCGCAGCTGACATCGCCCTGCTTGAGATTGACGATACCTACATGGAACGGCGTCACGCCCTCGGGCCAGATGATACCCTTGTCGTCGTGGTTCGCCTCGATCAGCGCGCCGACGAGGCGGCTCACGCCGATCCCGTGCGAGCCCATATGGACCGGGACTTTCGAGCCGTCCGGGGTCTGGACACTTGCCCCCAGTGCCTCGGAATATTGCGTGCCGAAATAGAAGATCTGACCGACCTCGATGCCGCGCGCGACGCGGCGACGCTCTTCCGGGACCTCGTTGAAGGCCGCCTCGTCATGGGTCTCGTCGGTGCGGGCATAGCGCGAGGTGAATTCCTCCAGCACGCTCTGGCACTGCGCCACGTCGTCGTAATCGATCTCACGGTCGCCGAAGGTGAGATCGGTGATCTCGCTGTCGTAGAACACTTCCGACTCGCCCGTCTCGGCCAGCACGAGGAATTCATGGGTGTAGTCGCCGCCGATCGGGCCGCTATCGGCGCGCATCGGGATCGCCTGCAGGCCCATGCGCTCATAGGTGCGCAGATAGCTGACGAGATGGCGGTTATAGGCGTGCAGCGCGTCTTCCTTCGACAGATCGAAGTTGTAGCCGTCCTTCATCAGGAATTCGCGGCCGCGCATCACGCCGAAGCGCGGGCGGATCTCGTCGCGGAATTTCCACTGGATCTGATAGAGCGTCAGCGGCAGCTGCTTGTAGCTCGACACATGCGCGCGGAAGATGTCGGTGACCATTTCCTCGGCCGTGGGCGAGTAGAGCATATCGCGCCCCTGACGGTCGGTGATGCGCAGCATCTCTTCGCCATAGCCGTCATAGCGGCCCGACTCGCGCCACAAATCGGCAGATTGCAGCGTCGGCATCTGGATCGCGAGATGGCCGGCGCGCGCCTGCTCTTCATGCACGATCTGCTCGATCCGGCGCAGCACCTTGAAGCCCATCGGCAGCCAGGAATAGATCCCGGCCTGCTGCTGCTTGATCATACCTGCACGCAGCATCAGCCGATGCGAGGCGATCTGCGCCTCGGCGGGGGTTTCCTTGAGAACGGGAAGAAAATAGCGGGACAGGCGCATGAGCGGTCCTTCGAGGGTTGGTGTCAGACGTTGCGTTCGGCCTAGAGGAAACGGGGGCGTTGGGCAAGATGGTGGCGCAGGTTGCGACTGTCGCCTATGAGGGGGGCTCCGCCCCCGGCGCATCCGCGCCTCCCCCGGGATATTTCCGCCAAGAGGAAGGGGCGCGTGCGCCCGCACTTGATTTCCCACCGCATTTCGCCACGTTAGAGCGAACGCATCACTGACAAAGGACCGCGCATGGCTCTGCCTGCCCGCCAGCAAGTCACCTATTGGTCCGTCGCCGCTCTGGTGCTGATCTTGTCGCTGTGGTGGCTGGGCAATGTCATCCTGCCCTTCATCATGGGTGGCGCGATCGCCTATTTCCTCGACCCGCTTGCAGACCGGCTGGAAAAGCTGGGGCTGAGCCGCGCGGTCTCTACCGCGATCATCGGGCTGGCGACGGTGCTGATTTTCGTGATCCTTGCGCTGGCCGTGGTGCCGATGCTGGCACGGCAGTTGGGACAGCTCGTCGCCCTCGCCCCCGATCTGCTATCCTCGTTGCAGGCCTTCCTGAACGAGCGTTTCCCCAATCTCCTGCAAAACTCGGTCGTGAACGACACGCTCAATACGCTCGGCACCGCGATCAAGGCGCGGGGCGGTGAATTGGCCGCGACCCTGCTGAGTTCGGCGATGACGCTGGTGAACGTCATCGTCTTCATCGTCGTGGTGCCGGTCGTGGCCTTCTACATGCTGCTCGACTGGGATCGGATGGTGGCGAAGGTCGACGGCTGGCTGCCGCGCGATCACTTCCACACGATCCGCACGATCGCCCGCGATATCGACCGGGTGCTCTCGGGCTTCGTGCGCGGTCAAGTCACGGTCTGCCTCGTGCTCGGCGGCTTCTACGCGATCGCGCTGATGGCAGCGGGGCTCGATTTCGGGCTGCTGGTGGGCTCGGTCGCAGGCGCGCTGACCTTCATCCCCTATATCGGGGCGATCATCGGCGGCGCGCTCGCCATCGGCCTCGCGCTGTTCCAGTTCTGGGGCGAGTGGTTCAATATCGGCATCGTCGCGGGCATCTTCGTGCTCGGTCAATTTCTCGAAGGCAATTTCGTCACCCCGAAACTGGTGGGCGATTCGGTCGGGCTGCATCCGCTCTGGCTGATCTTCGCGCTGTCCGCTTTCGGCACTTTGTTCGGTTTTGTTGGTATGTTGGTCGCCGTTCCCGTCGCTGCGGTGATCGGAGTGGTTGCGCGCTTCTTCATCGACCAATATCTGCAAGGGGCGCTTTACCGAGGGCAAACGGAGCGCGAGCCGACAGCCCATTCGCCGATCTCTCTCATCAACGAGGAGACCGGGGAAGTGACGGGCGCGACCGAGACGACCGAACACGAGAGCTGAGAATGGCCGAGCAGTTGACCTTCCCGCTGCACCTGCGTTCCGCGCAGGGGCGTGAAGACTTCTTCATCTCGCCAGCCAATGCGCTGGCGGTGACGACCCTCGATGCGCCCGAAACATGGCCGCTGGGCCGGATGATCCTGATCGGGCCGGAAGGCGCGGGCAAGACGCATCTCGCGACGATCTGGGCCGATGAACAGGGTGCCGACATCCTGCCCGCGCGCGATCTGACCGAAGAGATGGCCCCTGCCCTCGTCGCGAAAGGGGCCGCCGTGATCGAACGCGCCGAGAGGATCGGCGCGGATGAGGCGGGCCAGCGCGCGCTGTTTCACCTTCACAACCTGATGCAGGCCGAGGGCGGGCGGCTTTTGCTGACCGCGCGCACGCCGCCGCGCGACTGGGGGATGACCCTGCCCGATCTGATCAGCCGGATGGAGGCGACCGCGACTGTGCGGATCACGCCCCCCGATGACGCGCTGCTGGCGGCCGTTCTGGTGAAGCTGTTCTCGGACCGGCAATTGACCGTGCCGCCGAACCTGATCGGCTGGCTGGTCACGCGGATGGACCGCTCTCTAGCGACCGCGCGCAAACTGGTCGCGGCGCTCGATCGGCAGGCGCTCGCACAACGCCGTGCGATCACCCAAAGACTGGCGGCGGAGGTTCTGGACAGTCTCGACTGAGCCGCGCAAACTGTCACGGAGCCATTACAAAATCCAACGATAAGCGCGCCATGACCCAAGCAGATTTCCTCAAGACCCCCTTCCCCACGCCGATCACGTTGCCCGAGGCGGAGATCAGCGGCCCCGGTCGGTTCTTCAACCGGGAATTGAGCTGGCTGGCCTTCAACTGGCGGGTGCTGGAAGAGTCGCGCAATCCGCGTGTGCCGCTGTTGGAACGCGTGCGCTTCCTGTCGATCTCGGCCACCAATCTCGACGAATTCTACACCGTGCGCGTGGCGGGCCTGATGGAGCTTGTGCGCGAAAGCAACGTGAACGCCTCCGATGACGGGCTGACTCCGGCCGAGCAGCTGGAAAAGATCAACGCCAACGCCCGGCGGCTGATGGACACCCAGCAGGCGACGTGGTCGGCGCTCAAGCGCGAGATGGAGCGCGAGGGCATCCATGTCGTGAGCCGCTCGCGGCTGACCAAGCGCGATCTCGATTTCCTCTCGGATCACTTCCTCAACAACGTCTTCCCGGTGCTCTCGCCGCTGGCGATCGACCCCGCGCACCCCTTCCCCTTCATCCCGAATACCGGCTTCTGCCTCGCGCTGGAGCTGGAACGCGAAAGCGACCAGCGCCGGTTGCAGGCGCTCTTGCCGATCCCGGCGCAGATCGACCGTTTCGTGCGCCTTCCGGGCGAGGCGCGGTTCCTGCCGCTCGAACAGCTTCTGATGCTGCATCTGAGCTCGCTCTTCCCGGGCTACAAGGATGTCGGCTCGTGCTCGTTCCGGGTGCTGCGCGACAGCGATCTGGAAGTCGAGGACGAGGCCGAAGACCTCGTGCGCGAATTCGAGACCGCGCTGAAGCGTCGGCGCCGCGGGCAGGTCATCCGCATGTCGGTCTCGCCCGGCGCACCCGAGGACCTGCAGGCGCTGGTAATGCGAGAACTGCATGTCGATCCCGACGAGGTCGTCGAGGAAAAGGGGCTGGTCGGCATTGCCGATGTGAAGGAACTGATCCTGAACGAGCGGCCCGATCTGCTCTGGCCGACCTTCACCCCGCGCGTGCCCGAACGCGTGCAGGACCACGAGGGCGACATGTTCGCCGCGATCAAGCAGAAGGACATTCTGCTGCACCATCCCTACGAGACCTTCGATCTGGTGGTGCGCTTCATCGATCAGGCGGCGAACGATCCCAACGTGCTGGCGATCAAGCAGACGCTCTATCGGACGTCGAAAGACAGCCCCGTCGTGTCCTCGCTGTGTGAGGCGGCGGAGAACGGCAAGTCGGTGACCGCTCTGGTCGAGCTGAAAGCGCGGTTCGACGAGGCCGCAAATATCCGCCAGTCGCGCCGTCTGGAGCGCGCGGGCGCCCATGTCGTCTACGGGTTCATCAACTACAAGACCCACGCCAAGATCTCGACCGTCGTGCGCCGCGAGGGCGATCATCTCGTGACCTATACCCATTACGGCACCGGCAATTACCACCCGATCACCGCGAAGATTTATACCGATCTGAGCTTCTTCACCTGCGACGCGGCACTGGGGCGCGATGCGACGAAGGTCTTCAACTACCTCTCGGGCTATGTGCAGCCCGAGGGTCTGGAGAACCTCGCCATCTCGCCGATCACGCTGAAGCCGCGCCTGCTCGACCTGATCGACCGGGAGATCGAACACGCCAAGGCGGGCAAACCCGCGGCGATCTGGGCGAAGATGAATTCGCTGATCGAATCCGACGTGATCGACGCGCTCTACCGCGCGTCGCAGGCGGGGGTGAAAATCTCGCTCGTGATCCGCGGCATCTGCGGCATCCGCCCCGGCATCAAGGGCCTGTCCGAGAATATCCGCGTCAAATCCATCGTCGGACGGTTCCTCGAGCATTCGCGCATCGTGTGCTTCGGCAATGGCCACGCCCTGCCGTCCAACGACGCGCGGGTGTTCTTCTCCTCCGCCGACTGGATGGGGCGCAACCTCAACCGCCGGGTCGAGACGCTGGTGGAGGCCAAGAACCCCACGGTGAAGGCGCAGATCGTCAGCCAGATCATGGCGGCGAACATGGCCGACGAGGCGCAGAGCTGGATTTTGCAGCCCGACGGCAAGTTCATCCGTCACCTGCCCGACGACCGCGAGGACCTGTTCTCCTGCCACCGGTTCTTCATGGAATACCCCTCGCTCTCGGGCCGGGGTTCCGCTGGGGCAAGCGACGTTCCCGAACTTGCCCATAGCTTCGACTAGCCCTAGCTTTTGGTGCGAACGACTCGAACGGACGGGCAGATGAGCAAAGACAAAGCGGCGCCGGCAGTTGATGACAGCGACGATTGGGATCCGTTCGGCCAGCCTCTCTTCGATGACCCATCCGTGCGCGCGCTCTCGCGCGTCGGCGTCGTCGATATCGGCTCCAACTCGATCCGGATGGTCGTCTTCGACGGCGCGGCGCGCAGTCCCGCCTATTTCTTCAACGAGAAGGTCATGGCGGGTCTCGGCCAAGGTCTGGCGGAAACCGGCAGACTCAATCCCGAGGGGCGCGAACGCGGGCTGACCGCGCTCAAACGCTTCGCCGCGCTCGCCGAGGGGATGGACATCGGCCCGCTCACCTGCGTCGCCACCGCCGCGATGCGCGATGCCGAGGACGGCCCCGAGTTTCACCGCAAGATCGAGAAAGAGACCGGCCTCAAGGTCCATATCGTCGACGGGCTTGAAGAGGCGCGCCTCTCGGCACAAGGGGTGCTTCTGGGCTGGCCCGAGGCCGAGGGTCTCGTCTGCGATATCGGCGGCAACTCCATGGAATTGGCCGAGATTCGCGGCGGCAAGGTCTGGCGTCGCGCGACCTCGCAGCTCGGCCCTTTCCGCCTGCAGCAGATCCCGGGCGGCAAGAAAGCGATCACCGCCCATATTCAGGCGACGATGCAGGAGCTGGCCGAGAAGGTCGGCACCGAGCACGAACGCATCTACCTCGTCGGCGGCTCGTGGCGCGCCATCGCACGTCTCGACATGGAGCGGCGCGACTATCCCCTCCTCGTGCAGCACGAATACCGGATGAAACCCGACGAGCTGGGCGAGACGATCGAGTGGATCGGCAAATCGGACATGGAGAAGCTGCGTGCGAAGACCGGCACCTCCTCGGCGCGGATGGAACTCGTCCCGCTGGCAAGCCAGGTGCTGCGCGAGTTGATCGCCACCTTCGAGCCCAAGGAGATCGACGTCTCTGCCTACGGGATCCGCGAAGGGCTGCTTTACGAACAGATGCCCGAACGGCTGCGCCGCCGCGATCCGCTGGTGGAAGCCGCGCGCCATACCGAGCGCGTGATGAGCCGGATGCCCGGTTTCGGCAAGAAGCTCCACGCCTTCATCGAGCCGATCTTCGGGCCGCTCCCGCCCGAGAAATTCCGTCTCGTGCGCGCGGCCTGTCTGCTGCATGACACGACATGGCGCACCCATCCCGATTACCGCGCCGAGGCCTGTTTCGAGAACGTCACCCGCGCGAACTATTCCGCCATGTCCCACCCCGAGCGGATCTGGCTCGGCGTGGCGCTGCTGCATCGCTACAAGAACTCGCGCGGCGGCTCGCGGCTGGAACCGTTCCTGCCGCTGCTGACGGAAGAGCAGATTCAGGAGGCCGAGGTTCTGGGCAAAGCGATGCGCTTCGGCTCGATGTTCGCGACCCACAGCCCCGCCGATGCGGGCGAGCTGAAATATTCGGCCAAGAAGGGCGAGCTGGAACTGAAGCTGACCAAGCGCGGCAAGGCGCTGATGGGCGAGGTCGCCGAGTCGCGCTTCCGCTCGCTCGCGAATGCGCTGAAGGCCGAGCCGATCATCACCGATTAAAGCTCGATCCCGCCCTCCGGGATCTCGATCGGCCCGCCTTGGTTCGGGCCGTCTTTCTGCGGCGCATCCTCGGGCGGCTCGGTCATTAGGGGCGGCGGCGGCGGCGCGTCCGCGTTGCGCCGCATGATGATATCGCCATTGGGCAGCCGCTCGGGCGCGCCGTAATTCGACATGTCGTCGACCAGCGCGAGGAATTGGCGCAGCTTCGGCCCCAACTGGGCCGCGGCCTCCCCCAAGCCTTTCTGCATCTCGTCGAGTTGCGGCTTCATCTCGCCCATGAGCCCCCGAAACAGCGACTGCGCGCCCTCCTGCAGCAAGGAGAATCCGCGATCGACATCGCCGCCAGCGTCGCCGCCCTCCTCCTGCGCGGAGACGGGCGTTGCCAGAAGGGCGAGCGACAAAGCGAGGACAAGCGGCTGTTTCATAGCTCCGATCCTACGCTGAAGCGGCGCGAAAATCACGCCCCCGATCAATCGATATCGACCGAGACGGGAAAATGATCCGAGGCCTGCAAAAGCGCCTCGCGCAATTCGGGCACGCGGTAGATATGCGGATCGTCGAACGGGTGCCAGATACGCCACTTCCTCGCCCGGGCTGCCAGATCGGGCGAGAGCATCACATAATCCAGCATGGCCGAGAAATACTGCTTCTGATCGACGAGGTAGAACCGCGCGGAACTGGGGGCTGCGGCCGTATGATGCGCTTTCGACAGCCGCGCATGGGGATCGTGCAGCCGTTCCGCTTCCGGGCCACCCTCGCCCGCGACGATCTCCACGCCCGAGCGTCCGAACAGCTTCTCGTATTCATCAAGCCCCGGACCGTCGTTGAAATCGCCCAGCACGATCAGACTGTCTCCCGCCGCGAGATGCTCCTCCACGCGGCCCCGGATCCAGATCGACTGCGCCAATTGCTTGCGCCGGTTCTCGATCGCCATGCGGGTGGCTGTCTCGAGGCTCGTCGCGCCATGCGGGGCTTTCGACTTCACATGCACGCCGATCAGCCGAAGCACTTCCCCGCTCTGCGTTCCCAGCGCGACTTCGAGGGGCGGCTTGGAAAAGGTGACCGTATCCATCCGCGCATCGATATCGAGGTCGATCCGCAGGCTGCCATCGAAGCGCGGCCACGCCTCCGAACTTTGCGGATCATGCCGCGCCGTCACGACATCGGGATCATAAAGCAGCGCCAGTTCCTGCTGCGTATCGTTGGAAAAGCCCAGAAGCGCGCGACGCTGGCGCAGCCCGAACCGCTCCGCGAAGCCTTCGAGCATATCCACCGTCTTGTGGCGATGATTGTCGTCGGGCGCCTCGACAACCAGAAGCACATCGGCCTCCAGCGCGCTCATCACGATCGCGATCGCCCCGGTCTGCTGGCTGCGCGTCACGTTGTAGCGCGCCGACCATTCACTATCGTCGAGAAGCGTCCCGTTACGCGCGAAAAGGCTGTTGAACCACTCGATATTCCAAGTGGCGATCCGCATCACGCCTCCGCATGGCTGGCGCGGATTTCCTCCCAGGCCTTGTTGAGCGCGATCACCCGCGCCTCGGAGAGCTGCACAGCCTCCTCAGGCAGACCACGGGCAATCGCCCGGTCGGGATGCGCCTCGCGCACCTTGTTGCGCCAGACCTTGCGCACCTCGGGAAGCGGTGTGCCGGGCTCGACCTCCAGCACGGTCCACGGATCGGGATCGGCATCCTCCACGAAGGCCGAACGCATCGCGCGGAAACAGCATTCCTCGAGCCCGAAGATCCGCGCGACCTCCAGCAGGAAGGCATCCTCGCCCTCGTGGTAATCGCCATCGGCCAGCGCGATGAAGAACAGACCTTCGAGGACGTCTTTCAGCACGTCCGCGCCGGGACCGAACATATTGGCGATCTTGCGGGCATAGGCGTCGAAGCCCGCCACATCGGTGCGCGCCATGTTGAAGACGCGCGCGGCATTGGCTTCCTCTTCCGGCGGGATCTGGAAGATGCGCCGGAACGCCGCCACCTCGTCGCGCGTGACCTGCCCGTCGGCCTTCGCCATTTTCGCCCCGAGCGCAATCACCGCGATGGTGAAAGCAACCGAGCGTTCCGGCGGCTGGCGCAGATTGTCGAAAACGGTCGACAGCGCCTCACCCCGCCCGAGAGCGGAGAGCGCCTGCGCGATACGCGACCAAAGGGAGATGGGCTTGTCCATGGTTCAAGTCTAGCCGCGCTGCGGCGGAAATGCACCCGCGCAAATCCGCCCTGTGATTAAATCGTTGTAATGTTTTGAAATGACTGGCGGCGCGCAGAGTTCCCCCGCGCGCCGCCCAAATTCAAAGCAAAGCCCGAACTTCGCCTTGGTCAAAATATCCCGGGGGGCGCGTTAGCGCGGGGGCAGAGCCCCCTCAGCGCCCTCAGGCCCGCGCCTGACGCACGATGTCGAGGATCTCGCGCGCGGCCAACGGGATGTTCGTCCCCGGCCCGAAGATGGCCTTCACGCCCGCCTTCTTGAGGTAGTCGTAATCCTGCTGCGGGATCACGCCGCCGCAGATCACGATGATATCCTCGGCGCCCTTCTCCTTGAGCGCCTCGATCAGCTTGGGTGCCAGCGTCTTGTGACCCGCCGCCTGCGACGAAATCCCGACCACATGCACGTCATTGTCGATCGCGTCCTGCGCGGCTTCTTCCGGCGTCTGGAACAGCGGGCCCACATCGACGTCGAAGCCGATATCGGCAAAGGCGGTCGCGATCACCTTGGCGCCGCGGTCATGGCCGTCCTGCCCCATCTTCACCACCAGCATCCGCGGGCGGCGGCCCTCTTCCTCGGCGAAGGTCTCGACGTCCTTCTGGATCTGCGCGAAGCCCTCATCGCCGTCATAGGCCGCGCCATAAACACCAGCCAAAGTCTTCACCTCGGCGCGGTGACGTCCGAACACCTTTTCCATCGCCATAGAAATCTCTCCCACAGAGGCCCGGGCGCGTGCAGCTTCCACCGCCGCTTCGAGCAGGTTGCCACCCTCGGAGGCGCGGCGCGTCAGTTCCGTCAGCGCCGCCTCGCAGGCCGCCTCGTCGCGGCTGGCCCGCATCTTCTCGAGCCGCGCGATCTGGTTGTCGCGCACCTTCGCATTGTCGATATCGAGAATATCCAGCTCGTCCTCGGTCTCGCGGCGATACTTGTTCACCCCGACCACGACATCCTCGCCCCGGTCGATCAGCGCCTGACGCCGGGCGGCCGTCTCCTCGATGCGCAGCTTGGGCATGCCCGAGGCCACGGCCTTCGTCATGCCGCCCATCTCCTCGACTTCCTCGATCAGCTCCCAGGCCTTCTCGGCCAGTTCCGCCGTGAGGCTTTCGACGTAGTAGGAGCCCGCGAGCGGATCGACCACGTTGGTGATCCCGGTCTCTTCCTGCAGGATGAGCTGCGTGTTGCGCGCGATCCGGGCCGAGAACTCGGTGGGCAGCGCGATCGCCTCGTCCAGCGCGTTGGTGTGCAGCGACTGCGTACCGCCAAGCGCCGCCGACATCGCCTCGTACGCCGTGCGGATCACGTTGTTATAGGGGTCCTGCTCGGCCAGCGAGACGCCCGAGGTCTGGCAGTGGGTGCGCAGCATCGAGCTTTGCGGCTTCTTCGGCTCGAACTCTTCCATGATCCGGCTCCACAGCAGGCGCGCCGCGCGCAGCTTGGCGGCCTCCATGAAGAAGTTCATCCCGATCGCGAAGAAGAAGCTCAGACGGCCCGCGAACTTGTCGACATCCATCCCCGCCTTGATCGCGGTGCGCACGTATTCGCGCCCGTCCGCCAGCGTGTAGGCCAGCTCCTGCACGAGGTTCGCGCCGGCCTCCTGCATGTGGTAGCCCGAGATCGAGATCGAGTTGAAGCGCGGCATCTCGTTCGAGGTGTATTCGATGATATCCGCGATGATCCGCATCGAAGGCTCGGGCGGATAGATATAGGTGTTGCGGACCATGAACTCCTTGAGGATGTCGTTCTGGATCGTGCCCGACAGAACGCTGCGGTCATGGCCCTGCTCTTCGCCGGTGACGATGAAGTTGGCGAGGATCGGGATCACCGCGCCGTTCATCGTCATCGAGACCGAAATCTGATCGAGCGGAATGCCGTCGAACAGGATTTTCATGTCCTCGACGCTATCGATCGCCACACCCGCCTTGCCGACATCGCCCTCGACGCGCGGATGGTCACTGTCATAGCCGCGGTGGGTGGCGAGGTCGAAGGCCACCGACACGCCCTGCTGCCCGGCGGCGAGCGCCTTGCGGTAGAAGGCGTTCGACTCCTCGGCGGTCGAGAAACCCGCATATTGCCGGATCGTCCACGGACGGCCCGCATACATCGTAGCCCGCGGCCCGCGCGTGAAGGGCGACAGGCCCGGCATGGTGCCCAGATGGTCGAGCCCCTCCACGTCCTCTTCGGTGTAAAGCGGCTTGACCGCGATCCCTTCGAGCGTGTTCCAGGTCAGGTCCTCGAACGGCCTGCCACGCAGTTCCTTCTCGGCGAGGTTACGCCAGTCCTCTTTCTTGTCCGTCATGGCCAAATCCTTCTTCCACTGTCGCCGCGGCGGGTGTCTTCCCCGCGTCTTCGGCCGTCATTTCCACAAAATTCAGTCCCGGCCGCGCGCGGCGCAACCAGTTCAGATCCTCCAGATAGCGGGCGGTCATCTGCGCGCGCTGCGCCTGATCGAAAGGCATCCAGCGCCCCGGCCCCGCCGCGACGCGGTGCCCGGCGCGGATCAGCCCCTCGCGCAGCGCCGCGCGCCCCGGAGCCGCGTTACGCCGTTTGCGGGCATCGAACAGCCCGGCAGGCAGGCCTTCGCCCGGCACAAGCGCCTGAAGCTGGGCCTGGGGCTCCGCCCCCAGCGCCTCATGGCTCCACACCGTGACGGGGGCGCCAAGCGCTGTCTGCGCCTGCGCGATCACCTCCGGCCAGCCGCGCGGATGATCGGCAAGCCGCGCAAGTCCGCGCGCATCGGGCAGGCCAGCGCCCCGCCCCGCCATCACCGACAGCACCGAGGACCACCACATATCATAGCGCCGCATCGACAGCGCCACGCCCGTCAGATGCCCGCCCAGCACCTGCCGCACACGCTCCAGCCGCCCCGCCGCATCCGGGTAGAGCGTCAGCATGTCCACGCATTGCGGCATCGCGCCCAGCAGATTTTCCTCAGAGATCACCAGATGGCGCATCCCCTGATCGGCGAGCCGATCCAGCTCGAACGCCAGCGCGGTTCGCAGCCGCGACAGCGCCGTCCCATCCTCCGGCGTCACCAGATCGGGGCGCTTCACCAACCCCGAGAACAGCCCCGCCCGTGTCCGGTCCGGCCCCCAATAGGCGATCCCGCCTGCGGCCAGCGCGTCGGCGTTTTGCAGCATCCACGCCTGAAACGTCGTCGTCGCGGTGCGATGCGCCCCGATATGCAGAATGACATCCATGCCCGGCCCCCACGGCCCCGGGTCCAAGCGGCACCCCGCCGCAGCCCCGAAAACCCGGCGCCAGTCTGCACCGCGAGTCCTTGCGGGGCGCTTAAAGGCCGCATTTGGCGAAAATTCGCACGGTCCGGCATGGTGCGAGGGGGCTCGCGCGCATATATCAGGAACGAGAGAGGAGCCCATGACCCGTCTATTATCCCTTGGACTCGCTGCATTTCTTGCGCTGACGCCCTTCGCGGCCGCAGCCCAAGAGAGCACCGTCGATCTCGCCGTGGAAGAGCCCGAGGTCACGCCCCCCTTCGCACCGGTCGATGGGGCGGATGCGGATCTGGATGCGTTCGTCTGGCAGAAACGACCCATCGTCGTCTTCGCCGACAGCCCGCTCGACCCGGCCTTCAAGGAGCAGATCCGGTATCTGAAGGACCATTGGGCGGAACTGGCCCGGCGCGACGTCGTCGTCATCACCGACACCACGCCCGATCCGGCCAGCGACGTGCGGCGCACGCTGCGCCCGCGCGGGTTCTCCCTCGTCATCATCGCCAAGGACGGCACGGTGAACCTGCGCAAGCCCGCCCCGTGGGACGCGCGCGAGATCGTCCGCTCGATCGACAAGATGCCGATCCGGCGCGACGAGATCCGCGAAGAGCGCGGCTTCTGAGCACATCCCCGCACAACACGGCGCGCCACTAGATCGCGCCCCGCCGTGGCGGGGTGAGCCGGTCGCCCGGCCTCCCTATGCCACGGCGCGGGCGTCACTTATTCGAACTCCATGATGATGTCGTCGACGGCAAGGCTCGCGCCCGCCTCTGCATTGATCTTCTTCACGGTGCCCTTCTTCTCGGCGCGCAGGATGTTCTCCATCTTCATCGCCTCGACGGTGGCCAGCGGCTGACCCTCCTGCACTTCCGCACCTTCCTCGACCGAGATCTTCACGACGAGACCCGGCATCGGGCAGAGCAGGAATTTCGAGGTGTCCGGCGGCAGTTTCACCGGCATCAGCTGCGCGAGCTCGAACTGGCGCGGCGTGCGGACATGCACCTTCAGATCGGCGCCACGCACCCGGATGCGGAAGCCCATCGGGATCTTGCCGACTTTCAGCACCAGGGGCGCACCGTTCACGCTCAGCTCGGCCAGCGGGTCGCCCGGGGTCCAGTCGCTCTCGACCCGCATCTCCTCGCCATCCTCGAAGATGATGGTCGAACCATGGCGATCCGCGTTCACCTTGAGCTTGAAATCCTCATCCTGCAGCGAGACCGCCCAATCCACGCCGACCTTGCGCTCGTGGTTGCCGAGCGTGCCGGAGATCTTCGTGCGCCGGATCTCGGCCACGCGCTCCATCGCCGCCGTGGCCGCCGCGACCTTGCGCAGCATCCCCTCGTCCAGCGTCACGCCGTTGAACCCTTCAGGATATTCCTCTTCGATGAAGGCGGTGGTGATGTTGCCGGTCACGAAACGCTCGTGATCCATCACAGCCGCACAGAACGGCAGGTTGTGCCCGATGCCCTCGACCTCGAACATATCGAGCGCAAGACGCATCTCTTCGATGGCCTCGCCACGGCTCGGCGCCCAGGTGCAGAGCTTGGCGATCATCGGGTCGTAGAACATCGAAATCTCGCCGCCCTCGAAGACGCCGGTATCGTTGCGCACGATGCCGCCCGAAGCGGTCTTACCTTCCACCGGCGGACGGTAGCGGGTCAGACGCCCGATTGAGGGCAGGAAGTTGCGATAGGGATCTTCGGCATAGAGGCGGCTCTCGATGGCCCAGCCGTTGATGCCGATATCTTCCTGTTTCATCGGGAGTTTCTCGCCATCGGCCACGCGGATCATCTGCTCGACGAGGTCGATGCCGGTGATCAGCTCGGTGACCGGGTGCTCCACCTGAAGGCGGGTGTTCATCTCGAGGAAGTAGAAGTTCTTCTCGCCATCGACGATGAATTCCACCGTGCCCGCGCTGCAGTAATCCACCGCTTTCGACAGGGCCACGGCCTGCTCGCCCATCGCCTTGCGCGTCTCGGGGTCGAGGAAGGGCGACGGCGCCTCTTCGATGACCTTCTGGTTGCGGCGCTGGATCGAGCATTCACGCTCGTTCAGATAGACGCAGTTGCCGTGTTTGTCGGCGAGCACCTGAATCTCTATGTGGCGCGGTTGCGTCACGAATTTCTCGATGAAGATACGGTCGTCGCCGAAGCTGTTCGCGGCCTCGTTCTTCGACGACTGGAAGCCCTCGCGCGCCTCTTCGGCATTCCACGCGATACGCATCCCCTTGCCGCCACCACCTGCGGAAGCCTTGATCATCACCGGGTAGCCGATCTCGTCGGAGATCTTCACCGCCTCGTCGGCATCCGCGATCAGCCCCATGTAGCCGGGCACGGTCGACACGCCCGCCTCTTTCGCGAGCTTCTTCGAGGTGATCTTGTCGCCCATCGCCTCGATCGCACCCGAGGGCGGACCGATGAAGGCGACGCCCTCTTTCTCGAGCGCCTCGGCGAATTTCTTGTTTTCCGACAGGAAGCCGTAGCCCGGGTGAACCGCCTCGGCGCCCGACTGTCGGATCGCATCCATGATCTTGTCGATCACGATATAGGACTGGTTCGCGGGCGGCGGGCCGATATGGATCGCCTCGTCGGCCATCTGGACATGCAGCGCCTGCGCATCGGCATCGGAATAGACGGCGACCGTCTTGATCCCCATCTTCTGCGCCGACTTGATGACGCGGCAAGCGATCTCGCCACGGTTGGCGATCAGGATTTTCTTGAACATGTCAGGCCCTTCCCTTCCGGCGCGGGAGGGGCATCCCCCCGCCCCGCGTGTCGTGTTCATGATGTGAGACAAACGAAAAACCGCCACCGGGGCGTGCAGCCCCGATGGCGGTCGAATAGCGATCGGACGCGGTCAGAGCCGCGCAGATGTGCTTAGTACGAGCGCTGGCAGACGCCTGCGTCGTCGCAATACGTGCCCGCGAGCGCGCCGAGAGCCGCGCCGGTGAGCGCGTTGTTGTCGGTCGCATCCGCGATGATCGCGCCGCCGGCCGCGCCGGCGAGGGCGCGCTGGCCGTCGGTTTGCATGCAGCCTGCGAGAGCGAGACCGGCAAGGACAAGAAGGATCGGGGTTTTACGCATGGGAAACTGCCTCCAATAGCGGTTATGATTGGACGCGAGTTTATCGCGGCGCCGTGAAAAGCCAACGGCGAAAACGCGAGCTGAAGCCCCATCGGCGAGCTATCGCCGCTCCCCTTCACATCTTGGCGGAGCCCCCCTTGCCCCCCGAAAGAAAAAAGCTGCGGCCCGACCATAAGATCAGGCCGCAGGAATAGGGAAGGGGTAGGGATATTAAACAAGCCGCGGGTGTTGGGGACAGTACGGCTTGCCCGCTCAATGTGACCGCGCGCACCGGCGATTGCAAAGGCGAAATCCCTGCAACCATGAGGTTCGGCGGCATGCCGCCATTTCGCGCAGGACATCAGCGAAATCATGCCCAATCCTCATCCTCGTCATCATCGAAGGTGAAGGCGTCGGGATCGGCGAAGACCTCCGGGAAGGAGGCTTCCGCGCGTTTCACGTCGATTTTGAGAAGCGCCTCGTAGCTTTCGGGATCGAACGGATCCTCGGCGGCCACCACCTCGCGCCCGAAGAGCCAGCTCAACCGGCCCGCATCGAGATTACCGCGCTCGAACGGCTCTTCGCCGAACTGCGCCCAAAGCGCGGCCATGAAGCCCGCATCGGCCTTGCGATCGCCATGACCGCGATCGGCGTAGCGTTCACGCCGGATGAGTTTCGTCGCGCCCTTCTTGTTGGCACGGCGAATGGTGAATTGATAATCCGTCGAGGGTAACCGCGACGGGAAACCGCGATGCTTCAGCATGACGCGCCCTCCCCTTTGAAGTTGCTGGGACGGCGCGTGCTGAGCGTTAGCGGTGCAACACTGTTACCCGCGCGTCGGGTCGTTCGGAGTTGTCGAGCGAGGCGTTCCCGTCGGCTGACGCGTCGATCCGCCACGCGGCTCGGGCACGCATTCGGCCGGTCGCTGCGCTGTTGCCGCCGTGGCAGTCTCGAGCGGTCCGCACTCGAGCGGACAATCGGGCACGGACGCCGGGTATTGCGAGTCGACGAGCCGTCCAGTCGGTCGGCAGGAGCCGCCACTGGCGACGGGGCCGCCATATTTGCCGGTATAGACCGGCTCCACGGTGACAGGTGCAGGCTCCGGCTTGGGCGCACAGCCCACAAGCAGGGCCGCGCAGGCAACCGCGCCCAGAGAAATTCGGACCATCTCACTCTCCCCCATTCATTGTTGGAATGGCTAAGAGCGTACTCTGGAAGGATAATTGCCGCTAGGTAACCGTATGGCGTATCACACAACGCCACGGCCCCCGCAGGGATCGCGGGGGCAAGGCGACGGCTGCCGCCCCGCCCCGCACGCAGATTATTTGTACTTGCCGGTGTAGGTCGGCTCGGTGGTGACGGCAACCGGCGCGGGCTCAGGCTTGGGTGCGCAGGCTGCGACGAAGGCCACGAGGCCAAGCGCGATGAGAGCTTTCGACATGTCGTTCTCCTGTCCAAGGGGGCGCCCGCCCCGATCTCGGCGAGGTTCGGCACGACCCGTTTCAATACGGGGACCGAAATTGCTTTCCCCAAGGGCAGGTTAGCCTGCAAATCCTGCTCACGAAAGCGCGATTTCGCCGTGAGCGGCTGCGCGTATGCGCGCCCCGGCATCATGCCCTCCAAGCTGTGATCTGCGGATCCGGCCAAAGCCATCAGAAAAACTCCCAAACGCAGTTTCCGTCCTCGACGGAAAAGCTGTCGAAATATTGCACCACCTCGGGGGCGGCATCGCCGAACGGCACGATCTGGTCCGACAGGCTCACCATCACCTGCGCGGGCTCCGGACCGGGCTGCGGCAGGCGCGGCACCACCCACCCGTTGCACAGCGCCTCGATATCCTTCAGCGCGATATCGGAGGACAGCGGACTGCGCCCTCCGATCTGCGGCGCAAGGAAGCGAAAGCGATAGGTCA
This sequence comes from Thioclava sp. PTB-PU3-1, assembly GCF_055666785.1. Lineage (NCBI taxonomy): Bacteria > Pseudomonadati > Pseudomonadota > Alphaproteobacteria > Rhodobacterales > Paracoccaceae > Thioclava > Thioclava sp. PTB-PU3-1. Next base: position 121,107 of record NZ_JBVNVL010000007.1, on the reverse strand, counting down.
GCCCGTCCGGCCCGGCCTCGTTATGGATCACGTCGATCCACCAGACCTTCTGTCCCGACGGGACCGGGATCGCATCGCCCTTGGTCCCCTTCGGCCCATCGCCCGGCCCCAGATCCGCCCCCAGATTGCCCGGATGCATCACCGCACCGTAATCGGGCACCGGCGTCACCTCCCGCAGCTCCTGAGCCGATGCGGGCAATGCCAGCACCAGCCCGGCGAGAGCGCCGGGCAAGAGCGTCGTGATCCTCGGCCTGCCCGTCATGCGCCTCCTCAGAGCGGGATGTTGTCGTGCTTCTTCCACGGGTTGGACAGCTTCTTCGAGCGCAGCGCCGCAAAGGCACGGGCCACCCGGCGACGCGTCGAGCGCGGCTGGATCACCTCGTCGATGAAGCCCTTCTCGGCCGCCACGAACGGGTTCGCGAACCGGTCCTCGTAATCGGCGGTGCGCTTGGCGATCTTCTCAGGCTCGCCCAGCTCCGAGCGATAGAGAATTTCGACCGCGCCCTTGGCCCCCATCACCGCGATTTCCGCAGTCGGCCAGGCGTAGTTGAAATCGCCGCGCAGGTGCTTGGAGGACATAACGTCATAGGCCCCGCCATAGGCTTTGCGGGTGATGACGGTGACCTTCGGCACGGTCGCTTCGCCATAGGCGAACAGCAGCTTCGCGCCGTGCTTGATGACGCCGTTATATTCCTGGCTGGTGCCCGGCAGGAAGCCCGGCACGTCGACAAGCGTCAGGATCGGAATTTCAAACGCGTCGCAGAAGCGCACGAAGCGCGCGGCCTTGCGGCTGGAATCGATGTCCAGACAGCCCGCCAGCACCATCGGCTGGTTCGCGACCACGCCGACCGTCTGACCTTCGAGACGGATGAACCCGGTGATGATGTTGCCTGCGAAATCCTTCTGGATCTCGAAGAAATCCCCCTCATCCGCGATCTTCAGGATCAGTTCCTTCATATCGTAGGGGGTATTCGCGTTCGACGGCACCAGCGTGTCGAGCGAGGCCTCGATCCGGTCCACCTCGTCGAAGAAGGGCCGCACGGGCGCCTTCTCGCGGTTCGACAGCGGCAGGAAGTCGATCAGGCGGCGAGTCTCGAACAGCGCCTCGACATCGTTCTCATAGGCACCATCGGCGACCGAGCTTTTCTTGGTGTGCGTGGTCGCGCCGCCCAGTTCCTCGGCCGTCACATGCTCGTTCGTGACCGTCTTCACCACGTCGGGGCCGGTGACGAACATGTAAGACGTGTCCTTCACCATGAAGATAAAGTCCGTCATCGCGGGCGAATAGACCGCACCGCCGGCACAGGGGCCCATGATGAGGCTGATCTGCGGCACCACGCCCGAGGCCATGATGTTGCGCTGGAACACGTCCGCGTAGCCCGCAAGCGAGGCCACGCCTTCCTGAATCCGCGCACCGCCCGAATCGTTGATGCCGATCACCGGCGCGCCGTTCTGGACCGCCATATCCATGATCTTGCAGATTTTCTCGGCATGGGTTTCCGACAGCGAGCCGCCGAAGACCGTGAAGTCCTGGCTGAACACATAGACCATGCGCCCGTTCACGGTGCCCCAACCGGTGACGACGCCGTCGCCATAGGGCTTGCTCTCTTCCATCCCGAAATCGGTGCAGCGATGGGTTTTGAACATGTCGAACTCTTCGAAAGAGCCCTCGTCGAGCAGCAATTCGATCCGCTCGCGCGCGGTCAGCTTGCCCTTCTTGTGCTGCGCCTCGATGCGTTTCTCGCCGCCACCAAGGCGGGCTTCGTCGCGCCGATGCTCCAGCTCCTTCAGGATGTCTCTCATGAGGGTCCTCCGCATAATTTCCCGGCACACTATTCCGAACGCAACAATCTTACAAAGGGGATTCGAGAAAATTTGCAAATAATTGGCAAGCAACGGATAGCGAATTGCATAACTGCGAAGCCAGTTGCCACTCGCAGCGTATCTCCGATTGATCCCGCGACGCCGCCTCAGACTCGGGAAAGTTTGACGCCGAATGTTTGCAAAGCTACAAATTCATTTGCAAAGGGAGGGGCAGATGGCGACTCAGAAACTCTATGCCGGTGTGAAACTGCGCGAGACCCGCACGCGGCTCGGCCTGACCCAGAAAGCCTTCGCCGAGCGGCTCGGCGTGTCGCTGCCCTATCTCAACCAGATGGAGAACAACCACCGCCCGGTCTCGGCGCAGGTCGTGCTGGCGCTGGCTAGCGAATTCGGGCTCGACGTGACCGAGCTCTCGGCAGGCGATGCGGAGCGGCTGGTCTCGGACATGCGCGAGGCGCTGGCCGACCCGATCTTCTCCGATGGCGCGCCGCCCTTGGCAGATCTGCGGCTCGCGGCGTCCAATGCCCCGGCGCTGGCGCGGTCTTTCCTTGAGCTACATCGCGCCTATCGCCAGACCCATGAACGCCTCGCCTCGCTCGACGAAGCCCTGGGCCGCGAGGGCGCGCAAACGGTGGTCTCCCCTTGGGAGGAGGTCCGCGACTTCTTCCACTATTGCGACAATTACATCGATGCCGTCGACCGCGCGGCCGAGCGCTATTCCTGCCGCGATGGCAATAGGTTGGAGCCCATTCCTCATGCGATCGACACCCTCGCGAAGCGGGGCATCGACGTGCAGTTTTCCGACATTTCGCAGCTGCGCGAGCGCGATGGCAATCGCCTTCTGATCAACGCCCATGCGGGCCGCCCGACGCAGGCCTTCCAACTGCTCCATCAGGTCGCGCTGATGACCCAGAACGACCTGCTGGAGGCCACGCTCGACCTCGCGCGCTTCCAGTCCGACACCGCCCGCGCGATCGCCAAGATCGGTCTGGCCAACTACTTTGCGGGCGCCGCGCTTCTACCCTACCGCCCCTTTCTGGAGGCGGCGCAGGACACGCGCCACGATCTGGAGCGGCTCTGCGACATTTTCACCGCCTCGACCGAGCAGGTCGCCCACCGCCTCTCGACCCTGCAACGGCCCGGCGCGAAGGGCATCCCCTTCTTCTTCGTCCGCGTCGATCAGGCCGGCACGATCACCAAGCGCCACTCCGCGACCCGGCTGCAATTCGCCCGGTTCGGCGGCGCCTGCCCGCTCTGGAACGTCCACCAAGCCTTTGAAACACCGACAAAATTCCTGCGGCAACTCGCCGAGACCCCCGATGGCGTGCGCTATCTCTGCCTCGCGCGCGACGTCTCGAAATCGGGCGGCAGCTTCACTGCGCCCGTGCGTCGTTACGCGATCTGTCTTGGGTGTGAGGTGAGCCACGCGAAGGGGCTCGTTTATGCCGACGATATGGAGCTCGGCAATCCCAAGGCCTACCAGCCGATCGGGATCTCCTGCCGAATCTGCGAGCGCAAGGACTGCCACCAGCGCTCGGTTCCGCCGCTGGAACGCCGGCTGCATGTCGATCCCGACCATCGCGGCCTTCTGCCCTACGACATCGCATAGAAAAACATCGCATAGAAAAACGCCCCGGGGCCGAAGCCTCGAGGCGTCCCACCAAAATCACTCGTTACCCTACAACTCAGGCGTCGGCGGTGCCCAGCATCCGCGCGATCTCGTCCTTCACTGCGGCGCGTTGCTTGCGCAGGTCGGTCTCGGCCAAGCTGTCCATCGGCTCCACATTCGTCTCGGCCCGGTGCACGCGATCGTTGAGCGCGTCGTAATCGTCCAACAATTTTGCAAAATGCGCGTTGGAGATTTTCAACTCGTGAATCCGATCGAGTTTCGTCGGGAATTCTTCTTGCAGCGTGTGCGGCGTATTGGCCATGTCGCTCCCTTTCCTTGCTGTCGGGTCGACATTAGGCCAGCGCGACTCGTCCCACCTTGATGCGCATCAAATCAGCCGCCCGCGCGACGCCATCCGGCCGATTTTGCATCGGCTTCCGAGCAGAACCACCGCTCGCCCTTGGCCTCGTTGATCCGCGTGGCGGCATAAGCGCGCGTGCCCGGCAGATGATAGAGCCGTCCGCGCCCGGAAATATTGCCTTTGATCGCGCAATTTCCCGGCGGATTCTGAACTTTGGCCGCTGCCCGCACCTCTGCGGGGCGCTGCGCCGCGCCCTGCCAGACACCGAGGCCCGCGCGCCGCGCCCGCTCCTCCTGCGACACGTAATCGCGCGAATATTTCCGATAGGCGAAGGCCGCCCCGCGCGCGACCATCTCGGCATTCAGGTCGCGCCCGCCTGCCCGGCAGACCGCGATCAGCCGCCCGTAGCGATCTTCCTCATCGCCCGAGCAGCGCACCCCCTGCCCCGCGAGCCGCTGCAGCTCCGCCGTGGCCGCCCGACCGCAGGCCCAGCGCACGCCTTGCGCCGTCTTGCAGCTCTGCTTCGCCTCCGGCGCGTCGATCCCAAAAAGCCGCACCCTAGTATTCGCGACCACCAGCGTATCGCCATCGACGACGCGCGGCAGGCCGCTCACGGTCGCCGCCGAGAGCTGCGAGGCGGCGGGCACTGCCAGAAGAACGAGGAGTGAACAAATCCTTAACATGCCCCAGATATCGGCGGAACTGATCTCGCACGCAACAGATTTCGTAGCTGAATGGTAAACTCGAAACTTGGGAGCCCCACATGTCCGACGCGCTCAACCTGATCGGCCGCATCCTGATCGCTCTGCTGTTCTTCGGCGGCGCGGTGCAGAAAGTCAGCGATCCGCAGATGGTGGAGGAGATGATCGGCTGGCTCGGCCTGCCCGGCTGGCTGGTCTGGCCCGTGGCGCTGTTCAATCTAATCGCGGCGCTCGGTCTGATCTTCGGCCCGAAGGTGCGGGCTTGGGCCCTCATCCTCGCCGCGTATTGCATCTTCACGAGCTGGTTTCACTGGCAGCTGCGCGCCGACCCGTGGCAGGTGACGATCTTCGTGAAAAACTGGGCGATCGCGGGCGGACTTTTGATCCTCGCGGCGCAAGGGCCGGGGCGCTATGCCCTCAACCTCCCGCGCCGCAAGAACGGTTAGATCAGCGCTGCGCCACTTGCCAGTTCGGCGCCACCCATGGCTCGAGATTCTCGCGCGCGAGCGGCGTGCGGCCCAGCAGGTGATCGGCCATCTTCTCGCCCACCATGATCGAGGGCGCGTTGAGGTTGCCATTGGTGATCCGCGGGAAGACCGAGCTGTCGGCGACCCGCAGCCCCTCCACCCCGATCACGCGCCCTTCCGGATCGACGACCGCACTCGGATCGTCCGCCGCCCCCATCTTCGCGGTGCCGCAGGGGTGATAGGCGCTCTCGGCATGCTCGCGGATGAACGCGTCGATTTGCTCATCCGTCTCGACCGCAGCTCCCGGCTGGATTTCGTGCTTCACATGCGCGGCCATCGGTCCTTGTGCAAAGATCTCCCGCGTTAGGCGAACGCATTTGCGGAACTCGGCCCAGTCGTCGGGGTGGCTCATGTAATTGAACTTGATCTCCGGCTTGGCTTCGGGATCGCCTGAGCTGAGCCGCACATGCCCGCGCGATTTCGAGCGCATCGGCCCGACATGCGCCTGGAAACCGTGCCCCTCGGCGGCGGCCTTGCCGTCATAGCGCACCGCGATCGGCAGGAAGTGATACTGGATATCCGGGTAGTCGATCCCGGCATCCGAGCGGATGAAGGCGCAGCTCTCGAACTGGTTCGACGCGCCGAGCCCGCCCTTGGTGAAGAGCCACTGCGCCCCCACCCGGGCCTTGCCGTAGAGGTTCCAGTATTTGAACAGCGTCACCGGCTGCTTGGCCGCGAATTGCATATAAATCTCAAGGTGATCCTGCAGATTGCCGCCCACACCCGGGCGATCCGCCAGCACCTCGACACCATGCTCGCGCAGATGCTCAGCCGGGCCAACGCCCGACAGCATCAACAGCTTCGGCGTGTTGATAGAGCTGGCCGCCAGCACGACCTCGGAGCTCGCGCGGACCACCTCGATCTGGCCCTTGCGCTTGATCTCGACGCCGACGGCCTTCTTGCCTTCGAAGACCACGCGCCGCGCCAGACCGCGCACGATCCGCAGCTTGCCGGTCTTGAGCGCCGGGCGCAGATAGGCGTTGGCTGCCGACCAACGACGCCCCTTGTAGATCGTGGCCTCCATCGGCCCGAAGCCTTCCTGCTGCTGGCCGTTGTAATCTTCGGTCACCGGATAGCCCGCCGCCTTGCCCGCCGCGACGAACGCGTCGAACAGCGGGTTGGCGCGCGGCCCGCGGGTCACATGCAGCGGCCCCGAACGGCCGCGCCATTCTGTCTCTTCACCGCCATGCCAATGCTCCATCCGCTTGTAGTAGGGCAGCACATCAGCATAGCCCCAGCCGGTTGCGCCGCTCTCTTCCCAATGGTCGAAATCGCGCGCGTGGCCCCGGACATAGACCATGCCGTTGATGCTCGACGAGCCGCCCAGCACCTTGCCGCGCGGGGTCGCCAGACGCCGCCCGCCCAGATGCTCTTCGGGTTCCGACTGAAAGCCCCAGTCGTAGATCCCCATATTCATCGGATAGCTCAGCGCGCCGGGCATCTGGATGAACGGCCCCGCATCCGAGCCGCCATGCTCGATTACCACGACGTCGCGACCCGCTTCCACGAGCCGATACGCCAGCGCCGAGCCACCCGAGCCCGCGCCTACGATCACAAATTCTGCCGAAACACTCATATCTTCCCCTTGGCGGAAATATCCCGGGTGTCGCCGTTTGGTGCGCCATCGGCCCGAGGACCAAACGGCGACGGGCAGCGCCCCCAAGCCTCGTCAAATTCGAACTCAGTAAGGGCTATCGACCGGTCCCATGCCGACATAGACGGATTTGAGCTGCGTATAATGCTCCACCGCCGCGCGCGAATTCTCGCGCCCGAAGCCCGATTGCTTCACCGCGCCGAAGGGCATCTCCACCGGCGTCAGGTTATAGGCGTTGATCCAGGTCGTGCCCGCCTGCAGCTGGCCGACCACACGATGCCCGCGCGCCAGATCGCCGGTGAACACACCCGCGGCGAGGCCGAACTGCGTGTCATTGGCCCGCGCGATCGCCTCTTCCTCGGTTTCGAAATCCAGCACCGACATGACCGGGCCGAAAATCTCCTCGCGCGCGATGGTCATGTCGTCGGTGACATCGGCGAAGACCGTGGGCTGCACGAAGAGCGGCCCCTCGTTGCCCGCAGACCCACCGCAGACCAGCCGCGCGCCCTCGGATTTCGCGCTCTCGACATAGGACATCACCTTGTCGAACTGCGCCTGCGAGATCAGCGGACCGAATTGCGTCGCCTCATCCAGCGGATCGCCCGCGACGATGGTCTCCGTGCGCTCTTTCAGGCGGGCGAGGAATTTTTCCTTGATGCCCTTCTGCACGAAGACCCGCGTCCCGTTGGAACAGATCTGACCAGAGGAATAGAAATTCCCCAGCATCGCCGCGCCGATCGCGCTTTCGATATCGGCATCGTCGAACACGATCATCGGGGATTTGCCGCCCAACTCCATCGTGACGTGTTTCATGCCTGCCGAGGCCGCCTGATAGACCTTCGCACCCGTCGGCACCGAACCCGTCAGCGAGACCTTCGCGATACGCGGATCGGTCGAGAGCGCCGCCCCCACCGGACCGAAGCCCTGCACCACGTTGAAGATACCCGCAGGCATCCCGGCTTCGATGAAGATCTCGGCCAGCTTCAGCGCGCCCAGCGGCGTCATCTCGGAGGGTTTGAACACCATCGCATTGCCGGTCGACAGCGCGGGCGCCGATTTCCAGCAGGCAATCTGGCTGGGATAGTTCCACGCGCCGATCCCTGCGCAGACGCCCAGCGGCTCGCGGATCGTGTAGGCGAAATCTCCGCCCAGCGGCATCGTCTCGCCGGTCAGCGTCGGCGCGAGACCTCCGAAATATTCCAGCGCCTCGGCGCCCGAGGGCCAGTCTGCCTCGCGGGTTTCCTGAATCGGCTTGCCGGTGTCGAGGGTTTCCAGCAGCGCCAGCTCCTCACCACGCTCACGGATGATCGCGACGGCGCGGGTCAGGATGCGGCCGCGCTCGACTGGGCGCAGTGCGGCCCAGTCCTTCTGCGCTTTAACCGCGCCGGAAATCGCGGCGTCGATCACCGCAGGCGTCGCGGCGTGCAGCTTGGCGATCACCTCGCCGGTGCCGGGATAGGTGACGATCAGCTCGTCGCCGTCCGTGTCTTCCATCCAGTCGCCATTGACGAAATGGCTTGCTTTCGGCTGTGCCCTCATTGGTGGACCTCCAATTCCTTTTCCAGATGCGCCAGCACCAGTTCACAGGCGGCCTCGCGGTCGGGTTCGCCCGCGACAAGCGCCGCGCGGATGTAGACGCCGTCGATCATCGCGCCCAAACCCTCGGCCACGGAGCCCGCACGGTCCCCGACCAGCGGCCGCAGCCCGTGCATGAGGTTGGAGCGCAGACGGCGCTGATAGATATGCAGCAGGCGCCGCGCTTCGGCGCTCGACTGCGCGAGAACGTAGAAGTTCAGCCACGCGGCAATCGCCTCGTGCCGGAACGAGCCAGCCGCGAAAGAACCCATCACAACTGCGCGAACTCGCTCATGCGGGGTCTGTGCCATCGCCATCGCACCGCGCACTTCCGCGCCGTAGATCGACAGAATCGACCGCATCGCGGCGAGGAAAATCCGGTCTTTCGACCCAAAATAATGGTGCGCCAGCGCCGAGGACATACCCGCACGCCGGGCGATCTGCGCGACCGTCACATCGAGCGATCCCGCCTCGCCCACTGTCTCAATAGTCGCTTTGACCAAGGCAGCGCGCCGTATAGGCTCTGCTCCAAGCTTCGGCATGTTCGGCCTCCTTCCGGGTGGCTTGCTTGCATGTCGAGCTAGAACATGTTTATTGACTCGTCAATCAACAACCGCATCCCGCGGTTTTTCTTAACGCTGCACAGGGAGAAAAAAGCATGAAACTTCGTTCCACGCTCCTCGCAATGGGGGCTGCGCTCTCGCTCGGACTGGCAGGCACCGCGCCCGCACAGGCCGCCGATTGCTCGAAAGTGACCTTCTCCGATGTCGGCTGGACCGACATCACTTCGACCACCGCGGTCGCGACCACGATCCTCGAAGTGCTCGGCTACGAGACCGACACCAAGGTGCTCTCGGTTCCGGTGACCTACGAGGCGCTGTCGAAAGGCGATGTCGACGTATTCCTCGGCAACTGGATGCCCTCGATGGCCGCCAACGTGGATCCCTACACCAAGGACGGCACGGTCGAGACGCTCGGCACCAACCTGACGGGCGCGAAATACACGCTCGCGACCAACGCCGCCGGCGCCAAGGCCGGCATCAAGGACTTCTCCGACATCGCCAAGCACGCCGACGAGCTTGACAACCAGATCTACGGCATCGAGCCGGGCAATGACGGCAACGCGCTGATCCTCGACATGATCGACAAGGACGCCTTCGGCCTGAAGGACTTCGACCTGAAGGAAAGCTCCGAGCAGGGCATGCTCGCGCAGGTCGCGCGCGCCGACAAAGCCGACAAGCCGATCATCTTCCTCGCGTGGGAGCCCCACCCGATGAACTCCAACTTCGACATCACCTATCTCTCGGGCGGCGATGACTTCTTCGGCCCCGATTACGGCGGTGCGACGGTCATGACCAATGTCCGCGCGGGCTATGTCGACGAATGCCCGAACCCGGGCAAGTTCGTCTCCAACCTGAAGTTCACCCTCGGGATGGAAAACGAGATCATGGGCAAGATCCTCGACGATGGCGATGATCCCAAGGACGCCGCGAAGGCTTGGCTCAAGGCCAACCCCGATGCTTGGAAAGCATGGCTCGACGGTGTGACCACGAAGGATGGCGGCGACGCGCAGGCAGCGGTCGAGAAAGCGCTGAACTCGTGAGCCTTCGGGCGAAATATTCGCGCGGGCGACAGGGCATGACCCTCCGCCCCCGCTTCCCCTCGGTCCGCGCCCTCACCGGCGCGGCCCTTCTCTTCGCGGGGATGATAGCCGCCCCCCTCGCCCCCGCGCGCGCCGCGGATTGCCCCGACACCAAGGCCCTGCACGCGGCGGGCGTCACGCTCACCCGCAACAGCCCCAAAATGGCGCAGGCCTATCGCTACGAGAACGGCACGCTGACCTCCTACCGGGTCGACGATCCCGAACTCGGCCGCCCGCCCAAGCGCGAGCGCTACGACCATCCGCTGGCGGTGAGCCTGCAGGAAATGGACGGGCGCAGCTTCGCGCTCATCTATGACGACGACCCCACGCGGCTCGACCAACTGCCGCAACTGGGCAACTGGCGCACGCCGGTGGCCCTGAAAGTCGACGGCGAGACCAAGGATCGCGGCACCATCTCCTACGCCTATCGCGGCACCGGCTCGGTGCAGATCGGCGCGTGCCGCTACGATGTCTGGCAGGTCGTCGAACGGATCGCGATGGGCAAGCTGCGCACCGCCTTCCTCAAGGAATTCTCTCCCAAGGCCGGGCTGGTCCTGCGCGTCACCAAGCTCGACCCCGAAACCGGCAAGGCGCAATCGCAAGTCGCCTTCGACCGCATCGAGACGCGCCAGAAATAACAAACCGCAAGGACAGCTATGAACTGGTTGACCGATACCAAAATCCCCGTGGGCAAGACGGCCAAGATCGTGATCGACTGGCTGCAGGACCACGCAGCGCCGCTCTTCGACGCGCTCTCCGTGGCGCTGAAGGCCCTGATCGACGCAACGCTCTGGGTGCTGCAAGGCCCCCCGCCCCTTCTCGTGATCCTCGCCTTCGCGGTGATCGCCTACCTGCTGCAGCGCAGCTGGAAGATTTCCCTGCTGGTGATCGTGGGCTTCCTGTTCATCCTCAACCAGGACTACTGGGAGGAAACCACCGAGAGCCTCACCCTCGTGATCGCCGCCTGCGTGGTCTGCATGGGCATCGGCGTGCCGATCGGCATCGCCGCCGCCCACCGTCCGCGCCTGTATTCGGTGCTGCAGCCGGTCTTGGACCTGATGCAGACGCTGCCGGCCTTCGTCTACCTGATCCCGGCCATCGTCTTCTTCGGCATCGGCATGGTGCCGGGCCTGATCGCGACCGTGATCTTCGTGCTGCCCGCGCCGATCCGCCTGACCCATCTGGGCGTCTCCTCGACCCCCGACACGCTGACCGAGGCCGCCCAATCCTTCGGCGCGACCAAGAGCCAGCTTCTGTGGAAGGTCGAGCTGCCCTATGCCACGCCGCAGATCATGGCCGGTCTGAACCAGACCATCATGCTTTCGCTCTCGATGGTCGTGGTGGCCGCGCTTGTCGGCGCTGACGGCCTCGGCGTGCCAGTCGTGCGCGCGCTCAACACCGTCAACACGGCGCTCGGCTTCGAGTCCGGCTTCGTGATCGTCGTTGTCGCCATCATCCTTGACCGCATGCTGCGCCGCGGAGGTTCGAAATGACCCAGACCAAAGCCAAAACCGCCGTCAAATTCGACAATGTCTCCATCGTCTTCGGCGACCGCCCGCAAGAGGCGCTGCCCCTGATGGACGAAGGGCTCTCGCGCCCCGAGATTCAGGAGCGTACCGATCAGGTGCTGGGCGTGCATGACTGCTCGGTCGAGGTGCCCGAAGGCGAAATCCTCGTCCTCATGGGCCTCTCGGGCTCGGGCAAATCGACGCTGCTACGCGCCGTGAACGGGCTGAACCCGGTCGTGCGCGGTCAGGTCGAGGTGCATGACGGCGAGCGTCTCGTCGACGTCACCCATGCCGACCCCGCGACCTTGCGCAAAATGCGCCTGAACAAGATCGCGATGGTCTTCCAGCAATTCGGCCTGCTGCCCTGGCGGACCGTGCGCGAGAATGTCGGCCTCGGCCTCGAACTCGCCGGCATGAGCAAGGCGGAACGCCGCAAGAAGGTCGACACCCAGCTGGAACTGGTGGGCCTGTCGGACTGGGCCGACCGTCAGGTGGCCGAGCTGTCGGGCGGCATGCAGCAGCGTGTGGGCCTCGCCCGCACCTTCGCCACCGACGCGCCGATCCTGTTGATGGACGAGCCCTTCTCCGCGCTCGACCCGCTGATCCGCACCAAGCTGCAGGATGAGTTGCTGGAGCTGCAAAACAAGCTCAAGCGCACGATCATCTTCGTCAGCCACGACCTCGACGAAGCCTTCAAGATCGGCAACCGTATCGCGCTGATGGAAGGCGGGCGGATCGTGCAATGCGGCACCGCGCGCGACATCATCGCCAAGCCCGCAAACGGCTATGTGGCCGATTTCGTGGCCCATATGAACCCGCTCGGCGTGCTGACCGCCGAGGATATCGCCGATCCCGTCGGCACGCCCACCGGCGACGCCACCGGCGCGCCGATGCCCGCCGACGCGCCCGTGCGCGACGTGATGGAGCGGCTGCGCCACGAGCCCGCCGTACCGCTTACCGATGGCCGTGTCGTGACCCGCGAGGGCGTCATCACGCGGCTCATCGACCCCCAGCGCAGCGCCGAGGCGAGCTGAGGGACGCTTCGCGGAGGATATTTTGACCAAGCCGAAACCAAGGCGCGCGCGCCCCTTCGGCTTGGCTCAAATATCCCCGCCGGAGGCATCCGACATTTGCAGAAAAGCGCCGCGCTGTCAGATCTTGGTGGCAGGCGGAGGCGGCGTCACCCGGCGTTTGAGCTGCGCCTCGCGGAAGGTCATGTAGCTGACCGAGGCGATGATGATAGCACCGCCGAGGATCACGTAAGGGTCCGGGCGCTCGCCGAAAATCGACCAGCCCGCAATCGCCGCCCAGACCAGTTGCAGGAAGATCACCGGCTGCGTCACCGTCACAGGCGCCGCGGCAAACGCCCGCGTCATGCAGTAATGCCCGCCCGTCGCGAACACCGCCACCGCGCCCAGCCAGAGCGTCTCGGACAGCGTGATCGGCTCCCATTTCCAGATCGCCACCGGGGCGAGCGCGACCGTCACCACCAGCGTCATCATCGCCACCACCGTGCCCGCGGGGACGTAATCGGTCAGCCGCTTTGCCGTGAGATAGGCGCCGCCGAAGAACAGCGCCGCGCCAAGCTGGGCGAGATGGCCGGGCTCGATCGCGCGCATCCCCGGGCGCAGGATGATCAGCGCGCCGATCAGCGCGACGACCACCGCCGTCACGCGCCGCCAGGCCAGCCCCTCGCCCAGCAAAAGCGCGCCGCCCACCGTCACCACGATCGGGTTGAGGTAGTTGATCGCGGTGACATCGGCGATCGGGATATTGCTCATCGCGAAGAACCACAGCCCCACCGCCACCGCATGCAGGAGACCGCGCACGCCGAACAGCGCCCAGACCTGCGGCGGGAAATTCTGGCGCAGGATGCGGGCCAGCGCGGGCGCGAAGAAGATCAGCCCCCACATGAAGCGCACGAAGGCCGATTGCGCGGCGGGCACCTGATCGCCCAGCCAGTGGACGATGATGTTCACCATCACGAAACAGGCGGTGGTGGCGAGCATCCACAGGATGCCGATCAGCGGTTTGTTGGGTTTGTCTTGCGCGGTCATGACCCCTCTTGGACGCTGGTTCGGCACCGCGCGCAAGGGGCGGCTTTGTGTCGGTTATAATGCGCCCGCGGCGAGCTTCCAGGCGATCGAGCCCATCAGCACCGCGATCAGCGCATCGAGCACGCGCCACGCGCTCTCCTTCGCGAAAAGCGGCGCCAGAAGTCGCGCGCCATAGGCCAGTGCGAAGAAGAACACGAACGAAGCCACGATCGCGCCGGTGGCGAAGCTGATCCGCGCGCCCGCGAACTGCGCCGAGACCGCACCCAGCAGCACCACCGTATCGAGCCAGACATGCGGGTTCGCCCAAGTGAAAGCGGCCACCGTCACGAGGACGGCGCGTAAGGACGGCGCGCTGCCTGCGCTCGGGTCGAGATGCTCGCCGCCCCGGATCGCCGCCAAAGCGGAGCGGATCGCATACCAGCTGAGAAAGGCGACACCGCCCCAGCGCAGCGTCTCCGGCAGCCATGGCAGCGCCGTGGAAGCGGCCGCGAAGCCCGACACGCCAAGCGCGATGAGCACCGCATCGGAGAGCGCGCAGAACAGCGCTACCGCGAAGACATGCTCGCGCCGCAGCCCCTGACGCAGCACGAAAGCGTTTTGCGCGCCGATCGCCACGATCAGCCCGAGCCCCAGTTTCAGCCCCGCCCAGAATGCCACCAATTCCATCCGCCTCACCTCCGGTCTGCTCAGAGACGCTTCTCAGTGCCGGGGCGTGCGTATAAGTTCAACTTAATTAAACTAACTCTGTATAAGTAAAACTTATGTTCGACTATGCCGCGCTGGATGCGCTCGCCACCGTGATCGAGACCGGAAGCTTCGAGGCCGCAAGCGCACGGCTCGGGGTATCGCAATCGGCCGTCTCGCAACGGGTCCGCCAGTTGGAGGAACGCATGGGCGCGGTTCTGGTGATCCGCGCCACGCCCTGCCGCGCGACCGAGGATGGCGCGCGGCTGATCGCCCATCTGCGCGAGGTGGCGCTTCTGGAAACCGAGCTTGCGCCCTCCGAGACCCCGCCGGTTCTGCGCATCGCGGTGAATGCGGACAGTCTCGCGACTTGGGTATTGCCCGCGCTGGCCGAGGTGGAGAACGTACGCTTCGATCTGGTGATCGACGACCAGGACCATTCGGCGGGGCTTTTGCGCCGGGGCGAAGTCGCGGGCGCGATCACCGCCGATGAGGGGCCGATCGCAGGCTGCGACAGCGTGAGCCTCGGACGGCTGCGCTATATCGCGACGGCGAGCCCGGATTTCGTCGCGCGCTATTTCCCGGACCGGATCGACCGGCACGCCTTGCGTGCGGCCCCTGCCCTGCAGTTCAACGCCAAGGATCGGCTGCAGGACCGCTGGGCCTCGATGATCGCGGGCATGCCGATGGGGCTGCGCGCGCATCGTATCGGCTCGAGCGAAGGTTTCGTGGAGGCCTGTCTGCGCGGCATGGGCTGGGGGCTGAACCCCGAGGCGCTGGTGCGCGCGCATCTGGAAAGCGGCGCGCTGGAACGGCTGGGCCCGGCGCCGATCGACGTGCCGCTCTACTGGCAAAGCGCGAGGCGGCTGAAAGCCCCGCTCGCGCCGCTGACCAAAGCGCTGCGGCAGGCGGCGAAAGCGGTGTTGTTGTAAGGGGCCGGTTACAGGGCGTTGCGCGCGGCTCGTTCCGGCCAGAGCGGCTCCCCGGCCTGAGCGCGCGTTGCCCGCGGCCTGCGCGGCGCGCATAGTGATGGATGTCCCGCAGGCTTGTCAGGAGGAGAGACGCCCATGGAGCTACCCGATTTCATTCAGGCCTTCCCCGCCCTCGATCTGCCGTTTCCCGAAGATCAGGTGCGCAGCCACGCGATCCGCTCGGAGGCAGGGCTGGTGGTGTTCCTGCACTTCCTCACCGATTTCGACCTTCCGCCCCATGCGCATAAGGCTCAGTGGGGCACGGTGATCGAAGGCGAGGCGGAGCTGACCATCGCAGGCGAGACCACGGTCTACCGCCCCGGTGAGACCTACAACATCCCCGACGGGGCGGAACATTCCGCGCGTCTGAAGGCCGGGACGCAAGTGATCGACGTCTTTGAAGAAGCCGATCGCTATCCGCTGAAAGCCTGAGGAAAGGCGCTCAGACCCGGATCACCGAGACGCTCTGGTTGATCAGCATCGCGGGGGCCTGCGATTCCATGAAGGCCACGTCATAGGCATCGCGCCCAACCGCGACCAGCGCCATGTTCTCGGCCCCGCACATGCCGGTCGCATCGACCATATGCCACGCGCCATCGAGCCAGACCTCGGCCACGGCGTGGAAATCCTGCGGCCATACATCCGGCCCATAGGCCGAGGCCATGCGTGCCGGAATCTGCGCCGCGCGCACCATCGCGCAGAACAGATGCGCGTAGTCGCGGCACACCCCTGCCCGGCCCGCGAAGGTCTCGAGCACGTTGGTGTCGCTATCCGACGCGCCGGGCACATAAGACAGGTTCTTCTCGATCCAGTCGCGGATCGCGGCCACCTTCGCCCCGCCCTGCAGATCGCCGAAACGCTTGCTCACGAAGGAGACAAACTTGTCCGACTGCACGTAGCGCGAGGGCCGGATATAGGGCGCGGCCTCGGCGGGCAGCTCGTGGAGCTGTGCCGCCCGCATCTGCGTCAGGTCGATCGCCGGACGCGTGATGTCGATCAGCGCCTGATAATGCAGCGTCATCTGCGTGCCGACCTGCGCCCAGATCCGCTCGCCCACGCCGCAATCGCCCGCGATCCGGCCCACGCTCGCATCGCCGAGGTTCATCGACGCGTCGACGATCTCCTGCCCCGGAGCCTGCGCCGCTTCGAGCACCAGCGCGACCGTATTCGGCTGCGGGAACTGGTATTGCATCTGCACGTCGACGGAAATGCGCATGGCGGCTCCTTCTCTCGGGATTCAGGTGGTGTCACTGGGATGGAGCGCGCCGCGTAACAGAGACACGTCGGTGGGGAAAGGGGGGCGCCGAGGGTTTGGTTCCCTATCGCACGCCGGAAAGCCGAACCCGCTGGACCGGGCTGGTCGTGCGCCTCGAGACCGTCCATGATACAGGTGCGAAAACGCCCCGGGACAAAAAGGTGAGTAATGGCGCCCAACGATAGCTACAGACCGGCTTGCCTGCTCGTCTTTTCCACCCAGAGGACCGGCAGTTCGCTGCTTTGCGACTATCTGCAACGCGCGGGTTTGGGAAAAGCGGGCGAATTTTTCCTGCTTATGATGCGCAGCAAACCCCGCAATGAGATCACGCCTGCGGATTTCTTCGCCGCGGCTGAAATGGGGCGTGGCGAAAACGGAACCTCGGCGATCAACGTGATGTCGAACCAGCTTGCTCCGATCGCGGAAGCCTTTTTCGGCAAACCGGCCTATGAGGCTTTGGAGCCGGTGGCGGCTCACGCACAGTTCATCGACGCCTATGCAAAAATCTTCGGATCGAGCGCCTATCTGCGCATCTCTCGCAGCGACCGCGTCGCGCAGGCGATCTCGCGTCTCGTGCATCGAAAGAGCGGCGTCGCCCATGTGAAAGCCGGAGAGGCGCAACGCACGCCGAACCACAAAGCCGGCAGCGGCGATCCGGTCGACGAGATCACCGGGGCGGACCTTGCCCACGAAATCTTTCGGATCGATCAGGACGAAGCCCATCTCGATGCGGTTCTTGCGCAACTCGACCAGCCCGTTTGCGACGTCACCTATGAAGACCTGACCGAAGACCCGGAGCGGCAGTTTCAGGCCATCTGGCATTTTTTCGGCTGGGGTAATTTCGACATGCCCCTGCGCACGGACCACACGAAGGTGACCAAGACCGCGGATCTCACCGTTCTGCGGACGAAACTTGCCGCCTATCTGGGGGCCGATCCGGAGAGCAACGATGCGGACCTGCTCGCGCTGTGCCGGGCCCGCAATGCGCAGGAAGGTCACGGCCCCCGCAGCGCGAAACGAACTGGCGGCCTGAGCAGGCTCCTGCGACGCGGCGCACGCTCGCGCGCATGAAAAAAGGCGCCACGAGGGCGCCTTTTCAAGTTCTAGAAGCAAACGCAGACTTACGCGTCGATCTTGACGAGTTCCACGTCGAAGGTCAGCGCCTTGCCGGCGAGCGGGTGGTTCGCGTCGAGGACGAGTTCTTTCTCGTTCGCCTCGGCGACGGTCACGTTCACGGTCTGACCGTCCTGGGTCTGAACCTGAAGCTGGGTGCCCGGCTCGGTCGGGATGTCGTCGGGGATGTTCGCGCGGTCGACCGACTGCATGCGCTCGGGGTGATGCTCGCCATAGGCCTCTGCGGGCTCGACGCGCACGGTGCGCTTTTCGCCCTCTTCCATGCCGGTCACGCCCTTGTCGAGGCCGGGGATGATCTGGCCCGAACCGAGCGTGAAGGACAGCGGGTCACGGCCTTCCGAGCTATCGAAGACGGAGCCGTCATCGAGCTTGCCGGTGTAATGAAGATGCAGGGTGTCGCCAGCCTTTGCCTGGGTCATGGTGATATCCTTTCGCGGGGAGATGAATTTGCCGAGGCCACGGGGTTACGCGGGTGCTCGGAGCGTCACGCGACAAACTGGGGGTTCTGACCCGGAATGTAAACCGGGGGACGGGAAATCGGGCGGTTTGAGGCCGTTCGAGACGCAAAAAGCGCCCCGGAGGGCGCTTTTGACGATTTTCAGGGCATTGGGCCTTACAGCTGCGCTGCGACCTCTTCGGGCACGTCGAAATTGGCGGTGACGGATTGCACGTCGTCATCGTCTTCGAGCGTGTCGATCAGCTTCATCAGCTTCTGGGCGGTCTCGAGGTCGACCTCGGTGCGGTTCTGGGGCTTCCAGATCAGCTTGGCTTCCTCGGCCTCACCCAGTTCCTTCTCCAGCGCGTCGGAGACATCCGAGAGGTCTTCCATCGTGCAATAGATCCAGTGGCCTTCGTCGTCGCTCTCGACGTCTTCGGCGCCAGCCTCGATCGCGGCCATCAGCACGGTCTCGGCATCGCCCACGGAGGCGGGATAGATGATCTCGCCCATCCGGTCGAACATGAAGGACACCGAACCGGTGGTGCCCAGATTGCCGCCGTTCTTGGTGAAGGTGGAGCGCACGTTCGACGCGGTGCGGTTGAGGTTGTCGGTCATCGCTTCGACGATCACCGCGATGCCCTCGGGGCCGTAGCCCTCGTAGCGGATCTCGGTATAGTCATCGCCGTCGCCCGCTTGCGATTTCTTGATCGCGCGGTCGATCACGTCTTTCGGCATCGACTGGGACTTGGCCGCTTTCACGGCGAGGCGCAGGCGCGGGTTCTTCTCGGGATCGGGGTCGCCCATCTTGGCGGCGACCGTGATCTCCTTCGAGAGCTTGGAAAACATCTTCGAGCGCGCCGCATCCTGCTTGCCCTTGCGGTGCTGGATGTTGGCCCATTTTGAGTGGCCTGCCATGGGTATCTCCGTTCGGAATAGTCGCGAAATCGACCCCGTATAGTGCGCAACGGGGGGATGATTCAAGATAGATGGGTGGCGGGCGGTGCCGGGCGCCCGCCATTGCCGATCAATGCGGCAGCTTGAGGACCCCGTCGGGCTGGCTGCGCGAGGGGATCGGCTCGGGCGTCTTGAAGTTCCAGCGGCGGCCTTGCGCGTCCTTCAGCGTGACCTCGGCATAGGGCTGGAAGATATTGCCGACCCCGACGCCGCCGAGATAGCTCGGCTCGAACCGGGTCACCTGATAGCGCATCGGATGCGGGCACCCGGCCAGATCGCCGGTATACTGGCCCGAGATATTGGCGCGGCAGACCGTGCCGTCAATGAAGGAGACACGCATCACGGTGCCCTGAAAGGTCACCCGGTCGGGCCAGGAGGGCGCGCGGGTGCCCTGCCCCGGCACGCAGGCGGCGAGCGCGAGCGGTGCGAGAAGCGACAGGGCGGCGAGACGGGCGGCAAAGCGCATGGGGGAACCTCCTCAGAAGGGCCAGATCAGCGGGATCAGCAGGCAGGCGGTCAACCCGGTCACGATATCCATCGGGATGCCGACGCGCAGGAAATCGGTGAACTTATAGCCACCGGGGCCATAGATCATCATGTGAGTCTGATACCCGATCGGCGTCGCGAAGGCCACCGAGGCCGAGAACATCACCGCCACCGCGAAGGGCCGCGGATCGAGCCCGAGGGCAGCAGCCAGCGAGATCGCGATCGGGGTGTAGATCACCGCGACCGCGTTATTCGACAGCAACTCGGTCATAACGAGACCGAGGAAATAGACCACGATCAGCGCGAGTTGCGGCGGCAGCATCTTCAGGAAGGGCGCCACGCCCGAGACGATCAGCTGGACCGCGCCGGAATGCTCCAGCCCCGCGCCGACCACGAGCATCGCGAAGATCAGCGCAAGCAGGCGGCCCTCGATGAAGGTGAAGGCCTCGTCGGTGTCGATGCAGCGGGTCACGAGGATGCCCGCCACCGCCACCATCGCCAGCGCGAGGATCGGGGCCACGCCAAGCGCTGCGAAGATCACCACCGCGCCGAGCGCGCCCATGGCAAGCGGCAGATGCGAGCGGCGATAGGCGCGTGCCTGCGGTTTGGACACGTCCACGAGGTCCATGTCAGAGGCCAGACGCGCGATATCCTCGGGGGCGCCTTCGAGCAGCAGCGTATCGCCCACCACCACGATCAGATCGTCGAGCTGGCGGCCGATATTCTGGTTCCGGCGGTGCGCGGCCAGCGTGTAGACGCCGTAGCGGCGGCGCAGGCGCATATCGCCCAGACGCTGCCCGATCATCCTGCAGCCGGGCGAGATCAGCACCTCCACCGTCTCGGTCTGCACCGAGGACAGCTTGTCGACCATGCGCAGGTCGCGGTTCTTCTGCATCCCCAGAAGCTCTTCCATCTCGGAGCGCAGAACCACGCGGTCGCCCGCCATCAGCTCGACCGAGGCGAGATCGCGGCGCAGCGACGCATCGCCGCGCAGCACGTCGATCACCCGCACGCCCTCGCGCTTGAACGTGTCGGTCTCCAGCACCGACTCGCCGATCAGCCCGCTTTCCTCCGGGATCGCGACCTCGGTGAAATATTTCATCTTCGGACGGTCGCCGAGCATGAAGGAGAGCGATTGCCGCTCGGGGATCAGTTTCGGCGCGAAGATCGCGAGGAACGTCCCGCCGACCAGACAGATCGCGAAGCCCAGAGGTGCGATCTCGAAGATCGTGAAGGGCTCCATCCCCCGGCCCCGCACGACGCCATCGACGAGAATGTTGGTCGAGGTGCCGATCAATGTGATCATGCCGCCCATCACCGTGACATAGCTCAGCGGCATCAAGAGCCGCGACGGCGAGAGGTTCAGCTTGCGCGCGACCTGAATGAAGACCGGGATCATCACCGCGACGACCGGCGTGTTGTTCATCACCGCGCTTGCGAACATCGTGACCCCGAACATCAAAAGCACGGTCAGCTTCGGGTTTTGGTCGATCCGCGATTCCGCATAGCGCGTCATCGCGTCGAGCGCACCGGTCCGAACCAGGGCGCCGACGATCAGGAACATGAAGGCGATGGTCCAGGGCGCGGGGTTCGACAGAATCGCGGCGGCGTTCTCGTAGGGCACGAATCCGAAGATCAGCATCAGGGCCGCGCCCGCCATGGCGGTGACCTCCGGCGGCCATGTCTCGCGGACGAACATGACGAACATCCACCCCACGACGAGAAGGGCCGCGATGGCGGTCTCGGTGCCGGTGAAGGGCAGTTGGATCATGTCAGGCTCTCGCGTAAGCGCATCGGGCCGATACTATCGACACGTGTTGCACGAGCAAGCGCGCTCTGCCCGCGGCAGAGGAAATTTCCACGTAACGGCATGAGGTTCGGGCAACTCGGGACGCGAACGACGCTCAGATTGGCACCGATTGTGCGAGCCTGCCGCCGGTGCGCACTGCCTCGCAGCGGGTGGCGCGCCCGGTCTTGTCGTCGGTCTCGACATAAAAGCCGCAGAGCGTCACCGGACCGCGGGCGGGCGAGAAGCGTTCCTTCGCCATGCCGGTCACGAAACGGCGCATCGGTTCGGCCTTTGCCATGCCGATGACGGAATCGTAATCGCCGCACATGCCCGCATCGCTGAGGTAAGCCGTGCCCTTCTCGAGAATCTGCGCATCGCCGGTGGGCACATGGGTATGGGTGCCCACGACGACGCTCGCGCGCCCGTCGCACCAATGGCCCATCGCCATCTTCTCCGACGTCGCCTCGCAGTGGACATCCACCAGGGCTGCCTGCACCGCCCCGCCCAGCGGGTAGCGTTTCAGTTCCGCCTCGATGGCCGAGAAGGGATCGTCGAAGGCGCGTTTCATGAACACGTTGCCCAGCACCTGCGCCACCAGCACCTTGCGCCCGCGCCGGTCCTGGAACACCCGCGCGCCCTTGCCCGGCGCTTCCTTGGCGTAGTTCACGGGGCGGATGATGCGCGGCTCGCTCTCGATGAAGCGCAGCATGTCCTTCTGATCGAAGGCGTGATCGCCGAGCGTCACGACATCCGCGCCCGCATCCAGCAGAAGCTTCGCGTGATCGCCGGTCAGCCCCATGCCGCCCGAGGCGTTCTCGCCATTGACCACGACGAAATCGAGGCGCCACTCCTCGCGAAGTTTCGGCAGGGTTTCGGTGATCGCGGCGCGGCCCGCGCGGCCCATCACATCGCCAAGAAAGAGTATCTTCATGGCCCGATTAGATAGAACGCGGCGCTGGGGAGAGCAATGGGCGGCGCACACCGCTTGCATGATGATGATGACGATTTCTCATCCACGCGCGTCGGTTGCGGGCTTTGCTCTGGCCCGCTTGGGCCCTAGAACGGGGGCAAGGAAAACGGGAGCGCGATATGGCCGACGACGTGCAGGTGATCTTTACCCCCTCTGGAAAGCGGGGGCGCGTGGCGCGTGGCACGAGAGTGCTCGCGGCGGCGCGCAAGCTGGGGGTCGATCTCGATTCCGTCTGCGGCGGGCGCGGCGTGTGCTCGAAATGCCAATGCACGCCCTCCTTCGGGGATTTCCCGAAACTCGGCCTGCATGTGGAGCCGGACGCGGTCAGCCCGCTCAACGCGGTCGAGGAACGCTATGACCGGATTCGCGGGCTGAAACCGGGGCGGCGTCTGGGCTGCCAGACGGAGATCCTCGACGACGTGGTGATCGACGTGCCGCCCGAAAGTCAGGTCCACAAACAGGTCGTGCGCAAGGCAGCCTCCGAGCGCGTGATGGAGATGGATCCGGCGACGCGGCCCGTCTATGTCGAAGTCGCGGAACCGGATATGCACCGCCCCGAGGGCGATCTTCAGCGGCTTTCGCAGGCGCTAGAAAAGCAATGGCAGATCAAGGGCGTGCGCGCCGATCTTGATGTGCTTCGGATGCTGCAGCCCGCGCTGCGCAAGGCCGAGTGGAAAGTCACGGTCGCGATCCACGATGCGGGCGACGGGCCGCGCGTGACCGGCATCTTCCCCGGCGTGCGCGAGGTGCCGCTATATGGGCTGGCGATCGACCTCGGCTCGACCACCATCGCGGGGCATCTGGTCGCGCTCGATGATGGGCGGGTGCTGGCGAGCGCGGGCGTGATGAACCCGCAGATCCGCTTCGGCGAAGACCTGATGAGCCGGGTCTCCTACGTGATGATGAACCCCGGCGGCGATCAGGAAATGACCAACGCGGTGCGTGACGCGATGGGCGATCTTGCGCGGCAGCTGGCGGGCGAGGCGAAGGTCGAGACCGGTGAGATCGTCGAGGCGGTCGTGGTCTGTAACCCGGTCATGCACCACCTGCTGCTGGGGATCGATCCGGTGGAGCTGGGTCAGGCGCCCTTTGCGCTGGCAACCTCGGAAAGCCTTGAATTCGCGGCACGCGAGATCGGCATCGAGGCCAGCGCGGGCGCACGGGCCTACATCCTGCCGCTGATCGCGGGCCATGTCGGCGCGGATGCGGCGGCGGTTGCGCTGTCGGAGGCCCCGCAGAAGCGCGACGACCTGTCTCTGATCGTCGATGTCGGCACCAATGCCGAGATACTTCTTGGGAATAAACAACGGGTTCTGGCCTGTTCTTCACCCACCGGCCCCGCCTTCGAGGGCGCGCAGATCTCCAGCGGCCAGCGCGCCGCTCCGGGCGCCATCGAGCGCATCGAGATCGACCCCGCGACCAAGGAGCCGCGCTTCAAGATCATTGGCAATGACCACTGGTCGACCGATCCCGAATTCGGCACGCCCCGGATCACCGGCATCTGCGGCTCGGGCATCATCGAGGCCGTGGCCGAGATGCGGATGGCCGGGATCGTGGACACGTCGGGGCTGATCGGCTCGGCCGAGCAGGTCGGCACGCCGCGCTGCGAGCCGTACGGGCGTACCCATGAATACGTGATCTATGACGGCGGCGAGGAAGGCCCGCGCATCACTGTCACCCAAGGCGACATCCGCGCGATCCAGCTGGCGAAATCCGCGCTCTATGCGGGCGCGCGTCTGCTGATGGACGAGATGGGCGTAGACACGGTCGACCGCGTGGTGCTGGCCGGTGCGTTCGGTGCGCATATCTCGCCCAAACACGCGATGGTGCTGGGGATGATCCCGGATGCGCCGCTGGGTCACGTCACCTCGGCGGGCAATGCGGCGGGCACCGGGGCGCATATGGCGCTGTGCTCGGTGAAGGCGCGGCGCGAGATCGAGGCGCAGGTGCATCAGATCACCAAGGTCGAGACCGCGATCGAGCCGCGCTTCCAGGAGCATTTCGTGGCCGCGAACGCGCTGCCGCACGCCACCGCCCCCTTCCCCGAGTTGCGCAAGATCGCACCGCTTCCGGAGGTCAGCTTCAACACCGGCGGATCGGGCGAGGATGGCGGACGCAGGCGCCGCAGGCGCGGCTGAGGCGGGCCTGCGGGCCTCGCCTCGGGGCGCTGCGAAGCGTCCGATTTCAGGCCGGATCAGGCTGCACACGGTTTCGTGATAGGACATAAGTGATCGGCTCGCCCCCGGCGCGCCGTAACCCTTGTGCTTTGGCGGGAACAACCGTCGCTCAACAGGGAAGGAAAACCTATGTCCATGAAATTCCGCGCACTCGCCGCATCGCTCACCGCAGCTGCAACGCTGGGCCTTGCCCTGCCCGCGCTGGCAAACCCGATGGTCGGTGGCGCGAAAATGTATGAGAGCAAGCCGATCGCAGCCAACGCCTCGGCCGCTCCGAACCTCACCACGCTGGTCGCCGCGGTGAAAGCGGCGGGCCTCGTCGACACGCTGGCAGGCCCCGGCCCGTTCACCGTCTTCGCACCGACCAACGCGGCCTTCGACAAGCTGCCCGCGGGCACCGTCGACACGCTGGTGAAGCCGGAAAACAAGGAAATGCTGACGCATATCCTGACCTGCCACGTCGCCAAGGGCGTGATCACCGCCGAGAACATCATGGCGACCGTTCAGAGGGGCAACGGCATGGCCACGATCGAGACGCTCGGCGGCTGTAACCTGACCGCGATGGTCAAGGATGGCATGGTGATGCTGAAGGATCCGAAAGGTGATGTCGCGACGGTTCAGACCGCTGATGTGAAGCAGTCGAACGGTATGGTTCACGTGATCGACACTGTGCTTCAGCCGAAGATGTAAATCGACCCCGCGCCTCGTCTCCCTTTTTTCGCGCGGCGCCTGGCGTCCGGTGAGGTCCTTCTCGCCGGGCGCTTTTTTGTGAGCGCACCCGAGGACGCGCGCGATCCCTCTTGACCGTGGCTTTCGGCTGGAATACCTCTGCGCTCGCACCATGCGGGTATGATGTAATGGTAGCCTGTCAGCTTCCCAAGCTGAACGCGCGGGTTCGATTCCCGCTACCCGCTCCAGCTCCCTCGAAATCGTAAGAGACTGATTTCTGGTGAAAATCACACCAGAGACTGAGCATGCCGCCATTTCGCTGCGAAACGGGAAAACGGACAGTACGCGGGAGAATGGAGGATCAGCGGCAAGCCAAGTTCGGCATCTCCCTGCTTCCGTCACCAAGACACCTGGGGACATTTCACCGAGTCGCCCTCCCTCAGACCTAGGGCATGCCCTTCACGCGGCCAAACCGCTTCTGCGCGGCGATCCGGAACGGGGCGTTGGCCGCACCGAACCCCTCGTAGCCGCCCCGCCTTTCGAGGATTTCGAAGAACATGCCCCCTGCGAAGGGCCGCGAGTAAAGCTGAAGAAAGGCGCCATGCGCATCCTCGTCATAGAGGATGTTCGACGCGCGCAGCCGCTCCAGAAATTCCGGCGACAGGTCGAAGCGCGCTTCGAGATCCGCATAGTAGTTGGCCGGCATCGGCAGCGGGTCGAAGCCCAGATCGGCCAGCGCGGCGGCGGTCTTGAGCATATCGTCGGTTCTCAGAGCCACATGCTGCACCGAAGCGCCGAAGCCATGCGTCAGGAAATCGCCCGCGAGGGTGCGATGGGTCTCGGCTCCGTTGAGCGTAACCTTCAGACCCTTTCCATCGGGGCGCGCGCGCGATGCGATGGCTTGGCTGCGCACGAGCCCGTCCGGGTCGATCACGTCGACCATCGGGGCTTTCTGCATGTCGAACAGCGTCGTGTAGAACAGCGCCCAACTGAGCATTTCGTCATATTCCATCGTCTGCGCCACATGGTCGATGGAGGTCAGGCCAGCGTCGCGGTTCGACATGTCTTCTGCGGGCTCGAACTCGACGTCCCAGACTTCGCTGAGACCGCTCGAGGCATCCACGAAATGCAGCACCGAGCCCCCAAGCCCACGGATCGCCGGGATGTCCAGTTCCCCCGGCCCGACGGGCTGCGAAAAGGTCTTGGCGCCGAGCGCTCGCGCACGCGTGACCGTCGAGGCCGCATCCGCGACCTTGAGGCCGATGTCGCAAACATTGGTGCCGCGCGCGGTCCAAGTGGACGCTGCGAAGCCCGTTGTCTCGGCATTGATAAGAATGCGGATATCGCCCTGACGCCAGACTTCCAGCATCTTGTTGCGATGCCGCCCCGACATGCGGAAGCCGAGAGTCGTGAGCAACGTCTTCAGCGCCTCCGCCTCCGTGCCCTGCGCCGCGAACTCGATGAACTCGACCCCGTCCACGGCGACGCGCGCCGGAATCTCGCTGATCTTGTCTTCCAGCCCGGGCTCGGTGCGCCGGACGTCATCCATCAGCGCCACCAGTGAGCGATAGCCGTCGCGTGCGATGGTTCGCGTCGGGCCGCCGCGGAACTGGTCGTTGAAAATCTCGAGGCTGGCCGGTCCGTCATAGCCGGTGGCCATCACGGCGCGCATGAAGCCTGTGACGTCCAGGTCGCCCTCGCCCGGCATGTTGCGGAAGTGGCGCGACCAGTAGAGCAGGTCCATATCGATCGCCGGAGCATCGGCAAGCTGGACGTAGAAAATCTTGTCTCCCGGGATCCGCCGTATCGTATCCGGGTCGATCTTGCGGGCGAGCGTATGGAAGCTGTCGAGGATCAGGCCGACATTAGGATGATCGGCCCGGCGCACGACTTCCCACGCGTCGCGGTGGTCCCAGACATGGCGCCCCCATGCCAGCGCTTCGAACCCGACGCGGACGTCGTAGCCTGCGGCAAGCTCGCCCAAGGCGGCGAAATCGTCTGCCATGCGATCGATCCCGCCAAGCGCCTCGGGATGGACCGAGGAACAGACCAGCATGTCGCGGGTGCCGAGCTCGCGCATGAGCTCGAACTTATGCTCGGCGCGTCTCAAAGCGCGGTGGCGTAATGGCTCCGGCAGACCCTCGAAGTCGCGGAAGGGTTGGAAGAGGAAGATCTCCAGCCCGTGATCGCGCACCATCTGGCCGACCTCGCGCGGCCCACCGTCATGGGCGATGAAATCCTGTTCGAAAATCTCGATCCCGTCGAAGCCCGCAGCGGAGATCGCCTCCAGCTTTTCCTGCAACGTTCCCGAGATCGAGACAGTGGCGATGGCGGTTTTCATGGAAGGCCTCCTTTCAGGATGTGGCCGGGTCGGTTTTCGCGAGGTCGCTGCGCAAGCGGGCGACGTCGAGCGGGAGACCCGTGAAGAGCTTCCAGGCATCGACGCCCTGCCAGATGAACAGCTCGTAACCCGAGATGACCTGCAGGCCCGCCGCCTGTGCCACAGCGAGGAATTCAGTCTCGACCGGCGTGTAGACGGCGTCGAAGGCCCATGCGCCGGTGATTGCGGATGCCTCAAGTGGCGAGCCCGGATGGCCGGTCATGCCGACCGGGGTCGCGTTGATGAGCCCCTCGGCGCCTTCGGAAATCTCGGCGGCGTCCCGCCCCACGGTGACGCGAAGTCCCGGTTTCGCCGCTTCGAGTTCCGACGCGAGAACCTCGGCCTTCTCGATGTCGTGGTCGGCAAGGCGGATCTCGGCGGCATCGAGCGCAACCAGCGCGAAGGCGATGGCTCGCCCCACGCCGCCGGTGCCGATAAGCAGGGTGGCTCCGGGCGGAGTGCCCCCTCGCGCGGCGCGGTAGGCGGAGATGAAGCCGGAGTGATCGGTGTTGTGGCCCTCGGCTCCGGTGGGTTCGAAGAGGACGGTATTCACCGCGCCCAGGCGCCGCACCATCGGGTCGGAGATGCGGACCAGCGCCGCCACCTTCTCCTTGTAGGGATAGGTGATGTTGAGCCCCCGATAACCCTGTGCGGCGCAGTTGGCAAGGATCGTCGCGTGATCCTGACCAAGCTCGCGCGGGACAAGCCGGTCATAGGTCACCTTCCGTCCGTTCTGCAGCCCTGCCAGCCGGTGCAGGCGCGGGGCCTGCGAGACGGCGATATTGTCGCCGATCAGACCCAGCCGGATGACTGCATCGTCCGACGCCGCCTCGGAAGGGCTCTCGGGGGCAGGCATTACTTGGCGCCTTTCACGAGTTGGGCGATCCGGGTGATCGCGAAGCCGTAACCGGCGATGCCGAAGCCTTCTATCTTCGCCGTCGCCGCTTTCGAGACGTAGGACGGGTGGCGGAATTCATCGCGCCGGAACAGGGCCGAGACGTGAACCTCGAAGATTGGCCCGTCGAAGATCAGCAGGGAATCGAGGATCGCGATTGAGGTCGAGGTGAAGCCCGCCGGATTGATCAGGATGGCGCAGGCGTTGGTGCGGGCCCATTGGATCCAGTCGACGATTTCGCCCTCGTGGTTGGATTGGCGGAAGTCGATTTCCATCCCCGCCGCGGCCGCTGCGTTGCGGCTCAACCGCTCCGCATCTTCGAGCGTGTCGTGCCCGTAGATCTCGGGCTGGCGCGTGCCGAGCAGGTTCAGGTTGGGGCCATTGATGACCAGGATCGGAAGGTCTTTCTGGGCCATGTGAGGTCTCCTGATTTGCGGCCTGTCAGCCGCCGTAACCGTAAAGCCGGGGCAGCCACAGCACGGTGCCCGGCACGAAAGTGATGATCGCGAGTCCGACGATCATGATGATGAGGAAGGGAACGAGATGCCGGATCGTCTGGCCGATCGGGGATTTGGTGATCCCGCTGACCACGAAGAGCAGCAACCCGTAGGGCGGCGTTGCGAGCCCGATCATCGTGTTGACCACGACGACCACCCCGAAATGCACCGGGTCTACACCGAGCGACACGGCTGTCGGCAGCAGGATCGGCACGATTACGAGCAGGATCGCATTGGCTTCCAGCAGGCATCCGAGAACCAGCAGGAGCACGTTGACCAAGAGCAGAAAGGTGACCCGGTCGAGCTGCATGTCACCCAATGCGCCGCGGATCTCGTTCGGGATCTGCTCGACGGTGACCACGTAGTTGAAAGCCAGCGCCCCTGCGATCAGGATACCCACGCTCGCTGTAGAGCGCGCGGATTGGCACACGGTCTCATAGGCCGCGCGCAGGCTGACGGAGCGGTAGAGGAAGGTCGAGATCAGGAAGGCATAGAGCGCGGCGAGCGCGGCCGCCTCGGTGGGCGTGGTGATGCCGCCATAGATGCCAACCAGAAGTATCACCGGCATCAGCAATGCGGGTACGGCGCGCAGCGTGATGCGGGGCATCTCGCGCACCGGCACGGGCACTTCCACCGGGAAATCGTGGCGTCTCGCCTGAATGGCGTTCATCACCATCAGCAGAAGCGCGAGGATCAGACCGGGCCCCACGCCGCCGAGAAAGAGGTAGCCGATCGAGGTGTCGGAGACGAGCGCGTAGAGCACCATCGGGATCGAGGGCGGTATGATCGGGCCGATGATCGCGGCGGCGGCGGTGATCGCCCCGGCATAGGCGGGCGGATATTTCCCGTCCTTGGTCATCAGTTGGATGATGATCTTGCCGATCCCCACCGCGTCGGCGATGGCGGATCCAGACATGCCCGAGAAGATCAGCGACGACACGACGTTGACATGGCCAAGCCCGCCCCGGAAGCGCCCCACCAGCGCGCGGCAGAAATCCAGCAGCCGGTCGGAGAGCGAGCCGATATTCATCAGGTCAGCCGCAAAGATGAACAGCGGGATCGCCAGCAGGACGTAGGAGCCGTAGAGCCCGCGCAGAACCTGCTCGGCGGCGATGCTCATGTCCTGTTGTTCGAGCAGAAGATAGAGGATCGAGGCCCCCAGCATGGCATGCCCAATCGGCAGGCCGACGATGGCAGTGGCGACGATGGCTGCCACGGCGAGGGTGAATTCCCAGCTCATTCGGAGAAATCCTTGCGCGCGACATGCGTCAGATCAGGGTTGTCATCTTCGGGGCCCTGGCCGCGCAGCTCTTTGATCAGAATCCAGCCGTAGCGCAGGATCGTGACCGCCGTGAAAATTGCGAAAACGGAGAAGACGTAGCTGAAGGGGATCTTCATATAGGCCGTCTTTTCGATCTTCATGAAGGAGATGTAGCTCAGGACATCCGGCAGCGAGGCCGCATAGATTCCGACGACGAAGATCGAGAACAGGATGCGGAACACGCGGCGCACCTTGGGCCGGACCGCGCCGTAGATGATGTCGAAGCGGATCTCGTCTTCTTCGCGCGCTGAGACGGATTGCCCCCACAGCACGACCCAGAGCCACGCTATGACGCAAAGCTCGACCGTCCAGCCGACGGGGTGGTTCAGGACATAGCGCATGAAGACCTGGACGATGAAGGCCAGGAACATGGCGGCCAGAAGCAGCGCCGGAACGGCGTCGGCCAGACGGCGCGCTACGTTCCGCCAGCGGCGGCTCGTGTTTTGCATCGGTTTGCCTTTCGAGGGGCGAGAGGCCGGCATGGCCCCCGCCCTCAACTTGTCGGGGTTCAGGCCTCGATCGCGTTGATCTGTTCGAGCATCCCCTCGGGCCAGCTCTTGGCGAAGTCGCTGGCGAGATACTTCTTCTGGGCGTAGTCCCGGAAGGCGGCGCGGTCGGGTTCGTAGACCTCGAGGCCCTGTTCCTTGAAGAAGTCCACCAGTTCCTGCTCGCGCTTGAGGTGCTCCTCGGTGCTGGCGGCGATTTCCTTGTCCACGGAGTCCTTGAGCAGCTTTTGCTGATCGGCGCTCATATCGTCCCAGACCTTCTTGGAGATACCAAGCACGTCGAAACCGACGAGGTGGCTGGTCAGGGCGATCTGGCTCGTGACCTCATAGAACTTCATGTTGTAGTCGTTCGGCAGCGGGTTGTCCTGACCGTCGATCGCCCCGGTCTGGAGCGCGGTGTAGACCTCGGAATAGGCCAGCGGCGTCGGGCTGGCGCCGATCGCCTCGCCAAGGAACTGCCACGCGTCGCCGCCCGGCATGCGCAGGGTCATTCCCTTCAGATCCTCGGGCGTGTTGATCTTCTTCTCGGGCTTCAGGTTGACCTGACGCGCGCCGAAATAGACCGGCGCGAGGACATGGAGCCCAGCCTGCGCCGCGAGATCGTTCAGCTGCTTGCCCACGTCGCTGTCGAAGACGGCTTTCATATGGGCCGCATCGCGCAGCACGTAAGCGGCAGTCAGGATCGACCATTCCGGCACCTGATCGGCCAGCTTCTGCGGCGCGACGAGGCCCATTTCCAGCGTCCCGCGCTGGATCGAGGTCAGTTCACCCCCCTGCGGCACGAGCGTCGACTGGTTGTAGACCTGCAGGTCGAAATCCTTGGCGACATCCTCGGAAATGCGGGCGAAGGCCTTGGCGCGAATGTCGTTATTCGACACCACCGAAGACAGGCGGAGCCGTTGGCGATCTTGAGCGAATGCAGTGCCTGCCATCAGGGTCGCGGCTGCACCAGCGGCCCCTGTCGCCAGCACGCTGCGGCGAGTCAATTTGGTCATAGTTCCTCCCTTTCGCCGCATCGAAAGCGGCTCATTCAATTCGGCATCTCAAATTTCATATGTCAACTTTAAAAATATCATACATTTTTATTTTTGACGGGCAAAATCACGAGCGGGTGTTCTTCTCCACCCGCTGCCCCACTGTCAGACGCCGTCGTGTGAAGGGTTCAGGGAACGCGACCGGTCGCCAGAATGTGGTCGACGCCGCTTTCGACATGGGAGATCAGCAGCTCTACGGCCGCATCCGCATCGCGGGCCAAGGTCAGGTCGCGCAGGCGAATGTGATCTTCCTTCGCCTTCTCGCCGCGGAATTCCAGAATGATCATGTGATAGCGCATGAAGCGATCGAAGACCGAGGAATGCGTGCGCATCAGGTTCGGCCTGTCGCATGCCGCGATCATCGCGAAGTGGAAATCCCAGTCGTGACGCACCCAGGGTTGCACCGGCCCGTCGCCGCCCGCGATCAGCTCGCGCTCGATCGTTTCGAGTTTGTAATGCGAAGACACGACGCCCGCTTCCCACTCTATGTCGCCATTCGCGATGGACTGGCGAAGAGCGTGGGTCTCGAGCAGCAGTCGCAGGTCGGCCAGATCCCGCAGGTCGGCCTTGCTGATCGGTGCCACCTCGAAGCCGCGCTGCCCCTCGGCGGTGACGAGCCCCTCATTCGTCAGGCTACTGAGCAATTCGCGCAGGGTCGTTACGCTGATATCGTATTTCTTGCGCAGCAGATCGAGCTTCAGCTTCTGCCCCGGTTTGAACCGCCCATGCACGATGTCGCCGCGCAGGCGCCGGTGGGTGATGTCACCGACGGTCTCCCCGGGATGTCCACTGATATCGAACTTATGTATCTTCACGTCGCGCGTCGATCTATTGCCATTGCCTTCCGCTTATCGCCTTGCGCGAGGCATCATCCAAGCAATTTATCCGAATTCAGGCGCAATCCGCTGAACGTGCGACAACCTTTGCTACCGAAAAACCACCGGCGACGGCGCAGCCTCATGCAAGCAGCCGAAGGGTTTACGAGCTGTGCAGACACGTCCCTACTGCGCCAGCCCCCGGTAATGCGCTACAAGTTCGCGCGCGTTGTCGGGGTGATGCCTGCGCTGGCCCGCCTCGATCTCCTTTGCCATTTCCACGACCTTGCGGTTCATCGGCGCCGCCTTGCCGCGCGCCTCGAGGAAATCGACCACCAGCCCGTTCACCTCGTCAACCTCGGCGCGACGGCCCTTGCGCCAATCCTGCAGCGAGGTCGTCAGCGTGTCGTCCCTTGAGAAGGTGCGAACGACCTCGTCGAAGATCTCGTCGACATAGCGTTCCGGGTGGTTACTCATTACCGGCGGCATCCCGATGATCGGCATGATGGTGGCGCCGTCAGCGAGTGCTGCCTCCATTGCTTCATAGCCGGCGCGCCGCATCACCTCGAGAAACTCGGGGTCGCGGACACTGTCGCGCATCGCGGTGTCGATGATCGCCGTGGGGATCAGTTCGGCTGCATTCACCACCAGCTTCATCCATTTCGCCGAGCGGATATCGTCCACCACCTGAACGGTGCCGGAATGGCGCAGGATATCGGCGACGTCGTGCACCCGCGGCTGTTGCTCGGGATCGAGCGCCCCGAGCGCAAACCAGCTTTCGTCCGTGTCGTTCTGGCGGGTCGTGATCCCCGGCTCCCACATGTTCGACGCGATCTGGATCACTGCGCCAATCGCGCGATGAGCGCCTACGATATCGGCGATCGCCTCGTGGGTCATGCCGTTCTGCAGCCCCACGACGAAGCCGTCCTCTGCCAGAACCGGCTTGATCATCTCCGCCGCCCAGCGAGTGTCGTAGGCCTTCACCACCATGAAGACGAGATCGAAGGGCTCCTTGATCTCGGCGACCTCGCACAGGTGCAGCGCCTTGACCGGCGTGTGCAGCTGGCGGGTCGGCATATTGACCGTCAGGCCGTTCGCCCGCATCGCTTCGACATGGGCGGGCCATTGGTCGATGAAGGTGACGTCCAGACCTGCGAGCGTGAAATCCGCCGCGATGGAGGCACCCTGCGCACCGGTTCCGATGAAGGCGATGCGGGGAAATGGGGTTTGCTTGGTCATGGATTGCGTCTCCTCGGTTGCGGTCATTGCATGATCATCCCGCCGTCGATCTGCAGGCATTGGCCGGTCATGTAGTCGGAATCCGGCGAGAGCAGGAATGCCACCGTTCCTGCGACATCGGCGGGCGTCGAAGTTCGACCGAGCGGGATTCCGGCGGCGAAGTTGCGCAGCGCCTCGCCCGGCTCGGAAGACACCCCCATTTCCATCAAATCCTTGTCGAGCACCGTCCAGAGGTCGGTCTCCACCACGCCGGGAGCGAAGGCGTTCGCGGTGATTCCGTGCGGCGCGAGCGTGCGCGCAGCCGCCTGAGTCAGGCTGATGACCGCGGCTTTGCTCGCGCAATAGGGGGCGAAATCGCCAAAGCCCGCCCGGCCCGCCATCGAGGCGGTGTTGATGATCTTGCCTTTCCGCTTGCCCGCGATCATCGCCTTCGCGGCCTCCTGAATGCCGATCAGAACGCCCATTCCGTTGACCGTCATGATCTGGTTCCAGTTCTCTTCGGTCGTCTCGAGAAACGGCTGCGGACGGTTGAAGCCTGCGTTGTTGACGATGGCATGGAGAAAGCCGAACTCCGCCTCGCAGGCGGCGATCGCGGCCCGGGTCGCCGCCCGGTCGGTGACGTCGGTCTTGCAGAAAATCGCTCGACCGCCCTCTGCGGTGAGGGCCTTAGCCGCCCCCTCGCCTGCCGCGGCATCGAGATCCGCGATCACCACGCCATATCCAGTCGCCACCGCGCGCCGGCCGATTTCGAAGCCGATGCCCCGCGCGGCCCCCGTGACGACGACGCCGCCCATCTCGTCTCTGTTCGACATGATAGCCTCCCCGCTCACTCAGTCCGGTGCAGCACGAAGTCGTAATTGGACTCCCACAGCGTCTCGCCATTCTCGACCGGGGTGAACTCGGCGATCAGGGATTCCTTGACGCCGAACACCGCATCCGAGGTCAGGTATTTGTCGCCCGCCACGAAAGTATGGGTCGTCACCGGATCGAAGCCCTCGGCGCTGACGATGAAATGCATATGCGCCGGGCGATACGGGTGACGCCCGAGCTTGCCCAGCATCTTGCCCACCGGACCGTCATCGGGGATCGGGTAGGAAACCGGCTTGATGCCCTCGAACCAGTAGCGCCCGTCCGGCCCCGTGGTGAACACGCCGCGATTGTTGTTGCGCGGCTGAATGTCGGGCTGCTGGACGTCGTAGTAACCGTCTTCGCTGTCCGACCAGACATCGATCCGCGCGCCTTCGACCGGCTTGCCGTCGAGATCGGTGACGGTGCCATAGAAGCGGCAAGTCTCGCGCCCGCCCGCTTGTGTGATGTTCGCGCCCATCTCGTATTCCGGCACGCCATCGACGTGGAACGGCCCGAGCACGGTGTTCTCGGTCGCCCCGGTCGGGCGGCGATTGTTGATCGCATCGACCAGCATCGAGACCCCAAGCACGTCGGAGAGCAGAATGAACTCCTGCCGGTTCTCGTCGCAGATCTGGCCGGTCTTGGTGAGGAAATCGATCGCGACATCCCACTCGGCTTGGGTCAGCTCGACGTCCTTGACGAAGGCATGCAGGTGACGGACGAGGCTCGCCATCACGGTCTGGAGGCGCGCATCGGTGCTCTCCGAAACCCGGGCGTTGACGGTTTCGACCGAGGCGTCCTCGGTGAAATAGGCGATCTTCGGCTCTTGGGTCATGTCATTCATTCCTATCAGGTCGTGATGGGCCGCTGACCGGCATGGGCGCGGGTCAGCAGGGCGAGAATGCCGTCGCGCGTGACGTCGCGCGGGTTCTTGTAGGGGTTCTGGACGGCCATATCGGCGGCGCGCGCCAGATCGCTTTCCTTGAGGCCAAAGTCGGCCAGCGCGAGAGGGGCGCCGATGGAGCGCGCGAAGTCGTAGAGTCCGCCGCCCAGATCGCCGCCGAACAGCTCGGTCGCGCGCGCCAGTTCGGCAGACGCGGCCCCGGCGTTATAGGCGGCGGTATGCGGCAGCAGGATCGCGTGGGTCTCCGCGTGGGGCATGTCGAACCCGCCGCCGAGCGTGTGGCAAAGCTTGTGATGCAGCGACATGGCGACCGCGCCCAGCACGGTGCCGCAGAGCCACGACCCGTAGAGCGCATCGGCGCGGGCTTCGCGGTCCTCCGGCGTCTCGACGATCCGCGGCAGCGCCGATTTCAGCGCACGCAGCCCTTCGACCGCCATCAGCGAGGTGACGGGGTTCGCGTCGGGCGCGTAGAGCGCCTCGACCGCATGAGCCATTGCATTGAGGCCGCTCGCAACGCTCATCGCGACCGGCAGGCCCAGCGTCAGATCGGGATCGTAGATCACGGTTTCCGGCCGGATCTTGGGATCACGGACGGTCGTCTTCTGCCCGTTCTCTGTCTGGCCGAGAATGTCGGTCACCTCGGAGCCCGCATAGGTCGTCGCGATCACCACCTGCGGGGCGTCGTTGCGCCAGGCGATGGCCTTGCCCAGACCGATGGTCGAGCCACCGCCGAGCGCCACGACGCAATCGGCCTTGGTCTCATTATAGACTTCGAGCGCGGTCTCGGTCACGGCGACCGGCGTGTGCATCGCGGCATCAGTGAAGGTTCCGGCCGCCATCTCCCCGAGGTCTTTCGCAAGCGCCTCGGCGTCGTTTTTCTGGAACGGCGTCGACAGGATCAGCGCGCGGGCGCAGCCCAGTCTCTCCACCTCCTCGGCGACTTTCGCCAAGGTCCCGGAGCCAAAGACGATGCGCCCCGGAGTGGATGTGTAGATGAACGCTTCAGGCATGGTTCCTCCCTGCGCCTCGCACAGACGAGGCGTTGAATTGAGCCAGCGTGGGCCGCGAGGTTACTCCTCGCGGCGCCGACGCGCGGTCGTGTAGATGAGCGCCGCCACGAGGATCAGTACCCCTTGGAAGCCATATTGGTAGGCCTGCGACAGACCGAGGAAGGACACGGCGTTGAGCACTTCGGTCAGAAGCACCGCGCCCAGCAGCGAGCCGATGAAGGTGCCACGCCCGCCGAGAAGGCTGGTGCCGCCCAGCACGACCGCGGTGATGCTGCCCAGCGTGTAGTTCACGCCCTGCGCTGGATCGCCGACGCCGATCTGCGCCATCAGCATGATCGCCCCGAGTGCGGTCAGCAGCGACACGGCGATGTAGCCGAGCACGAAGGTCCGGTCCGTGCGCACACCGATCCGACGTGCGGATTCCTCATGCGAGCCGACCGCGCGAAGCTGCCACCCCGCCCGCTTGCGACGCAGGCCCAGCTCCATCGCGATGGCGATCGCAATCATCACGACGAAGGCGACCGGCACGGGGCCGAAGCTGCGGGTGAGCGTGTCGATCACGTCGAAGGAGATGTAGCCGCCCGGACCTTCGCGCAGCACGAAGCTCATGCCCTGCAAACCGATGAACATCGCCAAAGTGGCTGCGATAGGCGTGAAATTGGCGAAGCGGATCAGCACGCCGTTGATCAAGCCGACGACGATCGCCGCGCCGAACATCAGCGCGAAACCGAGCGCCATCGTCGTGGCCGGGCTGCCATCGTTGATAAAGAAGGACCCGATCACGACGAGGAAACCGGCGAGCGGCCCGACCGAGAGGTCGATCCCGCCCATCAGCAGGGCGATGGTCTGCCCCAAGGCGATGAAGCCGAGCGCGGTCGCGAGGATCAGGATGTTCGAGACGTTGAAGGACGACAGGTAATTCTCGTTCTGCGCGCTTACGAACAGCGCGAGCAGCACCGTCACCAGCGCGAGCGGCACGATGGTCGCGTTATCGGTCTGCACGAAATGGCGCAGCTTCGCGCCGAAGCCCTCTTTCGCTTGATGCTCTTCATCGACGTGATGGGCATGCGTATCGGCCTCGACCGCAGCCCCAACGATGCGGGCCTCGGTGATGTCGTCACCGCGCAGGGTCTCTACGATACGTCCCCGCGACATGACCAGAACGATGTCGCACAGCCCTTCCAGTTCCGCCGCATCCGAGGAGTTGACGATCACCGGGGTGCCCGCGTCCGAGACTTCCCGCAGGATCCGGTAGATCTCGAAACGCGCGCCGACATCGACGCCCTGCGTGGGTTCGTCGGCCACGATGAAGCCCGGCTCCGACAGAAGCGCGCGGGACATCACGATCTTCTGTTGATTGCCGCCCGAAAGCTGGGACACCTTCGCCTCGACGCCCGCGGCCTTCACCGCCAACGACGAGAACACCTCCTGCACCTTCTGCATTTCCTTGCCGCGATCCAGCACGCCGCTCGAGGCATATTTGTCGAGCGAGGCGAAGGTCGCGTTTTCCCGGATTGTCAGATCCGCGGCGAGGCCTTCGGTATGGCGATCCGACGGCATGAAGGCCGCCGCGTGTTTCAGCTCTTTCGGCGAGAGGGTGCGACCGTGGAGCTTGATCGCGCCGCGATAGGGCTGAAGGCCGACCAAGGCGCGCATCAGATCGGACTGGCCGTTGCCCTCGACACCGGCAACGCCGATGATCTGGCCGCGCCCGAAGGCGAAGGCCACGTCCGAGAATTTACGCCCGCTGAGGCCTTCGACCTCGAAGTTAATCGGGGGATTGGCGTCGGCGCATTTCGGCGGGAAGGCAGAGGCCAGACGGCGCCCGACGATCAGGTCCAGAAGTTGCGAATTGCTGATCTCGCTCGCAGGCGCGCTACCCCGGTGGCGGCCATCGCGCAACACGGTCACGCGGTCCGCGATCTGACGCAACTCGGCCAGACGGTGGGTGATGTAGATGACGGCGGTGCCGGAGGCTTTCAGCGCCCGCACCTTCGCGAACAGCATATCCGTCGCGTCCTGATCAAGCGCGGCCGTCGGTTCATCCAAAATAAGCACACGCGGCTGGACGGCGAGCGCCTTAGCCAATTCCAGCAGGTGTTTCTGCGCGATGGTCAGGGTATCGACACGCGCGTTCAGCGGCACCTCGAGGCCGACCTCTTCCAGCAGACGCTGGCCGACGCGGTCCTTGCGGTCGCCCTGGAAGACAGAGGCAGGCAGCGAGACCTGCAGGTTCTCGAGCACCGTCATGTCGGGCAGGATCGCCGGGTGCTGATAGGAGATCGCGACGCCAAGCGCCGACGAGCTTTCCGGCGAGAGCGGCATCACGTCCCGCCCATCGAATTCGATCCGGCCGGTGCTGGGCTGCAGAACGCCGGTGATCAGGTTCATCAGGGTCGATTTCCCGGCCCCGTTCTCACCCAGGATCGCGTGCACTTCGCCCGCGTGAATGTCGACGCTCACGTCGCTCAGGGCGCGGACCGCCCCGAAGGATTTCGACACGCCGAGCAAGCGGATCACGGGGGTGCCCGTTGACGTTTCGCGGAGCCCGTCCGCCTTCTCCATCGGTTCGATTTCAGCCAATGCTATCATCCGTTTAGTTCCGCCGATCTGAGGGGTTGGCGCGGGTATCTCCGGGCGGATCGCGCCGCCCGGAGACAGGGGAGGTTACTGGCCGACGGCCTTCGCCTGCTCGTCACCCGAAAGCTGAGCAGAGAGATAGATCGCGCCGGGCAGATCCGAGCGACACTGGACGGGGTTCGGATCCCCATCGGTCGAGTCCTCGAAGTTCGGGGCCTTGAAGATTTCCTCCGAAGGCGGGGTGCCACCGGTCGCTTCCGCGATCGCCCATTGCACGGCGAGACGAACGTTGTCGTTGCCGGTCGCGACCGTGAAGAGCTTGAAATCGGGGTTGTCGGCGTGGGTCTTCTCCCAGAAGCAGCCGAGCGAGTTGCCGTCGGACGTCGCGAGCGCCGGGATCGAGCGGTCGAAATTCGCGAACACCGGCAGCGCGCCCACGAGCGACGGGCCGAAGTCGGACACGATGACGTCGATATTGTCATGCTGCGCGATGGCGGCCGACAGCACCTGCTGCGTCAGGGACGGGTCCCAGTTGGTGACCGCGAAGGGGTCCGGGTTCAGGAACTTGTAGCTGTCGTCGAGGATGTTCTTCATCCCCTTGAGCTCGTCCAACCCTTGGCTGTTGCCCGCCGGGCCCGACAGGAACAGGATGTTCGCGCCGTCCGGGAAGTTCTCCTTGATCCACTTGCCCCAGCTTTCGCCGTCATAGACGAAATCGGCACCGACGAAGCGGGTGTAGTTCTTGCCGGCTTCCCCGCCGACATTCACGCGGTAGGGCACGACGACCGCGCCGGAGCGGTAGGCTTTGGTCAGTGCAGGCAGGATTGCCGGGCCCGCATCGCCGAAGACGACCATCGCGTCGACACCGCGCGCCGCCATCGAGTTGATGTCAGAGATCGCCTTCTGCGTGTCACCCTGACCGTCGGCATAGTAGTAGTCGGTGATGCTCGGGCATTTCGCCGCTTCCTCCTTGCCCGAAGCGGTCGTCACCAGACGCCAGCTATTGCCCCC
Source organism: Thioclava sp. PTB-PU3-1 (assembly GCF_055666785.1). Classification (NCBI taxonomy): domain Bacteria; kingdom Pseudomonadati; phylum Pseudomonadota; class Alphaproteobacteria; order Rhodobacterales; family Paracoccaceae; genus Thioclava; species Thioclava sp. PTB-PU3-1. The sequence continues at coordinate 81,140 of NZ_JBVNVL010000007.1, read as the reverse complement.
GAAACCGTCGAGCAGCGCCAGCGAGGCTTTGTTCGGGCCGCACCAGGAGGGTGCGTCCTCTGCGCTGGCCGCCGAGGCCGAAAGGGCAATTCCAAGCCCCAGCGCCATATAGGCAGCGCATCCTTTCAGGTTAGACAGTTTCATGGTTCTCCTCCTCTGTAGAACTTGTCTGTTCTTTCTTGAAACGGTTCGTCCATTCGATCGAGTAGACCCCGATGCCGAATACAAGAGCGAGCGCCTGCACGATGGTCTGCGCCGAGTACGGCACACCGATCGACAGAGCGAATTGACTGAGCTGGTTGAGAAAGAAGGCGGCGATGACGACCGAGATCGGAAAGCCGCGCCCTCCCAGAAGCGATGTCCCTGCCAGCACCACGACGGCGACCGAGGGCAGAAGCAGGCTGTTGCCCTGAAATGCCGTGGGTTCGCGGGTGATGCCTGCGATCAGGATGCCCGCGGTGCAGTAAAGGATCTGCGCCGCCACATAGGCCATCGCCTGATAGGGTTTGACGCTGAGCCCCGCCGCGCGGGCCGCCTTCGGGTTGGCCCCGATCGCCTCGAAGCGACGGCCAGCTACCGTCTTTTTCAGGCCGAAGGACACGAGGGCCAGAATGGCGAGGGCGAACAGCACCGAATGGGGAATCCCCAGGGTCTGACCGCCCGCGATATGGGCCAGAAGGTTCGTCGTGATCCGCGGCACGCCGCCCGAGATCGCGAAGACCGCCGAGAACAGAAGCGCGTTCATCCCGATGGTCGCGACGATCGCGTTCAGGCGGAAATAGGCGACCATGATGCCGTTGAGCACCCCCGCGGCGAGCGCGAAGCCGACCGCGATGACCAGGGCGGGCAGAAGCCCCGCATCCTGACCGTTGGGCATGTGGGTCGCGATCACCACCGCGAGAGATACCGAGCCCGGCACCGACAGATCGAAGCCGCCCTGCTGCACCACCAGCATCTGGCCGAGCCCGACGATGCCAAGCACCGCCGCGAAAGGTAGGCTGCCCATCAGCGACCCGGCGGTGACCGCCGAGGGTGCGAAGATGATGCAAAGGAGGATGAGCGCCAGCGTCGAGGCGACGATGGTGACGAAGCCCTTCGACAGGGACATCGAAGAAAGTCCCATCGAACCTCCGAAGCTATGCGGCGTCGTCTCAGCCATGTTTTCTCCTCCTCCCTCGCGTCGCGTCTCAGCTGATTTCCAAGGTGACCTTGACCGCCTTGTCGGGCGACTTGCCCAGCTCCAGCGCGGTCATCGCGTCATCGATGTTGTAGCTGTGGGTCTGGATCGGCGAGAGATCGAGCCCGGTGCGCTCCAGGAACCGGATCGCTGCCGGCCAGACGCCGGGCGAGCCGATGCAGCCTTTCACGTTGAGGTTCTTGATCTGGATCTTGCCCAGCTCGACCGGGAATTTCTGGCCGATATTGATGCCGACCATCGAGACATCCCCGTCGTCGCGGGCATAGTCGAAGACATTGGCCAGCGAGGCCGGATGGCCCGCACATTCGACCACCAGATCGGCGCCGCCCTTGGTCATCTCCTGCACCGCTTCGATCGGGTCGCCGTTGGTCGGATCGATCGTGCCGTCCGCACCGAGCTTCATCGCGATCTCGCGGCGAAGCGGCACCGGATCGACCACGATCACGCGAGCGCCCATGCCGATCGCGGCGGCTGCCGAGACAAGGCCGATCGTGCCGCCGCCCGAGACGACGACCGTATCCGCCGCGCAGACGCCGCCATGGCGCAGCACCGCGTAATACCCGCAGGTGAAGGGTTCGATCAGCGCGCCTTTTGCGTCATCGACCGCGTCGGGCAGCTTGTGCAGCCATTCGGGGCGCGCGGCGAAGAATTCGCGATCCGCACCGTCCATCGAGAAGCCGAAGTGGTGGATGCGCTCGGGCGTGTTGATCACGCATTCGCCGACCACACGATCCCCGGGCTTGAGCCCGTCGACATTCTTCCCGACCTCGACGACTTCGCCGACCCATTCGTGGCCCGGAACGACCGGATAGGAAATCGGGATGATGTATTGACCGGCCAGCAGCTCGTAATCTGAGTGGCAAATCCCAACGCGGCGCGACTGGATTAGCACCTCGTTGTCCGTGATGCCGGGCGTCTGCACCTGCGTCACGATGGGCTTGTTCGGTTCGTCGAAGATCAGGGCTTTCATGTCAGGCTCCAACTTTCGCTGCGGCGGGTTGCGCCACGCGTTCGATTTGACCGCTGCGGGAGGAGGCGAAGACCGCCTCGAGCAGCGCGATATTGTCGACCAGATGATCGGCGGTGATCGGGTAGGTTTCCTGTCCGCGCACGGCGCGGGCGAAACTCACCAGGTTGTCCTTCACGGGCTCGGCCTTGCCGATCTCGACGGTCTCGATCGGCCCGCCAGCCATGGCCGAGGTCACGATCCAGCCGTCGGGCGCTTCGACATGCGCCTTGTCGCGGATGTCGATCCAGCCTTTCGAGCCGTAGACCGTGAAGCGGGACATGAACGGGTTCGACAGCGAAGCCGACACGTAGGAGGTCCCGCCCCCGGCGAATTTCACATAGGCCGCGACCGTGTCGCCCTGCGGCAGTTCCGAAGACAGCTGCTCACAGATGCACAGCACGCTTTCCGCGCGGCCCAGAAGGCGGACCGACAGATCGAGCAGGTGGATGCCCGTCGCGGTCATGCCGCCTGCGGGTGCTTCGCTCGCCTGAACGCGCCAGTTGCTCGGGTCCATGCCGACGAATTTGTCGTGGCTGAAATTGGCCTCGATTTGCTGGATACGGCCTAACTCACCCGCATCGGCCTTCGCCAGCATCTCGGCGATCGGCGGCTCCCAGCGGCGCTCATGGCCCATGCCGAGAACCAACCCAGCCTCGGCGCAAAGCGCGACCGAACGGGCGGCTTCTTCAGCGGTGAGCGCGAGCGGCTTTTCGCAGAAGACATGCTTGCCTGCCGCGACGGCCTTGGCGATCTGATCCGTGTGCAGCGAGTGCGGCGTCGCCAGCACGACGGCCTCGACCTCGGGATCGTTCAGCGCATCGGCGTAATCCGCGCTGAGCGTCACGCTCTTCTCGGCGCAGAGATCGCGCACCGCATCCATATTCGGCTCCACCGCGCGGACGACCGTGATGTCGTCGGGGGCGCTCGACAGAACGGCGAGCATCTTCTGCCCCCACCATCCCATGCCCACGAGGGCGATTTTGACCGGCCCCGACATCAGCGGTTGTCCACGCGCTTGGAGAACGGACGGATCGAGACGGACTTCCACAGACCGACCTTCGCGAAGGGGTCGTTGCGGTTGAACTCCTCGACCTCTGCGAGGCTGTCGGCCTCCAGCACGAAGCAGCTGCCGATCATGGTCTCTTCGTCGTCGCCCAGAAGCGGGCCCGAAATCACCGTTTTCACCGGTGCCTGGGCCAGATAGGCCTTGTGGTCCTCGTAATTGGCCAGCCGCTTATCGACGGCGCCGTCATGGTCGAGGCAATGGATTACGTAATGCATCTCAGTCTCCTCACTTCGCCGGGATGATCTTGCGTTCGCGCAGCTCTTCGAAGACGTCGAAGAAGCTGTCGGGCGTGCTCTGATAGGCGTCGAAACCCAGCTTCCGGCTGTTGGTCATGTCGGTGAAGCATTCCAGCTCGCGGCCGAGATCGGCGTCGCTGTGCCACCACGAGGCGAGCTTGGTCACAGGGATATCCTGCAGCCCATATTGAGCCACCATCTCCGACCAGATTGCGGGCGCATCCGCCATCTGCTCTTCGAGCGGCGTCGTGTGACCGGGGTATTCCGCGACCTCGAGGCCGAAATACTCGGCGATCCGCGCCCAGAGCCAAGTCCAGCGGAAGACATCGCCATTTGCGGTATTGAAGGGTGTGTTCGCAGCTTCCGGCGTCGTCGCGGCCCAGTAGAACTGTTTGGCGAGGATGCGCGCATCGGTCACATCGGTGACCGCATTATATTGCTCGGGCGAACCGGGATAGAGGAACGGCTTGCCGGTGTGCTTGCAGATCGAGGCATAGACCGCGAGCGTGACCGCCATGTTCATGTAATTTCCGACCGTGAAGCCGATCATCGTGTGCGGGCGGTGCACCGACCAGGTGAAGCCGTATTTCTCGGCCATCTCCAGCAGCACATCTTCCTGCGCGTAGTAGAAGTTCGGCCCCGGCAGACGCGGGCTCGATTCGAGGAAAGGCGTGTAGGGCGTGACCTTGGCGTAATCGTCGAACGAACCGAGGTAATGCTTGAGCCCCGTCACCAGCGCGCCGTGCTTGATCGGCGCGCCTGCGATCCCCTCGAAGAGGTTGCGCACCATCATTCCGTTCACGCGGACATTTTCTTCCTCGTTGGCCTGACGCGACCAGGTGCAATAGAACACATGCGTCACGTCCTTGGCCGCAGCCAGCGCGGCCTTGCTGGCTTCCGCATCGGTCAGGTCTGCGGCAATGTGCCGGTCGGACCACTCGAGATCGACATCGCTGCGCGACACCGTCACGACCGTCCAGCCGTGAGATTTCAACTCGCGCGCGGTGTAGCTGCCCGAGAGGCCGGTCGCCCCGACAATCAACGCAATATTCTGTTCAGCCATGGGTCTTCGCCCCTTTCTTGCAGTTCCGTTTCGTCAGGTGGTGACGAGAATTTTCAGATGTTCCCCGGCAGGATCGAGAAGCGCCTCGAAGCCCTTGTCGACGACATCTTCCGCCGCGATCCGCGAGGTGATGACTTTCTCGATCGGGAAATTGCCCGAGGCGACCATGCGGCCGATCCGGGGCCAGATTTGCGTCGGGTAGCACCAGGTCGCTTCGACCGAGATGTCCTTGAGCGCCCAGAGCATCGCGTCGATGCTGGCGGGTTTCATGTGCAGGCCCACCTGCACGACCTTGCCCTGACGGCGCACCGCTTCGGCGCAGGCGTTGAGCGAGGCTTCGAGCCCGACACATTCGAGCGCGACGTCGACGCCGACACCCTCTTCGGTCAGATCGCCGACGACGGTCGGCAGCTCGCCGCTGCGCGGATCGACGACATGCGCATAGGGCGCGATTTCCGAGATGATCCGGCGGCGGTTCGGGTTCGGCTCCGACACGATGATCGTGCTCGCACCAGCCGCACGGGCCGAAAGCACTGTCAGCGCACCGATCGGACCGGCGCCCGAGACAAGAACGGTCGAACCTGCCTCGACGCCGCCGCGATCCACGCCGTAAAGCGCGACCGCAGCCGGCTCGATCATCGCAGCCTGGTCATCCGTCAGCCCCTCGGGCACGGATTGCGCGTTGTAATCCTTAATGACGGCTTTCTCGCCCATGCCGCCCCAGGCCCAGCTCAGGCCGATGCAGCCCAGTTGCGGCGAGAGGTGATAGAGGCCGCGCTTGCCATAGTAGTCATTGCGTGGCGCCACGAGCGGCTGGACCGAAATGCGCTCGCCCACCGTGACATTGCTGACCTCGTCGCCCACTGCGAGAACCTTGGCGGAGAATTCATGGCCAAGAATCTGCGGATTGGACGCGCCGGTATAGATATGCGGTTCGGACGGGGTGACGATCGGCCCCGCGATATATTCGTGAAGATCGGTGCCACAGATGCCGGTCACGATCGGCGCGACCAGAACGTCATCCGGCGCCAGTTTGCTCGACGGTTCTTCGACATCCTCGACGCGGATGTCCTTCGCTCCGTGAAAACGAACAGCTTTCAAAGCTTTTCCTCCCTTTCCAAGTCTCGCGATCCTCTGGGTCTGCCGGGATCACCCCGACATCGAGATCGCCATTTGGCTGCGACGATTCGTAACAAACCAATCCGGCCATCACTGCAGAAAAATTTCCGCTTCGGATAAATTACATCCATCACCACCATTTTGGCGACGTAATGTCGGCCCAGTACAGAAGTGGGAGATATCAGCATGAGCCAGACCCAAGTGGCAGACACGGATCAGATCGATACGCAACAGACGCTTGGCTGGATCGGCGTGGGCAAAATGGGCGGCCCCATGGCGCGCAACCTCGTAGAGAGCGGCGCGAAACTCGTCGTGTCCGATCCGGCGAAGGAGAGCCGTGATCGCCTGACCGCTGTGGGCGCATCCGAGGCCACGTCTATCTCGGACTTCGCTAATGCGGGTATCGTCTTCTCGACGCTGCCGAACGATCAGGCTTTGCTGGATGTCGTCGGCAATGGCGAAGACCTTGGCGTCGCAACCACCTTGCCCGCGGGCGCGACGCTGGTCGAGATGAGCACGGTCTCCCCCGAATGCTCCGAAAGCGTTGCGAAGGTTCTCGCAGCGAAGAAAATCAACTATGTCAGAGCGCCGCTTTCCGGCAGCACAGACATGGCGGCGAGTGCCGCGCTCACCGTGCTCGCCTCGGGCGACCGCGCGGGCTGGGACGAAGCGCTCCCCTACATCCGCAAACTTTCTGCGCGGCAGTTTTTCCTCGGAAATGGCGAAGAAGCGCGCTACATGAAGCTCGTTTTGAACACTCTGGTCGGCGCCTCTTCCGCGGTGCTCTCCGAAGCCTTGGCGATCGGCGCCAGCGGCGGCCTGACCCGAGCCGATATGATGGATGTAATTTGCGAAAGCGCAGTGGCCTCGCCGCTGTTCAAATATAAGCAGAAGCCGGTCGTCGAAGATGACTTCACGCCCGCTTTCACAGTGTCTCAGATGATCAAGGATTTCACGCTCATCAGCGAAGCCGCCCGACGCAACAGCGTGCCGCTGATGACCACCGGCCTGATCCTCGAGCTTTATAGAAGCGCCTCGAACGCGGGCATGCAGGACGAAGATTTCTTCGCATTGGTGAAATGGCAGGAAAAGTTGTCGACAAGATGAAATTGGCGGAGCAGCATTCGGAGGCTATGCAACCTCAGGATGCTGAACTCACAAGTCACGAGTTGTCCCGGATCGTCGATTTCCTCCGGCAGCTTCGTGCGCCCTTCGACGCAAACATGCCCGGTGGCAAACCGGACGTGTATTTCAACATCACACTCGAACTGGTCGATGCGCATCTGCGCGTGAACCCGATAGACAAGTCGGGCCTGATCAGCCTCGCCGATGTGCCCTACAGCACCGGCAACCGGATGATCCTGAAGATGATCGAGGATGGCCTGATCCGGCAGGTGCCGCGCGGCAACGGCCTGAAGACGCATTTCCTCGAACCCTCCGACACCCTGCTCAACACCTTCATGGACTACGCGAGCTACGTGAAGGGCCACCTGGCGAAGACCTTCGGCTTGCGGCGCGGGATGGAGACCAGCGAATACTATTTCGGCGGCAGCTATTTCGCCTCGCAGATCATCTCCCCCGTGCGCGGGGAGGACATCTCCTCGATCAACCTTGGCGATATCAAGTTCCTGCTGAACGACGACAACTACTTCATCGCGATGCGCAATATGTGGTCCGACTTCCGCAACGATTTCGGCAAGCGCAGCAGCTTCGATCTTCAGCGTCTGCCAGACCTTTATGCCAACACGCGGCGCACCCTTTCGGAAATGTCGCCGCGCTATGACGTCGTCGCGATGAACATGCCGTGGCTCGGGGAGTTCGCGGAGCGTGGGGAGCTCGCCCCGCTGGACGATCTCATCTCGGATGCCGCGATCAACGCGCTGGATTTCCATCCTTCGGTCTGGGGGACCGGCAACTGGAAAGGGACGCAATACGGCATCCCGCTCTATTGCACGATCGAGATTCTCGCGGCCCGCAAGGATCTGTTCGAGAGCCGCGGCCTCGCCTATCCAAAGACCTTCGACGAGACGATCGCCGCAGCGCGGGAATTCCATAACCCGCAGGACGACTTCTACGGCATCGCGTGGAACGGGCAGCGTGGCATGCCGATCGCGAACTCCTTCATGTTCTTCCTCGCGGCCTGCCGGACTACCGTCATCGACATGCCGCTGCGCAATCAGGAGAGCTGGAGCTTCGACACGTTCGAGAAGCTGAAGCTTCAGATCGACACCGAGGATGCGCTCGAAGTGATCGAATACATGAAGCAGCTCGTCGAGGTTTCGCCGCCCGACATCGCCACGATGGATTGGGAGCGGCGGATCCACTACTTCATGTCGGGTCAGACCGCGCTTGCCTATTGCTGGACGATGCGTGCGGCGCGCTTCGAGCATGAACTGAGCTCCCGCGTTGCCCGCCGCGTCGCCTACCTGCCGCCCCCCTCGCGCCGGATGCGTCGCGTGTCGGCCCCGATCGGCGGCTTCCTTCTGACGATCCCCGCCTATGTGGAGCCCGCGCGGCAGAAGCAGATCATCGACGCGATCGCATGGATGGTCTCGCCCGAGGCGATGAAAGAGCACGTGAAGAACGGCTTCCCCGTGGCACCGCGCTTCTCGGTCTGCGCCGACCCGGAGGCACTGGCCTCCTCACCCATCGTCAGCATGGTCGACCGCATGGCGCGCAAGAACGAGCTGGTGACATGGGCGCGCCCGCCGGTGCCGGAATTCAACCTGATCGAACGCACGCTCGGGGAAGAAATCCACGACATCGTCTTCAACGGAAAATCGCCCCAGCGCGGCCTGAGAGACGCGGAGAACCGAATTCTCGACGCTGTCCGATCCGCGGGCTGAGACTGCTTCCTGCTGGCGCCCCCTCGCGCTCCGGGGTAACGCTTCGCTGAGCAGCCCCGGGTCAGCCGGCCGAGACTGGCGCCCGGGCAGCGTTCACGCCGGGCGGTGCAGGTTGAAGCAATCGCCCGACATGCGGCATCGAGACGCCGATCCTGATGCTCTTCCCGGAATTTCTGAAGGTGCTCCTCTCCTTCGTGGAGCGCGAGCCTGCGCTTCGTCACGTCGATTATTGGGTTTCTACCTCGACCTGGCTGACTGCAGCGGAGAAAGCGCGGGACCACATGCTCGATCTGCATATGGCTATTCTCGACGAACGTTGTGGATCTAATTATTGGATGGCAGGTCGATACGTCATCCACTTCGGGATGCCCCAAAGCCCCTAGACGAACCCTCCGTGGGTAAGTGACGGGGCACAGTGGGATGCGCGCGCCATGCCGCATGAGCGGACGGATCGGCCCGCTTCGGGATATCATCAAGCGAGTTCGGCGGCAGGCGGCGGCGCGGCCTCGGGGGCGGAGACGGCCTCATGGCCCAGATTGCTCTGAACCTCGCGCTCATATTCCCCAACGCGCTGCACGTTATGCATGATCCGCGTGAACCAGCGCATCGCATCGGTCGCCTGAAACGTCTCCTGCATCGTATAGAGCCCGACATGCTCGCCAAGCAGAAGCCCGCGCCGGTGCCGCGCGAAGCGATGGGCCACCGGCGCAGCCATCAGCGCCATCCGCGCCCCGATCTGCGGCAGATCGAGCGGACGGTCAGGGGACAGACAGGCGGCGAACCATTGTGCGGGCCGCGGCGTGATCTTGCCGCGCAGAAGGATCGCGATATAGCCGCGATGTTCGGCCTGCTCCACCAGCCGCATCAGATGGTCGGCCTGATGCATCAGCGCTGCGAAGGCGGCGGCCTCGGTGGGCTTGTCGCGCGGGACCGAAATCTGCGCCATGTAATCCTTCAGCTCATCGAGCGCGATCCCGACCCGCGGGCCCAGTGCCGACATCCGCCGCAGATCGCGCGCAGGGCCGATGGCCAGCGAATAGGCCGAGAAGACCTCGCGCGCGGCCCAGATCACCATCGCATGGGCCGATTGCATCGCCGCGCCCTCGTCGCTCAGCAGGTGGCGGTCCAGTTCCGGCGGCGCGCGCCCGCCCAGATCGGGCCGCAGCCTTGCGACGAGCGTGGCGAATTGGCGTGTGACGGGCAGAAAGACCAGCGTTCCCAGCAGGTTGAATCCGGTGTGAAACAGCACCAGCGCGGTATCCACCCCGGTGCGCGCGGCCAGCGCCTCCAACGGTCCCGCAATGAGCTGTAGCAGCGGAAAGGCGATCACCATCGTCCCGCAATTGAACAGCAGGTTCGCGATTGCGGTCTGCTGCATCGCCCGCGATCCCCCGAAAGCGGCGATCAGGGCGGTGAAGGTGGTGCCGAGGTTCATCCCGATCACCGCCGCCGCCGCCTGAATGAGCGGCAGCGCGCCGTTGCTGACCAGCACCAGCACCACCGCGATCGCCGCCGAGGAAGATTGCATCACCACCGTGACCCCCAGCCCCAGCGCCGCCATCGCGAGCAAGCCGCCCACTCCGGTACCGGGAATGCGCTCCACCGTGATCCAGTCCGCGGCCCCCGACATGCCCTGCTGCATCATGTCGAGCCCGATGAAGAGCAGGCAGAACCCCGCAAGCACGCGCCCGATGCGCGCCGCCCGGCCATGCGAGAGAAACAGCGTCAGGCTCGCGAAGAACAAAAGCCCCATCGCCACCGCGCCCAGCTTCAGCTTAAAGCCGACCAGCGACACGATCCAGCCGGTGACGGTGGTGCCAATATTGGCGCCGTAGATCACACCGAGCGCCTGCGTGAAGCTCAGAAGCCCCGCGCCAACGAAGCCGACCGTCATCACCGTGGTCGCTGAGGAAGACTGGATCACTGCAGTCGTGACCAAGCCGCTCGCCACACCCTTGAGCGGCGTGGTGGTGAACCGTGCCAGCAGGCGGCGCAGGTTCGCGCCTGCCGCTTCGCGCAGCGCCTCGGTCATTATCTTCATGCCGAGCAGGAACAACCCGATTCCGCCCAGTGCCGACAGTGTCTCCGACATGGCTTTCCACCCTTTGCCGTCGAGAATGCGACCGCGCGATACGGAATTCAAGCGCTGGCAAGAACGCCGTGCAAATCTCTGTTTTACCGGATGAATCCGGTTTTGTCTGCCCTGTGCGAGCAGCCCTCCGGGTCGTTTGATGAACGCGGCCTAACCGCGGGCGATGAATTCGAAGGAGAACTTCATTCCCGGCTTCGGCGGTGGCGGGAACGGCGCGGCCCGGCGGACGTGGTCGAGCGCTGCCGCATCGAGGCCCGAGGAGCCGGAGCCGCGCAGGATGCGCACCGTACTCAGCCGCCCGTTCGCGGAGATCACGAAGCCCACCACCGCGCGCCCGCGGCCCTGCCCGCGTCGCTTCGGCGTGGACTGGATCTTGCGGATCACCGAAGCCGCGTATTGCCGGGGCGATTGACCGGATCGGGCGGCGCTGGTGGCCTTGGCGGGCTGGCCTTTATCGGCGGTGTTGCGCGCCTTGACCGCGCCTTGCGAGGAGCCGCGCCGGGCGTCGCGGGCGGCATTTCCGGCGTTGCTTGGTGGTGCGGGCCTTGCTTCGCTTAGGGCCTGTTTGCTTGGCTTGGCAGCCTGCTGCGGCGCGGGGCGTTTGGGGCGCGCTTCGGGGCGCTGGCTTCGTTGGGGGGCGAGCGCGCTCTGGGCGCGCAGGGTCTCGGGCGTGGGGATAACGGCGGCGAGACGGTCCGGCGCTGTGGGCGCGGACGGGCTTGCCGCATCGGGCGTTGCGGGCGTCTCCGGCTGCACCGGGCGCGTGACCTCTCGGGCAATCGGTTCGGCGCGCTCCGGCACAACCGGCGTCGCCCGCCCTGCCGCGAGATCGGCGAAATCATTGCCCAAAAGCGGGGCCTCCTGCGCGGCCTGACCGCCTGCGGGCGGAAGCTCCGGCGCGGCGACGGGCGTCTGCGCCAGCCCCAGCGCGTGCAGCCCGGCCGAGACCGCAAACGCCGCGCAAGCGATGAGCGCGCCCCGTTTCATGGCGTCTCTCCCCGTGCGGCCACGAGGCGGATACCCTGCGCCCCCGCCGCGCTGAGATCGCGGGCCAGCGCCACGAGCGCGGGCGCGGGGGCCGCGCGATCGGGCAGGATACGGGCCACGCCCCCGGCCTCGGGCGGGAGCTGCGCCATGAAGGCGGACGCATCCGCGACGCCCTCGGGCCAGAGAGTGTCGCTCTGCGCATTCAGCGCCACCCGGCCCGGCTCGGGCGCGCGCGCGCCTTCCGGCAAAGCGACAAGCTGCAGATCGGCGGGCGGGCGCGCGGCGAGCGTGCCGGCCACGAGGAAGAAGGCCAGCAGCAGGAAGACCACGTTGATCAGGGTCAGGATCGGCTCGCTCCGGCGGCGGGTGAAACGCGTGCTCATCCCAGCACCTCCGCTTGCAGCCCCGGCACCGCGTGCAGCCGCACCAGCAGATCGGCGAGCCGTTGGCTCGAGGTGTCAGGATCGAGGCTGACCAGCAGGCGCGGCGGGGTCTGTGCGAAATCGTCTCGCAGGGCCGCCTCCAGTGCGTCCAAGTCCAGCGCCTTGCCGTTCAGGCTGAGCCGCTCGGGTCCGAGCTTCAGGAAGGCCAGTTTGCTCTCGGGTGCAGCCGCGCCCCCTGCCCCGCGCGCCGCGATCGGCAGTTCGGTCATGCGCGAAAAGCTCGAGGCCAGCATGAAGAACATCAGCAGCAGGAAGATCACGTCGATCAGCGAGGTCATCGACAGGCTGCGGCGGCGAAGCGGCTTGCGCATGTCACTCTCCGGCGGTTTGCACGGCGCGATTGAGCTCGGCCCGGACAGGTGCGCTCTCGGGCAGCGCGGGGCCGCAGAGCGCCTCGATCATCAGCGCGGCGCTCTGGCTTTCGCGGGCGATGCGGCTCTCGACGAAGGACAGAAACAGCGAGACCGGCATCGCGATCCCGAGACCGAGCGCGGTGGTCAGAAGCGCCACCCAGATGCCGCCCGCAAGCTGCGCCGGATCGACCGAAGCGCCTGCGCTCTGCAGGGTCTGGAAGGCTTCGATCATGCCCAGAACCGTGCCGAACAGACCCAGAAGCGGCGCGGTCTGCGCGATGGCATCCAGCAGTCGCATCCCGGCCTCGCTACGCGCGGCTTGGATTTCGGTCTCGGTCTGCAAGCGGGTCCGCAGCGCCTGCGGATCAGACGCAGCCATCGCGCGGCGGGTCATTTCGGCCAGAGGGCCACGGGCGGACGTGAGGCTCTGGCGCGCCGCCCCGCGCTGGCCCGCCTGCCACAGGTCGAGCGCCGCCTCCAACCGCGCGTGAGCCCCGATCCGCAGGTTTGCGAGATGCCAGAGCTTCCATAGCACCGCCGCCCCGGCGATCACCGAGACACATAGCAGCAGCGCCACGACCCAGCCGCCGAGCGCCACGAAATCGCTCAAACCCTGTTGGATTGCCGCAAGAGAGATCATCCCGTCACCTCCGTTCCATCGACGCGCGAGCCGGTTTCCAGAGCGTCCGCGCAGGCCGCTTCGTCCCCGCCCTCGCAGCTCTCGACGCCATTGATCAGGATCTGGCCAAGCGCCTCGCAGCGCAGCCCGGCCAGATCGAATTGCCGCACGCGGGGCTTGCCCGCGGGCAAGTCGCGGAAATCGAGGAGCAACAGCCGCTCGACCGCGCCCGCGCGGGTGAAGATCACGGCCTCCACCACCAGCGCGTCGAGATCGCTCCCCAGCCCGTTCTCGGCGAGAAAACTCAACCGGCAGGCGTCCTCGGCCTCGGTTGCCCCGGCCAGCGTCAAGCTGAGCCGGGGCGCGCCCTGCGCGGAAATGCCATGAGGGAGGCACGCGCAAAGCAGTGTCAGAAGCGCCGCCCTCACCATGTGAAGGCCTTGGCGACGGAGAGTTTCACGTTCCGGCCCGGCGCGTTGTCGAGCGAGAGGTTGTTGCGATACTCGCGGTCGAAGACGTTCTCGACCGTCAGGTTCACCTCGATCCCGGCGAGCCGTTCGGGTTTCCAGCTGACGAAGAGATCATGCGTGGCGTAGCCCGGAGCCGAGGTCGAGGCGGACGCCGTCTCGATCCCGCTGAAGCCCTGCACGCGCCAGCCCGCGCGCACACCCTGATCGGGGAATTTCGCCCCCAGCGTCAGCGCGATATTCTCGGCGGGCGTGTCGGTGAGGGTCTGGCCCGTCGCCTCGTCTTTCGACTTCACCTTGGAATAGGCGAGCTGACCGAACCAGCGATCGGCCTCGTAGGACGCCTCGATCTCGCCGCCCCAGATTTTCGCGGAATCGACGTTGCGGAAATAGGGCACGCCGACCGAGCCGGAGGGGTTGGCCGCGATCAGATCGGTCAGATCGTTGTGGAACAGCGTGGCTTTCGCGGAAAGGCTGTCGCCCTCCGACAGAAGGCCCGAGGTCTGATAGGTCACGCCCAGCTCGACCGTGGTGGCTTTCTCCTTGTCGAGATTGAGGCTGGCGGTGCGGCCCGCCGCCCCGATCCCGTCAGTCTGATAGAGCTCGTCCAGCGTTGGCATCCGTTCGGTCCGCGCGAGCGAGCCGAAGACGCCCCAGGTGTCGTTGAACTGATAGAGCGCCGCGATCTTGGGCGAAATCGCCGTGCCATCCTGATCGGTGCCGCCTTGCGCCGCCGCCGCCGCATCGGGCGAGAGCCATGCACGGTCCACGCGCAGGCCCGGCGTGATCGTCAGCTTCTCGTTCCAGACGAATTCGCCCTGCACATAGAGGCCCAGCTTGTCCTCGGTACCACCGGGGTGGAAGGCAGGCTCGCCCACCGAGGAATTCGCGTAGCGGTTCTGATGCGAGAGCTGCGTGCCGAAGGTGAGGTAATTCTCCCACGCGCCGCGCGACATCTCGACGGTGTTCTCGAGCTTGAGCGCGGTGGTCTCGTAGCTCGCCGTATTGGGGCAGAGCACCGAGAAACGGCCCGCCGAACACATCATCCCGAGCGAGAAATTGTCGCGCTCCGTCGAGGTTTTCGAGTAGCTCAGCTGCGCTTCGAGATCGAGCCACGGGTTGCCCACGCCTTCATTGGCATAGGTAAGGCTGAGCGTGTCGTCGATCGCATGCAGATCCGAGGTGCCGAAAGCCGAGGCGAGCGCCCCGCCGGTCTGCGCGACGGCCGCATCCTTCAGGTCGCTATCGGTGCGCGAGGCCGAGAACGTCAGGCGCTGATCGCGGTTCTCGCCGAAATAGTAGTTCGACTTCAGCAGCGCCGACCAGCGATCGCCAGCCGTTGCCGGGATCGTCTGCCCCGCACCGTCTTCCATGTCGTCGGACGAGCCCTGCGAGTAGCTGAACAACATATCCGCATCCTCGCCCAGCTTCTGGGCATAGGTCAGCGTGCCGATCTTGCCGTCGCCATTACTGTCATAAGCGCCCTTGAGCCGGACCGCGCCGGTCTGCCCCTCGGGGATGAAATCGGTGGCGTCCTTGGTGGTGAAATTCACCACGCCCCCGATCGCGCCCGAGCCATACATCGTCGACGAGGCCGGACCGCGCAGCACTTCGACGCGCTTGTAAAGCTCGGGATCGCCGAAGAA
Organism: Thioclava sp. PTB-PU3-1; assembly: GCF_055666785.1. NCBI lineage: Bacteria > Pseudomonadati > Pseudomonadota > Alphaproteobacteria > Rhodobacterales > Paracoccaceae > Thioclava > Thioclava sp. PTB-PU3-1. The sequence continues at coordinate 65,996 of NZ_JBVNVL010000007.1, read as the reverse complement.
GGAGCCGGTGCGATACTGCTCGAAGAATTTCACCGCGCCGTCGACGGTGATGATAATGCGGTTCTGGCTGCCGGTCTGCTCGGCATTGCCGATGCCGCGGATGTTGAAGGCCTGCCCCAGCATCCGCGCCGAGGCGCCCGCCGCCTGCACGCCCGGCACGTCGGCAAAGAGATCGCCCATCGTGCGCGGCTGTTCCTCGTCGAGGTCCTGCTGGTCGATCACCGTCACCGCCTGCGGCGTATCGATCGCCACTTTCGGCGTGCCCCAGCCATAGATCAGGCGGCCCAGCATCGTGTAGCCGTCATCGGACCCGCTTTCCTGTGCGAGTGCCGGACCTGCGGCGGCGATCAGCGCGAGGCTGGTAACTGTCGTGAAAAGCCGCATCCGCGCGGCGCGAGGCGTCGTAGCCATGAGTGTCCCCTTTGTGGTCTGCATGGGGCTGGCGTGACGCTGGCAGCGCAGAAACTGTCTTGATCTCGATGATGTGACCAGCTAGAGAATCCGACAAAACTAGTCAAGTATATTCCTGAGATATATTTGATCCCATCCGCGCCCAGCCCGAGGCCCCGCCCTCTCGCCAGATTCGCGCCCCTTGCGAAAACGACGAGAGGACTCCCCATGCCCGCAGACGGCACCCTGCCCCAACAGCTTTCCCCCGAAGGTATCCGCGCGCTCCGCGCCGAACGCCCCGAGATGCGCGCGCGCGATTTCGCCTCGCAGCATGGCATCGCGGAGGCCGAACTGGTCGCCGCCCATATCGGCACGACCGCCACCGCGATCGAAGCCCATCCCGATGCGATCATGCCGCGCCTGACCGCGCTTGGCGACGCAATGGCGCTGACCCGCAACGAGAGCTGCGTGATCGAACGGCGCGGCACTTACGAAGAGTATCACTCAGGCGCGCATGCGCAGATGGTGCTCGGCAAGGAGATCGACCTGCGTCTCTTCGCGCAGCACTGGGCGCATGCCTTCGCGCTGGAGGATGGTGAGAAACGCTCGATCCAGGTCTTCGACCGGGCGGGCGATGCGATCCACAAGGTGCATCTAAAACCCGAGAGCGACGTGGCGGCCTTCCACGCGCTGGTCGCGGATCTGCGCCTGCCCGCGCAGTCGGATCAGCTCGACCTTGCGCCCCGTGCTAAGGTCGAGGCCGCGAAATCGCTGCCCGAGAAAGCGGAGACCCTGCGCGCGGAATGGGACAAGCTGACCGACACGCATCAGTTCCTGCGTCTCGTCTCGAAGCTGAAGATAAACCGGCTCGGCGCCTACCGGATCGCGGGCGCGCCCTATGCCACCGAGATGTCGCCCGGCGCGGTCGAGGCGCTGCTCAATCGCTGCGCCGCCGACCGGACGCCGCTGATGATCTTCGTCGGCAATGCGGGCTGCATCGAGATCCACGGCGGTACGATCGAGACGGTGAAGCCGATGGGCCCGTGGATCAACGTGCTCGACCCGCGCTTCAATCTGCATCTGCGCGGCGATCACATCGCCGAGGTCTGGCTGGTCGACAAGCCGACGAAGAACGGCCCCGCGCTCAGTCTCGAAGCCTTCGACAGGCACGGCGCGCTGATCACGCAGATCTTCGCCTCGCGCAAGGATGGCGGGGTCGAGGCGTTCAACGCGACGATCCGCGCATTGCCGCGTCTGGAGGGTCAGGCATGAAGCGCCTTGCCCTGATCGCAGCCATTCTCACCGCCGGCCCCGCACTGGCCGAGCCCGCCCGCGTGATCTCGCTCGGCGGGGCCGTGACCGAGATCGTCGTGGCGCTTGGCGCGGAGGATCGACTCGTCGCGCGCGACACCACCTCGCAATATCCCGAGCGCATCACCGAGCTGCCCGATGTGGGCTATGTCCGCGCGCTCTCGGCCGAGGGCGTGCTGGCACTCGATCCCGACCTGATCCTCGCCGAAGCCACGGCAGGCCCGCCCGAGGCAGTCGAGACGCTGAAGGCGGCGGGCGTCGAATTCGTCGCGCTGCCGGGCGATCCGAGCGTGCAAGGCGTGCGTGAGAAGATCGCGGTGGTCGGTACCGCGCTTGACCGCGAGGAGGCAGCCGAACGGCTCACCGCCAGTTTCGACGCTCAGATGGACGCCGTGCGCAAATCGGCGGGCGCTGTCGCCACGCCGAAGCGCGTGCTCTTCGTGCTGTCTCTGCAGAACGGTCGCGTGATGGCGGGCGGCGAAGGCTCCTCGGCGGAGGCGATCATCGAGCTTGCGGGCGGGGTGAATGCCGCGACAGGCTTCGCGGGATACAAGCCCGTCACCGACGAGGCGATCCTCGCCGCCGATCCGGATGTGATCCTGACGATGGATCGCGAGGGCGAGATGGCGGTGACCGAGCGTGACATCCTCGCCCATCCCGCGCTGGGGCAGACCCGCGCAGCCAGAGACGGCGCGCTGGTCGCGATGGACGGGATGCTGCTTCTGGGCTTCGGGCCACGCACCCCGCAGGCGGCGCAAGCTCTGCATGCGGCGCTTTATCCCGAGGCGGAGGGTTGAAGCGATGGCGATGACCTCCCTCGCCCTGCCCGACGCCATGCGCAGCCCCTGTGCGCCGCTGCGGCTCGGGCTGATCGCGCTGCTGGTGATCGCGGCGGCCCTGTCGCTCGGGACCGGGGCGGCGGGGGTCTCGCTGCCGCAGGTTCTGGGACAGTGGCTGACCGGCGAAGAAATCTCGACCCGTGACCGCGTCGTGCTGCTCGATATCCGGCTGCCGCGGCTGGTCATGGGGCTGATGGTCGGGGCGGCGCTCGCAGTCGCGGGCGCGGTTATGCAGGGGTTGTTTCGCAACCCGCTCGCCGATCCCGGCATCATCGGCGTCGGCACAGGTGCGGGCCTCGGCGCCGTCGCGATGATCGTGCTGAGCGGCTTCCTCCCCGCAGCCATCGCCGCCTTTTTCGGCACTTGGCTGGTTCCGGTTGCGGCCTTCGGCGGAGCGTGGACGGCCACGCTGCTGCTCTATCGGGTTGCCAGCCGGGGCGGTCAGGTCTCCATCGCGACGCTGCTTCTGGCCGGGATCGCGCTGGCCGCGCTGGCGGGCGCACTGACCGGCATCCTGACCTATCTCGCCGATGACACGCAGCTGCGCGATCTGACCTTCTGGGGCATGGGGTCGCTGGCAGGCGCGAGCGACATGAAGCTGCTGGTCGGCGGCCTGCTGATCGGGCCTGCGCTGATCCTGACCCCGCGGCTTGCGCGCGGGCTGAACGCGCTGGCACTGGGCGAGGCGACGGCGGCGCATATGGGCCACGATATCGAGCGGCTCAAGCATCGCGCGGTGATCGGCGTCGCGGCGCTGGCGGGGGCCGCGGTCGCGATGGCGGGCGGGATCGGCTTCGTGGGCATCGTGGTGCCGCATCTGCTGCGGATTGCGGGCGGGCCGGATCACAAGACGCTGCTGGTGGATGCGGCCCTCCTCGGCGCGGCGCTTCTCGTGCTCGCCGATCTGATCGCGCGGCTGGTGGTCGCGCCCGCGGAACTGCCCATCGGGATCGTCACCGCCATTCTGGGCGCGCCGGTCTTCCTGTGGATCCTGATCCGCCGTCAGGGATTGGGAGGGGTCTGAACATGCTGGAGATTTCCGACCTGCATGTCGCGCGGGGCCGTAGCGACGTGTTGCACGGCCTCTCGCTGACCGCCCAACCGGGCGCGGTGACGGTGATCCTCGGCCCGAATGGCTCGGGCAAATCCACGCTGGTGCAAGCGGCCTCCGGGGCGCTGCCCTATCGCGGACGGATCACCCTGCAAGGCCACGAGATCGCGCAGACGCCCGCCTGGCGGCTGGCCGCGCTGCGCGCCGTGCTGGAGCAATCGAACAGCGTCGCCTTCCCCTTCACCGTGGCCGAGGTCGTGGGGATGGGGCTGCATGCCGGGATCGAGGCGGATCACCCCGAAATCGTGTCCGCCGCTTTAGCCGAGGTCGGGCTGAGCGATCTGGCCCATCGCCCGATCCAGTCGCTCTCGGGCGGTCAGCAGGCCCGCGCCCATCTGGCGCGGGTGCGGGCGCAGGTCTGGCAGCCGCTCAGCCACGCGGGGCCGCGCTGGCTCCTGGTCGACGAGCCGGTCGCGAGCCTCGATATCGCGCATCAGCTCGAGGTGATGGCGATCCTGCGCCGCTTCGCCGATGCGGGCGGCGGCGTAGTCGCGGTGATGCATGACCTCAACCTCTCGGCGCAGCTGGCCGACGAGATGGTGCTGATGCGCGAGGGCCGGATCGAGGCGCATGGGCCGCCCGAGACGGTGATGCACGGGCCGGTCCTCAGTCGCACCTATGGATGCGAGTTGCAGGTGGGCGCGGCGGCCTCGGACGGTCTTTGGGTGCTGCCGCAATTCGCGCGACCGGCCTGAGCCCGCGCACCGTCCTTTCACAGGTTTCGCACAGAACTCTGAGTGTTCGCATCGCCACAAGCGCGCTATGCTCGCGGCAGTGCCGCACTTCTCGCGGCGCCGGAACAGGCAGGACCGTCGCATGACCCAATCCTTGAACCGCCTCGTCGAGCGGCAAATCCAGAAGGCCCTCGCGGAGGGACAGTTGAGCGGGCTTTCCGGCGAGGGCAAGCCGCTCCCGGATCGCTCGGGCGAGGCGTTCACCGATATGGCGACGGCCGTGGCGTCGCGCATCATGGCCGAAGCCGGCGCGTTGCCTGAGGAGTTCAAGCTCAAGAAGCTGCTGGAGGCCGCCAAAGAGAGCTACCGGGAGGCGGAGGGAGAGGATGCCAAACGCGTCGCGATGGCGCTGATCGCCGATCTGGAGCAGCGCTACAACATCGCGGTGGAGGCGCGGCGGCGTTTCATGGCCCCTTAGCCTGACGCGGGCGTTCGAGGCTCGATCCGCTTGACCCAGAACAAGGAAACCCGCGCGGAAAAAGGCGACGGTGACGCGTTTCCTGACGTCACGCCCCAAGGCCAACCCAATGTCTGTCGCTCGCGAACACCCGACCCCGACATCCACAGCGCGCGCCCTGCTCGCCTTCCTCGCGCTGACCTTCGCAATCACCTGGGGCGTGATCGGCAGCTACATCTTCTTGCCTGAGGCCATGGCCGCGCGGTTCGGCCAGATCAGCGGCGCGCATCCGCTCTTCTTTCTGGCCACCTGGGCCCCAGCCATCGCGGCCTTCACGGTGGTCGTGGCCTCCGCCGGACTAGGCGGCTTGAGCCGGTTCCTGTCGCGGCTTCTGATCTGGCGCTGTCCCGTACCGTGGTGGGGCTTCATCCTGCTCGTGATCCCGCTCGTCTTCATGGCGGGCTCGATGATCAAGGGCGGACCCCTGCTTGCGCCGATGCCACCCGAGGGCGTGGGCGCGATGGTCAGCGTGATGTTCATGATGCTACTTCTCGGCCCGATCGAAGAGTTCGGCTGGCGCGGCGTCGCGCAACCGCTGTTGCAGCGCCATGTCGCCCCGTTCTGGGCGGGCGTGCTAATCGGCGCGATCTGGGGCGTCTGGCACCTGCCCGCCTTCTACCTCGCCGGGGTGGTCTTCGCGCAATGGAGCTTCCTGCCCTTCTTCATCGGCAACATCACCCTCGCGGTTCTGGTCACGCCGATCTTCAACGCGACGCGCGGCAGCCTGCTGTTGCCGATGCTGTTCCACTGGCAGCTCATCAATCCGTTCTGGCCGGATGCGCAGCCTTGGGACACGTGGATTCTGGTGGGCGTCGCCGCGATCGTCGTCTGGTGGAAGCGCGACATGATGTTCGCGCGCGAAGGCGCCGTGACCGAAGTGATCCCCGGTGAAGCGCGGTTATGAGGCACGGGTAGGCGCCGTCACCTGGGAAAGCGGATGTCGGTGACATCGGCGATGTAAAACGGGAAATAGGCCTCACTCTCGAAGTTGTTCCCCGCCTCCACATGGGTCGGCAAGCGGAAGCCCTCGACCTCGCGAAACTCCGAGAGATAGCCGCCGAAGGGCTGAAGCTGGTGGCGCTTTTGCGGGTTCGCATTGCTCCAACGCTGGAAGCTGACCTGCTCAGGGCGGCCATCCGCGGCGACGGTGAGATCGACCGCCTGCTCCAGCCCGTTATGGCGCATCGTCATCCGGGCGATGTTCGTCGAGATCGGCTCCCACGTCACATTCGGGCCCGGCAGCACGGCGGCGGGCGTCCAGAACACCGCCTCGGCCACGTAGCGCCCGAAGGCGGAGCGTTTGTGATCCGCGCTGCCGCCGAACCGGGCCACGGGGGCGAGCCCCGCGATCCAGAACCGGGTCCATTTGGCGCTGTCGGAGCCGCTGAGACGCATCCCGCCGGTCCCGCCCGACATCGCCCAGACGAAGCCTTGCGGCGCGGCGAGCACCTGCGTGGCGCGCGTCGGCATGTAGCCGGGGGCGGATTTGTCGCCCATGCCGAACTGCCCCTGCATCTCCAGCCGGGCGACGGTGTAGAGCGGCGTTCCTTCCGCAATGGCGAAGGTGAAAAATCGGCGCGCGGGCTCGGGGAGATCGGCGACCATATCGGCGGAGAAGCGCGGCGGATCGGTGGGCTGAAATGCACTCAGGCGCGCCATCTCGGCCCCGTCTGCCCGCAGGTCGAGACGCCGCCTTGCGAACAGACCGAGCAGCCCGATAGCGACGATGGCCAGAACCCAAAGAGCCATGCGAGTTTGCTACCTTTCCATATCCGATCCGCGAGACGCCAATTGCGCGCCGTCCCGAACGTCAGGATAGCACAAAGACTCAACGCGCTTCGATCCGTTGGGCGCCCCCGCAGCCCGAGAACCGACCGCACCACGCGGATCATATAGTCGCAATCACGCGCCCGTGAAATTGCAGTTCCGCCCCCCTGCCCCTATCGTGCCGCGGCAAGCGGTGCGCGGGCGCGCAGGACTGGCCCCATGGGAAATCCCCGACTGGCCCTGTCGCACCGGCAGACCACGAAGACAGACTGGCCGCGACCGCCGCGCCGAGATGCGCGGCCCGACAGGCAGCAAGACAGGAAGGCCCCTTCATGACCAAAACCGCCCTCATCACCGGAGCCACCGCAGGGTTCGGCGACGCCATCGCCCGCCGTTTCGCCCATGAGGGCTGGAAGGTCATCGTGACCGGGCGCCGTCAGGAACGGCTCGACGCGCTGGTCGAGGCGCTCGGCGGTCCGGAGGTCGCGCATCCCCTGTGTTTCGACATCCGCGACGAGTCGGCGACGCGTGCAGCGCTCGACAGCCTGCCCGAAGGCTTCGCGCAGATCGACGCGCTGATCAACAATGCGGGCCTCGCGCGCGGCACCGCCCCTGCGCAGGACTGCGATCTGGATGACTGGCGCGCGATGATCGACACCAATATCACCGGGCTCGCAGTGATGACGCGGCTCACGCTGGATCGGCTGATTGCGCGCCGGGGGTTGATCGTGAACCTCGCCTCGATCGCGGCGAACTGGCCCTATCCGGGCGGCAATGTCTATGGCGGGACGAAAGCCTTCGTGCAGCAGTTCTCGCTCGGGCTGCGCTCGGACCTGTCGGGCACCGGCGTGCGCGTGACCTCGATCGAGCCGGGCCTGTCGGAGAGCGAATTCACCCTCGTGCGCACCGGGGGCGACAAGGCAGCCTATGACAAGCTCTATGCCGGGGCCGATCCGTTGCAGCCCGAGGATATCGCCGAGAGCATCTACTGGGTGGCTGCGCTTCCGCCGCATGTGAATATCAATTCGATCGAGATCATGCCGGTGAGCCAGAGCTGGGCGCCGTTCCAGATCCACCGCGACTGAAGTTACGCGGGGCCGATCACAGATAGACCGAGAGGCCCCGCCACCCTGCCAGCACCGCCGAGATCGCCATCACCCCGATCGCGATCTTGCGGTACTGCGCATGATCGAGCCGCGCGAAAGCCGCCGTGCCCGCCCAGGTGCCCAGCGCCATCGGCGGCACGGAAATCGCGGTGAGCCAGAGCACCTCTCCGTCAATCGCACCTGCGAGCCACAGCCCCGGCACCGCGATCACCGAAGCCACGAAGAAGAACAGCAGCAATGAGGCCCGCGTCTGCGCAGGCGGCGTACCTGCGCCGAGATAATAGACCACAGCCGGCGGCCCGGGCATCGCGGCCAGACCCGAAAACGCCCCCGAGGCCACACCCGCCAGCAGCGCCAGCCCCGAATGCGGCTGCGGGGCGGCGGGCTTGTAGCGCAGCAGCATCGCGAGCCCGCCCAGCACCAGCACTGCAATCGCCATCCGCGCTGCATCGGGGCTGAGCGCGCTGAGCGCCCAGATCCCCAGCGGCGTCCCGATCAGTGACCCCGCACAGAGCCGCAGCAGCGAGGGCCGATGCACCGCGCCGCGCAGCTTGACCAGATCGTGCAGCCCCACGACCACCTGCAACAGCACCGCCATCGCGACCGCCTCCAGAGGCGGGATGAACAGCGACAGGATCGGCACGGCGGCAATCGCGAAACCGAACCCCGCCATGCCGCGCAGCACCGCCGCATAGGCCACGGCGAGGATCACATAGAGGGTCGTGGCGTCGAACATCATCGGCTCCGTCAGGGTCGTTCCCTCGCCCTAGCTCGCCGCCTGCGCGCCCGATTGGTCCAGAGCGGCATTTTCGTTGGGGCCAGAGACGCCCTCTTGCGCCAGCCGCGCCGCGATCTCGCCCAAGAGGCGCATCCCCGGCACGATGGCTTCGGTCTGGATCAGCGACAGGCCGAGCCGGATGAAACGCCCCGCCTGTTCCGGGGCCACGAAAGGATCGCCATTTTCCAGCAAGATGCCCTCCGCCCCCGCCGCTGCGATCAGCTCGCGCCCGTTGACGCCCTCGGGCAGTTCCAGCCAGACAGATGAGCCGCCATGACACGGGTCGGGCGCGCGGAAGCCGGGCAGCAGATCGGGCAGATGCTCCATCACGCGATACCAACGGTCTGCATGGGCCGCGCGCAGCTTGCGCAGCAGCGACAGGTAATGCCCCTCGGCCAGAAAGATCGCCGCCGTGCGCTGGTTGTTGAGCGGGACCGAGCGATGTACCAGCCGCCGCAGCCAGCGCGCCTCTTTCACCAGCGGCTCGGGGGCCACCAGAAAGCCCAGGCGCACCCCCGGCGCGAGCGTCTTCGACAGCGTGCCGAGATAGATCACCCGCCCGTCCCGGTCGCGCGATTTCAGCGCCGGTTCGCGGGCGAAGGCGACCTCGCCCTCGTAGTCGTCCTCGATGATCAGGAAATCGTCCTGCGAAGCCCGCGCGAGGATCTCGTCGCGGCGCGGCCCCGGCATCATCACCATCGAGGGGCAATGCGCGCCGGGCGTCAGAAGTGCCAGATCGAGCCCCTGCCCCGAAGCGATCCGCGCACCTTTCTCGTCGATCGGCAGCGGCACGCTCTGCGCGCCGGACATCTCGAAGATGAAGCGCGAATCCGGGTAGCCCGGCATCTCGCAGCCCACGCGCTTGCCCGCCCCCGCCAGAAGCTGCGCGAGCAGGTAGAACCCCTCCTGCGCGCCGAGCGTAATCAGGATCTCCTCGGGCCGCGCATAGATGCCGCGCTCGGGCAGGATGCGGGTCCGGATCTGTTCGATCAGCATCGGATCGTCATCGACCGCGCGATCCGCCGCCCACCAGTCGAGCGAGGCCCGCCCCAATGTATCGCGCGAGGAATTGCGCCACGCGTTGAGCGGGAACAGCCGCGGATCGACCTGCCCGAAGATGAACGGATAGGGATAGTCCTGCCAGTTCAGCGGCTTGCGGATATGGTTGAGTTTCGATGGGGTGACGCCGATGCGGGCCTGCCAATCGACGACGGAAGCGCCTGCGACGCTCTGGCCCTTTCCCTGTCCGCGGGTGGCGACGAAGAGCCCGCGGCGCGGCTGCGCCTCGAGATAGCCGCGCGCGACCAACTCGTCATAGACTGCGGTGGCGGTGTTGCGCGCGATGCCCAGCTTCTCGGCCAGCGCGCGCGAGGACAGCACCTTCTGCCCCGGCGCCATCTTGCCCGCGTGAATCGCCGCGATCAGCGCCTGACGCAGCTGGCTTTGCAGCGGCTCGGGGCTGTTACGGTCGATGGAGACGGGCAAGCGATCCATGATCTGGCTCCTTTGAATTGCCCTCGCATCTGCGCTCTGGCCCCATCGAAGAGCAAGGTCGAGCGGTCCAGACGCCGCCCGATCTTCGGCAATCGCCCAATTTCCGGTCATTTGCCCAGCTCAGGGCTTAAAACCTCTGCCCGAAATACATCGACGCCGAAATCTGGCCCCATCGGAATTGGCGCTCTGGCCCTCACATGCTGCGCTGCCGCAATGCTTGATTGGCGCCGAACCCAAAGGAAAGGGAAACCCCGATGGACGGTCAGTTCAACGATATCAGCGCCACGGTCGAAGCCGACCGCGCCCATGTCTGGCACCACCTGTTCCAGCACGCAGCCCTGGACCACCGCGATCCGCGCATTCTTGTCGAGGGCAAGGGCATGACGGTCTGGGACCAGAATGGTCGCGACTATCTCGATGCGGTCTCGGGCGGCGTGTGGACGGTCAATGTCGGCTATGGCCGCGAGAGCATCGCCAATGCCGTGCGCGACCAGCTTCTGAAGATGAACTATTTCGCAGGCTCGGCGGGCACGATCCCGGCGGCGCAGTTCGCCGCCCGTCTGGTCGAAAAGACGCCGGGCCTGAGCCGCGTCTTCTTCGCCAACTCGGGCTCCGAGGCGAATGAGAAAGCCTTCAAGATGGTCCGCCAGATCGCGCACAAGCATCACGGCGGCAAGAAGTGGAAGATCCTCTACCGCGAGCGCGACTATCACGGCACCTCGCTGGGCGCGATGGCGGCCTGCGGTCAGGAACAGCGCCGCGACCAGTATGGCCCCTTCCCCGACGGGTTCGTCGCCGTGCCGCATTGCCTCGAATATCGCGCGCAATGGGATGACGCGGATTACGGCCTGCGCGCCGCGAACGCGATCGAAGAGGTCATCCTGCGCGAAGGCCCCGACACGGTGGGCGCGATCTGCCTCGAGCCGATCACGGCAGGCGGCGGCGTCATCACCCCGCCCGCGGGCTATTGGGAGCGGGTTCAGGAAATCTGCACCAAATACGACATCCTGATCCATATGGACGAGGTTGTCTGCGGCATGGGCCGCACCGGCGAATGGTTCGGCTACCAGCATTACGGCATCAAGCCCGATTTCGTGACCACCGCGAAGGGGCTGGCCTCGGGCTATGCCGCGATTTCGTGCCTGATCACGACAGAGGAAGTCTTCGAGAAATTCCGCTCCGATCCCGACGATCCGATGAGCTATTTCCGCGACATCTCCACCTTCGGCGGCTGCACGGCGGGTCCGGCGGCGGCGCTGGAGAACATGCGCATCATCGAGGACGAGAACCTGCTCGCGAACACCAACGCGATGGGTGATCTGCTGATGGACCGCCTGATGGAGCTGAAGGAAAAGCACGCCGTCGTGGGCGATGTGCGCGGCAAGGGCCTGTTCTGCGGGCTGGAACTGGTCGCGGATCGCGCCACGAAAGAGCCGCTCGACGAGAAGCTCGTCGAAGGTGTGGTCGGTGCCTGCGACGCGGAAGGCGTCATCATCGGCAAGACCTCGCGCTCGTTCAAAGGCTTCAACAACACGCTGTGCCTGAGCCCCGCGCTGATTGTCGGCCCCTCCGAGATCACCCGGATCACCGAGACGATCGATCGCGCGCTGGCCAAGCTCAGCGCCTGACACGGATCAACACCGGCCCGGGCGGGCGACCGCCCCGGCCCCTCCCCGAAAGAGGCCGCAAACGGCCCGCAATCCAACAGACGAGGATAGCCATGTTCAAAAAAACCGCTCGTTACGCGACGCTCGCGCTGATCGGCCTGCTGCCGATGGCCACGGCCGCCTCGGCCGAAACGCTGATCATCGGCAATTTCGGGACGCCGATCCCGATGATGACCAAAGTGAACACCGAGGAATACGCGAAGGCGATGGGCTACGATGTCGAGTGGCGCAAATTCGCCTCGGGCACCGATGTGATCGCGGCGATGGCCTCGGGCGACGTGAAGCTCGCAGCGCTCGGCTCCTCGCCCTTCGCCATCGCCGCCAGCCAGGGCGTTCCGATCAAGCTGTTCATGATCGGAGACGTGATCGGTCAGGCCGAGAGCCTGATCGCGCATGACGGCTCGGGGATTTCGTCGCTGGCCGACCTCAAGGGCAAGCGCGTGGCCGTGCCGGTCGGCTCGACCGCGCATTTCTCGCTCACCGGCGCGCTCAAGCATGAGGGCATCTCGGAAAGCGACCTGACGATCCTGTCGATGTCGCCCGACCAGATTGCCGCCGCGTGGGAGCAGAACGCCATCGACGCCGCATGGATCTGGGACCCGGTGCAGTCGCAGCTGCTGAAATCGGGCACCCGCATCATGGGCGCGGACGAGACCGCGAAATGGGGCTACCCGACCTTTGACGGCTGGGTCGTCAACAGCCAGTGGGCCGAGGAAAACCCGGAAGCCGTCGCAGGCTTCGTGAAGGTCACCGCCGAGGCCGACGCCGCCTATATCGACAACAAGGACGCCTGGACCGCCGATAGCGACGAGGTGAAAGAGATCGCCACGAATACCGGTGCGGACGCTGCACAGGTTCCGGGCATCCTCGGGGGCTACACCTTCCTCAAGCCTGCCGATCAGGTCGGCTCCGACTGGCTGGGTGGTGCGATGGCGCCTGCGATCAAATCGACAGCCGAATTCCTGAAGGAAGCGGGCCGGATCGACTCCGTCGCGGATGACTACTCGCAGTTCATCACGCTCAAGCCGCTGCAAGACGCGATGGGCGAATAAAGACACGCCCCAGCGCCCGGCCAGAGATCTGGCCGGGCGTTTCCCATTCCCCAGCTCCGCCCCGGAAAGGAAGCCCAGATGCTTGAAATCCGCCGCGCCTCCGTACTCTACCCCGCCCGTGACAAATCCGAGCCGGTCGAAGCCCTTCGCAATGTCGAGCTGACCATCGAGCCGGGCGAATTCGTGGTCGCCCTCGGCGCCTCGGGTTGCGGGAAATCGACGCTCCTGAACCTGATCGCGGGCTTCCTCGCGCCCAGTTCGGGCCAGATCAAACTCGACGGCGCCCCCGTCACCGGCCCCGGCCAGGACCGCGCCGTGGTGTTCCAGAAACACGCGCTGATGCCGTGGATGAACGTGCTCGACAACCTCGCCTTCGGGCTGAAACTGCAGGGCGTCGCCAAGGAGAAACGCTACAAGGTCGCCCGCGAATTCCTGACCGTGCTGGGCCTTGAGGGGTTCGAGGACAGCCCCGTCTACATGCTCTCGGGCGGGATGCAGCAACGCGTGGGCATCGGCCGGGCGCTCACCGCCGATCCGCGCATCCTGCTGATGGACGAACCGCTCGGTGCGCTCGATGCGCTGACCCGCGAACGCGCGCAGGAACTGATCCTGAAAATCTGGGAGGCGCAGGGCAAGTCGGTGTTCCTGATCACCCACTCGGTCGAAGAGGCGCTCTTCATGGGCTCCAAGCTGATCGTGATGTCGCCCCGTCCGGGCCGGATCACGCATCGCTTCGACCTGCCCTTCTCGCGCCGGTTCCTCGCAGGCGAGAGCGCCCGCGACGTGAAGGCATCCCCCGAATTCATCGCGATGCGCGAGACCATTCTCGGCATCATCTTCGCAGACGAGGAGAAGGCCGCATGACCATGGATATCCAAGATGACAGCCGCCCCGCCCCGATGATCAAACGCATCTTCCGCCAAGCCCCCACCAAACCCGGCCAGACCTATGGCGTGCCGGGCGAAGGCAACACGATCAAGATCTCGGTCGTGGCCGTTCTGGTGGTGCTGGGCCTGTGGCAGATCGTGACGGCCTCCGGCCTGATCGCGCCGCTGTTCCTGCCCTCGCCCGTCGCGGTCGTGCAGAAGCTCTTCGGCCTGATCTCGACCGGCTTCACCGGCGTGCCGCTGTGGGAGCATATCCTCGTCTCCGCGGGCCGTGTCTTCGCCGCCTTCGCGCTGGCCTGTATCATCGGCATTCCGCTGGGTCTGGCGATGGGGATGAGCCCGGTGATGCGCGGGCTGTTCGATCCCTTCCTCGAGTTCTACCGCCCGATCCCGCCGCTGGCCTATCTGCCGCTGATGATCATCTGGTTCGGCATCGGCGAGACCTCGAAAGTGCTGTTGATCTTCCTGTCGGTGCTGGCCCCGGTGGCGCTCGGTGCGCGCGCAGGCGTCCGCTCGGTCGCGATCGAGCAGATCCACGCCGCCTATTCGCTGGGCGCGAGCCGGGCGCAGGTGCTGCGCGAGGTGGTGCTGCCCTCGGCACTGCCGGAAATCCTGACAGCGATGCGCATCGGTGTGGGCTTCGGCTGGACGACGCTGGTCGCCGCCGAGATGGTCGCGGCGACGATGGGGCTTGGCTATATGGTCCTCTCGGCCAGCCAATTCCTGCAGACCTCGACCGTGCTGGTGGGCATCTTCCTGATCGGCGGCATCGCATGGTGCTTCGATCTCGCGATGCGCTGGGTCGAGAAGAAGGTCGTGCCGTGGAAGGGCCGGATGTAAGCCCGCAACGCGAAAGGCCGGGCATGATCCGCCCGGCCTATGTCCAAGGCGGCGGTGCTGCGCTGAAAGGCGCGCGCCGCCGTTTTCATTTACGCACTCGGGAAGATCACTTCGGCAGCAGCTGATAGAGCGCGCCGTCCCCCGCATCCTCGATGATCCAAACCTCGCCCTTGGGCCCCACGGCCACGTCGCGCACCCGCATCTGCAAATCCCAGCGAGCGATCTGATCCGAGCCGTCGCCCGCGATCAGCGCGAGCCCATTGCCCGCAAGCCCGCCGATCAGCATATCGCCCTGCCAGTCGGGAAAGTCGCGCCCCTCATAGACGGCGAGACCCGCTGGCGCGATCACCGGCGTCCACCACAGTTTCGGCGCCGCGAAGTCGGGCCGCGTGTCGTGATCGGGGATCGACAGGCCGGAATAGTGCCGCCCGTTCGAGACCGCGTTCCAGCCGTAATTCTTGCCCTTCTCGATCAGGTTCAACTCGTCGCCGCCGCGCGGCCCCATCTCATGCTCCCAGAGCTTGCCGTCGGGCGTGAAGGCAAGGCCGTATTGGTTGCGGTGCCCCTCGGTCCAGGTCTCGGCACGCACGCCCCCCGCCCCCTCATGGGGATTGCCAGGCGCGGGCTGGCCATCGCGGGTCAGGCGCAGGATCTTGCCGCGCGGGTTGTCGGGATCCTGCGCGGTGTCGGGCTGCATCCGATCGCCCACTGTGAGGTAGAGCATCCCGTCCGGCCCGAAGGCCACGATCCCGCCGGGCTGACCACGCCCGCCGGGCGTCTGCTGCCAGATCGTCTTCAGCTGCGTCAGCTTGCTGCCGTCCAGCACGCCGCGCGCCAGATGCAGCGCGTTATCCGGCGCGACATAGGTGATATAGACCGCGTGCGTGTCCGGGAAATCGGGCGGGACAGCGACGTCGAGCAGCCCGTTCTGGCCGCTATATTGCACCTTCGGCAGCCCGCTGATCGCCTGCGCCCCGCCGCCCGTGACATGCCACATCTTGCCCGCCTTGCCGGTCACCAGAACCGAGCTGTCGGGCAAGGGCGCGATGGCCCAAGGGTTTTCCAGCTGCGCGATCGGCTTGAGCACGAATGGCAGATCGCGGCTCGCGGGCTTCTCGCCCACGTTCTGCGCGGCGGCAGGCGTGGCGAGTGGCGCGAGGCCGAGGCCGAGGCTCGAGAGGACGGGGATCGTCAGGGCGAGCGCCAGAGCGGCGCGCAGACTTGGAAACGGGTTCATGAAGCACCTCCTCCCCTAGAGATGGGGCGGGTGCGCGCGAGTGGAAGGGGTCTAAGGGGCGCTGCCCCTCTGCCTGCGGCATTCACCCCGGGATATTTCAAAAGAGCGAAGACATGTAAAAAGGCGTCTTCGCTCTTGCGAAAATATCCCGGGGGACGCGCGTTAGCGCGGGGGGCAGAGCCCCCGCTTGCTTGAGACTTGTCGCCCTCCGGAGACGGGGGGCAGAGCCCCCTACCGTCACTTGAAGTTGCGGCTGTCCTTCAGCTGATCCCAGGCCCAGACGACCTCTTGCAGCATCTCTTCCTGAGAGCGGTCGCCGCCGTTCATATCCGGGTGCAGCACCTTGATCAGCGCCTTGTAGCACTTGCGGACCTCGGCCTTGGTCATCGAGTCCTTCGCCTCGAGAATATCGAGCGCGCGACGTTCGGTCGGCGGCAGCTTGCGGCCCATCGTCCGGCCGGGGTTCTTCGTGGCGTTGTCGCCGAGGATCTCATGCGGGTCCGAGATCCCGTGACGCGCCCAGCCGGCCTCTTCCTTGGCCTTGCTGAAGGGCTTGGTCGGCCGCTCCCAGACGGTCGCATTGTCGAGGAAGGCCTGGAATTCCTCCTCGGACTGACCCTGGAAATAGTTCCAGTTCAGATTGTACTCGCGGACGTGGTCCTTGCAGAACCAATAGTAGTCATCGAGGATTTTCGGGCTTTTCGGCGCACGGTACTTGCCCGGCTCGTTGCAGCCTTCCTTGTCGCAGATCCGGGTCGAGGTCTCGAAAGCCCCCGACATGCCGCGCCTGCCACGCGAGCGGCGCTTCTTGTCCGCCGCGGCCGAAATGTTAAAGCCGAAAGGATCGCTGTTGCTCATGCTTGCCTCTTGCCTGCTGCCCGAATGCCACTTCGGGGCGGCGTTTGAGGCCTGCCTCCGAGTCGGGTCACGCAGTCTACTGGAAATGACAGATGTTGAAAGGGGGTCGGGCGGAAATGGGGCCGCTATTTGCTCGGATCAAGGGTCGGTGCGGGGCGCCCCTACGACAACACAACCGGCGCGCCGAGATGGGGCGCGCGGCAGGTCTTGGAACTGGCGGCTCAGGACGCGCAGCCCCGCTTTCGGGACGCCGCCTTCGCAACGCCCCTGCCCTGCGTCAGTCTTCGTCTTTCGAAGCCCCGTCGCGGTTGGCGCGCAGTTTCGGCGCGCGGCCCTCGGGCGCATCGGCGAGAAGCGCGCGGCGCTTGGCCTCGGGCGCGTCCTCGTCATTGGCAGCATCCTCGGGATCGGGATGTGCGCCGACCGCGCGCGCCGGATCGGCGCTGGTGGGACGGCGGAAGACGAGCAGGTTGTGATAGACCGTGGATTTGCCGGTGAGCCCGGTACGCTCTTCCGCGGGCAGGGTCTCTGCGCGCAGGTATTCCCAGCCGCGCGTGGCCATCTCGTTCATCACGCCCGAGAGCGCATGGGCGAAGCGGTCCGCGCCCGATTTCAGGCCGCGCTCCTTGTCGCCGCGCGCGGGCGCCGGGATGACCTTGTATTCGTAATGCTGCATGATGCACCTCAAGCTTTGCGGCCTTTCTAGCGGATGGCGGGTCCGGGTCAACTCAAACCAAGCCACGCTGGCGGGAACGGGCCGATCGCAGCCTCGCGCATCACGCGTCATCGCCCCCTTGCACGCCTGCGCGCGATGGTTCACAAATCGACCCAACCACGAAAGGACGTCCGCGATGCTCGACCAGACCGCCAAGCCCACTGAAGAAATCGACCTGCGCGAGGTGTTCGGCCTCGATTCCGACATGAAGGTCAAAGGGTTTGCAGAGCGCACCGACCGCGTGCCGGAGATCGACTCCACCTACAAATTCGACCCCGATACCACGATGGCGATCCTCGCGGGCTTTGCCTACAATCGCCGCGTGATGATCCAGGGCTATCACGGCACCGGCAAATCGACGCATATCGAGCAAGTCGCCGCCCGGCTGAACTGGCCCTGCGTGCGCGTCAACCTCGACAGCCACGTGAGCCGGATCGACCTGATCGGCAAGGATGCGATCAAGCTCGTGGATGGCAAACAGGTCACCGTGTTCCACGAGGGCATCCTGCCCTGGGCTCTGCGCAACCCCACCGCGATCGTCTTCGACGAATACGATGCGGGCCGCGCCGACGTGATGTTCGTGATCCAGCGCGTGCTGGAAGCCGACGGCAAGCTGACGCTGCTCGACCAGAACGAAGTGATCACGCCGAACCCCTATTTCCGCCTGTTCGCCACCTCGAACACGGTGGGTCTGGGCGACACGACCGGCCTCTATCACGGCACCCAGCAGATCAACCAAGGTCAGATGGACCGCTGGTCGCTGGTCTCGACGCTGAACTATCTCAGCCATGACGCCGAGGTCGCGATCGTTCTGTCGAAGAACCCGCAATACAACACCGAGGCTGGGCGCAAGGTGATCAGCCAGATGGTGACCGTGGCCGATCTCAGCCGGACCGCCTTCATGAATGGTGATCTCTCGACAGTGATGTCGCCGCGCACGGTGATCGCCTGGGCGCAGAACGCGCGCATCTTCGACAATATCGGCTATGCGTTCCGTCTGAGCTTCCTGAACAAATGCGACGAGCTGGAGCGCCAGACCGTGGCCGAGTTCTACCAGCGCCTCTTCGACGAGGAACTGCCGGAATCGGCGGCGGCTATCGCCTCGTGATCCCGCGCCTCGCGATCCGGGGCGCGCTCTTCGCGGCGCTGCTGCCCTTCGCGGCGGCAGCTCAGGAGGCGCCCAAGGATGGCGAGATTTTCGCCTCCCTTACCGGGGATTGGAACGGCGACGGCACGCAGGATGCGGCGATGCTGGTGCAGAACGGCGCGGATGCGGCCGATCTGGTGATCTATCTCGGCGATCCGACCTTCGGGCTGAAACGCGAGATGACGATCGAACGGGTGGTCTTTTCTGGCCAGATGGGCGGGCAGACGCCCGCGCTCGAGCCGCTTTCCGACAGCGCATTCAAGCTGCATTCCGAACAGATCGGGATCGGGCGCACCCCGTGGGAAAGCGCCTATTCCATTGCGTGGCGCAATGGCGGCTTCGTCGTCTCGGGCTACAGCTACCGCTATTACGACCGGATCGATCCCGAGGATACCGGCACTTGCGACGTGAACCTGCTCAATGGCGATTACGTCATGACGCGGCGCGGGCAGACCGCGAAGGGCTCGCAGGATCGCCGCGCCTTCCCGCTGAGTACGTTGCACGCGGACTGGATGCCGATGATCTGCACGGGGCTTTTCCAGTAACTTCGGTCGCGCTAAGCCGCGCATAAAAACGCCCGGCGCGGGGGCCGGGCAAACTCGTTACTCTACTACTACGTGTGGCAGATCCGTTTGGATCACGCGGCTTGACGATTTTCTGTCTCGCCCTTGGCCAGCTTCGCCGCCTGACCCCAGAACGCCATATCGTCGAGCAGCGTCTTCGCCGGACCGTCCAGATGATCGCCCAGCTCCGCGATCGGCGTGCCTTGCGCGGCCTTCACGAAATCCGCACCGCCGATGCTGACCGCGCCTGCGACCGGGACCATGCCGAAATTGATCGCGACGAGCCGCAGATGCTCGACCGCGCGGGCAGCACCCACGCCGCCATAGCCGACGGTGCCCAGCGGCTTGCGACGCCAGCCCTCGAACGCATAATCGAAGGCGTTCTTGATCGTGGCGGGGATCGAGTGGTTATACTCCGCCGTCACCACGATGAACCCGTCGAATTCCTTGAGCTTCTCACCCCAGGCCTGTGCCTTCTCGCTGGTCACGGGCTTCGCTGCCGGCGGAGCCACCTCGTCGAAGAAGGGCAGCGCGGCTTCGCGCAGATCCAGAACCTCGTAGCGCATGTCGTCGCGCGCATCGATCTTGGTCTCGAACCATTCGAGTGCGCGGTCAGCGAAGCGCCCTTCGCGCGTCGTGCCGACGATCAGGCCGATGTTCAAAGTCTCGCTCATGTCGAACTCCTTTCCGGTATATGTCGTCCGGTGTGTCGCACGGGGCCTTCAATTGGGGAAGTCGGGCCACAGGGGGAGGCGTGCGTCTCGTGTTCAACTCTACGTAAGCCCTGTTCGGGCCCATCCAACCCGTCCGATATGTGCATAGGTGAACGGATACCGCGCGCCAGCAGCGGGAACTTTCCCAGCCCCCCGCCCCGCTCAAATCGGGCCGACCTGCCGCGCGCGTCTCGCGCGATCGGCTCTTGCGGGCGGACGCGCGCGATGCTTTATCTGAGGCTATGAGCAAGCCTTCCGACAACCCCGCGGATCCCTTCAAAAAGGCGCTGGCCGAGGCCACCAAGACGATGGCCGACGCGCCCGATATGACGGTGAGCTATTCGGTCGACCCTTCGGGTATGACCGCCGACACGATGCGCCTGCCGCAGGTCTCGCGCCGGATGACGCGTGACGAGGTTCTGCTGGCGCGCGGCACGGCCGATGCGATGGCGATGCGCCGCCGCCACCACGATGCCGCGATCGACAGCCGCTATGCGCCCTCGGGCGATCTGGCGAGCGCGATCTACGAGGCGATGGAGACCGCCCGCTGCGAAGCGTTGGGCGCGCGCGACATGCCCGGCACGCTGTCGAATATCGACGCCAAGATCGCCCATGAGGCCGAGCGCAAGGGCTATGCCCAGATCCGCGCCCCGGAAGAGGCACCGCTCTCGGTCGCCGCGGGCTATTTCGTGCGCGAACTGGCGACGGGCCGGAAACTGCCGCCCGGCGCGGATAACGTGCTCGACCTGTGGCGCCCCTTCATCGAGCAATCGGCGGGCGACGATTTGGAGAACGTCAACCACGTCCTCGCCGATCAGGCCGCCTTCGCACGTCTTACCCGCAAGGTGATCGCCGATCTCGGCTATGCCGATCAGCTGGGCGACGATCCCGACGAGGATATGGGCGACGAGGCCGAGGACGAGCAGGAAGAGAACGCCGACGAGGAACAGGGCGAAAATCAGGCCCGCGACGAGCAGGAGGACGACGAGGCCGAGGCTACGCCGGAATCCAGCCAGGAAGCGCAGGACGACCAGACCCAGACCTCCGTCAGCTCCGACGATCTCGCCGATCAGGAAATGAGCGACGAGATGGACATGCCGCAGGCCGATGCGCCGCTGGAGCCACCGCCGCCCCCGCCGCATTCGCAGGCCGATCCGAATTACGCCGTCTACACGACCGAATTCGACGAGGAGATCGCCGCCGAGGACTTGGCCGAACCGGCCGAGCTGGAGCGTCTGCGCCTCTATCTCGATCAGCAGCTCGACCCGCTGAAAGGCGCGGTCTCGCGGCTCGCCAACAAGCTGCAGCGCCGCCTGCAGGCACAGCAGAACCGGTCGTGGGAATTCGACCGCGAGGAAGGGATGCTCGATGCGGGCCGCCTCGCCCGCGTTGTCGCGAACCCGACGACGCCGCTCAGCTTCAAGGTCGAGAAGGATACCGAGTTCCGCGACACCGTGGTGACGCTGCTTCTGGACAATTCCGGTTCGATGCGCGGCCGCCCGATCTCGATCGCGGCAATCTGTGCCGACGTGCTCGCCCGCACGCTGGAGCGCTGCGACGTGAAGGTCGAGATCCTTGGCTTCACCACCCGCGCCTGGAAAGGCGGGCAGAGCCGTGAGAAATGGCTCGCCGATGGCCGCCCGCAAAGCCCCGGTCGCCTCAACGACCTGCGCCACATCATCTACAAGCGGGCCGACGCGCCGATGCGCCGGACGCGGGCCAATCTGGGCCTGATGATGAAGGAAGGCCTGCTCAAGGAGAACATCGACGGCGAGGCGCTGGAATGGGCGCATCGCCGGATGCTCGCCCGCTCGGAGCAGCGCAAGATCCTGATGGTGATCTCGGACGGCGCGCCGGTGGACGACTCGACGCTGTCGGTGAACCCCGCGATCTATCTGGAAAAACACCTGCGCGACGTGATCGCGATGGTGGAGCGCCGCCGCGCGGTGGAACTGATCGCGATCGGCATCGGCCATGACGTGACGCGCTATTACCAGCACGCGGTGACGATCACCGATGTGGAGCAACTGGCGGGCGCTATGACCGAACAGCTCGCCTCCCTCTTCGACAGCGATCCGCGGGCCCGCGCCCGCTTCCTCGGGATCAAGAAGGCTATCTGATGTTTCAGGATTTCTCGGTGCAATCGCGCCCCGAACTGGGCCCGCCCCGGCTGGCGGCGCTGCGCGAAGCCATGTCCGCAGCGGGGCTCGACGGCTTCATCATTCCCCGCGCCGATGCGCATCAGGGAGAGTACGTCGCGCCCTGCGATGCGCGGCTGGGGTGGCTGACGGGCTTCACCGGATCGGCAGGCTTCTGCATCGCCCTGCCCGAGATCGCGGGCGTCTTCGTCGATGGCCGCTACCGGGTGCAGGTGCGCGCCGAGGTCTCGCTCGACCATTTCACGCCGGTGAACTGGCCCGAGGTGAAGCCGGACGACTGGCTGAAAGACCATGCCCACGCAGGTGCCAAGATCGGCTTCGATCCGTGGCTGCACACGAAATCCGAAATCGCGAAGATCCGCGAGGGGCTGGACGGCACCGGCATCGCGCTGATCGAGAGCGAGAACCTCGTGGACCGCGTCTGGGAGGACCGCCCTGCCCCGCCCGCGGAACCGGCCCGCATTCACCCGCCGGAATTTGCGGGCGAAACGGCGGCGGAGAAACGCGCCCGTCTGGCCGAGGGCTTGCGCGACGACGATATCGCGGCCGCCGTCCTCACCCTGCCGGATTCGATCTGCTGGCTGCTGAACATTCGCGGCTCCGACATCCCCCGCAACCCGGTGGTTCAGTCCTTCGCGGTGCTCTTCGACGATGGCGCGGTGAAGCTCTTTGCCGATGACGCGAAATTCGACGCCGAGCTGCGCGCCCATCTGGGCGACGGGGTCTCGATCCTGCCACCCGACAGCCTGACCGCCGCGCTGGAGGCCATTGAAGGCCCGGTGCTGGTCGACCCCGACAGCGCGCCGCTCGCCGTCTCGCTGCTGCTGGCCGATCACGACACCAAGATCCATGAGGCCCGCGATCCCTGCATCCTGCCGAAGGCGCGCAAAAACGCCGCCGAAGTTGCGGGCATGGAGGCGGCGCATCTGCGCGACGCCGCGGCGATGGTCGAGTTCCTCAGCTGGCTCGATACGGAGGCCCCGGAAGGCAAGCTGACCGAGATCGACGTGGTCACTGCGCTCGAAGGCTTCCGCCGCGATACCAACGCGCTGATCGACATCTCCTTCGAGACGATCTGCGGCGCGGGCGGCAATGGCGCGATCGTCCATTACCGCGTGAACGAGGACACCAATCGCCCCGTGAAACCGGGTGAGTTGCTGCTGGTGGATTCCGGCGGCCAATATGTCGATGGCACCACTGACATCACCCGTACCGTCGCCGTTGGCGATGTGCCGGAAGACGCCAAACGCCCCTTCACCCGCGTGTTGCAGGGCATGATCGCGCTGTCGCGCACGCGCTTCCCGCGCAGCGTGGCAGGCGCCCATCTCGATGCGCTCGCCCGTGCACCGCTTTGGGCCGAGGGCTGGGATTACGATCACGGCACCGGCCATGGCGTCGGCGCTGCGCTTTGCGTGCACGAAGGCCCCGCGCGGATTTCTCGGGTGTCGACCCTGTCGCTCGAACCCGGAATGATCCTGTCGAACGAGCCGGGCTATTACCGCGAGGGCGCATTCGGCATCCGGATCGAGAACCTGATCCTCACCGAAGAGGCCGAGGCTAAGGGCGACAATCGCGACCAACTGTCCTTCTCGACGCTGACCTGGGTGCCGATCGACCGCCGCCTGATCGATGTCGAGCTGCTTGGTCCCGAAGAGCGCGACTGGCTCGACGCCTATCACGCCGAGGTGCTGGAGCGGATCGCGCCGAAGGTCAGCGAGCGCGCCAAGGCCTGGCTGCAAACCGCCTGCGCGCCGATCTGAGACTGCGCGCGCCGAAAGCCGTCGGATGCCTCCGGCGGGGATATTTAGGGCAATTGGAAGGGAAGCCTGCGCTCTGCTTCCAACTGCTCCAAATATCCCCCGCGGAGCGTCCAGCAGGACCCGCAAGCGCCATCGCTTACAAGTCGAGCACGGCCTTCGCCGCCCGCGCGATGACGATTTCCTCGTTGGTCGGGATCACGAGCACCCGCACCGCGCCCTTCCCGATCTCGCGCGCATTCTCGGCATTGGCCTCGGCGTCAACTTCGACCCCAAGGAATCCCAGACCGTCGCAGGCCTGCGCACGCACGCGCGCCGAATTCTCTCCGATCCCGCCGGTGAAGACGATCCCGTCCAGACCGCCCATCGCCGCCGCCATCGCGCCGATCTGACGTTTGATGCGGAAGCAGAAATAGTCGATCGCCTCTTTCGCCTTGGGATCGCTTGATCCTTCCAGCGTGCGCATATCGTTGGAGATGCCGGACATGCCCAGAAGCCCGGATTCCTTGTAGAGCAGCGTCGA
Organism: Thioclava sp. PTB-PU3-1; assembly: GCF_055666785.1. NCBI lineage: Bacteria > Pseudomonadati > Pseudomonadota > Alphaproteobacteria > Rhodobacterales > Paracoccaceae > Thioclava > Thioclava sp. PTB-PU3-1. The sequence continues at coordinate 41,891 of NZ_JBVNVL010000007.1, read as the reverse complement.
GATTTCGGACGCGCTCATCCCCTCCTGATCCATCATGTAGAGCAGGATGCCGGGATCGAGCTCGCCCGGACGCGTGCCCATCGGCAGCCCTTCGAGCGCGGAGAACCCCATCGTCGAGGTGACCGACTGGCCATTCTCGATCGCGCACATCGACGCGCCCGAGCCTAAATGCGCGACGATCATCCGGCCCTTATGCAAGTCGGGCTCGGTGCGGGTCAGCTCGCCATTGATGAAATCATAGCTCAGCCCATGAAAGCCGTAGCGGCGCACGCCCTTCTCGTAATAGCGGCGCGGCAGGGCGAAGGTGTCGCTGACGAAGGGATGGCCGCGATGAAAGGCGGTGTCGTAGCAGGCGACCTGCGGCGTGCCGGGGAAGGTATCGACCGCCGCACGCACGCCTGCGAGGTTATGCGGCTGGTGCAGCGGCGCGAAGGGGGCGAGCTTGGCCAACTCCTTCATCAGCGGTTCGGACAGGGGCTCGGGGGCGGCATGGTCGATCCCGCCATGCACGATCCGGTGGCCGACCGCGATCACCTCCAGTCCCGGAAAGGCCGCCTGAAACGCCGCAAGCGCGGTGTGGAGCGCCGCCGCATTGGTCGCGAAATCGTCCGGGGCGGAGGCGGGCAGCGGCAGCGGCGCGCCATCGGGGCCGCTGAGTTTCATCGCCGCCTCGCGCCGCCCGATCCGGTCGACATGGCCGAGCGCGAGCGTCTCGAGATCTTCCGAAAATAGCCCAAGTTTCAGTGAAGACGAGCCGGAATTCAGCGTCAGGATCGCGCGGGTGCTCATGCGCGGTCCCCACAGGTGCGGTGGTAGTGGATCGAGGCCACGGCGGCGGAGGCCAGCCGCGCCATCCCGCTATCGGAGCGCGAGTTCAGGATGACGGGCACCTTCGCGCCCAGCATCAGCCCCGCCCCTTCCGCATGGGAGATATAGGCGAGCTGCTTGGCCAGCATGTTCGCGGAATCGATCCCGGGTGCGACCAGCACCTCGGCCCGGCCCGCCACGGCCGAACGGATGCCTTTGGTCCGCGCGGCAGCCAGATCGACGGCATTGTCCATCGCCAGCGGCCCATCGACCTCGCCCCCGGTGATCTGCCCGCGCTCTGCCATCTTCGACAAGAGCGCCGCATCGAGGGACGACGGGATCGCGGGCGTCACGGTCTCGACCGCAGACAGCACGCCCACTTTCGGCACCTCGATCCCGATCGAGATCGCCACGTCGATCGCGTTTTGCACGATATGCACCTTGGTCTCGAGATCGGGCGCGATGTTGATCGCGGCATCGGTGACGATCAGAGGATGCACGACGCCGGGCACATCCATCACGAAGACATGGGTGAAGCGTTTGCCGACCCGCAGCCCCGTCGCCTTGTCGAGCATCGGCTTCAGCAGCGCATCGGTATGCAGGTGGCCCTTCATCACTGCGCCCGCGCGCCCCTCGTTGACCAGCTGCACCGCCATGCGCGCGGCATCGCGGGGGTGCTCTGCGGGCAGGATCTCGAACTTGGTCACGTCGCGGCCCAGCTCCTTCGCGACGGACATGATCTTTTCGGGATGGCCGATCAGCAGCGGCTCGATCAGGTGATGTTCGGCGGCGAGGAGCGCACCGTCGAGCGACACCGGCTCTTCGGGGCAGACGACGGCGGTGACCAGATCGGGCAGCGGCTCGGCTTTCTCCAGCAGTTTCTCGAAATGGCGGTGGCGCTGCGAGATCAGGCCCGGCACTTCGAGCGCATCGAATTTCAAATGTTTCTGCGGAGCGTGAACCTCGGCCTCGCCCTCGACGATCAACGCGTCATCGCCCACGCGGCGCACTTCCGTCTTCATTCGCAGAAGATCGCCGGGCAGCTTCTCGAGCACCTCGACGCGGGCGCAGAGCTCCTGCCCGGCAGCCGCGAGATCGTGGAAGCGCAGGCTTTGCGAGCGATAGAGCGTCCCCGGCCCCGGCAACAGATTGCCCAGCACGGCGGTGATCAGAGAGGCCACGAACATGCCCGGCGCGTAGGCCTCCTTCTGGCCGTCGCCATCGCCGTCCTCGGCCTCCAGATGAACCGGGTTGTGATTGCCCGAGGCCGCCGCGAAAACGTAGAAATCATCGGCCGTGCACAGCCGCTTCAACTCCGCCGATTGACCGACCTCGATCTCATCCCATTTCCGGCTCTCGAAAATCATGGCGCGCTCCTTCTTTTTGCCTGCCGCGCAAGTCTGCCGGACCTGCGCGCTGCTAGCTAGGCAGAGATTCGCGACAAATCCTTGATCCGAGACAAAAACCGCCGACAAACCGCAGGAACCCTTTCACTCGCGCGCGGCTGAGCCTAAAGCTTGGGCAGCAAAAATGGGAGGCGTGCATGGCATTGGCAGAGGCGCTGGCGGAACTCGAAACTTTGCTGGGCGACCGGCTCGACACCTCGAAAGGCGCGCGCGACCAGCACGGCCGCAACGAGACATGGTTCGCTTTCGCCCCGCCCGATGCGGTGGCCTATCCGATCAGCGCCGAGGAAGTCAGCGGGATCGTGAAAATCTGCGCCGCCCATGACGTGCCGATCACGCCCTATGGCACTGGCACCTCGCTGGAGGGGCACGCGGTGCCGGTGCGCGGCGGGATCAGCCTCGATCTGATGAAGATGGACCGTGTGGTCGACGTTCTGGCCGAGGATATGCAGGTGCGCGTCCAGCCCGGCGTGACCCGTGTGGCGCTGAACGAAGACCTGCGCGCGACGGGGCTGTTCTTCCCGGTCGATCCGGGCGCGAATGCCTCGCTTGGCGGGATGGCTGCGACCCGGGCGAGCGGGACGACGACGGTGGGCTATGGCTCGATGCGCGACAATGTGGCGGCGCTGGAGGTGGTGCTGGCCGATGGTCGCATCATCCGCACCGGCAGCCGCGCGAAGAAATCCTCGGCAGGCTACGATCTGACCGCGCTGATGGTGGGCTCGGAAGGCACGCTTGGTATCATCACCGAGTTGACGCTGCGCCTGCACGGCCAGCCCGAGGCGATCTCGTCTGCGGTCTGTGCCTTCGACACGCTGGAAGCGGCGGTCGAGACGGTGCAGATGACGATCCAGATGGGCATCCCGATGGCCCGCATCGAATTTGTCGACGACCTCACCGCGCAGATCTTCAACGAGGCCAACGGCACCGATTTCCCCGCGAAACCGCATCTGATGATCGAGTTTCACGGCTCGGAAAGCGGTGTGGCCGAAGCCTCCGAGCGGTTCGGCGAGGTCGTGGCCGAGATGGGCGGCGCCGATTTCCAATGGGCGACGACGACCGAGGACCGCAACAAGCTGTGGAAGATGCGCCACGGCGCCTACCCCGCCACGATCGCGCATCGCCCCGGCTGCATGGGGCTGGTGACCGATATCTGCGTGCCGATCTCGCGGCTGGCAGAGGCCGTGGCCGCGACGAAGCATGACATCCTCGAAGCCGGGCTGATCGGCCCTGTGGTGGGCCATGTCGGCGACGGGAATTTCCACTCCGTCCTGCTGCTCGATCCCGAGGATAAGGACGAATTCAAACGCGCCAAGCAGGTGGCCGCGAAGATGGCCGAACGTGCGCTCGAGATGCAGGGCACCGTCACCGGCGAGCACGGCATCGGCATGGGCAAGATGGGCTATATGCGCGGCGAGCATGGCGCGGGCTGGGACGTGATGGGCCAGATCAAGCGCGCACTCGACCCGCAGAACATTCTCAATCCCGGCAAACTGGTGGAGCAGGACGAATGAGCTTCGAAACCCCGGACGCGCTGCCGCGCGCCTTTGCGAAAGCCTGGGGCGCGCGCGATGCGCAGGCGCTGGCGGGCTTCTTCGCGGAAGATGCCGATTTCATCTCGCTCACCGGCGGGATCGCCTCGGGCCGTACCCAGATCGCGGAATTGTTCGCAGGCGAACTCGCCGGCGCCTTCTCGCGCGCACGACTGGTGACCGGCAAGGCCAAATCGCGCGCCGTCGGCGCCGAGGCCGCGGTCGTCCTCCAACGCTTCGTCCTGACCGGGATCATCACCGAAAACGGCGCGGATGCGGGCCGGATCGGCTGCACGCTGGCCGCAACGCTCGGGCTGACGCCAGCGGGCTGGGAAATCGTCGCCGCGCAATTCGTGGTGGAGGCGGGGTAAGACGCCGTATGGCGGCTCCCAGCCGCTTAACCTATGGTTGCGACATGGGAGAAATAAGACCAAGAATCGTCTTCGTTTGCAGCGACCGGCACCTCTCGCTGGGCAGCACCTTCATGCGCGCCCATCAGCTGATTGAACTGATTTCGCCCGAGCTTGGCGACGAGATCGATCTCTCCATTTCCCTCGCGCCGCGTAAGTCGAAGCTTTGGGGCAAGATCGCGCGCCGTCTCTGGGCTGCACGCCAACCTGAAGACGCGATCTTCTTCGTCACGAAAAGCGCCCTGCCCGTGCTGCGCCCCGAGGTCGCCGCGATCTTGAAAAAACGCGGCGGGACAATTTGCGCCGACTATGTCGATGGCGATCTCGACCGGCTTTTGTCGCCCGCCGCCGATCTGCACATCGCAAGCTCGTACCAATCCGAACGTCAGCTGGTCGACCTTATCTCTGAGCGGAACGCCGGCGGTCCCCGCTTTTCGTCCAAAGTCCACACAATCCTGCACGGCCCCGATATTCGCCTCGCCAATCAGGCTGTACGCGCGCAGCAGGACAAATTCCGCATGGTCTATTTCGGCGACCCGCTGAACTGCCAAATGAGCGAAGCGCTGCGAGACAAGATCGACGTGCTCAACGCGGCCCATGCCGAAGATTTCGAGGCCACATTCGAGGCGCTTGGAGATTACAGCGCGCATTACTGCGTCCGCCCCGACGCGCAAGGCGGCCGCGTGACGAAACCATTCACCAAGGGGATGATCGCCGCCGCCTGCGGAGCCGTTCCGCTGGTGAACCGCTCGGTGCCCGATGCCGAAGCGCTGCTTGGCGCGGACTATCCCTATTTCACCGAAGACGACAGCGACACGGCGGTAAAAGCGGCATTCGCGAAGATGGCCGCCGAGTTCAGCGCGCCAAACTGGACACAGGCCCTGAGCGCGACACAGGCGATGGCCGCGCGTGTTTCCGCCCCCGCCATTGCTGAAAGATTCAGAGAACTCGTGAAAATCGCGCGCGGGAGCGTGTTTTCACTTTGAGCCGAGTGGCGCTTTGGATAAGGGGACAGTCACTATGACGATAGCTTCGCGCTCTTCATTCCCTAGAAAGATGGTCGTCTACTCGGCCATCATAGACGATTACGATATGCCCTTGCCTCCTCGGCGGCTCAATCCGGCCTTCGACTATATTCTTCTGTCCAACACAGCGATGATGGCGCACGGTTGGACCGTCAGGCCGCTCCCAGAGCCCGCCCGGGGTTTAAGTTCCAGCGATGCGAACCGCTGGTGCAAGATGTTCGCGCATGAAATCTTTCCCGAGTACGACTATTCTGTCTATCTCGATGGCAATATGCGAAGCGTCGGTGAACTCGAGATATTGCTCAACGAGTTTATCACATCGGGTGCCGAGATCGGCCTCTTCAAACATCCGGCGCGCCGCAACGTTTCCGAAGAACTGATCGCCCTTTGCGCCAGCGATCGGTTCACGAGCGAAGAGAAGCTTGCAATGGCGGCTCAAGCGGCCCGCTACAAGAACGAGTTGCCCCCTGATAGCGGAATTCCTCTCTCTGAAAACGGTGTGATATTTCGAAGGCACGTCAGCCCCCATTTGTCCGATGCGATGTCACTATGGTGGCAGGAATTCCGTCACGGCTCCAAACGGGATCAACTCTCTTTGCCTTGGGTACTCAAGAAGATCCCGCTTCAGGTCCATCGCTGGGGGTGGTCATTCCGCAAACCCAACCCCTACTTCATTCATATGCCGCATTTTCACACGAAACAGCGCACGAAGCTCTCGATCGCGCGTTACTATCTCTCGATGCATCGAAAGACCCTGCGCAATCAGGTACGGTGCTACCTGTCCAATCGCCGCAAAACACGCGCGACCGACGCTTAACCCTTCAGCAAATCCAGTGCCGCCGCCTTCGCGGCTTCGGTGACTTCGGCGCCTGCGATCATGCGGGCGATTTCGTCGGTGCGCTCGGCTTCGGCCAGCGCGCGGACCTCGGAGGTGGTCATGTCGTTGTTGACCGATTTGGCGACGCGGAAATGGGTCGCGCCGCGAGCGGCGACCTGCGGGGAATGGGTGACGACGAGGACCTGAGCGCCCTCGGCGAGCTTTGCGAGACGACGGCCCACGGCATCGGCTGTGGCCCCGCCCACGCCGCGGTCGATCTCGTCGAAGATCAGGGTCAGCGTATCGGCGCCGCGCGCGAGCACGACTTTCAGCGCGAGGAGGAAGCGTGACAGCTCGCCGCCCGACGCGATCTTGTTGAGCGGTCCAGCCGGCGCGCCGGGGTTGGTGGCGACGGTGAAGCGCACGGTATCGGTGCCCTCGGCACCGGGCTCGCCCTCGGAGATCCGCGTCTCGAACACGGCGCGGTCCATCTTCAGCGGCGCCAATTCGCCCGCCATCGCGGCATCGAGCTGCCCTGCAGCCTCGGCACGCGCCTTCGACAGCGCAGCGGCAGCCTTGTCATAGGTCGCGCCTGCTTTGGCGAGCTCGGCTTCCAGCGCGCCGATCCCTTCTTCGCCCGCGTCCAAGGCGGCAAGCTTCTCGCGCAGGCCTTCGGCGAAATCGGCAAGTTCATCGGCGAGCACACCATGCTTGCGCGCAAGGCCACGGATCGCGAACAGACGTTCCTCGCAGGCCTCCAAGGCATGGGGATCGAAATCGAGCGCATCCAGCGCGGTCTCCACCCCCTGCGCGGCCTCACCCAGTTCGAGGAAGGCACGTTCCAACGCTTCCAGCGGCGCGTCGAGACGCCCCTCGGCCCGGTCCGCCGCGCCCTGCAGCCAGCGATCGGCGTCGCGCATCATCCCCTCCGCCCCTTCCGGGCCGAGGGCGGCAAAGGCGCGCGACACATCTTCGCGGATTTTCGCGGCGCCCTGCATCAGGCGACGCTGGCTGTCGAGCTCGGCTTCCTCGCCGGGTTTCGGATCGAGCGTGTCGAATTCCTTCACCGCATAGCGCAGGAATTCTTCCTCCTCCTTCACCGCTGCAAGCGAGCTGCGCGCCGCCTCCAGCTTGCGCGCCGCCGCCGCGCGGGCTTTCCACGCCGTGCGGGTGGCCTCCAGCAGATCCGAATGGCCCGCGAAGGCATCGAGCAGCGCCCGGTGACCGCGTTCGTTGAGCAGACCGCCATCGTCGGATTGACCGTGCAGCTCCACCAGCGAGGCGGAGACCTGCCGCAGCACGTCACCGGACGCCCGGCGGTCGTTGATCCACGCGGTCTTGCGGCCGTCGCGCGCATTCACCCGGCGCAGGATCAACTCGTCCGAGACAGGGATGCCCGCTTCGGCCAGTACCTCGCGCGCGGGGTGATCGGAGGGCAGCTCGAACACCGCCGTCACCTCGCCCTGATCGGCGCCCTGACGCACCAGTTCGGCCCGGCCGCGCCAGCCCAGCACGAAGCCCAGACAATCAAGCAGAATCGACTTGCCCGCCCCGGTCTCGCCGGTCAGCACATTGAGGCCGGGGCCGAAGTCCAGCTCCAGCCTCTCGATAATCAGAATGTCGCGGATATCCAGCGAATGTAGCATTTCAGACCATGAGGGCCCCGATCAGAGCCACTTGCCCTGAACCACCTGACGATACACGCTGGACAGCCATCCGTTGCCCTTCGCCTCGGGCTTCAACCCACGCTTTTGCAGCAGGTTGAAAGCGTCCTGATAGAAGGGCGAGGACTGGAAGTTGTGGCCGAGGATCGCGCCTGCGGTCTGCGCCTGATCGGTGATGCCGAGCGCCAGATAGGCCTCCACCAGACGTTCCAGCGCCTCGGGCGTGTGGCTCGTCGTTTGGAATTGCTCCACCACCACGCGGAAGCGGTTGATCGCCGCGGTGTAGTTGCCGCGCTTGAGGTAGTAACGCCCGATCTCCATCTCCTTGCCCGCGAGGTGGTCGAAGGCGAGGTCGAATTTCAGGATCGCCGACTGGGCATATTCCGAATCCGGGTATTTCTCGATCACGTCGCGCAGCGCCTGCAGCGCCTGGAAGGTCAGGCCCTGATCGCGGCCGACCTCGTCGATCTGATCGTAATAGCTGAGCGCCAGAAGATATTGCGCATAGGCCGCATCTTCGTCGCCGGGATAGGTGTCGAGGAATCGCTGCGCCGAAGCGCGGGCTTCTTCGTAATTCTTCGCCTTATGCTGGGCATAGGCTTCCATGATCAACGCGCGCTTGGCCCATTGCGAATAGGGGTAAAGCCGCTCGACCTCGGAGAAATACTTCAGCGCGGTATTGGGGCGGCGCGGATTGCCGACCTCCAGCTCATATTCGCCACGCTCGTAGATTTGCTTGGCCGTGAAGTTTTCGAGGTTCGGTGCTTTGTTCGGGTCAGTACCGCAGGCGGAAAGCGCCATTACAAGACCAAGAGCCCCGAGTTTCGCTGCCGCCAGTTTGCCGCGCGCCATGCCCTGCCCCATCCCTCTTTCGTTGCCGGAGAAAGGCCCCGGACCCGTCAATCACTACCCCGTTTCGGAGGCCGTTCGGCATGTCCTAGCATAGAAAAATCCGGGGCGCAAAATGCCTTTGCGGGTTTTGACGCCCCTTTTCCCGATGCCCGCGAACCCGTGACCGGGCCGCGATGCATTCAGGCCGATGCCAGTGCCGCTGCCGAGCATACACCAGCGCCGGGCAAGCTGTAAGCCTGCGCGGGCGAACAGGTTTCCCAGCACCACGCATCGGGGCGCTCGAACAACGCCCGCAGAAGCTGGTTGGTCATCGCGTGACCCGCGCGGTTGCCACGATAGCGACCGAGGATCGGCGCGCCCGCAAGCGCGAGATCGCCAAGCGCATCGAGCATCTTGTGGCGCACGGGTTCATCCGCGTGACGCAGACCGCCGGGGCTGAGCACCTTGTCGCCATCGACGACCACGGCATTCTCGAAAGTGCCGCCGAGGCTGAGCCCTTTCTCGCGCATCGCGTCGACATCGGCGAGACGGCAGAAGGTGCGGCTGTCCATCAACTCGCGCACGAAGGCGCCATTGGCCATCTTGAGGCGCTTGCTCTGACGACCGATCGCGGCGTCGGTGAAGTCGATCGCAAAATCGATCTCGAGGCCCGCGGCAGGTTCGATGCGCGCCACGGCCTGACCGTTGCGCACTTCGACCGGCTTGAGAATGCGGATCGCGCGCAGTTCAGCGGCAAGCTCACGCAAACCAGCCGCGCGGAACGCCGCGACGAACTGGGCCGAAGACCCGTCGAGGATCGGCACTTCCGGCCCGTCCAGCGAGATCAGCGCATTGTGGATGCCCGAGCCCACGAGAGCCGCCATCAGGTGCTCGATCGTGGAGACCTGAACGCCGTCCTCGTTTTCGATCAGCGTGCAGAGCGTCGCGCTCGGCACGTTGCTCCACAAAGCGGGCACACGCGGGTTCACGCCGGACACATCGGTGCGACGGAACACGATTCCATGGCCTGCAGGCGCCGGATGCACATGCATCTCGACCGGGGCGCCCGAATGGAGCCCAACGCCGGAAAAGGCCACGGATTTGGCAAGCGTCGTCTGCACGATAACCTCACAACTTTTTTCTCTGGCGATCCACGAACACACGGGTCCGAGAGCCGCAGCATCAGTTAGTCAGAGACGGCGGGGTTAACAATTCACTCTTTGTAACGGCCTGAAACATTGCGTCCGCGATCGGGCGGAACGCCGCGCAAACGCACATAAGCCCCTAATTTATAATAGAAAAAGGCCCGCTCTCGCAGGCCTTTTTCGACGTTTCGTGAAGTCTTTGTGAGCGATTAATTCGCCTGACGGCGCAGGAATGCCGGGATCTCGATGCGATCCTGATCCTCGGATTGCTCATCATCATAGGCCTCGGCACGCGGCTGAGCGGTCTGCGGACGCTGCTGCTGGGGCTGCGGCGCGGGCTGCTGCGGAGCGTGCTGCTGGGGCGCGTGGCCCTGCTCGGCATGGCCGTGGCCGGTCATGCGATTGATCAGCGAATTGATGCCAAAGCGCGGACGCTCTGCCTGCGGCTGCGGTTGCGGCTGCTGCGGTGCGGCCGGGCGAGTCGCCGCCATCGGACGCTGCGCGGGCGCGCTCGACGGAGCCTTGTTCACCGCCGCCTCGAGACGACGCAGGGCTTCCGGCGACGGGGTGCCGGGCTGACGCGGACGCGGTGCGACATAGTCATGCGCGCCGTCTTCGACATGCAGATCCTGCGCGGGCGCAGGCTGCGGACGATAGGCCGGCGGCGGCAGGTCGTCAGCGGCTTCCTGAGCGCGCGGCTGCTCCATCGTGGCGCGAGCTGCGGGCGCGTCGAACAGGGTCCGCTCTTGTGCGGTCTGCTGCGGCTGCGGCGCGGGCTGCGGGGCTGCCTGAGCGGCCGGTGCCTGCTGCGGCGCGGGCTGCGGGGCCGGAGCGGGCTGCGGCGCCGGAGCGGGCGCATGCTCGATGGTAGCTTCGGCTGCGGTTTCCGCGGGCTTCAGCGGCTCGGCGAGCGAGCGGCGCGGCACCGGGACTTCCGCCGGGGTGGCCAGCGCATCTATACCGGTCGCGACCACGGAGACACGCATCGCGCCTTCCATGTCGGGGTCCAGCGTCGAGCCGACGATGATGTTGGCATCCGCATCGACCTCTTCGCGAATGCGGTTTGCCGCTTCGTCGAGTTCGAACAGCGTCAGGTCGTAGCCGCCGGTGATGTTGATCAGCACGCCCTTGGCGCCTGCCAGCGAGATCTCGTCGAGGAGCGGGTTCGCGATGGCCTTCTCGGCAGCCTGAACTGCGCGATCTTCGCCCGTCGCCTCGCCGGTGCCCATCATCGCCTTGCCCATCTCGTCCATCACCGCACGCACGTCGGCGAAGTCGAGGTTGATCAGGCCCGGACGGACCATCAGGTCGGTCACGCCTTTGACGCCCTGATACAGAACGTCGTCCGCCATCGAGAAGGCCTCGGTGAAGGTGGTCTTCTCGTTGGCCAGACGGAACAGGTTCTGGTTCGGAATGATGATCAGCGTGTCGACGACCTTCTGGAGCTCTTCGAGGCCCTGCTCGGCCTGACGCATCCGCTTGGAGCCTTCGAACTGGAAGGGCTTGGTCACGACGCCGACGGTCAGCACGCCCAGCTCACGCGCGGCCTGCGCGATGATCGGAGCGGCGCCGGTGCCGGTGCCGCCGCCCATGCCGGCGGTGATGAAGCACATATGCGCGCCTGCGAGGTGATCGACGATCGCCTCGATGCTTTCTTCGGCCGCGGCCGCGCCCACCGTGGGACGTGCGCCTGCGCCCAGACCCTCGGTGACCTTGGTGCCCATCTGGACCCGGGCCTGCGACTTGGACTGCTGCAGCGCCTGAGCGTCGGTATTCGCGACCACGAATTCCACGCCCTCAAGCTGCTGCTCGATCATGTTGTTGACCGCGTTCCCGCCCGCGCCCCCGACGCCGAATACGGTGATCCGGGGCTTCAGGTCCTCGTGCTCTGACATCATCAAATTCAACGCCATGTGGTATGTCCGCCTGTTGTTGCTGCCCGACCCTGTCCCAGGCCGATTTCAATGGAAATTAGACCGATTTTAGCGATGAATCGCCGCAGCGTCACGTAAAAAACCGCTTCGGACCACAAAATCTGGAGCTCCAGATTCCGTGACCAGCGGTATTTCGCGCAGACGTCAGCATATTGTGTGGATGATGCGGCCAGACCGCCGCCGCTACGCGAACTTGAACTTCGCGCGACAGGGGCCTGAGATCAGTCAATTTTCACTTTTGCAACATTTCACCAATTATCGCGGAACCAGCGGATGGCCCGGCGCAGCGAGCGCCCGCCCAGCGTTTCGGGGGGCATCTCGAAATCCCACCACTCGTCTTGCGGATGCGCCGCGAAAAGCGACAGACCCACCACGGAAGAGAAGCCCGAGCCGGTCGCGGCCTGCGGCAGACCCTGCACCCGCATGGGCCGCCCGAGCCGCACATTCTGGCCGAGGATTCGCGCGGCCAGCCCGTCGAGACCGGGAATCTGGCTCGCCCCGCCCGTCAGCACGATCTGCTTCGAGGGCAGATGCTCGAACCCCGCAGCATCGAGGATCGCGCGCACGTCTTCGAGGATTTCCTCGACGCGCGGGCGCATTATTCCGATCAGTTCGGCGCGGCTCACCTGGCGGCGATCCTTTTCCCAGTCGCCGGAGTCGCCGCCCAGCTCGATCATCTCGCGATCGTCCATGCCGGTGGCGACAACGCCGCCGTGGAAGGTCTTGATCCGCTCGGCCACCGACATCGGCACCCGCAGCCCCGCCGCGATGTCGCGCGTGACATGCTCGCCGCCCAGCCGCACCGCGTCGGCATAGATCATGTGTTTCTTCATGAAGATCGACACGCCGGTCGCGCCGCCGCCCATGTCGATGCAGGCCGCGCCCAGTTCCTGCTCGTCCTCGACGAGGCTGGAGACGCCCGAAACGTACGCCGAGCTGGCGATGCCCGCGAGTTCGAGATCACAGCGACGGATGCAATAGATCAGGTTCTGGATCGCGGTGTCGGAGACGGTCAGCAGATGCATGTCGACCGCGAGGCGCTGCCCCGCATGGCCCCGCGGATCGGCCAGACCCGAGCGGTGATCGAGTGCGAAGTTTACCGGCTGCGCATGAAGCACCTCGCGCCCTGCCCCGAGCGGCGGGATATCGCACGATGCCAGCACGCGGCTCACATCGACCTCGGTGACCTGATCGCCCTGCACTTCGATCTCGCCCGCCAGCCCGTAGGACCGGGGCTCGGCGCCCGCGAAACAGGCGATGACGTGATCGACGCGGGTATTGGCCATCTTCTGCGCGGCCTGCACGGCGGTCCGGATCGCGCGCTCGGTCTCCGCCATCGCGTCGATCTCGCCGAAGCGCACCCCGCGCGAACGCGTCGTCGCGGCCCCAATCACCCGCACCGAGGCGTGCCCGGCCAGCGAGTCCTCATCCTCGGACCCGTTCGGATTGTCGAATTTCAGAACGAGGCAGGCGATCTTGGAACTGCCGATATCGAGAAGCGCGATCACGCCCCGTTGCATCGCTGCCTTACGCATGTTGCGCATTGCGCGCTGGAACTCGTAGAGATCGGTCATTGCGTGGCCCTCGCTTTGAGAATGTCAGACTGCACCCGGCGGAATTCGGCGAGCGCGTTATCGCTGAGCCGGATCGTCGGACGGTCCTTGTTTCGAAAATCAATCACGGTGAAATCGCGGGCAAGCAGATCCTCGGCGGTGTTGAGCGCGAGGATGCGGTCGAGTGCGGCGACGGGATCCGTCTCGGGAAGCATGATGCGCTGATCGTGATCCAGCACGAGATCCCAGCGGCGCTCGCCCAGTCGCTCCAACCCGCGCAGACGCGACAGAAGCGGACCGGCATCGGCAATGATTTCCAGCGCCTCGGGCACCGCCTTATCCGCGCCCATGCCGGAAATCACCGGCAGATCGGGGCGCGCTTCGCGGGAAATCAGAGTGGCAACCCGGTGGCCCGACGCGTCGAGCATTTCGAGCCCGCCCGGCTGGCGCCAGAGGATCGCGGGCACGCGCTCGGTCACGTCTGCCTCAAGCACGCCGCCCGGGCGGATCACCAGCCGCGCATCGGCCACCGCATCGAGGCGGCGGATCGTGTCGCGATAGGCGTCGAGGTCGATATCGAAGCTGGACGCAGGGAGCCCCACCGGCAGCATCGCGCGCACGGCATGGGCGACCTCGGGACTCGCGCCTTCGATCTTCAGCAGCTTGACCATGAATTCGGGGCGATGTTCGATCGCGTCCTTCACATCCTGCACCTGCGCGACGAGATCGGCGCGGCGGCCCGGATCGCCCAGCCACAGGCCGAGACCCGCGACGATCAGAACAATCGGCACGCCGATCCGGGTGAAGGCGCGCACCGCAGGCGTGAGCCACAGCCGTTCGAGTTTGAAAGCAAGCCGCGACGGCGCGGGATCGCGGCGGGCGGGACGTTTGGAGCGTTGGTAAACGCGAGGGGCCATACCGCCCGAAGGGCCTTGGCGATGCCCGGGGGCTTCGCGCGGCGGGGCACCGTTCAGCGGCCGCATGAGGCGTCCTCCACCAACCAAGCGCAAAGCTCGGGGAAATCGATGCCGCAATGCGCGGCCTGTTCGGGCGAAAGCGACGTGGGCGTCATGCCGGGCTGGGTGTTGGTCTCCAGCAGCACGAGACCGGCGAGCCCCCTGCCCTCGTCCCAGCGGAAATCGGTGCGCGAGAGGCCCCGGCAGCCCAGCACCTGATGCGCGCGGACCGCATAATCGAGGCAGGCTTCGGTGATCTCGACGGGGATCTCGGCGGGCAGAACGTGGCGCGAGCCGCCGGGGCGGTATTTCGCGTCATAGTCGTACCAGCCCTCGGTGATGATCTCGGTCACGCAAAGCGCGCGATCGCCCATCACGGAAACCGTCAGCTCACGGCCCGGGGCGTAGGTCTCGACCATCACCTCTTCGGGCATCTCGGCCGATAGCTGCGGCGGCGAGTTCGCGCCATCCATCACCAGATAGACGCCGACCGACGAGCCCTCGTTATTCGGCTTCACGACATAAGGCGCGGGCAGCACGTGCCGCGCCATCACGTCGTCCTTGGTCGCGATCACGGATTGCACGATCGGCAGGTTCGCGGCGGCATAGGCTTGCTTGGCGCGCGCCTTGTCCATCGCCAGCGCCGAGGCCAGCACACCGGAATGCGTGTAGGGGACGCGGAGCCATTCGAGCATGCCCTGAACGCAGCCATCCTCGCCCCAGCGACCATGCAAAGCATTGAAAACGCAATTGGGCGCGGCATCGCTCAGCCGTTGCGGAAGATCCTCTCCCGCGTCGATCTCGATCACTTCGAAACCCGCCGTGCGCAACGCCTTGGCGCATTCGCGCCCCGAGGACAGAGACACCTCCCGCTCAGCAGAAGGGCCGCCCAGAAGAACCGCCACACGGTGGGATGCCCTGCTCGACATACCCGCTACTTTCGCCTCATGCGGGGGTTGACCCCCGTCCGGTAATTGCGTTGCAGGGTGGAGGTCTTACGCCTCGAATTCTCCTACACGCATGATTTCCCACTCTAGCGAAATTCCGCTCGATTGCACAACCTTTTTGCGCACCTCTTCCCCGAGATTTTCGAGATCGGCCGCGGTCGCCCCGCCAGTGTTGATCATAAAGTTGCTGTGTTTTTCCGACATTTGCGCGCCACCGATGCGCGCGCCGCGCATTCCGGCGTCGTCGATGACCTTCCACGCCTTCAGCTCATGCGTGTCATCGGCCCGGCCCGTCGAGGAAAAGCCCGCCGGGTTGCGGAAGGTCGATCCGGCGGTGCGGTCCTTGGTGGGTTGGGTCGCGTCGCGCTTGGCCAGTTGCTCGGCCATATGCGCTTCAAGCGCGTCGGGGTCACCGGCCTCCGCCCGGAACGTCGCGCCGGTCAGCACCCAGCCTTCGGGCAAATCGCTCTGACGGTAGGCGAAGTTCAGATCCCCGGGCGTGAGCGTGACCCGCTCCCCTGCCCGCGTGATCACGCGCGCTTCGATCAGGTGATCGGCGACGTAAGAGCCGTAGCAGCCCGCATTCATCCGCACCGCCCCGCCGATCGCGCCGGGAATGGTGCGCAGGAAAGTCAGGTCCAGCCCCGCCTGCGCCGCCTTGCGCGCGACATGGGCGTCGAGCGCCGCGGCGCCCGCGGTGACCGTGTCGCCCTCGCAGGCGATGCCGTTGAAGCCCCGCCCCATGCGGATCACCACCGCCCGCAGTCCCCCATCGCGCACGATCAGGTTCGAGCCTACGCCCATCGGAAAGACCGCGATCTCCTCGGGCAGCCCTTTGAGGAACTCTGCAAGGTCCTCCTCGTCGGCAGGCTGGAACAGCCAATCCGCCGGGCCGCCCACGCGCAGCCAGGTCAGCGAGTCGAGCGGACGGTTCGGCGTCAGCGCGCCGCGCGGGGTATAGGTCGAAGGACAATCAGTCATGGCGCATCTCGTAGCCGCGCATGCAGGGCGAGGCAAGCGATCCCGATCTCATTCAGCGGGGTCACGCGTACCCCGCAGCGCACGGACAAGGAAAATGACCGGCCAGCGCAGCACAGACATGCCGCCCGCCAGCACCAGCAGCCCCATGATCGGGCCGTTCTGATAGGTCACCCAGCCCACCAGCGGCACGCCCAACGCGATCAGCCCCCACGCGCCCGGCCAGTGGAACCGCCTCGGTCCCATCGCGATCAGCGTGGCAATGAGCGCCCAGACACAGGCAAGAACGAGCGAGACGGTCATGAGAAACCTCCCAGGGCTGCGATCAGGGCCGCTCCGGCGACCAATGCGCCCACGACCGGAACGGCCATAGGCACTTTGAACGGCGCATAGTCGGACCGGCTTTTCAGCGCGACGAGCGACAGGTTAACGAGAAGGAAGACGCCCAGGAGCACCTTCGAAGTGATACCGGCCAATTGCTCGACCGGGGCAGCGAGCGCAAGCGCAATCATCGCCATACCGCAAAGAAGAGTCGCGAGGACCGGCGTGCCAAAGCGCGGATGCGCCTGATGAAAAACGGACAGCGCAGGACTGCGGCGGCCAAGACCGAACAGCACGCGCGCTGCCATCACCACCTGCGCGAGCACTCCGTTGAGCGCCGCCGCCACCGCGATCGCGGCAAGGATGCCCGGCCCGTGCCCCGCCGATTGCCAGACCAGCGCCAGCGGCTGCTCGGAGCGGGCGAGATCGGCCAGCGGCACTGCACGCACGGCGGCATAGCTTACGGTCAGATAGAGGATCGCGGTGATCGCGAGCGCGGCGAGGATCGCGCGCGGCATGTCGCGGATCGGGTCGCGCATCTCCTCGGACATGTTCACCATATCCTCGAAACCGATGAAGGCGAAGAAGGCGAGCGATGCGGCCGCCGCGATCCCGGCCCAATGCGGCGCGGGCAGCGGCGTGAGGTCGGGGCTTGGGTCGGTCGAAAGTCCCGCCCAGATCACCAAAACCAGCCCGACCACCTCGACAAGCGTCAGCGCCACGGCGAGCCCCACGGATTCCAGCACACCAAGGCAGGCGACGCCGATCAGCACCAGCCCGAAGGCGATCATCACGCCCTCGACCGGCAGCGGCACCAGCAGCGTCAGATAGCCCGCCCCGCCGCGCAGCACCGCCGCCGCCGAAACCGTGCCCGCGACCACGATGCCCAGCCCCACGATCAGCGCCAGCGCATGACTGCGCAGACCCTCCTCGACATAGGCCGCCTCTCCTGCAGCTTCGGGGATACGCGAGGACAATTCGGCATAGGACAGCGCCGACGGCGCCGCGATCAACCCTGCCAGCACGAAGGCCAGCGGCGCCCAGATCCCGGCCTGCGCCGCGACCGCGCCGACCAGCACATAGATACCCGCGCCCACCATGACGCCGACCCCGTAGCCGGTCATCAGCCACGGACCCAATCGGCGTTTCAGATGCGTCTCGTCACGCATGACGCGGCCCTTCTTGCCCACATGAGACGACGTGGCAGCGCCGCAAGTCTTTTCGATGTCGTGCCGGGTCGCCCCGGCGCCTGCTCAGCCCCCCAGCTTCGCAGGCAGGTTGTTCGCCCAGGTCGAGATCGTCCCCGCCCCGAGGCAGACGACGATATCGCCGGGACGCGCCTGTTCACGCACCAGCCGAGCCAGATCATCTTCCGACAAAATGGCACGAGCATGACGGTGACCATGCGCGATCAGCCCGGCGACCAGATCGTCGCGCGTAGCCCCCTCGATCGGTTCCTCGCCCGCCGAGAAAACTTCGGCGATGGCGACCACATCGGCCTCGTTGAAACAGGTGCAGAAATCGTCGAACAGCGAATGCAGGCGCGAATAGCGGTGCGGCTGGTGGACCGCGATCACCCGCGCACCGGGCTTCACCGCCTGACGCGCGGCTTTCAGCACGGCGGCAATCTCGACCGGGTGGTGGCCGTAATCATCGATGATCGTGACCCCGCCCAGCACGTCGCCGACCTTGGTGAAGCGCCGATTGACGCCACCGAAGCTCGCCAGAGCCTCCTTGATCTCGCCCATCTTCATCCCGAGATGGCGCGCCACCGCAACGGCGGCCAGCGCGTTCGAGACGTTGTGATCGCCCGGCATCGGCAGGGTGCAGCCCTCGATCACCGGCTTGCCCTCTTCGCCCTGCAGCGCGATGTCGAAATGCGCGACGCCCGCATCGTAATGCAGGTTGATCGCCCGGATATCGGCCTGCGCGTTGAAGCCGAACGTCACGACGCGGCGGTCGTTGAGCTTGCCGACCAGAGTCTGCACTTCCGGGTGATCGGTGCAGCAGACAGCCAACCCGTAGAAAGGGATGTTCGAGACGAAATCGTAAAACCCTTTGCGCAGCGCATCGAAGGAGCCCCAATGCTCCATATGCTCGGGGTCGATATTGGTCACGATGGCGATGGTCGCGGGCAGACGGTTGAACGAGCCGTCGCTCTCGTCGGCCTCCACCACCATCCACTCGCCCGCGCCTGCGCGCGCGTTCGAGCCATAAGCGTGGATGATCCCGCCATTGATCACGGTCGGATCGAAATTGCCCTTGTCGAGCAGCGTCGCGACCATCGTCGTGGTCGTCGTCTTGCCGTGGGTGCCGCCGATTGCGATGTTCGATTTCAGGCGCATCAGCTCGGCCAGCATCTCGGCGCGGCGCACGACCGGCAGACCGCGACGGCGCGCCTCTTCCAGCTCGGGATTGCCCGGCTTGATCGCGGTCGAGATCACCACGACGCCCGCCTCACCGATATTCTCGGCGCGCTGGCCCTCGAAGATGGTCGCGCCCAGCTTCGCCAGACGGTCGGTGATCTTGGAGGATTTCGCATCCGAGCCCTGAACCGTGAACCCTTGCGTCATCAGCACTTCGGCGATGCCGGACATGCCGATCCCGCCGATACCGACGAAATGGATGGGGCCGAGTTCTCCGGGCAGTTTGGTCGCGTTCATTGAGTCTTTCCTGCTAGGTCTTCGACGAGGGCGACGAGCCGCTCGGTGGCGTCCGGCACCCCGTAGGAGAGGGCCGCGCGCGACATCTGCAGCGCGCCCTCGGGGTTGTCCAGCACCAGTGAAATTTGATCCGCGAGGCTCTCGGTCGAGAGCTGGCTCTCGGGGATGGTGATCGCGCCGCCGGTCTTTGCGAGACCGCGCGCATTGGCCGCTTGGTGATCGCCAGCGGCGGCGGCATAGGGGATCAGGATCGCGGGCCGTCCGATGACGGAGATATCCGCGACCGAGGACGCACCGGCGCGCGAGATCACCAGCTGGCATTCGCTGAGACGGCGCGGCACGTCGTTGAAGAAGGGCTCGACCTCGGCGCTGATGCCCGCGGCCTCATAGGCGGCCACGACCCGGTCGAGGTCTTCGGGGCGCGCCTGATGGGAGACGCGCAGATTGGCGCGGGCGGCTTCCGGAAGGCTCGCCATTGCCGCCGGAACCGTGTCCGACAGGATGCGCGCGCCCTGAGAGCCGCCGATCACGAGGACCGACATCGGGTAGTCGCCCGGGGGGATATAGGCCGCGCCCGCCCGCTCCAGCACGGCAGCCCGCACCGGGTTGCCCGTATGCTCGCCCTGCACGCCCTCTGGCAGATCGGTCGGCCAGGTGCCGCAGGCGAAGCGGTTCACCTTCTTGGCGAAGACGCGGTTCACCTTGCCCATGATGCCGTTCTGCTCGTGAATGGCGCGGGGGATGCCCAGGAACACCGCCGAGGACAGCGCCGGGATCGTCGGATAGCCGCCGAAGCCCACCACCACCGTCGGCTTGTCCGACAGGTTCTTGCGGATGGCCGAAGCCACGCCGCCCGCGATCTTGAACGGCACGCCCAGTTTGCCGAGCGCGCCACCGCGCGCAAACGTCGCCGAGGCGATCTGCTCCACCGTCACCGTATGGGGAAAGCCGCCCGCGTAGCGCGCGCCGCGCGCATCCGTGGACAGCTTCACGCGCCAGCCCCGGCGCACCATCGCCTCGGCCAGCGCCTGTGCGGGGAACATATGCCCGCCGGTGCCGCCAGCGGCGATCAGCAGTAGCGGGGTCGTGTCCTTGGCCATGTCCCCCTCCTGAGGGTTTTAGCGACCGCGTCGGGCGAGAATATCCGAAATCTGTCCCTGCGGCCGGGTCCGAGTCAGCGCGAGCAACATACCCACCGCAATCCCCGAAGCAATGACCGAAGAGCCCCCGTAGCTGACGAACGGCAAAGTCATGCCTTTCGCAGGCAGAAGGCGCACCGCGACGCCCATATTGATGATCGCCTGAACGCCGAAGGCGCAGGCCAGACCGGAGCCCGCAAGCCGGGTGAAGGGATCGCGCTCGCGCATCAGGCGCAGCAGCGACCGGATCACCACGGTTGCGTAAAGCGCGATGATCACGAGGACGAGGATCAGCCCGTATTCCTCAGCCGCGACCGCGATGATGAAGTCGGTATGCGCATCGGGCAGCGACCATTTCACCGAGCCCTGCCCCACGCCGACGCCGAAGAACCCGCCCTCTTGGATCGCGTTCGTCGCGTAACCGATCTGGGTGCGCGGATCGACATCCGTCGAGAGGAAGCCGTTGATCCGGCGCGCGAAGTGTTCCGAGAAGTTATAGGCAAAGAAGCCGCCCGCCACGGTCAGCGCCCCGATCCCCGTGAGCAGCGCAATCGGCGCGCCCGAGATGAAATACATCACCGACCAGGCGAACAGCACCAGCGACGCCTGCCCGAAATCGGGTTGAAGCGCGAGCGCCACCACGATGATGACCATCAGCAGGAAGGAATAGAGCCGCCCCTTGGGGCCCCCGACGTCATGGGCTGCGGCCATGAACCAGCCGGAGATGATGACGAAACCGGGTTTGAGGAATTCGGACGGCTGGATCGACGCGAAGCCGAAGGAATACCACCGCACCGCGCCCTTGCCGAAATCGGTGCCCAGCACCGGCAGCAGCATCACCGCGACGAAGGCGCCGACGAAGCCGATCACGCCCAGCCTGCGCACCTGTTTGGGGTCGAGCATCGAGATGCCCAGCATCACGCCCAGCGCCACCACCCCGAAGAAGGCCTGTCGCTTGACGTAATAGAAAGGCTCAAGACCGTTACGCTCTGCCAGCGGCACCGAGGCTGCGAGCCCCAGCAACATGCCAAGGCCGAACAACGCCAAAACGGCGCCGAGCGCCCATTTGTCGATCGTGCGCCACCATTTCGGTAAGACGGGTTCACCGGCCCGCACGGGGACGGTGCCGAATGCCATTTCTGTCATGGGCTATACTGCCGTTACTGCCTCGAATACGCCCGTTTTCCGGGTCTGGTCGGAATCGTAGCCCAAAAGCTTTGAGATGACTAGGAAAATTCCGAAGCGGCGCGATCACTCGGCGATGATCGGCAAGGGCGCGCGCAATTCCCCCTGCCCTCAGGCCAAGCCAAGCTCTGCAAGGATTTGGGGGAGCTTCTTTTTGACCTTGAAGAACCCGGCCGTGGCATGGGGCCAGATCACGCGATCCCACTCCCGCGTCAGCTCACACAGCGCGATGTCGCGCTCGCCCAGCGCCGCCTCCGCGCTCTCGCGCCAATCGCCGAGCGGTCCGGTCGGAATGTAAGGCGTCACGAGTTGCCGCACGCCGAAGCTTTGCGCCCAATCGACCAGCGCGGACGGGCCACCGGCCTTCAGGCGTTGCACGTCCGGCACCCCGACGCGCTCAGCGGCATCGGCAAGTGCGTCGCGCTCGAACCGCGCGACATGCGGCGCCACCTCGCGCGTCGAGCGCAGGTGGCTGGCGCTGAGGGTCGCCGCCCCGCGCAGATCGAACGCGCTCAGATCGAAATCCTCGACGCGGCAATCTTCCTCGGTGATCAGAAGCGCCGTGGGCAGCCCCGGCTGCGGCGCGCGCGGCGCGCGCAGTGGCGCAACCGGGGGCAGCCCTTCGGGCTGTTCCGCCTCCAGCCCCGCGCTCACCTCCGCCAATTGCGCGGGATCGGGCGCGAACCGCCCGCCGGTATAGCGCGCGATATTTCCGGCCTCGGCGGCGTAGAACTTGCCCCGCGTATGCAGCCCCGCCACCCAGCGCCAGCTGAGCGTGTTCGAGGCCGGATCGCCGTCGAGCAGATGGCGATAGAAGAAATCCGCCCCGATCCGCCACGGTAGCCGCAAGGTGAAAATCCAGATCGAGGCGAACCACATCCGGGCGTGATTGTGCAAATAGCCGGTCTCGCGCAGCTCGCACGCCCACGCGTCGAAACAGGCGATCCCGCTGCGGCCCGCCTCGGCCTCGGCCACGCGCGCGGCCAGATCGGGCGCGTCGTCGAGCGCGGCAAGGTCTTGCGCCAATCCGTCCCGATAGCGCGCCCAGACCTCAGGGCGATGCTCCAGCCAGCCCTTGAAATAGCCCCGCCAGAGCACCTCCTGCACGAATTTCTCCGCAGCCTCCGGCCCATGCGCGTCAAGCGCCCGCGCCACCGCCTCACGCTCCAGCACAAGACGGCGTCGCAGATAGGGCGAAAGTTGCGAGACGTCCCTATGCCGCCCCGCCCCGTGATCGAAATTGCGCCCCTGCGCGTAATCCGCGCCCATCTTCGGGGCGAACCGCGTCAGACGGTCCTCGCCAGCCGCGCGCGTGGCGGCGGTCAATGGCAAAGGCTCGGCAGCGGTCACGGCATCTCCTTCCGGGTCGGGCTACCGATCTACGCCGCGAGGGCCGTATGCGATCACTCGACCCGCTCGAACCGAACCGTCGGATTGCTCATCAGCGCTTCGAGCGACCCATCGAACGCGCCCAGCCGCACGAGGCCCGGCGAGTTGGCGAAAGGTTTGTAGAAGATCGCGAGATTGCCCCACGGCGCATAAAGCGTGATGTCGCCCGTCTTCGGCTCGTAGGCGCGCGGTGCGCCGGTCGTGTCGAGCTTGCGCGGCAGATCGGCGATCTTCTCGATGCCGTGGTAGTCGCGCAGGGTCAGCTCCAGCGGCATGAGCGCCGCGAAATCGCGCCCTGCCGGGGTGTCTTCGAGCTTGGCGGTCAGAACCGTCTCGCCTGCGGTCACGGTGATCGGGATCATGCTGTCTCCTTTCGTCTCCTGAGCGCAGGCCATGCTGGCGGCGACCCATAGCGCCGCGACGGGTGTCAGAAACTTCGTGAAGCTCATGGCCGATGCCCTCCTGCTGCTGGAGACAAATCTATGCGCGATTGCGCGGGAGGATTACCCCCCGCGCAATACTGCCACAGATGAGCGGCACTCATCAGTCGCCGTTTCAGGCCTGGGTCATGTCGATCACATAGCGATAGCGCGCCTGCTTGTTCACGACCTTCTCGCAGGCTTCGCCGATCTGCTCGGGGGTGATCATCTCATAGGTGGCCGCGACCCCGTGATGTGCGGCGAAGTCGATCACCCGCTGGGTCTCGGCAATGCCGCCCGTCATCGAGCCCGCGAGGCTCTGACGCCCGAAGCCCATCATCATCCCATGCGCCCCCTCGATCGGGAACAGCGCGCCAACATTGACCAGCGTCTTGTCGAGCTTGAGCAGGTTCAGGAATTGCTGCATCGGATAGGCCACCGGAACGGTCGAGAGCATCAGATCGAAGCTGCCCATCTGGCTCCGCATCGCGGCCTCGTCGGACCAGAGATAGGCCTCGGCGGCGCCGAAAGCCTTGGCATCGGCGATCTTGTCCTCGGAAGTGGTGAAGACGACGACCTCGGCCCCTTTCGCCGCCGCCAGCTTCACCGCGAGATGGCCCAGACCGCCCATGCCGATCACGCCATAGCGCTGGCCGGGCTGCAGATCCCAGTGATTGATCGGCGAGAAGGTGGTGATCCCCGCGCAAAGAAGCGGCGCGAACCCGGCCAGATCGCCCCCTGGCGGGATGCGCAGCGCGAAGTCTTCCTTCACGACGATCTTCTTGGAATAGCCGCCATAGGTCACCCCGCCCGAGATCTTGTCCTCGGAATTATAGGTGAAGGTCGTGCCGTTGAGGCAGTTCTGCTCGCGGTCGGCAAGGCAATTGGCGCAGGTGCCGCAGCTGTCGACCATCGTGCCGACCCCGGCGATATCGCCCTCGCGGAACTTGGTGACTTCCGCGCCGATGCCGACGACACGGCCGACCATCTCGTGACCGGGAACAAGCGGGAACTGCGGCATCCCCCAGTCGCCCTTGTAGGTGTGAATGTCCGAGTGGCAGATCGAGCTATACATGATCTCGACCACGACATCCTTCGGGCCAGCGGCACGGCGCGGGATCGTATGGGGCGCGAAACTGCCATCCGTGTCGAAGGCCGCCCAAGCCTGCACCTCGGAGGCTTCGAGCGATGCGCCGGCCTCTTGCGCGGCCGCTTGCGTGGCGACGCTCGCCGCCAAGGGGGCTGCGGCCAGCGCGGCGCCGCTGCGCAGGAAATTGCGGCGGCTTTCGCCATCGCGGGTCAGGGTTTGGAACGTGTCATTGCAGGACTGGCACATCTCGGGCCTCCTTTTTCGGGAACTGACGAAGAGCGCCGGAAGAAGGGTGGCGCCTGTCTTCCAACATGCCGCGAGACGCGCCGCAGATAATCACCGCTTTGCGCACAGCATCCATGAATCCTGCTCATGAGGCTTTCCGGCTTTTGCGGCATTAACCCGGCGCCTGCGGTCCTTACCTCAATGAGAGCGAGGCCAGGGAGATCACGGCCTCGCCATTGAAACGCAATCCAAGGGAGACCCCTGATGATCCGCACCTTCACGACGCTCGCC
This sequence comes from Thioclava sp. PTB-PU3-1, assembly GCF_055666785.1. Lineage (NCBI taxonomy): Bacteria > Pseudomonadati > Pseudomonadota > Alphaproteobacteria > Rhodobacterales > Paracoccaceae > Thioclava > Thioclava sp. PTB-PU3-1. Next base: position 17,164 of record NZ_JBVNVL010000007.1, on the reverse strand, counting down.
GTCCTTCTCGCCGCCCCCGCCGCCGTCGCGCAGTCGATGGAACTGACCCCGGCGGAGAGCCGCGCGGCCACGATCGGCAGCTCTGATACCTTCACCGGCACCGCGCTCGTCGCCCCCGTCTTCGGCCCTGACATGGGCGATGTGAGCGCGGGCGAAGTGACTTTCCTTCCCGGCGCGCGCTCGGCCTGGCACACCCATCCGGCAGGTCAGAAGCTCGTCGTGACGGCAGGCTCTGGCTGGGTGCAGGAACGCGGCCAGCCCAAGCAGCTGATGCAGGCAGGCGACGTGATCTGGTGCCCGCCCGGCATCGAGCATTGGCATGGCGCGACCGACACGACCCATGTGACGCATTTCGCGATCCAGCAAGTGGTGGATGGCTCCGCCGTGACCTGGGGCGAGAAGGTGAGCGACACAGACTATCTGGAGTGACGCCGCCGGATCCACGACTGAATAATCCGTGGACGTCATGAACCACGCGCATATATCGTGAGGGAGACCCGCCCGATGGCGACACCAACATTCAGCGAGGCCTCCCTCATGCTGCGCGAAAACATCAACGATCTTATCGCCTTGGCCGCCGTCGCCGAAGAGCGCAGCTTCACCAAGGCCGCGGCACGGCTCAACGTGTCGCAATCCGCGCTGAGCCATACGATCAAGGCGCTGGAGCAACGGCTGGGGCTGCGGTTGCTGACGCGCACCACGCGCTCGGTCGCGCCGACGCTCGAGGGCGAGGATCTTCTGGCCACGCTCAACCCCTGTTTCGAGATGATCGAGGCGCGGCTGCGCGCCCTTGATGACGCGCAGGACGAACCCACGGGCACGGTGCGCATCGTCTCGACCGATTACGCGATCGAGACCGTGCTTTGGCCGAAGCTCTCGCCGCTGCTCAAGCAATACCCCTCGATCAATGTCGAGCTGGTGATGGATTACGGCTTCACCGATCTGGCCTCGGCGCAATGCGATGCCGGGGTGCGCTATGGTGACAGCGTGAGCGAGGGGATGATCGCCACAAGGATCGGCCCGGACGAACGGATGCTCTGCGTCGGCGCGCCGTCTTATTTCGAGACGGCTGGCGTGCCGCAGACCCCGCATGATCTGAGCGAGCATAATTGTATCAACCTGCGGCTGGCGACGCATGGCGCGCTCTATGCCTGGGAATTCGAGGATGCCGAGGGCCACGAGATCCGGGTGAAGGTCTCCGGTCAGGCCTGTTTCAACACGATCGGCCTTGTCCAGCATGCAGCGATAGATGGGCACGGGTTGGCGCTGGTGCCGGACCGGCTCGCCGCACCCCATCTCGAAAGCGGCGCCCTGCAAGCCTGCCTCGAGGAATATTGCCCCTATTTCCCGGGATTTCACCTTTATTACCCCAGTCGCCAGCGCCCTTCTTCCGCCTTCGGCGCCGTGCTGGAAGCGCTGCGCGAGCGGGGCTGATCGGCCCCCTATTATCACGCCCGGGTGAATGAACGTGCGCATTCATGCTTGCCATTCATGAGTGCTATAAAAATTCCGCCGATTATCCTGTGGCGCATCTCGCCCTAGATTGCAGGACATGAACCGAAGCCGTGCTCTTGAAAAATGAGGGGCGCGGCGCACTCCAATGCAAGGAGCCAGACATGATCCTGAACGAAACCCTTACCCTCCCCAATGGCGTCGAGATCCCGAAACTGGGCCTTGGCACCTGGATGATCGACGATGACAAGGTGGCCGATGCGGTGAAGGCCGCCGTCGAGATGGGCTATCGCCACATCGACACCGCGCAGGCCTATGGCAACGAGCGCGGCGTCGGCGAAGGCATCCGCAATTGCGGTGTTCCGCGCGACGAGATCTTCCTGACCACGAAGCTCGACGCGGGCATCAAGAACTATGCCGATGCGAAAGCCGCCATCGACGGCTCGCTCGAGACGCTCGGGCTCGACCAGATCGACCTGATGATCATCCACAGCCCGAAACCCTGGACCGAGTTCCACGGTGACGATGGCTACTTCGAGGGCAACCTCGAGGCGTGGCGCGCGCTGGAAGAGGCCTATGAAGCGGGCAAACTGCGCGCGATCGGCGTGTCGAACTTCGAGAAGGCGGATCTCGACAACCTGCTCGACAACGCAAAGGTCAAGCCGATGATCGACCAGATCCTCGCGCACGTGTCGAACACGCCCTTCGAGCTGATCGACTATATCCAGAGCCACGACATGGTCGCAGAGGCCTATTCGCCGATCGGTCACGGCCAGATCCTCGACAATGCCGAGATCAAGGCGATGGCAGAGAAATACGGCGTCAGCGTCCCGCAGCTGTCGATCCGCTACGTGCTGCAACTGGGCATGGTCGCGCTACCGAAGACCGCCAACCCCGATCACATGCGCTCCAATGCGGCGCTCGATTTCGAGATTTCCGACGCCGATATGGAGGCGCTGAAATCGATCGAGGAGATCAAGGATTACGGCGAGGCGAGCATGTTCCCCGTCTATGGCGGTCAGCTTTAAGCCAGACCATCGCACCGCCGGGCCTGTCCCGGCGGTGCCTTTCAGGCCTTTCGATGAATCTCGCTCATGAGTGACTTGGCTTGATGCGGCATTAACCTGAGTGCCGCCTCCCCCATCTCTGAAGGACAAGATCAACCCGACAGGAGAGATGATATGAAAACCCGTTTTGCAGCTTCCGCCTTTGCCCTGATTGCGTCCTCGGCCTCCGGCGAGGCGCTCGATCGCACCATCCCCGACGCCGTTGGCCGCGCGGCCCCCGCGCTTGAAGCCTATTCCACCAATGACCTTCTCGGCTCGGTCTGGACCGGCGAACAGCTGTCCATGCGGGACCGCTCGCTCGTGACCTTCGCGGCGCTGATGACCCGCCATGAGACCGGGAACCTCCAGCGTTTCGTCGAACTCGCACTCGATAGCGGCGTGACGCCGGCCGAACTGTCGGAAACCGTCACCCATCTCGCCTTCTACACCGGCTGGGGCAACGCCACCGCCGCCGCAGAAGCTATGGCCCCGGTCTACGAGGCGCGCGGGATCGCCGCGGACAGCCTTCCCGGCGCAGAGGTCGACCTGCTGCCGCTCGATGAAGAGGCCGAAGAATCGCGCGAGAATTTCGTGCGCGGCACCTATGGCGATGTCTCGATGGGCGTGGTCGACAATACCCGCGAACTTCTGTTCCGCGACCTCTGGCTGCGCCCCGATCTCGCGCCGCGCGACCGGTCGATGGTCACCGTCGCAGCCCTGATCGCGGCGGGCCAACCCGAGCAGATGACCTTCCACCTCAACCGCGCGATGGATAACGGGCTGACGCAGGAGGAAGCGGGCGCGATGCTCTCGCATCTGGCCTTCTACGCGGGCTGGCCCAAGGTCTTCTCGGCGCTGCCGGTGGCCAAGGACGTCTTCGAGAACCGCGCCGAATAAAGGACCCTGCCATGAAGATCGCCATTCTCGGATCGGGACTGATGGGCGCGAAGCTCGGACGGATCTGGGCGCAATGCGGCCACGAGCTGCGCTTCGCCTATTCGCGCAGTCCGGCCAAGCTGGACCGGCTCGCCGCCGACACCGGCGGGCGCGCGACCTCCGTGGCCGAGGCGGTCGCGGATGCGGATGCGATCCTGCTCGCCGTGCATTGGAGCCGCATCGACGATTTGCTGGCTCAGGCCGGCGACATGGCAGGCCAGGTGGTGCTCAACTGCTGCGTTCCGCTCGATACGAGCAATAGCGATCTCGTGCTCGGCCCCAAGACCTCCGGGGCCGAGCAACTCGCCACCATGCGCCCCGATGCGCGCTGGGTGGCCACATTCAACACCTCTCCCTCCGAGAGCTTCGCCCCGGTCTTCGCCCGCAAGGGACAGGCCGACCCGCCGCAGCTTTTGATCTACGGCGATAACGACGGCGCGAAATCCGTCGCCCGCGGGCTGATCGAAGATATCGGCTTTACGCCGGTTGATGCGGGCGGATTGCGCACCGGGCGTTTCGTCGAGCCCTTTGCAATGGTCACCGCCGAGCTAGCCTATGGGCAACCCGGCGGTCCCGCCCTGACCTATCGTTTCGAAAAACTGCGCGGCTAAGCCCGCGCGCCCCTACCCCAAGAAAGGAGTTTTCCCATGAAAATCATTCGCTCCGGCACCAACGCCTCGATGCAGGGCCCCGAAGACTGGTTCACCGGCACCGTCCGCGTCGATCCGCTGTTTCAGGCCGAAGAGCCCGGCCGCACCTCGGGCAGCCACGTCACCTTCGAGCCCGGCGCGCGCACCGCATGGCACACCCACCCGGCGGGCCAGACCCTGATCGTCACCTTCGGGCGCGGCCGCGTTCAGCGCGAAGGCGGCCCTGTCGAAGAGATCAGCCAAGGCGATGTCGTGTGGTTCCCGGCAGGCGAAAAGCACTGGCATGGCGCCTCGTCCGAGACCGCGATGAGCCATATCGCGGTGCAGGAAAGCATCGACGGCTCGCCGGTCACCTGGCTCGAGAAAGTCGCCGACGAAGACTATAACGGCTGACCTTGAGGGCCGGGCCCGCGCGGCTCGGCCTTCTCTTTCTTCTTCCCCCGAATTGTCCAAAAAAGGCCCCGCAATGCCCCGGCCGCATATCACTTGCCACATGATCACCACGCTCGACGGACGGTTGAAGACCGAAGGGTGGCCCTATTCCGAAGACGAATTGCTGACGATCTACGATGCGGTCGGTGCGCGTCTGGAGGGGCAAGGCTGGATCATCGGGCGCGCCTCGCTCGAAGGCTGGGTGCCGCATGTCGAACCGATGCTCGACCCCGCGCCCACCCCGCGCCCCGATCGACTGGCGGATCTGGCGGGCCGCACCCTCGGCATCGTATTCGACCGAAAGGGGCGGCTCTTGCCGGATACGGACGAACTCGAGGGCGACCATATGGCGATCGTGCTCTCCGAGCGCGTCGCGCAGGCGCATGTCGAGCGGTTGATAGACCGCGGAATCTCGGTCGTGTTCGGCGGCCCCGACGGTGACGATATCGAAGACGCGCTGAGCCGCATCGCCGAGGGGTTCGGGATCGACCGGCTGCTGCTGGAAGGCGGCGGCACGCTGAACGGCACCTTCCTCGCCAAAGGTTTGATCGACGCGACCAGCACCCTGATCCTGCCCCTGATCGACGGCAATAGCGGCGCGCCCGTGATCTACGAACAAGGCACCGGCCCCGCGCATTCGCTGGAGCTGGTGCAGACCGAGACGCTGGATGACGGTGTCGTCTGGCTCCGCCACCGCGTGAGCAGGGAAAGCTGAGACAGGCTTGCCCCAAAGCCCCGCGCGCCATCGTGGCGCTCGTGCTCGTGGCGGCGCAACTCTGAGCGAAGCATGGCGCAACGGTGCCTGCTCGCCTTGAGCGATTTTTCCCTCAACTTCCGCGAAAGACCAACGGCGTCGGACCTAGCCCCCGTCTTTCTCCTGCAGTTGTCGAAAGATATAGGGACCTGTGTCAATATTCTTGCTACTGACTGACCGGTCAGTTATTTTCTCCCCATGACAGATCCCGACTCGCCCGAGCCCAAATTTCGACGTCGCGCAGAGGCGCGGCCTGACGAGGTGCTCGACGCGGCGCTCTCGCTCTTCGATGAAAAGGGTTACGCCCATACGTCGGTGGCGCAGATCGCCAAGACGGCGGGTCTCTCCAAGGGCGCCGTCTACCTCTACTTCCCGTCGAAACAGGCGATCCTCGAAGGCTTGGTGCGCCGGGCGGTTTCTCCGATCGCCACGCGGGCGCAATCCTTGGTCGCGATGACGTCCGACGACGCGCGCTCCACGCTGCGCGCGCTGTTCTCGCTGATCGCGACCTCGCTCGGGGATCCGAAAGTGCTGGCGGTGCCCAAGGTCGTGATCCGCGAGGCCGTCGTCGCCCCCGAGATCGCCGCGATGTATCGGCGCGAGGTGTTCGACCACGTCCTGCCCGCCGCCACCGAAATCATCCGACAGGGCATCGCGTCAGGCCAGTTGCGCCCGGTCGATCCCGAACTGACCCTGCGCTCGATCATCGGCCCGATCGTCGTCCATCTTCTGCTTGCGGAGATCTTCGATGTCGTGCCGGAGGACGGGCTGTCGCTCGATCGGCTGATCGAGAACCACCTCGACATTCTATTCCACGGCGTTTTCCTGTCACCGGAGGGTTCGACCGATGCTTGATACCATTGTTGCGTGGATCAGCGCCCTGCTCACCGCGATCATTCCCGGCTATGGGGACGCCCCGGTGCCGCATTACTCCGGCTATGTGGAGGGAGAATACGTCTATGTCGCCCCTTCGGTCACCGGACGCATCAAGACGCTGGCGGCGATCGAAGGCGACAACGTGAAGGCCGATCAGTTCCTCTTCGACATGGATTCGACGAAACAGCAGGCGGCGCTGCGGGCTGCCGAGGCCAAGATCGGGACTGCCAGCGCCAATCTCAACAACCTCGAGACCGGATCGCGCGACCCCGAGATCGAGGTGATCAAGGCCTCGCTGGAGCAAGCCATCGCGCATCGTAATCTCGCGGAATCCGCGCTGAAACGCACCGAGGACCTGTTCGCCCGCGAGATCGTCGCGCAGGCCAAGGTGGACGTCGACCGCGCCGCTCTGGAAGAAGCCGAGGCGCAGGTGGCCCAGCTCAAGGCGCAGCTCGAAGTGGCGGCCCTGCCCGCGCGCAGCGCGCAGGTTCTGGCCGCCCAGAAAACGCTTGAGGCAGCACAGGCCGATGCCGATCTCGCGCGGTCGCAGCTGGATGACATGACGGTCACCGCCCCCGTGGCCGGTCGGATCGAGACGATCTATTACAAGGCCGGGGAAGTGGCCGCAGCCGGGGCGCCTGTGCTGTCTATCCTGCCGCCGAACGCGCTCAAGGTCCTGTTCTTCCTGCCCGAGGCCGAGCGCGCGGATTTCGCCATTGGCGATCAGCTGGAGATGGAATGCGACGGCTGTGACCCCGACATCAAGGTGACGATCAGCAAGATGGCTTCAGAGCCGCAATACACGCCCCCGATCATCTACTCGCGCGAAGAACGCTCGCGGCTCGTGTTCCGGGCCGAGGCGCGAATCCCGGCGGGCGTGTCGCTCCTGCCGGGCCAGCCGGTCAGCCTGAGGCGGCCGCAATGAGCACGACACCCGCCGACAGCGTGAGCGACCGGAGCGAGCCCGCGATCGTCGTGAAGGGGCTCACGAAGATCTACAACGGCAAGAAGGTGGTAAACGCGGTCGATATGTCAGTGCCCAAAGGCGCGATCTACGGCTTCATCGGGCCCAACGGTTCGGGCAAGACCACCACGATCCGGATGATGTGCGCCCTGCTCACCCCCGATGGCGGCGAAGGTCACACGCTCGGCTACGACATCCACATGGAGGCGCGCGCGATCAAGGAAAACGTCGGCTACATGACGCAGAAGTTCTCGCTCTATGGCGATCTGACGATCCGCGAGAACCTCGACTTCATGGCGCGGATGTATCGGGTGAAGAACCGCAAGAATGTGGTGGACGAGACCCTGCGGACCCTAGGCCTCGAAGGGCGCGGCAAGCAGTTGGCGGGCACTCTGTCGGGCGGGTGGAAACAGCGTCTGGCGCTGGCCGCCTGCATGCAGCACAAGCCCGCGCTCCTGCTTCTCGACGAACCCACAGCCGGGGTCGACCCGAAGGCGCGGCGCGACTTCTGGGACGAAATCCGCCAGCTCAGCAAGCAGGGCGTCACGGTGCTGGTCTCGACGCATTACATGGATGAGGCGGTGCAATGCGATTACATCGCCTACATCGCCTATGGGAAGAAGCTGATCGACGGCCCGGCGGCCGAGATCCCGCATCAGGTCGGCCTGACCACATGGCGGGTCTCCGGCCCCGACTTGATCCAGTTGGAGGAAGAGCTGCGCGCCGATCCACGGGTCGAACAGGTCGCGCGCTTCGGCGCCCAGCTTCATGTGTCCTCGACCGACAGCGCCGGGCTCGACGCGGTCGTCGCTGAAAAGAGCGGAGAGAACGACGCGCGCAAATGGGAGAAGAAAGAGGCCGAGCTTGAAGAGGTCTTCATCTACCTGATGGCGACAGCGGCCGACAATTTCGGTATCAACGGAGGCCCCTCCGCATGAGTTGGTTCTCTTTGTCGCGTTTTGGAGCGGTGCTCTACAAGGAATTCATCCAGATGCGGCGCGACCGGATGACCTTTGCGATGATGATCGGCATCCCGATCCTGCAGCTGGTCATGTTCGGCTACATCATCAATTCCGACCCGCACCACCTGCCCACCCTGATCGAGATGGCCGATGAAAGCCCGGTGGCGCGCGCGGTGCTGTCGGGCATGGAGACCTCGGATTATTTCAAATTCGAGGGCATCGTCACCAGCGCTGAGGAAGGCGATCAGGCGCTCCGCGACGGCACGGCAAATTTCGTCGTGGTCATTCCGCCCAATTTCGAGCGCGACATCGTGCGAGGCCTGTCGCCGAAACTGCTCGTCAGCGCCGACGCGTCCGACCCGACGGCCGTGGGCACCGCTGTCGGCGCGCTGTCGGGGATCATCGACACTGCGGTGAAGCAGACCTTCCAGGGCCCCCTCGCCCCGGTCGCAGGGCAACCGCCGCCCTTCTCGGTCGTGGTGCACAAGCAATTCAACCCGGCGAGCAAAACCTCGCTGAACATCGTGCCCGGCCTGATCGCCGTGATCCTCGCGATGACGATGGTGCTGATCACCGCCATCGCGATCGTGCGCGAGACAGAGCGCGGCACGATGGAGACCCTGATCGCCACACCGGTCCGGCCGCTCGAGGTGATGCTGGGCAAGATCCTGCCCTATGTCGTGATCGGCTACATCCAGACCGTCGTGTTCCTGATCGCCGGGAAGCTTCTGTTCGGGGTGCCGTTCCTCGGATCGGGGCTGGCCTTCTTCATCGGGTTCAACCTCTACATCGTAGTGAACCTCGCCCTCGGCTTCCTGATCTCGACCCTCGTGCGCACCCAGATGCAAGCCATGCAGGCGAGCTTCATGACAATCCTGCCCACCATCCTGCTCTCGGGTTTCATGTTCCCCTACGCCGGCATGCCCGGCTGGGCGCAGGTGATCGGCTCGGCGATCCCCGCCACGCATTTCCTGCGCATCGTGCGCAAGGTGATGCTGAAAGGCGCGCACCTGACCGACATCACCGGCGACTTGCGGGCGATCTTCATCATCGGCGTGGTGATCATGCTGATCTCGATGCTGCGCTATCGGCAGACGCTGGATTGAGGCGCTTCGGCAAGGGGTTCGGATCAGGTCGGAGCGCGTCGCGATTTCTCACGGCAGCTCATCCCACGAAAAAGGGGCGCGCCGCGCTGCGACCGCCCCTTTGAATTGCAGGTCGCGCGCCTCGCGGGGCGCGCGGTTTTTTCAGTCGAAGCTCGGGTAGATACCCTGCATGGCGATGCAATAGACGAGCCCTAGCGTCGGCTGATCGTTCTCATGCGGCTGGCTGCCGCCAGTGGGTGCGATCGCGCCGGGCGCAAAGCTGGTCGCATCCTGGATTGGCGTGCCGGTATAGCCATTGGCCCCCGTCGAGATCCAGGTATCGCCTGCAGTCGGCGCGGCACTCGCATCCGTGCCTTCAGGAAACACCGAAAGCGAATGCGAATGCGGCGGCAGATCGGCTTCGGTCAGCGTCACCGTATCGCTGCCCACCCGCTGGCCGAGCGCGCGAGGGGTAAGCCCCGGCCCTACGCCCTGTCCGGCAACGACGCTCAACGGCGAACCACTGCCTCCGTTGAGATTGGGCAGCCCGAAGGTCGTGCGCCCGTCCCCGCCATAGGTCGTCCCGATCAACGAGTAGACCGCCGAGTATTGTGACATCGGCAAGACCTGCCCGTCACAAGGCATCCAACCCTTGGGGATGAAATTGTAGGGAAATGGCATGACCGTGCAAAGAATGGGGTCCATATCCTGTCCTTTCCGAAAAGACCGGGCGCGCTTACGAGCGCGGCGGGTAAATACCGTCATAGGCGATGCAGTAGTTCATCACCGTGGTCGGCATCATGTTCTGGTGCGGGTGGGACGCACCGCTCGACCCGATCGAGGCCGGGTTCAGCGTCGCGGGCGCGCCACCGGGCTGGGCCGCGTAGCGCGTGACACCCGTGCCATCTGCGGTCGCGAACTCGACCTCCGGGCCGGGCACGGCGGTCGCGTTGGCGGCCGGGCTCTGGCTCGACGCCTGGATCGCGTGGGAATGCGACGGCATCTCCGCGACGCTCAACGTGACCGTCTCCTCACCGACCTTGTCGCCGACCTTGTAGACCGAGAGCCCCGGCGCGTGTCCCATGCCGAGCGGAATGCGCCCGCGCAGATCCGGCACGCCGAAAGTCGTGACGCCGTCGCCGCCATATTGGGTTCCGATAAGCGAGAACAGCATCTGATATTGGTTGATGGGCAACAACTGCCCCTGACAGCTGAGCCAGCCGCGCGGCGTGCGCGGGAAGGCAAACAGCGTGATTTGTCCGACAATGGGGTCCATGAATATATCCTCTCCGTTCCGGCGGATCCGTTGCGCGCTTTACGCGCGCTGCGGGAAGATGCCCTGGAGGGCGATGACGTAATTGACGCAAAGCGAGGGCTGCATGTTGGGATGCGCGATTCCGCCGCCCGTGTGACCGATATTGGTCTGCGCCAGCGCGACCGGCGCCTCGGCGCTGCCATAGAGATTGCCAGCGGGAATATTGCCCGAAGCGATCACCATGTCGTCGGGCGCAATCGGCGCGCGTCCCGCGATCGCCAGCTGCGAGGCCACGAAAGGGTGGCTGTGGCTGGGCATCGTGGCGTCCGTGAGCGTGACCGCCTCGCTCCCCAGTTTTTGCCCGCGCGCCTGCATGGTGGCACCGCGCGGGCTGCGCCCACGAAGATCCGGGAGGCCGAACGTGGTCCGCCCGTCCCCGCCGAACTCGGTCCCGAGAAGCGAGAAAAGCGCAGAATACTGCGCGATGCTCATCAACTGTCCATTACACAACGCCCAGCCCTGCGGCGCGAAATCGAAGGCTACGGGCATGATCATGCCCAGAAATGGTTCCATCGAACTGTTCCCTTGAATTCTCCTCTAAGGCGAGGCTACGGGCGAATATGTCCTGCGACAACTTACAACTATGTGTTGTGGGACTATATTGACAAATTACCCAAACGGGAGCTCGCGATGCGCGCGCGAGAGCGCTGCAGATGACGCCCCCTGGCCACCCGGCGACTGCGCTCTTCGCGCCACAGCCCTGTCGGCACATTTCGGCAAGATCCCGGCAATACGCGCTAAAGATTGACGAAAATTAATACGCGACATAGCGTCAACATCAGGGAGCAGAGACTCGCGCATTATTTTACCAATTGCCCCACGGGGATTTTCAGACGATTTGCATTGATGCGTCCGGGCCACGCTGCAATTTCAGTGGGGACAACAAGATATGTTCAGGGCATTGACGCTGAGCGGTCGCATTGCATGCGCCGTCAATAAGGCATCCAACCGATTTTCTCGCATAACGCGAATTTCGACCCTCCGAATTTTCATTTTGCGACTTCTGGCAGGCGTGCTTCTGACAACCGCCGGGGCGAGCGCCTCTCTGGCCGCCTGCGGCACCGGCACGACGCTGTTATTGGATGGCGGGCAGGGGTCGACAAAGACGCTCAACGTGAGTGCGGAATGTCTCGATGTCCAATATGGCCTCTATGACGCGACGGGGGTCAACGCGAACGCCTATTGGCCGATCCAGGGCGACACGGTTAATAATCAGATCACGAGCCAGACCTTCACGGATCCGAATTCAGGCGCGGTGATCACGGTATCCCCGAATCTCGACACAAGCACCGGCACCTATATTTTCCCGACTTACACGGTCACTCTGGACACCGCTCCGACGACCTATCCGGCCAGCGGAGTTCCGGTCACGCTCTATTACGCATCGGGCATCTCCTCGGGCGGAAATACCACAACCAATACCACCTACACCGTCACATTCACCTTCCCGGCCCCCGCGACCGCACCGGATGCACCGACGAATGTCTCGGCCACGGCCGCCGATAGCAGCGCGCAGGTCAGCTTCTCGCCCCCAGCCTCGAATGGCGGCGACCCGATCACCGGCTACACCGTGACCTCAACGCCGGGTAGCTTCACCGGAACCGGCACGACCGCCTCCCCGATCACAGTGAACGGCCTCACGAACGGCACCAGCTATACCTTCACCGTCACCGCGACGAATAACTTCGGGACGAGCCCGGCCTCGAACCCCTCGAACGCAGTAACGCCGAAGGCTGCACAGACGATCACCTTCGCCAATCCGGGCGCGCAGAATTACGGCACCTCGCCGACGCTGAGCGCAACCGCGTCCTCCGGCCTGCCGGTAAGCTTTTCTTCGACCACCACCGGGGTCTGCACCATCACCTCTGGTGGCGCTCTGACCTTTATCTCGACCGGCACCTGTACGATCGACGCCGATCAGGGGGGCGATGGCACCTATAACCCCGCCCCGACCGTCACGCAGAGCTTCGCCGTGAACGCGGTCGCGCCGGGCGCGCCCACAATCGGCACCGCGACGGCGGGCGATGGACAAGCCGAGGTCAGCTTCACCCCGCCCGCCTCCGATGGCGGCGCGACGATCACCGGATACACCGTGACCGCCACGCAGGGCGGGTTCACCGGTACCGGGAGCAGCTCGCCGATTACGGTAACGGGCCTGACCAACGGCACCAGCTATACCTTCACCGTCACCGCGACGAATTCCGTCGGGACGAGCCCTGCCTCCAGCGCCTCGAACGCGGTGACCCCGAAGGCCGCTCAGACAATCACATTCACCAATCCGGGTGCGCAAACCTACGGCACCTCGCCGACGCTGAGCGCAACCGCTTCGTCCGGCCTGACGGTCAGCTTCACGTCCTCCACGACGAGCGTCTGCACGATCACCTCGAGCGGCGCTCTGACATTCGTCTCGGCGGGCACCTGCTCGGTCGATGCAGATCAGGCGGGCAATGGCAGCTATCTTGCGGCGCAAACCGTCACGCAGAGTTTCACCGTCAACCCGACCACGGCTCCGCCACCCACCAATGTCACAGCCGTCGCCGGCGTCGAGAGCGCCACCGTGAGCTTCACCCCACCCACCGATACCGGGGGCGCGCCGATCCAGGATTACACAGTGGTGTCTTCACCTGGAAACAAAACCGCGAATGGCACCGGCACGTCGATCTCCGTCAACGGATTGACCGCCGGTACGGCTTATACGTTCACGGTCAGCGCCGATAACGGCTACGGATCGGCCGGGTTCTCAGCGCCCTCGAACAGCGTCACGCCGACGGCGGGCCAAACCATCACCTTCGCCAATCCGGGCGCGCAGGATTACGGCACCTCGCCGACGCTGAACGCAACCGCGTCCTCCGGCCTGACGGTCAGCTTCTCTTCGACCACCGCCGGAGTCTGCACGATCACCGCAGGTGGCGCGCTGACCTTCGTCTCAGGGGGCACCTGCTCGATCGACGCCGATCAGGCGGGCGACAGCACCTATAATCCCGCCCCGACCGTCACGCAGAACTTCGCCGTGAACGCGGTCGTACCGGGCGCGCCGACGATCGGCACCGCGAAGGCGGGCGATAGTCAAGCCGAGGTCAGCTTCACCCCACCCGGTTCCGACGGCGGCGCGACGATCACCGGATACACCGTGACCTCCACGCCGGGCGGGCTCACCGGAACCGGGACCGGCTCGCCGATTACCGTGTCGGGCCTCACGAACGGCACTAGCTACAGCTTCACCGTCACCGCGACCAACTCTGCAGGCACCGGCTCGGCCTCGGCCGCGTCGAACAGCGTCTCGCCGCTGGCGGCGCCGACCGCGAATGCCGTGAGCCTCACCGTAGGATATGGCTCGACCGACACCGCGGTGCCGCTGAATTTCTCCGGCGGCGCGGCGACATCGGTCACGGTCGCCTCGGGGCCCAGCCACGGCTCGACCAAGGTGAGCGGCACCACGATCAGCTATACGCCCACGGCGGGCTATCACGGCGCGGACAGCTTCACCTATACCGGCACGAACGCGACGGGCACCTCCGCTCCCGCGACGGTCACGATCACCGTCTCGGCGCCCACTTTCACCGTGACCTCGGGCGCGCTGTCGGATGGGCAGGTCGGCACGAGCTACTCGGCCACGCTGAGCGTCTCGGGCGGCACCGGGCCCTACACGTTCGACACGGCCGCGAAGACCGGCTCGTTCCCGCCGGGGCTGTCGCTCTCAGCCACCGGCACGCTCAGCGGCACGCCCACGGCCAATGGCAGCTACAGCTTCACCGTAAGCGGCCATGATGCCAGCACGCCGAATGCGAGCTTCCAAAGCGCCACGATCACCATCGCGATCCAGCGCGCCGCCCCCACGATCACCGCGATCAGCCCGGCACAGGGGTCGGCCAGCGGCGGCACCTCCGTCACGCTGACGGGGAGCGATTTCACCGGCGCGACGGCGGTCAGCTTCGGGGGGAAGGCCGCGAGCGGCTTCACCGTCAATTCCGACAGCCAGATCACCGCGACCGCGCCTTCGGGCACCGGCACGGTGCATGTAAGCGTGACCGCGCCGGGCGGCACCTCGAGCGCCACCAGCGCGGATCAGTTCGCCTATCTGTCAAATGTCGCGACGCTCTCGGCGCTGAGCGTGAGCCAGGGCACGTTGAGCCCCGTGTTCAGTTCGCGCACGAGCGGCTATTCGGTGGACCTGCCCTATGGCACGGGCTCGATCACCGTCACGCCGACGGCCACGGATAGCGGCGCGAGCCTCACCGTGAACGGCAATGCGACCGCCTCGGGCAGCGCGTCGGCACCGGTCTCGCTGGCGACGGGGGCGAACACGATCACCGTGGTAGCCACCGCAGCCGATGGGATCGCGACGCAAAGCTACACCATCACCGCCACCGTGGCGCGCCAGACCGATACGATCACCTTCGCCCCGGTCAGCTCTCCGGTGCGGATCGGCACTGCGCCTTTCGCAGCAACCGCGACGGCGATCTCTGGCCTGACGGTGACGCTAAGCAACGCGACGCCGTCGGTCTGCACGCTCAGCGGCGCTGTGGTCACGCCGGTCGCGGCGGGTAGCTGCCAGATCACCGGCACGACCGCCGGCAATGCGAGCTACGCGCCGGGCAGCGCCACGCTGACGGTTCTGGTCGAGGTCGCGCCCGATCCGACACAGGATCCGGATGTGATCGGGATCGTGACCGCGCAGAACACCATGGCGATGCAATTCGCCCGCACGCAGATCGGGAACTTCTCCTCGCATCTCGAAGCGCTGCGCGACGGCAATGGCCTGCGCGACAGTTTCGGCGCGCGTCTGGGCATTCCCAGCGTGACCCGCGCGCGCGGTTTTGCCGACCCGGTCGATCCGTTCGAGAACAAGACGGGCGGTACGCCCGCGCCGAGCCGAGGGGCTACGCGTGGCGCAGCTGCTGCGCCGACCCCATCCGTCTCGACCAGCGGCACCTCCGAGAACCTGTTCGGCCCGCAAACCGCGATCTGGACGGCGGGCACGCTGAACCTGACGAAGGACGGCGCAATCGACCTTCATAGCAACGGGCTCAGCGCGGGTCTCGACTACCAACCCAGCGCGGATGCGGTCCTCGGGCTCGGGCTTGGCTATGGCAACGGGCGCTCTGATATCGGCGGCGATGGCTCGAAGACCAGCGGGCATAGCGTGAACGCGGTGGTCTACGGGACCTTCCGCACCGGCGAACGCGGCTTTGTCGATGTGCTGGCGGGCTATGGCACGCTGGGCTTCGACAGTCGCCGCGCGATCTCGGGCGGGCCGGATATGGCCTATGGTTCGCGCGATGGCTCTCAGGTCTTCGCACAGGTCCGCGCCGGGATGGAGTTCCGGCAGGATAACTGGATGCTCTCGCCCTATGCGGGAATGCAGGTGATCTCGGGGCATCTGAATGCCTTTACCGAGCGCACTGCGGACCCGGCCGATGCGCTGAGCTTCGACCGCCAAAGCTTCGGCTCGACCCAGTTCGACTTTGGCCTGCGCGGCGGCTTCACCCGAAAAACAAGCTTCGGGACGGTCTCGCCGAACTTCCGGCTGGAATATAACCGGGTGATGAACCGCGATATCGCCGCGGGGATGAGCTATGCGGATCTGGTGAACGGCTCGCAATATGTGCTGAACCTGCCGCAATCCGATCAGGACCTGCTCACGATCGGGCTGGGCACGAATATCGCCTTCAAGGGCGGCACGCAGCTCAGCATCGACCTGCGCAACACCTCGGGGTCGAACAGCCACAGCAACAGCATCTCGCTGAGACTGTCCAAGCAGTTCTGACGCGGGAGACAGCCGAAAACCAAACGGGGCGAGGATGTGCATCCTCGCCCCGTTCCTGTTTCAGCTTGACGCCTTGGGATCAACGATAGACCAGCTTGGGTCTGGACCCATTTATCGGCTTGCGACCGCCTCGCCGGCGTAATTCACGCTCCCGAACTGATGGGGGCATGATGAGCAGTCTTTTCTGGCTGAGCGACGAGCAGATGGCGCGGCTGCGGCCGTTCGTCAGGATAACAGTCCACTGGACTGTTTTCTGACCTTCCTGACTTCCAAAGAGCCATGGCAAACCGCGGATCGATGACCGGCGGGTCGTGAGCGGAATAGTCTTCATCAATCGTAATGGCTTGCGTTGGTCCGATGCGCCGCCAGAGTATGGTCCACAGAAGACCCTCTAAAACCGATGGAAGCGCTGGAGGTGAGTGGCTGAACGCCACTGGTCCGAGAGAAGCCACGAACGGGGTATTTTCGCCCGGATGATGGAGGGGCTTGCTTCCGAGGCCGCCGACCGGAAGACAGTGATGATCGATGTGAGCAAGCGAACGCCATGCGTTCGAGTGAGCCTGCGCAAGTATCTCAAGGCGCACCGCACGGCTTCGAGCCTGCGGTTGAATAAGGGGGGCGTGGCCGGCTGATTGGGCGGAGTTCGAAGATCAGAAAACGATCCGGGGGATCGTTTTCCGGAGAACAGGTGGCATGAACACCAAGTTGCATGCCGTCATGGACGCGAACGGCCGCCCGATCAAGTTCTTCATGACAGCCGGCCAGGTCAGCGACTACACCGGTGCGGCGGCCCTGCTGAGCAAGCCTGCCCGAGGCCGAATGGCTGTTGGCCGATCGGGGCTATGACGCCGACTGGTATCGTGAAGGCTTGCCGGACAAGGGCATCAAGCCCTTCATCCCGGGCCGGAAGTCCCGAGGCAAGCCC
>NZ_JBVNVL010000006.1:0-235721 GCF_055666785.1 Thioclava sp. PTB-PU3-1 | reverse complement strand
GATCACGCGATGATTTTGGAGACGACGCCGGCGCCGACGGTGCGGCCACCTTCGCGGATTGCGAAGCGCAGACCGTCTTCCATCGCGATCGGAGCGATCAGTTCGACTTCGAACTTCAGGTTGTCGCCCGGCATGACCATCTCGGTGCCCTCGGGCAGCGTCACGGTGCCGGTCACGTCCGTCGTGCGGAAGTAGAACTGCGGACGGTAGTTCGCGAAGAACGGGGTGTGACGGCCACCTTCCTCTTTGGTGAGGATGTAGGCTTCAGCCTCGAACTTGGTGTGCGGCTTAACCGAACCCGGCTTACACAGAACCTGACCACGCTCGACGCCGTCACGGTCCACACCGCGCAGCAGCGCGCCGATGTTGTCGCCAGCTTCACCACGGTCCAGCAGCTTGCGGAACATCTCGACGCCCGTGCAGGTCGTCTTCGTGGTGTCGCGGATACCCACGATTTCCAGTTCGTCGCCGACGTTGATCACGCCACGCTCGACGCGGCCGGTCACAACCGTACCACGGCCCGAGATCGAGAACACGTCTTCGATCGGCATCAGGAAGGGCTGGTCCACGGCGCGCTCCGGCGTCGGGATGTAGCTGTCGACAGCTTCCATCAGCGCGCGGATCGAGTTCTCGCCGATTTCCGGGTCACGGCCTTCCATCGCGGCCAGAGCCGAACCCTTGACGATCGGGATATCGTCGCCGGGGAAGTCGTAGGACGACAGAAGTTCGCGAACTTCCATTTCCACGAGCTCGAGCAGCTCCTCGTCGTCGACCTGGTCAACCTTGTTCAGGTAGACAACCATCGCCGGGATGCCGACCTGACGGCCGAGCAGGATGTGCTCGCGGGTCTGCGGCATCGGGCCGTCAGCTGCGTTCACGACCAGGATTGCGCCGTCCATCTGCGCTGCACCCGTGATCATGTTCTTCACGTAGTCGGCGTGGCCGGGGCAGTCGACGTGCGCGTAGTGACGCGACTCGGTCTCGTATTCCACGTGTGCGGTCGAGATCGTGATCCCGCGGGCCTTCTCTTCCGGCGCGCCGTCGATCTGGTCATACGCGCGGAAATCACCGAAATACTTCGTGATCGCAGCCGTCAGCGTCGTCTTGCCGTGGTCAACGTGGCCAATCGTGCCGATGTTGACGTGCGGTTTGTTACGTTCAAACTTTTCCTTTGCCATGATGGCCTCCTGTCAGTGCGTTGGATTGGAAAGGCGCCGGGTTGCCCCGGCGCACGTCCCTTACGCGTATTTCTTCTGGATCTCGTCCGAGATGTTCTGCGGCACGGCTTCGTAATGGCTGAAGAGCATCGTGAAGACCGCACGGCCCGAGGACATCGAACGCAGGTTGTTGATGTAGCCGAACATGTTGGCGAGCGGCACGAAGGCGTTCACGACGACCGCGTTGCCGCGGGTGTCCTGACCTTGCACCTGGCCCCGACGCGAGGTCAGGTCGCCAATGATGCCACCGGTATATTCTTCCGGGGTCACCACTTCGACTTTCATCATCGGCTCGAGCAGCTTCGCGCCAGCCTTGCGCAGACCTTCACGCATCGCGGCACGCGAAGCGATTTCGAAGGCGAGCACCGAGGAGTCGACGTCGTGGAAAGCACCGTCAACCAGCGCAACCTTGAAGTCGATCACCGGGAAGCCTGCCAGCGGACCGGAGTCCATGACCGACTTGATGCCCTTTTCGACGCCCGGGATGTATTCCTTCGGAACAGCACCACCAACGATGCGGCTCTCGAACGAATAACCTTCGCCCGGCTCGGTCGGCGTGATCTCGAGCTTGACGCGCGCGAACTGACCGGTACCGCCGGTCTGCTTCTTGTGCGTGTAGTCGATCTCGGTCGCGTGGCTGATCGTCTCGCGATAGGCCACCTGCGGCGCACCGATATTCGCCTCAACCTTGAACTCGCGCTTCATGCGGTCGACCAGGATGTCGAGGTGAAGTTCGCCCATGCCCTTCATGATGGTCTGACCCGACTCGAGGTCGGTCTCGACGCGGAAGGACGGGTCTTCGGCTGCCAGGCGCTGAAGGGCGAGGCCCATCTTTTCCTGGTCGGCTTTCGACTTCGGCTCCACGGCGATCTCGATCACCGGATCGGGGAAGGTCATCGTTTCGAGAACGACCTGGTTGTTCGGGTCGCACAGCGTGTCACCGGTGGTGGTCTCTTTCAGACCGGCCAGCGCGATGATGTCGCCTGCATACGCTTCTTCGATCTCGGTCCGGTTGTTCGAGTGCATCATCATCATACGACCGATGCGCTCTTTACGACCTTTGGTCGCGTTCAGGATCGAGTCGCCCTTCTTCATCGTGCCCGAGTAGAGGCGCGTGAAGGTGAGCGAGCCCACGAAGGGGTCGTTCATGATCTTGAAGGCGAGCCCCGAGAGCGGCTCTTCGTCATCGGCGTGACGCGCGATGTTCCGGGTTTCCGTCTCGTCATCCGGCGAGAAGCCCATGTAGGCGGGCACGTCGAGCGGCGAGGGCAGGAAGTCGACCACGGCGTTGAGCAGCGGCTGGACACCCTTGTTCTTGAAGGCCGAACCACCCAGAACCGGAACGAAGGACAGCGACAGCGTGCCCTTACGGATCAGGCTGCGCAGCGTTGCGATATCGGGCTCTTCGCCTTCGAGATAGGCCATCATCGCGTCGTCGTCTTGCTCGACGGCGTTCTCGATGAGGTGCGAACGCCATTCGTCCGCAGTCGCCTTCAGATCGTCACGGATCGGCTGACGAACCCAGGCAGCGCCCAGATCTTCGCCTTTCCAGACCCACTCTTCCATGGTGACCAGGTCGACGATGCCTTCGAGTTGATCTTCGGCACCGATCGGGAAGTTCACCGGAACCGGGGTCGCACCGGTGCGGTCTTTGATCATCTTCACGCAGTTGAAGAAGTCCGCGCCGATCTTGTCCATCTTGTTGACGAAGACGAGGCGCGGAACCTTGTAGCGGTCAGCCTGACGCCACACGGTCTCGGTCTGCGGCTCAACACCGGCGTTCCCGTCGAGCAGCGCAACAGCGCCGTCGAGCACGGCCAGCGAACGCTCCACCTCGATGGTGAAGTCGACGTGGCCGGGGGTGTCGATGATGTTCATACGGAACTTGGTATCATCCGTACCTTCGGCGGTCGGATCTTCCTGCCACTGCCAGAAAGTCGTGGTAGCTGCCGAGGTGATGGTGATGCCGCGCTCGGCCTCTTGCTCCATCCAGTCCATGGTAGCAGCACCGTCGTGCACTTCGCCGATCTTGTGCGACTTGCCGGTGTAGAACAGGATGCGCTCGGTCGTCGTGGTTTTACCAGCGTCGATATGCGCCATGATCCCGAAGTTGCGATAACGCTTTAGGGGATATTCGCGAGCCATGGTGGCGTCCTTCCGTAATTACCAGCGATAGTGGCTGAACGCTTTGTTCGCGTCGGCCATCTTGTGGGTGTCTTCGCGCTTCTTGACCGCGGAACCACGCGAGTTCACCGCATCCAGAAGCTCGCCAGCGAGGCGCTCTTCCATGGTGTTCTCGTTGCGGGACTTGGCGGCAGCGATGAGCCAGCGGATAGCCAGCGCTTCGCGGCGGGTCGGGCGCACTTCGACCGGAACCTGGTAGGTGGCACCACCCACACGACGCGAACGCACTTCGACCGAAGGCTTCACGTTGTCGAGGGCTTCGTGGAACACCTCGATGGGCTCACGCTTGAGCTTGCCCTCAACGCGGTTGAGCGCGTTGTAGACGATTTTCTCGGCGGCGGACTTCTTGCCGTCGATCATCAGGTTGTTCATGAATTTGGTCAGCACGCGATCGCCATATTTGGCGTCGGGCAGGACTTCGCGCTTTTCAGCGGCGTGACGACGAGACATCTCGAGATCTCCTTACTTCGGACGCTTCGCGCCGTATTTCGAACGGCGTTGACGACGGTCTTTAACACCTTGCGTATCGAGCACACCGCGCAGGATGTGGTAACGAACGCCCGGAAGGTCTTTCACACGGCCGCCACGGATGAGCACAACGGAGTGCTCCTGGAGGTTGTGCTTTTCGCCCGGGATGTAGGAAATGACCTCGAAGCCATTCGTCAGGCGCACCTTGGCGACCTTACGCATAGCGGAGTTCGGTTTCTTCGGCGTCGTCGTGTAGACGCGCGTGCAAACGCCACGCTTTTGCGGGCACTCTTGGAGGTGTTGCGACTTAGAGCGCTTCACCTTGGGCTGCCGCGGTTTGCGGATCAGCTGTTGGATCGTCGGCATTCGGTTCCCCGTTCTGCTGTCAATACTCGCCCCGTTTCCGGAGGCGCCACTTCTCGACGCGTTTCCGCGCGGATTCGCGAAAACGCCAAATCGCATTCCTCCCCGGCCCGAGGACCGCGGCGAATGCGTTGAATTCCAGAGGATCGGGGCGAAGGCCCGGATCATGACCACTAGAAATCGGCGACCCTCCGGGCAGACTTCGCCCGTCAGGTAGCGCGGCGTATAGGGGGAGTCGTTTGGGTTGTCAACTCTCGCGGCGGGTCCGCGCGAGGAGCTGCGCGCCCCACCCCGCAAACAGGATCCCCCAGAGCAGCCAGGCCACCGTAAGGCTCACCAATCCGGCGAAATAGGTATCCGACAGGAAGTGCCGCCCGGTGCCGACCCGCTGCACGATGATGAAGACCGCGACGAAGACGCCGACGGCCCGCAGATAGAGCAATCCCCAGCGCGGCAGGCGCAGCCGCGACAGCTCTGCACCGAGCCAGATCAGCAGCCCCAGCGCCACCGCCGCCGCCACCTCGCCCGATACGAACGAGCAGTTCCGCGAGCATTGATCGGTGAAGGTGCCCGCAAGACTGAAATGATGCGCGCCGCCGAAGAGATCGACATCGGCCGGGCGTGCGCGTCCCGAATTGGCCTTGAGGACCCCGTTCACCACCACGATCGGGCCGAGCAGGTAGAGCAGGCAGATGAACGCCCAGATCCGCGCCGGCAGGCGCAGCACCGTGCGATGGCGCAGCCCCGCCCAGGGCCAGGCCACGAGCGAGACGAGGAACAGCACGATCGAGACATCCCAGATCCGTTGGCGCAGCCATTCCCAGAGCGGATTGGTGATCACCGAGAACCCCTCCCCTGCCCGGTAGAACAGCCCGGCGACGCCGAGGTCGAGCTCCGGCACGAAGCGGAACAGCAGGAAGCCCCCGATCCACGCCGCCAGCAACAAGCGGCCCGCGAAGATCATGTCAATTTTCGGAACGGACACAGCGCGCCTCCACCAGATAAGCCGCATAGCCTTTGCCTGCCCAAGTCCCGGTCGCGTCGAGCTGCGCCTCGGGCGCAACCGGACCGCTGCCGCAATCGGGCGCGCTATTGGCGATCACCAGCAAACGACCATTATAGTCCTGTGGCAAGGGCCACATCTGCTCGTAATAGCTGTCGGCCCGCACGACAGGCTTCGGCGCGTAGACGGTCACGCCCGCATCCTGCCCGGTATAGAACAGATCGGCGAGGATCGCGCGATTGCCCGTGTAGACCGGCACGTCGGCCGCTTCCGCAAGCGTCAGGATCTGGCGGCTCAGATCGGCCTGCCCCAGCCACCGCTTCAGAAGCGGCGCGCCATCCTTCTGCGGATAGGGCGCGAGGACCGTCAGCAGCGGGATCGACAGCGCGATCAACCCGTTGATCACGATCGCGATCCAGCGCCAGATGCCGCGCAGCACCATCACCGCCAGAACCGTCCCCGCGAAATAGGCAGCGACCGCCCAGTTGGCATAGGCCCGGTCGAGCAGCGCCTCGATCGTCACCGCGACCAGCGGCGGCACAGAGAGCATCGTCAGCCCGCGCTTCGCCGGATCGCCCCAGCCCGCGTAACCGATCAGCAGCGCCACCATCGTCACCGGCCCGAAGACCGCGAATTGCGAGGCGACGAACTCCACCATCGAGCCGAAATTCAGCGCAGCCCCTTCTCGGACCCAACCGACATTGTCCATCGTATGCGAGACTGTCGTCAGCCCGTTATTCAGGTTCCAGACCACGTTCGGCGCGATCACCAGTCCGAAGGCCAGCGCCGCAATCACCATATTACGCCAGCCGATCCGCCAAGCAGGCGCGACAAGGGCTGCCAGCGCCAGACCGGGGATCAGGTAGATCGCAGCGTATTTCGCCATGAACGCTAGCCCCGCCGCCACGCCCGCAGCGAGCGCGTCCGACCAGCGACGGCTCTCGCCGGTGCGATGCAGGAACAGAAGGCTCAGCGCGTAGAACGGGGCCATCACGGTGTCGGTCGAGATCAGCACCGAGCCGACCGCGACGAAGGGCAGCGTGACATAGATCGCCGCCGACCAGATTGCGACCGAACGCCCCGCGATCCGCGCGCCCAAGGCGCCAAGCACCAGCGCCGTGATACCGTGCAGCACAGCCCCCGGCATCCGCACCCAAGACGGCGCGTCCGAACCCGCCAGATCGGTCACCGCCCGCAGCAGCCAACCGATCAGCGGCGGTTTCGAGTAATAGCCGAAATCGAGATGCTGGCCCCAGAGCCAGTATTGCGCCTCATCGACGAAGAGATCGGTCTTGTTGAACGCCAGAAGTACCAGCCGCAGCGCGGTGACTGCGGCGACGACGATCAGGGCCGGGACGAGCCAGCCGTCCCGATCGCCCCTGCGTTCAAGCTTCGCGTTTACGCTTGGCATGGATCAGCCACAGATTGCGCCCGTAGATGAACACGCCGAGCGACTGGCCGAGAACGAAGACCGGATCTTTGCGATAGAGCGCATAGGTCAGCAGCATCACGCCGCCGGCGAGCGAGAAATACCAGAATGCCACCGGCACCACGGATTCGCCTTTGCGCTCGGATGCGATCCACTGGACGAGAAACCGCCCCGTGAACATGAGCTGCGCGAGCAGGCCGAAAAGGACCCACCACAGCTCGAGAACGCTGTCCGCGTGAAGCATATCCATCAGCCAGCCCATAGGCGTCACTCCTCGCGCATCACTTCGCCGGGCTGCGCTTTCTTGCGCCGACGGAGAAGCCACGCGACGCCCATCAGGTCGACGATGCCGACGAGACCGCGCTGCAGGTTGTTGTAATTCGAGCTGCCGCCCCCGCGCGAACGGTGAGCGACGTCGACATGGGCCACCTGCCACCCGTCGCGCGAGAACAGCGCGGGGAGGTAGCGGTGCATATGGTCGAAATAGGGCAGCGCGAGGAACGCCTCGCGCCGGAAGGCCTTGAGGCCGCAGCCGGTGTCGCGGGTGCCATCCTTGAGGATCGCGCCACGGATCTTGTTTGCCGCCTTCGAGGCGAGCTTCTTGGACATCGTGTCCTGCCGCCCGACGCGCTGACCTGCGACCAGCCCGATCTTCTCGGAATTCGCCGCGCGCAGCGGCGCCATCAGGGCGGGAAGCTCGGAGGGCGGGTTCTGACCGTCGCCGTCCAGCGTGCAGATGATGCTGCCCTTCGCAGCCCGAACGCCCGAATGGACGCCCGCGCTTTGACCGCCTGACGCCCGCTGGCCCGCCGCATTCCTGTGCTGCAGCAGGCGCAGGTTCGGATGGGTCTTCATCCGCTCGCGCAGGATCTGGTCCATCCCGTCATCCGAGCCGTCATCGACCACGATCACCTCGTAATCGCAGACCGGCGCGCAGGCGGTGTCGATCTCGTCGAGAAGCCCCGCGATGTTCGGCGCTTCGTTCTTCGCGGGGATCACGATTGAAATCTCGGGCATGGGTGCCGGAACTCTCTTGTCGCTGGGCCGGGATGGCGCCGAAGGTGCGGCTCTATTAGACCCGCCACCCGGTCTTGTAAACGGATCATCCCGGGGCAGCCGCGTCCCTGTGGCGGATCAGCCGAATTTCGCGAAAAGCTTCGAATAGCTCGGCTTGAGGGCGTTTCGCATCTCCATTGCACGTTCCATGTCGCCCGCCATCGCCGCATCGTAGAAGAACGCGACAGAGACCGCGAAGCCGTCCACGAGCTTTTGATACCCCATGTCGGTCTCGGCTTCCGGCGCGGGATGCTTGACGATCTGCGCCGCGAGATAGCTCAGAAGCGAGGCATCCGCGATCAGCTGACGCGCGCCCTCGCCGCCCATCCCCGCGTAGTCGCGCGCGAGCACGTCTTCCATCTCCGCGTGATAGGCGTTCATCCGGTCCGAGAAGCCCACAACTCCATTGCGGATATGCAGTTCGCCGATGCTGTCGCGCACCCCTTCGAGGGTCTCATGCGCCTCGGGCAGATTCCCGGCGGCCACCTCTTCCTCGGCCTTCGCCGCTAGCTCGCTGACCTTGTCGAAAGTCGCGCCGAGAACCGCGTCATCGGCATATTGCGGCGGCGGCTCGGCGGTCCAGGCGTCGGACAGCGACTGCCACTCGCCGACGAAGCGATCGAGCGCTGCCTTGGTCTCCGGCTGCTTGCCCTGGTTCGACAGGAACAGCGCCGCGCGGTAGTCGCCATAGGCCTTGCGCAACTGCGCCTCCGCATCCTGATAGGCGCCCGCAAAGGCAGGCATGGCGATCAGCGCGCTCAGCGCGAACGGGGTGACAAAGCGGATCATCGGGGTCCCTCCTCCGGCAAACAGGCTCTCGCCTTTCGACGTTACCCTGCCCCAGAGATCGGGTTCGCGCAAAGAAAAACCCCCGCGCGATCTCTCGCGCGGGGGGATGTTTCAGATCGTCTCCAACCGGAGGTGGATCAATCGCGGCTTTCCGGCGTCTCGACCGGACCGAAATCAGCCTCTGCCTCGGCCGGAGCCGCCAGCGCTGCCGCGGCTTCCGCCTCGGCCTGACGCTGCTGGATGACCTTGGAGTCACGCTCGGTCGCGATCTTGCGGACCTTGGTGGTCGCGCCACCGGTACCCGCCGGGATCAGACGGCCGACGATGACGTTCTCCTTGAGGCCCACGAGCTTGTCGCGCTTGCCCTGCACCGAAGCCTCGGTGAGAACGCGGGTCGTCTCCTGGAAGGAGGCCGCCGAGATGAAGGACCGGGTCTGCAGCGAGGCCTTGGTGATGCCGAGCAGCACGGGTTCGCCATGCGCCGGACGCCCACCACGGGCTGCAACCTTGTCGTTCTCCTCGTCGAACTCTGCCTTGTCGACATTCTCGCCTTTCAGGAGCGTCGTATCGCCGGAATCGAGGATCTCGATCTTCTGCAGCATCTGGCGAACGATCACCTCGATGTGCTTGTCATTGATCTTCACGCCCTGCAGTCGATAGACGTCCTGCACCTCGTTGATGAGGTAGTCGGCCAGAGCCTCGATCCCCATGATGCGCAGGATGTCATGCGGCGCCGGGTTGCCGTCCATGATGTAGTCACCCTTCTGCACGAAGTCGCCTTCCTGCACCGGGATGTGCTTGCCTTTCGGCACCATGTACTCTGCCGGCTCCAGACCATCATCACGCGGATCGATCGCGATCCGACGCTTGTTCTTGTAGTCCTTGCCGAAGCGCACATAGCCATCGATTTCGGCGATGATCGCGTGATCCTTGGGACGACGTGCTTCGAAGAGTTCGGCCACACGCGGCAGACCGCCGGTGATGTCCTTCGTCTTCGCGCCTTCGCGCGGAATACGCGCAACGACGTCACCCGCCTTCACGTCCTGACCGTCTTCCACCGAGAGGATCGCATCCACCGACATGGTATAGGTCACCGGGTTGCCCGCTTCGTTGCGGACCGGCTCGCCATCCTCGCCGAGGATCAGAACTTCCGGCTTCAGCTCGTTGCCCTTGGGCGCAGCGCGCCAGTCGGACACGATCTTCTGGGTCATGCCGGTCGCATCGTCGGTATCCTCGCGCACGGAGATACCCGAGATCAGGTCGACGAAGCGGACCTTACCGGGCTTCTCGGCGATGATCGGCAAGGTGTAGGGATCCCATTCGATCAGCTTGTCGCCGCGACCGACCGCCTCGCCATCCTTCACGAAGACCTTGGTGCCGTAGCCGATCTTGTGCGAGGCAAGCTCGTCACCCTGATCGTTCACGATCACGAGCTGCATGTTCCGGCCCATGACGATCTGCTCGCCCATCTCGTTGAGGATGATGTTGGCGTTGCGGAACTCGATCTTGCCTTCCTGGCTGGCCTCGAGGAACGACTGCGAGCCACCCTGAGCAACACCGCCCAAGTGGAAGGTCCGCATCGTCAGCTGCGTACCGGGTTCACCGATCGACTGCGCGGCGATAATGCCCACCGCTTCGCCCTGGTTCACCAGCGTACCGCGTGCGAGGTCGCGACCGTAGCAGAGCGCGCAAACGCCCTCTTCGGCCTCACAGGTCAGCGCCGAGCGGATACGGACGGATTGCACGCCCGTCTGCTCGATCGCGTCGGCCTTGCGCTCGTCGATCAGCTCGCCGGCGCGGACGATCACCTCGTCCTCGCCCGGAACCGTCACGTCGTCCGCTGCGACACGGCCAAGTACGCGCTCCGAGATCGGAGCGACGATTTCCCCGTCATTCACAGCAGCCGAAGCGGTGATCGCGCGGTCGGTGCCGCAATCATGCGTGCGCACGATGCAGTCCTGAGCGACGTCCACCAGACGACGGGTCAGGTAACCCGAGTTCGCCGTCTTCAGTGCGGTATCCGACAGACCCTTACGGGCGCCGTGGGTCGAGTTGAAGTATTCAAGAACGGTCAGACCTTCCTTGAAGTTCGAGATGATCGGCGTCTCGATGATCTCGCCGTTCGGCTTGGCCATGAGGCCACGCATACCGCCCAGCTGCTTCATCTGCGTCACCGAGCCACGAGCGCCCGAGTGGGCCATCATGTAGACCGAGTTCGGTTCCTGCTCGGCACCGTTCTCGTCGTATTTCGGCGCGGAGATGGTGTTCATCATCGCGTCGGTGACCTTGTCGTTACACTTCGACCATGCATCGACGACCTTGTTGTACTTCTCACCCTGGGTGATCAGACCGTCCATGTATTGCTGTTCGAAGTCCTTGACCTGGTCGCGGACGGTTTCGACGATGTCCCACTTGTTATCCGGGATCACCATGTCGTCCTTGCCGAACGAGATGCCAGCCTTGAACGCTTCCTTGAAGCCCATGCCCATGATCTGGTCACAGAAGATGACCGACTCTTTCTGACCGCAATAACGGTAGACGGTGTCGATCGTGTTCTGCACGTCTTTCTTACGCAGAAGACGGTTCACCAGTTCGAACGGCGCTTTCGCGTTCAGCGGCAGCAGCGCGCCGAGGCGCACACGGCCGGGCGTGGTCTCGAAACGCTCGTAGACCTCGTTGCCGGTTTCGTCGATCTGCTTGATCCGCGCGGTGATCTTGGCGTGCAGATGCACTTCGCCCGAGTTGAGCGCGTGCTCCACTTCCTCGACCGAGGAGAAGGACATGCCTTCGCCCTTCATGCCTTCGCGTTCCATGGTCACGTAGTAGAGACCCAGAATCATATCCTGCGAAGGAACGATGATCGGCGCGCCGTTGGCGGGCGACAGAACGTTGTTCGTCGACATCATCAGCACGCGCGCTTCCAGCTGGGCTTCCAGCGAGAGCGGAACGTGGACGGCCATCTGGTCACCGTCGAAGTCGGCGTTGAACGCCGAGCAGACGAGCGGGTGCAGCTGGATCGCCTTGCCTTCGATCAGCATCGGTTCGAACGCCTGGATACCCAGACGGTGCAGCGTCGGCGCACGGTTCAGCAGAACCGGGTGCTCGCGGATGACCTCGTCGAGGATATCCCACACCTCGGGACGCTCTTTCTCGACCAGCTTCTTCGCCTGCTTCACGGTGCTCGACAGGCCTTTGGCCTCGAGGCGCGAGTAGATGAAGGGCTTGAAGAGTTCGAGCGCCATCTTCTTCGGCAGACCGCACTGGTGCAGCTTGAGTTCCGGGCCGGTCACGATGACCGAACGACCCGAGAAGTCGACGCGCTTACCCAGAAGGTTCTGACGGAAGCGACCCTGCTTACCTTTCAGCATGTCCGAGAGCGACTTCAGCGGGCGCTTGTTGGTGCCCGTGATGACGCGGCCGCGACGGCCGTTGTCGAACAGCGCATCGACCGATTCCTGCAGCATCCGCTTTTCGTTGCGCACGATGATGTCGGGCGCACGCAGTTCGATCAGACGCTTCAGACGGTTGTTCCGGTTGATCACACGACGATAGAGGTCGTTGAGATCCGAAGTCGCGAAACGACCACCGTCGAGCGGGACGAGCGGACGCAGTTCCGGCGGGATCACCGGAAGCACGGTCAGCACCATCCACTCGGGACGGTTGCCCGACTCGAGGAACGACTCGACGATCTTCAGACGCTTGATGATCTTCTTCGGCTTCAGCTCGCCCGTGGCTTCCTTCAGCTCTTCGCGGAGCTGCTCGGCCGTGGTTTCGAGGTCGATGCCAGCAAGCATTTCACGGATCGCTTCCGCGCCGATATTGGCGGTGAAGGCATCCGCGCCGTAGGTGTCCTGCGCGTCGAGATACTCTTCTTCGGACATCAGCTGACCGTATTGCAGGTCGGTCAGACCCGGCTCGATCACCACGAAGTTTTCGAAGTAGAGGATACGCTCGAGGTCGCGCAGCGTCATGTCGAGCATCAGGCCGATGCGCGAGGGCAGCGACTTGAGGAACCAGATGTGAGCGACGGGCGAGGCCAGTTCGATGTGGCCCATGCGCTCGCGGCGCACTTTCTGGAGGGTGACTTCGACGCCACATTTCTCGCAGACGACGCCGCGATACTTCATGCGCTTATATTTGCCGCACAGGCATTCGTAGTCTTTGATCGGGCCAAAGATGCGTGCGCAGAACAGACCGTCACGCTCGGGCTTGAACGTACGGTAGTTGATGGTTTCCGGCTTTTTGATTTCACCGAAGGACCAGCTCAGGATCCGCTCCGGCGAGGCGAGCGAGATCTTGATCTCGTCGAACGCCTTCGGCTGCGCGAGCGGGTTGAACGGGTTTTGGGTCAGTTCCTGGTTCATCTGTAAATCCTTGAATGAGGGCGGAAGGGCTTAGAGGAGGGCCGAAGCCCTCACTCGTCATCCTCCGCGTCCAGGAGTTCCATGTTGAGGCCGAGGCCCCGGACCTCTTTGACGAGAACGTTGAACGATTCCGGCACGCCGGCTTCGAAGTTGTCCTCGCCCTTGACGATCGACTCGTAGACCTTCGTCCGGCCTGCCACGTCATCCGACTTCACCGTCAGCATCTCCTGCAGGGTGTAGGCGGCGCCGTAAGCTTCCAGAGCCCAGACCTCCATCTCCCCGAGACGCTGACCACCGAACTGCGCCTTACCACCCAGCGGCTGCTGCGTGACGAGCGAGTACGGACCGGTCGAACGGGCGTGCATCTTGTCATCGACGAGGTGGTGAAGCTTCAGGAAGTACTTCACACCCACCGTGACCTGACGCGCGAACTGCTCGCCGGTGCGGCCATCGAACACGATCGACTGACCGGATTCGTTGAAGCCCGCACGCTTGAGCGCGTCGTTGATGTCGGCCTCTTTGGCACCGTCGAAGACCGGGGTCGCGATCGGAACGCCGGTGCGGACGGCTTCGGCGCTCTCGATGAACGCCTCGTCATCCATACCTTCGATGATCTCACCGTAGGTCTCGTCGCCATAGCCGATCTTCATCGCCTCGCGAACCGGGGTCAGGTCGCCGTTACGACGATAGGCTTTCAGCGCCTCGTCGATCTGGTTGCCCAGACCGCGCGAAGCCCAGCCCATGTGCGTCTCGAGAATCTGACCGACGTTCATGCGCGACGGCACGCCCAGCGGGTTCAGCACGAGATCGACAGGGGTGCCATCGGCGAGGAACGGCATGTCTTCCATCGGAACGACTTTCGACACGACGCCCTTGTTGCCGTGACGGCCAGCCATCTTGTCGCCAGCCTGAAGCTTGCGCTTCACAGCCACGAAGACCTTGACCATCTTCATCACGCCCGGAGGCAGATCGTCGCCCTGACGGACCTTCTCGACCTTGTCCTCGAAACGCAGATCGAGCGCGCGCTTCTGCGCCTCGAACTGGTCGTTGAGGGCTTCGACTTCCTTGGCGTCGCCCTCGTCTTCGAGCGCGAGCTGCCACCACTGGCCCTTCGACAGGGTGCCCAGCAGTTCTTCGTCGATGGTCGAGCCAGCCTTGACGCCTTTCGGCCCCTTCACGGCAGTCTTGCCGGTGATCAGGGTCTTGAGACGCGCGTAGATGTTGCGCTCGAGAATGGCGAGCTCGTCGTCCCGGTCACGGGCCAGACGTTCGACTTCCTCACGCTCGATCTGCAGCGCACGCTCGTCCTTGTCGACGCCGTGACGGTTGAAGACGCGGACTTCCACGATCGTACCGTAAGCACCCGGCGGCAGACGCAGCGAGGTGTCGCGCACGTCCGATGCCTTCTCGCCGAAGATGGCGCGGAGGAGTTTCTCTTCCGGCGTCATCGGGCTTTCGCCCTTCGGCGTGATCTTACCGACGAGGATGTCACCCGGCCCCACTTCGGCGCCGATATAGACGATCCCGGCTTCGTCGAGGTTGCGCAGGGCTTCCTCGCCGACATTCGGGATGTCGCGGGTGATCTCTTCCGGGCCGAGCTTGGTGTCGCGGGCCGCCACTTCGTATTCGTCGATATGGATCGAGGTGAACACGTCGTCGCGGTGGATCCGCTCGGAGATCAGGATCGAGTCTTCGTAGTTGTAGCCGTTCCACGGCATGAAGGCGACGACCACGTTACGGCCGATAGCCAGTTCGCCCATATCGGTCGACGGACCGTCAGCGACGATCTGCCCCTTCACCACCCGGTCGCCCACTTTCACGATCGGACGCTGGTTGATGGTCGAGGACTGGTTCGAACGCTTGAACTTGCGCAGACGGTAGATGTCCACGCCCACGTCGCCCGCTTCGAGATCGTCGGTCACGCGGATAACGATACGCTGCGCATCGACCTGGTCGATGATGCCGCCGCGGTTCGCCATGATCGCAGCACCGGAGTCGCGTGCGACGGTCGCTTCCATGCCGGTACCGACATAGGGCGATTCCGAGCGCAGCAGCGGCACGGCCTGACGTTGCATGTTCGCACCCATCAGAGCGCGGTTCGCGTCGTCGTTTTCGAGGAACGGAATGAGCGCCGCACCGACCGAGACCAGCTGCTTCGGCGACACGTCGATCAGGTCCACCGTTTCCGGCGGGTTGAGCGCGTATTCCCCCGACTGGCGGGTCGAGACGAGATCGTTGATGAACTTGCCGTTCTCATCGAGCGTCGCGTTCGCCTGCGCCACGGTGTGACGCATTTCCTCGGTCGCCGACATGTAGACCACCTCGTCGGTGACCTGACCGTCATTGACCTTGCGATACGGGGTTTCGATGAAGCCGTACTTGTTCACGCGGGCGAAAGTGGCCAGCGAGTTGATCAGACCGATGTTCTGACCTTCCGGCGTCTCAATCGGACACATCCGACCGTAGTGGGTCGGGTGAACGTCGCGCACCTCGAAGCCGGCACGCTCACGGGTCAGACCGCCCGGGCCGAGCGCCGAGAGACGACGCTTGTGCGTGACTTCCGACAGCGGGTTGGTCTGGTCCATGAACTGCGACAGCTGCGAGGAGCCGAAGAATTCGCGCACCGCAGCCGCGGCCGGTTTCGCGTTGATCAGATCCTGCGGCATGACCGTGTCGATCTCGACCGAGGACATACGCTCCTTGATGGCGCGCTCCATGCGCAGCAGGCCGACGCGATATTGGTTTTCCATCAGTTCGCCGACCGAACGCACACGGCGGTTGCCGAGGTGGTCGATGTCGTCGATCTCGCCCTTGCCATCGCGCAGTTCCACCAGGCCCTTGATGCAGGCGATGATGTCCTCTTTACGCAGCGTGCGCTGGGTGTCCGGCGCATCGAGGTCGAGACGCATGTTCATCTTCACGCGGCCCACGGCCGAAAGGTCGTAGCGCTCGGAGTCGAAGAACAGGCTGTTGAACAGGGTGTCCGCGGCCTCGACGGTCGGCGGCTCACCCGGACGCATGACGCGGTAGATATCCATGAGCGCGGTTTCGCGGTTCATGTTCTTGTCCGACGCCATGGTGTTGCGGATGTAGGGACCGACATTGACGTTATCGATGTCGAGCACCGGGATCTCGGTGATGCCGTTGTCGATCAGGGTCTTGATCGAACCGCCCGAGAGCTCGCCGTTCTTGTCGTATTCCGCCGTCAGCTCGTCGCCCGCTTCGATGTAGATGAAGCCGGTTTCGTCGTTGACGATATCCTTGGCGCAGAAGCGGCCCATGATGTGGTCGAACGGCACGAGCAGCTCGGGAACCGAGTTGTCGTCACGCCATTTCTTGACCATGCGCGGGGTCGCTTTCTCGCCCGCTTTCAGGATCACTTCGCCCGACGCCGCATCGACGAGGTCGAAGGTCGGACGGGTGCCGCGCACGCGGTCGGGGAAGAACTTGGTGACCCAGCCCGACTTGCCCTTCGCGGTGTAGGTGACGGTGTCGTAATAGGCATCCATGATGCCTTCCTGATCGAGACCCAGCGCATAGAGCAGCGTGGTCACCGGCAGTTTCCGACGACGGTCGATACGCGCGAAGACGAGGTCCTTGGCGTCGAATTCGAAGTCCAGCCACGAGCCGCGATAGGGAATGATGCGGCAGGCGAAGAGCAGCTTGCCCGAGGAGTGGGTCTTGCCGCGGTCATGGTCGAAGAACACGCCCGGCGAGCGGTGCATCTGGCTCACGATGACCCGCTCGGTGCCGTTCACGATGAACGTACCGTTCTTGGTCATGAGGGGCATATCCCCCATGAACACGTCTTGTTCCTTGATGTCTTTGACCGAACGCGCGCCGGTTTCCTCGTCCACATCGAACACGATGAGGCGCAGGGTCACCTTCAGCGGCGCCGAATAGGTCATGTCGCGAGCCTGGCACTCGTCGACATCGTATTTCGGTTTTTCGAGCTCGTATTTCACGAACTCCAGAATGGCGTTGTCGTTGAAATCCTTGATCGGGAAGACCGACTGGAAAACGCCCTGGATACCCTCGCCATCGGTGGGCTGATCGACTTCGCCGGAGCGCAGGAACAGATCGTAGGAGGATTTCTGAACCTCGATGAGGTTCGGCATTTCGAGGACTTCGTGGATTTTGCCGTAATAGCGACGGATGCGTTTCTGACCAACGTAAGCTTGAGCCATGCTCTGCGTGACCTTTCGTCTCTTCGCGGCACATGCAATGTCGGGGCCCATTGCACGCCGCAAGGCGAATGAAGGGGGGGCGGTTCCATACCTGCCTTTCGTCCCACCGAAAGGCTCCCGAACCGCGAACACCGCCTTGGAGAGGGCTTCAGGGCGCCAAAGCCCTCTCCGAGACAGGTTCGGCTGGGCCCGGGAAAACCCCGGACCCAGCCCTTTTTTCAGATCGGATGCAGTCGCATCCGGCTCGCTTACTTGAGCTCGATTTTCGCGCCAGCGTCTTCGAGCTTTTTCTTGATCTCTTCGGCTTCCGCTTTCGCAGCGCCTTCCTTGACCTTGCCGCCAGCTTCAACGAGCTCTTTGGCTTCTTTCAGGCCCAGGCCGGTGATGCCGCGGACTTCTTTGATCACGTTGATCTTCTGAGCGCCAGCTTCGACGAGAACGACGTCAAATTCGTCTTTCTCTTCAGCAGCTTCTTCGCCACCAGCAGCCGGACCGGCCATCATGACAGCGCCACCAGCGGCGGGCTCGATGCCGTATTCGTCTTTCAGGATGGTTTTCAGTTCCTGGGCTTCCAGGAGGGTCAGACCCACGATTTCTTCGGCGAGTTTTTTCAGATCAGCCATTTTTCAGTTCCTAGATTTGGGTTTCCAACGTCGCGGTTTCAAGCCGCTACGGGACAAGTCGATTGCTTACGCAGCCTTTTCCTCGATGGTCGAAAGGATGCTCGCGATGTTCGAAGCAGGCGCGCCAACGGCACCGGCGATGTTCGAAGCGGGTGCGCCGATCTGCGACACGATCTGAGCGATGAGCTCTTCACGCGACGGCATGTCAGCGACAGCTTTGACACCAGCGATGTCGAGTGCCGAGTCTCCCATTGCGCCGCCGAGGATCGAGAGTTTCTCGTTCTCTTTGGCATATTTGACGACCACTTTCGCCGCAGCGACAGGATCCTCAGAATAGGAAAGCACGGTCATGCCCGTCAGGTATTCAGCGATGCTTTCGCAGGGCTGACCTTCAAGGGCGATCTTGGCGAGCTTGTTCTTGGCAACACGAACCGAACCACCCGCTTCACGCATGCGCGCGCGGAGGTCCTGCATGTTAGCAACCGTCATGCCTTCGTAGTGAGCAACCACTACGACGCCAGAGCTTGCGAAGATCTGGCCGAGTTCCTCGACCACTTTCTCTTTTTGGGCTCTATCCACAGTTACACTCCAAGTATGGGGGTTTCCCCCCGGCTCTCATTGTCCCGGTTTCCCGGGGTCGGGTCCGAAGGGCCCGAGGCCAGATCGCCCGAGATCGGCCCGAAGGCCCAAACCCGGAATTGGTCTCGATCCCCATCTCAGGAAGGAAATTAAGCCGTCACCTTGCGGGATCAGGCACCCTCCGTCTCGGACAGGTCAGGGCGGAAGCGTCAGGCCGCCGCCCTACCACCCACCGAGGTTTCCCCCGGTGGAATTCTCTTAGTTGCCGGTCGCCGACGTGATGTCGACGGCGACGCCCGGGCCCATCGTCGAGCTCAGGGACACCTTCTTCATGTAGGTGCCTTTCGCGCCGGCGGGCTTGGCTTTGGTCACGGCATCCACGAAGGCGCGGATGTTTTCGGCCAGCTGCTCCTCGGAGAAGGAGACTTTGCCGATGCCGCCATGAATGACGCCGGCCTTCTCGACCTTGAACTGAACCTGGCCACCTTTTGCCGCTTCGACAGCCGCTTTCACGTCCATCGTCACGGTGCCGACTTTCGGGTTCGGCATCAGGTTGCGCGGGCCCAGGACCTTACCCAGACGGCCGACGATCGGCATCATGTCCGGGGTCGCGATGCAGCGATCGAATTCGATCGTGCCGCCCTGAATGGTTTCCATCAGGTCCTCGGCGCCGACGATATCGGCCCCGGCTTCCTTGGCTTCGTCCGCTTTCGCGCCACGAGCGAAGACAGCCACGCGGACGGTCTTGCCGGTGCCGTTCGGCAGAGCGACGACGCCACGAACCATCTGGTCGGCGTGACGGGGATCGACACCGAGGTTCATTGCGATTTCGAGGGTCTCGTCGAATTTCGCGTTCGCGTTCGATTTGATCAGCGAAACGGCTTCCTCGACGGAGACGTTGGACTTGCCGGCGAAGGCTTCGCGGGCGGCTTTGGTGCGTTTACCGAGCTTTGCCATGACTTAGCCTTTCACCTCGATACCGATCGACTTCGCGGAGCCGAGGATGATGTTCATCGCGCCTTCGATGTCGTTGGCGTTCAGGTCCTTCATCTTCGCTTCGGCGATCTCACGCACCTGAGCGGCGGTGATGGTCGCGGCGACGACGCGGCCCGGAGCTTCCGAACCCTTCGGACGGTTACGCTTGCCGACCGGCTTGAGACCGGCTGCCTGCTTGATCATGAAGCTCGCGGTGGGCTGCTTGATCTCGAAGGTGAACGACTTGTCGGCGTAGTAGGTGATGATCGTCGGGATCTTCGCCTGCTTGTCCATTTCCTGCGTCTTGGCGTTGAACGCCTTGCAGAATTCCATGATGTTGATCCCGCGCTGACCCAGCGCCGGACCGACCGGCGGGGACGGGTTTGCGCCGCCTGCCGGAATTTGCAGCTTGAGCTGCCCAACAACTTTCTTGGCCATGTGGCCCTCTCCTTATCACTGTCACGCCCCTAGGGGGTCGCGAAGTTTAGTGGTTCGGTCCGGGCGTCCCTGTCGCGCAGGGCCCCTCGCCTCCCACGGCTCACACTCAGGCGGTTTTCTGCACCTGCGTGTATTCCAGTTCGACCGGCGTCGGCCGGCCGAAGATCGAGACGGTGACTTTCAGACGGCTCGCCGCCTCGTCCACTTCCTCGACCATGCCCGAGAAGCCCTCGAAGGGCCCGTCGGTCACATTCACGTTCTCGCCGACCTCGAAGGTGATGAGGCTGCGCGGCGCGGCCTGCTCACCCGATTCGTCGACACGGCTGAGGATGCGGTTCACTTCCGCATCGCCCATCGGCATCGGCCGGCCCTGCGGCCCGAGGAACCCGGTGACCCGGTTCGTCGAGTTGATCAGGTGATAACCCTTGTCGGTCATCTCCATCCGCACCAGCACGTAGCCCGGCATGAAGCGACGTTCGGAGGTCACTTTCTTGCCGCGACGCACCTCGATCACTTCCTCGGTCGGCACCAGAACCTCTTCGATCTGGTCTTCCAGACCTTGATCGATCACGGCCTGACGGATTTGCTCGGCCACTTTCTTCTCGAAGTTCGAGAGAACGCTTACCGAATACCAACGCTTCGCCATGCCGATTCTTTGCCCCTTGCCGACGACGCCGGAGCGCCGAAAATTCCTGTTATTTCACGGGATTACCCGTGTCTCCCAGAATAAAAAACAGCGCGCACCACGCGAATCGATGCACGCCGCCTCTGGGAAAGTCCCGCCCCTTTACCGCCGGAGCCCTGTGATTTCAAGAGCGTAAGGCCGGAGCGCGATCACTTCGTTGCCGCAACTGCGAATGAGGTCTGGCGGAGAGCGCCGGGGGCCTATCAGCTCCCGATCACCTGCGTCACGCCGAGACGGATGACCCAGTCCACGAGCGAGAAGAAGATTGCCGTCAGCGCAGCCATCGCCAGCACCATGCCGGTCGTCAGCAGAACTTCGCGGCGGCTCGGCCAAGCCACTTTGCCCGCTTCCGAGCGCACCTGCTGGAGAAACTGGAGTGGGTTTGCCATCGTCGTCGTTCCTTACGCGCCCAATGCGGCGCCCTTGAGCCGAAAATACCGCGCCGCTTTCGGCGCAACTGCCGCCAGATACTTGCTCCCCTCGCGGATTTCAAGGCTGTTGCGACCGCCTGCCCCTCCGCGGACGCCATGCGCCCACTGCAAGCCGGCTTTGATAACGGAAAATCCATCGATGCGCGTGCAACTTAACATCCGACAACCCGCGCGGTCAGCACAGCCGCGATTCGACAGGAGCCATCGATGCCCGCCATCCTCAACCGCTACGCCACACCGCTCATCACCGGCCTTTTCCTCGTCTCTTTGATTTCAGGAATCGCCTTGTTCTTCCATTGGGGCAGCGCGTGGTTCCACGGCATGCATGAATGGCTCTCGATGGTGCTGATCCTGCCGTTCGCGCTGCATATCTGGAAGAACTGGCGGCCGATGACCAACTACTTCAAACGCGCGCCGATGGGGCTGGCGCTCGCGCTTTCGGTCGTGGCGGCGCTGGCCTTCGTCCTTCCCGCCGCGACGAGCTCTCAAAGCGGCGCGCGTGGCGGACCTCCGCAATTCGCGATCGCGCAGGCGCTGTTCGACGCGCCTTTGTCGGAGGCCGCACCCGTGCTCGGCCTCTCGGGCACCGACGCCGCCGCCAAGCTGGACGCCGATGTGACGCAAAGCCTGACGGAAATCGCCGCAGCGCGCGAAAGCTCCGCCGCGACGCTCGCCCAGCAACTGATGGGGCAGCCGCAATAACGGCCGTCGCGCCGTGCGGGGCATCTCGGGCGGCGCAAGACGGTTGCGACTGTCACGCAATCGGCTAGGGTGACTCTACCAAAGGTTGTTTTTCATCAAGGAATTGCATGTCGACTTTCGTTCCGCCGCCGTCAGCCGTCTCCCTACTCCATCGCCTGCGCGGCTATCGCGGAGCGCTGGAGCGGATCGAGAACGGGAGGGTGATCGGCTGGATCGCGAAGAAAGGCGATAGCACTCCGCTCGACATTGAAATCCACTGCAATGCCGGGCGGCTCCTCTCGGGGCGCGCGGCGATGTTTCGCGCCGACCTTGCACAGGCTGGCATCGGCGCGGGCAATCATGGTTTCGCCTTGCCGCTTTCGGCGGCCCAGCAAGAGGCCGCGGGCGGCGAAATCAGCCTCCACATCCCCGGCAGCGGCCCAATCGCCACGCTGTGCTTCGACGCCGACGCGACGCCGCTTCCGAAGGAGAAAGACGCCCTGCATCGCTATTTGCATGGCCCGATCATCACATTGCGCGCCGCGTCCACCGCACAGACGGAAATGCCCGACCTGACTGCGCAGCAACCGCTTTTCGCGACGCGGTCCGCGCAGGGCGAAGACCTGCCCGCGCCCTTCTTTTCCTACATCGATTACGCGCGCCATCGCGCGGGCATGACAGAGGAACTCCCCCTCGATGGCAGCGATGCGGCAGCGTCGGACATCCTGCGCTGGTATCTCGACAGCTACGCCGCGCAGCATCCGTCTCAGCAGATCCCACTGAGCCGCGCCGCGATCGACTGGCTCAATGCGCAGACCCGCCCCGGCGGACCGAGCCGCGCGATGGACCTCTTCGGCAAGACCGGCGACCCGGACGCAGCATCCGCATGGGCGCTCCGCGATGCCCCGTCGCTCGGGTTCGGCGATTGCCTTCTCCCCGACAGCCTGATCGAGACGCTGGCAGAGACGAAAGGCTCCAGCCCCTGGCCGATGACCCGCGGGCTTCTGGGCCTGCGCGAGGCGACCCCGCCGCTCGCGCAATTCTCGCCGAAGACCGAGCGTCACCGCCGGATGCTGCATGTGCTCGCGATGATCCTCGCGGTCGAGCGGCCCGAGATCCTTCTATTCCTGCCCCGCAGCGAAACGAAAACGCTGCTCGAAGGTGGCCGCCTCTCGGATGTCTGCTTGCAACTGCATCCCGGCCCGCCGATCACCCGCGCGCGCTATGCTGCGGCGCTGCGCGAGAAGGGCTTCGACCTCGAGAGCATGTCCTTCCTGCGCACGCGCGACGGCCATCGGATCGCCGCCGCCACGCACCCCATCCCCGAGGGCACCCCCGTCGACGTTCAGATCCACGGCCCCTTCGCGAAAGCCTCCGGGTTGGGCCAATCGACGCGGCTGTCGCATGACATTTTGTCCCGCTGCGACGTCACGCTCAACGCGGTGGAAAGCGCGCGCGACAATCCGACGCCCGTGCAAGACGGCGCCAAGACCGGCGCGCCCCGCCCCGCGCGCATCAACCTGCTGCACCTGAATGGCGACGCGGTGCCCCCGGCCTACGCCTTCGATGCCGACTGCTACTCCGGCGCCTACAACATCGCCTATATGCATTGGGAGTTGGACCGCGCCCCGGCGTGTCACCACCTCGCGCTCGACCTTGTCGACGAGGTCTGGGTGCCCTCGGAATACTGCGCCGAGATTTACCGCAAAGCGACCGACACGCCGGTGGTGAATGTCGGGATGTGTTATCCCGAACCGCCCGCCATCGACCGCGCCCACGCGTGCAGCGCCCTGCGCCAACGCAACGATTGGCCCGAGGAAAGCTTCGTCTGCCTCGCCAGTTTCGACAGCTTCTCCTTCGTGCAACGGAAGAACCCGCTCGGCACGATCCACGCCTTCCGCGAAGCCTTCGCCGAGGACGCGGAGGTACGCCTGCTGATCAAGACGCAAAATCGTGGCCATGTCTGCGACGCGGCACAGGCTACGCTCTGGGCCGAAATCGACCGGCTCGTCTCAGCCGACCCGCGCATCGCTTTGCTCGACGAGACGCTCGATCACGCGGGGGTGCTGGAGCTGATGGCCGGCGCGGACCTCTACGTGTCGCTACATCGCTCCGAGGGCTGGGGGTTCGGCATGCTCGAGGCTATGGCGCTTGGCGTGCCGGTCCTGTGCACGAGCTATTCCGGAAATCTGGAATTTTGCAACGAGGACACTGCGTGGCTCGTGCCCGCGTCCGAGATCGAGGTCGCGCCGCAGGACTATCTCTATGTCGAGCCCGGAATGCACTGGGGCGAGCCGGATCACGCCGCCGCGGTCGCCCAGTTCCGCGCGGCACACAGCGACCCGGACGCGCGCAAGAAAAAGGCGGCGCAGGCCGAAGCCTTCGTGCGCCGCCATTTCTCCGTCGATGCGATTGCCGCGCGCTACAGTGCCCGCTTGTCCGAGATTTTCACCCGGCTCGACGGGGCGTGCAAACCGATCGCCCGCCCCGCCGAGTGAGCGTCACACCCAGCGCCCGATCGCGGTGATGCTCAGATCGCAGCTTTCACCGCTGAGGAAACTCGCGCCATTCGCGGCGTAGACCACGGCGCGCGCGCCCGAACTTGTGACGCCCTCGACACCCGCGAAAGAGATCGCGCCCGCGCCAATGGCACTGCCCGCCGCGAGGCTGTCCGCATCGAGCGCGACACTCAGACAGGGCGCCTGCGCGAATTGCGCCGGATAGGCCCAGTCCTGCTTGAGCGCCCAATCCGCGACATAAGCAAGGCTCACCTGCGCCGAGCAAATCTGCGTGCCATCGGCAAAGCGGATGTAATCACCCGAGGCGGTGCTGCCCTGCTCGATAACGGCGCCCGTCGACACGCCTCCAACCTGCGCGACCGTGCCGACGACACCGCTGCCCGTCAGCGCCCCGTCGATCACCGCGCCTTGCGGCATGGCCGCGCGCCCCGTGACGCCATCGAGGCGCAGCCCCTCGAACCAGGTCGCGCCGTCCGCGCTCGTCTTGATTGCGAAATCGTCGCTGCCTGCCAGCCCCATCTCGGCCCGGCCCGACCAGTTCGACTGGAACAACAGGCTTGCCGTCTCGCCCGCCGCCGCCTTGTTCAGCTTGAGCTGATGGCCTGCGCCGGCATGGCTCAGAAGCGTGGCCTCCGCCGCGACGGAAAGCCGGTTCACCGCGTCATAGCCGGTCATGATCCCGACCCCGTCGAGCTGGCTCAACTCCGGCAACGGCGGCACTTCCCAAGCGCCTGCGGCGAAGACCAGCTCCACCGCCTCATCCAGCACGAAAGCGCGCCAGCCCTCGCGCGAGGTCAGGAATTGCCACGCCCCGGCCGCAAAGATCGCAAGCGCCCCGTCCTGCCCCGCCCATGCGCCCAGCGCCCCGGTCGGCAACAGATACCGCGCCCCCTCCGGCGGACCGATCGGCGGTTCGGTGACGCTGCGCGAAATCACCGCAAGCTGCACGAGCGCATCGAGCCGCTGCAGCGCCTCGTTATGGGTGACGTGTTTCTGGGCTTGGCTGCCAAGGATAAGCGGCAGCGCGAGATTGGCGGTCTGATCGGACATCGGGAGTTCCTGCGCTGGGTTGCGATGGAGGCCGACGATAGGAACCCAGCGTTAACCGTGTTTGAGAGCGGCGCACGGTGCTTGCCTGTCCGCCCCCCTCCCCCTAGGTTCGGCCCAATTTCAACGGCGCAGCATTCGAGGACATATGGCACCGAAATTTGGCACCAGCGGCCTGCGCGGCCTCGTGACCGAACTGACCGACGCGCTGGTCACCGATTACACCCGCGCTTTCATTTCGGCCTGTCCGCAGGGCGACGCCGTCCATGTCGGCTGGGACCTGCGTCCCTCCTCCCCCGCAATCGCCGAGACCGTCATCGCCGCGATCCGCGCCGCTGGCCTCACCGCCATTCGCGAAGGCGCACTTCCCACGCCCGCTCTGGCGCTCGCCTCGATGGGAGCGGGCAATTCGGCGATCATGGTCACCGGCAGCCACATTCCCGCCGATCGCAACGGGCTGAAGTTCTATGTCCCGCATGGCGAGATCGCGAAGGAAGACGAGGCCGCTATCCTCGATCGGCTCGGTCAGGACCAACCCGCAGCCGAAAAACCGGCACCCGAAATCCCGGGGGCGGACACCGCGGCGCGCTACATCGCCCGCTATGTCGACGGGTTCGGGGCGGACGCCCTCGCAGGGCTGCGCATCGGCGTCTATCAACACAGCTCGGTCGCGCGCGACATCCTCGTCACCGCGGTGGAGGCGATGGGCGCGACGGCTGTGCCGCTCGCACGTTCTGACGTTTTCATCCCCGTCGACACCGAGGCGGTCGATCCCGACACCCGCAAAACCCTGCAAGGCTGGTGCGCCGAACATCTGCTCGATGCGGTGATCTCGACCGATGGCGATGCCGATCGTCCGATGCTGAGCGACGAGACCGGCACACTGATCCCCGGCGACGTGCTGGGCGCGCTGACCGCGCGGCTTCTCGGGGCGAAAATCCTCTGCACGCCGGTCTCCGCCAATACGATGGTCGATGCGATGCCCGAATTCGACAGCATCCATCGCACGAAGATCGGCTCGCCCTTCGTGATCGCCGCGATGGAGGCGGCGCGCGATGCCGATCCCGCCGCGAAGG
Organism: Thioclava sp. PTB-PU3-1; assembly: GCF_055666785.1. NCBI lineage: Bacteria > Pseudomonadati > Pseudomonadota > Alphaproteobacteria > Rhodobacterales > Paracoccaceae > Thioclava > Thioclava sp. PTB-PU3-1. Next base: position 209,607 of record NZ_JBVNVL010000006.1, on the reverse strand, counting down.
TCGTGGGCTATGAGCCCAATGGCGGCTTCCTCCTGGGCTTCACCGCGACGGGTCCAGCGGGGCCGATTGCGCCGCTCGCGACGCGCGATTGCCTGCTGCCGATCGTCGCTCCGCTTGTTGCAGCGAAACAGGCCGGCACCGCCCTCAGCGGCCTTGTCGCCCAGCTTCCCGCCCGTTTCACCGCGGCCGACCGGGTCGCCGAAGTCCCGACGGACCGCTCGCGCGCCTTCATTGACCGCCTTGCCGACGACCCAACCGCCCGGGCGGAATTCTTCAGCGATTTCGCCCCAGCCGAACAGATCGACCGCACCGATGGGCTGCGCCTGACCTTCCCCTCGGGCGAGATCGTCCATCTGCGCCCCTCGGGCAACGCACCCGAATGCCGTTGCTATGCCGAAGCCGCGACACCGGAGCGCGCGCAGACCCTCGTGGCGCGCTACCTTGCGGCGCTGCGAACCGAACTCACCTAGCCCGAGACGTCGAACATCCCGTCGGTGAACAGGCCGAGATCGGCATCGATGAACTCGACCGTGACCCCCTGATCGGTGAAGGTCACGCCGGAGCCCGCCTCGACCATATGGCTGCGGGCTTCGGCGGCAGAGCTGTAGTTGAAGCCATCGAAGCTCAGCCGATCCCAGGGCTCGATATCGATAATGACGTGGTGCCCGTCCTCATCGGCGCGGAAGACGAACTGATCCGCCATCGCACCGCCCTGCAGCAGATTGTACCCCTCGCCGCCATCGAGTTGATCCTCGAAGCCGAAAGAGCGGAACCAATCGATCTGCGGCTGCGCCGTCTGGGTGATCATCTCGGGGCTTTGCGCAAATGAGGCGACCACCTTCTCGCGGGTGTAGCCCCCGCTGTCGAGCTGATCGACCCACCATGTCAGCCCCTCGCTATCCGGCGCGCGCCCCAAGACGTTCTGATAGAGAAGCGAGACGAAACCGGCATCGTCGAGATTGCCATAGGTCGACGTGAATTCGGGCGAATTGACGAAGCCGGAGACGACATCGAGAAACTCCATCCCGTCCGCCTGCATCTCGCTCCAATACATCATCCCGCCAAGGTTCGGCTCGCGCCCCAGCGTCGCTTGATACAAACGGAACACGTCATCGGTGAAATCCGTCTGCGCACTGGCATGGCTCAGCATGAGCGTGTCGATCTCTGTCGAATCCCGAAATTCCGGGCTTTCCGAAAATCCCAAAACAATCTCCTCCCGACTTTTTACCCCCTGATCCAGCTGGTCGAGCCAATAGGTCAGCCCCCCGTCATCGGGGTCCCGATCCAGAACATTCTGGTAAAGCAGCGTCAGGAACTCCGCGTCGCTCGTCTCCGCGTAGTTCGACTGGAATTCCGGCGAGTTGATGAACCGATCCGCAACCTCCTGCAGTTCGACCGCGCCGCTCGACAGAAGGTCCGTCCAATAGTGCAGACCGTTCCCATCGGGCGCCCGGTCAAGCGTCGCCTGATAGACCCGGAACACCTGTGCCGCGAACGGGTCGTAGCTGCGATCGATCCGCCCGCCATTGAGCAGATCATCGCCCGCCATGCCTTGCAGGATATCCGACCCGTCATTGCCGACGAGCAGATCATCGCCGCCGCGCCCGTCGATCAGATCGCCCTGCGCGGTACCTTCCTTGTGGATATCGCCAACCTCGAGCGGGTTGATCGCGGAATGCCACAGATCGCGCAGCTCCGAGGTTTCGAAATCCGCAGCGCTCAGGCTTGAGCCGTCCGCGGTATTCACGATCACCCGCTCATCGCCGATCCGGATATCCGCCCCCGTCGCGGTCGGGGCGATATCCAAAGCCTCCTTGGTGTAGAACCACGCCATGCTCGAGAGGTCGAGCCGATCGATGCCGGGCTCGTAATCCATGATGAAATCGGTGCGCCCGTCCGCGTCGAGCACGAACACATCCTGCCCTTCGCCGCCCCAGAGGGAATCCGCGCCACCGCCGTCTTGCAGAATGTCGGCCCCCGCCCCGCCACGAATTTGGTCATCGCCAGCGCCACCGGAAATCTGATCGTTCTCGACGCCTCCGTTTGCGGTTTCGCCGCCATCGCCAAGCTTCAGCGCCAGACCGGCAGGGCCCAACTCCACCTTGATATGGCTGATCCCCATCCCCTGATCGCTCACGCTCGCGGGCACGTCGCCCGCCACGAAAATATCGAGCCCGGTCGCATCGGCGATCATCGCCGCCGCAGCCGGATCGGACAGCGCGGTCTCTAGCCCGTCCGCCAGAGTCCCGATCTGGACCAGTTTGCCGCCGGGCAGCAGCGTAAGCAGGCTGACCCCGTCATCGGCGCCTCCGGCCAGCACATAGACCTGATCGCCCATCGTCACGGCTTCGAGCGTCGTCATGCCGTCGAACCGCGTGCCCAGATCGTCATTGATCTGATCGGTGACCTCCATCCGCCCGCCCGGACCGAGCGCCACGACAGAGATCGAGCTTGTGCCCGCGGCCCCCAGAAGCGCGTAGGCCTGTCCGCCCACCTGGATCGTCTCGATCGAATTCGGTGTGTTGATGAAAAGGCCGTCGCGCGCATCGATCTGACTGGCGATTTGCAGCTGTCCCTGCGTATCGAGCGCGAGCGTGGTCAGCGAATTATCCGTCACCGAAGCCGCAAGGACATACTGCGCGCCCTCAATCTCGACCGTGGCGAGCGCATGGACGTCGTTCTCTGACCAGATCTCGCCCGCGATGCCCTGCGCGATCTCGGTCATCCGGCCTCCAGCACCCATCTGCCAGACGTGCAGCCCGCTGCCATGCGACAGTGCGCCGACGAAAAAGCTCTGCGCGTCGAGTTGCAGCGGCGCGATCGCAAGCACCGCACCGGGCGCGACCGCCCCCGGCAGCGTGAACACATCGCTGATTCCGCCGTCATTCTGGTTCAGCCAGACCGCCTGAAACGCGCCCGAAGCCGAACCCGTCACCATCAAGGCGGGGCTGCCGTCGATCGAAATCTCGGTCAGCGTCGCGGCTGCATCCAGCCCCGCACTCTCGCTCAGATAAGCCAGGTCGCTCGAATTCAGCCGCGCAGTCAGCGGAATCTGCGAGATACCGCCCGGCGCATTCGAAAGCGAATAGAGCGTCGGCCCGGTCTCGCCCTGCACGAGAAGCAGGTCGGTGATCGACGTCAGGAAGTTTTCCGCGCCATTCGTAACAGTCGCGACCGGCACCAATTGAGGCATAGTCACCTCCGCTTTCCATGTTCACACTGTCTCAACTGTGAGGCGCGGCTGGGCACGGAGCGCGGAGGAAAAGCGGCCCAAAAAGGGTTTTCTCTCAATATTTTAATAGAATGCGACGGCTCACAGCGCCCAGCTCAAAGCATGTTGCGTTCGTGGCAGGCAATCGCGGCGTTGAGATCGTCGAAAAACTCAAGCCGCCCACGCTCCAGCACCGCGCCGCAATCGCAAATCTCGCGCAACTGGTTCATCGAGTGGCTGACCACAACCGCCCCGGCATCTTTCAGCCGGTCGCGAAACAGGGCTGCGCTCTTCTCGCGAAACGCGGCATCGCCGACCGCCGTAATCTCGTCGACGAGATAGGTGTCGAAGCTGATCGCCATCGACGTCGCAAACGCCAATCGCGCGCGCATCCCGGAAGAATAGCTGCGCAGCGGCATCCGGAAATGCGCCCCTAGCTCGGCGGTCGCCTCGACGAAAGCCACCATCTCATCGGTATCCACACCGTAGATCCGCGCGATGAAGCGGCAATTCTGCGCGCCCGTCAGATCATTGTGAAACGAGCCCGCGAAGCCCACCGGGAACGACACGCTGCCCCGCGCAATCACCCTCCCGCGATCCGGACGCGCGGTACCTGCGATCATCTGCAGCAGCGTCGACTTTCCGGCCCCGTTTCGCCCTAGCAAGGCGACGGATCGGCCGCTTGGAAAGCTCGCGCGAATATCGCGCGCCACGACCTTCTCGCCACCGGGGACGCGGAAACTCTTGCTGAGGTTTTGCAGCCGGATCATCGCCGTTACCGACGGTCCCGGATCGCGTAGCCCACCAGGATGCCAATCGCCCAAAGCAAAACGAGGCTACCCGCGATCAACGCCAGAAGCGTTTCGCGCCGTGGATATTCGGCACTTTCGGCAAGGGTTGGCGCCATGAAGGTCGCGAGAAACCGGCTTTTCCGGCGCGCCTCGGCCTCCGCCGCGTCATAAGCTGCGCGCGTCGCCGCATAAGCGCGCTCTGCGAATTCGCGCTCCGCCATAAGCCGCTCGTATTCGCCGACGATGCTCGCGAAGGCCTCTTCCTGGGAGCCGCCATCGATCCCGAGCTTGCGTCGCTCCGCTCCGATTCTGTCCTCGATCACCGCAAGTCGCCGCTCCGCCTGCTTCAACCGCGGGTCCGCCCCGCTGCGCACCGTGCCGCGCAGCAGATCACTCTCGATCATCACCTGCGCTTGCTGTTCGAGCAGCGACCCCAGTACCCCCGCCTGACTCTGCAAATCCATCTCCGGACTGATCAGTTGGTGGCGATTGCGGAAAGTGGTGAGCGCCGTGCGCGCCGTCGTCAGACGCGCCTCGGCGCGCCGCAACTCTCCTCGCGCATGGCGAATCGCATCCTCGCGCGCCGCATTGCTGAGCCGGTTAATCATCGCAGAGCTTTGTGCCATCAAGGTCTGCGCAATCCGCTGTGCCGCGCCGGGATCGAAAGCGCGCACCTCGAGGTCGAGCAGTCCCGCGCCCGCCCCGTGCCGCACATGAACCATGCGGTTCCAATAGGCGACAAGCTCCTCGAGAGTGGCGTCGCCAGGAAGCCCGAAGACCGGATCGGACCGATCGCGCGACCAGATCGCCTTCAGATCGAGCGCGTCGTCGATCTGCGCAACAAGGCTCGGGCTTTGAATGAATTCATAGAGAATGTCGGTGTCGCTCGAAGACGCGCCCGACAGGCTGGACAGACCGCCGAAAAGATCGAGCGCCGGCGCCATTTCCTCCCGCTGAACCGTGAAGCCGACGCGTGAAACGAACTGATCCGCGGCCTGCGCGTAAAGATAATAGGCCGCCACCAGAACCGGCGCGAAGACCAGCGCCAGGAAGCTTAACGCCACAGTCTGGTGCCGCCGCCGCCAGCGCGCCTTGCGTGCGGGGGGCGCGTATGCGCTCGGCATCGGCCGGAGCGGCACTGGCACTTCGCGCAATCCGGCCCCCTTCGCGAGGACGGGCGTCGGCTGCGCAGGCTCGTTAACCGCGTGTTTCACAATTGGCTCCACTATCGGTCGCGTCAGGTTCCAGCGAACACGATCCGAATTGAAAACCGGTAAACGAGGCTCGAAATGTTCTCCTCCCGCGCGGCGCACATCCCGGCCCGGTCCTTTCCGGCGCTTCGTGCCATCGGCGCGCTCATTCTGCGCGAGATCTCGGCAAGCTACGGTCGCTCACCAGGGGGCTATCTTTGGGCGTTGCTCGAGCCGATCGGCGGCGTCGCATTGTTGACGCTGTTCTTTTCGCTGACCTTTCACGCCCCGCCGCTCGGGGCCAGTTTCGCCCTTTTCTACGCGACGGGCTTACTGCCATTCATGTTGTTTTCAGACGTTCAGTCGAAGGTCGCCAACGCACTCACCTACTCGCGCGCGCTCCTCGCTTATCCGACTGTGAGCTTTGCCGACGCGCTCATCGCACGGCTCGTTCTGAATGCGCTGACGAAACTTGTTGTTTCTTACCTCGTCCTTCACGGATGCCTCCTGATTCTCGACACCCGCGCGAGCCCAGATCCGCTGCGTATCTTCGAAGCAGCAGGTCTCGCCGTACTGCTGTCGTTCGGAATCGGCACCCTGAACTGCTACCTCTTTCTGCGCGCGCCGGTCTGGCAGCAGATATGGTCGATCCTGATGAGACCGATGTTCCTGATTTCCGGAGTCTTTTTTCTCACCGACCAATTGCCGCGCTGGGCCGCGGATACCCTTTGGTTTAACCCGCTGGTCCATGTGATCGGCTATCTGCGACGCGGCTTTTTCCCGACCTATCAGCCCGATTATCTCTCTGCGTTCTACGTAATCTGCGTGTCGCTCGTGGCGCTGGCCCTTGGCCTTTTTGCCCTCAGGACGAGCTACCGGGATCTCCTCGCAAGGTGAACGATCTCGGCCGCGGCGTTTGATCTCGCGGCGCTCCAAGGAGAGCGGTCCGCCACCGAAAGGAACGGTCCTCGCGCAAAAGGACACCTAGCCGCTCCGCTATAGACGCGTCGAGTGCACCGAGCTCGGCCCCCTCGGACAACGGTTTTGAAAGAAGCCGTCCTGCAAACGCGCGCAATTCATCGAGATCATCGAGTGGCGCCGGGCCGCGCTCGATTTCAGGATGATACGGATATGGCGCCGTCCAGAGCGGGTCGTCGAATATCCCCTCCGCTTGTACGTTGGGTAAGACGCGCTTGAGCTCTCGACGATGGCTCTGTGCAAGCCGCTGCAGTGTCTCGACGTGATGTGGCGCGATAGCCCACGCGCGGCGCAGCGTGGGGCCGTTCGCCATTTGCCGTTGCAATACGAACTCGATCTCCGCGCGATGGCTGTCCGGCCGAAAACGACGATTGCGCAGCAGAAACCCAAACTGTGCTGCGCCGCCCGTGCTGTGGCACGGTCCGATCGCGTTGCTCGACGTTCCCAGCAAAGCGTCGGCGAAGGTGACCACATCCAGCTTTGCCGGCGCGACCTGCAATCCTACGTTGGGGATGCGCGCCCAGGCTGCGAGATCTCCGCCAAAGCTGAACGGGACACGGCGGGACGAAAGCCAATCGTCGAAGCGGGGCCGGCTCCAGACACCCCATTGCCAGAACGCCGCGTTCATCCACGTCAGGGGAGGACGCAGAAAGGCCAGCACGGTCACGGGCGGATGGCCGAGGTCTGAAAGCAGCCGCGTGAAGAATTCGGGACGACGAATCCAGCCCTCATTCGAGAAGAAAGGGATATAGCCGCGCCGCCGCGCGCGTGCGATCTCGCGCAAGACGAAATCGCCGAGAGATTTCGCCGCGATCTCCCGGCCGGGATCGGGCATCGAGACATAGCCATAGGGAGATAGCGCGGCAGCGCGGCGCACGGCCCTGCCACGCAACGGCATGAGTTTGCCGCCCACCCGCACCGCGCCGATATAGCGCACACGCAAACCGGTGCGCGACGGCCGGTCCGGTTCCGCGCTCCATGCTGCTTGAAGAGCCGAACTGCCGCATTTCGGGGCGCCTATATGAAAGATCGCATGACTGTCTTCGAGCGTCATGCCACCCACCTCTGCGTGGCGGGCGCCCCAAAGAGGCGATCGATGTCTATATCCGATGGCCTGCGTGGCACCGGTAAGACACCCTCCTGTGCGCCTGCCGCTCTGACCGCTTCAGCTTGAGCGCCAAGGTCGAAACAATACACCGGCAGGCCGGTGGCGAGCGCCTCATGCGTGGTGAAGGAAAAGGTCTCCGGCCAGAGCGATGGGATCAGCCATCGGTCAATTCCGTAGCGCGCGATCAGAATCTGTAAATCTAGGGGCTCAAACGGGCCGTGGACGTGGTTCGGCGCGCTCAAATGAAACCGCGGATCGAGATTTCCCAACAGCACCAGCCGCGCGCGGTCGTCCGCAGCGAAGGCCTCCCCCAAGGCCTCGACAACCGCTGCGCCTTTGTGGACGCTGATATGACCAAGCACGCCAAGAACAGAGCCCGCGGTGCGGGACCCCTCCTGGTGTCCCGGAGGCGCATGAATGAGAGCCGCAGGGCGCGCCACATGATGCGGTTTGCAGTCGATCTTATGCGCGCAATCGGGACGAGCCGAAGCCACAATTTCTGCGGAGCTGCGGGAGAATACTTGCAATCGCGTTGCGCTGGTCAGTGCCGCGCCCCACGCGCTTTCCCAATCCGACAGATCGTCGGTTGAAGAGCGCTGAGACGGCTTTCGAGACTTGGCCCGAGGGCCGATGTACTCGGGGATCTCGCGCAAGCTGTTTGGCGCACGCAGGAGCGTGTAGGCCTCGCTTAGGGGCAAGTAGTCGTGAAACAGGATATCGAGCTGCTGCGTCGCGGATAGTTCCGTAAGCAGCGCGGGTATCTCGAGCGGGCTCGGATGGCCAACGCCGCAGGAATAGATGACGTGGCGATCCGGCAGAAGCTGCAGCAGGGATAGCACCACCGCACGATCCATTGTCTCGATCGTGCTCAGGCCGAGCGGGTCGTGAAGCTCGATGGACCAGCGCACGGCACCACCGACGCGAAGAACGACGCCCCGCCGCCCGGCGCGAAGCTCCGAGGCGATTTCTTTGCGCAACCACATTTCCGCACCGCCGCCGAGGGAATGTCCGAGCCATAACTTGATCGGCTCGGTTTGCAGCGCCCCCGCTCGGGCCAGGGCGAGCGCGAAACGCGGGGCCGCGAGCGGATCAGTGGAGAGAAAACGATCGACGGCGCGCGGATAGCTTGGATAGCGCCTCTCGATCTTCGCCTGATTGGCGTCCAGTAGCTTTCGCCGCGCCGCCGCACCGAAGGAGGCGCTACCGCGATGCTCCACGAAGAGCGAGCCGATCCCGATATGCCGCCCGCCAAGCCGCCGCGCCTTCTGACACCAATCCGTCTCTTCCCCGTAGCCGCGCCCGAACGCGGGGTCGAATCGCGGGAGCTTGGCAAGAAAGTGCGGCGCGAGCGCCATGCAAAAGCCGATCCCGGTCGGCAGTTCGGCGCGCGCCTGCACAGGGTTCATGCGCGCGGCGACGGCGTCGATCTGATCGACGGCACCGGGCGGCAGATCGCTCCGCGCTCCGGCTGTCGGCACGGACAATATCTGCGCGTCATTCGACATTGGCGTGACGCTTGCGACCTGCGGATCGGAAAGCGGAGCAACAAGCCGCGACGCCCAGCCCGCAGGCACGAGGGCATCGGAATTCAGCAAGACTACGGGGCGATCGGGAAAGCGCCTGAGCGCCGCTTCAAACCCGCGATTGACCGACGCGACGAAGCCGAGATTTGTGCCATTTTCCAGAAGCGTCACGTTCGCCCGACCGTCACACCAATTGCGTAGAAATGGCCCCATCTCTGGATCGGTCGAGCGATCCTCGATCACGATCAGATGCCAATCGAGATCGGTGTGCTGCACGACGCGGGCGAGCGCCTCGCGCAGCAGCGCCCGCGCATTGAACACGGGCAACACGATCACGATCGCGGGGAACGTGGACGGCTCAGTCGGCGAAGAGGCGCGGAGAAGGTCGGACGGCAGGGTCACGCCCCGCGATTGCCCGACGAAACCGAGCGCGGATTTCACGCGGAACCCCGCGGCACTGTCGCCGTGGTGTCGCCAGCGCCAGATATTGCGGGCATGACGGGCGATTCGCCACAGGAACACCAGGGCAAGACGCAGCTGCCCCCATGCGAGGCGAACCCTGCCGATCGGCGGCAAAACCCAGCTTTCCTCACCCTGCCCATCGGCATCCGTATCGGGAATGGCCAGTTCCACCTTGCCGGGCCAGAAAGGCACGTCAAAGGCAAACTTCGCCGGCCCCGATGGTTCAGGCTCGAGCGCGCAGCGCTGCGCCACGCCCCCAAACCGCAAAATCACCTCGCGCGCATCGATTCGCCCTTCCAGACGAAGACGGTTGCCGCGGAAATCGTAGCGCGTGACCTGCAGCCCCCGAGCCGCCGCGCGCGGCCCCAGATCCGGCACCCTCCGCGAAATCCGGAGATTCGCATCCACATATCGCTGAAAGACCCGGAAAATTCTGCCAAGCACGACGGTTCCTCGCGACAGCGCCCAAAACCGGCGTCAAAGGACGCCACTTCGGGAACGTTACGCGAACGAACGTAAATTTTCAGGAAACGGCTGGCAGGGGCAGAGGGACTCGAACCCGCGACCCTCGGTTTTGGAGACCGATGCTCTACCAACTGAGCTATACCCCTAGGCCGTGGCGTGGGTGCTAAAGTCTCACGCGACCGAAATCAAGTGCCTTTCCACCGATCTTTCGCATTTCCCCGCCGAAGAAATCGCCGTGGAACGCATGCCGGGCGCAGATCGTTTTTCTCCCGAACCTGCGCAAGCTGCGCCTCAAGGAAAGGAAAGCAAATGCCCAAGATTTCCGAAGCCCGCATTCTGATCATGGCCACCAATGGTTTTGAGCAAGCCGAATTGACCGTTCCGCGCGACAAGCTGACCGAGGCCGGCGCGCAAATCGACCTCGCCTCGCTCGACGGCGAAGACATTCGCGGCTGGGACGAGACCGACTGGGGCGAGACCGTTTCGGTTCAATGCAAGATCTCCGACGTCGTCGCCTCCAACTACGATGCGATCGTTCTCCCCGGCGGTCAGATCAATCCCGACCTTCTTCGCGTCGAGAAAAGCGCGCTGGACCTGCTGCGCAGCTTCTACGACCAAGGCAAGGTGGTCGCCGCGATCTGCCACGCGCCGTGGCTCCTGATCGAGACCGGCATCGCCAAGGGGCGCAAGATGACCTCGTATCATTCGGTGCGCACCGATGTCGAAAACGCCGGCGGCGACTGGGTGAACGAATCCGTGGTGTCCGACAATGGCGTCGTCACATCGCGCAACCCGAACGATCTGGACGATTTCGTCGCCAAGATCATCGAGGAAGTGCAGGAAGGCCGCCACATGCGCGAGGCCGCCTGATCTCGAGAGACTACCGCTTCCTGCGCTTCGAATAGAGGCGCAGGAGGCCCATGACCATCAACTGCGCGGCGACAATCACCACGCAGACGACCGCCAGATAATCGAACGCATTGTCGGAGTTCAGCCCCGGCATCCCGCCAATGTTGACCCCGAACAGACCGGTAAGAAACCCGAGCGGCAGGAAGATCGTGGAGACGACCGACAGCACGAAAGTGTTGCGGTTGACCCGGTCAGAGAGTTGGCTCGACAGTTCTTCGCGAAGCACCTGCGCCTGATCGCGCAGCTCGTCCATATCTTCCGAAATCCGCGTCATCTTCAGCGCTTCTTCCTCGATCTCGCGCCGCGTGACCTCGTCGATGAGCGGGCTCTCCGCCTGTGTCAGACGGATCAACGCCTCGCGTTGCGGCGCGAGGTAACGCCGCGCCGCAATCACCTGCAGCCGCAAATCCAGAACATCGTGGCGCATGTGATCGGCCTGCCCGCCATAGACCTGATCTTCCAACGCCTCGGCACGTTCGTCCAACTCGGTCTGGAACACCCCGATATTGCCGACGATATCCTCGGTCAGTCGCACGAGGAAGGTTCCCGCATCGCTGGGCCCTTTGCCGTCGCGGATCGCCGCGTTCATCCCTTCGATCGCGCGCACCCGCTTGCGTGAAATCGTCAGGATGCGCTGCCGGTCGAGATACATCCGCAGCGAGACCATATCCTCGGGGTCTTCGCCCTCGTTGAAGTTGATCGCGCGCAGGATCACCAGAAGCCCCTCGCCGATCTGACTCATCCGCGGGCGCGTATCGACGTCGAGCAACGCCTCCACCGCCTGCGGGTCGAGGTAATCCAGCTCCTCGCGAATCCAGCGCTGTGCCTGCGGATGCGTCCCGTCCAGATGCGCCCAGGCGAGCCGCTCGTCCCGCAACGCCTCGACGATGTCGGCAGGCCCGTCGGGGTCGGGCGCACCCGTCAGGATATGCGAGAAGAGGATCGGGCTGTTGGTCATCCGGGCTCCGGGAGAAATCGTAGCGTTGCCCAGAGCCTAGCGTCGTTGCGCGCAGCGGCAAGCCTCTCGCTCAAGGCGCGTGTTCGGCCAGCGCCGCCACACCCCCCGCCTCCAGCGCCGGCAACGCCCTCTGGATCGCCTCGACCGGCCAGTCCCACCACGCCAGATCGAGCAATCGTGCGACCTCATCGGGGCTGAACCGGGACCGCACCACGCGCGCCGGATTGCCCGCGACGATGGCAAAGGGCGGCACGTCCTGCGCGACAACCGAGCCAGCCGCCACGATCGCCCCCGCGCCGATGCGCACACCGGGCATCACCATCGCGTTGAAGCCGAGCCAGACATCCGGCCCGATCACGGTGTCGCCGATCGCGGCATTCTCCTCGAGATATTTCCCGGCCGTCTCCATGTCGAAAATCCGAAACGGATAGGTGGTGATCCCGCCCATCGGGTGATTGGCCGAGGCCGTGATGAAGCGCACCCCATGCGCGATCTGCGCGAAAGCCCCGATCACCAGCCGCTCGGGACAGCCGGGATAGAGGTAAGGCGCAAGCTCCGCCGCCGCGTCCGTCACGGGGGCAAGCGGGCTGTAATAGGCATAGAGCCCGACCTCGATATTGGGATGGTCGATCACAGCCTGCAGAAACACAGTCGGTTCATGCGGGGTGCCGTCGGGCAACAGGACAGGATTGCGGGTATCGGGCGCAGGAAAGCGCCGCGGCAGCGGATGGGCAGACATGGAGAGACCTCTCTCGATCAGAGTTTCAGGGAAACGGGATCAGAAAAGGGTCTTGTCCATCGGAGCCTCCATCGTGCGTCCCATCAGTCTAGTGCAAGCGACGGGGCCGCGCCAGCCGCCCTCTCACAGCTTGCGCGCAAGCCAGCCCTTCACCGCCTCCGCGATCTGCTCCGCCGCCTCCGGGTCGAGGTGGAAATGGTGGTCGCCCGCGATCTCGATGCTCTCGTAATCGGCGACCAGCTCGGCCCCCCACTGCGCCAGCTCCGCCGTGCCCTCGCGCTGCGCCCGGATCCCGTCCCCGGCCCAGATGTTAAGGACCGGCGCGCGGATCGCCCGCAGCACCGCCTCCACGTCGTCGCGGTCGAGCTTCACCGCAGAGCTCGCGAACAGCCGCCGGTCGCCGCGCAGATGCCAGCCCTCCGGACCTTCTTCCAGCGCACGCTCCGCCAGCGCCTCGGCCACCGCGCGGGCATTGCCCTGCCCCGCGCGGCGCGCGATATAGTCCTCACGCGTCGGGAAACGGCGCGGAGGCCGCGCCGCCTGCGTTGGCACCTCGGTCAGATAGGCGCGCAGCGTTGTGACGAAACCCTGCGCCACCGGCTCGGGGGCCAGCGAATCGAGCGCGATGAAACCCCGCACCCGCTCCGGCATCGCCGCTGCCAGCAGCGCCGAGATATTGGCGCCGCGCGAATGGCCCAGCAAAACGCACTCCTCCCAGCCCAGAGCATCGAGCACCCGCAGGATCTGCGGCAGGTCATCCCAGATGTTATAGCTCGCATGGGCCGCGCGATGCCCGCTCAGGCCCTGCCCGCTCAGATCGAGCGCGACGACGTGGCAACCCTCGAGCCGCGGCGCGAGCGCGGCAAAGCTTCCCGCATGATCCATCCAGCCGTGCAGCGCCAAGACCGGAAGACCGTCCTCGGGCCCCCAGGCGCGCCCCGCGACCCGCAGCCCGTCCATATCCCAATGGCACTCGCGTGCCGCAGTTGCCTCTGCCATGTCCCGCATCCTCCCCCATGGTCCGCCCTGCAGAAGACCTAGCGCGACACGCCCGCGATTACGACCACCCGCACAGGCCCTTCACGCAAAGCAAAAGGGCCGCCCAACCGGGCGGCCCTTCGCAAATCGCTATGATCCGAGGATCACGCGATGATTTTGGAGACGACGCCGGCGCCGACGGTGCGGCCACCTTCGCGGATTGCGAAGCGCAGACCGTCTTCCATCGCGATCGGAGCGATCAGTTCGACTTCGAACTTCAGGTTGTCGCCCGGCATGACCATCTCGGTGCCCTCGGGCAGCGTCACGGTGCCGGTCACGTCCGTCGTGCGGAAGTAGAACTGCGGACGGTAGTTCGCGAAGAACGGGGTGTGACGGCCACCTTCCTCTTTGGTGAGGATGTAGGCTTCAGCCTCGAACTTGGTGTGCGGCTTAACCGAACCCGGCTTACACAGAACCTGACCACGCTCGACGCCGTCACGGTCCACACCGCGCAGCAGCGCGCCGATGTTGTCGCCAGCTTCACCACGGTCCAGCAGCTTGCGGAACATCTCGACGCCCGTGCAGGTCGTCTTCGTGGTGTCGCGGATACCCACGATTTCCAGTTCGTCGCCGACGTTGATCACGCCACGCTCGACGCGGCCGGTCACAACCGTACCACGGCCCGAGATCGAGAACACGTCTTCGATCGGCATCAGGAAGGGCTGGTCCACGGCGCGCTCCGGCGTCGGGATGTAGCTGTCGACAGCTTCCATCAGCGCGCGGATCGAGTTCTCGCCGATTTCCGGGTCACGGCCTTCCATCGCGGCCAGAGCCGAACCCTTGACGATCGGGATATCGTCGCCGGGGAAGTCGTAGGACGACAGAAGTTCGCGAACTTCCATTTCCACGAGCTCGAGCAGCTCCTCGTCGTCGACCTGGTCAACCTTGTTCAGGTAGACAACCATCGCCGGGATGCCGACCTGACGGCCGAGCAGGATGTGCTCGCGGGTCTGCGGCATCGGGCCGTCAGCTGCGTTCACGACCAGGATTGCGCCGTCCATCTGCGCTGCACCCGTGATCATGTTCTTCACGTAGTCGGCGTGGCCGGGGCAGTCGACGTGCGCGTAGTGACGCGACTCGGTCTCGTATTCCACGTGTGCGGTCGAGATCGTGATCCCGCGGGCCTTCTCTTCCGGCGCGCCGTCGATCTGGTCATACGCGCGGAAATCACCGAAATACTTCGTGATCGCAGCCGTCAGCGTCGTCTTGCCGTGGTCAACGTGGCCAATCGTGCCGATGTTGACGTGCGGTTTGTTACGTTCAAACTTTTCCTTTGCCATCTCGCGGGGCGCCTCTGGTTAGGGGGCCGCTAGCAGCGAGCCCGAGTCAATATCGCGCGCTACCTATTGCGCTGGCGGGGAAAAATCAAGCCCGGAATGCAGGGTTTCCCCTGTCTGTGTTCGTGGTTTCGCTTGGGCAGCGACCGGCGCCGCACTACCATCTCGTCATGGATTACGCTGCGACAGACGACACCCACCGCCTTCCGGCCCGTGCGCCCCTTGCCGAGCATCCGCTGGGCATCTTCGCGAGCTTCCGCGCCGCGCGGCGCAACCTGTTGGAAATCATACCGGAACTGGCAACCCATGCGCCGATCATCTCGGGCAATACCGGGGCGCGCTGGCATATGGTGATGGACCCCGACAGCCTGCGCCACATCCTCAAGACACGCGTCGAGGATTATCCGAAATCGGTGGTGACCAAGCTCATTCTCGGCCCTGCCGTAGGGGAAGGTCTATTCGTCGCCGAAGGGGCCGAATGGCGCTGGCAGCGCCGCGCCGCCTCTCCGGTCTTCGCCGCGCGCAACATGGAGGCGCTCGCCCCCGTCATGGGCGCCGCAGCGGAGGCCTCTGCGGCGCGCATCAGCACCGCCGCCAATACCGGCCGCGCGGTGGACCTGCATCAGGAAATGGTAGCCGCGACCTTCGAGGTGATCTCGGACGTGACCTTCTCGGGCGACGAGGGCTTCGACCGCGCCGCGATCCATCGGGCGATCGACGCCTATATCGCGCAGACCGCGAAGGTCTCGCTTCTGGATCTCTTCGCCCTGCCCGCCTGGGTGCCGCGCCCGCATCGGGTGATCTCCTCGGGCGTCGTGCGCGACCTCAAGCGCCATGCCGACCGCGCGATCGAGGCCCGGCGCGCGGGCGAGGCGAAGGCGGTGCCCGACCTTTTGGACCTGCTCGACGGCGCGCAGGACCCCGAAACCGGCCGCGAGATGAGCCCGGCCGAGCTGCGCGACAACCTGCTGACCTTCATCGTCGCAGGCCACGAGACGACCGCGCTGACGCTCGCCTGGGCGCTCTATCTCTGCGCCTTCGACCCGGAGGTGCAGGAGGCCGCCCGCAGCGAGGCGCGGGCCGCGCTCGGCGCGCGCGCGGCGACCGTCGATGACCTGCCGAAGATGCCCCTCGTCGCGCAGATCGTGAACGAAAGCCTGCGCCTCTACCCGCCTGCGGGCTTCCTGTCGCGCACGGCGCGCAAACCCGACACGCTTCTGGGGCGCGAGGTGCGCGCGGGCGACACGGTGATGCTGCCGATCTACGCGCTGCACCGCCACCATGCGCTCTGGGAGGACCCGCATGCCTTCCTTCCAGACCGTTTCGCCAATCCGACGCATGACCGCTTCGCCTTCCTGCCCTTCGGGGCCGGGCCACGCATCTGCATCGGCGCGGGCTTCGCGATGCAGGAGGCACAGATCATCCTCGCCACGCTCCTCGCCCGGTTCCGCTTCACCGCCGTGCCGGGACGCGAGCCTGTGCCGGAGATGATCCTGACGACACGCCCGAAGGGCGGCATCTGGCTGACGGCAGAGCGCGCGTGACGGGCGAGAGCAAACACGCGCCCTTCGCCTTGGCGAAAATATCCCGGGGGTGAATTGCCCTGCAGGGCAAGAGGGGGCAGCGCCCCCTGGCGGATCGACCGGGCCTGCCCGGACGATCCCTCAGACAAAGCCTCAGGTGAACCTGTTGTCCCGCGGGAAGCCGCGCGGCGCCATGCGGCCCGCCGAGGCCCGCTTGCCGGTCCATTCGGCGAGATCGGTCTCGGTCCGAGTCCGGCCCGCCGGATCCTTCCAGCTCAGACCATCGGCCAGGGTGAAGGTCTGAGCATCGCTCAGCCCGCCATCCTTGTATTTCTGCAGCCGGACGCCCTTGCCGCGTGCCATCTCGGGCAGTTCTTCAAGCGCAAAGACCAGCAGCTTGCGGTTCTGACCGACGCAGGCGACCGTATCGCCGTCGATCTTCGAACAGACGGTGGTTTTCGCCGCGCCCTTCATGTTCAGAACCTGCTTGCCCGATTTGGTCTGCGCCACGAGCTCCTCGCCCGGACAGATGAAGCCGTCGCCATCCGAGGAGGCCAGCAGATATTTCTCGCCCGCCTTCGGCAGCAGCAGATGGGTCACCTCCGCCTCATTCGGCAGATCGACCATCAGCCGCAGCGGCTCGCCCATGCCGCGCCCGCCGGGCAGATTCGCCCCGAGCACGGTATAGGCACGACCGTTCGAGCCCATCGCGACGATCCGGTCCGTGGTCTCGGCATGCATGGCGAACATCGGCCCGTCGCCATCCTTGAACTTCACCTCGGCATCGAGCGCGTTGTGACCCTTCATCGCCCGGATCCAGCCCATCTTCGACAGGATCACGGTGATCGGCTCTCGCTCGATCATCGCCTCGATCGGCACTTCCTCGACCTCGCCGGCCTCGGCGAAGCCGGTGCGCCGCGCGCCACCCTCGGCATTGCGGCCGAATTTCTTGTCGATGTCTTTCAGCTCGCCGCCGATCGTCTTCCATTGCAGCTTTTCGGAGGCGAGCAGGTCTTCGAGCCCCGAGCGCTCTTCGATCAGCGCATCACGCTCGCGCTTGAGCTCCATTTCCTCGAGCTTGCGCAGACTGCGCAGGCGCATGTTGAGGATCGCTTCGGCCTGCACGTCGGACAGCTCGAACTCGGCCATCAGCATCGCCTTGGGCTCGTCCTCGTAGCGGATGATCTCAATCACCCGGTCGAGGTTCAGGAAGGCGATGATGTAGCCTTCGAGCACTTCGAGACGCGCATCGATCTTGTCCATCCGGTGCTGCGAGCGGCGCAGCAGCACCTCGCGCCGGTGATCGAGGAAGGCACGCAGCACCTCCTTGAGCGAGCAGACCTTCGGCACCCGCCCGTCGATCAGCACGTTCATGTTGAGCGAGAACCGGACCTCCAGATCGGAGTTCTTGAACAGCATCCCCATGAGCATCTCGGGCTCGACGGTGCGCGATTTCGGCTCCAGCACGATGCGGATATCGTCGGCGCTCTCGTCGCGCACATCGGCCAGCGCGGGCACCTTGCGGGTCTGAATGACCTCGGCCAGACGCTCGATCAGCTTCGATTTCTGTACCTGATAGGGGATCTCGGTGACGACGATCTGCCATTGACCGCGGCCCAGTTCCTCTTTCTCCCAACGCGCCCGCAGGCGGAACGCGCCGCGGCCGGTGCGATAGGCGTCGCGGATATTTTCGGGCGGCTCGACCAGCACGCCGCCGGTCGGGAAATCGGGGCCGGGGATATGCTCGACCAGCTCGTCATCGGTGATGTCAGGACGCTTGATCATCTCCAAGAGGGCCTCGACCAGCTCGCCAAGGTTATGCGGCGGGATATTCGTGGCCATGCCGACCGCGATGCCGCTTGCGCCATTGGCCAGGAGATTCGGGAAGGCGGCGGGCAGCACGACCGGCTCGGTCAGCGTGCCGTCGTAGTTCGGACGGAAATCGACCGCGTCCTCGGCCAGACCTTGCAGAAGCGACTCGGACGGGGACGCCAGACGCGCCTCGGTGTAACGCGAGGCTGCCGGGTTATCGCCGTCGATATTGCCGAAATTGCCCTGCCCGTCGACGAGCTTGTAGCGCATCGCGAAATCCTGCGCGAGACGCGCCATCGCATCGTAGATCGCGGCATCGCCATGGGGGTGGTAGTTCCCCATCACGTCGCCCGAGATTTTCGCGGATTTCCGGAAACCGCCGGTGGGCGACAGCTTCAGCTCGCGCATCGCGAAGAGGATGCGCCGATGCACCGGCTTCAACCCGTCGCGCGCATCGGGCAGCGCCCGGTGCATGATCGTCGAGAGCGCATAGGTCAGATAGCGCTCGCCAATCGCACGGCTCAGCGGTTCGGAACTGGTGGAGAGGGGATTTTCTTCGTCACTGCTCATGCCGATTTACTAAAGCCGCACCCGATCCCGGTCCAGCGGGAAAAGCAGTAATAAGAATTTCCACGGAACTTTTCCCCCGTCGGCGGAATTTCACCGACGTAGAGCAGAGAGAATCGTGTTAATATTTTCACGCTTCCCCAGCTGCCAATCGGAATCAGGGGGTTGATCATGGGCAAGTTGTTGCTGACCACTTTGGCGGGTATTTACGCCGTTATGGCCATCGCCGGACGCGACGTTCCCGGGAACGTCGAACAGGCCTCTGCGGCCACGTCGAATGACACCGTACAGGTCTCACGCGCCGCGAGCGACAATCAAGAGCTTTCGGCCAGCGAAGCTCCTCAAATTGTCGCGAAGGCTGCCGCCGCATCGCAAGCCAACGCGCCGAAAATCGAGAAAGCCTCTTTGATCACGCGCGTCACGCCGAACACGCGGATGCCGGGCCCGGAGCTCAAACCGTCGCCGGAATATCGCGACACCTCGGCGCCGAAAGTCGAGGGCGGCACGCTCTGGAGCGTGTCTGCCAATGCGCTCAACGTGCGCTCCGGCCCGTCCACCAGCGACAGCGTGATCGACCGCGTCCGCAAGAACGACGAAGTGCTCGTCGTGGCCGAGATCGGCGGCTGGGCGAATGTGAAGATCGAGGGCGACGGCACCGAAGGCTGGGTCTCCAAGAAGTACCTGCGCCCGGCAAATTGACCTAAACCGGCCTGCCAGCCGCTAAAATCTTGCCTTTTCAAATGGCTCGAAATACCCCCGTCGGAGGCAAATCTCCGGCGGGTTTTCCTTTGCGTCGCCGGATCAGAGGGAAGGCGCGCGCATGGCCAAGACGATCCTGATCACCGGATGCTCCTCGGGCATCGGCTACGACGCGGCCCACGGGCTGAAAGCCGCGGGCTGGAAAGTCTTCGCCACCTGCCGCCGTGAAGAGGATTGCGAGCGCCTGCGCTCCGAAGGGCTGATCTCGTTCCAGCTCGACGTGGCCGATCCCGAAAGCATCGAGGCGGGCTTCAACGAGGCTCTCGCGCGCGGGCACGGTCGGCTCGACGCGCTCTACAACAACGCAGCCTTCGCCTGCCCCGGCGCTGCGGAGGACATCCCCCCCGGCGCGCTGCGCGAGATCTTCGAGACCAACCTGTTCGGCCTTCACGACCTGACGACCCGCGCGATCAAGGTGATGCGCGCGCAGGGCGACAATGGCGAGGGGCGCATCCTGCAATGCTCCTCGGTGCTGGGCTTCGTCGGGCTGAAATGGCGCGCAGCCTATGCCTCGACGAAATTCGCGTTGGAAGGGCTGACCGATGTGATGCGGCTCGAAATGGCCGATACGGATATCAAGATCGTACTGATCCAGCCCGGCCCGATCACTTCGAAAATCCGGGTCAATTCGATCCCGCCTTTCGAGAAATGGGTGGATTGGGAGAATTCCGCCCGCCGCGCGCAATACGAGGGAAGTCTGCTCAAGCGCCTCTACCAAAGCCGCGGCAAGCCCGACACGTTCGAACTGCCGCCCTCCGAGGTGACCAAGGCGATCCTCAAGGCGCTCGAGGCCCCGAACCCGAAGCCGCGCTACAAGATCACCACGCCGACCAAGGCGATCAGCGTCGTGCGTCGCTTCCTGCCGGACCGGATGCTCGACTGGGTGCTGGACAAGGGCTGAAAATCCTTTCGCATTTTCGTGATCTCCAGCTATGTCTTGAGCCCAGAGGGAGAGAGACTACATGCGCAACGACCCGTTATTTTATGTCGTCGCTCTGGCGAGTTTGGCGGTTCTGGTGATCTTGATGATCGGCATCGCGGGCTTCGGACGCGGGGGCGATTTCAACAAGAAACACGCCAACAAGCTGATGCGGTTGCGCATTGCCGCCCAGGCGGTCGCGATCGCACTGATCCTGTTGTTCGTTTATCTTAGAAGGGGTGGCTGATGGTCGTTCTCAATCGCATCTACACGCGCACCGGCGATGCCGGGGAAACCGCGCTCTCGAACGGAGTGCGCGTCGCCAAACATTCCGCGCGCGTGACCGCCTATGGCACCGTGGACGAGCTGAACGCGACCGTGGGCATTGCGCGCCTGCATGCGGATGAGGCGCTGCAAAAGCAGCTCTCCGTGATCCAGAACGACCTCTTCGATCTGGGCGCCGATCTGGCGCGCCCCGATATGGAGCATGACGACGAGGCGGGCTACCCGGTCCTGCGCATGGTCGAGTCTCAGGTGACCCGGCTCGAGACCGAGATCGACGCGATGAACAAGAAGCTGGAGCCGCTGCGCAGCTTCATCCTGCCGGGCGGCACGCCGCTTGCCGCGCACCTGCACATGTCGCGCACCGTGGCACGGCGTGCCGAGCGTGAAACCGTGTCACTGGCCGCGATAGAAGGCGTCAACGAATGGGCGGTGAAATATCTCAATCGCCTGTCCGACTGGTTCTTCGTCGCTGCCCGGATCGCGAATGACGACGGCAAGGACGATGTGCTCTGGGTTCCAGGCGGGAGCCGCTAAGCGCCCCCTACAGAAAGCTCTGCGGATCGATATCGACCGCGAGCCGCGCATTGGTCGGCAGCTTCAGCCCCTTGAGCCAAGCCTTGAGCGCGCCCTGTAGCGGCGCGCTTTTCTCTGCCTTCACCAAGAGCCGCACCCGATGCCGCCCGCGCACCCGTGCGATCGGCGCAGGCGCGGGCCCGAAGACCTGCGCCCCGATCCGGCGAAGCGCGGCATCGTTGCGCGCGAGGTGGTTGCCCACCTCAAACAGCGGCTGCAAATCCGGCCCCGACAGGATGATCCCAGCCATCCGCCCGTAAGGCGGCACGCCCTGCGCCTGCCGAGCAGCGGCCTCCTGCGCCCAGAACGCCTCCTCGTCGCCGCCCAGAATCGCGCGGATCACCGGGTGTTCGGGCTGGTAGGTCTGCAACAGCGCCGCGCCCTTCTCCTCGGCGCGGCCCGCCCGGCCCGCCACCTGCCGCATCAGCTGGAACGTCTTCTCCGCCGCGCGCAGATCCGAGCCCTGCAAACCAAGATCGGCGTCGATCACCCCCACCAGCGTCAGCCGCGGGAAGTTATGCCCTTTCGCCACGATCTGCGTCCCGATGATGATATCCGCCTCGCCCTGTGCAATCTCGGCAATCTTCTCCTTCAGCGCGCGGGCCGAGCCGAACAGGTCCGAGGACAGCACCGCCAGACGCGCCTCGGGGAAGCGCTCCGCGACCTCCTCGGCCAGCCGCTCCACCCCCGGCCCGACCGGGGCGAGCTTTCCCTCCACCTCGCAGCTCGGACATTTCACCGGGATCGGCTTGGTCTCGCCGCATTGGTGGCAGACGAGCCGCTTGAGGAAACGGTGCTCCACCATCCGCGCGTCACAATGATCGCAGCCGATCTGATGCCCGCAGGCGCGGCAGATCGTGACCGGCGCATAGCCGCGACGGTTGAGAAACAGCATCGCCTGCTGCCCTTCGGCCACCCGCGCGAGAACCTCTTTCACCAGCGTCGGCCCGATCCAATGCGCGCTCTCGATCGCTTCGTCGCGCATGTCGATCGTGCCCATCTCGGGCAATTCCGCCGTGCCGAACCGCGCGCCCAGATCGAGCCGCTGATATTTCCCGGCCTCTGCATTCGCCCATGTCTCGAGGCTTGGCGTCGCCGAGGCCAGCACCACCTGCGCCGAACAGCCCGAGGCGCGCAGAACCGCCATGTCGCGGGCGTTATAGAGAACGCCCTCCTCCTGTTTGTAGGAGCTGTCATGCTCCTCATCGACGACGATCAGGCCCAGATCGCGGAACGGCAGAAACAGCGCCGAGCGCGCTCCTACGACAAGTTGCACCTCGCCCGCCCCGCAGGCCTTCCACAGCCTGCGCCGCTCGCTTTGCGTGACCCCGGAATGCCACTCGCCGGGGCGCGCGCCGAACCGCGCCTCGACCCGCGAGAGAAACTCCGAACTCAGCGCGATCTCGGGCAACAGCACCAAAGCCTGCCGCCCCTTGCGCAGACATTCCGCGACCGCCTCCAGATAGACCTCCGTCTTGCCCGATCCGGTCACGCCTTTAAGCAGCGTCGTCGAATAAGCCCCGGAGCCCGCGCGCAAAGCCTCCGCCGCCGTGGTCTGTGCCTCCGACAGCGCCTTGCCGGGCAGGGCCGGTTCGAGCCGCGGGAACGGTTGATCGCGGGGCACCTCCGCCTCGATAAGCGCGCCGGTCTTCACCAGCCCCTTCACGACCTGCGTCGTCACCCCGGCCAGATGCGCCAACTCGCTCAGATAGAAGCCCGCACCGCCATGCTCTTCCAGCACCTCCAGCACCCGCGCCCGCGCATCGGTCATCCGCGACGGCTCCCGGTCGCCCAGCCGGTAAATCTTGCGCATCCCCGGCGGATCGCCCAAGCCCGGCGCGCGCGTCGCCAGACGCAGCACCTGCGGCAGCGGCGTCATCGTGTACTCCGCCATCCGCTCCAAAAACACCCGCAGCTCGTCGCGCATCGGCGGCACGTCGAAGACCCGGTTCACCGCGCGCAGCTTGGCGGCATCGAAACCGCCTTCGCCCGCCCCCCAGACCACGCCGAGCACCTTGCGCGGCCCCAGCGGCACCTCGACGAAAGCCCCGCTGAAACAACCGCCCTCCGGCGCGCGATAATCGAGCGGGCGCCCGATCGGCTCCGCCGTCAGTACCGCGACCCGCGCGCCCTCTTCGAACCAACCGGGTTCAGACATCGCCATGCCTTCCAACTGCGCTAAATATCCCGGGGAGCGGCGAAGCCGCGGGGCGGAGCCCCCGTCCTGCTGCGACCTCTTTCGCCGTCGCCACTTTTGCGCTAACACGCTCGCGACTGCTGCCAAGGAGAGCTGCCATGAAATTCTTCGTCGATACCGCCGACACCGCCGCGATCAAGGAACTCAACGATCTGGGCATGGTCGATGGCGTGACCACCAACCCGTCGCTGATCCTGAAATCGGGCCGCGACATTCTCGAAGTCACCAAAGAAATCTGCGACATGGTCCACGGGCCGGTCTCGGCCGAAGTCGTGGCCACCGAAGCCAAGGACATGATCGAAGAAGGTATGAAGCTCGCCAAGATCGCCCCCAATATCGCGATCAAGGTTCCGCTGACCTGGGACGGCCTGACCGCATGCAAGGCTTTCGCATCCGAAGGCCACATGGTCAATGTCACGCTGTGCTTCTCGACCGCGCAGGCGATCCTCGCCGCGAAGGCGGGCGCGACCTTCATCTCGCCCTTCATCGGCCGTCTCGACGACATCAACCTCGACGGGATGAACCTGATCGAGGACATCCGCACGGTCTATGACAACTACGACTTCACGACCCAGATCCTCGCCGCGTCGATCCGTTCGGTGAACCACATCAGCGACGCTGCCCGCATCGGCGCCGACGTGATCACCGCACCGCCGGCGGTCATCAAGTCGATGGTCAACCACCCGCTGACCGACAAGGGTCTGGCCCAATTCCTCAAGGACTGGGAAGCGACCGGCCAGAAGATCTGATCTTCTCGCGTGAGTCCGATACAACAAAGGCCCGCCTCTCCGGCGGGCCTTTTTCGTCGAGCGGGCCGATTTTTTCGACTGCGTCGCGGGGCGCATCGTGTATGCTTGGAAAAAATGATGCATCGACCAGCGACGAGACAGGCATGACCGAACCGGCCCTCGTGGAGCAACTCCGCGACAAGATCATTTCCGACCCTGACGTGATTCTCGAGGACCGCGACCTGATGCGGGCGCTGATCGCTGCGAACGAGGCCGCGATGGGCGGCAATATCGTCGACCTGCGCGGCGCGGCCATGTCCCGGCTCGAGGCGCGGCTCGACCGGCTCGAAGATACCCACCGGTCTGTCATCGCCGCAGCCTATGAGAACCTCGCAGGCACGAACCAGATTCACCGCGCGGTGCTCCGGATGCTCGACCCGCATGACTTCCAGTCCTTCCTGTCCAACCTCGCGACCGAAGTGGCCGAGATTCTGCGCGTCGACGCCGTCCGCCTCGTGCTGGAAAGCCACCAGAACGAGAACGACCCGGCGCTGCGCCAGCTGGGCGAGGTGCTCTGCGTTGCCGAACCCGGCTTCATCACCGAATACATGCGCGGCGGGCGTGGCGGGCAACCGCGACAGGTTGTGCTGCGCCAGACCGTGCCGGGCTCCGAGGCGATCTTCGGCGAGGCGGCGAACTGGGTGCGCTCCGAGGCGCTGATGCAGCTCGATCTGGGCGAGGGCCGCCTGCCCGGCATGCTGGTCATGGCCGCCGAGGACCCGCATCAGTTCAAACCGTCGCAAGGCACCGACCTTCTGGCCTTCTTCGCGGGCGTATTCGAACGCACGATGCGGCGCTGGCTGGATTGATGGCGGAGCCGTCCGCAGGGTTGCAAGACGCGCTCGCCGAATGGCTGAGCCATTTGCGCGGGCTGCGCGACGCCTCCGATCACACTATCACCGCCTACCGGCACGACGTGGCGAGCTTCTTGGGTTTTCTGCAAACCCATCATGGCGAGAGCCTGGGCACCGCCCGGATCGCAGAACTTGGCCCCTCCGATATGCGGGCCTGGATGGCGCATGAACGCGGCCGAGAGGTCTCGTCGCGCTCGCTCGCCCGCGCGCTTTCTTCGGTGAAAAGCTTCATCCGCTGGCTCGCCGATCGCGACGGGTTCGATGCGAGCCATATCCTCTCGACCCGCAGCCCGAAATATCAGCGCAAACTGCCGCGCCCGCTGAACGAGGACGCCGCGGCCGGGATGATCGAACAGGTCGACACGCAGGCGATGGAACCGTGGATCGCCGCGCGCGACGCCGCTGTTCTGACGCTGCTCTACGGCTGCGGGCTGCGAATCTCCGAAGCGCTCGCCCTGCGCGCCGACGCTCATCCTCTGCCCGAGGTGCTGCGCATCCGCGGCAAGGGCGACAAGGAGCGGCTCGTGCCGGTCGTGCCCGCCGCCCGCGATGCCGTCGCGGAGTACATGCGCCTGTGCCCCTACCCCGCCGAGCCGGATGCCCCACTGTTCTACGGCGCACGCGGAAAGCCGCTCAATCCGCGCATGATTTCCAAGGCGATGGAGCGGGCGCGCATGTCGCTGGGCCTGCCCTCCACGGCGACCCCGCACGCGATGCGCCACAGCTTCGCGACGCATTTGCTGGCGGCCGGCGGCGACCTGCGCGCCATTCAGGAACTGCTGGGCCATGCGAGCCTCGGAACGACCCAGATCTACACCGCCGTCGATGCCGCGCGGCTAATGGAAATCTACGACAAGAGCCATCCGCGCGCCTGAAGTTCGCTTGCCCCTGCGTCGCAAATCCGGCATCACGGGCAGATGGATATCCGCATCAAAGCCCTGTTCGTTCACCTCCTCACCGCCACCGGCGCCGTGCTGTCGATGCTCGCGCTTCTCGCGGCCGCAGAGGGCGAATGGGCGCTGATGTTCCTCTGGCTCGTCACCGCATTCTTCGTCGACGGGATCGATGGCCCGCTCGCGCGGCGCTATGATGTGAAGGCGAATTTCCCGCTCTATGACGGCGTCCTGATGGACCTGATCATCGACTATCTGACCTATGTCTTCATCCCCGCCTTCGCGCTGTTCCAGTCGAGCCTGCTGCCGGGATGGACGGGCTGGCTCGCGATCATCGCGATCACCTATGGCAGCGTCGTCTATTTCTCCGACACCCGGATGAAGACGAAGGACAACTCGTTCCAGGGCTTCCCGGGCGCGTGGAACATGCTGGTACTGGTGCTGTTCGCGCTAAAGCCCGGCTATTGGACGATCCTGCTCGTCGTCGTGGCGCTCGCCATCGCGATGTTCCTACCGCTGAAGTTCATCCACCCCGTGCGCACGAAGCGCTGGCGCGTGGTCTCCTTGCCGATGGCGCTTTTGTGGACCTTCTTCGCGGGCTGGGCCGCATGGGTCGATTTCGATCCGGCAAGCTGGGCGCATTGGGGGCTGGTCGTCACGTCCATCTACCTGCTGCTCGTCGGCATCGTGCAACAACTCGTGCCCGAGCGAAGCTGACTCGAACTGCGGCCCCGGCGCGGCGACCCACGCCGCACGGGCCGCGAAACGGAGGTCGCATGCGCCGCAGTCTCGCACTTCTGGCTCTCGTGTTTTCCGCGCAATCGGCCATGGCGACGCCGGATTATCTCGACGACCGTTCGACCCCGTCCGCGCTGATCCGCTCGCTCTATAACGCGATCTCGATGCATCACTACGCCCGCGCCTGGAGCTATTTCGCCGATCCCGAAAAGAACGGCGCCTATGCGGATTTCGCGAAAGGCTATGCAGACACCGCCGAGGCTTCGGTCACGATCGGCCCGGTGACATCGGAAGGCGCGGCAGGCTCGATCTACACCGCGCTCGGGGTGACGGTGAGCGCCCGGACGGGTGACGGCAAAACCGAGAGCTTCGGCGGCTGCTATGTGACCCGCCAGATCCAGCCCGCGATTCAGGAACCGCCCTTCACGCCGCTGCAAGTCGTGACCGGGCACCTGATCGCGCGCCCGGCGGACGACGCCATGCCGAGCAGCTGCGACGCGCAAGGCCAGCCGCGATTTTAATCGCTCAGACCCGCGTCAGCACCACGCCCGACACGATCAACAGAGCTGCCAGCGCCTTCGTCATCCGCATCTTCTCGCCGAAGACGAGCCAGCCGATCAGCACCGCGAACAGGATCGAGGTCTCGCGCAGGGTCGCGACCAGCGCGATCGGCGCACGGGTCATCGCCCAGATCGAAATCGCATAGGCCGCATAGGAGGCCGCGGCCCCTAGCGTCGCGATCCCCCATTCGCGTGGCGCGGCGCGCAGCATCGCGGTCCCACGCAGCCCGACCATGCCCATCGCGAAAAACACCCCGCCCAACACCATGATCCATCCGACATAGCCCACGGGCTCACCCGAGATGCGCGCACCCATCCCATCGACCAGCGTATAGCTCGCGGTCGCCAGCGCCGAGCCCAGCGCATAGGGAAGCAGGCGGCGACTTTCGCCATCGGTGAACACGCCACGCGCCATCAACGCGATCCCGAGCCCCAGCACCGCGATCCCCGCATATTCGAGCCCGCTGATCGCATCGATCGCCAGTGCCGCGGAGACGATCGCTACCATCATCGGCGCGGTTCCGCGCGCGATCGGATAGACCCGGCTCAGATCGCCCTGCTCATAGGCATGGGCGAGGAAGAACTTGTAGCCAAAATGGATCACGCCCGCGGCGAGGATCCAGCCGAGCGCGGCACTGTCCGGCAGCGGTCGCGACAGGGCCACGACAAGCCCGATCAGAGCCTCGGCAATGGACAGCATCACCATGGCGCGGATTTTCGAGCCGCCCAGACGGATCAGCGCATTCCACAGGGCATGCAGGAAGGCCGCGCCCAGCACCGCCGCCATGATCGTCAAACTCATATCCGCACCCTTCTCTGCCCGACCGGCAATCGGTAGCTCCGGGTTATGACAAGGGCAAGCCGCCCCGTGCAGGGGCCCGCAATCGCGGCGCGGGACCGGGAGGGGATTGCGAAACGGTGCGCGCTCGGGCTATGGGCGATCCATGCCGAGATACGCGTTCAAAATCGAATATGACGGGGGCCCCTTTGCCGGGTGGCAGCGTCAGGCCGATCAGCCTTCGGTGCAGGGCGCGGTCGAGGCCGCTTTGGCGAAGCTCGAACCCGGCCCCCACACGATCGCGGCGGCCGGTCGCACCGATGCGGGTGTTCACGCGACGGGGCAGGTCGCCCATGCCGATCTGACGAAGGATTGGGACCCGTTCCGGCTGTCGGAGGCGCTGAACTCTCACCTGCGCCCCGCGCCGGTCGCGATCCTCGCCTGTGCCCGGGTCGAAGACGAATTCCACTCCCGGTTTTCTGCACTAGAGCGGCGCTACCTGTTCCGGCTCGTGCAACGCCGCGCGCCGGTGACCCATGACCGCGGGCTGGTCTGGCAGGTGCTCAACCCACTCGATATCGAGGCGATGCGTGAAGGGGCCGCGCATCTGATCGGACATCATGACTTCACCACCTTCCGCTCGACCATGTGCCAGTCGAACTCGCCGGTCAAAACGCTCGACGAGATCCGGATCGAGGCGATCGACATCCCGCATGGGCGCGAGGTCCGGTTTCATTTGCGCGCGCGCAGCTTCCTGCACAATCAGGTCCGCTCGATCGTCGGCACGCTGGAGCGCGTCGGCGCCGGGTCCTGGCCGCCCGAGCGCGTGGGCGAAGCGCTCGCCGCGCGCGACCGCGCCGCTTGCGGACCGGTCTGCCCGCCGCAGGGGCTCTATCTAAGCGCGGTCGGCTATCCGAGCGACCCCTTCGCCTGACGCGCCCCGCGCGCCGGGCGGGGCGGGAAGAAACGGCATTCGTGTTGGCACGGCGACGCCGCGCGTTTCAGCAGGGACGAACGCCGCGTCCTCATTCACGGCGCTTGCCACTTCGCTTCCGGGCGTTCCGTTTTGCCGGCGCCAGCCCTTCGCGGTGACATCGATTTCCCGCGCGTCCGCGCTTTGTAGACGCGACGCTTCGTCCAAAACGAGCGGCGCTAGGGCATCGCCCTCAATTCGCCGCAGCGTCGATATGAGTTCCTCAAGCCGCTCTCGGCAACGCTGCGCCACAGCCACATCTAGATCACGCAGAAGCAGGGCGGTCTCGCGTTCCGAGAGGTGGGCCACTGGCGCATGCGTGATCTTCGGATGCGCAGTCGCGCAGCTATGCGCGCCGGTCACGGGGGCCTCGTGCAACTTCTCCCCCCTCCGCAAACCGATCCGCAACAACTCGATCTCGCCGTCGGGGCAGTCCGGCCCGCGCAGCCGTAACCCGCGCGCCTCGACAATCTGCCGGGCGAGATCGCCGATCCGGATCGGTGCGCCCATATCGAGCGCGTAGACCCGCCCCGAAACCTCCCAGCGCCCGGCGATCAGCACGAGCCGCGCCGCTTCGGCGATGGTCATGAAATAGCGTGTGGCGTCAGGATCGGTGAGCGTGAGCGGCCCGCCTTGCGCGATCTGCCGCTCGAAAATCGGCACGATCGATCCCGACGAGCCGATCACATTGCCGAAGCGCACGATCGAGAAAACCGTCGCGCCCGCGCGGGTCGCAAGATCCTGCACCACCAGCTCGGCCATCCGTTTCGACGCACCCATGGCCGAGCGAGGTGCAATCGCCTTATCGCTGGAAATCAGCACGAACCGCGCAACTTTCGCGGCCCGCGCCCCCCGCGCGAGGCAGACCGTGGCGGTGACGTTATTCGCGAATCCGGAAAGCGGGTTTTCCTCAACCAGTGCGACGTGCTTGTAGGCGGCGGCGTGGAACACGGCATCGATCGCCTCTCGCGCGAAGATCTCCCGCACCAGCGCCGCGTCCCCCGCGGAGCCGAGCCGGGTGACGAGGTCGACACCCGCGCGGGCGGCGAGCGGCGTCAGGTCGGACAGGAGGGCGAAAAGCGCGGGCTCCGAGAGTTCGAGCAGGACGAGTTTCGCCGGGCTACAGGTGAGAATCTGACGACAAAGCTCTGCCCCGATGGAGCCGCCCGCCCCCGAAATGAGCACGGATTTTCCGCGGTAGAACTCCGCCTCGGGCGGGTCGCCCCCGGTGATCTCACAGCGGCCCAGCCAGCGCTCGGGGCGCACCGGTTCGAGCCGCGCGGCAAGATCCGCGCCGCCGACCAGCAGGGCGAAATCCGGCAGCGCCTCGCAGAGCAATCCAAGGCGCGAGAGGTCACGCGCCAACGCGGCCTTACGCTGCTCGGGCAGGCGCGGATCGGCGAGGACGACGCGATCGACATTGAACTTGCGGATCAGCGCCTTGCGCGCCGCGGGACCCAGAACCGGCACCCCGTCCAACGTCGCGCCGCGCAAAACCGGGCTGTCGTCGAGATAGGCGCAGGTCAAAAACCCGGATCGGTCGCGCAACGCCCGTGCCAGCGCGATCCCCTCCGGCGTAGCACCGTAGATCGCGATGCGCGAGACGACGTTCGAGCGTCGATAGAGCCATCCCGTCAGCGCCAGAAGCGCCCGGCGCTGGACCACGATGCCCGATAGAAACGCGCAACCAAAGAAGAGCGCAGTGTCGCCGCCCTGCCATCCGAGGCCGGCCCAGAGGGTCAGTGCAAGAAGGCAGGAGAGGACGACCGACTTTCCCGCCCCTAGCATGGCGAAATCCTTCAGGGGCAGGCGCGCCAAGCCGGTGCCAAGGCTTGCCACCGCGGCGAGACCGCTCCCGATCAGGACCGGGATCCAGGCATCCATCTCGAGGCCCCCACGGCTCAAGGCAGGCGTTAGTTGCAACACCAACGCAAGGCACGCCATCGCGAGCAGCGCATCGAGCGTCGCGATGACAGCCGCCTTGCGCGGGCGCGACAGCGCGATCAGGCGCGTCGCGATCTTGTCGATAAGCGCTCCCCTCACGCGATCCCTCCGCACAGAGTTTGCCAGATCAGCGCCAGATCGAGCCGCCACGAGGCCTGTCTTTGGTAAAGCAGATCGAGCCGGGCTTTCTCGGTGACGCAAGCCTGATCGTAGATTCGTCGCGCCTCCTCCGCCGTCCGACATCGCGCCAGCAGACGCGCCTCTTTTTGCGCAAACTGGACGCTCGCGAGGCCGGTGATCCCCGGGGGGCTTGCGAGCACCTGCGCGTAGAGCTGCGGGAAACGCGCCACCACCTCGCGCAGCGGAGGGCGCGGTCCGACGAAGCTCATATCGCCGCGCAGGACATTCCAGATTTGCGGCAACTCATCCGCGTGGCACCGCCGCAGGATCTGCCCGAGCGGGGTGATCCGCGCGCGCTTATGCCCGGCGGTGATGCCGTGATCGCCCAGCTCCGCCTCCATCGTGCGGAACTTCCACATCCGGAAGCTGCGCGTCGGACTGTGCATCCGCTCGCCGCCATAGAACCACGGTCGCCCCTGCACCAGCGCGACGGCCAGCCAGACCAGCGCGATCAGCGGCAAGACCACGGGCAGCGCCAGCACCGCCAGCGTCAGATCGAAGAGACGTTTACGCCTGCGCCGGGCCGGGGTCATGCCAAATCTCCAATTACGGGTAGCCACAAGGGGCGAAACTTCCGCAAGCCTAGGCAGGTCGCAGTTGCGATGCGGTTAACGCAGCCCCGCTCCCATGACCGGACCTCACGACACCTGACACCGATACAATCGGTCGTATGGACTTCGCGGGGCGCGAGTGGTTGGATCGCGCCCGATACGAAGGAGGCACCGATGGCATTCGGCAAAAACATCCGCACTTGGTTCGAAGGCGCATGGCACGAGGGCGATATCGCCGTCATGCGCGCCGCCGATCACGGGCTTTGGCAAGGCAGCTCAGTCTTTGACGGGGCGCGGCTTTTCGACGGGGTCGTGCCCGATCTCGACTTGCATTGCGCGCGCACCAACCGCTCCGCCGAGGCGCTGATGATCACGCCGACTCTCGCCGCCGAGGAGATTGTCGAGATTGCGCGCGAGGGCCTGCGGAAATACGACAAGGGTGCCGCCGTTTACGTGCGCCCGATGTACTGGGCGATTGCGGGTTCCGATCTGGGCGTGGCGCCGAAGCCCGGCGAGACCGGATTCGCGCTGTGCCTCGAAGAGGTGGCGATGCCCGACCCCGGCAAGTCGACGACGCTGACCACCACGCAGTTCCGCCGTCCTGTTCTGGCCGATAACGTCACCGATGCGAAGGCGGGCTGCCTTTATCCGAACAACGCCCGGATGCTGGTCGAGGCGCAGCGCAAGGGCTTTGGCAACGCGCTGGTGCAGGATGCGATGGGCAACGTCGCCGAAAGCGCGACCGCAAACGTCTGGATGGTGAAGGATGGCGAGTATTTCACGCCCATGCCGAACGGCACCTTCCTCGCGGGGCTCACGCGCAAACGGATCATGGGCCTTCTGCGCGAGGGTGGCGAGACGGTGCATGAAGCGGTGCTGACGCTCGACGATTTCCGCAATGCCGACGAGGTCTTCCTGACCGGCAACTTCGCCAAGGTCACGCCGGTCGCGGGCTTCGACGATGTCAGCTACACGCCCGGCAAGGGCACCCAGCGGGCGCGCGAGGCCTATATGGACTGGGCACAAGGGTCGCCGCTTTGAGCCTCGACACCCCCGCGGTTGCCAAAGACCTCGCGCCGGGCGATGATCCACGAACACCCCGTCCCGGAGGAGCCATGCGCAAGTTTCTGGTTGTGCTCGACGATACCCGCGAATGCCTCAACGCGATGCGGTTCGCGGCGATGCGCGCGAACCATACCGGCGGCGGCGTGATCATCCTCTCGGTGATCCCGCCCGACGAATACCAGCACTGGATCGGCGTGGCCGAGATCATGCGCGAAGAAGCCCGCGAGCGGATCGAGGCGCATTTCGAGGTCTTCGCGAAATGGATGCGCGACCGTCAGGGCGTGGAGCCGGAACTGGTGATCCGCGAGGGCGAACCGGTGCCCGAGATCATCGGCGTGATGGACGAACATCCCGAGATCGGCGTGCTGGTTCTCGGCGCAGGCTCCGGCAAGGGCGGTGCGGGGCCGCTGGTCAGCCAGATGGTCAAGCAGGCGGGCACGCTGCCCTGCCCGCTGACCATCGTGCCGGGCGAGATGTCGAAGGAAAAGCTCGAACAGATCACCTGACCGATGCCGATGCCCTGGACCTATCGCCATGCGCAGAAGGAGTTCGCCTCCTTCCTCGCCGATGCGCGCGATCGGATGGGCCTCGAATCCGACAATATGACCTACACGGCGGTGGAGGGCGTCTTCGTCACCTTCCGTGCACGGCTGCGCCCTGTCGAGGCCATCGCCTTCGCCGATTGCCTGCCTGCGGTGTTGCGCGCGATCTTCCTGTATCACTGGGATGTGATGGCGACGCCGCGCCCGTTCGGCAGCCGGACCGAGATGACCCGCGAAGCGCAGGCGTTGCGCCCGCATCACAACCTGACCCCCGATAACGCCATCGAGGCCACCGCCTTTGCGCTCTGGCGCCATGTCAATCATCGTGACTTCGAGGCCGCTCTCGCGCGGATCGGACCGGAAGCGGAGGCGTTCTGGCGCCCGGAGATCACCGATCCCGCCGAGATCGCGCCGCGCATCATCTAGCGCATAGCCGCGATTACTTGATTAATTCAGTCGGAAGGCGCATATGAGCGGCAAGCCAAGGAGGCACGCGATGTTTATTCAGACCGAGACGACCCCGAACCCCGCGACGCTGAAATTCCTGCCCGGCCAGACCGTGCTGGAGACCGGCACCGCTGATTTTCCCACCGCCGAGACGGCGGCCAAATCGCCGCTGGCC
Organism: Thioclava sp. PTB-PU3-1; assembly: GCF_055666785.1. Classification (NCBI taxonomy): domain Bacteria; kingdom Pseudomonadati; phylum Pseudomonadota; class Alphaproteobacteria; order Rhodobacterales; family Paracoccaceae; genus Thioclava; species Thioclava sp. PTB-PU3-1. Next base: position 175,835 of record NZ_JBVNVL010000006.1, on the reverse strand, counting down.
AAGCGCGTTTTCGCAGTGCCCGGCGTGACCGGCGTGTTCTTCGGCTCGGATTTCGTGACCGTGACGAAGGACGATGCGACCAGCTGGGATCACGCGAAACCGGCGATCCTCGGCGCGATCATGGAGCATTTCCAATCCGGCGCCCCGGTGATCGAAGGCGAAGCTGCGCCCTCGGGCCATGCCGAGCACGACGGCGAGGACGGCGCGATCGTCTCGCAGATCAAGGAGTTGCTCGACACCCGCGTGCGCCCGGCCGTGGCGCAGGACGGTGGCGACATCACTTTCCACGGGTTCGAGCGTGGTGTGGTCTACCTGCACATGCAGGGCGCTTGCGCCGGTTGCCCCTCGTCGACGCTGACGCTCAAGATGGGGATCGAGAACCTGCTCAGACACTATATCCCCGAGGTTTCAGAGGTGCGTCCGGTCAATGCCTGATCTGACGCTAGGCTTCGACACATCGGCCGCGCATTGCGCGGCCGCTTTGCTGTCGGGTGATGACTGCCTCGTTTCGCGACACGAGGAAATGGGACGCGGACAGGCCGAACGGCTGATGCCGCTTCTCGAAGAGGTGCTCGCAGAGGCGGGCGTCGGCTGGCGCGACCTGACGCGGATCGGCGTCGGGATCGGGCCGGGAAATTTCACCGGTGTCCGCATCGCCGTCTCTGCCGCACGTGGGCTGTCGCTGAGCCTGAGAGCGCCAGCGCTCGGCGTCTCGATCACCGATGCCGCGCAATTCGGCAGCGAAGGTCCGGTGCTTGCCGCCGTCGCAGCGCCGCGCGAACGCGTCTATCTCGAAGGGTTCCGCACCGCACAGGCCATCCCGCTGGATCTGCATGAGCTCGACGCCCTGCCCGAAGGTCTGGCCGAACCCGGCCTGACCTGCATCGGCACTGCCGCCGAGGAGGTCGCCCAACGGATCGGGGCCGCCGCCGCACCCGCGGCTTTCGCGCCTGCCGAAGCCATCGCACGGATCGCGGCCTCTCGCGAATTCATCCCCGGAGAACGCCCGGCACCGCTTTATCTGCGTGCGGCCGATGCCGCGCCCCCCTCCGATCCGCCGCCAAGGATCCTCGACTGATGCGCGCCGAAGCCCTCGCCGAGCTGCATGCCGCCTGCTTCACCACACCACGCCCGTGGACCGAGGCCGAATTCCGGGATCTGATGCGCGGCCCCGGCACCTTCCTGTTGAACGAAAACCGAGGCTTCCTGCTGGGACGCGTCATCGCGGGCGAAGCCGAGCTTCTGACCCTCGCGGTCGACCCGAAAGGCCGCCGCAACGGCGCGGGCCGCGCGCTGGTGGAGCGGTTCGCACAGGAAGCCGAAGCGCTGGGGGCCAAAAGCGCCTTCCTCGAAGTCTCCGCCGAGAACGACGCCGCGCGCGCGCTTTATGCCGCGACCGGCTGGAAGGAATCGGGGCGTCGCAAGAGGTATTACCGCAACCCGGAGGGCGATCGCATCGACGCGCTGGTTCTCACTTTGCCGCTCGCTAGAGCGACAAGCTGACCGTTCAATCAAATTTGTCTTGCGACCTCGCGTCATCCACAACTTGACGCTTGACCCCCTTGGCAAGCTCTGCCCAAATCGGCCTGTCCGCGCGCTGAACCGAGCGCGCCAACAGGCTTATCCAACAGGGCCATAACGTTCGGGAGTAATCCATGACCTATTTCACCAAGTTCCTTGGCGCCGCGACCGCGCTCGCGCTGAGCGCCGGGGCCGCGCTGGCCGATCCCGCGATCATTTACGATCTGGGCGGCAAATACGACAAGAGCTTCAACGAAGCCGCCTTCAACGGCGCGAAGCGTTGGGCCGAAGAGACCGGCGGCTCCTACAAGGAACTGGAAATGCAGTCGGAAGCTCAGCGTGAGCAGGCCCTGCGTAAACTCGCCGAGTCGGGCGCCAACCCGATCGTGATGACCGGCTTCGCCTTCGGCGACACGCTCAACACCGTCGCTCCCGACTACCCCGACACCAAGTTCGCGATCGTCGACATGGTCGTCGACCAGCCCAACGTCGAGTCGATCGTCTTCAAGGAAGAGCAAGGCTCCTACCTCGTCGGCATGATGGCCGCGATGGCGTCGAAAACCGGCACCGTCGGCTTCGTCGGCGGCATGGACATCCCGCTGATCCGCAAATTCGCCTGCGGTTACGTTCAGGGCGTGAAAGCCGTGAACCCCGACGCGAAAGTCATCCAGAACATGACCGGCACCACCCCGGCGGCGTGGAACGACCCGGTGAAGGGCGGCGAGATCGCCAAGGCCCAGATCAGCCAGGGCGCGGACGTGATCTACGCAGCCGCCGGCGGCACCGGCATCGGCGTTCTGCAGGCAGCCGCGGATGGCGACGTCCTGTCGATCGGCGTGGACAGCAACCAGAACTACCTGCACCCGGGCAAGGTCCTGACCTCGATGCTCAAGCGTGTCGACAACGCCGTCTATGACGCGTTCTCGGCGGGCCCCGATCTGAAGCCGGGCATCAAGGTGATGGGTCTGGCCCAGAACGGCGTCGGCGTCGCGATGGACGACAACAACAAGTCGCTCGTCACGCCCGAGATGGAAAAAGCCGTTGAGCAGGCGAAAGCCGACATCGCGTCGGGCAAGATCGAAGTGCATGACTACATGTCGGACGACAGCTGCCCGGTCGAGTGATGAGCACAACAGAGTCGAACAACGCGGGGCGGCAGGCAACTGCCGCCCTTGCCACTGAAAACGCCAGCGATGCGGCCGAAGCGGCCCACGCTGCCGCCACGCCCACGGGCGCGCCCGCGATCGAGCTGAAAGGCATCTCGAAAGCCTTTGGCACGGTGCAGGCCAACAAGGACATTTCGATCCGGGTCATGCCCGGCACGATCCACGGTATCATCGGCGAGAACGGCGCGGGTAAATCCACGCTGATGTCGATCCTGTACGGCTTCTACAAAGCCGATGCGGGCGAGATCTGGATCAAGGGCAAGCACACCCATATCCCCGACAGCCAGGCTGCGATCAGCGCCGGCATCGGCATGGTCTTCCAGCATTTCAAGCTGGTGCAGAATTTCACCGTGCTCGAGAACATCATCCTTGGGGCCGAGGATGGCGCGCTGCTGCGCCCCTCGCTCTCCAAGGCCCGCAAGGAACTCAAGCGCCTCGCCGAGGAATACGAGCTCAACGTCGATCCCGACGAGAAGATCGAAGAGCTCTCCGTCGGCCACCAGCAGCGCGTCGAAATCCTCAAGGCGCTGTATCGTCAGGCGGATATCCTGATCCTCGACGAGCCGACGGGGGTCCTGACGCCCGCCGAGGCCGATCACCTCTTCCGCATCCTCGATTTCCTCCGCAAGGAAGGAAAGACGATCATCCTGATCACCCACAAACTGCGTGAGATCATGGAGATCACCGACACGGTCAGCGTGATGCGTCGCGGCGAGATGACGGCGACGGTGAAGACCGCCGAGACCTCGCCCGAGCAACTGGCCGAGCTGATGGTGGGCCGCAAGGTTCTGCTCAACGTCGACAAGACGCCTGCGCAGCCCGGCAAGACCGTGCTGGAGGTCGAGAACCTCCGCGTGAAGGACGAAGACGGGATCGAGCGCCTCAAGGGCATCAATCTCGAGATCCGTGCGGGAGAGATCCTCGGCATCGCGGGCGTGGCGGGCAACGGCCAGTCCGAACTGCTGGAAATCCTCGGCGGGTTCGCCAAGGGCACCGGCAACATCCGCATCAACGGCGAAGAGATCGACCTCACCGGCAAGCATAGCGACGGCCAGTCGCGGCGCCGCCGGGGCATCTCGCACGTTCCTGAGGACCGCCACAGTCTCGGGCTGATCCTCGATTTCGCCGCGTGGGAGAACATGGTCTTCGGCTATCACTCCGATCCGGCCTATCAGAAGAACCGCTTCGTCATGGACAATGCGGGGATCGTCGCCCACACGGCCGAGGCGATGGAACGCTTCGACGTGCGCCCGCCGATCCCGACCCTGCCCGCGAAGAGCTTCTCGGGCGGCAACCAGCAAAAGATCGTGCTGGCGCGTGAGATCGAACGAAGCCCGGCGCTGCTGCTGGTGGGCCAACCCACCCGCGGCGTCGATATCGGCGCAATCGAATTCATCCACAAACGCATCATCGAACTACGCGACCAAGGCGCCGCGATCCTGTTGGTCTCGGTCGAGCTTGACGAGATCCGGGCGCTCTCGGACCGGGTCGCGGTCATGTTCGACGGGCAGATCATGGGCATCGGCCCCGTCGAGACCGCCACGCAGACCGGCATGGGCTGCCTGATGGCGGGCATGGGCGGTGAGGACGTGCGCGGCATGGACGGCTGGACGATCGCCGCGCCCGAGGAGAGCCAATAATGGAAAAGACACCGAAATGGGTCGATGTGGCCCTGATTCCGCTCCTCAACCTGCTGATCGCTTTCGTGATCTCGGGGATCGTGGTGCTGCTAATCGGCGAAGACCCGATCAAGGCGATCAAGGTCATGGTCTCGGGCGCGCTCGGCTCGCCCTATGGCTGGGGCTACACGCTCTATTACGCGACCAACTTCATCTTCACCGGCCTCGCGGTCGCGGTCGCCTATCACGCCAGCCAGTTCAATATCGGCGGCGAGGGTCAGGCGACGCTCGGCGGTCTGGGCGTGGCGCTGGTGCTGCTGGCCTTCCCGTGGCCGCATTGGACCATCGCACTGATCGCAGCGATGGCGGGCGGCGCGATTTTCGGCGCGGCTTGGGCGGCGATCCCGGCCTATCTGCAAGCCAAGCGCGGCAGCCATATCGTGATCACAACGATCATGTTCAACTTCATCGGCGCGGCGGTGCTGAACTACATGCTGGTCAACGTGCTGCGTCCGCGCGGCTCGATGGACCCGGCCACCGCGCGCTTCGGCGCGTCGACACATCTGCCGACCTTCCATGACTTCCCGCTCGTCGGTCAGTTCTTCTCGAAATCGGTCCCGGCGAACGTGTCGTTCTTCGTGGCGATCCTCGCCTGCTACCTCGTCTGGGTGCTGATCTGGCGCACCAAACTGGGTTTCGAAATCCGCGCCTTCGGGCGGTCGGAGTCGGCAGCGCGCTATGCAGGCATCTCGCCGGTGAAAATCGTGATGGCGGCGATGCTGATCTCGGGCGGCCTCGCAGGCCTGATGGCGATCAACAACGTGATGGGCGAGGCGCATCGCCTCGTGCTCAACTCGGTCGAGGGCGCGGGCTTCATCGGGATCGCAGTGGCCCTGATGGGCCGCAACCACCCGTTCGGCGTGTTCCTCGCCGCGCTTCTCTTCGGCTTCCTCTACCAGGGCGGCGGCGAGCTGGCGCTGGAAACCACGATCCCGCGCGAGCTGATCACCGTGATCCAGGCGCTCGTGATCCTGTTCACCGGGGCCTTCGACAACATGCTGCGCGCACCGATCGAGAGCTTCTTCGTCGCGCGCGCCAACGCCCGGAAGGAGGCCTGAGATGGATTTCGGAACGATCATCGAAATTCTCGATAGCGCCGTTCGCCTCGGCACGCCGCTGCTGCTCGCCTGCCTCGCGGGCCTGTTCTCGGAACGCGCGGGCATCTTCGACATCGGCCTCGAAGGCAAGATGCTGATGGCCGCCTTCTTCTCCGGCGCGGTCGCGGCGGTGACGGGCAATGCGTGGCTTGGCCTTCTCGCAGGCGTCGGAGGCTCGATGAGCCTCGCCTTCGTGCATGGCCTCGCCTCGATCACCTTCCGCGGCAATCAGCTGATCTCCGGCGTCGCGGTAAACTTCCTTGCCTCGGGCTTTACCGTTCTGATCGCGCAAAGCTGGTTCCATCAGGGTGGTCGCACGCCGCAACTCTCGGGCAACGGGCGCTTCGATCCGATCACCCTGCCCGGCGCCGACGCGGTCCAAGATGTACCCTTCCTCGGTCCGATCTATTCGAACCTGATCTCGGGACACTCGATCCTCGTCTATGTCGCCTTCGCGATGGTGCCGATCACCTGGTGGGTGCTGTTCCGCACCCGCTTCGGCCTGCGCCTGCGCGCGGTGGGCGAGAACCCGGAATCGGTCGACACCGCAGGCATCTCGGTCATTCGGATGCGCTACACCGCCGTCGCCATCACCGGCGTTCTGGCGGGTCTGGGCGGCGTCTATCTGGCAACCGGTCTGGCGGCTGGCTTCGTGAAGGAAATGACCGCCGGGCGCGGCTATATCGCTCTCGCGGCTCTGATTTTCGCGAAATGGCGGCCCGTTCCGGCGCTTGGGGCCACGATGCTCTTCGGCCTGCTGGAAGCGATCTCGAACCGCTATCCGAATATCGATCTGGGCGTCGTAACCCTGCCGATCCAGTTCATGCAGGCGGTGCCCTACATCCTCACCGTGATCATCCTCGCGGGTTTCATCGGCAAGGCGATCCCGCCGCGTGCAGGGGGGCAGCCCTATGTCAAAGAGCGCTGAACTCGCGCAACTGATCCGCGAGCGTGCGGGCGACGAGGCCCCGCGCCTCGGCCTGATCCTCGGCTCCGGCCTCGGCCATCTGGCCGAGGAGGTCGAGGGCGTGGCGATCCCCTATTCGGAGCTTCCGGGCTTTCCTCATGCGGGCGTCTCGGGACACAATCCGAAGCTGGTGATCGGCACGCTCGAAGGCGTCCGCGTCGCGGTTTTCGGCGGTCGGGTTCACTATTATGAACACGGCAATCCCGCCGAGATGCGCCTGCCGCTGGAGATCCTCAAGGAGCTCGGCTGCGAGCGCCTGCTGCTGACCAATGCGGCCGGCAGCCTGCGCGAGGACATCCAGCCCGGCGGATTGATGATGCTGAGCGATCACATCAACTTCTCGGGCAACAATCCCCTGATCGGCGAGCCCTCGGATGCCCGCTTCGTGCCGCTGACAGAGGCGCATGACCCGGAGATCCGCGCCGGGCTCAAAGCCGCCGCCAAGGCCGAAGGGATCGAACTGCCCGAAGGCGTCTATTGCTGGTTCTCCGGCCCGACCTTCGAGACCCCCGCCGAAATCCGCGCCGCGAAAGTCTTCGGCGCCGACGCGGTGGGCATGTCGACCGTGCCGGAAGTGATCCTCGCCCGGTTCCTCGGCCTTCGCGTCGCCGCCGTTTCCGTCATCACAAATATGGGGGCGGGCATGGCGCAGGAAAATATCAGCCACGAGCAGACCAAGGCGATCGCGCCGATGGGCGCGGCCAAGCTCGAACAGGTTTTGCGACGATATCTGCAACAGTTGTAACCCTGCGGCACGGCGGGGTTTGACTTCGCCTGCCCTTCGGGGACACTAACGATGCAACCTCCTCAGCGGGTGCAGCTCATGCAGATCTACCTGCCCATCGCCGAAGTCTCGGTCAATATCTTCACCCTGCTGGGGCTCGGCGGCATCGTTGGGCTGCTCTCGGGCCTGTTCGGCGTGGGCGGCGGCTTCCTGATCACCCCGCTTCTGTTCTTCATCGGCATCCCCCCTTCCGTCGCCGTGGCCACCGGCGCGAACCAGGTTGTCGCCTCGTCCGTGTCGGGCGTTCTGGCACAGCTCAAGCGCAAGGCGGTCGACATTCCGATGGGGCTCGTGCTGCTGGTGGGCGGCCTGCTCGGCTCGGCCAGCGGCATCTACGTCTTCAACCTGCTGACCGAGCTGGGCCAGATCGACCTCGCGGTGCAGCTTTGCTACGTCGTCTTCCTCGGCCTGATCGGCCTTCTGATGCTGCAAGAGGGCATCCGCACCATCCAAAAGCAGCGCAAGGGCGGTGGCGTGCGCAAGAAACGCGTGCAGCACACTTGGGTCCACAAGCTGCCCTTCAAGTTCAAGTTCCGGGCCTCGGGCCTCTATATCTCGGTGATCCCGCCGCTGCTCGTCGGGGTCGCAGTCGGTATCCTCGCGGCGATCATGGGCGTCGGCGGCGGCTTCATCATGGTCCCGGCGATGATCTATCTGCTGAACATGCCGACCAAGGTCGTGATCGGCACCTCGCTGTTCCAGATCCTGTTCGTGTCGGCCTTCACCACGCTGATGCACGCGATCACCAACCAGACGGTCGACGTGATGCTGGCGCTCCTGCTGATCGTCGGCGGCGTGATCGGTGCACAGATCGGCTCGCGTCTCGGCGCGCGCCTCAAGGCGGAACAGTTGCGCATCCTTCTGGCGCTGCTGGTGATCCTCGTCGCGGGCAAACTCGGCCTCGACCTCGTGCTGCATCCGAGCAACCTCTACTCCATCGCGACGGGAGGCGAATGATGATCCGAGCCGCCCTCCTCGCCCTCGGCCTCTGCGCTGTCGCCCTGCCCGTTCTGGCACAGGACCAACAGGTTCTGCCCGCGCGTCCGGGCATGCCGATCACCAATCGCCCCGAACCCGATGAGCAGATCGTGGCGGGCCTCAGCCGCGACAATATCGGGATCACCACTTCCTTCGACGGCAGCCAGATCCTGATCTACGGCGCCATCAAACGCGAGAAGCCGGAGCCCGAAGGGCAGAAACTCGCGGTGATCGTGACGCTCGAAGGGCCGCTCGGCCCGGTCACCATCCGCAAGAAATCGCGTGAATTCGGGATCTGGGTGAACACGGCTTCGGTCGGCGTCGCCGCAGCCCCCAGCTATTACGCCGTCGCCACGTCCGGCCCGCTCGGCGGCATCCTCGATCGGCGCACCGACACCCAGCAGCGGATCTCGATTCCGCTCGCGATGCGCGCTTTCTCCGGTCCGATCACCGTCGACGATTCGATCCCCTTCACCGAAGCGCTCGTCGATATCCGAAAGGAGCAGGGGCTCTACAAGCTCGAGACCGGCGGCGTGCATATCGTGGACAACACGCTGTTCCGCGCCGATTTCGCGCTGCCTGCGAACCTCACCGAGGGCGACTACAAGACGCGTATCTTCCTGCTGCGCGACGGCAAGCTGGTGGACAAATACCAATCCGCGATCGAGGTGCGCAAAGTCGGGCTGGAGCGCTGGCTCTACACGCTCGCGCATGAGAACGCGGCGCTCTACGGGCTCTTGTCGCTGGCGCTTGCCGTCTTCGCAGGCTGGGCCGCCGCCGCGATCTTCCGCTTCGTGCGTTAACCGCGCCCGACGAAGGGCATCGCGCTCGCCATCACCGTCATGTTGAGCACATTCGCCTCGAGCGGCAGCCCGGCCATGTGCAGCACCGAGCGCGCGACATTGGCCACGTCCATCGTGGGCTCCGCCGTCTTGGTCGCCGCCGAATCCATATTGGCCAGTAGCCCCGTGCGCGCGTTGCCGACGTCAATCTGGCCGCAGGCGATGTCGAAATCGCGCCCGTCCAGCGCGATCTGCTTGGTCATACCGTTGATCGCGTGTTTGGTGGTCGTATAGGCGAGCGATTTCGCGCGCGGCACCTGCCCCGAGATTGAGCCGTTATTGATGATCCGCCCGCCGCGCGGCGCCTGCTTGCGCATCTGCGCGAAAGCGGCCCGGGCACACAGGAACATCCCCGTCAGGTTCACCGCGATACAGGCGTCCCAATCCTCCAGCGTAACCTCGTCGGGCAAGGCCGCAGACGGGAACATCCCGGCATTGTTGAACAGCACGTCGATCCGCCCGAACTTGGCGACCACCTCGGCGAAGGCGCGCTCCACCGCTGTTGCATCGCTCACATCGCAAGCCACCGCCAGCCCGTCGCCTTGCGCGGCGACCTCCGCCAGCTTGTCCTCCGAGCGCGCCAGACAGGCGACCTGCCAGCCTTCGGCCAGCGCGGCCTCTGCCACTGCGCGCCCGATCCCGGCGCTCGCCCCGGTCACCACCATCACGCCCATCTCGCCCCTCCTTCGCCTTGGCTCAAATATCCCCGCCGGAGGCTCCTGCCCTATCCGTCCTGCGGTTCGGCTTTCAGTTCCAGCTTACCGCCGCCTTTCGGCAGGTCGTCAATGGTCAGCGGCGCCGAGGGCCGCGCCAACCGCGCCCGCACCACCCACAAGAGTCGATGCTGCGCCCGGGTGATCGCGACATAGGCGAGGCGCTTCCACAGCGGGATGCCCGCCTCGATGCGCCCTGCCCGGTAGGCGGCGTAGATATCGGGCGCGAAGACCTGCACGTCTTCCCATTGCGAGCCCTGCGCCTTGTGGATCGTCACCGCCGCGCCATGCAGGAAGGTCGCGCCCATCCGGGCCGCGAACGGAATGAACGGCTCCTCCTCGTCCGGCATTTCGATCTTCACGATCGAGGCCGCCGAGAGCCGCGGATCTTCCGCCCCCATCACATGCAGCCGCGAGAAACCGGGCTTCTTGCCGGGGCCGAGATAGATCACCTGCGCGCCCTTGATCAGACCGCGCGCCTCCAGATCGATCCGCTTCTTGCGGTGCTTCACCGGCAGTTCGATCCCGTCGCAGATCAAGGGCTCGCCCGGCAGCATCATGTCGGCTGGCGCGGAATGCGCGGCGCGGAAGGCGTGGATCAGCCGGATGCGCGTGGCGTTGCGCCAGACCAGCACCGGCGAGCGCGCCATCAGATCGCTCTCCACCCGCTCGGCCCAGACGACGCGGTCGTCCTTGGCGGCGGCCTTCTCGATCTCACGCTCGAATTGCTCGAAGGTCAGGTTCTCATCGCCGAGCATATGCGCCAGATCGAGGATCGGGTTATCCTCGGCCTGCCGGTGGATGCGGTGCAGGATGTGTTTTCGCTCGTCGGGCAGACGCTCGAACACCATCTCGCCCGACTGGTTCACCGGCGCCAGCTGCGCCGGGTCGCCGAACAGCACCAGCGTCGGGAAAATTTCGCGCAGATCGTCGAACTGGCGCTCGTCGAGCATCGAGGCCTCATCGACAAACCCGATATCGAGCGGGTCTTCGCGACGCTTCCAGCCATTGATGAAATCCGAGCCGCGCAGCCCCGCCGAGGCCAGCGCCGCCGGGATCGATTTATGCAGCTCGTAGAAGGCTTTCGCCCGGTCGAGCGTCGCTTCGGTCAGGCCCATCTCGATCAGCAATTCGGGCTTGGGCCGCTCGCCCTGCCCGGTCAGCCATTCCGCGATCCGCTCGTATTCGGGATCGTAGACGGGGGTGTAGAGAATGCGATGGATCGTCGTCGCGGGCACGCCGCGCGAGCGCAAGACGCTCGCCGCCTTGTTCGTGGGTGCGAGGATCGCCAGCGTGCGCTTTTCGCGGCGCCGCTTGCCCTCGAAATCGCCCGAGACCAGATCGACGCCTGCCGCCTCCAACGCTTTATAGAGCTCCGCCAGAAGCAGCGTCTTGCCCGACCCCGCCTTGCCGATCACCGAAAGCACGCGATTGCTGCCGCTTTCCGGCGTCATCGAGCCTTCGAGAATATCGACCCCTGCCGCCTCGAGCGCGGAAGCAACGGCATCCCAAGCCTCGGCCTGGTCCTCGGAAAACTGGATCATGGGGGGCGTCATGGCGCGACCTTACCTGCGCGCCTTAGCGGGCGGAAGGGCGAAAGGGCGCGGTTTTCGCGGGGTCCGACGCCGGGAGCCTCCGGCGGGGATATTTGGGTCGAGAAGAAGACGCCTGCTCCTTCCCGATCCCAAACGGGCTGCGCGCTCAGGCGGCCTTCTCGGCCGGGGTTGCGAGCGTCACGATATCCATCATGATCCGGTTCAGCTCGAAATCCTTGGGCGTATAGACGCGCGCGACGCCGAAGCTCAGCAGTTTCTTCGCGTCCTCATCCGGGATGATCCCGCCGACGACGACCGGGACATGGTCGAGGCCAGCGGCGCGCATCCGCTCCATCAACTCCTCGATCAGCGGCATATGCGAGCCCGACAGGATCGACAGCCCCACCACATGCGCCTCGTCCTCGATGGCTTTGGCGACGATCTGTTCCGGCGTCAGGCGAATGCCGTCATAGGTGATGTCCATGCCGCAATCGCGGGCGCGGAAGGCGATCTGCTCGGCGCCGTTCGAGTGGCCGTCGAGGCCCGGCTTGCCGACGAGGAATTTCAGACGACGGCCCAGCTGCGAGCTCACCGCATCCACGGCCTCGCGGATATCGTCGAGCCCTTCGGTCTGGTTCGAGGGCGAGCGCGAGACCCCCGTGGGGCCGCGATACTCGCCATGAACGGCGCGCATCACGCCTGCCCATTCGCCGGTGGTCGCGCCCGCTTTCGCGGCAGCGATCGAAGCTTCCATGATATTCTTGCCAGCCTTCGCGTCCGCCTTGAGTTGCGCGAGCGCATCCTGCACCGCGGCCTCGTCACGCTCGGCGCGCCAGGCGTTCAGACGGTCGATCTGCTCCTGCTCCACCGCCGGGTCAACAACCATGATGCCGCCATCTCCTGCGGTCAGCGGCGAGGGCTCGCCCTGCTGCCAGCGGTTCACGCCGACGACGATGGTCTCTTCGGCTTCGATCCGGTTGATCCGCGCGGCGTTCGATTCCACCAGACGCGATTTCATGTAGTCGATCGCGGCGATTGCCCCGCCCATCGAGTCGAGCGTCTCCAGCTCGGCCCGCGCGCCGTCCTTCAGCGCCTCGACCTTCGCACTCACCGCCGGGTTGCCGTCGAACAGATCGCCATATTCCAGAAGGTCGGTCTCATAGGCCATGATCTGCTGCATCCGCAGCGACCATTGCTGATCCCAGGGGCGCGGCAGGCCGAGCGCTTCGTTCCAGGCGGGCAGCTGCACCGCGCGGGCGCGCGCGTTCTTCGACAGCGTCACGGCCAGCATCTCGATCAGGATGCGGTAGACGTTGTTCTCGGGCTGCTGTTCGGTCAGGCCGAGCGAGTTCACCTGCACGCCATAGCGGAAACGGCGGAATTTTTCGTCCTCGACGCCGTAGCGGTCTCGGCAGATCTCGTCCCACAGCTCGGTGAAGGCGCGCATCTTGCACATCTCGGTGACGAAGCGGATGCCCGCATTCACGAAGAAGGAGATGCGCCCGACCATCGCGGGGAAGGCCTCTTCCGGCACCTTGGTTTTCAGATCGTCCAGCACCGCAATCGCGGTCGCGAGCGCGAAGGCCAGCTCCTGCTGCGGCGTCGCCCCGGCTTCCTGCAGGTGATAGGAACACACATTCATCGGGTTCCATTTCGGCAGGTGCTCGCGGGTATAGGCCGCGACATCGGTGATCATCGCGAGCGAGGGCTTCGGCGGACAGATATAGGTGCCGCGCGAGAGGTATTCTTTCACCAGATCGTTCTGCACCGTCCCCTGCAGCTTCGACACATCCGCACCCTGCTCCTCGGCCACCGCGATATAGAGCGACAGGAGCCACGGAGCCGTCGCGTTGATCGTCATCGAGGTGTTCATCTGCTCGAGCGGGATCTCATCGAACAGCGCACGCATGTCGCCCAGATGGCAGACCGGCACGCCGACCTTGCCCACCTCGCCGCGCGACAGGACATGATCGCTGTCATAGCCGGTCTGGGTCGGCAAATCGAAAGCCACCGAAAGCCCCGTCTGCCCCTTGGAGAGGTTGTTGCGATAGAGCGCGTTTGAGGCGGAGGCCGTGGAATGGCCCGCATAGGTGCGAAACAGCCAGGGGCGGTCTTTGGCGGGCATCGTGTCGGTCATGGCGGCCTCCATCGGAATACGAATCTTCGCTGCGCAATATTGTTGCGCGTTGAGATGGTTTAAATTGAATTTTGTGATCCTGTCAATTCGCTGCAACGCGGCGTGACTGGTTTCACGCAGCGTCCGCGACGCGAAGCTTTATAAATAGGGGTTTGCTCGCATCTCGAAAATCGCGAGGGACATAAAATTACAAAAACGGAACGTGAGGGATTGAAAAGTTGCGCGGCCATGCGTATCCCTCTGAACGAACACCGCCCGATTCTGCGGCGCGGCAAGGACAGACAGGAGAAAGCCATGGCCCTTGATCAGGAAACCGGTATCGCGCCCTACGATGCGCCGGAGAAGGACCTTTACGAGATCGGCGAGATGCCGCCCCTCGGCTACGTCCCCCCGAAAATGTACGCTTGGGCGATCCGTCGCGAACGTCATGGCGAGCCCGAGCAGTCGTTCCAGCAGGAAGTCGTCGACACTTGGGAGATCGACAGCCACGAAGTGCTCGTTCTCGTGATGGCCGCGGGCGTGAACTATAACGGCGTCTGGGCCGGTCTCGGCGTGCCGATCTCGCCCTTCGACGGCCACAAGCAGCCCTATCACATCGCGGGCTCGGACGCGTCCGGCATTGTCTGGAAGGTGGGCGACAAGGTCAAACGCTGGAAAGTCGGCGACGAGGTGGTGATCCACTGCAACCAGGACGACGGCGACGACGAGGAATGCAACGGCGGCGACCCGATGTTCTCTCCCTCCCAGCGGATCTGGGGCTACGAGACGCATGACGGCTCGTTCTCGCAATTCACCCGCGTGCAGGCGCAGCAGCTGATGCCGCGCCCGAAGCACCTGACCTGGGAAGAGGCCGCCTGCTACACGCTGACGCTGGCCACTGCCTACCGGATGCTGTTCGGTCACCACCCGCATGAGCTCAAGCCGGGCCAGAACGTGCTGGTCTGGGGCGCCTCGGGCGGTCTGGGTTCCTACGCGATCCAGCTTGCGAATACCGCAGGCGCGAACGCGATCGGCGTGATCTCGGACGAGAGCAAGCGCCAGTTCGTGATGGATCAGGGCGCCAAGGGCGTGATCAACCGCAAGGACTTCAAGTGCTGGGGCCAGCTGCCCACGGTCAACACGCCGGAATATAACGAGTGGCTGAAAGAGGCCCGCAAGTTCGGCAAGGCGATCTGGGACATCACCGGCAAGGGCGTGAACGTGGACATGGTCTTCGAACACCCCGGCGAGGCGACCTTCCCGGTCTCGACGCTGATCGTGAAGAAGGGCGGCATGGTCGTGATCTGCGCCGGCACGAGCGGCTTCAACTGCACCTTCGACGTGCGCTACATGTGGATGCACCAGAAGCGCCTGCAGGGTTCGCACTTCGCCAACCTCAAGCAGGCGGCCTCGGCCAACAAGCTGATGGTGGAGCGGCGTCTGGACCCTTGCATGTCCGAGGTTTTCCCGTGGGATCAGATCCCGCAGGCCCACACCAAGATGCTGCGCAACGAGCACAAGCCGGGCAACATGGCCGTGCTGGTGCAGGCGCCGAAGACCGGGCTGCGCACCTTCGAGGACGCGCTGGAAGCGGGCCGCCGTAACTGACCACCCATTGTTGTTTCACGGGAAACCCGCGCTCGGGAGGGCGCGGGTTTTCTTTTGGGGGTTGAAGGGGGGGGCGCCCTTGGCGCGGGGCGACCAGCCCCGGGCCGCGCCCGACCCTCCCCCCGGGAGGGCGCATTGGCGGCGTCATCGCGGGCACGAATGACTTACGGGCTTGCGAGATAAAGCGCGCAGCCACGCGCCGATCAAAGCACCCACCCAAGGCTCGGGCGCGCTCCTCACCCCCCAAACGAAAAACGCCCGGCCGATCCGACCGGGCGCTTAGGGCTCTCTTGCCTGCTCTCAAGCGGCCTCGTTCGCATCCTCGGGCTGCTTCGCGCCGGTCATGTAGGCCACCGCATCCGACATCGAATGGTTCTTGGGATCGATCACGCAGAGCCGCTTGCCCAGCCGGTGGACGTGAACCCGATCCGCCACCTCGAAGACGTGCGGCATGTTGTGCGAGATCAGGATGATCGGCAGACCTTTTGCCTTGAGATCAAGGATCAGGTTGAGCACCTGACGGCTCTCCTTCACGCCGAGCGCCGCCGTCGGCTCGTCCATGATGATCACTTTCGACCCGAAAGCCGCCGCGCGAGCCACGGCCACGCCCTGACGCTGACCACCCGACAGCGTCTCGACCGCCTGATCGATATCCTGAATGGTCGCCAGCCCCAGATCGTTGAGCTTCTCTCGGGCGAAGGCGCGCATCGCGGGCTTGTCGAGCATCCGCAGCCATTTGCCCATCGGACCGGCGCGGCGCAACTCGCGCCCGACGAACATGTTGTCCACGATCGACAGCGCGGGAGAGAGCGCCAGCGTCTGATAGACCGTCGCGATCCCGGCATCCTGCGCCTCGAGCGGGCTCTTGAAGGAGATCGGTTTGCCTTCGAGTTTGATCTCGCCCTCGTCGGCCGTAACGGCCCCGGAAATCGCCTTGATGAGCGAGGATTTCCCGGCCCCGTTATCGCCGATCACGGCCAGGATTTCGCCCGGGTAGAGATCGAAGTCGCACTCGTCGAGGGCGGTGACGCGGCCATAGCGTTTGACCAGACCGCGTGCGGTGAGAATGGGTTCTTGCGTCATGCCGAAACCTTTCTGATCCATTGGTCGATAGCGACCGCGATGATGATGAGCCAGCCGATGGCGAAGACCTGCCAGAGCACGTCCACATTCGCGAGCCGCAGCCCCGACTGGAACACGCCCACGATCAGCGCCCCGAACAATGCGCCGAGGATCGAGCCGCGCCCGCCGAAGAGCGAGATGCCCCCGATCACCACGGCGGTGATGGAATGCAGGTTCGCCTCGTAGAAGGCCTGCGGCGAGATCGATCCCACGCGGCCGATCGAGGCCCAAGCTGCGATCGCGCAGACGAGACCGGCCAGACCGTAGACCGACAGCAGCGTGCGGTCGGTGCGGATGCCCGCGAGCTCCGCCGCCTCCTTGTCGTCGCCCACGGCATAGACGTGGCGGCCCCAGGCGGTCTTGTTCAGCAGATACCAGAGCACGAGGAACACCACGACCATCAGGACCGACCCATAGGTCAGCCGCGCATTGCCGACGGTAATCGTGTTGCCGAAGAATTTCAGAAGGGGCGCGAACTTGTCGATATCCTGCGAGCGGATCGACTGCGCGCCCGAAAGCCACAGGTTGAGCGCGTAGAAGATCGACCAGGTGCCGAGCGTGGTGATGAAGGGCGGCAGTTTCACCTTGGTGACGAGGAAGCCGTTCAGCAAACCGGCGCCGGTGCCGCCTGCGAAGGAAATCAGTAGCGCGATCGGTGCGGGCACGCCCATGTAGACGGCAAGGTTGCCGGCGATCACCGACATCAGCACCATGATCGCGGCCACCGACAGGTCGATGCCTGCGGTCAGGATGATCAGCGATTGCGCCGCAGCCAGCATCCCGATGATCGAGACCTGCTGCATGATCAGGGTCAGGTTGAAGGCCGAGAAGAACTTGCCCCCTGCGACCAGGCCGAACACGGCGACGGACAACAGAAGCACGATCACCGGCACCATCGTCGGATTGCCGTGCAGCCCGTGCTGGATCGTGCCGAGAAGCCCGCGTTTCTTACTCTTGAAGGCCGCGACGGTCTTGTCGCTTTGGTCGAGGCCGTGCTCGAAGGACTGGCCGCGAGGCGGAACGGTCTGGGTCATGTCCGTTATCCTCTTTGTGCAATGTGGGGTGAAGGGCCGTCACGCGGCCCAAAGGAAAGGGCCACCGCGCGGGGCGGCCCTTCCGGTCTTTCAGGCGGGGATCAGCCCCAGCACTGCTTCAGGCCTTCTTCAGACGAGATCGAGTCGATGCCGTCGACCGGCTGGTCGGTGATCAGCGTCACGCCGGTGTTGTAGAAGTCGAGACCTTCGGAGTTCTGCGGCTTGGTGCCGTCCTTGGCGAAGGCCGCGATCGCTTCGATGCCCATCGAGGCCATCTTCAGCGGGAACTGCATCGAGGTCGCGCCGATGATGCCTTCCTTGACGTTCTGCACGCCCGGGCAGCCGCCATCGACCGAGACGATGATCGCCTGATCCTGCATGCCGACCGATTTCAGCGCCTCGTAGGCACCGGCGGCAGCGGGCTCGTTGATCGTGTAGACGACGTTGATGCCCGGATCCTTCTGGAGAAGGTTCTCCATCGCGGTGCGGCCGCCCTGCTCGTTGCCGTTGGTCACGTCATGGCCGACGATGCGCGGATCGTCTTCGTCGCCGATCTTCTTCTCGTCTTTGATGTCGATGCCGAAGCCCTTCATGAAGCCCTGATCGCGCAGGTAATCGACCGAGACCTGGCTCGGGTTGAGGTCGAGGAAGCCGATCTTCGCATCCGCAGCCTTGTCGCCCATTTTCGCCTTGGCCCACTGACCGATCAGCTCGCCTGCCTTGAAGTTGTCGGTGGCGAAGGTCGCATCGGCGGTGTCGGCGGGCTCGAACGGGGTGTCGAGCGCGATCACCAGCGCACCGGCCTCGCGCGCCTTCGTAACCGCAGGCGCAAGCGCACGGCTGTCGGACGGGGTGATCAGGATACCCTTGGCACCGGCCGCGATGCAGCTTTCGACCGCCGCGACTTGGCTTTCCACGTCGCCGTCGAGCTTGCCCGCATAGGTGTTGAGCGTGATGCCCATCTCTTTGGCCTTGGCCGAGGCCCCCTCTTTCATCTTCACGAAGAAGGGGTTGGTGTCGGTCTTGGTGATCAGGCAGGCGGTGGTTTCCGCCCAAGCGCCCGTCGCCATCAGACCGAGCGCGGTTGCACCGAGAATTGCGGTTTTCTTCATCATGTCAGGTCTCCTCCCAGAAACAATTCAGCCGTCTCTCCGATCGGCTTCGAGGCAAATCATGTGCGAAGACAGGGCGACTCGTCAATAGATAAATCACGTGGATTTATTAATTGACAGAACACCCTCTGGAAGCCGATAAATACTCAGCGTAACTTAAGCGCGAGCAGCCTCGGAGAATGAACTGTGCCCCAGCGCGTGATGGAAATGATCAAGACCGCCCCGGTAAAAATTGGCACGGATCATTCCTCGATGCGCAACCGCAACGAACGGCTGGTGATGTCGCTGATTCGCCGCCGTGGCGCCTTGGCGAAATCAGAGATCGCGCGGATGACGGGCCTCTCGGCGCAGACCGTTTCCGTCATCATGCGTGCGCTCGAAGATGAAGGCTTTCTGCTGCGCTGCGACCCGGTGCGCGGCAAGGTCGGTCAGCCCACGGTTCCGATGCGCCTGAACCCCGAGGGCGCTTATTTTCTGGGCCTGAAAGTCGGACGTCGCCGCAGCGAAGTGATCCTGATCGACATGATGGGCACACCGATCTCGCGCAGCGTCTCGCGCCACGACTACCCCACCGCCGCCGACACCATCGCCTTCGCCATCGACGCGATCGCGCGGATGGTGACGGAATTGCCCGCCTCGAAACGCGAACGCATCTCGGGTCTCGGCATCGGCGCGCCGTTCCGGATGTGGGACTGGGGCGTCGCGCTCGGCCTCGACGAAAGTGCGATGGCCGATTGGCGCGAGCGCGACATCCGCGCCGAGCTGGAAGCGATCTATCCCTTCCCCGTGGTGCTGGAAAACGACGCCTCCGCCGCATGTTCGGCAGAGCTGTTGCTGGGCGATCAGACCCTGCCGGACGATTTCCTCTATGCGTTCGTGGGCTTCTTCGTCGGCGGAGGACTGGTGATGAACGGCTCGCTTGTGACCGGTCCCAACAACAATGCGGGTGCACTTGCGTCGATGCCGGTGCCCGATGGCAAGGGCGGGCAATGCCAGTTGCTCGACGTGGCCTCGCTCTCAGCCATCGAGACAGCCATGGCGGAGCGCGGTCTCAATGCGAGCTTCCTCTGGGAGCGGCGCGACGAGTGGGAGCTTCCCGAAGACATCGTCGACGACTGGCTCGCGAAAGCGGCGCGCGGTCTCGCGACTGTCGCCGCCTCCTCGGCTGCGCTGTGCGATCTCGATGCGATCGTGATCGATGGCTGGATGCCTGACGATTTGCGCGCGCGGCTCGTCGCCGCCACCGAAGCGGAACTGGCGAAGATCAACCTCTCGGGCGCGGGCGTTCCGATCGTGCGCGAGGGGCAGGTGGGCCCCGATGCCCGCGCGCTGGGGGCTGCAACCCTGCCGCTGAGCCTGCGTTTCCTGACCGAGATCGACCTGCCCGATCAGGCCGACTGACCCGGCGCGGCGAAGCACAGCGAAACGATCAGGCCGGGCTGGTTGTCGGACAGCTCCAGCTCAGCCTCGTGCAGCCCTGCCACCGCCTGAACCAGCGCAAGCCCCAGCCCATTGCCCGGCGTCGTGCGCGAGCGTTCCAGCCGATAGAGCCTACGCAGAACCTTCTCGCGCTCCGCCGCAGGAATACCGGGACCATGATCGGCGACGCTGAGAATGATTGCGCCGCGCTCGCGAGACAGGCGCACCGCGATCTGCGGCGCGGGCCCACCATGGCGGATCGCGTTCTCGATCAGGTTCGACAGCATCTGCCCCAGCAAGCCCCGGTCGCCGTGCACCATCAGAGGCGCATTGGGCCGTTGCAGGGTCAGCGCCCCGCCCGCCTCTTCCGCACTGGCCTCGTAAAGCTCGGTGATATCGGCCGCGAGCGCGCCCAGATCGACCCGCGCGAACCGCGCCTTCGGACTGCCGCCCTCGATCTGCGCGATCCGCAGGAGAGAATGGAACACTGCCACCGCGCGTTCGGCCTCGGTGCCCGCTTGCTCGGCCAGCGTCCGGGGCGGCGTGTCCTCGGGCAAAGCCTCTTGCAGCTCCGACAGCAGCACAGAAATCCGCTGCATCGGCGTCTTCAGGTCATGGGCGATATCGGCGGAAACCTGACGCAGCGCCGCGACCGTCGCCTCCTGCGTCTCGGCCATCACGTTCAGCCGCGCCCCGATCCGCGCGAGGTCGTCGCCCTTCCGAGCCTTCACCTCGTCGCGCGGCACGCGCGCCTCCAGCCGCCCTTCGGTCAGATCGTCAAGCGTCTCTTCGATCGCGCTCACCCGCTTGCGCGCCCGCATCCCGACCCAAGCGCCATAGGCCGCAGAGACCAGCAGCGACGGCACAAAGGAGAAAACGAGGATCGCGAGGAAGGTCGAGGTCAGTTCCGCAATCGGCGCACGGCTCTCCCCGATCACCAGCAAGCCACCCGCAAGCGGCATCGTCAGCGTGAAATAGCCATGTTTCGAGAGCGGCGCATATTCGGGATGCCGCGAGATGACCCAGCGGTCGCCCTGATGCGTGACCCGCACATTGCCGACCTGCCGCCCGTCCGACATGACGAAGGCGATCGCCCGCTCGGACGGGTCCGAGGCCCGCGCCTCCGCGGAGACGATAACTGAGAGCGTCTCGGGGTTGGCCGCGACCTGAAACACCGCCGTCTGCTGCTTGAGATCGGCGCGGATCGAATCCTCGGTCGAGGAGCGCAGCGCGACATAGGCAAAGCCCAGCGTCACCAGAAGGATCGCGAAGACGATCCCCATCAGCCCCAGCGCCTGCCGCAGCGGCGTCGAGGCAAGGATTTCCGCGCGGTTCAGACGTGCCTTCATCAGCCCTCGATCCGATAGCCCGCGCCGCGCACGGTGTGGATGAGGTCACGCTCGAACGGTTTGTCGACCTTGTTCCGGAGCCGCGAGATATGGGTCTCCACGACATTCGTCTGCGGATCGAAATTCAGATCCCACACGCCCTCCAGCAGCATCGTCCGGGTCTGCACCCGGCCCTTGCGGCGCAGCAGGAATTCCAGAAGCGAGAACTCCCGCGGCAGAAGGTCGATCTCTTGCCCGCCGCGCGTCACCTTGCGCGCGATCAGGTCCATCTTCAGATCGCCCGCCTCGAGCATCACCTGCTCCGACTGCGCCTGCGGACGGCGCGCCAGTGCGGCGAGCCGCGCCGACAGCTCGCCGAAGGCGAAGGGTTTCACGAGGTAATCGTCCGCGCCTGCGTTGAGCCCCTCGATCCGGTCATCCACCCCGCCGATCGCGGTCAGGAAGATGATCGGCGTCGTGACCTTTGCGGCGCGGATCGCGCGGGTGATCGAGAGACCGTCCAGTTCCGGCAGCATCCGGTCGATGATCATCACGTCATAGGTCCCGCCCAGCGCCTGGGTCAGCCCGTCGCGGCCATTCGCGAGATGGTCGACCGTGTGGCCCTCTTCGCGCAGGCCCCGCAGCACGTAATCGGCGGTGGTCGCGTCGTCTTCGATCAACAGCAGTTTCATCGCACTCGCTTTCTCGGTTCGCGACATATGTGGCCGATGCCACCGCACAAGTCACGCACCCCTCCCCTAAAGGTGAAAAGGATAACAGGTCTGCAATCTTCCCGCAGAGTCCCTGACAGGCTAGGCCCTCACATAGGGTGCATACCTGTCAACAAGGAGAGAAACATGCAGGACTTCCGCAAAGCCCCCCTGCTGCGCACCCTCGCCACCACCGCCATGCTCGGCGCAGGCGCCGTTGCGACGAGCGGTCTGGCACTGGTCCCGAACGTGGCCGCCGCCGAAACCTTCACCAACACCGTCGATCTGGTGAAGAAGGTGATGCCCGCCGTGGTCACCATCGAGATCAAGAAGCAGGCCAACGATCAGGAAATGGCCCAGATGGGGATGCCGCAGGATTTCCCCTTCGAGTTCTTCCAGCGTCGTTTCGGCATGCCCGACATGGGTCCGGGTCCCAACGGTCAGGGCCAGCAGATGCAACGTCCTGAGATCACCGGCCTCGGCACCGGCTTCATCATCCAGAAAGACGGCCATATCGTCACCAACGCGCATGTCGTCGACGGTGCCGAGAGCGTGAAGGTCACCTTCTCCGACGGCTCGACCGCAGATGCGAAAGTGATCGGCGAAGACAAGGCCACCGATATCGCCGTGGTCAAGGTCGATACCGACAAGGACCTGCCGACCGTGGGCTTCGGCGACAGCCAGACCGCACAGGTCGGCGAGCCCGTCGTGGCAATCGGCAACCCGTTCGGCCTTGGCACCTCCGTGTCGACCGGCATCGTCTCGGCCAAGGGCCGCGACTTGAAATCGGGCCCGTTCGATAACTACATCCAGACCGACGCAGCCATCAACAAAGGCAACTCGGGTGGCCCGCTCTTTGATGCCCAAGGCGAAGTGATCGGCATGAACACCGCGATCCTTTCGCCCACCGGCGGCTCCGTCGGGATCGGTTTCTCGGTGCCCTCCGACACGATCAAGGGCGTCGTCGCCGATCTGCAGAATGACGGCACCGTCAAGCGCGGCTTCCTCGGCGTGCAGATCCAGCCGGTCAGCGAAGACATCGCGGCGGCGCTGGGTCTCGACAAACCCGAAGGCGTCCTCGTGGCCGATGTGTCGTCCGATACGCCCGCGAAGAAAGCTGGCCTGAAGCGCGGCGACATCATCGTCGGCGTCGATGGCAAGCCGATGAAAGAGCCTCGCGATCTGACCCGTGCGATCGGGTCCGACGCGCCGGGCACCGAAGTGCAGCTCTCGCTGCTGCGCGCGAACAAGCCGCTCACGCTCTCCGTCACTCTTGATGAGCGGCCCACCGAGAAGACCAAGTCATAATACTTGACGTCTATCGGTTAGAAGGCACGCCCGGAGCATCTGCTTCGGGCGTGTCTTTTAGTTTGGAGGGTCAGTTTGCGCCGTTGGGCGCGGCAGTCGATGCGGGCGCGGGCGCAGCGTCGGAGGTCGGCGGCGCGATCGTCTCCGCCACCTGATAAAGCCGCCAGTCGTCCTGCCGGAAATGCCGCTCCGCGATCTGGCTGAGACCGTCGGCGCCCTCGATCGGCTTCGCTGCGAGGATCAGACCGCCGGGATGATCCGCCATCCAGCGCCCCAGATCGGCGCTGTTGTCGAGCACCGTCACGGGTTTCTCAAGCCGCGCGACGAACGAGAACTGTCCCGCATAGCCGCGATCGGTGGTGGCCACGCCATTTTCGGAATGCGCGGCGATCAGGCTCGCGATCGGGGCCGGATCATAGACTTTCCAAAGGATCGGCCAGACCATGATCTGAATGGCGATCAGCACGAGCGGTGCGACGAAGGCCTCGGCGAACCAGCCCTGCCGCGCCTTGAGCACGATCAGCGCACCACCCACGAGAAGCGCCACACCCGCGATCACGAAGAGCCACGAGCCGGTGCCCTCGGGCAGATCCGGGAACGCCCCGAAATGCACCGCCGCGGCAGCGATCGCCGTCGCCACGCCGGGCAGGAGCCATAGCAGCCGCAGCCAGCGCATCCGATGCTCCGCGGTGGGCAGCAGCCCTGACAGGATCAGCGCCAGCGCGGGCAATTCGGGCACGAGGTAATGCGCCTGTTTGCCCGAAATCAGCGAGAAGGCGACAAAGGCGGTGACGAACCAGACCGTCGCCAACCGCGAACCCGCATCCTCCCAGAGCCGCGAGGGTTTGAAGGTGGCCAGCCCCGCGCGGCTCCAGCCCCACGGCCAGAGGAAAAAGGGCAGCAGCGCCACGAAGAACCAGACGGGGCGACCGTGGGCGAAGCTTTCCACCATCCGCCCGGCGCTTTGCTTCCACAGGATCTGCTCGCGATACTCCGCGCCGCCGAAGATGATCGCGGGCCCGAGCCACAGCAGCACGATGCCGAAACCGATCAGAAAACCGATCCCGATCCGCGCATACCATTGTTTGAGCGCGGGCCGCTCTGTCCCGGTCGCCCAAAGCGGCATCAGAAGCGCAGTTGGCAGCACATGCACCAGGATCACCGGCCCCTTGGCAAAGACGCCGAAGGCCAGCGCGATACCAAGCCCGATCACCGGCGCGAAGCGATCGGTGTCGCGCATCACCCAGACCGCGAGCATCCCCAGCAGCGTCGCCGCCGTCAGCATCGTGTCGAACATCGTCGTGGAGCCGAACAGCAGGAACACCCCGCTCGTCCCAAGGATCAAAGCGGCGAGCCCGGCACGCTCGGGTTCCTCCGGCCAGAGCCTGCGCGCGAGCATCGCCACCAGCCCGACCGACAGCAGCCCGAAGGCTGGCGCGACCAGCCGCGCCGCCCATTCGCTGGGGCCCGTGACGCTCCAGACGATATTGATGAGCCAGAACAGAAGCGGCGGCTTGTCGGAATAGATCGCCCCGTTGAGATGCGGCACCAGCTTGGAGCCGCCCTGCCACATCTCCCAGGCGACCGTGACATAGCGCGTCTCGTCGATCGCCATCAGCGGACGCATGATCATCAACACCACCGCGCTCAGCGCGAAAAGGAAAAGCGCCCCGATCAGGGGAACGCGCCAAGCGGTCGAACTCATAGGCGTGTCTTTCTGTCGTCTGTGTCGAAGGGTTCCATACTGCTTGACCCCCGAATGACCTCGCGTGTCAAGGCGCACGACCATCACGGCTTCAGGATAGGCGCTCAAAACTAATTAATAAAAACTTGGAACTGCTCGGAGAGGGGCGACGTTGGATGTCCGAAGATACAGAAGGGAGACACGTACCATGAAGAAGATGTTCCTCATCCTGCCGCTCAGCGCCACCGTTGCCGTTGCAGGCTGCCAGATGTCGCAACAAGACCGCGCCGCCGCGACCGGCGGTGTTGCCGGTGCCGCGATCGGCGCTGCTGTTTCGGATGACGGCGACCGCGTGCAGAACGCCGCGATCGGCGGCGCAGTCGGCACCGTTGCCGGCGCTCTGATCGGCAAAGCCAACCAGCCGGGTCAGTGCCGCTATCGCGACTCCTATGGCCGCGAGTACATCGCGCCCTGCTAAGGCCCCGCCACAGGTAACCTCGAAAACCGTTCGGACCCTCATCCGAACGGTTTTTTCATGCGCGCATGGCGGGATGTCCCGCAGACGTGACAAGCGCGGATTGTCGCACGCCATTGCCGCAGACCCTCTGCCCGGCTATCTCCACAGCCAAACGCGACAGAGGAAAAGACCCCAAAATCCCTATGACAGACGCCACGACCGAAGCGCCGAAGCCGAAAGCCGTTCTTGCCCGTATCGCTCAGCCGGTGGCGGGGAAGTTGAAGCTCGCCGGTTGGCTCGGCGTAGCCTCGGCGCTGATCTGGCCCGCGCAGGCCGCTCTGATCGGTCTGGTGCTGGGCGATCTGGTCGCGCCCGGGGTTAGCCCCGCGCTTTCGCCGCTTGCCGGGGCCGCGGGTTTCGTGGCGCTGGCGCTCGTGCGGATTGCGCTCGACTGGGTTTCGCAGAAGCTTTCCGCCGATGCCGCCGAGGTCGTGCTGCGTGAAAGCCGCGAGACGTTGATCCGAAAGGCGCTGCGTCAGGCCAGCGGGGCCGCCGCGCTGTCGCCCGCGGAATTGGCCTCGCTCTCGGCGGAGAAGCTCGGCGCACTCGGCCCTTGGGCCACGCGCTACCAGCCCGCCTTCCTGCGCGCCCGGATCATCCCCCTCGCCTTCATCCTGCTCGCCGCCACGCAAAGCTGGGCGGTCGCGGGCATCTTGCTGATCGCAGGGCCGCTGATCCCGCTCTTCATGGCACTTGTGGGCATGGCCGCGCAGGACGCCTCGGAAAAGCAGATGGTCGAGATCGGCTCGCTCAACCGGCTGCTGATTGATCGGATCGCCGCGATCACAGATCTGCGGCTTCTCGGCGCGGAGGCCCGCTCGCGTGCCGATCTGGAGACCAAATCCGAAGACCTGCGCGTCCGCACGATGGCGGTTCTGCGGGTGGCCTTCCTCTCCTCGACGCTTCTGGAACTGTTCGCCGCGATCGGCGTGGCGCTGGTCGCGGTCTATGTCGGCTTTTCGCTGATCGGCTGGATGAACTTCGGAACTTGGGGCAGCAAGATGACCCCGGCCGAGGGGATTTTCCTGCTGATGATCGCGCCCGAGTTCTTCCAGCCGCTGCGTGATCTGGCCGCCGCATGGCATGACCGGGCAGCCGCGCTCGCCGTCGCCTCCGAGCTGGAGACGACCGAGACCGAAATCGCAAAGGCCAACACGCTGATGGGCACCGGCGGCGAAGGCACGGCGCCGCGGCTGGGCGCGCTGCATTGGCATGGTCTGCAAATCCGCCCCGGCGAGGCCTCCGATCCGATCCCCCTGCCCGATGGTGATATCGCGCCGGGCGAGGCGGTGGCGATCACCGGGCCGTCGGGCGCAGGCAAGACGACGCTTCTGACCGCGCTGGTCGGGCTGATCCACCCCGAGGGGGGCGAGATCACGCTGGGCGACACCGCGCTGACCGAGCAAAACGCTGATGACTGGCGCGCGGCCTTCGGCTGGATTCCGCAAAGCCCGCGATTCGCCGATGCGAGCCTGCGCGAGCTGATCACGCTGAACCGTCCCGGCGATCTCGAGGCTGCGCTGGACGCGGCGCAGGCGACCGAGGTCGTCGCGGGCCTCCCCGGCGGGCTCGACGCCCGGCTGGGCGACATGGGCGGCGGCGTCTCGGGCGGCGAGGCGCGGCGTCTGCTGATCGCGCGGGCCCATTATGCGGGCCGCCCGATCGTGCTGGCCGACGAGCCGACCGCCGATCTCGATGCCGAGACAGGCGCCAAGGTCATCGCGGCGCTGCTGGCGCTGCGCGCCCACGGCTCCACCTTGATCGTCGC
This sequence comes from Thioclava sp. PTB-PU3-1, assembly GCF_055666785.1. Classification (NCBI taxonomy): domain Bacteria; kingdom Pseudomonadati; phylum Pseudomonadota; class Alphaproteobacteria; order Rhodobacterales; family Paracoccaceae; genus Thioclava; species Thioclava sp. PTB-PU3-1. The sequence goes on along the minus strand of NZ_JBVNVL010000006.1, from coordinate 148,827 downwards.
GAGCCACGACCCCGCGCTCGTCGCCGCGATGGACCGCCAGATCGACTTGGAGGGCGCAGCATGAAAACGCTTCTGACCCTCACCGCCCGTCTGATCGCCGATCAGAAATGGGCCTTCAGCCGGGGCCTCGCGCTGTCCTTCCTCGTGCTCGCGATGGGGGCGGCTCTGCTGGGCCTGTCGGGCTGGTTCATCACCGCCTCGGCCTTGGCCGGGATCACGGGGCTGGGCCTCAACTTCAATTTCTTCACCCCCTCGGCAGGCGTGCGCGGGTTGGCTTTGGGCCGCGCGGTCTCGCGCTATGGCGAACGGTTGCTGACCCATGACGCCACGCTGCGCGCGCTGGCCAAGCTGCGCATCGACCTGATGGATGGCGTCTCGCGCCGCCCGCATGAGGAACAGGCGCGGCTGCGCGGTGCGCAGGCGCTGAACCGGATCACCTCGGATGTGGATGCGCTGGACGGCGTGCTTCTGCGACTGGTGATCCCCTTCCTCGCGGGCGGCATGGTGCAGATCGCGGCGCTTCTGATGCTGTGGTGGCTCGAAGGGCTGCCGATCGGGCTTGCGGTCTTCCTGATCTACCTGCTGGGCGGCGGGCTCGGGCTGATCTGGGTGGCCCGCGCCGCCCGCCACGATGCCCGCGCCGCCGAGACCGCACTGCAAAACATCCGCCGCCGCGCGCTGGAGACGATGCGAGCACGGGCCGATCTCGCCGTGGCCGGACAGTTGGAGGCTGCCACGGCGCAGACCTTGGCCGAGGTCGAGGCCGAGGCGCTGGCGCGGCGCAATCTCGAGGCGCTCGACCGGCGCGTGGGGGCCGTGATTTCCGCCACCACCGCGCTTGCCGGAGCCGCCGCCCTGGCCATTGCCGGGCAGATGGCGCTGGCCGGGCAGATCACGCCCGCCCGCGCTGCGATGGGCCTGTTCGTCGCGCTGGCGCTGGCCGAGTCGCTGATGTTGCTCCGTCGCGGCATGGCAGAGATCGGGCGGATGCAGGAGGCGGGCGCGCGGGTCATCGACCTGACCGATACGCCCGAGCGGCCGCAGCCCGACGGCCACGCCCCCACTGATACCAACGCCCCGCTGATCGAGTCGCGCAACGTGGCCTTCACCCGCGCCAAGAGCGCCGCGCCGCTCTTTTCCGATCTGACCTTCAGCCTCGCGCGTGGCGAGACGGTGATGCTTGCCGGCCCTTCGGGCGCGGGAAAATCCACCGCGCTCGCCGTGCTGTCCGGCCTTCTCAAGCCGTCCGGCGGCGAGGTCACGGTAATGGGCCGCACGCTGCCCGACTGGCCCGAGGGCGACCTGCGCGATGTGCTCACCATGGTTCCGCAGCGCAGCCAGCTGATCGGTGGCACCATCGCCGAGAACCTCGCGCTCGCCCTGCCGCCCGAGGCGCAGCTCGATGAAGACGCGGCCTGGGCCGCACTGCGCGCCGTCGCGCTCGATGAGGTGATCGCCGCGCGCGGTGGTCTCGAGGCACGGCTCGGCGAAGGCGGCACCGGACTTTCGGGCGGTCAAACGAAACGTCTGGCGCTGGCCCGTGCGGCTTTGCGCCAACCTGATATCCTGCTGCTGGACGAGCCGACCGAGGGGCTCGACGCGCCGACGGCCGCCGCGACTCTCTCCGGATTGCGCGCGCTTTTGCCCGACGCAGGCTTCCTTCTGGTGTCTCACAGACAGCCCGATCAGAGCGCCGCCAGGGGCACCATCGCGCTGAAATGACGCACGACCTGCGACAATAAGTCCTTAATTTCATGTGACATATTGTCGTTCACGGCTCTTCACACCTCCGTGCGACACATCGTCAATTTGATTTGGCTCAATGTCAGGCGCAGACCGCCCGCCCATAAGCTGCATCCAGGAATAATATTTCCGAGAAACTCGGCTTTTGGCGAGGTCGGGTGCAAGTAGGGAAACGGAGAACGAGAATGGATTTCGGGATCGTTGAGCTGTCACGGCTGCAATTTGCCATGACCGCCATGTATCACTTCCTCTTCGTGCCGCTGACGCTTGGTCTATCGATCATCGTGGCGATCATGGAGACGGTCTATGTGATGACCAACCGCCCCATCTGGCGGCAAATGACCAAGTTCTGGGCCACACTGTTCGGCATCAATTTCGTGCTGGGCGTGGCCACGGGCCTCACGATGGAATTCCAGTTCGGCATGAACTGGAGCTACTATTCGCACTATGTGGGCGACATCTTCGGCGCGCCGCTCGCCATCGAGGGCCTGATGGCCTTCTTCATGGAAGCGACCTTCGTCGGGTTGATGTTCTTCGGCTGGGAGAAGCTCTCGCCGGTCAAGCACATGGTCGTCACCTGGCTCGTCGCCATCGGGTCGAACTTCTCGGCGCTCTGGATCCTCATCGCCAATGGCTGGATGCAGAACCCCGTCGGAGCCCATTTCAACCCGCTGACGATGCGGATGGAGATGACCTCCTTCTTCGACGTCGTGTTCAATCCCGTCGCGCAGGCCAAGTTCGTGCACACGGTGTCGGCTGGCTACGTCACGGCCGCTGTCTTCGTGATGGGCGTGTCGAGCTGGTACATGCTCAAGGGCCGTCATTTCGAACTCGCCCGCCGCTCAATCGCGGTTGCGGCCGCCTTCGGTCTCGCCTCAGCCCTGTCGGTCGTCATCCTCGGTGACGAGTCGGGCTACGAGACGACTCACAACCAGAAAATGAAGCTCGCCGCGATGGAAGCGATGTGGGAGACCGAACCGGCCCCCGCCTCCTTCACCCTCTTCGGCATTCCCGATCAGCAAGATCGCGAGACCAAATACGCGATCCACATCCCGTGGGTGATGGGCCTGATCGGCACGCGCTCGCTGACCGAGCAGATCACCGGGATCGACGAGCTCGTCAAAGGCTCGGAAGAGCGGATTCGCAACGGTATCGTCGCCTATGACGACCTGCTGAAAATCCGCGAAGCCAAGGGCGATGTCCCGCCCGATGTCACCAAGCAGTTCAACGAAAACGTCGGCGATCTGGGCTATGCCTACCTGCTCAAACGCTACGTGGACGATCCGCGTCAGGCGACCGATGCGCAGATCAAGATGGCCGCGGATGACACCGTTCCGACGGTCTGGCCGATCTTCTGGTCCTTCCGCCTGATGGTGGCGCTTGGCTTCTCCTTCATCGCGCTGATGGTCTACTTCTTCGTCGTCTCGAACTGGAAGGGCATGCAATATCCGCGTTGGGCGCTGCGTCTGGCCGTGATCGTCATCCCCGCCCCGTGGATCGCCGCGGAACTGGGCTGGTTCACCGCCGAGTTCGGACGCCAACCCTGGACGGTGGACGGTGTGCTGCCGACGGCACTTTCGGTCAGCCATCTGTCGGTGGGCGACCTGCTGTTCACGCTGCTGGGCTTCGTGGCCTTCTACACCGTGCTCTTCGTCATCGAGATGGGTCTAATGATCAAATACATCAAAAAAGGCCCGTATCAGGATGTCGAGGTCACTCAAGAGTGGCTGCAGCGCCATGACGACCGCCTGTCCGGTCGTGACGGCAACGCCCCTGTCACCATGCCTGCGGAGTAAGAACCAATGATCCTCTATGAACTCATCCCCCTCGACGTTCTGCGCGTCATCTGGTGGCTGCTGCTGGGCGTCCTGCTGATCGGTTTCGCGCTCACCGATGGCTTCGATATGGGCGTGGGTGCCCTTCTGCCCTTCGTCGGCAAGACCGATAGCGAGCGCCGCGTGGCGATCAACACGGTCGGCCCGGTCTGGGAAGGTAACCAGGTCTGGTTCATCCTCGGCGGGGGCGCGATCTTCGCGGCCTGGCCACCCCTCTATGCGGTGAGCTTCTCGGGGTTCTACCTCGCGATGTTCCTCGTGCTCGCGGCGTTGATCCTGCGCCCCGTCGGCTTCAAGTATCGCTCGAAGCGCGACTCGGCGGCTTGGCGCAACGGCTGGGACTGGGCGCTCTTCGTGGGCGGCGCGGTGCCGGCACTGATCTTCGGCGTCGCCATGGGCAACGTCCTGCAAGGCGTGCCCTTCGAGCTCAACGACATGCTGATGCCGCTCTATCCGGGCAACTTCATCATGAAGCTGCTGGGCCTTCTGAACCCCTATGCGCTGCTGGCTGGCGTGGTGTCGCTGTCGATGCTGATGATGCATGGCGCGGCGTGGCTCTCGGTGAAGACCGAAGGCGCGGTGAAGGTTCGCGCGACCGAGATCGGCTCCGTTGCAGGCATGGTGGCCTTCGTGGCCTATATCCTCGCGGGGATCTGGCTCGCCTTCGGGATCACGGGCTACCACATCACCTCGGTCGTGCCGGACAACGGCCCCTCCAACCCGCTCTTCTCGACGGTCGAGCATAGCGGGAGCTGGATGCAGGCCTATGCGGACCGCCCCTGGATCGCGATTGCGCCGATCCTCGGCCTCGCGGGTATCGCAATGGCGGTACGGGGGCTGCGCGCCGGGCGCGAAGTCTCGACGCTGCTCTGGTCGAAACTGGGCATCTTCGGCGTGATCTCCTCGGTCGGCCTGACGATGTTCCCCTTCATCCTGCCGAGCTCGAAAATGCCCGACGCGTCGCTGACGGTCTGGGACGCTTCGTCCTCGCACCAGACGCTCTTCATCATGCTTGTCTGCGCGCTCATCTTCATGCCGCTCATCCTCGCCTATACCGCATGGGTCTATAAGGTCCTGTGGGGCAAGGTGACGGTCGAAGACGTCGAGCGCGACAGCCATACCGTTTACTAAGGAGACAGACAGATGTGGTATTTCGCATGGATCCTCGGGCTTCCGCTGGCCGCTCTGGTCGCCGTCGCCAACGCGATGTGGCTCGAGATGCAGAACGACTGCAAGATCGCCGGTGAGTGTAAGGACGACTGACCTTGCCCGGCAGACAAACGCGAAAGGCCGCCTTCGGGCGGCCTTTTTCATGGGCGGATCGCGGACACAGCGCGACGCTAGGGCAATCTGCACGCACCGCTAGCGCAAACAGTCGAAAAGACGTGACGTTTCAGGGCCAAAACGAGGCGTTTTCCCCCTGTCCCTTCGCCCTTTGCTCTTGTAACAAAATTGCCGAATGAATCCGTTCGCCGCAATTTGGCGGACTACACAAGGGAGACACGCCATGAAGGTTCTCGTGCCTGTGAAGCGCGTGATCGACTATAACGTGAAAGCTCGCGTGAAAGCGGACGGAAGCGGTGTCGATCTCGCCAATGTCAAAATGTCGATGAACCCGTTCGACGAAATCGCTGTCGAAGAGGCGATCCGTCTGAAGGAGAAGGGCGCCGTCGAAGAGATCATCGCGGTCTCCATCGGCGTGAAGCAGGCGCAGGAAACCCTGCGCACCGCGCTCGCGATGGGTGCGGATCGTGCGATTCTCGTGGTTGCCGCCGATGACGTGCAGACCGATATCGAGCCGCTGGCCGTCGCCAAGATCCTCGCCAAGGTCGTCGAGGAAGAGCAGCCCGGCATGGTGATCCTCGGCAAGCAGGCGATCGACAACGACATGAACGCGACCGGCCAGATGCTGGCGGCGCTTCTGGGCTGGGGGCAGGCGACCTTCGCGTCCGAAGTCGTGGTCGAGGGCGAGGCCGCGAAGGTCACCCGCGAAGTCGACGGCGGTCTGCAGACCATCGAGGTCAAGCTGCCCGCGATCGTCACCACCGACCTTCGTCTGAACGAGCCGCGCTACGCGTCGCTGCCGAACATCATGAAGGCGAAGAAGAAGCCGCTCGACGAGAAGACCGCCGACGACTACGGCGTCGACGTCTCGCCGCGCCTCGAAGTGGTGAAGACCACCGAGCCCGAAGCGCGTCAGGCTGGCGAAATGGTGCCGGACGTCGACACGCTGGTTGCGAAACTCAAAGAGAAGGGGGTCGTGTGATGGCCGTTCTGCTGCTGGGTGAAGTGAATGATGGCGAACTGTCGGTCGACGCGACCGCCAAGGCCGTCTCCGCCGCAAAATCACTGGGCGATGTGACCGTGCTCTGCGCGGGTGCGTCTGCCGCCGCCGCGGGGGAAGCCGCCGCCAAGATCGACGGTGTCGCGAAGGTGCTCGTGGCCGAGGATCCCTCGCTGAGCCACCGTCTGGCGGAGCCGACCGCCGCGCTGATCGTGTCGCTCGCGGGCGACTATTCGCATATCGTGGCGCCTGCCACGACCGATGCGAAGAACGTGATGCCGCGCGTGGCCGCGCTTCTCGACGTGATGGTGATCTCGGATGTCTCCGGCGTCGTCGATGCCGACACGTTCGAGCGCCCGATCTACGCGGGCAACGCGATCCAGACCGTGAAATCGAAGGACGAGAAGAAGGTCATCACCTTCCGCACCTCGACCTTCGACGCCGCCGGTGAAGGCGGTTCGGCTTCGGTCGAGACCGTCGCCATGTCGGATGCGCCCGCTCTGTCGAGCTGGATCGAAGACAAGGTCGCCGAGAGCGATCGTCCGGAGCTGACCTCGGCGAAGATCGTCGTGTCGGGCGGCCGTGGCGTCGGCTCGGAAGAGGACTTCAAGGTGATCGAAGCGCTGGCCGACAAGCTTGGCGCTGCTGTGGGTGCCTCGCGCGCCGCCGTCGACTCGGGCTTCGCGCCGAACGACTGGCAGGTCGGTCAGACCGGTAAGGTCGTGGCCCCCGAGCTCTACATCGCCTGCGGCATCTCCGGGGCTATCCAGCACCTCGCCGGCATGAAGGACTCGAAGATCATCGTCGCGATCAACAAGGACGAAGAAGCGCCGATCTTCCAGGTCGCCGATTACGGCCTGGTCGCGGACCTCTTCGACGCTGTTCCGGCGCTGACCGAAAAGCTCTGATCCTCGGAAGGGGCACTGCCCCCCGGGAGAGTTGAACCAAGTCGAAAGGGCGGGGAATTTCCCCGCCCTTTCCTGTTAGAGAAATGGCTGCAGCGCAGGCGTGAGGGCCGCGGCGATCTCCTCATGCACCAGCGGCCCCGGCACCATTTCCGCCGCAGGCTCTTCCAGCGCGGAGAAATGCATCCCCGTCGTGCCCGCACTGCGCGCCGTCACCGAAGGCTCGACCCGCACGATATCGGCCACGAGCGGCCGCAACGTCTCCACCATCGCCTCCGTCACCATCAGCGGCTCATGCCCGAGCGTGTCGCTATGCGCCGGATCGTGAAACTCGCCCAGCCAAAGCAGCAGCTTGCGCCCCTTGATCTTGGCCAGAAGCGCAGTCATCCGCTGCAGCCACGCCTCCTGCAATTCGACCTCGAGCAAGGCGAATTTCTCGGGCTCGCGTTCTTTCAATGCGCTCAGCATGTGGCGCGTGAAGTTGAACTCGGTGAAATCCACGCCGCGGAAGACCGAGCGCATCAGGCTCGACGCGCGCAGGAAGCGGTCGTTGCGCCGCGGATGCACCGCATAGAAGCGGTTCGACATGTTCTGTGCGCCGAGCAACTGGATCACCGTGACCTTCGCGGCCTCCGATGCGGCGGCCAGTTGCGGCTCGTGCAGGAACACGTCGATCCCGGCATTCAGAAAGCCGAAATTCACCACCGGCATCTCCAGCCGCGCCTCGAGCAGCGCGGGCCAAGGATGCTCCACGAATTTGCCATAGGTCTCCGTCCCGCCCATCGCGGCGATGAAATCGCCTTGCAGCGCACGGCGCGGTCCGCGGAACAGCAGTTTGGATTTCCCGTATCTGCACGGAAAGTAATCGAGGGCGCCATCGCCCGTATATTCGAAAGCCATTTTCCCACCTCAGTCTGTGTTCGACTCACCCGAGGCCAGATTGCGCCCAAAATCTTGCCAAACGGCTAATGTTAAAATGATCTCAGCCCTGCGTTTCGCTTGCATGGACCGAGCGGAGAACTATGGTCAGGGCGCAAAGCGTGAGAGGGAAAATTATGGCGATCGAGAAAGTGGGCATCGTGGGTGCTGGGCAGATGGGCAATGGCATCGCCCATGTCTTCGCGCTGGCCGGATATGACGTTCTGCTGAACGACATCAGCGACGAGGCGCTGACGAAAGCGCTCTCCACGGTCACCAAGAACCTCGATCGGCAGGTGTCGCGCGGCAAGATCTCGGAGGACGAGAAGAACACGGCGCTGAAGAAGATCACTACGACCACGAAACTGAGCGATCTGGGTCCGACCGATCTGGTGATCGAGGCCGCGACCGAGCGCGAGACGGTCAAGCAGGCGATCTTCGAAGACCTGCTTCCGCATCTCAAGCCGACGACGATCCTGACCTCGAACACCTCGTCGATCTCGATCACGCGGCTCGCCTCGCGCACCGACCGACCCGAGAAATTCATGGGCTTCCACTTCATGAACCCGGTCCCGGTGATGCAGTTGGTCGAACTGATCCGCGGCATTGCCACCGATCAGGAGACCTACAAGGCGCTGCACGAGGTGGTGGAAAAGCTCGGCAAGACCGCCGCGTCTGCCGAAGACTTCCCGGCCTTCATCGTGAACCGCATCCTGATGCCGATGATCAATGAGGCGGTCTATACGCTCTATGAAGGCGTGGGGAACGTGCGCTCGATCGACGAGTCGATGAAGCTCGGCGCGAACCATCCGATGGGGCCGCTGGAGCTGGCCGACTTCATCGGGCTCGACACCTGCCTCGCGATCATGAACGTGCTGCATGACGGGCTGGCCGATACCAAGTATCGCCCCTGCCCGCTTCTGACGAAATATGTCGAAGCCGGCTGGCTCGGGCGCAAGACCGGGCGCGGGTTCTACGACTATCGCGGTGAAGAGCCAGTGCCGACGCGCTGAACCGACGGGATAGAGGGGCGCTGCCCCTCGCGGCTTTGCCGCTCACCCCGGGATATTTTCCAAGAGCGAATACAAGACGGATCGACACCCGGCTCGGGCCGCGATTGCGGGGGAACCGGGTGTCTTCGCTCTTGCGGCCATCGGCGTCCCCGCCTGTCCCGCAAAGACAGACTGCCCCGAGTCTCGTTAAGACCGAGTAAGCGGCTTCGCTCTTTCAAAATATCCCGGGGGGCGGCGGAGCCGCGGGGGCAGAGCCCCCTCCGTCAGATGCCTTACAGCGCCAGCGTTTCCGCCCGCAGGTCCGCGAGGAACTTGCGCGGGTTCTGCAGCGCCTCGGCGATCTCGTCTGCGCTCTTCGCCGGACCAATCGCGGGGCTCTGCGGCTTGTTCAGCGCGCGTTTGATCTCATAGAGCAGCAGCCCCTGCCGCACCGTCGCGCTGAGCTTGTTGGCGATCTGATAGGCGCGCGAATTCTGCCCCGGGAAGTGGATCGGGAGCACCGAGGCGTTCGACCGGGCGAGCATTTTCGCGGTGAACGGGTTCCACTCCTGCTCGATCACCGGACCCATCAGCGTCTCGGAATGTGCCACCTGCCCCGCCGGGAACAGAACCACCACGCCGCCGCGCTTGAGCTGGGCCATGCAGGCGGCGCGCATCTTGAGACTGTCCTCGCGGGCATTGGGCTCATGCGGGAAGGGCACGGGCAGCATGTATTGCTCGACCTCGGGAATGCCGGTCAGCAGCGAGCGGGTGAGGATCAGGAAATCGTCACGCACCTGCCCGATCAAGTAGGCCAGCACCATCCCGTCCACCAGCCCGTGCGGGTGGTTCGCGACGACCACCAGCGGGCCCTCTTTCGGGATATGGGCGATCTGCTCGGGGGGCGTCGTGACATCGATCCCCATCACATCGAGCGCCTGCGGCCAGAACTCGGCCCCGACCGGGGCACCGCGTTTCTCGAACTTGCGGATCAGATGCAGAAGCTGCGCCTTCGCGGTCAGCCATTCCAAGGTGCGGATCGTGCCGACCTTGAACGGATTGGAAAACGTACCCGCATAGGACAGACGGCGCTTGTCATAGGGTCGCGATACCGCTTGCGCGGCGTCGATTGCGATGTCGCTCTCTTGGTTCATTGGGCGAACCCCCTCGCTGGGTGCGGAGCGTCACATACCTTCGCCGAATTTATCGGCCACCAATGCCTGAAGCGCATCGGCGAGCTTCTCTGCCTCGGCCCCGCTTGTCGTCACTTCAATAGTGGTTCCACGCGAAGCTGCCAACATCAAAAGCCCCATGATCGAGTCGCCCGAGACCGACTGGCCATCCTTCGCCACCGTCGCACGGGCGTCATGATCCTCGACAACCTCGACGAAACGGGCAGAGGCGCGCGCATGCAGGCCCTTCTCGTTCACGATCTCCAACTCGCGGGTCACGGACATTTCACCACTCCCGCTTGGGCATTGTAACTATTGATATATTTTCGCCCCGCATCGAGCGCGGCCTCGACCGCAGCATGGACCGCGAGGCTGCGCGATTTCGCCAGCTTAATCAGCAGCGGCAGGTTCGCACCGTAGATGATTTCGCGGTCTCGCGCCTCGCAGGCCATCAGCGACAGGTTGGACGGAGAGCCGCCGAACATGTCAGTCACAACCACGACACCGGTGCCGTCATCGACCGCATCGGCGGCGGCGCGAATCTCCGCCTGCTTGCCCGCGCGGTCGTGATCGTCCTCGATCGTGATGGCACGAATGCCGCGCTGCGGGCCCACGACATGCTCTATAGCGGCGAGATATTCGCGCGCCAGACCACCATGTGCCACGATCACGATACCGATCACGCGCCCGACCTCACCTTCGTTTCTTCGTTCTCGGCATGGCCGAGACGCTCCAATTCCCTATGACGTTTAGACACGCGCCACCCTGCTTCCGCAAGCGCTTTGGCGATGCTCTCGGTCATTGCAACCGAGCGGTGTTGCCCCCCGGTACACCCGAAGCCGACCGAGAGGTAAGCCTTGCCCTCCGCGACATAGGCGGGAAGCAGGAACAACAGCAGATCGAGCACGCGCTGGTGGAACTCCGCAAAGCGGGGATCGGCGGCGACATAATCGGCGACCGCCGCGTCACGCCCGTCAAGCGCGCGCAGCTCCGGCTCCCAATGGGGGTTGGCGAGGAAGCGGCAATCGAACATCAGATCGAGCCCGCGCTGCACCCCGCGCTTGTAGCTGAAAGAATTCACCGTGACCGAGAGCGCCTCGGTGCGGCCCGTGTCGAAGAACCGCCCGACCTCGGCGCGCAGATCATGCGGGCTCATCTCGGAGCTGTCGATCAGGACATCGGCGCGCATGCGGATCGGCGAGAGCAGGTCCATCTCCTGCGCGATGCCTGCGCCGGGGTCTTCCTCGGGCGACAGCGGATGGCGGCGACGGGTCTCGGAATAGCGCCGTTCGAGCACTTCGGGGCGCGCGTCGAGATAAAGCAGATCGAGATGCAGGTCCGGGCGTTTGGTCAGCATATCGACCAGTTCGATCAGCGCCGCGGCCGAGAAATCGCGCCCGCGGACATCGACGCCAAGCGCGACCGGACCGGTCAGATGGCCCTTGAGAAGGCGCGGCACGAGACTCAGCGGCAGGTTGACGATCGGCTCGTAGCCCAGGTCCTCCAGAGCGCCGATGGCAGTCGTGCGGCCCGCACCTGACGGGCCGGTCACCAGCACGACGCGCTGGCCAGCCTGTGCCCATACCGGATCGGATCGGGTCACGCCCATCGGCCCCCTTTCAGCCATTGCAAGATTGCCACATCAAGATGACCATGCTGCACGCGCAGCACAAGGGGCAGATTGACCCCCAACACCCTGTCTTTTCGACAGGTTGGCAAGCGTTCGACCTCTTCCCGATCGAGATCGACCAGCAGGGTGATGCGGGCCTGCGACAGGTGATCGGCGCGCAGGATACCCACGCCGCGCGCCTCGATCCGGCCCGCGATCGCCTCCGGTGCGCTTGCGATCAGCGCCCCATTTTCGGCGCGCAGATCGACCCGGTCATCGGCGACAAGTGACGCCCCCAGCGCTATCAACCGCAACGCGAGAAGCGATTTGCCGCTGCCCGAGGCGCCACGAATGAGAACGCCGCGCTCGGGGTCGAGCGCGACGGCGCTGGCATGGAGATTGGTCGAGAGGTCGTCCGACCCAGCCATTCAGCTGACCGGCAGGCCCACGACGAAACGCGCGCCCAGAGGATCGGAGGTCCGGTCGGCATCGGTGGGGCGGATATTCTCGGCCCAGATCACGCCGCCATGGGCTTCGACGATCTGCTTGGAGATCGCGAGGCCGAGGCCCGAGTGGTCGCCGAACTGCCCCTCGGGGCGTTCCGAATAGAACCGCTTGAAGACCTTGGTCAGCGCCTCTTCGGGAATGCCCGGCCCGGTATCCTCGACCACGACCAGCACGCGATTGTCGCGCTGGCGCGCCCAGACCCGCACCGCATCGCCCTCTTCGCAGAACGAGGTCGCATTGGTGATCAGGTTCACGAAGACCTGCGCCAGACGCGCTTCCAGACCCGAGATGACCACAGATTGCGACGGCAGGTCGGTGATGAAATCGACGCCCTTCTCGCGCGCCTGCTGCCCGAGGAATTCGCTGAGATTCGACACCATCTTGATCAGGTCGAACTGCTCTTCCTCTTCTTTCACCAGCTCGGAATCGAGCCGCGATGCATTGGAAATGTCACTCACCAGACGATCCAATCTGCGCACGTCGTGATCGATGACCTCGAGAAGACGGGTGCGCTGTTCGTCTTTCTTGACCATATGCAGCGAGGCCACGGCAGAGCGCAGACTGGCCAGCGGGTTCTTGATCTCGTGGGCGACGTCGGCGGCGAACTGTTCGTTCGCATCGATGCGTTCGTAAAGCGCGCCGACCATGCCGCGCATTGCGCCCGACAATCGTCCGATCTCGTCAGGTCGCGCGGTCAGGTCGGGGATGCGCACCCGGGCGGGCGCCATCTTGCGCGCGTTCTTGTCGCGCCCGATTTCGGCAGCGGCGGCAAGATCGGAAAGCGGGTTGGCGATGGTCGAGGCCAGCACCAGCGACAGCCCGATCGAGACGATGATCGCGATCACGAACATCTGCAGCACCTGCTCGCGCTCGACGCGGACCAGCGCGTCGATCTGCCCCGCAACGGAGATCAGCCCCACGACGCCCACGACGCGATCGCCCTGCCGGATCGGGGTGGCGACGGCGAAGATGGTCTCGCCGGCGGCGTTCTTCTGCGAGGCGATCTTGGTGCGGCCATCCAGCGCCGAGGGCACCAGATCGCGCACCATGTCGAGCGCGCTATCGGCGGCGGTGCCGCCACCGCGCTCGAACAGACCCGCGACCGAGTCCCAGATCTGACCGAGGAAATCGCTCAGCACGGTGGAACGCTTGTCGAAATTGAGCCCGTCGACCTCTTCGACCGGCGCGCGGTCGCCCGTGGTCGTGGTGCCAAGCAGCGCCGCACTGGGATCGAACAGGTAGAGATCGGCGCCCTCGGGCAGCTCCATCCCGCGGATCGTCGCGAGCGGGTCGAGCCCGTCTCCCGCCGCCAGATTGACCGGAGCGCCCGCCGGAAGCTGCGCCTCGAACACGTCGGCGGCCAGCTGCGCCTCGTTCACCAACCCGCCTTCGCGCTGCAGCACGAGGCTGTCACGAAACGGGTTGAGGTAGAGCACGCCGGTCACCAGCACGATCATCGCCAACAGGTTGAAGGTGATGATCTTGCGCGCCAGCGGCGAGCGGTTGAGCGAGAACATCGACCGCCGCGCCCGACCCTTGCGCAGATCGTCGTCGACGATATCGGCCGGGCCGATCCAATCCTCGCCGAGCACGACTTCCGTTTCCGGCGCGCGACGGGCGAAGTTTGAGGAGCGCTTTCGAGCCAATCCGATCTTCCCGGCAATACTCATCGACGTAGCATCACTCTTCGTTATACCGGTATCCGATGCCGTAGAGTGTCTCGATCGCCGTGAAATCATCATCGACGCTGCGCATCTTCTTGCGCAGGCGCTTGATGTGGCTGTCGATCGTGCGGTCGTCGACATAGACCTGATCGTCGTAAGCCACGTCCATCAGCTGATCGCGCGATTTCACGAAACCGGGCCGCTGCGCGAGCGCCTGAAGCAGCAGGAATTCGGTCACGGTCAGCGTGACGTCCTTGCTCTTCCAGGTCACCGCGTGGCGCAGCGGGTCCATCTCGAGCGAGCCGCGCACCATGACCTTGGTGTCTTCGGTCGAGGCGACCTCGCCGGTCGAGATCGCTTCCTGCCGGCGCAGCAGCGCGCGGATGCGTTCGACCAGAAGACGCTGCGAGAACGGCTTCTTGACGTAGTCGTCCGCGCCCATGCGCAGACCCAGAACCTCGTCGATTTCGTCGTCTTTGGAGGTCAGGAAGATCACCGGCATCGCGGTCTTCTGGCGAAGACGCTGCAGCAGCTCCATGCCGTCCATTCGCGGCATCTTTATATCCAGAACCGCCATGTCCGGGAGACGCTTGGTGAACGCGTCGAATGCAGCCTGTCCATCGTTATACGTTTCGACATCGTAACCTTCCGCCTCGAGCGTCATCGAGACAGAGGTCAGAATATTGCGGTCGTCGTCGACCAGCGCGATTCTCGACATGTCGGAATATCCCTTCACTGCTACTTTATAGTTATTACACGCATATTCCGCGTTCGTTGCCTTCAAATCAACAAAAAGCTGCGAATCACCAAGGTTTCGCGAATCATCAGAGCCAAAATTTCCGAACCTTTGACTAATTTGCCTCACCTTTCCGCGACATTTCGCCGTGATTGCGCTAAACCTAGAAATGGTTGCGCTAACTCCCCCTATCCATTCTGTTCCTTCGCAAAATTGTCATGCTATAGGCGATCCATCCGGGTAACATTGTTGCTCGGATCGGCGCTTCGAGGCCCCGACGCGCCGGGAATAACCCTGTGAACGCCGCGCGACGGCATCGGGAGCATCAGATGGACATTGGACGCGTTAACCCCGCGAAACGGCTGGAAGATCAAGGCATCGAAGGTCTCGGGAATGTCTATTATAACCTGCTGGAACCGGCGCTGATCCAAGAAGCGATCAAGCGCGACGAAGGAACGCTCGGCAAGGGTGGCGCCTTCTACTGCACCACCGGGAAACACACGGGCCGGTCGCCCAAAGACAAGTTCGTCGTGCGCACCGCCTCGGTCGAAGACAGCATCTGGTGGGAGAACAACTCCCCGATGGAGCCCGAAGCCTTCGACCGCCTCCATGCCGACATGCTGGAGCACATGAAGGGCAAGGATTACTTCGTCGAGGACCTCTTCGGCGGCGCCGATCCCGAGCATCGGCTCGACGTGCGCCTCGTGGCGGAAATGGCCTGGCACGGGCTGTTCCTGCGCACCATGCTGCGCCGCCCCGAGCGTGAGGAGCTCGACGCGTTCAATCCGGAATGGACGATCATCAACTGCCCGAGCTTCAAGGCCGATCCCGAGAAGCACGGCTGCCGCTCGGAGACCGTGATCGCGCTGAACTTCGAGAAGAAGACGATCCTGATCGGCAATACCGCCTATGCGGGTGAGAACAAGAAGGGCGTCTTCACCCTTCTCAACTACATCCTGCCCGGCGAAGGCATCATGGCGATGCACTGCTCGGCCAACCACGCGATCGACGACCCCGACGATGCGGCGGTCTTCTTCGGCCTCTCGGGCACCGGCAAGACGACGCTCTCGGCCGATCCCTCGCGCATCCTCGTGGGCGATGACGAGCATGGCTGGTCGCATAACGGCATCTTCAACTTCGAAGGCGGCTGCTACGCCAAGACGATCAACCTGTCGAAAGAAGCCGAGCCGGAGATCTACAACACCTGCTCGATGTTCGGCACCGTGGTCGAGAACATGGTGTTCGACGAGGAGACGCTGGAGCTGGACTTCAACGACAACTCGATCACCGACAACATGCGCTGCGCCTATCCGCTGCATTACATCCCGAACGCCTCGGATACCGCGATGGCGGGCCAGCCCAAGAACGTGATCATGCTGACCTGCGATGCCTTCGGTGTCCTGCCGCCCATCGCGCGGCTGACCCCGGCGCAGGCGATGTATCACTTCCTGTCGGGCTTCACCTCGAAGACCCCGGGCACCGAGGTCGGCGTGGTCGAGCCGCTCCCGACTTTCTCGACCTGCTTCGGCGCGCCCTTCATGCCGCGTCGCCCCGAGGTCTATGGCAAGCTGCTGCAAGAGAAGATCCGCGACACCGGCGCGTCGTGCTGGCTGGTGAACACCGGCTGGACTGGCGGCGCGTTCGGCACCGGCTCGCGGATGCCGATCCGCGCGACCCGTGCGCTACTGAAAGCCGCGCTCGACGGCTCGCTGCATGACGTGCAGTTCCGCAAGGATCCCAACTTCGGCTTCGAAGTTCCGGTCTCGGTCCCGAACGTCTCGGACGTGCTTCTGGACCCGCGCCGCACCTGGGACGACGCGGCGGCCTATGATGCGCAGGCGCAGAAGCTGGTGGAGATGTTCTCGGACAACTTCGCGCAATACGTGCCCTATATCGACGACGACGTGAAAGCCGCGGCGATCGGCTGATCCGCTGAACCCGGAACACGAGATTTTTAAGAAGGCCGGCGATCACGTCGGCCTTTTTCATGCGCGAAGCCCACTTTCCTAAACCCTTGAACCGCCTACATGATGCCAGCCATGAAACTGGAACTGCTTCATATTCTGGGCTTCGCCCTGATCGCCGGCCTCATCGCGCTGGCCGGTGTGACGCTGATCGTCGCCCGGCTGTCGCATCGGCGCCCGAAAGGCCCGTTCCCCGAGTCCCATATGCAACTCGCCCCCGAAACCGGGCGCTTCGCGTCCGCGCTTCAGGACCGGCTCGCGGGAATTGAGACAAAGAGCGCGGTCCAGCTGCTCGCCGATCCGCTCGACGCGCTGGCGGCGCGGCTCGAACTGATCGACGCGGCGGAGGTCTCGCTCGATCTGCAATACTACATCTGGCAGAACGACACCGCGGGCGCGATCATGCTCGGCGCGCTGCGCAAGGCCGCCAAACGCGGGGTCCATATCCGTCTGCTGATCGACGATAACGGCACGGCGGGGATGGACCGCACGCTGGCCGCGCTCGACCAGTTGCCCAATGTCGACGTGCGCCTGTTCAACCCCTTCCCGATCCGGACCGCGCGCTTCCTCGGCTACCTGTCCGATTTCCGCCGCCTGAACCGCCGGATGCACAACAAGGCGATGATCGCGGATGGGCGGATGGCGATCCTCGGCGGGCGCAATATCGGCGACGACTATTTCAACAGCCTCTCCGAGAGCGGGCTCTACATGGATCTCGACGTCGCAGTCGCGGGTCCGGTTCTGACGCAGATCGGCAAGCAATTCGACCTCTACTGGAACGCGCCCCCCGCGATCCCGGCGGAAAAGATGTTGGGCGGCTGCGAGGCGAAAGAGGCCGAGACCATCATCAAGACCGAAGAGGTCCGCCTCTCGGAACCCGAGGCGAAGCGCTATGCCGACGACCTTCAGCATCCCGACCGGCTGTCGCGGCTGCTGTCGGGCAAGGCGCGGGTGATCTTCGCCGAGGCGCAGTTGATCTACGACCACCCGTCGAAAATCCACGGGCTTTTGCAGGGGCGCAAACTGCTCTGGCAATATCTGGTGCGCGCCTTGGGGCAACCGCTGGAAGAACTGGTGCTGGTGACGCCCTACCTCGTACCGACGCGGACGGGGGTGCGTTACCTCAAGCGGATCGCCAAGTCCGGCGCGACCATCAAGGTGCTGACGAATTCCTATGCCGCGACCGATGTAGCACTGGTCCATTCCGGCTATGCGCATCGCCGCAAGGGCCTGTTGCGCGCCGGGATCGAGCTTTACGAATACGCCGCAGATGCCGAAGACCGCCGCCCGAGCGAGCGCAACCGGCGCGAGCGGCTGCTGGGCTCCGACATTCGCGGCACCTCGCCCTTCTCGCGCAACAAGCTTCACGCGAAGGTCTTCGCGGTGGATCGCGCGCGCGTCTTCATCGGCTCGTTCAACTTCGATCCACGCTCGATGCGGCTCAATACAGAGCTGGGCATCGTGATCGACGCGCCCGAGATCGCGACGGAAATCTCCGAGACCTTCAAGGAATTCATCCCCGCCCGCGCATGGCGGCTGCGCCTCACCCGCGCGCAGCAATTGCGCTGGTCGCGCCCCGGACATGGCGTGCGCAAGCGCGAGCCAGGCGTGCCCTTCTCGCACCGCATCTTCCTGTGGGTCGCGCAGCGCCTGCCGATCGAGTGGATGCTGTAAGCCTCAGCTCTTGCGCGTGCGTTTCACCTTGCGCGCGACCGCCTTCTTCTTGGCGGCGTCGCGGGCCGGTTTGCGCGGCCCCTTTCCGGGGCCTTTGCGCGGCGGACGCGTGCCGGGGCGGCGGCCCTTGCGGCGCTTGCCGTCGCCCGAGGGCATCCCCTGCCCTTCGACTTCCAGCAGCTCCAGCATCAGCCCGCCGGTGATCGGCACGGCCTCGGACAGCCGCACCCGGACGCGCTGCCCGATGGTGATGACCATCCCGGTATCCGAGCCCACCAGCTCCTGCGCCTCGCGGTCGAAATGGAAGAATTCGCGCCCGATCTCACGGATCGGGATCAGCCCGTCCGCGCCGGTCTCGTCGAGCTTCACGAAGGCGCCGAATTTCTGCACGCCCGAGATGCGGCCCGTGAATTCGCTGCCCACGCGGTCTGACAGGTAGGCGGCCAGATAGCGGTCGGTCGTGTCGCGCTCGGCCACCATCGAGCGGCGCTCGGTATCGGAAATCTGCTTCGCCGTGTCCTCGAGGTTCTCGATATCCCACGCGCTCAGCCCGTCCTTGCCCCAGCCATGGCCGAGGATCAGCGCGCGGTGCACGATCAGGTCGGAATAGCGCCGAATCGGCGAGGTGAAATGCGCGTAGGAGCGCAGCGCGAGGCCGAAATGCCCGTAATTCGTCGGCGCGTAATAGGCCTGCGTCATCGAGCGCAGCGTCGAGATATTGATCAGCTCGTCGAACTCCGAGCCCTCGGACTGGCTGAGCAGGTTGTTCAGATGCGCGGTCTGCAGCACCTGCCCCTTCGCCAGCGTGAAGCCCGACGCCTGCGCCACTTCGCGCAAGCTCTCGATCTTGTCGAGGCTGGGTTCTTCGTGAACACGATACAGCAGCGGACGGCGCAGCTTCTCCAGTTCCTCGGCGGCGGCCACATTGGCCAGCACCATGAACTCCTCGATCAGCTTATGCGCGTCGAGCCGCTCCTTGAACCGGATCGAGGCGACATGCCCGTCGTCCCCGATCACGATCTGCCGCTCGGGCAGGTCCAGCTCCAGCGGCTGACGGATCGCGCGGGCATGTTTGAGCGCCTCGTAAGCCTCGTAGATCGGGTCGATGATCTCCTCGACCATATCCTCGGTCTTCTCGTCCGGATTGCCGTCGCGCGCCGATTGCACCTGCCCGTATTCGAGCGAGCCGACCGAACGGATCATCCCGCGCGTGAAGCGATGCGAGACCTTCCGACCCTGCGCGTCGATCTTCATCCGCACCGCCAGCACCGCACGGTCCACGTTCTCATGCAGAGAGCACAGATCGCCCGAGAGGCTATCGGGCAGCATCGGCACGACGCGGTCGGGGAAATAGGTGGAGTTGCCGCGCTTGCGCGCCTCGCGGTCCAGCTCGGAGCCCGGCGTGACGTAATGCGCCACGTCGGCAATCGCGACCCAGATCAGGAAGCCGCCGTCGTTTTTCGGATCGTCGTCGCGGATCACCAGCACCGCATCGTCGCGGTCGCGCGCATCCGCCGGGTCGATCGTGACGAAAGACAGCTTGCGCAGGTCTTCACGATCTCCCAAGGGCGCGGGCTTGGCGGCATCGGCCTCGGCCACGACCGCATCGGGGAAATCGTCGGGGATGCCATGCTGATGGATCGCGATCAGCGACACGGCTTTCGGCGCGGACGGATCGCCCAGCACCTCGATCACGCGCGCCTTGGGCAGGCCCATGCGGCCGCGCGGCCCGGTCTGTTCGGCCTCGACCAGCTCGCCATCCTTGGCGCCTTGGGTCACCGCCGCCGGCACTTGCCATTCGTTGCCGACACCCTTGTCGATCGGCATGATCCGCCCGCCCTCGGCATTCTTGCGGAAGATACCGACGATGCGATGCGAGGCCTGCCCGATCTTGCGGATCAGCCGCGCCTCGTAGCCGTAATCCTCATCCTCGACCGGGGTCAGGCGGCCGAGGATACGGTCGCCCTCGGCCAGCGTGGGATCGCCGTCCTTCGGAACGAAGAGGACCAAAGGCGCAGGCCCCTCGCCATTCCATTCCGCAGGCTCGGCCCATTGGTCGCCCTGACTATCCTCGCGCATCACGCGAAGCACCGACACCGGCGGCAGCACGTTCGGGTCGCGGAAGTTGCGGCGGCGCTTCTCGATCAGGCCTTCATCGGCCATGTCCTTGAGGATGCGCTTCAGCTCGATCTTCGCCTGCCCCTTCACGCCGAAGGCCCGCGCAATGTCGCGCTTGGCCCCTTGGTCGGGGTTGTCGTTCAGCCAGTCGAGGATTTGCTGGCGCGAGGGGATGGGGGCGGGTTTGCTCATGGGTTTGCCTAACATGGGGCGTGAGGGGCGTCACTCAAAGAGTGTGGCACGGATGAGTGGTGTCGAGCCCTGCGCTTGCGCTTCGGGCGTTCGCCGGGGCGTCCTTCCACCGGAAGGCCGCTGACCCCGGCTCACCCCCCGGGATATTTTCGCCAAGAGGAAGCTCAGAGCGGCTTTTCCATATCGCGATGCGGAATGCCCGCGTCGTCGTAATCCGCGCCATAGGGCACGAAGCCGAGCTTTTCGTAGAACGGGATCGCGTAGCTCTGGGCCGAGAGATAGGCACGGGTGCAGCCCATCTCCTCGAACCGTTCGCAGGCGTCGCGCACCAGCGCCGCGCCAAGCCCGGTGCCACGCGCGGATTTCGCCACGCAGATGCGACCGATCTTGCCGGTCTCACCCTTGCGGATCAGCCGCGCGGTGCCGAGCGGCGTGCCGTCATCGCTGGCCAGAAGATGGACCGCCTGATCGTCGAGATCGTCCCATTCCTCGGGCTCCGGGATGCCCTGTTCTTCGATAAACACGGCGCGGCGCAGCGCGTGGCAGGGCGTGTAATCGGTGACCGGCTCGATCTTGATCATGCGAAATAGTCTCTCAATATGCGGGCATAGACGCGCGTGAGCGCTTCGATCTGATCGAGGGGCACGCGCTCGTCGACCTGATGCATCGTCGCGCCGACGAGGCCGAATTCCACGACCGGGCAATGATCCTTCACGAAGCGCGCATCCGAGGTGCCGCCCGAGGTGGACAGCTCCGGCGCGCGGCCCGTTTCCGCCTCGACCGATTTCGCGACGAGATCGACGAAGGGACCGGGCGGGGTGACGAAGCTTTCGCCCGAGATATCGGGGTTGAGCGCGATACGGATGCCGGTCTCGGCGGCGATCTCGGAGGCCATCGCCTCGGCCCAGGCGATCAGCCCCTCGCCGGTATGGGCGTCGTTGAAGCGGATATTCACGGTCGCGCGCGCCTTGGCCGGGATCACGTTATTGGCAGGGTTACCGCAATCGATGGTGGTGATCTGCAGGCTCGACGGCTGGAAATGATCGGTGCCGTGATCGAGCGGCTCTGCGGTCATCCGGCCCAGCAGATCGACCAACGCATGCAGCGGGTTCTTCGCGCGATGCGGATAGGCGGCATGGCCCTGCACGCCCTCGGCCTCGATATAGAAGCTGAGCGAGCCACGCCGCCCGATCTTCATCATCTCGCCCATCTCATTGGGGCAGGTCGGCTCGCCCACGAGGCAGACCGACATCGCCTCGCCCTCGGCCTTCATCCAATCCAGAAGCGCCCGCGTGCCGTCGCGGCCCGGCCCTTCCTCGTCGCCGGTGATGGCGAGGATCACCGCCCCGTCGGGCGGCGTCTCGGTCACGAAATCCACCGCTGCCGCGGCAAAGGCCGCCACGGCGGTCTTCATGTCGGTCGCGCCGCGCCCCCACATCACGCCGTCGACGATCTCGGCGCCGAACGGGTCATGCGTCCAGGCGCTCGCATCGCCCACCGGCACGACATCCGTGTGCCCGTTGAAGCCGAAGCTTTTCGCCGCCCCCTTCGCGCCCCAGCGCGCGTAGAGGTTCGGCGTGCCGTTGCGATCGACGCGCGTGCAGGTGAAACCCGCCCCGCTCAGCAAGCCTTCCAGCAACACAAGCGCGCCGCCCTCCTCCGGGGTCACCGAGGGGCAGCGGATCAGATCGGCGCTCAGGCGGATGGGATCGGTCGTCATGGGCACTCCTTTTCAGCGCTACAGGCTTAGAGCGCCGAAGCCCTCGGGGCAATGGCTGTTGCAGGCTCGACACCGGGCGCATGTGACGCAGAGACAGGGGCTACCCAAAGGCAGGTCTCGGTGCCATGATATGTCAAAAGCAAAAGCCCGGAATCGGGCATATCGAGCAGGGCAAAGCCCGGAGTCAGACGCAACAGACCCACGCGCGGCCCATTCAGGCGGCGTGCGTTTTTCGTGTCGGTTTCCCCGGGCGCGGAGACAGGCATGGGATCAAGGCAGCATTCGGAGCGTCGCGGATGAGGGCGCAACAGGGCTGGATCGGTGCGCAGATCGCACATCGCGGCGCGGTCAGGTTTGACGAGCGTAGACTGCCGGAGCTGCTCGCACGCGGCAGCCTGATGCTCGAATTCACCCTGATGCGCGGCGAGCAATCGCCCCTGCCGCTGATCCATCTGCATCAGCGCGAAGGCTGGCGGAATTTCCTCTCGCTCAATCTCGATGTCGACGGGCGCATCGTGCTGGCGCAGCGGCGCGGCTCGGCGGTCCATGCGATCTCGATCGACGCCACGCAGGAGAGGCTGACCGGCGGACGGATGCGGCTCACATGGCGCTGGGACGGGCCGGGGCGCGAGAGCCTGCTGACGCTGGAGGCGCTCGACCAGCGCACGATCCGGCAGCAGGCAGGGGTCGCGCCGCTGCCGCTGACCCGCGACGAGGCCGCGGCCCTGCTCGATCCGGCGGGGCCCGCGCGGATCGGGCCGCGCGTCGATTGGCTGGCGCTTGGCGATCATCTGCAACCGATGGGACCTGCGGGCTGTTTCGCCCCCGCGACGCCGATCCAGACGCCGGAGGGCGTGGTGCCGGCGGCGCGGCTGCACGCAGGCGATCTGGTCGAGACCGTCGATGCCGGGCCGCAGCCGGTGCTCTGGTCGGGGCGGATCAGCCTGCCTGCGATCGGGCACCTACGCCCGGTGAAGCTCTGTGCACCGGTCTTCTCGGCGCGGCAGGATCTGTGGGTCATGCCGCAGCACCGCGTGGCGCTGAGCGGGCCGTCGGTGGATTTCATCTTCGGCGAGGACGAGGTGCTGATCGAGGCGCGCTCGCTCGCCGATGGCTGCGCCGCGCTGCAACCCGATTGCCCCGGCGTGCTCGAATGGCACGGGCTGCTCCTGGGCGGCCATCACCTGCTGATCGCGGATGGCTGCAAGCTGGAGAGCCTGCATATCGGGCGGCTCGCCCGGCAACCGCTTCTGGCGGCGACCACGGCCTTTGCGGGGCTGGTGCGCGAAGGCGGGGTGCCGCTCCATCGCAAGCCGGTGCGCAAGATCGTCTCGGGTTACGAGGCGAAGACGCTGGCCTCCGCCCGCCGTCAGGGGCTGCGTCCCTTCGTGGCTTAACCCATCAGCGCACGGCGCAGCAGGTTCAGCCCCGCCACGCCCAGCAGGATCAGCGTCCACCACCGGAACCGCACCGGGTCGAGCCGGTCCTGTGCCTTGAAGCCCAGCTTCATCCCCGCCAGCGCGGGCAGGATCATCAGAAGCGACAGCGGGATCGTCTGCGCGTTCAGCACGCCCGAGACCAGATGCGAGCCGGTGAGGATGATCGCCCCGGTGAGGAAGACGACGCCAAGGATGCGCACGGCCTCCTGTTTCGGCGCGTCGATCGAGATCAGGTAGATGATCAGCGGCGGTCCCCAGATCCCGGAAATCCCGCCATAGAGCCCCGCGACGATGCCCAGCCCCGTCTCGGTCACCGCACGGTGGCGCGTGGGCATCGGGATCTGCCGGCCCGAGATCTGCCAGATCGAGAAGGCGACGATCGGCCCGCCCAAAAGCGCGTACATCACCGGCTGCGGGATCACGTCGACGAGGGTCGCGCTGATCGGGATGAAGACGATGATCATCGCGATGAACAGCCGGTAATTCTTGATCGAACCCACCGCCGCGCCGACCCCCTGACGGAAGGCCTGCATCACGTTGGTCACCAGCGTCGGCAGGATCAGAAGCGCCAGCGCCTGATGCGGCGGCAGGAAGGACGCGAAGCTCGAGAGCATGATCATCGGCATCGCGAAACCGACCGCGCCTTTCACGAAACCTGCGAAAAGCGTGACGCCAAGCGCCGCGAATATTTGCCAAACTTCCATCCCGAACATGCGCGTTCCCCTTTCCTGTCCCGCGTCGCTTCTACCGGGTTACGCCGCGGGATACAGCCGTGAAGCGACGTGAAATCAGGCGCATACCCGACCACGCCGACAACCTCCGCGACATTATCCGTCGCAATTGTCGCTACTGGCGAATTTTTATTGCGCTGCGGTTGCGAAGTAACTAGACAGGCTGCAACTGCAGAATAAGGAGCCGACTCATGGCACATGACGGGGCCGATATGCCGACGACGATCATTCTGGACGACCTGATGGGCCTTGCGGAGGCGAGCCTGCCCGAATTGGAGACGCTGGTCTCCGACGCGACCGCGAGCCTGCGCGCCGCGACCGAGAAAGACGGCCGCATTTCCGGCGCCGCTCTCGAGACGAACCAATATCGCGCCCACGGTCTTGCCTGGCTGACCACCTATCAGCAGTCGCTCAAGCAACTGCACGGCTGGGCCGCACGTCTGGCCGAGGAAGGCAAACTGGGCGAGATGGAGAAGCTGATCGTGCAGATCGGTTTCGGCGAATATCTCGCGCAGATCGCGGGCGGCATCCAGATGAACCAGGGCGAGATGGTGCGCCTGGCCGATATGGGCGTCAGCTGGACCCCGTCCGAGGCCGCCGCGAAACTGATCGCCGAGGGCAATTCCAACGCCGCCCGGATGCGTCTGGTCGAGCTGATGCGCGACGTTCAGGGCCGCTCGATCTTCGGGCAGTCGGGTCTCGATGAAGACCTCGAGATGATCCGCGAGCAGTTCTACCGCTATGCCGAGGACCGCGTGAAGCCGAATGCGCATGAATGGCACCTCAAGGACGAGCTGATCCCGATGGAGATCATCGAGGAACTGGCCGAACTGGGCGTCTTCGGGCTGACCATTCCGGAAGAATATGGCGGGCTCGGCCTGTCGAAAGCCTCTATGGTCGTCGTGACCGAGGAGCTTTCGCGCGGCTACATCGGCGTGGGCTCGCTCGGCACCCGGTCCGAGATCGCGGCCGAGCTGATCATCTGCGGCGGCACCGAAGAGCAGAAGCAGAAATGGCTTCCGGGCCTGTCGTCGGGCGAAATCCTGTCGACCGCCGTGTTCACCGAGCCGAATACCGGCTCGGATCTGGGCTCGCTTCGCACCCGCGCGGTCAAGGATGGCGACGACTGGTTGATCACCGGCAACAAGACGTGGATCACCCATGCGCAGCGCACCCATGTGATGACGCTGCTCGCGCGCACCGATCCCGCGACCGACAACTACAAGGGGCTGTCGATGTTCCTGGCGGAAAAGACGCCGGGCACCGATGACAACCCCTTCCCCACCGAGGGCATGACCGGCGGCGAGATCGAAGTGCTCGGCTATCGCGGCATGAAGGAATACGAGCTCGGCTTCGACAATTTCCGCGTGAAGGGCGAGAACCTTCTGGGCGGCGAAGAGGGCAAGGGCTTCAAGCAGCTCATGGAGACGTTTGAATCCGCCCGCATCCAGACCGCCGCCCGCGCCGTGGGCGTCGCGCAATCGGCGCTGGAGATCGGGATGCAATACGCGATCGACCGCAAGCAATTCGGCAAGTCTCTGATCGAGTTCCCGCGCGTGTCGTCGAAGCTCGCGATGATGGCGGTGGAGACGATGATCGCCCGCCAGCTGACCTATTTCTCGGCCTGGGAAAAGGATCACGGCCATCGCTGCGATCTGGAAGCCGGTATGGCGAAACTGCTGGGTGCGCGGGTGGCGTGGGCCGCTGCCGACAACGCGCTGCAGATCCATGGCGGCAACGGTTTCGCGCTGGAATACCAGATCAGCCGCATCCTGTGCGACGCGCGCATCCTCAACATCTT
Source organism: Thioclava sp. PTB-PU3-1 (assembly GCF_055666785.1). Classification (NCBI taxonomy): domain Bacteria; kingdom Pseudomonadati; phylum Pseudomonadota; class Alphaproteobacteria; order Rhodobacterales; family Paracoccaceae; genus Thioclava; species Thioclava sp. PTB-PU3-1. The sequence continues at coordinate 122,823 of NZ_JBVNVL010000006.1, read as the reverse complement.
CGAGGGCGCCGCCGAGATTCAGGCGCAGGTGATCGCGAGGCGTCTCCTCGGCTGAGCCAGCGAAACTCTATTCAACGGGGCGATGCGGGCGAACCTCGCATCGCCCCGTTCTGATTTGACACCCGTGCTACGCCCCCGCAAGCTGAACGACGAGGTTCAGCACAATGGAGGGCGCATGGCTCGCACAATTCTGGTCACAGGCATCACCGGCTTCATCGCCAAACGCATTGCCTATGACCTTCTGGCGCAGGGCGAGATCGTGCGCGGCACGCTGCGCAAGGCCAGCCGCGGCGAGGAGGTAAAAACCGCCTTGAGCGACCTTGGCCCCGAAGCGCTGGAACGGCTGAGCTTCGTCGAGGCCGATCTGATGGCGGACAAGGGCTGGGATACGGCGATGGCGGGGGTCGATGCCGTGATCCACACCGCCTCCCCCTTCCCGCTCAGCAAGCCGAAGAACGAGGCCGAGGTAATCCAGCCTGCGGTCGAGGGCACCAAGCGGGTGCTGGCTGCGGCACAGGCCGCCGGTGTGACCCGCGTGATCCAGACCTCCTCGATGGAAGCGGTGATGCATGGCGTGACTTCCAACCCAATGACCGAGCGCGACTGGTCGAACCCGCGCGCGCCGACCTGCAGCCCCTATACGCGCTCCAAGATTTTCGCCGAGGAAGCCGCGTGGGAATTCATCGAGGATCATCACGAGATGCGTCTGACCGTGATCAATCCCGGCCTCGTCTGCGGCACGCCGATGGATCGTCACACCGGATCGTCCGTCGCGGTGATCGAGCGGCTGATGGCGGGCAAGGACCCGATGGCGCCGGAGTTCGATATTCCGGTGGTCGATGTGGCCGATGTGTCCGCCTGTCACGTCGCGGCGCTCGACCGGACCGAGAGCATCGGTCGCCGCTACATCTGTGCGGAAAGCTTCATGTCCTTCCTCGAGATGGCGCGCGTGCTGAAGGCCGAGTTCCCCGAGCGCAAGATCCCGACGCGGAAAGCGCCGAACTGGATCGTCTCGATCCTCGCGCTGTTCGATGAGCAGATCGCGCTGATCAAGCCGATGCTCGGGATGAAGATGCGGCTTAGCCACGAGGCCGCGACCCGCGATCTTGGGGTGGAGTTCGTGTCCGCCGCCGAGGCCGTGCGCCGCACCGGACATTTCATCGTGCAGAAATAGCGTTGCGCTCGCCCGGTTTCGCAGCCAAATCTGGCGCGACAGACTGGAGGGGCGCAGATGATCCGCGACGCAAGACCGCAAGACGCAGAGGCGATTACCGAGATTTACAACGACGCGGTGCGCAACACGACCGCGATCTGGAACGAGATCGAGGTCGGCCCCGAGAACCGCCGCGCCTATATCGCGGATCGGCAGGCGGCAGGCTATCCGGTGCTGGTCTGGGAGGAAGACGGGCGCGCCGTGGGCTATGCGAGCTTCGGCCCGTTCCGCCCCCATGACGGCTATCACCTGAGCGTCGAGCATTCCGTCTATGTCCACCGCGACCACCGCGCGGGCGGCAAGGGCGCGAAGCTGATGGAAGCGCTGATCGCGCGTGCCAAGGAAGGCGGGTTTCATGTCATGGTCGGCGCGATCGACGCCGCGAATGAGGGCTCGATCCGGCTGCATGAGCGGCTTGGCTTCACGCAGGTGGGCTTGATGCCCCAGGTCGGCAAGAAGTTCGGGCGCTGGCTGGATCTGGCGCTGCTGACGCTGCTGCTGGACGATCGCGAGCGGCCTTGAGCTTGAGCTGAGGGACGCGCCGGACCCTTGGGTGGGCGCTGTGCTCCGCCTGTGGCTTGGCGCTTTATCTTGCAAGCCCGCATGCCTCACGTGCCCGCGATGACGTCGCCAATGCGCCCTCCCGGGGGGAGGGTCGGGCGCGGCCCGGGGCTGGTCGCCCCGCGCCTGGCTTTATGAGCTACCGCGCACTTCGCCCCAGCAAATCCACGAACCGCTGCCGCGCCTCCGGCAAGGGCCGATCCCCCAGATCGGGCGCCATCCGCTCGCCAAGGAAAAACCCGGTCAGCCGCAGCCCCTGCACGATCTCGCCAAGACTCGCAGGCCCCTGCCCCAACAGACAGAGCGGCAGCGGCAGAAGTCTGGGCGCCCATTCCCCGGCCCCTTGCCGGCTCACCGCACGCCCCGAGCGCGGGCTGACATAGGCCAGATCGTCGCGCGACCCGGTCACCGCGCAGCGCGACAGGTCGAGCCCGTAGCCCATCTCTTCCAGTAGTCCCAACTCCCAGCGCAGATAGGTCGGCACCCAGTCGCCGCCCTCGGCCATCGCATCGAACAGCGCCTCGGAGGCCATGAATAACGCGTCATGCGCCTCACGTTCGGGCAGCGTGAACCGCAGAAGCGCCGTCGCCGCGTTCAGCCCGGCCAGCGCCTGCCGGTCCGACAGGATCACCGCGCGGCTCTGCAAAGGCTCGATCGTGTAGCTGCCGAGGTGATCTTCGAGTCGCGCGCGCCACGTCGCCGTGACCCGGTTTCCCGGCTGCAAGATCCCCGTCATCTTGCGCGACGCCCCACCGCGCACGACGCCCGCATGTCGCCCATGCGCCGAGGTGAACAGCTCGACGATCATCGAGCTTTCGCCATGCGGTCGTGCCGAGAGGATCGTGCCGAGGTCTTGCCAGTCCATGCGAGGGACTATCCTTTCCGTGACGTTGCGGCGCAAGCGGCTTCGTGAATTGCGCAGACGTCGCGCGCCGCACTAGCTTCACACCCATGAAACGCGCCTCGATCCTTTTCGCCGCCCTGATCGCCCTCGTCGAGTTGGCGGCGTTCGGCGCGAGCTTCGTCAACAACATGGCTGAACACCCCCATGCCGCCGTGCCGCTGGGCATCCTGTGGCTGATGTTTCGCTACTTCACGATCTGGACGAATACGCTCGTGGGCCTCGCCTTCGGCTGGATGGTGTGGCGCAAGCGGGCACTGGCGAAGCCGTTCCTCGCGGCGCTGGTGCTGTGGATCCTGATCGTCGGCGTGGTCTACCACCTGCTGCTGGCCGGCGACGCGCCGCTGCACGGGCTCGATTACGTCTCGAACCTGCTCTACCACACCGCCGCCCCGATCCTCGTGCCGGTCTGGTGGCTGGCCTTCGCTCCGAAAGGCGGGCTGACGAGCCATCACGCCGTGATCTGGCTGACCTGGCCGCTGGTCTATCTCGTCTATGCGGTGATCCGGGGGCTGGAGACCGGGTTCTACCCGTACTTTTTCCTCAACCTCGACAAGCTCGGATGGGGCGGGCTGGGCCTGTGGTGCGTGAAGTTCCTCGTGGCCTTCTGGATCGGCGGGCTGGTGATCGTGACGCTCGGGCGCGGGCTCAACCGCCTCGGGATCAGCCGCTGAGGCCATCCTCGTCAAGCATCGTGCGCCCCTCGCGGCTCTCGATTTCGATCACCCAGAGGTCCGGGTCGAAGCCGCGTTGCTTGCGGATGCTGGCATCGACCTCAGCCTCGGGACCGTCATGCAACAGCATCCACGCGCTCTCTCCGGTCATCAGATCGGCACGCCGCTCGTAGCTTTGCGCGGTCCCGTCGAGCCGCGCGCATTTCACCAGCACGGCCCCCGAAGACGCCTGCCCATGCGCGGTGACGTAGGCGGGGATATTCGCCAGCTCCAGCCGCTTGAGATAGGCGCGGACCCAGAAATCCGTGGTCAGACGCCCCTCGCTCATCACTTCGAGTCCTTGAAGTCGAGCCCCATCTCGGAATAGCGCTCGGCCTCTTCCAGCCAGTTCGGGCGCACCTTCACTTGCAGGAAGAGATGCACGGGCCGGTCGAGAAACTCGATCAGTTCTTCGCGGGCGGCTTTCGAGATCGCCTTGATCGTCTCGCCGCCCTTGCCGAGGATGATCCCCTTGTGACCGTCGCGGGCGACATAGATCACCTGATCGATCCGCGCGGAGCCGTCCTTGCGCTCTTCCCAGCTCTCAGTCTCGACGGTCAGCTGGTAGGGCAACTCTTCGTGCAGGCGCAGGGTCAGCTTCTCGCGGGTGATCTCGGCGGCGATCATGCGCATCGGCAGGTCGGCGATCTGGTCTTCGGGATAAAGCCACGGCCCCTCGGGCATCTCACCCGCAAGCCATTCCTTGAGATCCTGCACGCCGTAGCCGCGCTCGGCGGAGATCATGAAGGTCTTGGTGAACTGGTACGCCTCGTTGAGCTTCGCGGTCAGGCCCAGAAGCTCCTCGGATTTCACCTTGTCGATCTTGTTGATCGCAAGCGCCACCGGCTGCGTGCCTTCGCGACCGCGCAGGGCCTCGAGGATGCTTTCGACGCCGGGGGTGAGGCCGCGATGGGCTTCGACCAGCAGGACGATCATGTCGGCATCGGCCGCCCCGCCCCAAGCCGCGTTGACCATTGCGCGATCCAGACGACGGCGCGGGCGGAAGATGCCGGGCGTGTCGACGAAGACGATCTGGCTCTGGCCTTCCATCGCGACGCCACGGATGCGGGCGCGGGTGGTCTGCACCTTATGGGTGACGATCGAGACCTTCGCGCCCACCATCGCGTTGAGCAACGTGGATTTGCCCGCATTGGGCTCTCCGATCAGGGCGACGAAACCGGCGCGTGTGGTCATGGGTGTTCCTTTTTGGCGATACGCGAAAGCGATACGGGGCGCGGGGTAGCTTATAACGGCGCGCGTTGCCAGTCATCTTGTCATGTGGCTTGTGCGACGAGGGCCGCGCCCGATCCTCGGGTGGGCGCTTCGCTTCGTCCGTGGCCGGGCAGTTTATCTTTCAAGCCCGAGTGGCGGATATGCCCGCGCCGACATCGCCAATGCGCCCTCCCATGGGGAGGGTCGGGCGCGGCCCGGGGCTGGTCGCCCCGCGCCAAGACCTTCACTCAACCCTCGGCGCCCTCTTCCAGACGTTTCAGCAGCGTCTTCGCAGCGGTCATTTCGCCCTGACGCTTCGAACCGGCCTTGGCCGTTTCGCGCGCGCCGTTCTCCAGACGCACCTCGATGGTGAAATTGGGGGCGTGATCGGGACCGTCGCGATGGATGATCTCGTAGTGCGGCGGTGGCAGACCGCGGGCCTGCGCCCATTCCTGCAGCGCGGTTTTCGGGTCGCGCGCGTCTTCCTCGACGCTGTCGAGCCGATCTTCCCAAAGCCGCAGGATCAGCACTTTCGCCGCATCGAACCCGCCATCGAGATAAACCGCCGCGATCACCGCCTCCATCGCGTCGCCCAGCAGCGCCAGCTTGCGCCGCCCGCCGGTCATCATCTCGGACCGGCCGAGCTTGAGCACCGCACCGAGGTCGATCTTGCGGGCGATATCGGCGCAGGCTTCCTTGCGCACGAGCGCGTTGAAGCGCGGCGCCATCTGGCCCTCGGAAGCGGCACGATCGCCCAGGAACAGCGCCTCGGCCATCACGAGGCCCAAGACGCGGTCGCCCAGAAATTCCAGCCGCTGGTTGTCGGGCCGGGTCGGCGTGGAGATCGAACTATGCGTCAGCGCGCGCGCCAGCAGCTCGGGCCGTTTGAACTTATGCCCGAGGCGCTGCTCGAATGCCTTGATCTCCGCGCTTAGCTTCAATTGATCGCCTTGAAGAACCGATCCGGACGCCAGGTCCAGAAGTAGAACAGCGAGCGACCCGCCGAGGAGAACATCACCCGGTCGGCCCGGCCGATCAGGTTCTCTTTCGGGACGAAGCCAAGACCGCCCACCGATTGCGGGAAGCGGCTGTCTTCGGAGTTGTCGCGGTTGTCGCCCATGAAGAAATACATGCCCTCGGGCACGGTGTAGACGGGCGTGTTGTCCACGGGGCCGTCATTGTTGATCTGCAGAATGTCATGCGTGACGCCATTGGGCAGCGTCTCGGCATAGCGTTTCTTGATGCAGGTATCGCCCATGCCGACCGGCGAGTTCGAGCAGCGCGGCAACAGCCCCTGCGGGCCCTGCGGCTGCATGACTTCCTCGAAATCGGGCTCGGGCTTCATCTCGACCGCCTTGCCGTTGATCTGCAGAACGCCGTTGATCATCTGAATCTTGTCGCCCGGCAGGCCGATCAGACGCTTGATGAAATCGACGTTCTTGGTCGGGTGACGGAACACCACCACATCGCCGCGCTCGGGGTCGCTGGCCAGCAGGCGCCCGTCGAAGGGGCAGGCCGAGAACGGGCAGGAGTAACGCGAATAGCCGTAGGCCATCTTGTTCACGAAGAGGAAGTCGCCGATCAGCAGCGTGTCCTTCATCGAGCCGGAGGGAATCCAGAAGGGCTGGAAGAACAGCGTGCGGAACACCCCCGCGATCACCAGTGCCCAGACAATCGTCTTGATCGTGTCGAGGATACCGCCCTCGGCCTTGTTCTTCGCCATTATCTCTTACCCTGCCTCAAAATTCCTTGGCCTCAATACGCGGCCTCGCGCCCGAGTCAAGAAAGCTTGCGGGCCTCGATCACGACGAAGGCCTGCGCCCAGGGGTGGTCATCGGTCAGCGTCACATGGATGACGGACTCGTAACCCTCTGGTGTCATTTCCTTAAGCCGGTCCGCCGCCCAGCCCGTGACCTGCATCACCGGCTGCCCCGTTGGCAGATTCGTGACCGCCATATCCTTCCATGCGATGCCCATGCGCAACCCGGTTCCAAGCGCTTTGGAACAGGCCTCTTTCGCCGCCCAGCGTTTGGCATAGGTGCCGGCCACATCCTTGCGGCGCTCGGCCTTGCGCTGCTCGGTCTCGGTGAAGACCCGATTGCGGAAGCGGTCGCCAAAGCGTTCGAGCGTGCGCTCGATCCGCTCGATATTCGCGAGATCGGTGCCGATACCGAGGATCATGGGGTGACCTCGGTGGTGATCGCGCCCGTCGCCTGATTGAGCGTCATGTGCAACTGATGCGACATTGCGTCACCCGTGCCGTCATAGGTGGAGACCGGCAGGGTGAGGCTCAACCCGGTCGCGGGATCGTAGCTGGCCGAGAGCGCCGCGAAATCGACCCCGCCGAAGCCGGTGCCCTCTGCAGCCGAGATGACCCGGCATTGCCGCCCGCCGACCTCGTCATAGGGGGGCGACAGGACGAGAATATGGAACGCCGCCGCAGCCGGCTCGATCGTATCCATCAGCGCCAGCCGCACCGCGCCCTTGGCGAAAGTCGCGGTATTCTCCGACCAAGGCTCGACGATATTATCGGCGCGCGCAGTGAAATCGCAGGGCCCGACATAGGCCGGACCTGCCTGCGCCGCGCAAGCCGCGCCAAGCAACGCACCGGTCAGCATGACGCCGCGCAGCTTCATCCCCGCGCCGCATCCATCAGCTTGCGCATATGCACGATTGCGGGACCGAGCCCGACGAAGATCGCCTCAGAGATCAGGAAATGGCCGATGTTCAACTCGCGGATCTGCTTCATTTCGGCGATCGGCTCGACCGTCTCATAGGTCAGGCCGTGGCCCGCATGCACCTCCAGCCCGAGACTGTCGGCATAGGCAGCGCCTGCTTTCAGCGCCTCCAGCTCGGCATCGCGGGCGGCGAAATCGCCCTCGTAATGCATGTCGCAGAAATGGCCGGTATGCAGCTCGATCACCTGCGCGCCGATCTTGGCGGAGGCTTCGATCTGCGCCGGATCATGACCGATGAACATCGACACGCGGATGCCCGCCTCGACGAGCGGCCCCACGTAATCGGTCAGCCGCGAGAGATCGCCAGCGACGTCCAGACCGCCTTCGGTCGTCACCTCTTCGCGCTTTTCCGGCACGATGCAGCAGGCATGGGGCAGATGGCGCAGCGCGATCTCCTGCATCTCGGGCGTCGCGGCCATCTCGAAATTCAGCGGGATGTCGAGCCCGCCGCGCAGCGCGTCGATATCGGCGTCACGGATATGGCGGCGGTCTTCGCGCAGATGCGCGGTGATCCCGTCGGCCCCCGCCTGTTCGGCCAGACGCGCGGCGCGCAGCGGGTCAGGATAGGCCGAGCCGCGGGCATTCCGCACGGTGGCCACGTGATCGATATTCACACCAAGGCGCAAAGGTTTGGGCATCGGGCTCTCCGCAATAAGTCTCGCAGGAGTATGCCTGCGCGCGCAGGCGGGGAAAAGACCTGCGATTGTATCGGTTTCAGAACGGGACCGGCGCGGTGAAGGTCATATGCATGCCGCCATCTGGATGGCGAAAGCGCAGGGTTTCGGCATGGAGCATCAGGCGCTCGAACTCCTGCGCCGGGCCTTCGGCATAGAGCGGATCGCCGAGGATCGGATGACCCAGCTCGGCCATGTGCACCCGCAGCTGGTGGCTGCGCCCGGTGATCGGCATCAGCCGCACGCGCGTCGTGCCGTCCTCATGGCGCATCACCCGCCAGTCGGTCTGGGCGGGGCGGCCGTTCTCGTGATCGACATGCTGGCGCGGACGGTTCGGCCAGTCGACACACAGCGGCAGGTCGACCCGCCCCTCCTTCTCGGCCAGCTCACCCCAGAGCCGCGCCTGATAGGCTTTCTTCGTCTGTCGCTTTTCGAATTGCAGGCCAAGGTGGCGCTGCGCATGGGGCGTGAGCGCGAAGACCATCACGCCCGAGGTATCGGTATCGAGCCGGTGAACCAGCAGAACCTCGGGGTAAATCCCCCGCAGCCGCGCAATCAGGCAATCGGCCTTGTCCGGCCCCTTGCCTGGCACCGAGAGCAACCCCGCCTGCTTGTCGACCACGAGGATTTCGTGATCGGCATGAAGGATGCGCGGGGCCTCCTGTGGCGGGTCATAGACGTAACTCATGCGCTGCGAGATGCACTGCGCCGCCTGTCGGGTCAAGCCTCAGGGCGATTGCGGCGTCCCCGGCTCGATCTCGTAGTAATCGCCCTTGTCCGCCACGAAGATATGCTCCGCCATCGAAAGCCCCGTCGGCAGGTCGAGCGTCCCCGCCGCAACCGAAATCCGCCCCTCGCCGTCCAGCCGCCAGAACACGGAGCTGCCGCAGAATTGGCAAAAGCCCCGCTCCGCCGTTTCCGAGGAGCGATACCAGCGCAGCCCGTCGCGGTTGATCAGCACAAGCTGATGGTCATCGATCTGCGACGAGGCCCAGATATGGCCGGAAGTCTTGCGGCATTGGCTGCAATGGCAGGCCAGCACGGGCCGCATGTCGCCCGCGACCTCGTAGCTGACCGCCCCGCAGAGGCACGCGCCGGTATGTTTCATGGCTTCCTCACAAATGTCCGAACACGTCTTTCAGAATCCCATCCAGCGCCGCCGCATCCTCTTCGGTGAAGGCATCCGGCTGGTCGCTGTCGATATCGAGCACCGCGATGACACCGCGCTTTGCATAGACCGGGATCACCAGTTCCGAGCGGGTGGAGCTGGCGCAGGCGATATGGCCGGGGAAGGCCTCGACATCGGGCACCAGTTGGGTAGCTCCCTCGCGGGCAGCCGCCCCGCAGACCCCGCGCGAAAACGGGATCACGAGGCAGCCATGCCCACCCTGATAGGGGCCGATCTTCAGCAGTTCAGGTTCGGTGACCCGGTAGAAGCCGGTCCAGTCGAAGCGGTCATCCGCATGATGGATTTCGCAGGCCAGCGTCGCCATCAGCGCGACCTCGTCGGTTTCACCCTCGGTCAGCGCCGCGATGCGTTTCGCCAGATCGTCGTAATCCACGCTCATACCCGTTCGATCGCGATGGCCGTGCCCTCGCCCCCACCGATACAGATCGCGGCCACGCCGCGCTTGAGATCGGCCTTTTCCAGCGCATTGAGGAGCGTCACGATGATCCGCGCACCCGACGCGCCGATCGGATGGCCAAGCGCACAGGCACCGCCATTCACGTTCACCTTGTCATGCGAGATGTCCAGCTTGTGCATGAAGGCCATCGGCACGACCGCGAAGGCTTCGTTGACCTCCCACAGATCGACGTCATCGACCGTCCAGCCGAGCTTCTTCAGCAGCTTCTCCGCCGCCGGCACCGGCGCCGTCGGGAAATCGGCGGGCGCCTGCGCATGGCTCGCATGGCCCAGAATGCGGGCGCGGATCGGCAGGCCCTCGGCCTTCGCCGCAGCCTCCGAGGCCAGCACCAGCGCAGCCGCCCCGTCCGAGATCGAGGACGAATTCGCCGCCGTCACCGTGCCGTCCTTGCGGAAGGCGGGCTTGAGATGCGGGATCTTGTCGGGGCGTGCATTGCCCGGCTGCTCGTCGATGGAGACCACCGTCTCGCCCTTGCGGGTCTTCACCGTCACCGGCGCGATCTCATCGGCGAAAGCCCCGGATTTCTCCGCCGCAACGGCACGGTTCAGCGAGGCCATCGCGTAATCGTCCTGCGCCTCGCGGGTGAATTGGAAGGCCTGCGCACAATCCTCGGCAAAGGTGCCCATGAGACGCCCCTTGTCATAGGCATCCTCCAGCCCGTCGAGGAACATGTGATCGAGCGCCTGAGCATGGCCGAGCCGTGCCCCTGCGCGCATCTTCGGCAGCATGTAGGGCGCGTTGGTCATGCTCTCCATCCCGCCCGCGACCATCACCCCGGTCTGGCCGAGCGCGATCTGGTCATAGGCCACCATCGCCGCTTTCATGCCCGAGCCGCACATCTTGTTCAGCGTCGTCGCGGGCACCTCTTCGCCAAGCCCCGCCGCGAAGCCTGCCTGTCGTGCGGGCGCCTGCCCCTGACCTGCGGGCAGCACGCAGCCCATCAGAACTTCCTCGATCCGCGCAGGCGCGACGCCTGCACCGTCCATCGCCGCCTTGATGGCGGCCCCACCCAGTTCCGACGCAGGCACAGCTGCAAAGACGCCCTGCATTCCGCCCATCGGCGTGCGCGAGGCTCCGACGATCACCACGTTTTCCATGATACCCTCCAAAATTCTGTCCCACGGATACCGAATGGTAAGCATTGCCGTCTAGCCTTCCCGTCAGATCAACCGTGGGAGTCGGACATGAACCTCACTGCCGAAGCGCTGGAAGGCGCGCTTGTCGTCCATCTGGCCGAGGCGCGGCTGGATGCTGCCATCGCGATCCGGTTCAAGGAAAGAATGCGCGATGTGACCGTGCAACCGGCGGCGCGGGTGCTGCTGGACCTCTCGAAGGTGGAGTTTCTCGACAGTTCCGGGCTGGGTGCGGTGGTGGCGGTGATGAAATCGCTCGCGCCAAACCGACAGCTGGAGCTTTGCGGGCTGACGCCGAATGTCGCGAAGGTGTTCCGCCTGACCCGCATGGATTCGGTGCTGCCGATCCACGCCGACCTCGAAGCCGCGCTGGGGGAGGGCCGGAAATATGCGTGAGCGTGTGAGACCGAAATCACCCCCCAGCACCGCGCGCCCAAGCCCGCACCCGCAGCAGGCCGAAGTGCGGGTCTTCAACCTCAGCTTCGCGGCGACACCGATCGCGGTGCGCGACGCGCTGCGGGCCGCCGTGGCGCGTTTCATCCGTCTGATGACCGAGGAAGAGGCCGGGACGCTGGAATTGATTCTCGCGGAAATCCTCAACAACATCGTCGAGCATGGCTACGGCGATAGCGGCAAAGGCACGATCTCGCTCTCCATCGCGCGCGACGGTAAGGGGCTCACCTGCTCGGTCAGCGACGACGGGGTCGCGCTACCCCCGGCCTGCCTCGATCTGGAAGACCGCGACCCGGAGCGGCCCGACCCGACCAGCCTGCCCGAAGGCGGCTTTGGCTGGTTCCTGATCCGCGATCTTGCGACCGATCTGGGCTATCACCGCGAGGAGGGGCGCAATCTGCTCGCCTTCCGCATGCCGCTAGACCCGATCGAAATTCGACAGGCGGGATAGGGCCCCTGCCCGACCCGCAGCCTTGCACCGTGGGCGGCGCGGTTCAGTTCAGTTGGAATTGCAGCTGATACGACCCGTTACCGAATTCGCCGAAGAGGTCCTCGAGATCGGGATGGCTCACCGGTTCGCCTGAGAAATCCGCAACGAGGTTCTGCTCGGACACATAGGCCACGTAGTAGCTCTCGTCGTTCTCGGCGAGCAGGTGGTAATAGGGCTGATCCTTGGACGGGCGCGATTCCTCGGGGATCGCGTCATACCATTCCTGCGAGTTGGAGAAGATCGCATCGACATCGAACACCACCCCGCGGAACGGGTGGTTGCGATGCCGCACCACTTGGCCGATGTGATATTTCGCGTGCGTGGTATGCATATCTATCCTCATACCTTAATTCTAAATCGTGAAACCGCTCAGGTCCACGTTTTCGCCTCATTTCCGCCGGAAACAGATTGTCCGATTCGTCGCGACAGTCCGCTGATCCTGTGCGTTTCCCGGTTTTCGAACGGGCCAATTACGCATAGACTGACAAAAAACAAGGCCGTCAGAGCAAAGAAGAGCAGTTATGAAGAAATACCTCGCCCTCGGCGTAGTGCTTGCGGTGGCCGCCTGTGGAGGCGGACCGTCCAAGCCCCCGCGCAATCTTGATGACGCCTGCGCGATCATCAAAGAACGCCCGCAATACTTCAACGCCATGCGCCGGACGGAGGCCCGCTGGGGCGTTCCGGTCGCCGTGCAGATGGCCACGATCCACCAGGAAAGCAAGTTCGACGGCAATGCGAAGACGCCGCAGCGCTTCGCGCTCGGGATCATCCCGTTGGGCCGTCAAAGCTCCGCCTATGGCTACAGCCAGGCCCTGGACGGCACCTGGGATGAGTATCGCGAAGATACCCATCGCTTCGGTGCGAGGCGCAACCGCATCTCGGACGCCACCGACTTCATGGGCTGGTACATGGACGGCACGCAGAAGAAGCTCGGCATCTCCAAGGCCGACGCGCGCAACCAGTATCTGGCCTATCACGAAGGGCGCGGCGGCTATTCGCGCGGGTCACACCGGTCGAAATCCTGGCTTCTCGCCGTGGCCGACCGCGTCGCGTCCCGCGCGCAGATGTACGAAATCCAACTGCAATCCTGCCGGCGCTGAGAAATCAGCGCCGCTGGGCCAATGCCTGATCGATGGAGAACATCGACGTGGCGAAGTTGCCGCCCTTTTGCAGGTTGTTCAGGATCGTCGTGGTCTTCTCGCCCGACTGGTTGGTGATCACCCACTGGCGCAGCTCGACCGGCCCGTCGGTGAAGACCAGCTGAATATTGCCGTATTCGGGATGCTGCGGGTCCTGCGCGGTGACGATCGTCTTCGGCCCGTCCGTCGTGTAGCCCACGACCATACCATTGCGGTTCAGGTCGATATTGCGGCCCAGGATCAGGTTCAGCGGCGTCTTCACCAGCGGATATTGCTCCGGCGGCTGGTTCGATTTCGGATCGAACACCGCGACTCGGTTGGCCGAGGCCAGCACCAACGTCTTGTCGTTATTGTACTGGAAGCGCGCCCGACCGGGCCGCTTGATGAACAGCTTGCCGGTCGAGATAGACCCGTCCGAATTGACCTGCGTGAAATCCGACGACGCGGAGGTCAGCGAGTTCAGATAGGACGATATCTGATTCAGCGAGACTTTTCCGGCCGAGGCCGGAAGGGCGAGCGCCAGCGTGAAGATCGCGGCGAGCAGGATGCGGATCTGTTTCATGACCATAGATTTAGGCACTCCTTGCGAAAGCGGAAGTCCCGCCGTAACGCGCCAATCGCGCTGCGGGTCCGTCTTGAGCGCATTTGCGCCTAACAGGGGATGTCATTCAATAACAGCGCCCCCGTATCGGATCACTGCGCCCGGCGGTCGTCCCGAGTAAGGGGCCCCTGAAACGCAAAGCGCCCCGAGGTCTCCCCGGGGCGCATCGCATTTCTGATTGTGACCGGCTTACTGCTGCTCGGGCACGAGGATTTCGCGCTTGCCGACATGGTTGGCCGAGGACACGATGCCCTGATCCTCCATCTGCTCCACGAGGCGCGCGGCCTTGTTATAGCCGATGCCCAGCTTGCGCTGGATGTAGGAGGTCGAGCATTTGCGATCCTTTATCACGATGCCCACCGCCTGATCGTAGAGCGCATCCTCTCCGCCGGTATTGCCGCCGGTGTTGAGGCCGAGCACTGCGTCGATATCGCTCGCTGTGTCGTCATCGGGGCCTTCGACCACGCCCGACATGTATTCCGGCGGACCGAAGCTCTTGAGGTGGTTGACGATTTCTTCGACTTCCTCGTCGGACACGAACGGCCCGTGACAGCGGGTGATTTTGCCGCCCCCCGCCATGTAGAGCATGTCGCCCATGCCCAGAAGCTGCTCGGCGCCCTGCTCGCCCAGAATGGTGCGGCTGTCGATCTTCGACGTCACCTGGAAGGAGATCCGGGTCGGGAAGTTCGCCTTGATCGTGCCGGTGATGACATCGACCGAGGGGCGCTGCGTGGCCATGATCAGGTGAATCCCCGAGGCCCGCGCCATCTGCGCCAGACGCTGGATGCAGGCCTCGATCTCTTTCCCTGCGACCATCATCAGGTCGGCCATCTCGTCGACGATGACGACTATATAGGGGAAAGGCTCGGGCTGGAATTCATCCGTCTCGAAGATCGGCTCGCCGGTCTCCTCGTCGAAGCCAGTCTGCACGGTGCGCTTGAACATCTCGCCCTTGTCGAGGCTTTCCTTCACGCGGCCGTTGTAGCCCTCGATGTTCCGCACGCCCATTTTGGACATCTTGCGGTAACGCTCTTCCATCTCCGAGACGACCCATTTCAGCGCGACGACCGCCTTCTTCGGATCGGTCACAACCGGCGACAGCAGATGCGGGATGCCGTCATAGACGGAGAGTTCGAGCATCTTCGGGTCGATCATGATCAGGCGGCACTCTTCCGGCGTCAGACGGTAGAGCAGCGACAGGATCATCGTGTTGATCGCCACCGACTTACCCGAGCCGGTCGTCCCTGCGATCAGCAGGTGGGGCATCTTGGCAAGGTTGGTGACGATCGGCTCGCCGCCGATGGTCTTGCCCAGAGCCAGCGGCAGCTTGATGTTCTTGTCGTCGAAATCGCGCGCCGAGAGGATCTCGCGCAGCACGACCTTCTCGCGGTGATCGTTGGGCAGCTCGATACCAATCACCGAACGGCCCGGCACGGTCGAGACACGTGCCGACAGCGCCGACATCGAGCGGGCGATATCGTCGGCCAGACCGATCACGCGGCTGGCTTTCAGACCCGGCGCGGGCTCGAGTTCATACATCGTGACGACGGGGCCGGGGCGGACCGAGACGATCTCGCCCTTCACGCCGTAATCGTCGAGCACGGTTTCGAGCATCCGCGCGTTCTCTTCCAGCGCCTCATCCGAGAGCTGGTGGCGCTGGATCGTCGTGGGGTTGGTCAGCAGCGACAGCGGCGGCATCTCGAAAGGCGCGGTTTTCGGCTTCTCGAAAGCCATCTTCGGCTGGGCCTCTTCGATCGCACGACGCGAGGGAGCTGCGGGTTTCGCCGCAGGCTGCACGACGCGCTTCGGCTCGGGCTGCTTGATGACCTGACGGTCGAGACCGCGCGCGGAGGCCGGGATTTCCGGCACCACGTCTTCCTCGATCCATTGCGCAGCGCCCGACTCGTCGAAGGAGTGCGGCTCACCGGCATAGAAATGCTCGGTGCGCATGTCGCGAGGATCGGCCTCGAAGCCTTCGTAATCCGGGTGGGTCCAGTCGCGGCTGTCGTCGTCCGCGTAGTCATAACCCTGCGCGACCTGCTCCGCCGCCGTCATTTGCGGCTCGTCGGCACCCGCATAGGCCATTTCGGGCGCATGCTCGGCGGCACTTGCAGGCGCGCCGAAACCCGGCATGAAGCGCGGCTTGGCCTTGAGCGGCGGCTCGGCGCGCAGTTGCGGCTCGGCCCGCAGCGGCGGTTCCTGATGGACCACTTGCGGCTGGCGCGGTGCGCGCGCGAGGCGTTTGGCGACGGCGGCCAGCACCGAGGCCGACGGACGCGGCGGCTCCGGCTCGGGGTCGGCGAAGGTCTCGGGCATATCGTGATGCAGCGGGGCCTCAGGCTCGGGCGCGTAATCGGTCACGATCGGCGCCGACTTGCGGTTCTGCACCGCCTGGCTGATCCGGGCGCGGATGCGATCCTCGGACGGCGCTGCGGGCTGCGGCTGGTCGTCCCAATAGGGCTCGGTCTCGAACAGTTCGGGCGAGGCATCATAGGGATCGTAATCGGGTTCCACCGGGCGACGGATGCGCGACAGGAAGGACGGGCGTGCCGCCGGGGCCGCTTCGACCTCGGGCGCCCAGTCATGCGCGGCATAGGCCTGTTGCTCCTCCCATGCGGCTTGTTCTGCGGCGCGTTCGGCCGCTTCCGCGCGGCGCTGGCGCGCCCGTTCTGCCGCCGAGCGAGCCCCCGTGACCGAGGCCGATGCCCCACGGCCCAGAATGTTCATCGCGCCGACATAGATCGCGACCGTGCCCAACCACATGAAACGCGTGATCGCCTGCAGCTCGGGCTTGGTGAAGCCGAGAACGAAGGTCGCCATGGCCAGCATTGCCGCAGCAAGGACCAGCGACAGAAGCTTCAGCCCGACCACGCCCGAGATCGGAACGATCCCCAGCATCGCGCCCGCGATCATGTCGCCGAAATGCCCACCGAGGCCGAAGGCCTGACCCCATTGATCGCCCGGCACCAGAAGCGCTGCGTAAACGGCGGCGACGGCCACGGCGATCGGGAAGAAGATCATCCGCGATACGAGGCGCTCCTCGCCGCGATGGGTGATCATGCGCAGACCCCAGGCCACCAGCGCCGCGGGCAGCAGCCACGCGCCGTGGCCTACGATCACGAACAGGGGCGAGGCGATCCCGGCGCCGATCCGGCCCAACCAGTTCTGCACCGGCTCATCCGAGGACGCCATCCAGCTTGGATCTTCGGGGTGATAGGAGAACAGCATCATCGCGGCGAGCAAGCCGAAGACGACCAGCAGCCCCCCTACCAATTCCTTGCCACGCCGCTCCAGAACGGCTTGCGTGTCCTGATCGAAAAGCGGATCGCGCTGTCGAACCTGATAAGATGCCATAACCTACCGTCCTCAACCGTATAGGCAGTCGCGGAGCTGCATCAGCCCGCGCTGCGTTTCTGCTTTTGGAGCGACCAGAGCCACTCTGATATATTTCTGGCCGGGGTTTTCCCCGTTCACCTCGCGCGCGAGATAGGCGCCCGGCAGCACGCGAATGCCGGTCTCTGTCCAAAGCTTGAGCGCCGCTGCCTCCCCGTCTTCGACGGGAAGCCAGAGGAAGAAGCCGCCCTGCGGCAGCTGGAAGCCATCGACGCCGTCGAAGATCTGTCCCGCGATCTCGTATTTCTCGGCGTAGAGGCGACGATTTTCCGTGACATGAGCCTCATCCGCCCAAGCGCGCTCGGCCACGCGCTGCAGCGGCTGCGGCAGCGGCGCACCGGCATAGGCGCGCAGGCGACGGATATGTTTGATGCTTTGCGGCCCGGCGGCGAGGAAGCCCGAGCGCAGACCCGGCAGGTTCGACCGCTTCGAGAGCGAGTGGAAGATCACTACGCGCTCGGGGTCGATGCCCTCCTCGGCGGCTACCTGTGCCGCACCGGGCGGCGGGGCCTCGCGCCAGATCTCGGAATAGCACTCGTCGGCGAAAACGATGAAATCGTGCTTCTCGGCCAGATGCAGCAGATCGGCCAGATAATCGCGGCTCGCGACCGCGCCCTGCGGATTCGAGGGCGAGCACAGATAGGCCACGGTGATGCGGTCCAGCACCTCGGGCGCAAGTGCCGAATAATTAGGCAAAAACCCCGTATCAGCGCCCGCGGGCACGAAAACCGGCTCCGCGCCGACCGCCGCAGCTGCGACCGCATAGACCTGATAGAACGGGTTCGGGATCGCGATCACGGGCGTTTTGCCGCGCTTTTGTTCGGGCGAAAGCGCCATCGCGGCGTTGTAGAGACCCTCGCGGGTGCCGTTGAGCGCCATGATCCGCTCGGGTCCGATCTCGACCGAATAGCGCCGCTTCAGCCAGTCCGAGATCGCATCCAGCAATTCGGGAGTGCCGTCATTGGCGGGATATTTCCCAAATTCTCCAAGGCTTTGCGCGATCACATCGCCGACGAACTCGGGCATCGGATGGCGCGGCTCACCGATGGACATCGCCAAGACGTCGCCGCCCGGTTCATGCGAATCGAGCAGCGCGCGCAAACGCGGAAATGCGTATTCGGGCAGGTTCGAAAACCGCTCGGGAAAGTCCATCTGTGCCTCATCGAATGGGGTCTATGTCGCCCCTTATTGCCGACGAGGTTACAAAAGCTCCGCCGTTTCGTCCAGAAAAAGACAAGCTCCAGAGCGGGTTGACCACAAGAAATGTGGTTTTCACGTCAGCGCCGACTCAGCGGCCATGCCCAAACGCAGCAGTCGATCCTCCGTCATCGGCGGCGCCATCAGCGAAATCCCGCAGCTTGGGATGCCCGTCGGAAGGTTCAGCGCGCACAGCCCCAGCACGTTCCCGATCCGGGTATTGCGCAGGGCGAGCACGTTCTCTTCGTGGAAATAGGCCTTGTCGCTAATAAGGCGGCGAACATCGGGCGGCAGGATCGGCGAAGTCGGTATCAGCACGGCGTCATATTGCGCGGTCGCCTCCAGATAGGCCGCGCGGTAGCCCGCCAGATCGTGCCAGCCTTTCGCGTAATCCGAGGCCAGCGCGTCGCGCCCGCTGCGGAACCGTTCGAGGATCGCCGCGAACATCTTCTCGGGCGCGGCTTCGATCTCGTGCTTCCATTCGCCATAGGCTTCGGGGGCGAAGAGAACACCGGAAAGGTCCATCGCCGGACGCACCATCGGCAGCCCCCGCCGCTCGATCACCGCGCCCGCCTTGGCGAAGGCCTCGACGGCCCGCTCGAAGCCCTGCACCGGCTTTTCGCGGGTGCCCTCAAAGGGCAGCCCTTCCAGCACCAGCAGCCGTTTGCCCTTGAGGCTCGCGTCACGCAGATCGGGCGCGCTGCGCCGTTCGAGCAGCGCAAAGACATGAGCGGCATCCTCGACATTGCGCGTGATCGGCCCGACCGTGTCGAAGGTCCGGCACAGCGGCACGACACCTTTCGTCGTGATCCGCCCATGCGTCGTCTTCAGCCCCACGAGATCGTTCCACGCCGCCGGAATACGCACCGAGCCGCCCGTGTCCGAGCCGACCGCCGCCGCCGCCAAGCCGCATGCCACCGACAGCGCCGCGCCCGAGGACGAACCGCCCGGCGCGAGTTCGGGATCATGAATATTCGGCGGCGTCGCGGTCATCGGGTTCACGCCAAGCCCCGAGAAGGCCAGTTCGGTCATATGCGTCTTGCCCAGACAGACCGAACCGCCCAGCGTGGCTTCGATCAGCACATCGGCGTCGCGCTCGGGCACACGCCCGGCCAACAGTCGCGAGCCCGCCTCGGTCGCGACCCCGGCGGTGTCGTAGAGATCCTTCCAAGACAGCGCGACCCCGTCGAGCATCCCGCGCCTGCGCCCTTGCTTGGCACGCTGATGCGCAGCCATTGCCTCGTCCCGGGCCCGCTGCGGCGTGAGACGCGCATAGATGTCCTCTGAGGCTTCAGCCGCCTCCAGATAGGCCTCGGTCTGCTCCACCGGATCGAGCTGACCGGCGGCAATTGCCCGCCCTTGTTCCGCAGCCCCTGCCAACCGCCATTCCATGCCCGCCTCCTTCGTTCTTTCCGCCACGCTAGCGACAGTCCCGCGCATGGACAATCCCGCTTCCAGCGCCATAGTAGGCGCCATGAAACACGATTCAGACGTCATCATCGCGGGCGGCGGGCTCAACGGCCCCGCCTTGGCGCTTGCACTGGCCTCCGCCGGCCTTTCCGTGACCCTTGTCGACGCCGCCCCGGCACGCCAGCGCGCGACCGACACGTTCGACGGCCGCGCCTATGCGCTGGCGATCGCGTCGCAGAAATTGCTGCGCGCGATTGGCGTCTGGGACGGGCTGGCCGATCAAGCGCAGCCGATGATGGAAGTGAAAGCCGCCGACGGTCACGCGGGCGAAGGGGCGGCCCCGTTCTTCCTGCATTTCGACGCGCGCGAGCTGGATCAGGCGCCGGTCGGCTACATGCTGGAGGACCGCTACCTCTATCGCGCTTTCCTCGATGCGATGGAGGCGAGCGACAAGATCACGCTGCTGCACGAGACGCAGGTGACAGGGCAGCAGGTCGTGCCGGGCGGCGTAGAAGTGAGCCTGTCCACCGGCAAGACCCTGACCGCGAAGCTGCTGATCGGGGCCGATGGTCGCCGCTCAGGCGTGGCCGAACGCGCCGGGATCACCCGCGAGGGTTGGGGCTACGGCCAGACCGCGCTGGTGGCCGCGGTCGAGCACGAGAAGCCCCATAACGGCATCGCGCAGCAGTTCTTCATGCCGACCGGGCCGCTCGCCATCCTGCCGCTGAAGGGCAACCGGTCGTCGATCGTCTGGAGCGAGACCGAGGAAAACGCGAAGACGATCTCGGCGCTGAATGACGAGGATTTCCTCGCCGTACTGTGCCCGCGCTTCGGGGATTTCCTCGGCGAGATCAAACTAGCCGGGCCGCGGTTTTCCTACCCGCTGAACCTGACGCTTGCGAAAGCCTATGTCGCGCCGCGCGTGGCGCTGGTGGGCGATGCGGCGCATGGCGTGCATCCGATCGCCGGGCAAGGTCTGAACCTCGGGCTGCGCGATGTGGCGGCGCTGGCGGAGATCGTCGTGGAAGCGATGCGCCGCGGCGAGGATATCGGCGCCGAGGACGTGCTGGAGCGCTATCAGGGCTGGCGGCGCTTCGACTCGACGTCGCTCGCGCTCGGCATGGATACCGTGAACAAGCTCTTCTCGAACGACAATCCGCTGCTGAAAGCGGGGCGCGATCTGGGGATGGGTCTGGTGCAGGCGATCCCGGGGCTGCGCCGCGGATTCATGCAGCAAGCGGCGGGCCTGTCGGGCCCCCTGCCCCGCCTGTTGCAGGGCCGCGCGCTGTAAGCGACGCGCCTTACTCGTCGATCCGGCGGGCCTCGTCTGCCAGCAGGATCGGAATGCCGCCCCGGATCGGGAAGGCCAGTTTCGCGGGCTGCGAAACCAGTTCCTGCTTCTCGGCATCGTATTTCAGCACCGCATGGGTCAGAGGGCACACGAGCGCCTCCAGCATGTGCCGGTCGAACAGCGGCTTCTCGCGAGCCGCCTCGGGGGTCGATGCGCTCTCAGTCTCGTCGCTCATTGCAACCGCTCCTCTCCGCCGCCATGCAGCGCATATTCGATCAGGGTCACCAAGGTCTCGCGCCGGGTGGCCAGACAGGGCGCCTCCAGCAACGCCTGCTTGTCCTCCGGCTCCAGCGGCAGCAGCATCCCGAGCGAGTTGATCAGCAACTCGTCATCGGCATCTTTCAGGGTTTCCCAATCGGTATCCAGCCCCTGCGCATGGAAAAACTTCGCCAGCAGGTCGAGAAATTCGTCGCGGTCGAAGCCGGTGTCATGCTCGGCCGCGCCCAGATCGCGCTCGAACCCGGCCCAGCTGACCTCGGCGCGGATATAGGGGGTGAAGCCCTCGATCTGTTTCACGATGCGATAGCGCGAGATCCCCGACAGGGTGATCATGTAGCGCCCGTCCTCGGTCTCGGAAAACCCGGTCAGACGGCCCGCGCAGCCGATCGCGTTGAGGTGGTTTTGCCCCTCCGGCCCCTTGATCGGCTGGATCATTCCGATCAGCCGAGACTTGGTCTTCATGCAATCTTCGATCATCTGCAGATAGCGCGGCTCGAAGATGTGCAGCGGAAGCCGCGCCCGGGGCAGCAGCAGCGCTCCGGGCAGCGGAAAAAGCGGAAGGATTTCGGGCAAGTCGCCTTTCTTCATCATGCGGATGAAACTAGCGCGACCATGCCCTCAGGCAAATATCATCGACGACAGACGACGGCGGCCTTTCGCCACGACCGGATCGTTCGGCTTGAGCGCGTCGAAAATGGTGAAAAGCTGCGTCTTCGCGGCCTCGTTGTCCCATTCGCGATCCCGGCGGAACAGCTCGAGAAGCTGGTCCACGGCTTCCTCGGCATTGCCGGCCGCATATAGCGCCTGCGCATAGTCGAAGCGCGCCTGATGATCGTCGGGATTGGCCTCGACCTTGGATTTGAGATCGTCGAGCGGTCCGGCCGATTGCGCCTGCTTCGCCAGATCGAGCTGCGCGCGCGCAGCCTCGACCGGGGCGCTGTCGGACAGTTTCGGGGGCACGGCGGCCAAAGCCGCGCCTGCCGCGTCCAGTTGATCCAGCGCGATGCGCGCGCGGATCAGGCCGCCATGGGCCTCCGCCAGCTCGCCATCTTCTTCGAGGATCGCCGCGAAGGTCTCTGCCGCATCTTCCGCCGCGCCCTCGGCCAGCATCGCTTCCGCCGCCTCGACCGCATCGCCCAGACCGTTGCCGGCCTCACCGCCGGACGCTTCGATCAGCTTGGCCACGAAGCTCTTGATCTCGGAGGGCGGCAGCGCGCCCTGGAAACCGTCGATCGGCTGGCCCTGCCAGAAGGCGTAGACGGTCGGGATCGACTGCACGCGCATCTGGCCTGCGATCATCTGGTTTTCGTCGACATTGACCTTGGCCATCACGACCGCGCCTTTCGCGGCTTCGACCTCGGCTTCCAGCGCCGGGCCGAGCTGCTTGCACGGGCCGCACCACGGCGCCCAGAAATCGACGATGACCGGCACGGTCTGCGATTTCTCGATCACCTCGGCCATGAAGTTGGCTTCGGTCACGTCCTTGACGTATTCGCTCTTGCCTGCGGCCTTGGCGCCGCCACCCAGTTCCAGCATGTCCGTCTCCCGAAATTGCGGAGGATTTGCTTTCCTATATGGCCTCGGATGGGCCGAACGCAAACCCGTTTGACCGCGGCGCGCTGCCGCAAGCGATTACAGATCGAAGGTCGCAAAAACCGGCGCGTGATCGGAGGGCTTCTCCCAACCGCGCGCCGCCCGCAGCACGCGGCTGCCATGGGCCGCGTTCGAGATATCCGGCGTCGCCCAGATATGATCGAGCCTGCGCCCCTTGTCGGCGGCATCCCAGTCGCGCGCCCGATAGGACCACCACGAGTACAAAAGCCCCTCGGGAATGTCCTGCCGGGTGATGTCCACCCATTTGCCCGCCTCCATCGTGTCGTGCAGATGTTCGACCTCGATCGGCGTGTGGCTGACGATCTTCAGAAGCTGCTTGTGGCTCCAGACGTCATCCTCGCGCGGAGCAATATTCAGATCGCCCACGAGGATCGATTTCTGCGGCGTTTCCGCTTTGAAGTAATCGCGCATCTGAGTGAGGTAATCGAGCTTCTGCCCGAACTTCTCGTTCACCTCGCGATCCGGCACATCGCCGCCCGCGGGGACATAGAAGTTGTGGATCGTCACGCCATTCTCGAGCGTGCCCGCGACGTGACGCGCATGGCCGAGATCGGCGAAATCATGGGCGCTGTTCTCTTCCATCGGGATTCTCGAGAAGATCGCGACGCCGTTGTAGCCCTTCTGGCCGCGCGCAACCATGTGGGTGTAGCCGAGCTCTTTGAATCCCTCGAGCGGGATCTTCTCGACGGGGCTCTTGCACTCCTGCAGGCAGAGCACGTCGGGCGCCTCTTCCTCCATCAGCTTGCGCACCAGCCCCTCGCGCAGCCGCACCGAGTTTATGTTCCAGGTCGCCAGCGTGAAGCTCATCTCATTCTCCCGTTCCAAAAGCCGCGCGATCATGTCGAAGGGCGGCCGCTTGCGCAACCGCCCCTCTTCGCTCTTTCAAAATATCCCGGGGTGAATTGGCCGATAGGCCAAGAGGGGCAGCGCCCCCTTTTACTCCGCCCAGCCCGAGATCGACTTCACGTCGCAGAATTCCTCGATGCCCCAGCGGCCACCCTCGCGCGCCCGGCCAGAGGAACCCACGCCGCCGAACGGCGCGCCTGCGCCTCGGTCCTGGCCGTTCATCTCGACCATCCCCGAGCGCAGCTGCCGCGCCAGACGGTTGCGCCGCGCGCCATCGCCCGATTGCAGGTAATTGGTCAGACCATAAGGCGTAGCATTGGCCACTTCGATTGCCTGCTCTTCGCTGTCAAACGGCATGATCGACAGGACGGGGCCGAAGATTTCCTCGTTCATGATCGTCATCGAGGGATCGCAATCGGCAAAGACCGTCGGACGGACATAGAAGCCGCGATTGAGATGCTCGGGTCGCCCGGGACCACCCGCGACGAGCTTCGCGCCCTCCGCGATGCCGGTCTCGATCAGGCCCTGAATCTTGTCGAACTGCGCTTTGTTCACGACCGGGCCGATATGCTTCCCTTCTTCGCGGGGGCTGGCCACCTGCGTGGCCTCGGCGGTCTGGCGCGCGATTTCCACGGCCTTGTCATAGGCCGACCGCTCCACCAGCATCCGCGTCGGCGCGTTGCAGCTTTGGCCCGAGTTCTGGAAGCAGTGCTTCACGCCGCGCGCCACCGCATCTTCATCCGCATCGGCGAAGATCAGGTTGGCACCCTTGCCGCCCAGTTCCAGCGTCACGCGCTTGAGCGTATCGGCCGCCGCCTTCGAGATGGCCTTGCCAGCCCGGGTCGAGCCGGTGAAGGAAATCATCTCGACATCGGGATGGGTCGAAAGCTGCGTGCCGACGCCAACGCCGTCACCGTTCACGAGGTTGAACACGCCCTTGGGCAGACCCGCCGCGTCGAGGATTTCCGCAAACAGCAGCGAGGACAGCGGCGCTTCCTCGGACGGTTTCAGCACCATCGTGCAGCCTGCGAGGATCGCCGGGATCACCTTAAGCGTCACCTGGTTCATCGGCCAGTTCCACGGCGTGATCAGACCCACGACGCCCACGGGTTCATAGGCGATCATCGCGCCCGGCGTGCCGTCGCCCAGCGGATGCACCCAGTCGAAAGCCTTCGCCGCGTCGATGAAATTCTTGATGTGATAGGCGCCCGCGCCCCACTGGTTCTTGCGCGCCAGATCGATCGGCGCGCCCATCTCGAGGCTCATCGCCTGCGCCATGTCCTCGGCGCGCTCGGCATAGACCTTCGCGATCCGCTCGACCGCCGCGATCCGCTCTGCCGGGTCCGTGGCCTTCCAGCCGGGCAGCGCGGCCTTCGCCGCGGCGACCGCCGCATCCGTGTCGGCTTGGTCACCCAGCGAGATCACCGCGCAGGGATCCTCAGTGGACGGGTCGATCACCTCGTAGTCGCGCGCCGCCTTGGGAGCGACCCATTCCCCGTCGATGTAGAAATTCCGCTTCTCGATCATATCAGCCTCCGGCACACAGATGTTGCGCGCGAGCGTTTCACCACTCCCCGTCCTGCGCAAGGCCTGACGAAAGGTCGCAGGCTCCGAGTTTAAAAAGGTTCTAAACTGGCTGGAACGGACCCCGGCGAGGGCTTATATCCCGGAAAGACGTGATTTTACGCAAACACAGGAGGTTTTTCATGGGCCTGCGTATCAATGACACCGCTCCCGATTTCACCGCCGACTCGACCGCTGGCGAGATCAAGTTCCACGACTGGATCGGCGACAGCTACGCCATCCTGTTCTCGCACCCGAAAGACTTCACCCCGGTTTGCACCACCGAATTCGGCGCAGTTGCTCAACTCGCCCCCGAGTTCGAGAAGCGCAACACCAAGGTCATGGGCGTCTCGGTCGACAGCGTCGAAGAGCACGTGAAGTGGAAATCGGATATCGAGCAGGTCGCCGGCGCGCCCGCGAACTTCCCGATCATCGACGACACCTCGCTGAACGTCTCGAAGCTCTATGACATGCTGCCCGCGGATGCCTACATGCCCGACGGTCGCACCGCCGCGGATTCGGCCTCCGTGCGCACCGTCTTCATCATCGGCCCGGACAAGAAAGTCCGCCTGACCATGTCCTACCCGATGTCGGTCGGCCGCAACTTCGCCGAGATCATCCGCGCGCTCGACGCCGTTCAGGCGACCGACGGTAAGCCCTTCGCGACCCCCGCGAACTGGGTGCCGGGTCAGGACGTGATCGTCGCGCTGTCGGTCTCGACCGACGAAGCGAAAGAGAAGTTCGGCGAAGTCGACGTCAAACTGCCCTACCTGCGCACCGTCAAGTCGCAGGGCTGAGCCCAGCTTACCCGCTTACGAGAGAGCCCCGGCAGCGTCCGGGGCTTTTTCATATCCGCGCGCCCCACCCGAAGCGCAAAAAGCAAAAGGCCCCGGATCGCTCCGGAGCCTTTCTCAATCTTCCAGCGGATCAAACCGATCAGTCGGCTTTCTCTTCACGCTTTTCCGGCGCGATTTCTTCGCCGGTTTCCTGATCGACCATCTTCATGCCAAGGCGCACCTTGCCGCGATCGTCGAAGCCCAGAAGTTTGACCTTCACTTCCTGACCTTCCTTGAGCAGATCGCTCGGGTGGTTCAGGCGCTTGTTGGCGATCTGGGAGACGTGGACGAGACCGTCACGCTTGCCGAAGAAGTTCACGAAGGCGCCGAAATCGACGAGCTTCACGACCTTGCCGGTGTAGATCTGGCCTTCTTCGGGCTCAGCCACGATGGCGTGGATCATGTCATGCGCTTTCTTGATGGCCTCGGCATTGGCCGAAGCGATCTTGATCACGCCGTCGTCGTTGATGTCGACCTTGGCACCCGAGACTTCCACGATCTCGCGGATGACCTTGCCGCCCGAACCGATCACTTCACGGATCTTGTCGGTGGGAACGGTCATCGTCTCGATGCGCGGAGCGTGGGCGGAGAATTCCGTGCGGCCCGCGGAGAGCGCCTTGTTCATCTCGCCGAGGATGTGCATGCGGCCAGCGCGTGCCTGCTCCAGAGCTTTCTCCATGATCTCGGCGGTGATGCCGGCGACCTTGATGTCCATCTGCAGCGAGGTGATGCCCTCTTCGGTGCCTGCGACCTTAAAGTCCATGTCGCCGAGGTGATCCTCGTCGCCAAGGATGTCGGTCAGAACGGCCCAGGAGCCATCCTCTTCGAGCACCAGACCCATCGCGACACCCGCGACGGCCGATTTCAGCGGAACGCCCGCATCCATCATTGCCAGCGAGCCACCGCAAACCGACGCCATCGAGGACGAGCCGTTGGATTCGGTGATCTCGGAGACGAGGCGGATCGTGTAGGGGAAGTCGGTCGCAGCCGGGAGAACCGCCTGCAGCGCGCGCCATGCGAGCTTGCCGTGGCCGATCTCACGACGACCGGGCGAACCGACGCGGCCAACTTCGCCGACCGAGTAGGGCGGGAAGTTGTAGTGCAGCAGGAAGTTCGAGCGCGAGTTACCGTGCAGCGCGTCGATGATCTGCTCATCGTCGCCGGTGCCCAGCGTGGTCACGACCAGCGCCTGCGTCTCGCCGCGGGTGAACAGCGACGAACCATGGGTGCGCGGCAGCAGACCGGTTTCCGCCACGATCGGGCGAACCTCGTCCAGCGCACGACCGTCGATGCGGCGACCGTTCTTCACGACGTCACCACGCAGAACAGCCGATTCCAGCTTCTTCATCGCGGTGCCGAGGGTCGGATCTTCAAGCTGCTCTTCGGTGAGCTGCGACTTGATCTCTTCCTTGGCGGCGTTGACCGCGGCGACGCGCTCTTGCTTGTCCGAGATCGCGTAAGCGGCACGCATCTTCTCTTCGCCCAGACCTTTGACGGTCTCGAGCATCGCCGAGTAGTCCGGCGCTTTGAAGTCGAAGGGCTCTTTCGCGGCGGCTTCGGCGAGATCGATGATCATGTCGATCACCGGCTGCATCGCGTCATGGCCGAACTTGACCGCGCCCAGCATCTCGGCTTCGGACAGCTCGTAAGCTTCCGATTCCACCATCATCACGGCGTCCTTGGTGCCCGCGACGACAAGGTCCAGACGCTGCTCGGGGTTCTCCCGCAGCTTCTGCATGTCGTCGACTTCGGGGTTCAGAACGTATTCGCCATCCGAGAAACCGACGCGCGCAGCGGCGATCGGGCCCATGAACGGCACGCCCGAGATCGTCAGCGCGGCCGAAGCGGCGATCATCGCGACGATGTCGGGCTCGTTGACGAGGTCATGCGACAGCACGGTGCACATCACGAGCACTTCATGCTTGAAGCCTTCCACGAAGAGCGGACGGCACGGGCGGTCGATCAGGCGCGAGGTGAGCGTCTCTTTTTCGGACGGACGAGCCTCGCGCTTGAAGAAGCCGCCCGGCACTTTACCGGCGGCATAGTATTTCTCTTGGTAATGAACCGTGAGCGGGAAGAAGTCCTGGCCCGGCTTCGGTTCCTTGGCGAAGGTCACGTTGGCCATGACGGAGGTTTCGCCCAGAGTGGCGATGACCGAACCGTCAGCCTGACGGGCAACCTTGCCGGTTTCCAGAGTGAGCTCTTCTTCGCCCCACTGGATGGATTTTTTCACAACATTGAACATTCAGCGTATCCTGTCTGGGAGCTCTCACGGGCGTATCCCGTGTCTCCCGATTTGAATGGCGGCCCCATTGCCGCCGCCCCCTTATCCTGTTGCACGCGCCCGGGGGCTCGAGGCGTCACGTCTCAGATGGGCCTGCCAATACAGGAAATGAAGGGGTTTGGGAAGCGAAGAGTCCTTAGGGAAAGAAACGGCCAACGCCCAATTCTGGCCAGATTGGCGCGCCATCCTCAGCCGGTAGTTATTAACATTGATTATTGTGACCCCATGAACAAACCCACCGCCCTTTTCATCGACGGCGAGAATATCTCCGCCACTTTTGCTTCCCAGATCCTCAAGTTCGCGCCAGGCGCTTTCATCCGGCGTGCCTACGGTGATGTCGCGCAGATTAGATCGTGGGGCGACAGCCCTTCGATCCGGCTGGTGCATTCCGGAAGCGGCAAGAACGCAGGAGACGTGTTGCTCGCCCTCGACGCACTCGAGCTCGCTTTGGAACGACGCGCCGAACGGTTCGTCATCGCAAGCTCCGATGGTGACTTCACCCACCTCGCGACCAGGCTCCGCGAAAAAGGGATGGAAGTGCTCGGCGTCGGACAGGAGAAAGCGCCGAAGGCATTTCGTGAAAGCTGTTCAGTGTTTCATCTGCTGAAGTCAAAAACGACCGCAGCTCCGGCACGACCGCCAGCAGTCAAGAAATCTGCCAGTCTCGATGAAAAAATTCGCGCAGCGATCGAGGCACACAGCAAGGACGGCGCTGGAGTGCCCCTCGCGGAACTGGCGACGATCATGAAGAAAGACCACGGGGTCTTGATCGGGAACTTGCCAGATAAAAAGTGGCGCCCCTATTTTTCGAACCGTCCGAACCTCTTCGCGCTTGATCCAAAGGGGCCCAAGGCACGCGTGCGATGCCGTCCTAATGGATTTTCTCGTCTTTCCGCCGCAGCGAAATAGCCAGAACGCAAAGCGCCCGCCCCTTTCGGGACGGGCGCAATGATACTCGTAAGCTCTTCGATCACTCGATCGGACGGAACTCGCCTCTGTCTTCGGACGCGAGGCTCACCACCACGATGGCGATGAAGGCCGCGATGAAGCCCGGGATGATCTCGTAGAGGAACGAGCCCCAACCCAGCGAAATCCAGACGATCACGGTCAGCGCACCGACGACGAGGCCAGCCACGCCGCCCAGACCCGTCATCCGCTTCCAGGTCAGCGACAGGATGATCAGCGGACCGAAAGCGGCACCGAAACCGGCCCATGCGTTCGACACGAGGCCGAGCACTTTGCTGTCGGGGTTCGACGCGATGATGATCGCCGCGATCCCCACTGCCAGCACGGCAAGACGGCCGACATTCACCAACGTGCGGTCCGAGGCGTCCTTGTTGAAGACGATCTTGTAGAAGTCTTCGGTCAGCGACGAGGACGACACCAGAAGCTGGCTCGACACGGTCGACATGATCGCCGCCAGAAGCGCGGCATAGAGGAAGCCGGTCACCAGCGGATGGAACAGCAGGTTCGAGAGGATGATGAAGATCGTCTCCGGATCCTGCACGTCGAGACCGTTGCGCTGTGCGTAGGCGCGGCCGAAGATACCGACCGAAATCGCGCCGATCAGCGAGATCGCCATCCAGCCCATGCCGATATTCCGTGCTTTCGGCACATCGGCGACCGAACGCACGGCCATGAAGCGCACGATGATATGCGGCTGGCCGAAATAGCCCAGACCCCAGGCGACCGCCGAGAGCCAGCCCGCGAAGGTCAGCCCGTTCGTCATCGACAGGAAATTCGGGTCGATATTGCTCAGCCGGCTCGCAGCCGCGTCCACCCCGTCGCCCTGACCGGTCGTGAGGATCACGATAGGCATGATGACGAGCGCGAGCATCATGATGCAGCCCTGCACGAAATCGGTGAGCGACACGGCGAGGAAGCCGCCGATCACGGTGTAGACCAGCACGACACCCAGCGTCAGGATGACCCCGGTCATGTAGCTGCCGCCGAAGGCGCTGGCGAAAAGCTTGCCGCCGCCGACGAGACCCGACGCGGTATAGACCGCGAAGAACACCACGATGATCACCGCCGAAACCATCCGCAGCAAGGTCGCGTGGCTCGGGAAGCGATTGGCGAGGAAGCCGGGGATGGTCAGCGCGTTGTCATAGCGCTCGGTCTGCTCGCGCAGGCGCGGCGCCACGATGACCCAGTTCACGAAAGCGCCGACGAAAAGGCCGATCCCGATCCAGCTTTGCGTCAGACCCGACACGAAGAGCGCGCCCGGCAGGCCCAGAAGCAGCCAGCCCGACATGTCCGATGCGCCTGCCGACAGGGCGGCAACCGCAGGCGGCAGGTTACGCCCGCCCAGCATATATTCCTCAGAGCTCGACGTGGACTTGCGCCACGCATAGACCCCAATGGCCAGCATCAGCACGAAATACAGTGCCAAGCTGATCCAGACTCCGATCTGCATATCTCAATCCTCCCTGTTAACGCACCTGCAAGGTAGGGCAGATGCTTGCGTTTTCCCGTTTGGAGCGGACGATACAGGAGGACAAGAAGTCGAACCGACCAAAGTTTTTTGGTGGGAAGGCTATTCACCCAAAAGTTTTGAAGCTTGCAGGCAGAAGGGCTGTTATTGCCAATTTGCGCAATTCAGTCGGAATAGTGCAAATGAAAACGCCCGCGCCTAAGGCACGGGCGTTTCGAATTCCAATCCGAGGCGGATTAGCGGCGCAGGCCGAGACGCTCGATCAGCGACTGGTAACGTGCGACGTCTTTCGCCTTCAGGTAGTCGAGCAGCTTGCGGCGCTGCGCGACGAGCATCAGAAGACCACGACGCGAGTGGTTGTCTTTCTTGTGCTCTTTGAAGTGCTCGGTCAGGTTCGCGATGCGCTTGGTCAGAACTGCGACCTGAACTTCCGGGGAACCGGTGTCACCTTCTTTGGTGCCGTATTCCTTGATAAGCGCGTTCTTGTCTTCGACAGTGATCGACATCGGGATCTCCTTAAATTGAGGGTTCGGGCGCAAGCCGGGATGTCGTCCAGCAAGGTCCATAGACTGCCCCTTTCGGAACAGATGCGCGCGTATAGACGCGAATCGTCGTGTTGAAAAGCCTTATTTCAAAGCGCTATGGCCTGCTGCGCTGCGAATTGCGCGGGCGTGAGCAGCGCCACGTCCTGCGCGTTCAGCCCCGCCGCGTCCAGCACCTCGGCCAGCCGGATGCCGTCGAGCAGGATCCACGCCGCACCGGGATGCGCCTCGGAAGGCTCGATACTGATCTGCGGCGTGGCGGTGCCCTGCGGATCGTAGATGACCGCCAGCCGGTCCTGCCCGGCCGTGTAATCTGCGATTGTCGCAGGGGCGTTCGGATCGATCCAATCGCCCAGCGCGAAGCTATCGCCCCCTTCGCCGCCATGCAGCCAATCGCCCGAGCCGCCTAGCAGCACGTCCTCCCCTGCCCCGCCATTGAGCGTATCGGCATCGGCCGCCCCCGCATCGCGCGTCTCCGGCGTGACGCCGAACAGCACATCGTTCCCGGCATCGCCGTTCAGCTCGTCGCGCCCGGCATCCCCGCTCAGCACATCCGCGCCTTCGGCCCCGATTAGCGTGTCGTCGTCGGCGCCGCCCGCGAGCATATCGTCGCCCGCGCCCCCGATCAGCGTGTCCTCCCCGGCCTCGCCAAAGAGCCGATCCGATCCGAACTCGCCGGATAGGAGATCCGCCTCCATGCCGCCGACGAGTTCATCCTCGCCGTCGCCGCCGATCAGCGTGTCGGTCCCCGCATCGCCCCAGAGCGTATCGTTGCCGGACGCACCGAGGATCTGGTCGTCGCCGTCCCCGCCCCAAAGGCTGTCATCGCCATCATAGCCGTTGATCTGATCGTCACCCGCCTCCCCGGCGATCGCATCGTCGGACGCATCGCCCCAAGTGATGTCATCGCCCGGCCCCGGCTCGGACGCTGCGAGCGGCTCGGGTGCGATTTCTCCAGCACTGACCTCGGCCAGCAGAGAGACCTCCCCAGCCTCGGCATCAGCGGTCTCGAGATCGTCCGGCGTCTCCTCCTCGGGTTCGGAGGAAGCCACCATGAGACCCGCCGTGGCGCCCGCCATCAGCAGGCCCAGAACACCCGACAGAAACAACATCTCTCTCACCCCCGTGAAGATGCGAGAAATCTACCGCTGCCGGCGCGGATACCCTAGGAAACAAGCGTTAAATGCTTAACGGTTCGCTCAGCCTTCGCGGGTGAACCACAGCTCGGGCTGATGCTCATAGGCGATATAGAGCGGATGCTTCGGCGCGCCCGCCTTGGTCAGCCCGAGGTGATGCAGCGCCCGACCGCTTTCGCGCAGCAGGTCTTCCACCGCAGCGCCCCGCGCGAGATGCGCGCCATGCGCGCCCCAGGCGCAGATGATCCGGTCCTCGGGACCGCCCGCCCAGTCGACGCTCTCGCGGATCGCCGCATCGTTCTCGGGCCCGACCGGGTCCGGCTGCGCCCGCATCACCTTCGGATCGGTCGCACGATAGGCGAAGATATTGGTCACCCGGAACGCCCCGAAGCCCAGCGCCCGCGCGCGGCGCTCGCAGCGCTCCACGGTCGGGTCGTTCTGCACCTCGGTCGCGGTCGAGGGGTTGAGCATGATGAACAGCGCCCGCGGTTTGCTGTCATCCCAAACCCTCGTGAGCAGATAGCGGTAATTCTCGCAATCCGAATAGACCGCGATGGAGGGGGCGTCGCCTTTGATATGCTCGCGGGTGATCATCTCTCGTCCTGACCGTTATGTGCGTGACAGAGGGCGGATGCCTCCGGCGGGGATATTTGGACCAAGGGGAAGGGGCGCGTCAAAGGTTGAAGACGCGGCTCGGATGGACCTCGCCGGATTTATAGATACCGACGGCAAGCGGCTTGCCCTCATGGCTGACCCAGACTTCTTCGCCCCATTCGACCTCGCCCGGCAGCACCATCCCCGGATTGCCGTTCTTCAGCCGCACCGCGCCTTCAGGCGTCGCTTTCAGCTGCGGCAAATCATCAAGGCCCAGTTCCACGGGCAGCAGTTTCTCATCGAGCTCGGGCGTCTTGGCGAGCTCGTCGATCTCCGCAAGCGTGATCCCGTCGCTCGCCTCGAAGGGCCCCGACCATTCGCGGCGCAGCCAGAGCACGTGGCCGAGGCAGCCCAGCTTCTGCCCCAGATCGCGCGCGATGGAGCGCACATAGCCGCCCTTGCCGCAGACCAGCTCCAGCTCGACCGTGTCGGCATCGGGACGGCCCAGCATCACGAGGCTTTCGACATAAAGAGGCCGCGCGGCCAGCTCCATCTCCTCGCCCGCACGGGCCAGCGCATAGGCGCGTTCACCATCGACCTTCACGGCGGAAAACTGCGGCGGCACCTGTTCGATATCGCCTTCGAAGGCGGTCAGCGCAGTGGCGATCTCTTCATCCGTGGGGCGTAGATCGGATGTCTCGATCACCTCGCCCTCGGCATCGTCGGTCTTCGTCGCAGCGCCCAGCCGCACCTGAAACCGGTAGCATTTCAGCGCATCGGTGATGAACGGCACCGTCTTTGTGGCCTCGCCCAGCGCGACCGCCAGAACCCCGGTCGCCGCCGGGTCGAGCGTGCCCGCATGGCCCGCCTTCTTGGCGCCCAGCGCCCAGCGCACCTTGTTCACCACCGAGGTGGAGGTGATGTCTGCGGGCTTGTCCACGATCAGCCAGCCGGAAATGTCGCGACCCTTCTTGCGTGCCATGAGGCCTCCATATTCGACAGGGTGCGCCTGCTAGCCCAAGCGGCGCGAGCCGTCAATCTCCAGCAGCGGGGGCGGCAGGCGCGATCAGCGCGACGATCGGTCCCATCGGCAGGCCCATATCCTCGCGCCCCTGACCGGGCACGGTTAGCCGCGAGATCTTGCCGTCGAGATAAAGCGCGTTCGGCACCTGCATCTCGTCGCGGAAGAAACGGCCGAATTCGTGAAAGCTCACCGGCGCATCGGAGATCGCGAAATAGGCGGTCTTGCCATCGGCCGAGACCCCCACCCCGTTACGGATATTCTTCGACGTGCCATCGGCAAGGAATTTCGGATGCAGCGCGCCGTCGATCACCAGCATCGGCCCCGATTGCGTCGCATAGGTGCAATCCTTCGGATCGGCGGCGAAGGCGCGCGATTCCGTCACCGAGAACCTCTCTCCGATGCAGAAGACCCCGTTTGGCAGCAAACCGAAATTGCCCGGCCCCTCGGAGGTGACGATCGAATGCAGCTCCTTGCCGTTCTCGATGAACAGACCCACCGGCTTGCGATCGGGATGATACATCCCCGCATTCATCGCGAAGACGACGCGATCACCTTTGGGCACGACTTCCGAGAGCCGCTCGGGCGTGCCGATCAGATTGCCGTCGGGATCGTCGAGGAACAGCTTCAGGTCCTGCCCGAGCTTGGCTTCGCAGACCGTGTAGGTCGTTCCGTCGAAGCTGCGATCCGCACAGGGTGCGTCGGCCAGCGCAGGCGTGGCCAGCAGCATCAGCGCCGCAGCATTAGTCGCGATCGTCTTCATCGTCTTCGTCATCGTCGCGCGCAGCGATATCGCGCTGCACCGTCTCGTCCGAGAAGATCCGACGCGTCTCATCGAGACGATCATAGGTCTCGTCCAGCCGGAAGCGCAGATCGGGGCTGTACTTCGCGGTCATTTCCTTGCCGAGCAAGCGGCGCAGTTCGCCCTTGTTGCGCGCAAGCGCCGCGATCAGCTCTTTCCCGCCTTCGCCGCCCAAGGGCGTGACATAGGCGGTCGCGACCTTCAGGTCGGGAGAGCAGCGCACCTCGCCCACCGTCACCGAGACGCGGTTGAGGTCGGGATCATGCACATCGCCCCGCATCAGGAGGTCCGACAGCGTGCGTCGGATCAACTCGCCCATGCGAAGCTGACGTTGCGAAGGGCCATCGCCCGAGGAGAAACGGTTCTTTGCCATGGCGCTCACATAGGGCGTCTGCGGGTTTTGCGCAACGGGGGCTTTGCCAAGCCCGCCTGTGCAAGCTAGATAGCGCGAAACCGTGAAGGAGAAAGACATGAGCGACCTGCCGGGCATCGTGATTACCGGAGCGTCGGGCCGGATGGGCCAGATGCTGATCCGCACCGTGAGCGAGAGCGACAAGGCGCGCCTTGTCGGCGCCGTCGAACGCACGGGCCACGAATGGGTCGGCAAAGATCTGGGCGAGGCGATGGGCGGCGCGCCGAACGGGGTGATCGTGACCGACGATCCGCTCGAGGCGTTTTCCGGCGCGCAGGCGGTGATCGACTTCACCGCGCCTGCCGCCACCCGCGAATTCGCCAAGATCGCGGCGCAGGCACGCCTGACCCATGTGATCGGCACGACCGGCATGGACGAGGACGATATCGCGGCGCTCGCACCTTGCGCGCGGCACGCCGTGATCGTGCGGGCGGGCAACATGAGCCTCGGGGTGAACCTTCTCACGCAGCTGACGAAGAAAGTCGCAGCCGCGCTCGATGCCGATTGGGATATCGAGGTCATCGAGGCGCATCACAACAAGAAGGTCGATGCGCCCTCGGGCACCGCGCTGATGTTGGGCGAGGCGGCGGCGGAAGGCCGTGGCATCTCGCTCGAAGACAATCGCGAGTCGGGCCGCGACGGCATCACCGGCGCGCGCAAACACGGTGCGATCGGTTTCTCGGCCATTCGCGGCGGCGATATCGTGGGCGAGCATGACGTGCTGTTCGCCGGCATGGGCGAGCGGATCATCCTGCGCCATGTAGCTACCGATCGCGCCATCTTCGCGCGCGGCGCGCTCAAGGCCGCGCTCTGGGGTCAGGACAAGCGGCCGGGCGAGTACGACATGCTCGACGTGCTGGGGCTCTGAAAGGCGCCCTCTTCCTCTTGATTCAAATATCCCGGGGGTCCGGGGGCAGCGCCCCCGGCCTCTGAGACCGCGCCGCGATCAGAAGTCGATCGCGATGCCCTTCTTCTCCCAATCGCCGTAGCGCACGGGCTCGGGTCCGTCGCGACCGCCAAGCTCGGTCGGCAGTTCTGCCGCCTGCGCGTTCTTGCGGCGCTCCTCGGCTTCGGCGAGCGCGCGGATCGCGGCGGGCGGCAGGTCGCGGGTCTCTTCGGGCTGATCGGACATGGCGCGTCCTTTCTTGTCTGTGGATCGGGGCATGATATAGGCCCGTGCTTAAGCCGCAACAAGCCAGGAAGCCGCAGCCCATGTCCAGACCCGACCCCGCGCGCCGCGCAGCCCTTGGCCTGATCGTGGGCGTTCTCGAGGATCGCGAAAGCCTCGCCGAGCAGATCGGTGCGGAGGCGCTCGACGGGCTGGAGCCTGCACAGCGTGCCCGCGCCCAGCGCCTTGCGACGACGACGCTGCGCCACCTGGGACGCGCCGACCGGATCATCAAACCGCATCTGCGCCGTCGCACGCCAACGGATGTGATGGCGATCCTGCGGCTGGCCACGGTCGAGCTGCTGGAGGAAAAGCAAGCCCCACATGGCGTGGTCGATGCTGCCGTGACGCTGGTGAAATCGGCCGGGCCGAAGCTGCAAAGCTTCTCGGGGCTGGTGAATGCCGTGCTGCGCAAGGTCTCCGAGGAAGGCGAGAAATGGGCCGCGACGCCCGCGCCGGAAATGCCGGGCTGGCTGCGCGGGCGCGTCATGTCGTCCTTTGGCAAGAAGGCCGCGCAGGCGATGGAGGTTGCGCATCTGGCGGGCGCGCCGCTCGATCTGAGCGTGAAAGACGATGCCGCAGGTTGGGCCGAGACGCTGGGGGCGACGCTTCTGCCGACGGGCTCGCTGCGGCTGACCGATCCGGGCAAAGTGTCCGAACTGGCCGGTTTCGAAGACGGCGCTTGGTGGGTGCAGGATGCTGCCGCCGCGCTGCCCGCGAAGCTGCTGGCCCCGGCATCTGGCGCACGCGTGCTCGACCTGTGTGCAGCCCCCGGCGGCAAGACGCTGCAACTCGCCGCGATGGGCGCCGATGTGACCGCCCTCGATATCTCCGAGGCGCGGCTGGAGCGGCTGGCGGAAAACCTCGACCGGACGCAGATAGAGGCCGAGATCGTCGCGGCCGACGCGCTCGAATGGGAGCCTGAGGCCCCCTTCGATGCGATCCTGCTCGATGCGCCCTGCTCGGCCACCGGCACGATCCGCCGACATCCCGACCTGCCCTTCATCAAGGACGGCGCGTCGATCAAGCCGCTTTTCACGCTGCAGGAACAGCTTCTGGACCGCGCGCTGCAATGGCTCAAACCCGGCGGCACGCTGGTTTATGCGACCTGCTCGCTTCTGCCCGAAGAAGGCGAGGCGCAGATCAAGGCGGCGCTTGCCCGGCATCCGGACCTTACCGTGATCCGTCCCGACCTGCCCGGCATCGCGCCGGACTGGATCACCGAGGAGGGCGGGCTGCGGCTGCGGCCCGATTTCTGGCCTGATCTCGGGGGGATGGACGGGTTCTACATGGCGCGACTGCAACGCTCTGCGTGAACCGACCGCCGAGGCGGTGACAGCGCGCCTGCCTCCCAGTAACGTGACCGCATTCCCCGACAGAAGGGCATGCAAGCGGCAACGGAATGGGTAAGGACAGAACCCGATCATCGGCAAAACTCGGCACGGCGCTGAACCGCCTTGCTGCTGCGCGCGCAGGCCGTGCGCAGACGGCGACCGGATTCGTCAGCCAGCCCGAGCCGCGCACGATCGGCTCTTACGCCAAGGGACGGCAACTCGTTCAGGGCAACTTCCTGTTTGCGGGCTCTTTGATCGAAGGTTCGGGAGTCAATATCTGGGACCTGCCGATACCCGGCCCGGCTTTCGAGGATGCGCTGCAGGGCTGCGGCTGGCTCGACGATCTCGCGGCGCTGGGCACCCGCGAGGCGCGCCTGCGCGCACAGGATTGGGTCTTCGGCTGGATCGACCGCTTCGGCGACGGCAGCGGTCCGGGCTGGACGCCCGATCTGACGGGGCGCCGCCTGATCCGCTGGATCAACCATGCGATCCTGCTGCTGAACGGACGCGAACGCGAGGATGCCGACCGTTTCTTCCGCGCGCTGGGGCAACAAACGATCTTCCTGTCGAAACGCTGGGCGGGTGCGGCCTGCGGGCTGCCCCGTTTCGAAGCGCTAACCGGGCTCGTCTATGCGGGGCTCGCGCTGACCGGGATGGAGCGCCATGCCGACCCCGCGCTGGAGGCCCTGTCGCGCGATTGCGCGGCGGAGATCGACGCCGAGGGCGGGATCGCGACCCGAAACCCCGAGGAACTGCTGGAAATTCTGACGCTGCTGAACTGGGCGGCGGAGGCTTTGCAGACGGCGGGGCGCACGCCGCCCGGTCCGATCCTCGATGCGATCGCGCGGATCGCCCCCACCCTGCGCGCGCTGCGCCACTCCGATGGGGCACTGGCGCGGTTTCACGGTGGCGGGCGCGGACCCGAAGGGCGGCTCGACACGGCGCTTTCGGCGACCGGTATCCGCAGCGTCCGGCGCGAGCCGATCGCGATGGGTTTCGTGCGGATGCAGGGCGGGCGCGGCTCGCTGATCATCGACGCGGCGCGACCGCCGCAGGGCGAGGCCTCGGCCAATGCCCATGCTTCGACGCTGGCCTTCGAACTGACCTCGGGCCGCCGCCCGCTGATCGTCAATTGCGGCTCGGGTGCGCAGTTCGGCTCGGACTGGCACCGCGCAGGCCGCGCCACTGCCAGCCATTCGACCCTCTCGATCTACGGCTATTCCTCGTCCCGCCTCGGCCCCGAGCGTCTGTTCGGGCGGGCCCCGCGCGCCTATCTCGACAAAACGCCGAAAACCGTCTGGTTCAAGCCCGACGACCTGTCGGAGACCGGGATGATCTTCGGCCATGACGGCTATGCCGAGACCCACGGCATGTCGCATATCCGCGAGCTGGACCTGTCCGTCGACGGGCGCGAATTGCGCGGGCGCGACACGCTCGGCGCGATGACCCCTGACGACATCGACCGGTTCGACCAGATTTTCGAGCGCGAGGGGCTGCGCGGCATTCCCTTCGACATCCGCTTCCACCTGCATCCCGATTGCGACGCGGCGCTCGATCTGGGCGGTACCGCCGTTTCGGTCGCGCTGCGCACCGGGGAAATCTGGATTTTCCGGCATGACGGGGTCGCCGATCTGGCGCTGGAACCCTCCGTTTACCTCGAAAAAGGGCGCATTCGCCCGCGTCCTGCACAACAGATCGTGCTTTCGAGCAAGGTTCTGGACCGGGCTTGCCAGATTGGCTGGACCTTTTCGCAAGCACGCGATAACTCCACGGCCATCGACGCGCCCTGACCTTGGGGCAGATCCCGAGGATGGCCCTGGGCGCCCCTGACCTGAGCCTTGCGAGGAGCTGCCCGTGACCCGCCCGATCCCCCTGACCCGTGCGCTGATTTCCGTTTCCGACAAGACCGGACTGGTCGACTTCGCCCAAGCGCTCGCTGCGCGCGGCGTCGAACTTCTCTCGACCGGCGGCACCGCCAAGACCCTGCGCGAAGCCGGTCTCAGCGTGCGCGACGTCGCCGATCTGACGGGTTTCCCGGAGATGATGGACGGCCGCGTCAAGACGCTGCATCCGAAAGTGCATGGCGGCCTGCTGGCGCTGCGCGACAACGAAGAACACCTCGCCGCGATGGAAGCGCATCAGATCGAGGCGATCGACCTGCTGGTGGTGAACCTCTACCCGTTCGAGGAAACGGTCGCGAAGGGCGCCGATTACGACACCTGCATCGAGAATATCGATATTGGTGGCCCGGCGATGATCCGGGCTGCGGCGAAGAACCACGCCTTCGTCTCGACCGTCGTGGATGTCGAAGATTACGCCGCCGTTCTGGAAGAGCTCGACGCGAATGACGGCGCGACCTCCTACCCGTTCCGCCAGCGCCTCGCCCAGATCGCCTATGCCCGCACTGCGGCCTATGACGCCGCCGTCTCGACCTGGATGGCAGGCGCCATCGGCGAAGAGACCCCGCGCCGCCGTGCCTTCGCAGGCACGCTCGCGCAGACCCTGCGCTACGGCGAGAACCCGCATCAGCAGGCGGCCTTCTACCTCGACGGCACGAACCGTCCGGGCGTCGCGACCGCCAAGCAGCTTCAGGGCAAGGAACTGAGCTACAATAACATCAACGACACCGATGCCGCCTATGAGCTGGTCTCGGAATTCGGCACCGAGAAACCCGCCGTCGCGATCATCAAGCACGCCAACCCCTGCGGCGTTGCGACCGGCGAGACCGTGATCGAGGCCTATAAGCGCGCCTTCGACTGCGACCGCACCTCGGCCTTCGGCGGCATCATCGCGCTCAACCAGACGCTGGATGCGGCGACCGCCGAAGAGATCACCAAGATCTTCTCTGAAGTCATCAT
This sequence comes from Thioclava sp. PTB-PU3-1, assembly GCF_055666785.1. Lineage (NCBI taxonomy): Bacteria > Pseudomonadati > Pseudomonadota > Alphaproteobacteria > Rhodobacterales > Paracoccaceae > Thioclava > Thioclava sp. PTB-PU3-1. The sequence continues at coordinate 82,335 of NZ_JBVNVL010000006.1, read as the reverse complement.
CGCGCCCTCGGTCGACGAGGCCGCGAAAGAGGTCATCGCGAAGAAGAAGAACGTGCGCCTGCTGGAAACCGGCGGCCTGCCCGACATCACCGCACCGATCACGACCTATCGTCAGGTCGCGGGCGGCTTCCTCGTGCAGGACAAGGACAATGGCGTGATCACGCTGGACGACCTGAAAGTCGTGACCGAGCGCCAGCCCTCCGAGCAGGAACTCAAAGACCTGCTGTTTGCGTGGAAAGTCGCGAAACACGTCAAGTCGAACGCGATCATCTACGTCAAGGACGGCGCGACCGTCGGCGTGGGCGCGGGCCAGATGAGCCGTGTCGACTCGACCCGGATCGCGGCGCGCAAGGCCGAAGACATGATGGAAGCCGCCGGCCTGACCGAGACGCCCACCAAGGGATCGGTCGTGGCGTCCGACGCCTTCTTCCCCTTCGCAGACGGTCTGATCACCGCGGCTGAGGCCGGCGCCACCGCGATCATCCAGCCCGGCGGCTCGATGCGCGATCAGGAAGTGATCAACGCGGCGAACGAGCGCGGGCTCGCGATGGTCTTCACCGGAATGCGCCATTTCCGCCACTGATCTGCCGGTATCTTTGCGTAGCCCGGTAGATACCGGGCTGCGCCTTCTGGCATGAAGACGTGACGAGAAACAAACGAGGGCCAGATGCGGCTAGCAGCGAAAGTGACAGCGGGCGTCCTGCTCCTCGACCAGGTGTCGAAATATATCGTCGTGCAGGGGATGCATCTCGATCAGCGCGGCGCGATCGACGTGGTGCCGCCCTATCTCAACTTTCGCATGGCATGGAATCGCGGCGTGAATTTCGGCCTGTTCTCCGGCGAAACCGACTGGATGCGCTGGGTACTGATTATCGTAGCGCTGGTGATTTCGCTCTGGGTCTGGGTCTGGATCGCGCGTGAGCCGCATTCGACGCGGGTGAATATCTCGGCAGGGCTGCTGGTCGGCGGTGCGCTTGGCAACGTGGTCGACAGGCTCGTCTATGGCGCGGTGGCGGACTTTCTGAACATGTCGCTACCGGGTTGGCAGAACCCCTATTCTTTCAACGTCGCCGATGTGGCGATTTTCCTCGGCGCGGTCGGTCTGGTGCTGTTCACCGGCAAGGACCATCGCGCCAACGACGGCTAGCCTGTTTTTCGCAGGTGACGACGCTCCAATGTTGCGTTAAGACGGGGGCGGAACTGGCAAGGGAGTGGTTCATGCAGGCGAAGATCGGCACGCTCGGACTCGCGTTTACAGCGGTACTGACGCTGGCTGCCTGCGGCAATTCCCGCGATCCCAGCCTGATGAATCTGCGGTCTTCGCACCAGGGCCCGGACGAATTCGGCGTGATTCCGACGAAACCGTTGGAGATGCCGGAGAACCTCGATGCGCTGCCGCCGCCCACGCCGGGTGGCAAGAACATCACCGATCCTACGCCCGAAGCCGATGCCGTTGCAGCCCTTGGTGGCAACCCGCGCCGCCTCGACGAGACAGGGCAGGTCCCGACCTCGGATCGCGCGCTGGTCTCCGCCGCGTCGCGCTACGGCAGCCAGTCGGGCATCCGCCAGACCCTCGCCGCCGAGGATTATCAATGGCGCAAGGATCACGACGGCCGCCTGCTGGAGCGTCTGTTCCAGGTCTCGGTCTATTACAAAGCCTACAAGCCGATGGAGCTCGACCAGTCGGCAGAGCTCGAGCGCTGGCGTCGTCTCGGCGTCGTCACGCCCGGCGCACCGCCCTCGGGCGAAGCGCAGCGCGCGGTCAAGTAATCCGAAAAATCATCACGAGAACGTCACCGGCGTTTGCACGTCGGGCGAGAGTGCTTATCTTCGCCCAAACTGTGTCTTGTGAGGAGTTGGGCATTGCGTGCATTCCTGTTCGCCCTGCTGACATTAGCAGGTCTGAGCCCGGCGGTGGCCGGTGACGTCTCTACCTTCGAGTTGGAAAACGGCCTGAAAGGCGTCGTGATCGAGGATCATCGCGCTCCGGTCGTGGTCCATATGGTCTGGTACAAGGCCGGATCGGCCGACGAGAAGCGCGGTAAATCCGGCATCGCCCATTACCTCGAACACCTGATGTTCAAGGGCACCGACACGATGGCACCCGGTGAGCTGTCGAAGACGGTCGCGGCCAATGGCGGCTCGGACAACGCCTTCACCAGCTACGACTACACCGCCTATTTCCAGCGCATCGCGGCCGACCGGCTTCCGCTGGTGATGAAGATGGAAGCGGACCGGATGCGCAATCTGCGGATTTCGCCCGATGATGCGAAGACCGAGCTGCAGGTGATCCTCGAAGAACGCGCGCAACGCACCGATTCCAACCCGCGGGCACTGTTCAACGAGCAGGAGCGCGCCGCCCAGTTCCTCAACTCGCCCTACGGCACGCCGGTCATCGGCTGGCGCAAGGAGATGGAAGGGCTGACCCGGCAGGACGCGCTCAACTGGTATCACGAATATTACGCCCCCAATAACGCGATCCTCGTGGTCGCGGGCGATGTGAAGCCCGACGAGGTGAAGGCGCTGGCCGAGAAGTATTACGGCAAGCTGAAACCGACCGAGGACCTGTCGCCCCGCGCCCGTCCGCAGGAGCCGCCGCAACGCGCCTCGCGGCACCTGACCTTCGAGGACCCGCAGATCGCCCAGCCCTATCTGGTGCGCAGCTACCTCGCCCCCGAACGCAATCCGGGCGACCAGAAGCGCGCCGCCGCCCTGACTGTGCTGTCCGAGATTCTCGGCGGCAATCAGGCGACCTCCGTGCTGGGCCGCAAGCTGATCTACGGCGACGGCACCGCGATCTATGCGTCGAGCTATTATGACGGCATGTCGATCGATGCGACGACCTTCAATCTCTCGGTGATGCCCGCCAAGGATGTGAGCCTCCCCGAGGCCGAAAAGGCGCTCGACACGGCGCTGAAGCAATTCCTGAAGGAAGGCATCGACCCCGAGCAATTCGCCCGCATCAAGACGCAGGTGAAGGCCGCCGAAATCTATTCGCGCGACAACACGCAAGGGCTCGCGCGGCGCTATGGCGAGGCGCTGGCCTCCGGCTTCTCGGTGAAAGATGTCGAGGATTGGCCGGATGTTCTGACCTCGGTGACGGAAGAGGACGTGATGGCCGCCGCCCGCGACCTGTTCCAGAACAAGGACTCGGTGACGGGCTATGCCAAGCGCCCCGATGACGCCCCCACCGAAGCTGCGGCCCCCGCCGCGCCGCCCGCGCCTGCGCAGGAGATCACCCAATGATCCACACCCGTTTCCCGATCACCACGCGCCTCGTGATGGCGTCGCTTTTCGCCTTCGTGCTGGCGCTGCCTGCCCGTGCGATCGACATTCAGCAGGTCACCTCGCCCGGCGGCATCAAGGCGTGGCTGGTGGAGAATCACGACATCCCCTTCACCGCGCTCGACATCGCCTTCCGCGGCGGGGCGAGCCTCGATGCCGAAGGCAAGCGCGGCGCGATCAATCTGATGACCGCGACGCTCGAAGAGGGCGCGGGCGAGAAGAACTCGCAGCAATTCGCCGAGGCCGAGGAAGCGCTGGCCGCGCAATTCGGCTTCGACGTGGGCGACGACTCGCTCGATATCTCGGCCCGGATGCTGACCGAGAACCGCGACAAATCCGTCGACCTTCTGCGCGAGGCGCTGGTCAATCCGCGCTTCGATCAAAGCGCGATCGAACGCGTCCGCCAGCAGGTGCTGGCCGTGATCGCATCGAGCAAGCAGGACCCGAACGACATCGCAGGCGAGAAATTCCGCGAGATCACCTATGGCGATCACCCCTATGGCAGCTCGCTCAACGGCACCGTCGACAGCGTGAAGGGCCTCACGCGCGAGGATCTGTTCGAAGCCAAGGACCGCGTGATGAGCCGCGATCACTTGGTGGTCTCCGCCGTGGGCGACATCACCCCGGAAGAACTCGGGCCGATGCTCGACAAGCTGCTGGGCGATCTGCCCGCCAAGGGCGCCGACATGCCGCCCCCCGCCGACCCCAGCTTCAAGGGCGGCGTGACTACGGTCGATTTCGACAGCCCGCAATCGGTGGTGATGTTCGGCCAGAAGGGGATCGGCCTGAAAGACCCCGATTTCTTCGCGGCCTATGTGCTCAACCAGATCGTCGGCGCGGGTGGGTTCTCGTCGCGGCTGATGGACGAGGTGCGCGAGAAGCGCGGCCTGACCTATGGAATCGCCTCCTATATCGTCGACAAGGATCTGGCGAAGACGTGGCAGGGCAGCTTCGCCTCCGCCAATGAGAAGGTCGCCGAGGCGATCTCGGTCGTGAAAGAGCAGTGGAAGAAAGCTGCGACCGGCCAGGTCACCGACAAGGAGCTGGAGGACGCCAAGACCTACCTCACCGGCGCCTATCCGCTGCGCTTCGACGGCAATGGCACGATCGCGGGCATCCTGACGGGGATGCAGCTCAACGACATGGCGCCGAGCTATATCGACACCCGCAACGACAAGGTGAACGCGGTCACGAAGGACGATGTCCAGCGCGTGGCCAAGCGCATCCTGAACCCCGACAACCTGACCTTCGTGGTCGTCGGACGCCCGCAGGGCCTGAACTGATTTCGCTGGGGATAGCTGGCGCGAATCTCTTTAGATGAGCGCCGCGCCATGCTATCCCTAGTGGAATGAACCAGCACAACCGCAATATCGGCGCGACTGAGCGTCCCGTGATCCGGCAGCTCGATGACGCTGCGGCAAACCGCATCGCAGCGGGCGAAGTGGTCGAACGTCCTGCATCGGCGGTGAAAGAGCTGGTGGAGAACGCACTGGATGCGGGCGCGTCGCGGGTCTCGGTGGAATATTGCGACGGCGGCAAGACGCTGATCCGCGTGACCGATGACGGCTGCGGGATGACCGCCGAGGATCTGCCGCTGGCGCTCTCGCGCCATGCCACCTCGAAAATCGATGGCTCGGACCTTCTCAACATCCACACTTTCGGCTTTCGCGGCGAGGCGCTGCCCTCGCTTGGCGCGGTCGGACGGCTGACGATTACCTCGCGTGTCGATGGTCTCGACGCCTTCCAGATCGGCGTAGCGGGCGGCCAGATCGGACCGGTGAAACCGGCGGCGTTGAACCGGGGCACCGTAGTCGAGCTGCGCGACCTGTTCTTCGCCACGCCCGCGCGGCTGAAGTTCATGCGCACCGATCGGGCCGAGGCGCAGGCGATCGCCGATGTGATGAAGCGGCTGGCGATGGCGGAGCCCTATGTCAGCTTCACCCTCACCGATGTCTCGAACGGCAAATCGCGCGAAATCTTCCGCGCCGATGGCGAACAGGGAGAGCTGTTCGATGCGCTCTCGGAACGTCTGGCCCGGGTGATCGGGCGCGCCTTCTCGGATAACGCGGTGCGGATCGAGGCCGAACGCGAGGATATCCGCCTCACCGGCTACGCGGCGCTGCCCACCTATTCGCGCGGCGCGGCGGTGGAGCAGTTCCTATTCGTCAATGGCCGCCCCGTGCGCGACAAGCAGCTGACCGGGGCGCTGCGCGCGGCGTACATGGATTTCCTCAGCCGCGAGCGTCACCCCGCCGCCTGCCTCTTCCTGACCTGCGAACCCGAGCGCGTCGACGTCAACGTCCACCCCGCCAAGGCCGAGGTCCGCTTCCGCGAGGCCGCGACCGTGCGCGGGCTGATCGTGACAGGGCTGCGCCATGCGCTGGCGCAAGCGGGGCATCGGGCCTCGTCGACCGTCTCGGATGCGACGCTTGGCGCGATGCGGCCTGAACCGACCGCCGATCAGCCGCCGCGCATCTACCAGATGGATCGGCCGAGCCTTGGCGCGATGCGCTCTTCCTACTCCGCGCAGGCGCCGCTGCCCGATCCGGCCTATCAACAACCGTCCTACCCGCAGCCCTCCTTCCAGGAGGCCCCGGCGCCCAGCTTCGACTACGCACCCTCGGCGCGCGCAGAGGCCGCGGCGCCCGCCGAAGCCGCGCTGACCGAGAAGCCCTTGGGCGCGGCGCGTGCGCAGGTGCATGAGAATTACATCATCGCGCAGACCGAGCGCGGCATCGTCATCGTCGATCAGCACGCGGCACATGAGCGGCTCGTCTATGAGAAGCTGAAGGGCCAGATGGCCGAGAACGGCGTGCCCGCGCAGGCGCTGCTGATCCCCGAGATCGTCGAACTCAGCCAGGGCGACGCCGCGCTGCTTTTGGAACATGCCGACGCTCTGTCGCGCCTTGGCCTCACCATCGAACCCTTCGGCGGCAGCGCGATCGCGGTGCGCGAGACCCCCGCCGTTCTGGGCGAGATCAATGCCGAAGGCCTGCTGCGCGACGTGCTCGACGAGCTGTCCGATCTGGGCGACAGCCAGTTGGTGCAGGCCAAGATCGAAGCGGTGCTCAGCCGCATGGCGTGTCATGGCTCGATCCGCTCGGGCCGCCAGATGCGCGCCGACGAGATGAACGCGCTACTGCGCCAGATGGAGGCCACGCCCCATTCCGGCCAGTGCAACCATGGGCGTCCGACCTATGTCGAATTGAAGCTCAGCGATATTGAAAGACTGTTTGGCCGCACATGATCCAGCTTGGCGATATGACCCTGACCCTGAACGACCCGCTGACGCTCGGCCTTCTGCTCGGCAGCGCGGCACTTGTTATCCTGCTGATCCTGATGGTCGCCATGTTGCGCGCTGCGGGCCGTCAGACCCGTGCGATGGACCCGATGGTCGGCCAGATGAACCTTCTCGCTCAGCGGGTGCAAAGCCTCTCGGACGGGCAGCAACAGCTGTCCGGCGGGCTGCATCACGTCTCCGAGGCGCAGGCCGCGAGCCAGACAAAGGTACTCGCTCTGATGGAAAGGCGTCTGGCCGAGGTTTCGCGCGGCATGTCGGAAAGCCTGCATGGCACCGCCACCCGCACAGCGCGCTCGCTGGGAGATCTGCATCAGCGGCTCGAGGCGATCGACAAGGCGCAGGCCAATATCGAGAAGCTTTCCGGCAATGTGCTGGGCCTGCAGGACATCCTGTCGAACAAGCAGACCCGTGGCGCTTTCGGAGAGATTCAGCTGCACGATATCGTCGGCAAGGCGCTGCCCTCGGACAGTTTCACGATGCAGGCGACCCTCTCGAACGGGAAGCGCGCGGATTGCCTGATCCACCTGCCGAACCCGCCCGGCCCCATCGTCATCGATAGCAAATTCCCGCTGGAAGCCTATGAGGCGCTACGCCGCGCCGACACGCAATGGGAGCGCCAAGAGGCCAGCCGCGCGATGAAAACCGCGGTGCGCGCTCATATCAAGGCGATCTCGGAGAAATACATTCTCGAAGGCGAGACGGCGGACGGCGCGCTGATGTTCCTGCCGTCCGAGGCGGTCTATGCCGAGCTGCACGCGAATTTCCCCGAACTGGTGCGCGAAGGCTTTGCCGCGAAGGTCTGGATCGTCTCGCCCACGACCTGCATGGCGACGCTGAACACGATGCGCGCGGTGCTGAAGGATGCACGGATGCGCGAACAGGCGGGCGCGATCCGAAAAGAGCTGGCCGCGCTTTATTCCGATGTCGACCGGCTCGGCACCCGTGTCGAAAACCTCGACCGGCATTTCGGGCAGGCAGCGAAAGACATCTCTGAGATCAAGATCTCTGCCGAAAAGGCCGGGAAACGCGCGCGTCGCCTAGACAATTTCGATTTCGAGGAGCTGGCCCCCGATACCGCCGCACAGCCGCTGCTTGTCTCGACCGCCGAAAAGAAGGCCTAAGCGGCGCCAAGCGTCGCTTTTCGGCTGCGCCCCCCTTCGGAGATTGGCATAGAGTGTGCCCATGAGTGACGAGGTCCGTTTCGACAGGGGGCCGGACGGTCGGCCCTGCCGCTTCCGCGACCCCCATGAGGTCATCCGCGCCGACGCGCCGGAGGATCTGCCCGCAGCTTTCGCGGCGATCACGCGCGCGCAGGACGACGGGCGATGGCTGGCGGGGTTCGCGTCCTACGAGCTGGGCTATTGTCTGAGCGAACGCCTCGCACCGCTCCTACCCGAGAACCGGGATTTGCCGCTGCTGGCCTTCGGGGTTTACGACGCGCCCGAGGATGTCCCGCCGCCGGTCTCGGAGAACGCGCCGCAGATCGAGCTGGGCGAGCCGCTTTGGCCCGAGGCGCGCTATGCCGAGGCCTTCCGGGCGGTCCACGACTATATCGGCGCGGGTGATTGCTATCAGGTGAACCTGACTTTCCCGATCCCCGTGACAAGCGACGTCGCGCCCGAGGCGCTATACGCGGCCCTGTCCAGCGCGGGCCAAGTGCCGCACGGGGCCGATGTCGCGTTGGCCGGGATGCGGCTGCTGTCACGTTCGCCCGAACTGTTCTTCCGCGTCGAGGGTGGCAAGATCGTCACCCGGCCGATGAAGGGCACCCGCCCGCGCGGGGCGACGCCCGATGAGGACGCCGCGCTGAAATCCGATCTGATGGGGGCCGAGAAAGACCGCGCCGAGAACCTGATGATCGTCGATCTGCTGCGCAACGACATCTCGCGGATCTGCACGCCGGGCTCGGTCAAGGTGCCGCGCCTCTTCGAGGTCGAGACCTATCGCTCGGTCCACCAGATGATCTCGGAGATCGAGGGCGAACTGGTCCCCGGCACCTACCTGCCCGAGATCCTGCGCGCGATGTTCCCCTGCGGCTCTGTCACCGGCGCGCCGAAGATCCGCGCGATGGAGATCATCCACGAGCTGGAACCCGACCCACGCGGCATCTATTGCGGCGCGATCGGCTGGACGGCCCCGGACGGCCGGATGGAGTTCAACGTCGCGATCCGCACGCTGATGCAGACCGGCCCCGGCCAATGGCGAGTGAATGTCGGCGGCGGGCTGGTCTATGACTCCACCGCCCACGGTGAATATGAGGAAGCGCTTTGGAAAACCCGGTTCCTGAAGATCTGAAGCTGATCGAGACCTTCGGCTGGCATCCCGGCGAAGGCATCCGCCGCCGCGCCCGCCATATCGCCCGGCTGACCCGCGGCGCCGAGCAGCTTGGCTACCCGCTCGACCGAGAAAAACTGACGGCAGCCCTCTCGGCAGTTTCCGGCGAGAGCCCGCTGCGGGTGCGCCTGACCCTCGACGCCAAGGGCGCGATCGAGATCACCTCTGCCCCCCTGACGCCAACCACCGCCTGGCGCCTCCATATCTCGAGCGTCACCCTCGACAGCCAGGACCCGATGCTGCGCCTCAAGACCACGGCGCGCGCGCCCTACGATGCCGCCCGCGCCGCCCTGCCCGAGGGCGTGGACGAGGCGATCCTGCTCAACGAGCGCGGCGAGATCTGCGAAGGCACGATCACCAATCTCTTCCTCAAGCGCGACGGAATTTACCTGACCCCGCCGCTAACCTGCGGCTTGCTGCCGGGCATCCTGCGCGAGGAGATGCTGGAGACAGGGGCCGCCCGCGAAGCCGTCCTGCGGCCCGAAGATCTGGCGCAGGGCGAGGTCTTCATGGGCAACTCCCTGCGCGGCCTGATCCCCGCGCAGTTATGATGCGACACGCAAACGCTTGCGCAGGCCATGCAATGGCGAGATGATGAACTCAAGAACGGAGGCAGCCATGCTCACCATCAGCCCGGCGAAAATCGCCCATGTCATCATCCGCGCTCGCAAGTTCGACGCGGGCGTTCCCGGCTCGGGTCAGGCCCGCGAGCTGCGCGCTTTCATCGCGGCGCTGAACGAGGATGAAAAGGCATCGCTGACCGCGGTGATGTGGATCGGGCGCGACACCTATGACGCGTCGGAACTCGACGAGGCGATCGCCACCGCCAAAGCCGAGGCGACCGCGCCGACCGAGGATTACCTGCTGGGCAATCCGATGCTGGCCGATCATCTCGAAGACGGTCTGAATGCGCTCGGCATCTCGCTCGAAGAGGCCGAGGAAGACATCTACCCCACGGTCTGAGCCGCGCGGCGACCACCGGACACGACAAAGGCGGCCCCCGCAGGAGCCGCCTTCCTCATTTCCAACCTTGGCGCACGAAACGCCTCGGATCAGGCCACCAGACGATAGCCGCCCGATTCCGTCACCAGCAGGCGCGCATTCGAGGGATCGGGCTCGATCTTCTGACGCAGGCGATAGATATGCGTCTCGAGCGTGTGGGTGGTGACGCCCGCATTGTAACCCCAGACCTCGTGCAGCAGCACATCGCGCGGCACCACGCCGTCGGTCGCACGGTAAAGGAACTTGAGGATGTTGGTTTCCTTCTCCGTCAGGCGCACCTTGCGGTCCTTGTCGTCCACCAGCATCTTCATCGCGGGCTTGAACGTATACGGGCCGAGCTGGAAGACGGCGTCTTCGGACTGTTCATGGGTGCGCAGCTGGGCGCGCAGACGGGCCAGAAGCACCGGGAACTTGAAGGGCTTGGTCACGTAGTCGTTGGCGCCGGAGTCGAGGCCGAGGATCGTGTCGGCATCGGTGTCATGGCCGGTCAGCATCACGACCGGGCATTTCACGCCGCTCTTGCGCAGCTTCTTGCACAGCTCGCGGCCATCGGTATCGGGAAGGCCCACATCCAGCACGACGAGGTCGTAAAGCGTCGATTTCGCCTTATCTACCGCTTCGTGACCATTGCTGGCCTCGAAGACCTCGAAATCATCGGTCGCGACGAGCTGCTCGGCGAGCGCCTCGCGCAGATCGTTGTCATCGTCAACCAAAAGGACCTTCTTCAATGATGCCATGTCCTGAGCCTCCATATGTGTTCGACGAATAGCTGTTGCCCTTTCACAGCGATGGCAAGGGTGGTGAAACCTATCTCACGCTGACGTGTCGAATCACCGGCAGATATTTCAATTTGTTACAGTCGAGGCTATCTCAGAGCGCATGACCGGCAATTTTTCCCTCGGGCCGAGCCCGGCTGAACGACTGAATCGCGCCCGCGCCGATCTGCGCATGGGGCTGCCCGTTTTGCTATCCGATCACCTCACCGTGGCGGTCGAGACGCTCTCGCCCGAGCGGCTCGCGGCGTTGCGCGCGCTGGGGCCGCTGACGCTGGTCCTGACCGCGCGCCGGGCCGAGACGCTGAAAGCGCGCGTCTACGACGCCGATATCGCCCGGATCGAGGTGCCCGCTGACGCCGATCTGCTCTGGCTGCGCGCGCTCGCCGATCCGGCAGACGATCTGCGCGTGCCGATGAAAGGCCCGCTCAAGGCGCTTCGCGGCGGCGCTGCGGACCTCGCCCGCGCCGCGATCCGGCTGGCGAAATCCGCGCAGCTTCTGCCCGCAGCGCTGATGGTCGCAGCGCCCGATCCCACGCCGACCGATCTGACCTGCATCACCGCCGAAGAGGCGCTTGCCGCCGCCGACATCCCGCAGGCTTTCGCCCCGGTCTCTGCCGCGCGCGTGCCGATGCGCGCCGCCGAAGCCGGTCGGCTGCATATCTTCCGCCCCGACAATGGCGCTGAGGAGCATTACGCGATCGAGATCGGTCGCCCGGATCGCTCCAAACCTGTCCTCGCGCGGCTGCATTCGGCCTGCTTCACCGGCGACGTTCTGGGCTCGCTGAAATGCGATTGTGGCCCGCAGCTGGACGCGGCGCTGACGCTGATGGGGCATGAGGGCGCGGGCATCCTGCTCTATCTCAATCAGGAAGGGCGCGGGATCGGGCTGGCCAACAAGATGCGCGCCTATTCGCTGCAGGATCAGGGATTCGACACGGTCGAGGCGAACCACCGGCTCGGTTTCGAGGATGACGAGCGCGATTTCCGCATCGGCGCGGCGCTGCTGCGCAAGCTCGGATTTTCGCAGGTGCGGCTGCTGACCAACAACCCTGCCAAGGTGGCGATGCTGGAAGCCAATGGCATCGACGTGACCGAGCGCGTGCCGCTGAAGGTCGGCATGAGCCGCCATAACGAGAACTACCTCGCCACCAAAGCCGCGAAATCGGGGCATATCCTGTGATGCGCCTCACGCCCACGGGCCTCCTGTTCCGCGGCCGCCGTTTCCCGGTCGAGATCGGCCGCGGCGGCGTCAGCGACAGCAAGCAGGAGGGCGACGGCGCGACTCCTTCGGGGCGGCTGCATATCCTGCGCATGTTCTACCGCGCGGATCGGATCGTTGCGCCTCAGGACTGGGCTGAACCGATCGGCCCGCGTGATCTGTGGTGCGATGCATCCGGGGATTCGGCCTATAACCACTTGGTTCGCGCCCCCTACCCCGCCTCGCATGAGGCGATGCGGCGCGCCGATCCCCTGTACGACATCGTGCTGGTGACCGACTGGAACTATCCAACCGCAGAGGCAGGCAAAGGCTCCGCCATCTTCCTGCATCAGCGCCGCCGCGCGGGCTACCCGACTGCGGGCTGCCTCGCCTTCCGCCGCGATCACCTGATCTGGATCGCACAGCGCATCACACCAGGTGAGCCGCTGGAGATTCCCCTTCGGCTTGGCGGAAATATCCTCCGGGGGTCCGGGGGCGGAAAGCCCCCGGCGCTCAACGCCCGCGACAAAGCTTAGGAATAGTCGCGCGCGCCGAAGATCGCCGAACCCACACGCACATGGGTCGCACCGGCGGCAATCGCTTTCTCGAAATCGGAACTCATCCCCATCGACAGACCGTCGAGCCCGTTGCGCCCGGCCATCTCGGCCAGCATCGCAAAATGCGGCGCAGGGTCCTCGGATTCGGGAGGAATACACATCAGACCGACGACCGGCAGGTCCTTCCCGCGCATATCCGCGACGAAAGCGTCGAGATCATCGGGCAGCACGCCCGCCTTTTGCGGCTCGCACCCGGTATTTACCTGAATGAAGAGATCGGGCGAGGCCCCGCGCGTCTGCGCCAGATTGGCCAGCTTCTTGCCCAGCGAGGGCCGGTCGAGCGTGTGAATCGCCTCGAACAGCTCCACCGCCAGCTTCGCCTTGTTAGATTGCAGCGGCCCGATCATATGAACTTCGCAGCCGGGAAATTCCTCGCGCCAGGCGGGCCACTTGCCCTGCGCTTCCTGCACGTAGTTCTCGCCAAACAGCCGATGGCCTTCGCGCAGAACCGCCTCGACTCGCTCGGCGGGCTGAACTTTCGACACGGCGATCAGCTTCACCGATCCTGGCTCGCGCCCTGCCTCTGATTCCGCTTTCGCGATCCGCGCCTGAATGTCGCTCAGTCCCATCTGGCCCTCCCTCGTCAGCGCGCCCAAGAAACACCGAAGGGCTCAAAAAGAAAAGAGCGGGCACAAGGCCCGCTCTTCCCATCGTTCTGTCCCGAAGGATTAGAACGAGAACTTCACGCCGAGGTCAGCAACCGCGTCCGAACCCGAAACGTCGGAGTCAGCGATACCGCCTTTGATCGACGCGCCGCCGCCGAGGTCGTACTCAGCGCCGAGACCGTACCAGGTCACGTCGGTGTTGGCGTTGTTGTCTTCAGCGTACTGGATGTAGCCGCCAACGGTGGTTGCGCCGAAGACCGACGAAGCACCGATGCCGTACCAATCAACGTCAGCATCCTGACCGCGGTGAGCGATCACGGCTTTGACCGAGGTGTTGCCGAACTGACCGACGCCAGCGAGCGAGATCATGTCGACGTCCATGTCGGTGCCCGAGAGCTGGTTACGGCCGTTCGAGTACTCGTAGCCCATGCCAACGGTGTAGTTGCCGAAGGTGTAAGCGCCAGCGATGGCGTACTCTTGGGTGACCGAGGTCTCGGTGGTGAGCGTAGCAACGGTGCTGTTGCCGACCGCGACCGGAACGCCGAGACCGCCGATGGTTGCGCCGTTCAGCTTGCCGTCCGACATCGAGGCTGCGACCGAGAACGCACCGAAGGTGCCGGTGTACAGCAGGTTCGGGCCGGAGTTGGCGCAAGCGCTGATGCCCGGACCGACGTTGGTGCAGTCGACGTTGCCGCCGTTGTCAGCCGTCAGGTAGCCGATGTCGTTCGAACCGCCAGCCGACGACAGGTCGGTGTAGCCAACTTCGTAGAAGTCGCCGAACAGAGCTTCCGGAGCGCCGACAACGTCGCCCATCGAGAGCTTGCCGAACGCGCCCGAGATGTAGACCGAAGCCGAGGTGCCGCGGGTAGCAGCGATAGCTTGGTCAGCACGGACGGAGCCGCCGAACTCGAGGCCACCGTCGGTGGTGCCCGAAGCGGTGAACGAGACGCGGATGCGGCTCGAGAAATTCCAGTCGTCGCCGTTGTAGACGACACCCATGCGGCCGTCGCCGCCAACCGAGACCTCAGCGGCAGCGATGCCAGCCGAGAACACGAGCGCGGTCGTCGCGAAGAGAACCTTTTTCATCGTTTTCCCTCATTGTCTTACAGGTAACCCCCAACCTGGGGAATCCGAAGTTGGGTATGACGGTGTTTTCTCTCCCCACCCCTTTCATTGCAACTCAAAGCGCCCGCCCGGGTCGAATAGGGTGTTTGATGGTGCAGACATGTCACAGTAACGTCAGCGTGCAATTGCGGTTGGCCTCTGACACCGCCCTACAATGCCCCTTACATGCGCGTATAGCGGCATCGGGCGGCATTCCCCCGAGGCGCCGGTCGGTCGAAATCCGGGGGCAAAGGGGAAAAACCTTGTCGGGCTGGGGGCCATGAGCTAGAGAAAAGGCAATCAATGACGCAGGCCGACGGGGACAGCTTCGCATGACTTCCAGAACCCTTTTGAAACGCACGGCAATTCTGGGCGTGTGCCTCGTGCTCGCAGGCTGCGGCAAGGGTATCTCGAGCGGCAACATCTTCTCGGGTGGCAGCGGGGCTACCGCTTCACAGCGCGAAGCCAATCAGCTCGACCACACGCCCGGCTCGAACGAAGCCGTGATCGACGGCCCCACGCGCCGCGTTCAGAAGAAATCGACCGTTTGGGATATTTTCGGCGGAAATGGCGATCCGAACATCACCGTCGAAGTGAACAAGTATCTCTGGCAGGCTTCGCTCGAAGTGCTCGACTTCCTGCCGATTCAAGAGGTTGACCCCTTCTCCGGCGTCATCGTGACCGGCTATGGCACCCCGCCGGGCGGCGGTCGCGCCTATAAGGCCACGGTTTACGTTACCGACCCGGCGCTCGATGCGCGTTCGCTCAAAGTGTCGATCCGCACACAGGGTGGCGCGGTCTCGGCAGATACGCAGCGCGCCGTGGAGAACGCGATTCTCACCCGCGCACGCCAGCTGCGGGTCCGCGACTCGCAACTCTGATTCCCGCAAGGCGACCGTAAGACGCATTCAGATCCCCGCCCGAGCCAGCCTCCGGCGGGGATATTTCTGTCCAAATGAGCGCGGCGGCTGGACCTCGCCCCCAAGGCCAGTGTAGCAAGCTCGCGCAGAATTCGACGTGATGAGGGGCCCGACATGGCACGCTACGAACCGAGCCAGAGCGAGACGAAATGGCAAGAGGCTTGGAACAAGGCGGATCTCTTCGCCGCGCGCCGTGACCCGGCCAAACCGAAATATTACGTCCTCGAGATGTTCCCCTACCCGTCGGGCCGCATCCATATGGGCCATGTGCGCAACTACACGATGGGCGACGTCGTCGCGCGCTATAAGATGGCCAAGGGCTTTTCCGTGCTGCATCCGATGGGCTGGGACGCCTTCGGGATGCCCGCCGAGAACGCCGCGATGGACAATAACGGCCATCCGAAGGACTGGACCTACGGCAACATCGCCGTGATGAAGGACCAGATGAAGCCGCTCGGCCTCTCGATCGACTGGTCGCGCGAATTCGCGACCTGCGACCCGGACTATTACGGCCAGCAGCAGGCGATGTTCATCGACATGCTCGAGGCCGGTCTGGTCTATCGCAAGAACGCGGTGGTGAACTGGGACCCGGTCGACATGACCGTGCTGGCCAATGAGCAGGTGATCGACGGCAAGGGCTGGCGCTCTGGCGCGGAAGTCGAACGCCGCGAGCTGACGCAGTGGTTCTTCAAGATCTCCGACTATGCCGAGGAATTGCTCGACGCGCTCGACAACCTCAAGGACTGGCCCGAGAAGGTGCGCCTGATGCAGGCCAACTGGATCGGCAAGTCGCGCGGTCTGCAATTCGCCTTCTCGACCGTCGATGCGCCGGAAGGCTTCGACCGGCTCGAAGTCTACACCACCCGCCCCGACACGCTGCGCGGCGCGAGCTTCGCGGCGATCTCGCCCGATCATCCGCTTGCTAAGCATCTGGAGCGGCACGATCCCAAGGTCGCGGAATTCGTCGCGAAATGCCGCGCAGGCGGCACGACCGAGGAAGCCATCGAAACCGCCGAGAAGCTGGGGATGGATACCGGCATCAAGGTCCGCCACCCGCTCGACACGAGCTGGGAACTGCCGGTCTATATCGCCAACTTCATCCTGATGGATTACGGCACCGGCGCGATCTTCGGCTGCCCGGCGCATGACGCGCGCGACTTCGAATTCGCGACGAAATACGAGCTGCCGATCACGCCCGTCTTCGAGCCGGTCGAGGGTGACTACCCTGAGGCCGAATACGTTCCGCTGAAATCCGAGAAAGTCCGCTACATCCGTGGTTTCGCGGGCGACGAAGTGCAGACCGGCGAAGAGGGCGTCGCGAGTGCGATCGCCTTCTGCGAGGAAAACGGCATCGGTCAGGGCGTGACCAAGTTCCGCCTGCGCGACTGGGGCCTGAGCCGCCAGCGCTACTGGGGCTGCCCGATCCCGGTCGTGCATTGCGAGACCTGCGGCGTGGTGCCGGAGAAGAAGGAAAACCTCCCCGTCGAGCTGCCCTATGACGAGGACGGCCAGAAGATCGACTTCTCGATTCCCGGCAACCCACTCGATCGTCATCCGAGCTGGCGCGACTGCACCTGCCCGAATTGCGGCGGGCCGGGTCAGCGCGAGACCGACACGATGGATACCTTCGTCGATTCGAGCTGGTATTACGCGCGCTTCACCTCGCCCGGTGCTACCACGCCGACCGATCCGGCCGAGGCCGAGTACTGGATGAACGTCGACCAATATATCGGCGGCATCGAGCACGCGATTCTGCACCTGCTCTATTCGCGCTTCTATGCCCGCGCGATGCACAAGACCGGCCACCTGCCCGCGAAAGCGATCGAGCCCTTCGACGCGCTGTTCACGCAAGGCATGGTGACGCATGAGATCTACCTCACGCGTGACGCCAAGAATCGTCCCGTCTACCACCTCCCGGAAGAGGTCGAAGACGGCAAGCTGAAGGCCACCGGCGAAGCGGTCGAGACCATCCCCTCGGCCAAGATGTCGAAATCGAAGAAGAACGTTGTCGATCCGATGAACATCATCGCCGAGTTCGGGGCCGATACCGCCCGCTTCTTCGTGATGTCCGACAGCCCGCCCGAGCGCGACGTCGAATGGACCGCCGCTGGCGCCGAAGCGACCTCGAAATTCCTCGCCCGCGTGCACCGAATTGCCGACGATATCGCCAATTCGGATGCGCCCGCGAATGAGGCAGAGGATACGGCGCTCCTGAAGGCCACCCATAAGGCGATCGACGAAGTCACCAAGTCGATCGAGGGCTTCACCTTCAACAAGGCGGTCGCCACGCTTTATGGCCTGACCAACACGATGTCGAAATCGACGGCCGGGGCCGAGACCAAGCGCGACGCGATGAAGCTGATGGCGCAACTGCTGGCGCCGATGGTCCCGCACCTCGCCGAAGAGGTCTGGTCGATGCTGGGCGGCGAGGGCTTCGTGATCGCAGCCCGTTGGCCCGAGGCGGACCCGGCACTGCTGGTCGAGGATTCGGTGACGCTGCCGATCCAGATCAACGGCAAGCGCCGCGCCGAAATCTCGGTGCCCAAGGACATGCCGAAGGAAGAGGTTGAAAAGCTGGTTCTGGCCGACGAAGCTGTCGTGAAGGCGCTGGCCGGTGGCCAGCCCAAGAAGCTGATCGTTGTGCCGGGGCGGATCGTCAATGTGGTCATCTGACAGACGCGGATTTCTGGGGCTCGCGGGGGCCGCTGGCCTTCTCGCGGGCTGCGGCTTCACCCCGGCCTACGGGCCTCAGGGTGGGGCGGCGAAACTGCTCGAAGGGGTCGAACCGGCCGCGCCCACGACGCGCGACGCCTTCGCCCTCGTCCAGCAGCTGAACGCGCGGCTGGGGGCCTCGCAGGTCACCCGCTACCGGCTCGACTACAAGATCGACACCGAGTCGCTGGGTCAGGGCATCTCGCCCGACAATGCGACGACGCGCTACCAGCTCAATGGCACGGTGGATTACACGCTGCGCGATGCGGCGGATAATGCCGTGCTGCTGACCGGGCGCGTCACCTCCTTTACCTCGTGGTCCGCGACCGGCACCGTGGTCGCCTCGCAGGCCGCGCAGGAAGACGCGCATCGCCGCCTGATGGTGATCCTCGCAGATCAGATCGTGACGCGACTTCTGTCACAAGCGCCGGGTCTACCGGAATGAAGCTGACCGGCGTAGCAGCGACCCGCTATTTCGCCAAACCCGAGCCTGAGCGCACCGGCCTGCTGATCTTCGGGGGCGATGCGATGCGCGTGGCCCTGCGCCGTCAGGAAGTCATCGCCGCGCTGATCGGCCCGAAGGGCGAAGAAGAGATGCGCCTGAGCCGGATCGCGGGCGGCGATCTGCGCAAGCAACCCTCACTGCTGCTCGATGCGATCAAGGAGGTCGGCTTCTTCCCCGGCCCGCGCGTGGCTTTCGTCGAGGATGCGACCGATGCGGTCTCGGACGCGGTGAAGACCGCGCTCGACGAATGGCGCGAAGGCGATGCGCAGATCGTGGTCACCGCAGGCTCGCTCGCCGCCAAATCGAAGCTGCGCAAAGCCTTCGAGGGCCATAACAACGCCTATTCCGTCGGGATTTACGACGACCCGCCGAGCCGCGAGGAGATCGAGGACATCCTGCGCCGCGCCGATCTGCGCGATATCTCGAACGACGCGATGACCGACCTCGTGGCGCTGTCGCGCGCGCTCGATCCGGGCGATTTCCGCCAGACCGTCGAGAAGATCTCGCTCTACAAATTCGGCGACAACACGCCACTTGGCCCCGCCGACGTGGCCGCCTGCGCGCCGTCTTCGGTCGAGGCGGGCGTCGATGATGTGCTCTCCATCGTGGCCGAGGGCCGCGCACCAGAGCTTGGCCCGGTGATGCGGCGGCTGGAAAGCCAAGGGGTGCAGCCCGTGCAACTCGCCATCGCCGCGATGCGCCATTTCCGCGCGCTGCATGCCGCCGCTTCCGACCCGCAGGGCCCGGGTGCCGGCATCGCCCGGATGCGCCCGCCGATCTTCGGCCCGCGCCGCGACAGGATGCAGCGGCAGGCGCAAAGCTGGGGCATGTACAAGCTGGAGACCGCGCTGAAGGAACTGGTCGAGACCGATCTGACGTTGCGCTCCGCCAGCCGCGCGCCGCAAATGGCGGTGATGGAGCGCGCGCTGATGCGGCTCGCGATGCTGGCCCGGCGGTGAGCGCGGCGGCGAAATCCGCGCTCGTCATCGGTGGCGGCCCGGCGGGCCTGATGGCAGCCGAGGAACTGGCGCGGGCCGGCGTTCCCGTGACATTGGCAGAGGCCAAACCGACGCTTGCGCGCAAATTCCTGATGGCGGGAAAATCCGGGCTGAACCTAACGAGGGACGAGCCGCTCGACGCCTTCCTGTCCCACTATTCCCACCCGCAGATCGCCGCGATCACCCGCGATTTCGGCCCCGAGGCGGCGCAGAGCTTCGCCCGCGATCTTGGGATCGAGCTGTTTACCGGCTCCACCGGTCGGGTCTTCCCGACCGTGATGAAAGCCTCGCCGATGCTGCGCGCCTGGATCGCGCGGCTCGAATCCCTCGGCGTCACGATCCACACCCGCTGGCGCTGGCAAGGCTTCGACGGCGCAGCGCTGATCTTCGACACGCCCGAAGGCCGTCAGAGCCTGAGGCCCGACGCTACGATCCTCGCGCTCGGCGGCGCAAGCTGGCCGCGGCTTGGCTCGGATGCGGCCTGGGTGCCGTGGCTGAGCGCGAAAGGCGTGGAGATCACCCCATTCACCCCCGCCAATATGGGCTTCGAGATCGACTGGTCGGCGCATATGACAAACCAGCTTGGCCAGCCCGTGAAAGGTGCGGCGCTGATTACGCCGACGCGGCGCACGCGCGGAGAATTCGTGATCTCGGAGCGCGGGCTCGAAGGCGGCGGCATCTATGAACTCTCCACCGAGTTGCGCGAGGGCGCGCCGTTGAGCCTCGATCTCGCCCCGGATCAAAGCGCCGAAGACCTCGCCGCGCGGCTTGCGAAAATCCCGCCGAAACAGAGCCTGACGAACCGCCTGCGCAAAGGCGCGAAGCTGGATCCGGTGAAACTCGCGCTTGCGCTGGAATGGGGCCGCCCGCTGCCCAAGGACCCGGCGCAGCTTGCAGCAACGCTCAAATCTCTGCGTATCCCGCTCGGCCCGCCGCGCCCGATCGCCGAGGCGATCTCCAGCGCGGGCGGCATCGCATGGGACAGCCTCACCGACGATCTGGAACTGACAGCCCTGCCCGGCGTCTTCGCCGCGGGCGAGATGCTCGACTGGGAGGCCCCGACGGGCGGCTACCTGCTGACCGCCTGCCTCGCTTCAGGCCGCCATGCCGGGCGCGCCGCGGCCCAACGGCTCTCTTCCCCTTGATGTAAATATCCCGGGGGAGGTCCGTAGGACCGGGGGCAGAGCCCCCTCTTTCCGCATTGCTTGTCGCCCTCCGGCGACGGGGGGCAGAGCCCCCTCACCCATCGCGCCGCGCCACCGCCCGCGCCGATCACCGAACGCTCACGCTGCATCCCATCCGCGTGCATCCGCGGGGGTCTCACCCAGTGGTGATGGTGCGTGAGCGGGACTGTCACCAAATTGCCACACGCCGTTCCTAGCGAGATGCCACGCGCCCCGTAGCTCACGGGGAAGCTGCCATTTGAATGAGGGACTTTAGATGACCGACACGCTCCGCCTCACCGGTGCCGTCAGCGCACTCGCGCTGGCTTGCGCCGCCGCGACCGCCCAAGCGGGCACCTCCGCCGCCGCCGACACCCAGACCGCCACCCCGATCAAGCATCTCGTGGTGATCTTTCAGGAGAACGTCTCCTTCGACCATTACTTCGCGACCTATCCGAACGCTGCGAACCCCAAGGGCGAGCCGCAATTCACCGCCGCGAAAGACACGCCCAAGGCCGATACGCTCGCAAGCGCCGGTCTGCTGAAGACCAACCCCAACAAGACCAATGCCGCCAATGGCGCGAATGCCGCCGCCCCGTTCCGGCTCGACCGGACGCAGGCCGCGACTGCGGACCAGAACCACGGTTACACCGCCGAGCAGGCCGCGTTCCACGGCGGCAAGATGGATGCCTTCCCGGCCAATACCGGCAAGGGCACCAAGGGCGGCACGGGCGCCTTCGGCACCAAGGGTCAGGTGATGGGCTATTATGACGGCAACACCGTCACCGCGCTGTGGAACTACGCGCAGGCCTACGCGATGAACGACAACGCCTTCTCGAGCACCTTCGGCCCCTCGACGCCCGGCGCGATCAACCTCGTCTCGGGCCAGACCAATGGCGCGGTGCTGCCCAAGGGCTACAAACTCGAGGCCGATGGCACCTATGACAAGGGGCGCGTCGTGCCCGACGGCAATGGCGGCTGGACGATGATCTCGGATCTCGACCCGACCGGCGATGTCTGCTCGAACCCGAAATACCCGACGACGCTGATGGGCGGCAAGAATATCGGCGATCTGCTGAACGCAAAACACGTAACCTGGGGCTGGTTCGAGGGCGGCTTCGATTTGACCGCGGTGAACGGCAACGGCACCACCGGCTGCGACCGCTCGTCGCTCTCGCAGGTGACCGGCGAGACCTCGAAGGACTACATCCCCCACCACGAGCCCTTCCAGTATTACAAATCGACCCAGAACCTCGATCACACCCGGCCCGCCTCGGTCGATGCGATCGGCACCTCGGACGATGGCGGCGCGAACCACCAATATGACAGCAAGGATTTCTACGCTGCGCTGAAGAACGGCAACCTGCCGGCGGTGACGTTCCTCAAGGCGTCCGCCTATCAGGACGGTCATGCGGGCTATTCCGACCCGCTCGACGGGCAGGAATTCATCGTCAACGCGGTCAATGCGCTGCAGAAGTCGAAGGACTGGAAGGACACCGCGATCGTCGTGACCTATGACGACTCCGATGGCTGGTATGACCACGCGATGGCGGTGGTGAACGGCTCGAATATCCCGGTCGCGGGCTATGACGTGCTCAATGGCAGCAACTGCGCCAGCGACAAGACGCTGCCCGGTCTCGACGACAAGCCGGCGCAGGGCCGCTGCGGCTACGGCACCCGCATCCCGATGCTGGTGATCTCGCCCTATGCGAAGAAGAACGCGGTGGATCACACGCTGGTCGATCAATCCTCGGTCACAAAGTTCATCGAGGATAACTGGCTGAACGGGCAGCGCATCGGTCAGGGTTCCTTCGACGCACAGGCGGGCACGCTCAACGGCATGTTCGACTTCTCGAAAGCGGCCAATGGCAAGCTGATCCTCGACCCGGCCACCGGCACCCCGAAGGGCTGAGGCGATGAGATTGCCGAACCTACGATTGATCACTCCCAAGACGATCCGTTCGGCAGAGGGGGCCGCGAGCATCACGCTCGCGGCTTTCCTTTCGGCCGCCTCCGTCGGGGCGGCGACCGATCCCGCGCCGGGTGCGCGCCCTCAGGGCGATGTCGATCTGAGCGCCGTGGCCGCGATCGGCAAGGCGCTGTTTTCCGACCCCACGCTGTCAGCCAGTGGCCAGATGAGCTGCGCGAGCTGCCACGACCCGAAAAATCACTTCGCCCCCGCCAACGCCCGCGCAGTGCAGCTTGGCGGGCCGCATCTCGACCTGCCGGGGCTGCGCGCGGTGCCCTCGCTCACTTATAAGCGCCAGACGCCGCCCTTCACCTTCGGCGTGCTCGACCCGACCTCGGAGGCGGGCGAGGCCGCGCCGCTGGCGGTCGCACAGCAGGGGACGGGCGCGAAAGAGACTGCAGCGCCAAGCGCCTCCACCCAGCCCGCGCCGCGAAAAACCGCTGGCGCGCCCCCTGCTGCGAGCCCGGTGCTGCGCGGCGGTCTGTTCTGGGACGGGCGCGCGGACACGCTGCAAGAGCAGGCGCTGGCCGTCCTCTTCACCCATTTCGAGATGGCAGAGCCCGACCGCGCAACCCTCGCTGCAACCTTACGAGCGCGCTACGGCGACCGCTTCGCGCAGCTCTTCGCCGCTGCCGTGCGGGACGACGACAAGATGCTGATCGACGAGGCTGCCTTCGCGCTGTCGCGCTACCAGACCGAGGCGGTGGAATTTCACCCCTATACCAGCAAATACGATGCCGTGCTGGCGGGCGAGGCGCAGCTGTCGCCCGCCGAGGCACGCGGGCGCGCGCTTTTCGACGATCCGAAGAAAGGCAATTGCGCTGCCTGCCATCTCGACACACGGTCCGCCGATGGTCGCCCGCCGCAATTCACGGATTTCGAATACGAGGCGCTCGGCGTGCCGCGCAACCCGGCGATCCCGGCCAATGCCGATCCGCATTATGTCGATCTCGGCCTCTGCGGCCCGCTGCGCCACGATGCGATTTCGACGCAGCCCGGCAATTGCGGGATGTTCAAGACCCCGAGCCTGCGCAACGTCGCGACCCGGCACGTCTTCTTTCACAACGGCGTCTATACGAGCCTGAAACAGGTCCTGCGCTTCTACGCCAAGCGCGACAGCGACCCACGCGCGATCTACCCCACACGCGACGGTCAGGTGAAGCGCTTCGACGACCTGCCCACTCGCTATCAGGGAAATATCGATCGCGCCGATGCGCCGTTCGGACGCGCGCCCGAGGATGGCGACGCGCTTACCGAGGCAGATCAGGCGGATATCATCGCCTTCCTGCAAACCCTCACCGACGGCTACTCGCCTTCAGATGAATGACTTGGGTCAAGGCTGATTGCCAGTGCGGAGTGGGGGCTCGCAGGCCGCCCCCTCACCCGTCGCGCATCGCAACCGCGCGCTTATAGGCAGGGCGCGCCCGCATCCGGTCGTGATATTCGCTCAGCCGATGCTCGACGATCGGGAATTTCGCCATCAGCGCCCAGTCGAGGCAATGCGCCAGAATGATATCGGGCACGGTCATTTCCTCGCCCATCACGAACTCACCCTCGCCCATCCGGTGGATCAGCGTGCGCTGCGACCGCTCGAACTCCCAGCGCAGCGAATTCTTTATGCCCGACAGCCGCAATTCCTCGGGCAGGATGAAACTGTGCCGCGCCGCGGTCCAAAGATTCGCGTCGAACTCATCGAGCAGGAATTGCGTCAGACTGTCCTGCCGCGCGCGCTCCAGCGTGCCCGCCTCATGGGTAAATTTCCCATGCGCATCCGCGAGATAGGTGAGAATCGCCGTGGAATCGGTGATCGGCGTGCCGTCGATGACCAGCACCGGCACTTTGCCCGCCGGGTTGAAAGCGACGACATCGTCCGAGCGCGGCGCGGCCCGCACATGCTGATACTCCGCGCCCAGTTCCTCCAGCATCCACAGCACGCGCAGCGTCCGCGAGCCGACCGTTCCGATAACCGTATACATCCTGCCTCCCGTCGAAAGTCGCGACATTGGGCCACGGCTGCCGGGGAGGTTCAAGGGCACCGCACAATCATCTCCGCGCGATTGTGACCCGGACAAGCCCAAGATTGACGCGCTGCAGCATACATGTCGATATGCGGCCCGCGCGGAAGGGAGATCCGCCGGGAGATGTAAAATGACGCAAGCCAAACTGTTCACGCCGGTTCTGATCGGCGGTGCCGTGATCCTGATGCTGAGCTTCGCCATCCGGGCGAGCTTCGGCGTTTTCCAGATTCCGATCGCCAGCGAGTTCAACTGGCCACGCGCCGAATTCTCGCTCGCCATCGCGGTGCAGAACCTTGCCTGGGGCATCGGCCAACCGATCTTCGGCGCGATTGCCGAGCGCTGGGGCGACCGGCTCGCGATCATCCTCGGCGCGCTGGTCTATGCCCTGGGGCTGGTCCTGTCGGCCTTCGCGGTGGAGCCGGGGCAGCATCAGCTTCTGGAAATCCTCGTGGGCTTCGGCATCGCGGGTACGGGCTTCGGCGTGATCCTTGCCGTGGTGGGCCGCGCGACCTCGGACGAGAACCGCTCGCTCGCGCTTGGCATCGCGACGGCGGCAGGCTCGGCCGGGCAGGTCTTCGGCGCCCCGATGGCGGAGCTGCTGCTGGGCCATTTCCCATGGCAGACGGTCTTCGTGATCTTCGCCGCCGTGATCCTCGCCTCGCTGGCCTTCCTGCCGCTGATCCGCGCGCCCGAACGCGCCAGCCGCGAAGACTTGGCTGAGAGCATGGGCAGCGTCCTGATGCGCGCCTTCCGCGATCCTTCCTATACGCTGATCTTCCTCGGCTTCTTCTCCTGCGGCTACCAACTGGGCTTCATCACCGCGCATTTCCCCGCGATGGTGACCGAGATGTGCGGCGCGGTGCCGCCCGGATCGCTGCTCGCCGGGATCGGGATCGAGACGACCTCGGCGCTTGGCGCGGCGGCGATCTCGGTAATCGGGCTGGCCAATATCGTGGGCACGATCTACGCGGGCTGGGCGGGCAAACGCTGGTCGAAGAAATACCTGCTGGCCGGGATTTACCTGCTGCGCACCTTCGTCGCGGGCGCCTTCATCCTGACGCCGATGACGCCCGCGACGGTGCTGATCTTCTCGCTCGCGATGGGGGCGCTGTGGCTTGCGACCGTACCGCTGACGTCGGGGCTGGTCGCGCATATCTACGGGCTGCGCTACATGGGCACGCTTTACGGGATCGTCTTCTTCTCGCACCAGGTGGGCGCCTTCCTCGGCGTCTGGCTTGGCGGCAAGCTCTACGACATCTACGGCGATTACACGCTGGTCTGGTGGGTCGGCGTGGGCGTCGGCGCATTCTCGGCCATCGTGCACCTGCCGGTGCGCGAGAAACGGGTCGAGCTTCAGCCCGCCTGATCGAGCAGCGCGCGCAGCCCTTCGCGGTAATCTGGGTAGCGGAGCGTAACGCCAAGGTCGCGCTTGATCTTGTCGTTCCGCACCCGCTTGCTCTCGGCATAGAAGCTGCGCGCCATCGGGCTCAGATCGGCCTCATCGAACGGCACCTCGGGCGGTAGCGGCAGGTCGAGCAGCTCGGCGGCATAGGCGATCACGTCCTGCGGCGGCGCGGGATCGTCGTCGCAGACATTATAGACCGCGCCCGGATCGGGATGCTCGATCGAGGCCAGCAACACCTGCGCGATATCTTCGACATGGGTGCGCGAGAAGACCTGCCCCTCCTTGACGATCCGCCGGGCCTTGCCCTGCCGCACCTTCTCGAAGGGCCCGCGCCCGGGGCCATAGATCCCCGCGAGCCGAAAGATATGCAGCGGCAGGTCATGAGCTGCGGCCAGCGCGCACCAAGCCGCCTCGGCCTCCACCCGCGCCTGTCCGCGCTTGGTCGAGGGGGTCAGCGGCGTCGCCTCATCGACCCAGCCGCCCGCGTGATCGCCATAGACGCCGACCGTTGAAAGATAGCCGATCCACTCGATATGCTGCGCTGCAGCAATTTCGGAATGCTGCGCAGCGAGAACCGGGTCGCCCTCTGGCCCCGGCGCCACGGAACTCAGCAGATGTGTCGCTTGATCGAGCGGCAGAGACCCGCCTTCCCAGACCAGCGGCTCCACGCCTTCGCTGCGCAGCATTTCGGCCTTCTCTACGCTGCGCGTCGTGCCGATCACCCGCCAGCCGCGCGCCAGAAGAAGCGGCGCGAGGGCACGGGCGGAATAGCCATGTCCGATGGAAAGAAGCGTCGGCATCACGGCCCCCTTTGCGTTTCTGTCATCCGTCATAGGTAGAGGCTGTGTGAAGGCATAACAACGTCTCTTGAACCTTCCCGCACGCAATGACAGGCTTGGACATGGAACAGAAGAACAAGATCAAATCCTGGCCCGAAGCCGCACCGCGATTGATTGCCGTGGCTGCCGGGCGCGAACCCGCTGACCTCGTGATCCGGGGTGGCAAATGGGTCAATGTCCACACGCGTGAGGTTCTCGAGGGCTACGATATTTCCGTGGCCGAAGGGCGATTTGCCGCCGTGGCTCCCGATCTTTCGCACAGCATCGGACCCGACACCGAAGTGATCGAGGCCGAGGGCCGCTACATGGTGCCGGGCCTGTGCGATGCGCATATGCATATCGAGAGCGGGATGCTCACGCCCGCCGAATTCGCCGCCGCGGTGATCCCGCATGGCACGACGAGCATGTTCACCGATCCGCATGAGATCGCCAACGTGCTGGGCCTCGACGGCGTGCGGATGATGCATGACGAGGCGCTGATGCAGCCGGTGAACATCTTCACCCAGATGCCCTCCTGCGCGCCCTCCGCGCCGGGGCTGGAGACCACGGGTTTCGAGATCACCCCCGAGGATGTGGCCGAGGCGATGACATGGCCCGGCATCATCGGTCTGGGCGAGATGATGAACTTCCCCGGCGTGATCAATGCCGACCCGAAAATGCTGGCCGAGATCGCGGCGACGCAAGACGCGCACAAGACGGTCGGCGGGCATTACGCCTCGCCCGATCTGGGCGCGCCGTTCCGCGCCTATGTCGCGGGCGGGCCTGCCGACGATCACGAGGGCACCTGCGAGGCCGACGCCATCGCGCGGGTGCGTCAGGGCATGCGCTCGATGATGCGGCTGGGCTCGGCCTGGTATGACGTAGAGACGCAGATCACCGCCGTGACCGAGAAGGGCCTCGATCCGCGCAATTTCATCCTGTGCACCGATGACTGCCATTCCGGCACGCTGGTGAATGACGGGCATATGAACCGGGTCTTCCGCCATGCGGTGGACTGCGGGGCCGATCCGCTGGTCGCGCTGCAGATGTGCACGATCAACACCGCGACGCATTTCGGGCTGGAGCGCGAGCTGGGCTCGATCACCCCGGGCCGCCGGGCCGATCTGATCCTGACCTCGGATCTGGCGACGCTGCCGGTCGAGCAGGTCATCGCGCGGGGCAAGACCGTCGCGAAGGATGGCAAGCTGCTGGCCGAGTGCCCGCATTACGACTGGCCCGACAGCGCCCGCAACACGGTGCATCTGGGCAAGACCCTGACAGCTGCGGATTTCGAGATCGCCGCGCCGGAAGGTGCGAACACGGTCACCGCCCGCGTGATCGGCGTCGTCGAGAACCAGGCCCCGACCAAGGCGCTGACGGCAGAGCTGGACGTGACCGACGGGCTCGCCCAGCCCGACACCGCCAAGGACATCGCACAGATTGCGCTGGTGGAACGCCATCAAGGCACCGGCGGCGTCACCAACGGCTTCGTCTCGGGCTTCGGCTACAAAGGCCGCATGGCGATGGGCTCGACCGTGGCCCATGACAGCCACCACATGATCGTGGTCGGCACCGACCGCGAGATGATGGCCGCCTGCGCCAACGCGCTTGGCGAGATGGGCGGCGGGGTCTCCGTCTGGAAGGACGGCGAAGAGATCGCCGCCGTGCCGCTGCCGATCGCAGGGCTGATGTCGGACGATCCGGCCCAAACGGTGGCCGCGCGCGCCGCCAAGATGGTCGAGGCGATGGGCGCCTGCGGCTGCACTTTGAACAACGCTTACATGCAGCATTCGCTGCTCGCGCTCGTCGTCATTCCCGAGATCCGTATTTCGGATCTGGGCCTCGTCGACGTGACGCGTTTTGAACTGACGGATCTTTTTGAATGAACGAAACACTTGAACTCATCACTCCGGAAACCGCAGCTGCGGAGAGCTTCACCGATGCCGCCGAGGCGGTTGCCCGGCTCGAGGCGCTCTACGACGAGGCGACCGCCTTCCTGCTCGAGAAATTCAACGAGACGCTCGAGAGCAAGACCGCGCGGAACCGCTTTCGCGCCTTCTACCCGGAAGTGCGCATCTCCGTCTCCTCGCATATCAAGGCCGATAGCCGCTTGAGCTTCGGTCATGTGGCGCTGCCGGGCACCTACACCGCGACGATCACGCGGCCCGACCTGTTCCGCAATTACCTGACGCAGCAGCTGGGCCTGCTGATCAAGAACCACAATATCCCGGTAACGATCGGCCCTTCGGACACCCCGATCCCGGTGCATTTCGCCGTGGCCGCGCATCCGGAAGTGACCGTACCGCAGGAAGGCGTGCTCGACTTCTCGCTGCGGGACGTGTTCGACGTGCCCGACCTTGCGGGGATGAACGACGATATCGTCAACGGCATGGCGGGGCCGAACCCGGATGGCTCGGGCCACCTTGCGCCCTTCACCGCGCAGCGGGTGGATTACTCGCTGGCGCGCCTGTCGCATTACACCGCCACCAAGGCCGAGCATTTCCAGAACCACGTCCTGTTCACGAACTACCAGTTCTACGTGGATGAGTTCGAGGCCGTCGCGCGGCGCCTGCTGGGCGAAAAGGACTCGGGCTACACCAGCTTCGTCGCGCCGGGCAATCAGGAGATC
Source organism: Thioclava sp. PTB-PU3-1 (assembly GCF_055666785.1). Classification (NCBI taxonomy): domain Bacteria; kingdom Pseudomonadati; phylum Pseudomonadota; class Alphaproteobacteria; order Rhodobacterales; family Paracoccaceae; genus Thioclava; species Thioclava sp. PTB-PU3-1. The sequence goes on along the minus strand of NZ_JBVNVL010000006.1, from coordinate 52,976 downwards.
ACCGACCCGCAGGACGAGATTCCGGGCCTCGCGAAACTGCCGCAGATGCCCGCCTATCACCTCAAACGCGCCGACGGTGGCGGGATCACGCTGGTCAATATCGGCGTTGGCCCCTCCAACGCGAAGACCGCGACGGACCACATCGCCGTGCTGCGCCCGCATGCCTGGCTGATGGTCGGGCACTGCGCGGGCCTGCGCAATTCGCAGCAGCTTGGGGACTTCGTCCTCGCCCACGCCTATCTGCGCGAAGACCATGTGCTCGACGACGATCTGCCCGTCTGGGTGCCGATCCCGGCGCTGGCCGAGATCCAGATCGCGCTGCAGGAAGCGGTGGCCGAAGTGACGAAGCTGGAAGGCTACGAGCTGAAGCGGATCATGCGGACCGGCACTGTCGCCACCATCGACAACCGCAACTGGGAGTTGAGAGACCAATCCGGCCCGGTTCATCGCCTGAGCCAGTCACGCGCGGTTGCGCTCGATATGGAAAGCGCCACGATCGCGGCGAATGGCTTCCGCTTCCGGGTGCCCTACGGCACGCTTCTCTGCGTCTCGGACAAACCGCTGCATGGCGAGCTGAAGCTGCCGGGCATGGCGACCGAATTCTACCGCACGCAGGTGGCGAGCCATTTGCTGATCGGCATCCTCGCGATGGAGAAACTTCGCGAGATGCCTCTGGATCGGATTCACAGCAGGAAATTGCGTAGCTTCGAGGAAACAGCTTTTCTGTGACGTGGGAAAAACCCGCCCATTCTGGGAAAAGGGCTTGCCATGCTCAATAAAAACGTGTGGAACATGGCCCACCAACCGTGCAACGCGGACGAAATTGACCCTGGATTACCGGGGCGGAGAGAGGAACGAATATGTCGAAACCGATGACCAAGACCCAGCTGGTGGCAGCCCTCGCCGAGGCGATGGACGCCGACAAGAAGACGGCTTCGGCCGCACTCGACGCGATCACCGACGTCGTCACCAAAGAAGTGTCGAACGGCGGCGCCGTTACCCTGCCGGGCATTGGCAAAGTCTACTGCCGCGAGCGCCCCGAGCGCATGGTCCGCAACCCGGCCACCGGCGAGCAGATGCAGAAGCCGGCTGACAAGCAGGTCAAAGTGACCGTGGCGAAAGCGCTCAAGGACAGCGTGAACTCCTGATCGCAGGACTCTCTCAATCGAGGGACAGCCAATTTTTTAGGGCGCTCGCGAGCAATCGGGGCGCCCTTTTTCAGGCCCGGAGGAAAGATGGATCTGCGCGCGATCGGAATGGGGCTCGCCTTTGCCCTGATGTGGTCTTCGGCTTTCACATCCACGCATATCATCGTGGCAGAGGCTCCACCCCTTGCAGCCCTTGCCCTGCGCTTCGCGCTGTCCGGGGGGATAGGCATCGCGCTGGCGCTGGCCTTCGGCCAAAGCTGGCGGCTGAGCCGGGCGCAATGGCGCGCCACGATCATCTTCGGAATTTGCCAAAACGCGCTCTACCTAGGGTTTAACTGGGTCGCGATGACCACGGTCGAAGCCTCGGTCGCGGCGATCATCGCCTCGACCATGCCGCTGATCGTCGGCGCACTCGGCTGGATCGTCTTCCGCGACCGGATTCCCCCTCTCGGCATCGCCGGGCTGGTGGCAGGCTTCGCGGGCGTCGGCATCATCATGGGTGCGCGACTGCAGGGCGGGATCGACCCGTTCGGCCTGGGCCTCTGCGTCGCGGGCGCACTGGCGCTGGCGGTGGCGACGCTCACCGTACGCGGCGCGAGCGGCGGCGGTGGCGGCGTGCTGATGATCGTCGGCCTGCAGATGCTGGTGGGCGCGGTGAGCCTCGCCGTCGTCTCCGCCTTCACCGAGCATCTCTCTGTCGAGGTAACGCCGACACTGGCATTCGCCTTCACCTACACGGTGATCGTACCGGGGTTGATGGCGACCTGGGTCTGGTTCCGGTTGGTGGGCCGCATCGGCGCGGTGCGCGCGGCGACCTTCCACTTCCTGACGCCCGTCTTCGGCGTCGCGATCGCCTGGGCGGTGCTGGGCGAGCATGTCGACTGGCACGACGCGCTTGGCGTTCTGGTGATCGCAGGCGGCATTCTCGCGGTGCAGATCTCAAAGCAAGAGGCGCGGCGGTAACCCCCCGCGCCCCTGAACTTTACGCCTAGCAATTCACGAGCCGCGCAGCACCTGCAGCAGCTCCAGCGTGGCGTAGCCATCGGGCGGCAGACCGCGCGATTTCTGGAAGGCCACGATCGCCTTCGACGTATTCGCACCGATCTTGCCGTCCGTGCCGTCCGTATCGAAGCCCGCCGCGGTCAGCCGCTCCTGCAGCTCGACCTTCTGCTTGGAACTGAGCGGCTTGCCGGTGCGGGGCCAATCCTGCACGAAGGGCCCCTTCCCTTTCAGACGATCCGACAGATGCCCCACGCCGATCACGTAGCTGTCGGCGGAGTTGTAGCGCGAGATCGCGCGGAAGTTGCCGAAGATCATGAAGGCGGGCCCCTTCGCGCCCGCTGGCACGAGGATCGACGCCGAACCGTAATTCGGCACCGTGCCGCCCGTGGCCGAGCGCACGCCAAGCGCCGCCCAGTCGGCAGGGCTCTTCTTCGTACCCTTGCCGGTGAGGCCGTAGTTGAAGCCTGAGGGCAGGATGACCTCGACGCCCCAGGGCTGCCCCTTCGACCAGCCCGAACGCGCCAGATAGGCCGCCGTCGAGGCCAGCGCATCAGTCGGGTCTTCCGACCAGATATCGCGCCGACCATCGCCGGTGAAATCGACCGCGTAGGACAGGTAGGAGGTCGGGATGAACTGCGTGTGGCCCATCGCCCCGGCCCAAGAGCCGGTCATGTGCCGCTCGTCCACATCGCCCGACTGAATGATCTTGAGCGCCGCGATCAGCTGCTTGGCGAAGAACTCGCCGCGCCGCCCGTCATAGGCAAGCGTCGCAAGCGCGGGGATGATCGCCGTCTTGCCACGATAAGCGCCGTAGCGGCTCTCCATACCCCAGATCGCGACGACGACCTCTTTGTCGACGCCGTATTTGCGCTCGATCGCGTTCAGCTGCCGGTCGTATTGCCGCAGCATCTGCTTGCCGGTTGCGACGCGCTCATCCGAAACCGCGCTATCGAGGTAATCCCAGATCGACTTGGTGAACTCCGATTGGTAGCGGTCGCGCTCGATCACCTTGGGATTGTAGCGCACATCGGCCATCGCGCGGTTCCAGGTGTATTCGGTGATGCCGTTGGCCAGCGCACGGGATTTGAAGCCCGCGAGGAAGGACTCGAAACGCGCTTCCGTCGCGGCGTCCGTCGGCGGGATCGGGTCCGCCACCGGCGCGCTGCCCCGCGCCAGCGGCCGGGGCGAGGATTCGGGGGGCCCCGCACAGGCCGAAAGCGCAGAAAATGCCATAAATGTCAGTGGGATGATCTTGCCGGGAATTGCCATGGTGCCTGCTCGCTGTTTTGCTCTTTGAACCAGTGTATCAACGGTTCGTGAGGTTTCAACGGGCGTCACATGACACTCTAAGGCTTACTGGAGCGGCTTCTTGTCGTTGCCGAAAAACGGCTCCATCTGGGCGATGATCACGGAGTTCTCGTCGAGCGCACGCTGCATCAATTCACGTTCCGCATCGTCGATCTCATGGCCCTGTTTCTCGCGTTCCGCGAGCGTCCCGTAACCCGTGACGTCAAGCGGCGCCATCTCGGCCTGCTTGAGGATCGCCACGGTCTCGCGCACGGCCTCTGCCTCGTCCACGCCCGAGGCATAGCACAACAGCCCCGCCCCGGACGCGCCTTTCGGCAGACCGTCATTGGGCGAACGACCAACCTCGACCAGCAGGGTAAAGACCTGCTGGCGCGAGGGTTTCTTCTTCGGCTTTTCCGGCTTCTCAGTCACGCAGCAGCTCGTTGATGCCGGTCTTCGACCGGGTTTGCGCATCGACGCGCTTCACGATCACCGCGCAATACAGGTTGATGCCGTTCTTCGAAGGCATCGAGCCCGAGACGACGACCGAATAGGGCGGCACTTCGCCATACATCACGTCGCCGGTCTCGCGGTCGACGATCTTGGTCGACTTGCCGATATAGACGCCCATGCCCAGGACCGAGCCTTCGCGGACGATGCAGCCTTCGACGACTTCCGAGCGCGCGCCGATGAAGCAGTTGTCTTCGATGATGGTCGGGCCGGCCTGCATCGGCTCCAGCACGCCGCCGATACCGACGCCGCCCGAGAGGTGGACGCCCTTGCCGATCTGCGCGCAGCTGCCGACGGTAGCCCAGGTGTCGACCATCGTGCCCTCGTCGACATAGGCGCCGAGGTTCACGAAGGAGGGCATCAGCACAACGCCCGGCGCGATATAGGCCGACTTGCGCACGATGCAGTTCGGCACGGCGCGGAAACCGCCGGCTTTCCACTCTTTGTCGCCCCAGCCTTTGAACTTGCTGTCGACCTTGTCCCACCAGTGGCCGCCCTGCGGGCCGCCATCCTGCTGCTCCATGTCCTTCAGACGGAAGCCGAGCAGAACCGCCTTCTTGGCCCATTGGTTCACATGCCAGTCGCCGTTCTCGCGTTTCTCCGCAACACGCAGCTCGCCGCGATCCAGCGCGTTGAGTGTATCTTCGATGGCCTCGCGGGTCTCACCGCCGGTCGAGGGCGTGATGGTGTCGCGGGCTTCCCAAGCGGCTTCGATTGCAGTTTCGAGCGCGGCGTTCGACATGGGCAAATCCTCTTTCAGGTGGCCTTTACAGCGTTCACGCTATAGTTGGTCAAAGCGAAACGCGCAATGAGCAGGTGCCCCATGAAGGACGACACGACGCATTCGTTCCGCCACTCGCGGGACGACGCGCAGACCGCAAAGAACATTCCCGACACGCCACAGACCCGCGCGCCCGCCTATCGGCTGGCCTATACGGATGTGGATTTCATGCTGCGCGACGAGCTGCGCCCGGTGCGGCTGCAGCTCGAATTGCTCAAGCCGCAGCTGATCATGGACGAGCGCGGCATCGAGTCGACCATCGTCATGTTCGGCGGCGCGCGCATCCCCGCGCCCGAGAACAAGGCCAACGCGAAGACCGAATATCTCGCGGAGCTGTCGGGTTACTACGAAGAGGCGCGCATCTTCGCGCGCGAAATGACCGAACGCTCGATGCAGGAATACGGCCGGGAGAACGTGATCTGCACCGGCGGCGGCCCCGGCGTGATGGAGGCGGGCAATCGCGGCGCGCATGAGGCAGGCGGTCAGTCCATCGGCCTCAATATCGTGCTGCCGCATGAGCAGGCGCCGAACGAATACGTCACGCCCGATCTGACCTTCAACTTCCACTATTTCGCGATCCGGAAGATGCATTTCCTGATGCGCGCCCGCGCCGTGTGCGTCTTCCCCGGCGGCTTCGGCACGCTCGACGAGATGTTCGAGGCGCTGACCCTGATCCAGACGGGCCGGATGTCGAGAATCCCCTTCATCCTGTTCGGGCGCCAGTTCTGGGAAGAGATCATCAACTGGGATCGGCTGGCCGAGGCCGGAACGATTTCGCCCGAGGATCTCGATCTGGTGAGCTTCGTCGAGAGCGCCAAGGACGCGGTCGCGATCATCGACAATTGGAAATACGAGAACTGCTGAGGCGCGGCGCTCAGGCCTTCGCCTCGGCGCTGACCTCGGGCAGCTGCGCGCGGTGCTCATGGCTTGCGCGCGCTGCCGCCACCAGCGCCCGGAATAGCGCGCGCTGCCGGTGGGCATAGGTGAGGTATTCCGGGTGCCACTGAACGCCCAGCGCAAAAGGCTCCTCGACGCGCTCGACTGCCTGTACCATTCCCGACCCATCGCGCGCCGCGACCCGTAGCCCGTCGCCCAAGCGATCCACGGCCTGACTGTGCAGCGCGTTGACCCGCATCGGCGCGAGCCCCGCCAGCGCACCGAGCCGCGAGCCGGGTTCGACGCGCACATCCTTCTTCGGCAGAAGCGTCGTATGTTTATGCGCGTTGTAATGATCGTAAGCGTCCTGATGCAGATCGCCGCCCAGCGCGACATTGATCATCTGCGCACCACGGCAAATTCCCAGCACCGGCTTGCCCTGCACCATCGCCTCCTCGACGAGGCATTTCTCCAGCTCGTCCCGCGCCGGGTCGAGCACAGCGCTCGCGATCAGATCGCCGCCATAGAGTTCGGGCGAAATGTCATCGCCGCCGCCCACGATCACACCGTCGACATGCTGCACCTCGGCGCGTTTGCCCGCGACCCAGCGGACCGAGCGCCCGCCCGCCAGCCAGACGCCGAAGGCGATGAACGGGTAGACCCGCCACCCGGTGCGACGTGATGTCGATATGCCGATCAGGGGCTTCATCTATGCCCGGCAAGCCTCAGAATTTTCTCGCAGGTCTCGACCCATTTCCCGCCCAGCAGATGGAATTCGGTCTTCGCCGTCAACCATTCGCGACACATCAGGCCCAACAGCTCGGGATCCGCCGCGAGCGTCTCCACGAACCACCAGCGCCGCCATTCGCTGTCGAGCGACCAGGTCTCATCGTCGATGCGGCAATCGGGCAGACGGAAATGGAAGGCGGGACGCGGTGAAACGGTGCCGCCCTTCCCTTCCTCCGGCGCGATCAGATCGGGGCGCAGCTCGCAGAAAATCGGCAGCATATCGAGCCCGTGGTTCCGCGACAGCGTGTGCTTACGATAGGTGACGATCACCTCGTCGAGCGCAGCATCCGGGCCGAGCCGCGCCAGATCCTCGATCAGCTTCTTCGGATAAGGCGCTGTGAAAGGCAGCACTTCGCGCGTCCTCTCGATCGGCCATGTCTCGCGCATCCACTCCTCGATCAGCGCGAAGGCCAGAAGCGGGCGGACGATATCCTCGGCCTTGCGCGATGCGATCTCGGGGTTGAGGTGAAGGCCAAACCCATAGAGCAGAGACCGCCCCGTTCCCTGCGCGCCTTCGCTGCGCAGCAATTCAATGAAATCAGAGAGTTGCAGAAGGCCTTCGCGGTCCAGCGGCTCGGTCACGATCTCGACCGGAATGACCTCGCGCCCGATGCGCAGACCAAGCTCCTTGAGCGCACCGTCGGCTTGCTTGCGCACCGAAATGTCGAGATAGACCTGCAGATCGCCGAGCTTCGTACCGGTGACTTCCCAGTCCTGACCGTCGCTGCGCCGCGCCTCGCCCCCCAGAGCCTGCGCGGCGATCTGCGCGATGCGCGCCTCGGTGAGCCCGGCAAACTCGATCTCCACGCCAGTGCGGCGCGGCTTTCCCTCGGCATTACAGGGCTTTGGCAGCGGGGCGATGGCCTCTCGCGTCATGACGTCTCCGGTTACTTCCCACACGCAGCGTCAATGCAGAAGCGGCGAAGCGGGTTCCCTTAAAGCCCCGCCTCAGCCTGAATCTGCGCCCGCGACTTGCGCGCCCGCTCGGTCGCCGATTTCAGCTGACCGCAGGCGGCCATGATGTCTTCGCCGCGCGGCGTGCGGATCGGCGAGGCATAGCCCGCCTTGTAGATGATGTCGGCGAAGCTCTCGATCCGCTCCCAATCGCTGCGCTCATAGGGCGCGCCGGGCCATTCGTTGAACGGGATCAGGTTGATCTTCGCGGGGATGCCGCGGATCAGCTTCACCAGTCGGCGCGCGTCCTCGTCGCTATCGTTCACACCCTTGAGCATGACGTATTCGAACGTGATCCGCTCGGAGTTCGACAGGCGCGGATATTCCCGCAGCGCGTTCAGCAGCGTCTCGATATTCCAGCGCTTGTTGATCGGCACCAGCTTGTCGCGCACCTCGTCGGTCGTGGCGTGGAAGGACACTGCCAGAAGACAGCCGATCTCCTCGGCGGTCTTCGCGATCTCCGGCACGACGCCCGAGGTCGACAGCGTGATCCGGCGGCGGCTGAGGCTGATGCCTTCACCATCCATCACGACCTGCATCGCGTCTCGGACATTCTCGAAGTTATAAAGCGGCTCACCCATGCCCATCAGAACGACGTTCGACACCAGACGGGTCTCGTTCTTCGGGCTGTTCTTCTCGGGCCATTCGCCAAGATCGTCGCGTGCGAGCATGACCTGCCCGACGATCTCGCCGGGCGTCAGGTTGCGCACGAGTTTCTGCGTACCGGTGTGGCAGAACGAACAGGTCAGCGTGCAGCCCACCTGGCTCGAGATGCACAGCGTGCCGCGGCTTTCCTCGGGGATGTAGACCGCTTCGACCTCGTGGCCGCCGGCGATCTTCAGAAGGTATTTCCGCGTGCCGTCCTCGGACACCTGCTTCGAGACAATCTCGGGCAGGGTAATCTCGAACGTCTCGGCCAGCATCGCCCGGTAATCCTTGGCGAGGTTGGTCATCGCCGCGAAATCGCGCACGCCCCAGTAATAGAGCCACTGCCAGATCTGGCCGACGCGCATCTTCGCCTGCTTCTCGGGCGTGCCCGCCTCGATCAGCGCCGCGCGGAGCTGGTCACGGGTGAGACCGATGAGGTTCACCTTGCCGCCTTCGGGCAGCTTGCGCGGGATCGTGTGCACGTCTTGCGTGATCGGAGCCTGAGACTGGGTCATCGCATGTTTCCTTGAAATGAGGCGCCTCATATAGGGGATTCGCCCCTGCATTAACAGGGGGCGTCGCGCTTTTGGCTCGAACGCGAAAACCCCGGCGCATGGCCGGGGCTCCAATGTCAGGCGCGAGGGTCGCTTACTGGCAGCGCTGCTCGGCTTCGGTGGTCGCGGCGGTGAAGCCCATCAGCGAGAACGTGTCCTCGGTCTGGGTGCCACGGCTCGAACGCCCCGTCAGCTTCACGTCAGACCCGGCCTTGAGCGCGCCGATGATCTTCGCGTCCTCTTCAGGCGATCCGGCCCAAGCGCCGCCGCCATCGGTGAAGAGCGTGTATTTCTGACCGCCGACTTCGAGATCGACCGTCGAGCCATCCGCGAAAGGATAGCCGCCCATGAACGAAATCTCGGGCTTCTTGCCCGGACGGTAGGTCACGAACAGCAGGATATCCCCGCGGTTCACCTGCACGACCTTGCCGCCTTTGGTGTTGACCGTCTTCTTCGGTTTCGACACGCCCCAGCACTCTTTCGGATCGTTATCGACGAAGACGCTCCAATCGGTATTCGCCGCGACGCGGTTGGTGCTTTCCTGCGCCATTGCGCCATGCCCCGCCCCGATCATGAGCGCGGCGACCGCCGCGATCCGCAGACCCTTCATCATCATGCTTACAGCCTCCAGCTGTCAGGTTGCCTCTGCATCGCCCGGGCCGGTCACCCTGTTTTCGGTGGCGAATGCGTTTTCCTCTCGATAACACTCATTTAACCTAAAAAAGCCTAGGGGTAAAACCCCGCGATGGCGAGATTTCGCGCATAGGAGGCAGGCGATGACGGCACCGAAGGCAATGATCGAGCTGTGGCGCGGGGGGATGTGTGAATCCGTCCATCACGGCCATGCGGTGATCTTCGGCCCGGAGGGGATCGAAGCCTCTTGGGGCGATCCCGAAGCCATTATTTTTCCGCGCTCTTCCGTGAAGATGATCCAGGCCCTGCCGCTGCTGGAAAGCGGCGCGGCGGAGGCCGCCGGGCTGACGACGCGCCAGCTGGCCCTCTCCTGCGCGAGCCATTCCGGCGCGCATATGCACCGCGCGGCGGTAGAAAACTGGCTCGCGGCGCTTGGGCTGGGCGATGACGACCTGCGCTGCGGGGCGCATCTGCCGCGCGACAAGGCCGAGAAGAAGCATCTGATCTGCTCGGATCACGCGCCTTGCCAAGCGCATAACAATTGCTCGGGAAAACATGCCGGATTCCTGACACTGAACAAGCATCTAGGCGGCGGCCCTGACTATGTGGAGATCGATCACCCCGTGCAGCGGGCGGTGAAATCCGCCTTTGAAGAAGTGACCGAAGAGACCTCGCCGCGCTACGGGATCGACGGATGCTCGGCCCCGAATTTCGCGACCAGCCTCGCCGGTCTCGGCCGCGCCATGCAATTTTTCGCGGCGGCGACCTCGGACGGCGATCTGCGGGCGCGCGCTGCGACCCGTCTGGTCGATGCGATGATGGAGCATCCGGAGCTCGTCGCAGGCGAAGGCCGCGCCTGCACCGAGATCATGCGAGAGGCGAACGGGCGCGTCGCCGTCAAAACCGGTGCGGAAGGCGTCTATGTCGCCATGCTTCCGGATCAGAAACGCGGCGTCGCCCTGAAGATCACTGATGGCGCGACCAGGGCCTCGGAAGCGGCGATGATCGCGCTGCTGATCCGCCTCGGTGCGCTCGATGCCGACGCGCCCGTGGTGCATCGCAGATTGACCGGCCCGATCACCAATTGGCGCGGTCTGAAAACGGGCGAGCTGCGCCGTGCCGCTCAGTTTCCTTAAAGCCTAGAGCCGAAGCGAAAGGCGCTGCGCCCCCGCGTTTTGCAAAAGGCTGAGCGCTACATTCTGCGACGAGACACTGGTCATGCTCGAGAGCTGCGCACGAAGCAAATAATCCCGCGTCAGGACCTCCAGTTTCTCGGGCCTGGAAAGCTCCGCGGGGTCGGAGGTGCCATAGACGCGTTGCGCCTTGGACATATAGATCTCGCGCTGCTGATCGACATCAAGCGCGCCAACGCTGTGTGGCAGGTTGAGCGCTGTCTGGAACACCCGGCTCAGGGATGGCGATCCGATAATCGTGTACCACTTCGCAGCCTCGGACATATCCTTCGCCGCGAGCTCAGGTAGATCGCGTTGCAACGACATCGCCATGCGCAGGTCATTATCGACTTCGCCAACCGCGACCTCGAACTCTCGGGTTTGAAATTTCGTCAAAATCTCATCCGCGAAAGTCGAAAGCTTCGTTCGCGGGACGGAGAAATCTCCGAAACCGAAGGCCGTAGTCAGCGCGAGGTAGCTTTTGTCCGACAGCTTGTTGGCCAGCGCCGTTCTGTCCAAAGAGCCTTCCTCGAGCACTTTTCGGATGAAGTATTTATTGTCGATATCCGCATCGAGACCGAATGCGCCGAGCGCCACACCGAGCAGACGCCGATCATCTACCAAAGCCTTCGCCGTATCGATCTGTCCGATCGTCTCCCGGAAATAGCTATCGAGGCGTTGGTTTTCCGTCGACGCCGCGAAAGCGGCCTGCTGCGTCTCCATCGTGCGCGAGAGAAATCGCCACCCCGCAAACCCGGAGAAAGGGACGACCGGCTGATACGTCATGGCGCGCCTGCAGCGAGGAGGCGTTCCTCCCGTGGAAGAAGCGTCCGCAGCGCTTTCAGCGCCTGATAATGCTGGTTCTCGATCACGGCGAGCGTCGCCGCGTTCAGCTGCGCGCGACTATCGTGATCCTTGAGAACCTGGCTGAGTTGCTCGATCCCCCGAAGCAACTGCATCTTCGCCTCTTGCGGATCGGTGTCGCCGGAGAGCACAAGCTGCGCGATATAGCAAACCCGACGGACCGGGGTGTTGACCTCTCCGGGATGGATCGCGTCGCGCAGCCGAAGAATGTTTGCGTTCGGCGTCATGATCGCGAGTCGCGATCGGCGATCCCCGTTTTCGATGACGGCACCGTTGATCAGAACCCTCTCCTTCGGCGCAAGTTTCAGCACGAGCCCGCTCATTGATTTGCCCCGTCTTGTCGCAAGCCACGCATGATGGCGGTGTTTACATCGATCAACGCATCGACCGACCTGTCTTGCGAAAGTACGAGGCGGCTATGCGCCTGCGTGAACTCGTGCAGGAAAAAGATGCGGGCGCGAAGATCTTGCGGCAAGCCATTCTCCGGATCGGCGACATCCGCCGCAAGCGCGGTCCAGAGACGGCGGTTTTCGAAGATCGCTTCGGCCAACGCGGCAAAGGGGGCGTCCTGCGAAGAGACCTGTTTTAGGCGGCGCGTGATGCGGGCGAAGAGTTCGAATTCGAGGCCTCGCGGCGTGCGCATCGGCTGGCTTGGATTGGAATAGGCCGTTTTGGCCAAAGTCGTCGCGTACACGGGAAATCCTTCCGGTGACTGAAACTGATCATGCGCGGGACACATGAGAGAAGTTGGGGCACCGCATCAGGTGCCCCTACCCGAGCCTTAGCGGAACAGAGAAAGGATGTTCTGCGGCTGCTGGTTGGCGATCGAGAGTGCCTGAATGCCCAGCTGCTGCTGCGTCTGCAGCGCCTGAAGACGGGCCGAAGCCTCTTCCATATCCGCGTCAATCATCGAACCGATACCCGCTTTGAGCGAGTCGCTGAGGCTGGAGATGAAATCGGCTTGCGTGCCGATCCGTCCCTCCACGGAACCGAAGGACGATGCCGCGTCGGTTGCGGTCTGGATCAGCGTTTCGATATTGGAGAGCGCCGCGGTTGCCCCCGCATCGCTGGTCACGTCGATCGATGCGACCGCGCCGAGGCCGCCTGCCCCCGCATTGACGAATTGAGACACGATCGTAAGGTCTCCCGCCAGATCGGCGATACCGTCATTTTTGAAGGTGAGAGTCGAATCGCTGGTGGTGCTGATACCGGCCGTGAAGTCGACTTGAAGGTTGGCGATACCCAGCGCGTCGATTGCCGATTTGAGGCCTGCTGCGATCAGGTCGGTGCGCGCAGTTCCAGTCTGCGCCGCGTCTGCAGCCGAGAGCGTGTAGCTGACGGTTTGATCACCCAAGGTGACCCTGACGCTATCACCCGCAGCCCAGGTCACCGTATCATCAAGTACGAGGTCTTCCCCGGTCCCATCGGCCTTGGCGAGAGTCGTTGCGGCAACGTCCTTATCGGTGGACACCCCGTCGGACGCCGTGAAGACAGCTTTGGCGGAATACCCACCGACCGACAGGTTCTGCGCGTCGACGTCGATATGACTTGCAGAGACGGTGCCGTCCGACGCGCGATCGAGCGAAGACAGAACCTTGACCGTCGCGGCCGAAGAGCCATCGACCAAGTTCAGCCCGTTGAACTGAGCCGCCCCGACCACCGAGGTCAACTGTTCCTGCAAGGCGTCGATATCGGTCTGGATCTTGTCGCGATCCACATTCGCTTCCTGCGCTGCGACGATCTTGGTTTTCATATCCGTCAGAAGGTCGGTGACGGTTTCGGCCGCCTTACGAGCGACGGCAACGGTCGACTCGCCCAGTGCGAGGCTGTCCGAAATGCCAGAGAAGCTCTTAACATCGGATTCCATGACCTTCGAAATCGCCCAGACAGCCGCGTTGTCTTTCGCCGAGCCGACGGCTTTGCCGGTCGAGATTTCGGACTGCGTGGTGGCGAGGCCGGAATTGATCCCTTTGAGGGTCTGCAGCGCGACCATCGCGCCGGTATTCGTCAGAATGCTGGACATGATTTATCCTTTTAGTGTCGACGCTTTGCGTCACTCGATTGCAAAGCCGCGTGTTCGACGCGGCACTCAAGGCTTTCTGACCAATGCGCCTCCTGAGCCGTGAGGCGCGCCATCGCTTGGATGCGTCGTCACCATGGCCCTCCAAAGGCTAACAATCTGCTAAATCCCGCCCCCGATCTCTCAACAAATTCCTTTCATGATTAACAGCTTATGCACGACGCTCGAAATCTCCGCTGCCGCGGCGGATGGGCCGCGGTCGCCCTTCCTTGTCATAGGACTCGAAGCCTTTCGCCGCCGTCACAATCGTTTTCAAACGAGCCTGCGCCGCGCGAACACCCGCAAGTGCCGAGGCCAATAGCGTCTGATTATCGCGTGCAAGCGCACGGATTTTCTCGACCGTGTCGCCATCAGGTTTCGTCAGCGCAGCCATCGCGCGCTCCTTTCGAGCGCTCAGCCCGACAAGGTCGGAAAAATCCGCCGAACGGATCGCTTCCCGTTCGAGCCGCAGCAGCGAGATCAGCTCTTCCGCAGCATTCGTATCAGACATCCTGCCCTCCGTTCTTGAGCGATTCGAAGATGATTTCCGCAAGGCCAATTCCCCCGGCCTCGACCATGGCCTTGGACTGTTCGGCTCTCAGGAAGGACGTGAATTGCTCTTCGCCAATTCCACCGCCGAAAGCACCGCTTGCGGCTGTCATGCCCACCTCTTTGAGCATTTCCGAAAGGAACCCGGCCTCTAGCGCCTTCGCTTGCGCAAGCAGCTTGGCATCATGCGAAGAGAGACCAGCCGCGTGCGGCAGCGGTGATACGGTCGGACTGTGCATCGAACTCTCCAGTTGCAGATAATTTTCTGCACTCTGCCAGTCGGGCGTAAAGAATCGGTAAGTTCCTGCGGCGATAGTGGCCTCGACACAGACAGAAGTCGTGAGGACCATGTTTCCCTTTCCGATTCCAGAAACGCCGAAAGGCCCGAGCGGCCATCTCAAGGCAGCAGCGAGACCTACCGATACGGCGGAGTCGCCGGGCGGGACCTTTACGCTTGAAGAAGAGGCCGCGCCAAAAACCGTCGCAACCCCTCGTGGCGTTAACTCGGTTGAGAAGCCGGAGGGTGGCGCGGACCCGTTGGCCGACAAGGGCCCGCAGTGTGAGGCTGAAGATGCTCAGCTGGCGCCGACGAGCGGATCCGGTGCTCGAGAATTGGCTGGCAGCGATTCTGACATTGTGCTGCCCGGTCCGCAGGGCCCGTTCGGCCCGACGCGATCGGCTCTCACAGTCGCCCCGGACCATCCCACAAAGCTCGATGGTCAAAAGAAGCCTGTGGAGCGCATTGTCTCGCATGATGGCGGCGCGACGTCTCGACTGAACGAAAAAGGAGACCGGGAGAGGGTTTCGCTCGCTCACACGGAGACGGACAAAATCGAAGCGAATATCCCTGACACGGCTTCGGAAAGCTCAATGCGTTCTGTGCAACTCTCGAACGTGATGACCGTTCAGCCACAGATCGACACGCAAAACGCTGGCTTCGTGAAAGATGGAACGCTCTCAATACTCGTTAGAAATGATGCGGCGACCGTTGCGCCTCACGATGCGAGCGGTCGGGTACAAAGGTCTGCTGAAACTGGCGGAAATTCGGCGGTAGTTGTGTCGTCAAAACCCGAGGTGTTTGTCCCCGGGATTGATAGCGCTCAAAGTGCCGAGCCCGCATTGAAAATTCCAACGCTCACAGCATCCGATGCAGAGGGGACAAAGGCAGGGAACGTTGAAACCAAAAGCACACCGCAGGAGAACGCAACTAGCTCGGGCCCTCTTCGTCCCGACGGTCGTTCAGAAATGGCGCTTGTGCGGGGCCTGAATGCCGCGCCTTCTTTCCATTCACCTGCTGCAACACATAACCCTCTGGCAGGCAAACAACCTGAAAGCGCGCCCGTCTTTGGCCAAAACAGTGCCCAAACCCAACCGACCGAAGCGTCAGCTGGGGCTGCGCGCACCGTTGCTCCAGAAACTGATCCGACGCTGACCGGGATGAAGAGACGCGCAGGAGACCAGGCAGCGCCGGCCTTCTCTCCACTGCCTTCCACGCTCGCCGAGCCGCCCGGTGCGAAGACGCGAGGATCAAGGGCTTCAGACGTCAAATTGAGCGCTAAGGAAGCACCGCAGCCCGCCGAGGCAAGCGTTGTCTCTTCGAGACTTCAGCAGATCGCGAACGCAAATGCCCCACACCACGAGCTGGCGACCGAGGCCTCCGCCCCCCCTTCAACTGTCGGCGCCTCTGGAGCGGTTGCGCGCCCTCAACCTCAGCAGAACACGTCACCGATACTGAGCGTCGTGCAAAGCGATGCGCCGCAGAATGAAAAGGCCGGGGCGCCCGAGAGGTCGACCCGGCTGGAGGCCGCACCCCTCCCTTCGGGTGCCATACCCTATGCCTCACCCGCGCCCGCCCTCAAACGCATGGATCACGCACGGGCAACCTATCTCACGTCGGCAGAGTTGGGCGCGACCAAGAGCAATATGGACGCCCCCGAGCTGACCGCCACGCGGGTCCATGTCGGAGAGACAGCAGAGACATGGGCCGCGGGCTCCGCCCCTCTGATCACCGCGTCGGGTGGGTCCGGGCAGACAAGCGCGGCGGTGCCCCCCGCGCCCGCTTCTATCGCGCAGTCGATCGCCCATCAGATCGGGATTTCACTGCCACGGATGCCCGATCGACCGGTGGAGATTGCGCTTTCACCGGAGGAACTGGGCCATGTGCGCATGACCCTCCATGCGAGCCAGCATGGCATGACGGTGGCGATACAGGCTGACCGCGCGGAGACGCTCGACCTCATGCGCCGCCATATCGACACGCTCGCGCGCGAGATGCACGAGATGGGCTATGGCGCGCTCGATTTTCAGTTCAGCCAGCGCGACGAGCGTCCGCAGCAACGGCCCGACATGCTCGACGGCTTGGGCGCAGGCCCGGACCTAGACCCAATTGAGACGCCGATTGCCCCGGCCCCACGCGCGACCGCGCGCCTCGCCCCCTCGCAAAGCGGGCTCGATCTGCGGATGTAGGAGACGACCATGACCACCACTTCCCCCATCACCTCGCCTGCCACCGCCACGTCGGCCGTTACCGCCGCGGAGAATGGCACCGGCACCAAAGCCCCCTCGGCGCTGAGTTCGGATTTCGAGACCTTTCTGACGATGCTGACCGTTCAAATGAAGAACCAGGACCCGCTCAACCCGATCGAAAGCGCGGATTTCGCAGTGCAGCTCGCGACCTTTTCGGGTGTCGAGCAACAGGTGAAGACCAATGACCTTCTGACTGCTCTGTCTGGTCAGATCGGGCTCGGAGGGTTGAGCGAACTGGCGGGTTGGGTCGGGATGCAGGCGCGTGCCGAGGCGCCGAGCTACTTCGACGGCGCGACGCCCGTGGATCTCGCGCCAGCCGCGCGATCGGGTGCCGATGCCGCGGCTCTCGTGGTCACGGATTCCACCGGGCGTCAGGTCGCGCAGAAACCGATCTCGCCCGCACTCGACAGCTATGCCTGGGACGGCACAAACGACGCAGGTCAGCTACTGGGCGCAGGGCAATACAGTTTCGCACTGCAAAGCTACGCCTCAGGAAGCTTGATCGGCACCGACCCGGTCGCGGCCTACACACGCGTGACCGAGGTGCAATCAGGCGCGGACGGCGCGCTGCTGACGCTTGAAGGCGGCGCCACGATCGCCGCGGAGACGGTCAGTGCGTTGCGAGAGGGTTAAAGCAACTCACCCAGCACGACGCCGAGCAAAAGCAGGGCCGTCCCCGCAGAGATCAGCGCCGCGTAGCGCCAGCGGGTTACCGTCACGGGGGGCGGCGTCGGTTCGGTCTGTTTGCGGATCGCCGCCTTCACCAGATCGGGGAGTTCCGGCCCGAAGCGGCCCAGCACCTGCACGGTCTTGCGCAGGTCATTCGCAATGGCGCGCGGGCCGAGGCTTTCGCGGATATATTTCTCCACGACCGGCTTCGCGACTTCCCACATATTCAGAGACGGATGCAGAGAGCGCGCGACGCCCTCGACGACCACCATCGTGCGCTGCAGCAGGATCAGCTGCGTCTGGGTCTGCATCCCGAACCGCTCGGTCACCTCGAAGAGATAGGCCAGAAGCCGCGCCATCGAGATATGCGCCGCGTCCATCCCGAAGATCGGCTCGCCGACAGCGCGCAGCGCCAGAGCGAACTCGTCGACATCGCGATCGGCGGGGACGTAACCGGCCTCGAAATGCACCTCCGCCACGCGCTTATAGTCGCGCTGGATGAAGCCCATGAGAATTTCGGCATAGACCCGGCGGGTATATTCGTCGATCTGCCCCATGATCCCGAAATCATAGGCGAGAATATCGCCGTTCGCGGCCACTTTGAGATTGCCGTGATGCATGTCGGCATGGAAAAAACCGTCGCGCAGCGCATGGCTGAGAAAGAGCTGCAAGACGCGCTCGCCCGTGGCCTTGAGGTCATGGCCCGCCGCGCGCAGCCCGTCAGGGTCGCCCATCGGCAGACCCTCGGCCCAGTCGAGCACCATCACCCGCTTGGCCGAAAGGTTCCACACCGGCTGCGGCACGAGGAAGCCAGCATCGCCTTCGGTATTCGCGCCGAATTGCGAGGCCGAGGCCGCTTCCAGACGCAAGTCCAGCTCGCCCATAACGACGGATTCGAAATGCTTGATCACCTCGCTCGGGCGCAAACGACGCGAGGCGGGCGAAATCCGCTCGATCATCGCGGCGGCGAAATGGAAGGCGTCGAGATCGCGGCGGAAGGCGCGCTCGATCCCCGGACGCAGCACTTTCACCGCGACGCGCTCGCCCGTATCGGCGCGGCGCGCGGAATGGACCTGCGCGATCGAGGCGGCGGCGACAGGCTCGGAAAACTCCATGAACAGCTGATCGGCGGGCGCGCCCAGTTCTTCCTCGACCATGCGTTTGGCCACGGAAGTCTCGAAGGGCGGCAGCTTGTCCTGCAGCACGCGCAGCTGATCGGCCAGCTCCGAGCCGACCACATCGGGCCGTGTTGAGAGGACCTGACCGAACTTGATATAGGCCGGGCCCAGCGCGGTGATCGCGCGCGTTACCGGCGGCAGTTCCGGATCGCCCTTGTAGCCGAGCCACGCGAAGGGCGCGCTGATCGCATAGGCCACGGCGCGCAGCCGCGGCGGCGCTTCCATCGCTTCGAGCGCCTGATGCATCGCACCCGTGCGGATGAAGGTCGCGCCCGTCCGGATCAGGCGCCAGATATTGTGGGGTCCGCGCATCGGTTAAAGTTTCCAGCCCGAATGCAGCGCCGCGATCCCCATCGAGAGGTTCCGGTAGGAGACATTCTCGAACCCGGCCTCGCGGATCATCTGCGCGAATGTCTCCTGCGTCGGGAATTTGCGGATCGATTCCACCAGATACTGATAGCTGTCGCGGTCATTCGCGACGATCTCGCCCATCTTCGGAATCACGTTGAAGGAATAGAGATCATAGGCCTTCTGCATCATCTCGTTCGGGATCTGGCTGAATTCGAGAACCATCAACCGCCCGCCGGGCTTGAGCACCCGGTAGGCTTCCTTGAGCGCATCAGGAATGCGCGTTACGTTCCGGATGCCGAAAGAGATCGTGTAGACGTCGAAGGAATTATCCGCGAAGGGCAGTGCCATCGCATCGCCCACGACCCAGTCGAGACTGTCGGCCATGCTTTCGGCCTCGGCGCGCTTGCGGCCTTCGACCAGCATCGATTCGGTCATATCGCAGACCGTCGCGTGGCCCGAGCCTGCGCGCTTGAGGAAGCGGAAGGAGACGTCGCCCGTGCCGCCGGCCACATCGAGCAGCTTCTGACCCGGTCGCGGCGCGAGCCAATCCATCATCGCATCTTTCCAGACGCGGTGGATGCCCATGCTCATCAGGTCGTTCATGATGTCGTATTTCGATGCCACTCGCGAAAACACGCCGTGAACCATGCCTGCCTTGGCATCTTCGTCCACGGTCTGAAAACCGAAATGCGTGGTCTTTGATTGCTCTGCGCTCATGGGCCCTTGCCGTTCCTCATTTCACCCCCTTCTTATAGGGGCCCTTTGCCCCAAGACAATGCGATGAGGAGGAACAATGCCCGAATTGCCCGAGGTCGAGACGGTTCGTCGCGGGTTGGTCCCGGCCATGGAAGGCCATCGGATCGAGCGCGCCGAAGTCAATCGGCCCGACCTGCGCTGGCCCCTGCCCGAGCGGATGGCGGAGCGGTTGCAAGGTGCCCGCATCGACCGACTGCGGCGACGGTCGAAATACATCCTCGCCGATCTCGACAGCGGGGAGAGCCTGCTGATCCATCTTGGGATGTCCGGGCGAATGCTGGTGTCGGGCGTGACGCTCGGCGAATTTCACCTCGATCATCCGGCGCCTGCCAAGCACGATCACGTTGTTTTGCACATGTCCGGCGGCGGACGCGTGACCTTCAACGACGCGCGCCGTTTCGGGGCCATGGATCTGGTGCTGACCGAGCGCGAGCAGGCCCATTGGCTGCTGGCGGGGCTGGGCCCCGAACCCTTCGGCAACGACTTCCACGAAGACTATCTGGTCGAGGCGCTCAAACGGCGCGCGACGCCGATCAAATCCGCGCTGCTCGATCAGCATGTCGTGGCGGGGCTGGGCAACATCTATGTCTGTGAAGTGCTGTATCGGGCAGGTATCGATCCGCGTCGTCAGGCGAAGCGGATTTCGAACCTGCGGCTCGCCTCGCTCGTGCCGATCATCCGCGAGGTGCTGACCGAGGCGATCTCGGCCGGCGGCTCCTCCCTGCGCGACCATCGTCAGGCGGATGGGGAGCTGGGATATTTCCAGCACAGCTTCCATGTCTACGACCGCGAAGACACGCCCTGCACCACCTGCGCCACCCCGATCCGGCGCATCGTTCAATCGGGACGTTCGACCTTTTTCTGCCCGTCTTGCCAGAAATGACGCAGCGCTCCAGCCTCATAAGACGCTTGATCTGATTTGATGCTCTGCTAGGAGTCCCGTTCAGAGACAAGGAAAGGCAAGACCGAATGGCCTACCAGACCCTGATCGTCGAGATCGAGGATTACGTTGCCCTGATCCGGCTCAACCGCCCCGACGCACTGAACGCCCTGAACTCCCAATTGCTGGGAGAACTGGCCGAGGCGCTGAAATCGGCGGAAGAGAATGACAAGGTGCGTTGCATCGTCATCACCGGTTCGGAAAAGGCCTTCGCGGCTGGCGCAGACATCAAGGAAATGTCGGAAAAGAGCTTCGTGGACATGTTCACGAGCGACTTCTTCGGCAAGGAAGCGGATGCCATCAACCGCATCCGCAAACCGATCATCGCTGCAGTGGCGGGCTACGCGCTCGGCGGCGGCTGTGAACTGGCGATGATGTGCGATTTCATCATCTGCGCGGAGAACGCCAAGTTCGGCCAGCCCGAGATCAATCTCGGCGTGATTGCCGGGATCGGCGGCACCCAGCGCCTGACGCGCTTCGTGGGCAAGTCCAAGGCGATGGACATGCACCTCACGGGCCGCTTCATGGATGCGGGCGAGGCCGAACGGTCGGGACTCGTCAGCCGGGTCGTCCCGAACGCCAAGCTGATCCCGGAGACGATGGCCGCGGCGCAGAAGATCGCCGAGAAGTCGATGCTCGCCACTCGCGCCGCGAAAGAAGCGGTCAACCGCTCCTACGAGACGACGATGAACGAGGGCATCCTGTTCGAGCGTCGTCTGTTCCACGGGCTGTTTGCGACCGACGACCAGAAGGAGGGCATGGCCGCCTTCCTCGAAAAGCGCGAGCCGCAATTCCGCGACAAGTGAGCCCTTTCGGGCCACCAACGCGAGAGCAGATGGCGGGGCTTCGGCCCCGCTTTTCATTATTCCCTTTCCCTTTCACGCATTTTGGCTTATGAGGCCGCCTCACATGCGCGTGGAGCCCGCTTAGGCTAGAATCATCTAGGTTCGCTGGAGCCCGGGGTCTGTCGTGCGATTGAAAGATTTGAACAGACCCGGAAAGTGGGAAGATACACATGGCTAACACGCCCCAGTCCAAGAAACGCGCCCGTCAGAACGAGCGCCGCCAAGACGTCAACAAAGCACGTCGTTCGCGCATCCGTACCTTCATCCGCAAAGTCGAAGAAGCCATCACTTCGGGCGACTACGAAGCGGCAACCAACGCTCTGCGCGCGGCTCAGCCCGAACTGGCTCGCGGCGTCACCAAAGGCATTCTGCACAAGAACACCGCATCGCGCAAAGTCTCGCGCCTCGCTTCGCGCGTGAAGGCCCTCAAAGCCTGATCTGCGTCCCGGAGCGAACTGGCTCGGGAATACGCTGGATTCCTTAAGAAAAACGCGTCTGCCTATCTGGCAGGCGCGTTTTTTCTTGGACAATCAACGCCTTGACACAAAACTGTTGCAGTTTTGCGCAGCCCCCTCAGATTCGTTTCGGGGAATCTCACGTCAAGCGCAAAGGTCGGTTGCCTGCGGGCTCACCAGCTTGCTAGCTTCTACCTGCGATTCACGTCGCCTTGGGGGACATGACGCATTTATCTGGCCGTCGAGGGCAAATAAGTCTGCCACGACAAATGAAAAAGCCTGGCGGCGACCAGCGAAATGCGATTCCGATTCTCGAGGGGGTATAACCCCTCACTTTCGGCAACTCTGCCTGACACCGGGTTTTAGCCCCGGCAGGTAGGTCGTGTCTGTTTGTATTCGAGTTTGGCCTGCCAGCCGGACTCACCGCAAAGCCAAGGGACGAAGACGCACCTGATTTGTGTTTGGCGATGGGCGGAAAAATGACGGACGACACTTGGGGGCAGGTCTGCAATGAGCTTCAAAAAGCTGTTGGGCAAAACAACTACACGACCTGGATCGCTCCTCTCGAGCTGATCGACCTCGAGGACGGTATCGCCTCGTTTCAAGCACCGACGAAATTCATGTGCGACTGGGTCTCGCGCAACTTCGCGGAACCGATCCTGAGCGAATTGCGCCGGGCGGGCGTCTCCGCCGAGCGCGTCAACATCTCGGTCCCGTCGCGCCGACCGATGAACGGCACGGCGAATGGCGCCACGCGCCCGACGGTTCCGGCCCCTGCCCCGGCCGCTCCTGTCGCCAAGCCGCGCAAGACCCCGCGCCCCGACGAACCGCTTCCCGGCGCGCCGCTGGATTCGCGCTTCACCTTCGACAGCTTCGTCGTCGGCAAGCCGAACGAGCTGGCCCATGCCGCCGCCAAGCGCGTCGCCGAAGGCGGCCCCGTCACCTTCAACCCGCTGTTCCTCTATGGCGGCGTCGGCCTTGGTAAGACGCACCTCATGCACGCCATCGCGCATGACCTGCAGCATCAGCGCCCCGATCTGCGCGTGCTCTACCTCTCGGCCGAGCAGTTCATGTATCGCTTCGTGCAGGCGCTGCGCGAAAAGCAGATCATGGACTTCAAAGAGATGTTCCGCTCGATCGACGTTCTCATGGTCGATGACGTGCAGTTCATCGCGGGCAAGGATTCGACGCAGGAAGAGTTCTTCCACACGTTCAACGCGCTGGTCGATCAGGGCAAACAGATCGTCATTTCGGCGGATCGTGCGCCCGGTGAGATCAAGGACCTCGAAGAGCGCATCAAGTCGCGCCTGTCCTGCGGCCTCGTCGTCGACCTGCACCCGACCGATTACGAACTGCGCCTTGGCATTCTGCAGACCAAGACCGAAGCCTATAAGAGCGAGTATCCCGATCTGAAGATCGCCCCCGGCGTTCTGGAATTCGTGGCGCACCGGATCACGTCGAACGTGCGTATCCTCGAAGGTGCGCTGACCCGTCTGTTTGCCTATGGCTCGCTGATCGGGCGCGAAATCACGATGGATCTGGCGCAGGAATGCCTCAAGGACCAGCTGCGCCAATCCGAGCGTAAGGTCACCGTCGAGGAAATCCAGCGCAAGGTAGCGGAACATTACAACGTCCGCCTCTCGGATCTCGTGGGCCCCAAACGCCTGCGCGCCATCGCACGGCCGCGTCAGGTGGCGATGTTCCTCGCGAAATCGCTGACCACCCGTTCGCTTCCCGATATCGGGCGCCGCTTCGGTGGGCGCGATCACACCACGATCATGCATGGCATCCGTAAGATCGAAGAGCTGCGCGGCACGGATTCGCAGCTCGCCGAAGATATCGAGTTGCTCCGCCGCCTCCTTGAAAGCTGATCTGGCCCGCTGGGCTTGACGCTCCGGGCAAAGCGACCGAATGTCTGCGAAAACCGTTGTGCCGGTGGCGCGAGGTGCTACCTTGCCAGCCCCGGAAAGTCGTGAGGGATCGACATGAAATTCAGCATCGAACGCGCCGCTCTGCTCAAGGCCGTCTCGCAAGCGCAATCCGTTGTGGAACGCCGCAACACGATCCCGATCCTTGCAAACGTCCTGATCGAAGCCGAAGGCGACACCGTCCAGTTCCGCGCGACCGACCTCGATATCGAGGTGGTCGACAAGGCGCCCGCGCAGGTCGAACAGGCCGGGGCCACGACCGTCTCGGCAGTCATGCTGCATGAAATCGTGCGCAAACTGCCCGATGGCGCGCTGGTCTCGATCTCGGACGACCCGACCGCCGGGCGTCTGAACGTGCAGGCCGGCCGGTCGAGCTTCAACCTCGCCACGCTGCCGAAGGAAGACTTCCCGGTGATGGCCTCCTCGGAATACACCGCGAATTTCACGGCCAAGGCCGGGGTGCTCAAGCGCCTGTTCGACAAGTCGAAATTCGCGATCTCGACCGAAGAGACCCGCTATTATCTCAACGGCGTCTATATGCATATCGCGACCGGCGAAGACGGTCAGGTGCTGCGCTGCGTCGCAACCGACGGTCACCGTTTGGCGCGTATCGATTCCGGCCTACCGGAAGGCGCCTCGGGCATGCCCGGCGTGATCGTACCGCGCAAAACGGTGAACGAGCTTCGCAAGCTGCTGGAAGATGACGATCAGGAAATCGCGGTCTCAGTGTCGGAAACCAAGGTCCGTTTCGCGACCCCGGTGATCACGCTGACCTCGAAGGTCATCGACGGCACCTTCCCCGATTACACCCGCGTCATCCCGACCGGAAACACCCGCCAGCTGGAAGTCGACGCGTCCGAATTCGCGAAAGCGGTGGACCGTGTGGCGACCGTCTCGTCGGAGCGTTCGCGCGCAGTAAAACTGGCGCTGGAAGCCGACAAGCTGGTGCTGTCGGTCAACGCGCCCGACGCCGGTGCTGCGGAAGAAGAGCTGGTCGTGGCCTATGCCGACGAGCCGCTGGAGATCGGTTTCAACGCGAAATACCTGCTCGAAATCGCGAGCCAGGTCGATCGCGAGAACGCCGTCTTCCTGTTCAATTCCTCGGGCGATCCGACCCTGATGCGCGAAGGTGGCGACACCTCGGCGGTCTATGTGGTCATGCCGATGCGCGTGTGACATCTGCCGGGAGCCTCCGGCGGGGATATTTTGACCAACACGAAGAGGCGCGATGCTGCGTGAACTGAAGATATTGCAGTTCCGCTCGCATCGCCGTGCCGAGATTGCGCTCGATGGTCGGCCCGTGGCGATCTACGGGCCGAACGGCGCGGGCAAAACGAATATCCTCGAGGCAGTCTCCCTGCTCTCGCCCGGGCGCGGGTTGCGCCGGGCGCAGGCCGATGAGTTGATGCGCCGCGCCGAGGCCGTGGGCTGGAAGCTGCGCGCCGTCACCGACACCCATGAAATCGAGACCTCCGCCCTGCCCGGCGAGTCCCGCCGCGTCGAGATCGACGGCAAGGCGGCGCCGCAGGTGGCGCTGGCGCAGATCCTGCGCGTGCTCTGGCTGGTGCCCTCGATGGACCGGCTCTGGATCGAGGGCGCCGAAGGGCGCAGGCGGTTTCTCGACCGGATGGTGATGAGCTTCACCCCCGCCCATGCCGAGGTGACGCTGGCCTATGAAAAGGCGATGCGCGAGCGTAACCGCTTGCTGAAAGACATGGTGCGCGACCCGAACTGGTATCACGCGCTGGAGGCGCAGATTGCCGAGGCTGGCGCTGCGATCCGGGCGAACCGGGCCGAGGCCCTAACGCGGATCATGCAGGCGCAGGCCGATGCGGCGACCGCGTTTCCCGCTGCGCATCTGGTGCTCGAGAATGAAGGCCCCGAGAATTTGGCCGCAGCGCTCGACGCCAACCGCCCCCGCGACATGTCGGCGGGCCGCACGCTGGAGGGACCGCACCGTGCCGATCTGCTGGCCACTTACGTCGAAAAGGACGCCCCCGCCGCGCAATGCTCCACCGGGGAGCAGAAGGCGCTTCTGATCTCGCTGATCCTCGCGAATGCGCGGGCGCTTGCGGGCGAGGATGTGGTGCTTTTGCTCGACGAGGTCGCGGCCCATCTGGACTCCGGCCGGCGCGCGGCGCTTTATGACGAAATCTGCGCAATGGGCGCGCAGGTGATGATGACCGGGACCGGCGCGGAACTGTTCGAGGCGCTTGGATCTCGCGGTCAATATCTTGAAGTGATCGAGGGGCCGCAGGGCTCCGAGGTGAGGGAGGTGACGCCATGAGCTATCCGCAGCAACGCGTGACGCTGATCACGCTGGGCGTGGCCGATCTCGACCAATCCAAGGCCTTCTACGCAGCCCTCGGCTGGGAGCCCCATGCCGAGCAGGACGACGTCGCCTTCTACCAGCTCCACGGGATGGCGCTGAGCCTGTTCTCTCTGCCCGCGCTCGCCGCCGATCAGGGACGCACCCGCGCGCGGCTGGGCACCGGAGCGATGACGCTGGCGCAGAACTTCGACAGCCCCGAGGCGGTGGACGCCGCCTTCGCCGCCGCGCTCGAAGCGGGCGCATCCGCGTTGAAAGCTCCGGAAAAGACCTTCTGGGGTGGCTATGCGGGCTATTACGCCGATCCCGACCACCACGTCTGGGAACTCGCCCATAATCCTTTCTGGCCGCTGGCCGACGACGGAAGCCTCACCCTGCCATGACCCTCACGCTCTCGCAGATTGCGCTCTATTCCGGCGCGCTTCTGGTTCTCTTCCTCACCCCTGGGCCGGTCTGGCTCGCCCTTCTCGCCCGCGCCATGTCGGGCGGGTTTGCCGCCGCCTGGCCGCTCGCCTTCGGGGTCACCGTGGGCGATATGATCTGGCCCGCGCTCGCCATCCTCGGCGTGTCGTGGCTGGTGGGCGAATTCAGTTGGTTCCTCGACGCCCTGCGCTGGGTCGCGGTCGCGATGTTCGTCGGGATGGGCGCGCTCCTGATCCGCCATGCCGACCATCAGATCAGCTCCGACAGCCGCCTGACGCGCCCCGGCATGTGGGCGGGCTTCGTCGCCGGGCTCATCGTGATCATCGGCAATCCCAAGGCGATCCTGTTCTACATGGGCATCCTGCCGGGCTTCTTCCCGATCGCCACGATGACCTGGATCGACATCGCCCTCGTGAGCCTGATCTCGGCCATCGTGCCGCTGACCGGCAACCTGATCCTCGCCGCCTTCGTCGACCGCATCCGCAACTTCGTTCAAAGCCGCGGCAAGCTGGCAAAGCTGAACCGGATCGCGGGCGGGCTGATGATCCTTGTAGGCCTTCTTATCGCCGTGACGTGACCCCCTAAATCTTGTGTCTGACACGTGACATTCCTCTGCCCAGCCGATATAAAACCGGCAACAGATAAAGGACGGGCAGGCATGACCGACGACACCCCGAAGAAGAACGCATACGGCGCCGATTCCATCAAAGTTCTCAAAGGCTTGGAAGCCGTGAGAAAACGGCCCGGCATGTATATCGGCGATACCGATGACGGCTCGGGCCTGCACCACATGGTCTATGAGGTCGTCGACAACGGGATCGACGAGGCCTTGGCGGGTCACGCGGACTACGTTGCCGTGAAAATTCACGCGGATTCTTCGGTCTCCGTGCGCGACAACGGGCGCGGGATTCCGGTCGATATTCACGCCGAGGAAGGCGTCTCCGCGGCCGAGGTCATCATGACCCAGCTGCACGCGGGCGGGAAGTTCAACAACACCGACGACGACGGCAACGCCTATAAGGTGTCGGGCGGTCTGCACGGCGTGGGCGTCTCGGTGGTGAACGCGCTGTCGGACTGGCTGGAACTGACGGTCTGGCGCGACGGCAAGATTCACAAGGCGCGCTTCGAGCATGGCGAATGCGTCGAGCATGTGCATGTCGTGGGCGACGCCCCGAACGAGAGCGGCACCGAGGTGCGCTTCCTCGCGTCGAGCAAGGAAGACGATCCCGAGGGCACGTTCTCGAACCGTGAGTTCGTCTTCGCCACGCTGGAAAAGCGTCTTCGCGAACTGGCCTTCCTGAACTCCGGCGTCCGCATCATCATCGAAGACGAGCGCCCTGCCGAGCCGATCAAGACCGAACTGCACTACGAAGGCGGCGTTCGGGAATTTGTGAAATATCTGGATCGCTCGAAAAACGCCGTGATGGAGGATCCGATCTACATGGTCGGCGAGGTCCGCGGCATCGGCGTCGAATGCGCGATGTGGTGGAACGACAGCTACCATGAGACGGTGCTGCCCTTCACCAACAACATCCCGCAGCGCGACGGCGGCACCCATATGGCGGGCCTGCGCGGCGCGCTCACCCGCACGATCACCAAATACGCGCAGGAAAGCGGTATCGCCAAGCGCGAGAAGGTCGACTTCACCGGTGACGACGCGCGCGAAGGCCTGACCTGCGTGCTCTCGGTGAAAGTGCCCGATCCGAAATTCTCCAGCCAGACCAAGGACAAGCTGGTCTCCTCCGAGGTCCGCCCGGCGGTCGAGAACCTCGTGAACGAGAAGCTCGCCGAATGGTTCGAGGAGAACCCGAACGAGGCCAAGCAGATCGTCGGCAAGATCATCGAGGCTGCACTGGCGCGTGAGGCTGCCCGCAAGGCGCGCGAACTCACGCGCCGCAAGACGGTGATGGATGTGGCCTCCCTGCCCGGCAAGCTCGCCGACTGTCAGGAGAAAGACCCGTCGCTGTCGGAAGTCTTCCTCGTCGAGGGTGACTCCGCAGGCGGTTCGGCCAAGCAGGGCCGCGAACGTAAGAACCAGGCGGTGCTGCCGCTGCGCGGTAAGATCCTCAACGTCGAGCGTGCGCGCTTCGACCGGATGCTCGGCTCGGATCAGATCGGCACGCTGATCACCGCGCTCGGCACCGGGATCGGCCGCGACGAGTTCAACATCGACAAACTGCGCTACCACAAGATCGTCATCATGACCGATGCGGACGTCGACGGTGCGCACATCCGGACGCTGCTGCTGACCTTCTTCTTCCGCCAGATGCCCGAGATCATCGAGCACGGCTATCTCTACATCGCGCAGCCGCCGCTCTACAAAGTCGCGCGCGGCAAGTCCGAGGTTTATCTGAAGGACCAGACCGCGCTGGAGGATTACCTGATCGACATGGGTGTCGAAGGGGCGATTCTGCGTCTCAACACCGGCGAGGAAATCTCCGGCCAGGATCTCAAGCGCGTCGTTGAAGAGGCCCGCCTGATCAAGCGCATCCTCGCGACTTTCCCGACCCATTACCCGCATCACATCCTCGAGCAGGCGGCGATCGCGGGCGCAATGGTGCCGGGCAAGATCGACGGCGATGCGCAGGGCGTCGCGAACTCGGTGGCCGAGCGTCTCGACCTCGTCGCGCTGGAATACGAGCGCGGCTGGCAGGGCCGCCCGACGCAGGATCACGGCATCCGCCTCGCCCGCGTTCTGCGCGGCGTGGAAGAGGTCCGCACGCTCGACGGCGCGGTGCTGCGGTCGGGCGAGGCACGTCGTCTCGGCAGCCAGACGGACCAGCTCAAGGAGGTCTATGACCGCCCGGCGAAACTGGTGCGCAAAGAGCGCGAAATCCTCATCCACGGCCCGCTCGAACTGCTCGACGCGATCCTCAAGGAGGGCGAAAAGGGCCTGAGCCTGCAGCGCTACAAGGGTCTGGGCGAGATGAACCCCGAGCAGCTTTGGGAAACCACGCTCGACCCGTCCGCACGCACGCTCCTGCAGGTCCGCATCGAAGACGTGGCCGAGGCCGAGGACATCTTCTCGAAGCTGATGGGCGACGTCGTCGAACCCCGCCGCGAGTTCATCCAGCAAAACGCCCTCACGGTGGAAAACCTCGACTTCTGAGGCTCTGCTGTAGGGCAGCGCATAATGCTTCGCGCTGCCCATAAGTTTTCGCGAAACGCCCATTAGGCTTCGTTTCTGGCATTTCGGCCTACAAGGCGGGCACGAGAGATTCTCGTCTTCTGATCAGTCTCTTTTGAAGGATTTCAGGCCCAGTTTCGGTTCCTGAGCAACAGGTTGGCTTCACCCTGGGAGGACACTCTGTTTGGCGCTTACTCTGTAAGAGATTCGATCGGCAGTTATTGATCTCGGCGCGACAAAGGGCGTATTCCGTTGAAAAACTCGCGCTTGATTGCTGGGCGTGGCGCTGATTCAATTCCGACATCAGGTGGGAGGATTGGCGATGATGGGACCGAAGCAGGAAGCTCAGCCAGCGCTGTTCTACGAGTTTTCGCTGGAGGATCATGTTCCGCAAGATCACCTGCTTCGATCCATCGACCGGTTCGTCGACCTGAGCGGCATCCGTGCTCATCTTGCGGATTTCTACAGCCACACGGGCCGTCCGTCTGTCGACCCCGAACTGCTGATCCGCATGCTCCTGGTCGGCTATTGCTCCGGCATCCGGTCCGAGCGGCGCCTCTGCGAAGAGGTGCATCTGAACTTGGCGTATCGCTGGTTCTGCCGCCTCGACCTTGCTGACCGGGTGCCGGATCACTCCACCTTTTCGAAGAACCGCCATGGCCGGTTTCGTGACAGCGAGCTGCTACGCCACCTGTTCGAGATGACGGTCGCACGCTGCATCGAGGAAGGCCTGGTGAGCGGGCAGCGCATGGCGGTCGATGCCAGCCTGATCGAGGCGGAGGCGAACAAGCAGAACTCGACGCCGAAGGAAGAGTGGGACGCCTCGCAAATCGATCCGACGGATGCGCCCCGCGCCGTTCGCGAGTATCTTGAGACGCTGGACGAGGCCGCCTTCGGTGCCGCCAGCGAGGTCCAGCCCAAGTTCACCTCGCATTCCGACCCGGCCAGCCAGTGGACGGCAGCGCGCAAGGGTCCGGCATTCTTTAGCTATTCAGACAACTACCTGATCGACACGGATCACGGCGTCATTGTGGATGTCGAGGCGACGCGGTCGGTCCGGCAGGCGGAGGTCGGCTCGACACGCACCATGCTGGACCGGGTGAAGGCCAAGTTCGATTTGCATCCCGAACGCCTGATCGCGGATACCGCCTATGGCACCGGGCCGATGCTGGGTTGGCTGGTAGAGCGCAAGATCGCGCCGCACATCCCCGTCTTGGACAAGTCGGGCCGTAACGATGGCACCTGGACCCGGGCCGACTTCGAGTGGGACGCCGAAAACAATCAATACATCTGCCCAGAGGGCCAGACGCTGAAGCAGTTCCGCCGGAACTATTCCGACCCGAACAGAGGACCGACCGGCAAGGGCGTCGCCAAATACCGCGGCTTGAAGCACATCTGTCAGGCCTGCCCTTCGAAGCAGCGCTGCTGCCCGAACATGGACTTCCGGTCCATCACCCGCGAGGAACACGAAGACGCCCGCCAGGTCGCCAGGGACATCGCAAAGACCAGGCAATACGAGATCTCGATGAATCTCCGGAAGAAGGTCGAGATGCTCTTCGCGCACCTCAAACGCATCCTTGGCCTCGGACGCCTCCGACTACGTGGCCCGTGCGGCGCAAATGACGAATTTCTCCTCGCCGCAACCGCCCAGAACCTCAGGAAGCTGGCAAAGATCCTTCCCGCACCGCAGCAACCGCGAAAAGCCTTATAGGAAAGGCAGTCGCACATCACGAAAGCTTCCAATTTCTGCAATCGCGAACGGGTGTTTTTCCACAGAATCGGCGGGAAGCGGTCGTTCGCTGCGCAAGAGCCCAAGGTCCAGGCATGCGAGATTGACTGGAGAGCGAGTGTCGACTTTGGCCAACTGGGAACGGCCATACGGCCAGGCTCCGCAGAACTGTCGCCGACACTCATCATATCCGGGTTTCACTGACCAGACGCAGGCCCAGATGCGCGGGCGGGCTTCCGACAGCGCAGCCGCCGCGCGCGGGGTCGCGGACGAGGAACGGGATCGCTGCGACATGCTCGCCACCTGCGAAGAAGGCCGCGCATTTCTTCGGATCGACGGGGCCGCCGCCCTCCCCGCCATAACAATCCTGCGTCCATTCCCAGACCGAGCCGTCGAGATCCACGATCCCCTCGGCGCTGGTCGAGAAGCTGCCCCGCGGCGAGAGCTTGCGCGGCGCGAGACCGCTCGTGAGGTAGGTCGAAGCCCAAGTCAGATCGGGATCGGTGAAGATCTGATCCTCCTTCTCGGGCAGCACGTCCTTGGCCATGAACTGCCATTCGGCAATCGTCGGCAGACGGAAGTCGTGGCGCGCCTTGCGATTGATCCAGCCGAGATATTGCTCGACATCGACATGGCTCAGCCCGGTCGCAGGGGTGGCCTCCGTCTCGCTTCCGGGCGGAGCGCGCAAGGCAAGCTCGCAGGCGCCGTCCGCGTGGCAACGATTCCACTCCGCAACCGTCACTTCGTATTTCTGAACGTAGATTGCGTGGCCGTCAGGCAAGCTAACCGCTCGCTCGGCCATCTGCGGCACGTAATTGAAATCGGGGCCGCGCAGGAAACCCCACGCGACCCCGAGGGCGATGATCGCCGCCCCCGCCGCAAGCACCTTCCGAAGGGAAAGACGGGGCGCGAGGAAAGCGAGTCTGGCGATCATCTCCGGTCTCCCTGCCTCAGGTTTCCACCACATGGGGCGGCGTCACCTGCTCCATCAGGGCGTTGTCCCATGCGCCGTCCACCACGAAGTGGGCCGTGGCACCCAGTAGGGCCGCCTCGATCAGGTTGTGGTTGACGTAGGCGTAGACGCCCGGCTGCAGGAAGGTATACATCGCGGCCCCCGCGCTGCCGCCGCGGATGAACCAGGTCTCCTGATCCTTCTGCGGAGGGTTGGCGAATTTGCCGTTCTCCCAGACATGGTCGCCATGACCGCCGATCAGGTGCGGACGGCTGTCGCGGTTGGCCTGATTGTGAACCATCAGAACCGTGTCGCCGACCTTGGCCTTGAAGGCGTTCTCGCCCGTCAGCGCGCCGACCGAACCGTTGAAGACCGAGTGGGTCGGCGTGAGCGTCCGCATCGCCTCGACGCTGTCGGCGAAGTCCTCGCCGGCGACCTCGTAGGTCTTGTAATCGCCGTTCTCGTCCATCGGCAGGTAGAAGTCCTGCTCGCCGATATAGGCGATCGTGTCGTAGCGCAGCGGATTGCCCTCGGCATCCTTGAGCCCGTCACGCGGCAGCACCATCAGCGTGCCGTTCATGCCGTGGGTGACGTGGTAGGGGATCATCGCCCCACCCGGCGCGCAGTGATAGGTGAACACGCCCGGTCGCGTCGCCTTGAAGCGCAGCACCGTTTCCTCGCCGGGATAGACGTGGGTCAGACCGCCGCCGCCAAGAGCGCCCGAGGAGGCGTGGAAGTCGATATTGTGCTCCATCTGCGAGGCGGCGGGGTTGCTCAGGGTCAGTTCGACATAGTCGTCCTGATGCACGATGATCAGCGGGCCGGGGACCGAGCCGTTATAGGTCAGCGCCCAGATGCTGGCGCCGGTATCCTCGTCCACCGTCAGCAGGACCTCGCGGGTCTCCATCCGGATCTCGACGATCTTCGGGCCACCGGTCGCGACCTGCTCGTGCTTGGGCGCGAAGGGCGGTGCGACAAGCTCCTGCCGGACGCGGGTATAGCCAGACAGGTCCACCTTGGGCGCGGCCACCTGCGCCTCGGCTTCGGCGAGGATGAATTTCGGCGCGGCAGGGCGCGGCGCGACATGGGGTGCCATACGCTTCGACGCGGTTCCGGCCATCCCGGCCCCCGCGGTCATCGCCGCGGCGCCTGCCAGAAGAGAGCCGCGCAGCACGTTGCGGCGGTTGGTTTTCACGAGAGCTGGATTGACATATTTCGGCATTTTAGCCTCCACTGGTTAAACGTAGCAGGAAGTTGTCGCGCGTTTCCTGCCGCGGACGCTCACAGCGCGCCCAATTCCTCTTCAAAGCGTTCCTTGGCTTTCTTCGGCACGCGGCCTTCGAAGAAATTGTCGGGGGTGGTTGCGTCGCCCACCGCGATCACCATCACCATGCCCATCGCGTAATGCGGCTTGCAGCGCACGGCGTAGAGCCCCTCGGTGTCGAGCGTCACTTCGACCTCTTTGTTGACCTTGCCGGCGAAGCCCTCGGCCCCGTCCGGGATCATCCCGTCGATGCTTTCGGCGTTGTGCCCCTTGTCGGTCGGGATGAAGCGGATCGTATCGCCGGGAGCGGCTTTCACGAGGGCGGGTTCGAAGACCATTACGCCCTTCTCGCCCTTGTTGAGCATGTGGACTTCGTGGGTCTCGGCGCTCGCCACCCCGCCCAGAAGGGCGGTCATCGCGAGGGCGGAAATCAGGGTGCGGATCATCTTTTCGTCCTTTCGTGGATCCTTGGATTGCACCCTGTCTAACGAGGTTCGGCCCGCGGCTTTTTGTTCTGGCGCAAACTTCTTGGCGCTTTCTCACAACGTCGCGAGAATTTTTGACGGCGCGCTCGCGACCGCGTGATGTTTGATATTGAACGCGTCGGGAGGCCTATGCTTAGAGAGGGCATGAGCGCGCCTATTCCCCGCAAGACGATGCCCAGGCTCGATGAGAGCCTGCTGACGCCGATGCCGCCTTTCTCCCGACTGGAGAAGCGGCAGATCCGCGAGATTCTCGACCTCGCCAGCGTGCGCCGCTTCGACGAGGGCGTGGCGGTCTTCGAGGAAGGCGCTCCGGCAGAGCGGTTCTACATGCTGCTCGACGGCTATATCCGGGTGATGCGGATCACGCCCACGGGCGAGCAGGTGATCGCGCTGCATATCCCTTCGGGGCAGCTCTTCGGGATCGCGCAGGCGCTTGGGCGCACGACCTATCCCGCGACCTCAGTCACCTCCTCGGAGGCGATCGTGCTCGGCTGGCCGATGCGGCTCTGGGATCAGTTCGTGGCGCAATATGACGGCTTCGCTTCCGAGACCTACAAGACCGTCGGCCAGCGCATCGGCGAGATGAACAATCGCATCGTCGAGATGGCGACCCAGCAGGTCGAGCAGCGGGTGGCCAATTCGCTCCTGCGCCTGATCAATCAGACCGGGCGCAAGGTGGAGACCGGGATCGAGATCGACTTCCCGATCACCCGGCAGGATCTCTCGGAAACGACCGCGACCACGCTGCACACGGTCTCGCGGCTGATGAGCGCGTGGGAAAAGCAGGGTGTGGTCGCCAGCCGCCGCAAGCGGATCACCGTCACCGATCCACACCGTCTGGTGCTGATTTGCCGGGGCGAGGCTCCGCCGTCTCGATAGATGCCGCGATAGCCGCGTCCAGTTCGGCGATGAAGTCGTCGAGATCCAGCCGATACTCGGTGCAGGCATCGTCGATCGTGTGGAACGGGTTCACGAGGCAGCCCACGCAGAGCATCTTGTGACGCATGAATACCTCGATCGTGGCAGGCCAGTCGCGCATCAGCGCGTCGAGCGTGGCATCGGGGTTTTTCCAGCTGGCTTTTGACATGGCGGGACCTCTCTGCCGACCAAGCTAATCCCGGCAATCCAGTCAAACGTTGTGCTGGCGCAAACTTCCCAACTGCGAACGCCGCTATCCCTCGGGCCATCGATTGACCCCCAAGGGAGGCCCAAATGGCTGAAATCCTGACCAAGTCGCGGGCGCGAAACATCTTTTACGGAGGATCCATTTTCTTCGTGCTGGTGTTCATCGCACTGACCGCGCAGAGCCACTTCTATATCGTGAACCACTCCACCGCCTCCGCCCCGCTGACCGAACAGGTCGCGCGCGGCAAGGGCGTCTGGGAACGCAATTCCTGCATCAACTGCCACACCCTGCATGGCGAAGGCGCCTATTTCGCGCCCGAGGTCGGCAACGTGATGACCCGCTGGGGCGTCGCGGACGACCCGCAGGGCGCTTACGAGACGCTCGACGCCTGGATCGCGGCGCAGCCCTCCGGCATCGAGGGCCGCCGCCAGATGCCGCATTTCGACATCAACGAAGAGGACATGCGCGCGCTCGCGGAATTCCTCCGCTGGGCCGATCACACCGACACGCAGGGCTGGCCGCCCAATGATGCGGGCTGAGGAGAGAGACCGATGAAATACCAATCCCAATCTGTGGCGAAAGCCTATTTCTACTGCGCGATGCTGCTGTTCGGCGTGCAGGTTCTGGGCGGTCTTCTGGCCGGCTGGATCTACGTCTCGCCCAACACGCTGTCCGAGGTCCTGCCCTTCAACGTGATCCGGATGATCCACACCAATGCGCTGATCGTCTGGCTGTTGCTGGGCTTCTTCGGTGCGGCCTATTTTCTCGTGCCCGAGGAAAGCGAGCGCGAGATCTTCTCGGTCAAGCTCGCCTATCTGCAACTCGCGATCCTGATGATCGGGACGCTGGGCGCGGTCGGCTCCTATCTCGTCGGGATCCATGGTGGGCGCGAGTTCCTCGAACAGCCCCTCTGGGTGAAGTTCGGCATCCTCGTCGCCGCCGTGATCTTCCTGATCAACATCTCGCTGACGGTGCTGGCGGGACGCAAGACCGCGATCACCAATGTGCTGCTGATGGGCCTTTGGCTGCTGTGCCTGCTGTGGATTTTCGCCTTCATCAATCCCGACAACCTATCACTCGACAAGATGTACTGGTGGATGGTCGTGCACCTCTGGGTCGAGGCGACGTGGGAGCTGGTAATGGCCGCGATCCTCGGCTTCCTGATGCTCAAGCTGACCGGCGTCGACCGCGAGGTGGTCGAGAAATGGCTCTATGTCATCGTCGCCACCGCGCTGTTCTCCGGCATCCTCGGCACCGGGCACCACTTCTACTGGATCGGCACGCCGGGCTACTGGCAATGGGTGGGCTCCATCTTCTCGACCTTCGAGGTGATCCCGTTCTTCCTGATGATGTCCTTCGCCTTCGTGATGGTCTGGAAGGGCCGCAAGAACCACCCCAACAAGGCAGCACTCCTGTGGTCGCTGGGCTCATCGACCGTGGCCTTCTTCGGCGCAGGCGTCTGGGGCTTCCTGCACACGCTTCACGGGGTGAACTTCTACTCCCACGGCACGCAGATCACCGCCGCGCACGGCCACCTCGCCTTCTACGGGGCCTATGTCGCGCTCAACCTCGCGGTCTTCACCTATGCGATGCCGATGCTGCGCGGGCGCGATCCCTACAACCAAGTGCTCAACATGGGGGCGTTCTGGCTGATGACCGGGGGCATGGCCTTCATGACCTTCGTGCTGACCTTCGCAGGCACGATCCAGACCCACATGCAGCGGGTTGTGGGCGACTACTACATGGATGTGCAAGACAGCCTGTCGATCTTCTACCTGATGCGCTTCGGCGCAGGGGCGGCGGTCGTGCTCGGGGCGCTTCTGTTCATCTACTCCCTCGTCGTGGTGCGTCGGCGTGAAGTCATCGCACCCGGTCCCGCAACCCCCGTGGCAGGAGAATGACGATGTCCCTCGACATGACCAACGACCGCATCCCCTACTACCACCCCACCGGTCGCGAATGCGCCCTGTTCGAGCGCGCCCATGACAACGGTTTGCCCCTTCTTCTGAAGGGGCCGACCGGCTGCGGCAAAACCCGCTTCGTCGAGCATATGGCGGCGCGGCTGAACAAGCCGGTCTACACCGTCGCCTGCCATGACGACCTCTCGGCAGCGGACCTGATCGGGCGTTACCTGCTCAAGGGCGGCGAGACCGAATGGGTCGACGGGCCGCTCACCCGCGCGGTGCGCGAAGGGGCGATCTGCTATCTCGACGAGGTGGTGGAGGCGCGCAAGGACGTCACCGTGGTGCTGCACCCGCTCACCGACTCGCGCCGCCGTCTGATCATCGACCGCACCGGCGAGGAGCTGGTGGCCCCCGAAGGCTTCATGCTCG
Organism: Thioclava sp. PTB-PU3-1; assembly: GCF_055666785.1. Lineage (NCBI taxonomy): Bacteria > Pseudomonadati > Pseudomonadota > Alphaproteobacteria > Rhodobacterales > Paracoccaceae > Thioclava > Thioclava sp. PTB-PU3-1. Next base: position 15,734 of record NZ_JBVNVL010000006.1, on the reverse strand, counting down.
TGGCCTCCTACAACCCAGGCTATCAGAGCGTGCTCAAACGGCTCAAACCCTCGACCCGACAGCGGTTCCTCTCGATCGCCTTCGACTTCCCCGAACCCGAGGCGGAGACCCGCGTGATCACCGCCGAGACCGGCCTGCCGGTCGCGCAGGTGGTGCCGCTGGTGCGCCTCGCCGGGCATATCCGCAAGCTCTCGGGCATGGATCTGGAGGAAGGCGTCTCGACCCGGCTTCTGGTCTATGCCGCGCGGCTGATCGGCGCGGGCATCGCGATCGAAGAGGCGCTGGAGACCGCCGTGGTTCAGGCGCTCAGCGACGAGCCGGATGTGCAGCAGGCGCTGCGCGACCTGATCGCCACGATCTACGGCTGAGGAGCACGTCATGAGACTGATGGACCTGATGGAGCCCGAGGAAACCGTGGGCGAGATCTGGCACGATCTGGCCAAGGATATCGGGCAGGACGATCGCCATCCCGACGCCGCGGTGGAGCTGGCTGCGCTGCGCCCCTCGCTCGCGCTGCTGCTGCGCGCGCTTGGTGGTGGCGCGGATGTCGAGATCGTCGAGGCCCCGGTCACGCCGGTCCGTCACCGCCAACCCGCCCGGCGCCGCCTTGGCGCCGGGCGCGAGACAGAGCGCGTCGCGCGCTTCGACGGCGCGCGGCTGCGCCTGCCGCCGGTGATGGATGTCTTCCCCCGGTCTGATCTCAACCGTGCCGCCTATTTCTGGCTGACGGCGCTGGCGGCGCTCAGCCGCGACGCGATGCCCGAGCTTCCAGAGACCGACGGCCCGGCGATGGATTGCGCGCAGATCCGCGCCAATGCGCGGGCCTGCGATCTGACCTATCGCCGCTGCATCGGGCTGCGCGCGCCCTACCGCGAGATGGCGGCGCTCACCCTCGCAGGTCGACGCCGATTGTCGCGCCCGGCGGCAGAGGCCGCGCTGGAAGCGGCGCTTTGCGACCAGCTCTCGGCCGACGGCACCCGCGCCCCGCTGCCCGAGACGGCGGAGAGCGCGCGCGGTTACATGCCGCTCGCCCCGGTGCCGATCTGGCTGCGATTTGCTCCGAATACCGCAGGCCGCAGCGCCGCCTCGGAAGAGGCCGATGCCCCGGCCTCCGCCCCGACCGCGCTGGCCAGCACGCAGCGCAAGCATGGCGAACGCCGCGATCTCGATCAGGCGCGCCGCCGCGACAGCTTCATCATCCACCGCTTCGAGTCGATCCTGTCCTGGGTCGAAGCGCTCAACGTCAATCGCTCGGTCGACGACGATGACGAGGAGAACGCCGCCAAGGCCGCCGAGGATCAGGACCAGATCACCCTGACCCGCCACGACCGCAAAGCCGCGACGCGGCTGCGGCTGCATCTCGACCTCTCGCCCGCCGAGGCGGAGCACGAGGCGCTGGCAGGCGAGCATGTCTACCCCGAATGGAACCACCGTAGCCGCGCCTATATGGAGGGCCATTGCCGGGTGCTCGATGCGCCCGCCCGGCCCGAGGCCAAGCAAACCTTCCGCGCCGATCCGCGCTATATCCGCGCCGTGCGCCGCCAGTTCGAGGCGCTGCAACCGCGCCGCATCCTGCGCCCGCGCCAGATCGACGGGACCGAGCTGGATCTCGACGCAGTCATCGCCAGTCGCGCCGATCTCGCCGCGACCGGGCGGGGCAGCGACCGGATCTGGCAGAGCCTGCGCAAGGTCGAGCGCGACCTCGCCGTCGCCTTCCTGATCGACACCTCGCGCTCCACCGAGGCCGCGATCGGCGAAAGCTGCGTGATCGACATCGCACGCGAGGCGATGTCCGCGCTGGCCGAGGGGCTGGATGCGGCAGGCGATCGCTTCGCGATCTGGGGTTTCTCTTCACTGAAGCGCGACCGGGTTTTTCTGACACGGGTGAAAGGCTTCGAGGCGCCGATGGCGCCGCCGATCCACAGCAATATCGCGGCGCTGCGCCCGGGCCATTACACGCGCCTCGGCACCGCGATCCGCCACGTCTCGGCGCAGCTCGCGCAGGAGAGCGCGAGCCGCAAGCTGCTGATCGTGCTGACCGACGGCAAGCCCAACGATCTGGACCACTACGAAGGCCAGCACGGCATCGAGGACAGCCACATGGCCGTGCGCGAAGCCCGCCGCGCGGGCCAGAGCCTGCACGGCGTCATCATCGACGAGGACGGGCAGGACTGGTTCGCACGGATCTTCGGGCGCGGCGGCTTCACCCTGCTGCCCCGGCCCGAGCGGCTGCTGCGCGCCCTGCCCGACATTTACCGCTCGCTCACACAGGAGACCTGACATGCGCAAACTGACCCTTCTTCTCGCCCTCGCCCCGGCCGCTGCACAAGCCGCAAGCTTCGAGCGCCCGATCCCGCAAGCGCAATCGGCCACAGCCGAGTTCTGGTTCGCGCTGGCAGCGCTCGCGCTCGTCGCGGCACTGGCGGTGGTGGCGCGGGTGGTCGCCCGGCGATGAGCGCGCGCTGGTCCCCCGCCCGGATCGCGCTGCTGCTCTACCCATTCGGCTGGGGCGCCTTCGCGGTCAACGTGTTCTTCGCCTCGCTCATCGGATCGTGGGTCGGGCTGCCGGTTGCGACTCCGGTCGTCTCGCTGGGTCTGGGTGCGGTGGTCGCCGTGCCTGCGACCTACGCCTTCGCATGTCACATCCGGCGGCTGATGGACGCCGCCGAAAGCTGAAAGGAGCCGATCATGGCCCTATCTTCCGCAGAGCAGATGCGCCGCTGGCAGGGCCCGGCGCTGCTGTCGGGCGGGTTTCGCCCGTTCTTCTTTTTCGGGGCCGTCTGGGCCGCACTGGCGATGGCGCTCTGGGTGCCGGCACTGACTGGGCTGATCGCGCTGCCGACGCGGCTCGACCCGGTCAGCTGGCACGCCCATGCCTTTCTCTTCGGCTATCTTGGCGCGGCGATTGCGGGCTTTCTGCTGACGGCGGTGCCGAACTGGACCGGGCGGCTGCCGGTCGTGGGCTGGCCGCTCCTTGGCCTCTTCACGCTCTGGGCGCTCGGGCGGCTGGGGCTGCTCGCCTCGGCGCATCTGCCCTTCGCATTGGTCGCGAGCGTCGATCTCGCCTTCCCGCTCGCGCTTGGCGGCGTCGTGCTGCGTGAGATCGTGGCAGGGAAGAACTGGCGCAACCTGCCGGTGCTGGGATTGCTGAGCGTCTTCACCCTCGCGGACCTTCTGTTCCTGATAGAAGCCGCGCAGGGCGGCTATGCAGCAGCAGGTATCGGGATGCGGCTCGGCCTTGCCGCGGTGCTGATGATGGTCGCGCTGATCGGGGGGCGGATCATTCCGTCCTTCACGCGCAACTGGCTGGTCAAGGAGAACCATCCGGCGCGCCCTGCCCCGCCGATGCAACGCTTCGACAAAATCGCGATGGTCACTGCGGGCGCGGCACTGCTGGCTTGGGTTGCGCTGCCCGAGGCGCAACTGACCGCGGCGCTGCTGCTCGCGACCGGGCTGCTGCATCTCGCGCGGCTCTGGCGCTGGAAAGGCGGGCTGACGCTGCGCGCGCCGATCCTGTTCGTGCTGCATCTGGCCTATATCTGCCTGCCGCTCGGTGCGCTGGCGCTTGGCTTTGCGATCCTGTTCCCCGCCGCCCTCACTCCGGCCACGGCGCTGCATCTGTGGACGGCGGGCGCACTTGGCGGAATGACGCTGGCGGTGATGAGCCGTGCCTCGCTTGGCCATACCGGCCGCCCGTTGGAGGCCAGCCCCGGAACCGTCGCGGTCTATGCCGCCCTTTTCGTCGGAATGGTCGCGCGGCTCCTCGCGGGATGGCTTGGCCTGAGCGCGCTTTATTCGGTCTCCGGCGTGGCTTGGTGCGCGGCTTTCCTCGGCTTCGCTATCCTCTATGCTCCGGTGCTGTGGCAACCCAGACGGAGGGCGCAATGATGTGGCTGGCTTATGGCGGGGTGTTCGCGGCCTTCCTCGCGACGCATTCGATCCCGACGCGTCCGTCGGTGAAGGCGCGGCTGGTGGCGGCGCTCGGCGCGTCCGGTTTCACCCTTGGCTATTCGGCTCTCTCCGCGGCGATGCTGCTGATCCTGATCCGCGCCGCCGCATGGCCGGACCCGATCTACCTCTGGCCGCCCACCCTTTGGGCGATGGAGGCGACCCGGGCCGGGATGGCGCTGGTCTGCATATGGTTCGCCGTCGCGCTCGGCCACCCGAACCCGTTCTCCTTCGGCGGCAGTCGTCGCAAGAGCTTCGACCCCGTGCGCCCCGGCCCCGTGCGCCTCACGCGCCACCCGATGCTGCTGGGCCTCGCGAGCTGGGCCGGGTTGCACCTTCTGCCGAACGGCGATCTGGCGCATGTGCTGCTGTTCGGCGCACTTGGCGGCTTCGCCCTGCTCGGGATGCGACTGATCGACCGCAAGCGCCGCCGGGAGATGGGGCCGGAGGTCTGGACCCAAACGCTGCGCCGGACGAAAGCGGCTCCCGCCTTTGCAGGGCTCACGCTGGCCGATCTCGGCCGGGCTGGGCTGGGCCTCGTGGCTTACATGGCGCTGCTGCATCTGCATGAATTTTTCGCAGGGGTCGCTTTGGTTTAGAGTGCGCGCGTTTCGAAAGCCTCGAGGATGACCGTGAAGGCTGACACTCCCCATCAGTTTCCATGACGGGAAGCGGACATTCGTTGCGCTTGGCACTGCCGTCCGGTTCGGGCTGTCAGCTGATAGTCAAACTATAAGTGCGGCCAGCCGATACGCGTTGCGCGCTGGACGAGAGTCTTTCGCCGTATTCCAGAACGCAGCAACGTCTTGGATCAGATACATAAAGAGTATTGATCGCTTCGAGAAGAACTCTCGCTGGGCTTGCGGGGCGTGATCTGCAGTAGTATCTCACATGAGCCGAGAAGATTTCGAGGCCGGTGTGGTTATTCCGGCCCTCTGTCAAACAGAGATCCAGTCGCACCAGTCTGCGAACCCGCGGCATCGACCTATCATTGGTCGGTGTCGGGGGAGTTGCGTCTGCCCCGTCCGACCACAACTTGGAAAAGACGGAAATGAAACGAAAGACTCTCATTCTTGCGCAATTACTGATCACCTTCATGATGGCTTTCCTGATGTCTGGCACCATGTCCCTCATCGCCATTGGGCCGACTGCGGAATGGCTCGCGAACTGGCCGCGGCAGGCGCTCATCGCGTGGCCAATCGCCTTCATCTTCACGCAAGTCACCACCCCTTTGGCCTTCGCGTTGGCGAACCGTGCGACGGCAGAGAGAGCTTAGACTCAAGCTGAGAACATGCACCGGGGTTTTGGCGCCGGTGCATGAAACTCGGCCCCTGTTCAGAGATCATTCAGACCAAAGCAAGATTTCGGCGCACTTATGCGCGTAAAAGTTTGTGCGGCTAAAACCTCGGAAAGACCCGACCGTCCATCAACTTGCGCGCCGTGCGCAATGTGCCTGCATTGGTAACGCGTCCGGTCTCATCCTGTGCAATCAAAACCTCTGCCGCGCCTGTAGGGTGTTCGATTCTGAAGCTGCCACCGGCAGGCAATATTGCGAGCTCCGCGGCTGGCGAGCCCTCCAACGTGCAAGCGGTCGCGACCGACACGGCCGCGAAAACCCCGATCGTCGCGTGGACGCGATGCGGGATGAGGCTGCGGGTCGAAATCGCGCCTCCTTTTCGGGGAGTCGAAACCAGCGTCATCTTCGGCACGGATTTCTCGGTGACATCACCAAGGTTCATCATCGGGCCAACTTCTCGGCGGATCGCCTCGATCCGCACTTTAACCTCTTCCATAGCCTCGATCTCGTCGCGGCTTTCCTCGCCCGTCAGACCGAAATCGGAGGCGCGCATCACCACGACGGGCATTCCGTTATCAATCAGCGTGCAGTCGATGCCCCGCACCGTGTCACATGTGCGCCCCGTCGGCAACAGCGCACCGCACATCGAGCCCGCGAGCCCTTCGAACATCAGCGGCACTGGAGCGGCCGTGCCGGGCACGCCGTCGATCGCCGCATCACCTTCGTAGCGCACGCGACCGACCGGCGTCTGGATCGTCGCGACCGCCACTTCTCCGGTGTTCACCATGTGGATGCGCACCTGCGTCTCGCCCTCTGTCGCCGCAACCAATCCGCGCTCTATCGCCGCCGGCCCGACCCCGGCGAGGATGTTGCCGCAGGCCTGAGCATCCGACACCAGCGCACGATCGACAAAGACCTGCAGGAAAAGGTAATCGACATCGGCATCGTTGCGCGTGGACGGTGAGAGCACCGCAACCTTCGAGGTCAGCGGATCGGCACCGCCGATCCCGTCGATCTGGTTGGGATCGGGAGAGCCCATGATCCGCAGCAAGAGATCGTCGCGGGCCGCAGGATCAGAAGGCAGATCGGCGGCGAGGAAATACGCGCCTTTCGACGTGCCGCCCCGCATCCACAGGCAGGGAATACCCTCGTCGCTCATATCGGTCTCCCTTCGACTTGGTCCAAATATCCCGGGGGTGAATTCGCGGAACGCGAAGAGGGGGCAGCGCCCCCGGCCCCGCTCAGACGTATTTCAGCCCCTTCGCCTCGAGCCGCGGGCGCATGTCGTAAATGTCGAGCCCGAGCTCGCCCGCCGCAAGACGCTTGCGCTTGGCCTCTTCCGCGTCGAGACGCTTTTGCGTTGCGGCAAGGACGACCTCGGCATCGACACGTTTGACGACGCAGACGCCATCATCATCGGCCACGACGATATCGCCTGCCTCGATCGTTTGTCCGGCGCAGACGATCGGGACGTTGACCGATCCGAGCGTCTCCTTGACGGTGCCTTGCGCGGAGATCGCCTTCGACCAGACCGGGAAATCCATTTCCTTGAGATCGCGCACGTCTCGCACGCCACCGTCGATGATCAGCCCGCGACAGCCGCGCGCTTGCGCCGAAGTGGCCAGAAGATCGCCGAAATAGCCGTTATCGCAGGGCGAGGTCGGTGCCAGCACCAGCACATCGCCTGCCTGCAACTGCTCGATCGCGACATGGATCATCCAATTGTCACCCGGCGGTGCGGAGATGGTGACTGCCGAGCCCGCGATGCGCGCGCCCGGATAGATCGGGCGCATGTAGCTGTGCAAGCAGCCGATGCGGCCCTGCGCTTCGTGAACGGTAGCCACGCCAGCCTCGCCGAGCGCGTCGATGACCGCCTGATCGGCGCGGGCGATGTTCTGAACAACAACGGGCATTCGCCTCTCCTTATTTCTTGACCGGCGGGGTGCCGTGGGTGTGGAAGGTCTCGATCGTCTTGAGGCCCCAGGCCTGCCCCTTCTTGCGGTCGGCTTCGGTCCAGACGATTGGCTCCCAGTCAGGATCGAGGATCAGCCGCGCGCCGGCATTTGCGATCTCGACACGGTTCCCGGCGGGCTCCCAGACATAGAGGAAGAACGTGTTCTGGATCGCGTGCTTATGCGGGCCGGTCTCGATATGGACGCCGTTCTCGAGGAAGATGTCGGCGGCGCGCAGGATGTCCTCGCGCTGATCGGCGGCGTAGGTGACATGGTGGAATCGGCCCTTACCGCCGCCATGCTCCTCGGTGCAGGCGAGGTCGTAACCCTTGTTGTTCACGGTGAACCAGCAGCCGCCCAGTCGCCCGTTGTCGAGTTGGATCATCTCGGTCACGCGCGAGCCGAGACAGGTCTCCATGAAGCGCCGGAATTCGGTCACGTCCTCGGACAGCAGGTTCAGGTGATCGAGTCTGCGAGGGGCCGCGCCGGTATGGTGGAAGCGCGAAGCGTTGTTCTTCAGCGCGGGCTTGTCTGCTTCGCCATGCTGGTATTTCACCGTGTCGAAATAGATCTCGAAGACATGGCCGAACGGGTCTTCGAAGCGGAAAGCGCGTCCGTGGCTCAGATCGCCGTCGTTCCAGCCGATCACCTTGAAATCAGACCCCTCGATCGCGGCGACACGGCGTTCCAGCGCGGCCTGCGAACTGGCGCGATAGCCGATATGGCCGACGCCGGTCGTGTCGGAGCGGGTGAGTTTGAGGGTGGCGAATTCGTAATCGTCCCAAGCGCGCAGATAGGCCGAGGTCTCGTCCTGTCCCGAGACGGTCAGCCCGTAAACCCGGGTGAAGAAATCGAGGCTCTCTTCGAACTTGTCGGTCAGCATCTCGACATGGCCCAGATGGGCGATGTCGTAACAGGGCTCTTGGGGTTGGCTCATCGTCTTCCTCCTCTCACGCCCGCCCGGCAAGGCATTGGCAGCGCGTGGCATTGATACCGTGTCGGCCCGTGTGCCCGGGCCGGGGCAAAAACCTCACAACTCGTCGACCGGGCGCGGGAAGATCGACTGGAACCCTTCGGCATATTTGCAATCGCGCCCGCCCGACTGGCCGCCGGAATTCCGCTTGAAGTGGTTCGCGCGCTGCTGGGCGACCCGGGTGTAATACTCCCACAGGTGGACCTGCCCGTTCATGCATTCCATCGCGGCGCGCTTCTTGTCCCAGACGGGGGTGATGTCGAGGAAGGTGTCGGGCTTCCAGCCCATCTGCTCGGTCTGGTGCGGCTCAAACAGGTAAAGCTGCGGCGCGCCGAGCACCTTCTCGCCCGGATTGTGCCCCCAGGCCTGCGCGATCATCCGCGCCTCAAGCGCGATCTGCATCGTATACATGTGGTCGGTGTTATAGGGGTCGTATTGCGAATGGCTCAGCATGAAGCGCGGCTGAACCTTCCGGATCACGTCCACCAGCTTCATCTTGTCGTCTTGGCTCAGATGCAGGGGATAGTCGCCCAGATCGAAGGTCAGCAGCTCATGCACGCCAAGCGCCTTGGCCGCGGCATCGGCCTCCGCGTGGCGGATGTCCTTGACCTCCTGAAGCGATTTACCTTCCTTCCAGAGCCGCGCGCTCTCGCCGCGCTCACCAAAGGACAGGCAGGCGACCGTCACCTTGTAACCCATCTCGGCATGCAGCGCGATTGCACCGCCGCAACGCCAGACGAAATCGGCGGCATGGGCGGAAATGACGAGGGCGGTTTTCTTCTCCGACATGGGAACCTCTCGAGAAATGCGTTGGCCCGAGATAAGGCGCGACGGCGCGAAAATCGCAAATTGGAAAGCCTTGCCCGGGTATAAGCTAAGGCTATACTGACTTTGAATTCGGACCCGTTTGCGCGAGATATCCCCCAAGCAGGGAGGGCTTTGCGCATGAAGGAAAATTCGATGCAGGAAATCGCGGTGATCGGCTTCGGCGAGGCGGGGCGCGCCTTCGCCACGGGTTGGGGGCGCGAAACCTGCGCGCGTGCAACCTGCTATGACCTCAAGCTCGATACGCCCGAGACCGCCGCACCGATCCGGGAGGCCGCCACGGCGCTCGGCCTGCATCCGGCGGCGAACCGGGCAGAGGCGTTGACCCATGCGAAAGCGGTGTTTTGCCTCGTCACGGCGGATCAGGCGGTGACGGCGGCGCGGGAATGCGCCCCCCACCTGCCGAACGGGGCGCTTTGGCTCGACTGCAATTCCTGCGCGCCCGAAAGCAAGCGCGCGGCGGCGGAGGTGATTGCCGAGGCCGGCGGCATATATGTCGATGTCGCGGTCATGTCGCCTGTTCATCCGAAGCTGCATCGCACACCGCTTTTGCTCTCTGGCCCGGGTGCCACGGAAGCACTTTCCTGGCTCGACAGGCTCGACATGGAAGCGCGATGGATCGACGATCAGGTCGGATCCGCCTCCTCGATCAAGATGATCCGCTCGGTGATGATCAAGGGGTTGGAGGCGCTGACGGCGGAGTGCTTTCTCGCTGCACGTAAGGCGGGTGTCGCGGACGAAGTGCTTGGGTCGCTCATGGCATCCAACCCTGAAATGAGCTGGGACAGCCGCGCCGCCTATAACCTCGAGCGGATGATGGAGCATGGCATTCGCCGTGCAGCGGAGATGCGCGAAGTGGTGCGCACACTCGACGGGCTGGGGCTTCCCTCAGACCTGACCGCGGCGGTATCCGAATGGCATGATCGGATCGGCGAGATGGGGCTGAAAGGGCGCGACGGTGACCTCGATACCCGCGCGCGGGAGATCTTGGAGCGACTATGATCGACGCCAACCTTCGCCACCTTCGGGTGTTCCTCGCGGTTGCGGAAGGCGGCTCGATCACCCGCGCGGCGGAGCTCTGTCACGTCTCGCAGCCCGCCGTCACGCAGGCCATCGCCAAGCTCGAGGCGGAAGCGGGCACCGCGCTCTTCACCCGCACGACGCACGGGCTGTTCGCAACCGAGGCGGGCGAGGTGCTACGCCACCGGACCTCGCGCGCGCTCGACGCGCTCGATACGCAACTGACCGAGTTCGCGCCGCGTCTGAAGCTCACCGCGACCCGCGCGCAATTGCAGGCGCTCATCGCGGCGGCGGAGGCGCAGAACTTCTCGCTCGCCGCGCGACGCTTGGGCGTCTCCCAACCCACCGTCCATCGCGCGATCACCCAGCTCGAGAAAGAAGCGGGACGCGCGCTGTTTCAGCGCAGCCCCTTCGGGATCGTGCCGACGCGCGGCTGCGCCAATCTTGCGCGCATCGCGCGGCTGGCCTTTGTCGAACTGGAGCAGGCCCGCGCGGAACTGGGAGATTTGAGTGGACGCGAGGTCGGCCAGATCGTGATCGGGGCCATGCCGCTTTCGCGCAGTCATGTCCTGCCGAAGGCCATCGTGGCCTTCCGGAAGACGCGCCCGAACATGGCGGTGAAGGTGCTTGAAGGGAGCTATGACGAGCTGCTCGGCGGTCTGCGCCGCGGCGAGATCGACTTCCTGATCGGCGCGCTGCGCGATCCGGCCCCGATCGGGGATATCGTGCAGGAAAAACTCTTCGACGACACGCTGGTCGTCCTGGCGGGGCGCGATCATCCGCTTCTCGGCCAACCGCTTCCCTCGGCGGACGAACTCGCCAATTGGCCCTGGCTCGTGACCCGCGAAGGCACGCCGACCCGCGCACAGTTCGAAGCCGTCTTTGCCGATGCCGGGGCGAGCCTGCCGCACGGGCTGATCGAGACCGGCTCGGTGATCTTGATGCGCGAAATGGTGCAGGACGGCCGCCACCTCGCTTGCGTCTCGCGCGCGCAAGCCGAGGGCGAGATCGAACGCGGGCTCGTCGAAGTCCTTACCGACAACTTCAGCGGCACTCGCCGCCCCATCGGGCTGACCCTTCGCGACGGCTGGGAACCTACGCCCGCGCAGGCGCAGATGCTGATGGCGGTCCGCTCGACCTGAGGCGGCTATAGCCTCCCCTTATGCCTGATCGGATCGTTTCTATTGGTCATGCCGGCCCGCTCGCGCGATGGAAGAGGCATGAAACGTGACGGGTGGAGGAGAGCCTCGCCACGTCCATCCACCGGGAGGAAATTATGACCATTCGCAGCAAAGTCGCGGCTTTGGCCCTGGGCGCAGCACTCGTTGCGGGCAGCGCATCGGCCGAGGAAATGAAATTCGCCAACTTTATGCCGGCGGGGCATCCCTATGTAGGCTCGACCTTCCAGCCCTTCGCGGATGAGGTCGCGGCCAAGACCGATGGCGATGTCACGGTGAAGCTCTACAATGGCGGCGAGCTGGGCGCGGGCCCGGTCGAGCAATATAGCCGTGTCGTCGATGGCGTCGCGGAATTCGCGGTGTCCCTGCCGGGCTATACCGCGTCGCAATTCCCGCTCACGCTGCTGGCAGAGCTTCCGGGCGTTCTGGACGAACAGACCGGCACTGCGGATCTCGACAAGCATCTTGATCTCTTCAGCTCCGAATATCGTCGCACCCATCTGGTGGCGCTGTGGTCGAGCGCGGAGAACCTGCTGTTCACCCGCGACAAGGCCGTGCGCAGCCCCGACGACCTCAAGGGGATGAAGATCCGCGTGCCCTCGCGCAACACCGGCCTGCTGGTCGAAGCCTGGGGTGGCACGCCGGTTTCGATGCCGGTCTCGGAAATCTACAACGCGATGCAGACCGGCGTGATCGACGGCGCGATGATCGACGGCACCGGCATCAACGCTTTCAAGCTGGGCGAAGTCGCCAATTACATCACGATGGGCATGAAGACGACGAACTCGCCCTTCTTCATCCTGATGAACCGTGACGCCTACGCCTCGCTCTCCGACGAAGACAAGGCCGCGATCGACGCCGCCGGCAAGGATACCGCGATGCACGGTCAGCAAAGCCAGCTCGCCGTTGCGCAGAAGGGCATCGAGGGCTTCAAGAATACCGAGGGCAAAGTAGTTATCGAGCTGAGTGCGGATGAGGCAAAAGCCTTTGACGAGCTCTCGGCCGGTATCGTCTCCGACGTCGTCGAAAAGACCGGCGGCGACGCACAGAAAATCGTCGACACGCTGAAGGCGGACAAGTGAGCGCCACTTCCGAATATACGAAGCTCCCGGCCTGGTTGATATGGTTCAACCGGGCCAACCTCCTGCTGGCCACGCTGTCGGGAATGTTCCTGATGCTTGTGCTGGGGTTGGTCTTTGTCGGGGTCTTCACGCGCTATGCGCTTGCCATGCCGATCCTCGGGATCAACGAGGTGGTGCAGCTGGCCTCGGTGGGTGTGGTGATGCTCGCTCTGCCCTATTGCACCTCCTATGAGGGCCATGTCCGGGTCGATGTGCTCGACGGGGTGATCGGCCGCTGGGGCCGCTTTCTCGGCGACCTGATGTCGCGCGCGCTATCGGCCTGGGTGCTGAGCGTGCTGGTGCAGCGGGCGTGGCTCAAGATGCTCGATGCGCGCGAATTCGGCGACACCACCAACATGCTCGGAATCCCGCTCTGGCCGTTCTACGCCTTCATCGCCGCCGGCATGACCCTCTGCGTGATCGTGCTTGCAGTGCAATTCCTCATCATCGCTATCGGAAAGGGCCGTCCATGACGCCTCTGGAAGCCGGTTTGACCGGGATCGGCGCGCTCTTCGTGCTGATGATCCTGCGCACGCCCGTCGCCTTTGCCATGCTGCTGGTGGGCTATTTCGGGCTGTGGATTCTGGAAGGGACCCGCGCGGCAGGCGCCGTGATGCTGACCGAGAGCTATTCGGCGGTGTCCAATTACAACCTGATCGTCGTGCCGATGTTCATCCTGCTGGGCAATATCGCCTCGGTCGCGGGGTTCTCGCGCGCGCTTTACGACGCGGCCTTCGCATGGGTCGGACGGTTCAAGGGCGGGCTCGCCTCCTCCTCGGTGCTGGGCTGCGCGGTGTTCTCCGCGGTGTCGGGCTCGTCGGTCGCGACCGCCGTCACCATCGGCAAGGTCGCCTTGCCCGAGATGAAGCGTCTGGGCTACGGCGATGCGCTGTCCACCGGCGCGATCGCGGCAGGCGGCACTTTGGGCTTCCTGATCCCGCCCTCGACCGGCTTTGTCCTCTACGCGATCCTCACCGAGGAATCGATCGGGCGGCTGTTCATGGCGGGCATTCTGCCGGGGCTCCTGCTGATGGGGCTGTTCATGGGGACGATCTGGCTGATCGCGACGCTGAACCCCAAGGCCGGCCCGCGCGGCGAGCCGGTATCCGCGGGCGAGAAATTTCGTCTGCTGGGGCGCGCAGGCCCGCTGATGGGGATCATCGCGGTCTCGATCGGCGGTATCTACGCAGGCGTCTTCACCCCGGTCGAAGCCTCGGCCATCGGCGCGGGTCTCGTGCTGCTGCTGGCGATTGCGATGCGTGCGATCGACTGGACGGGGTTCAAATCCGCCGTGCTGGAGACGCTGAAGACCTCGGCCATGCTCTATATGATCGTGATCGGGGCGAATGTGCTGAACCCCTTCCTCGCGGTCACGCATATTCCGGAAACGCTGGGCAATGCGATGGTGGGGCTCGGCCTCGGGCCCTATGGGACGCTCGTCATGATCATCGCGGCCTATGTGGTGCTAGGCATGTTCCTCGACGGGCTGTCGATGCTGGTGGTGACGATCCCGATCGTCTTCCCGGTGATCCAGGAGTTGGGCTTCGACCCGATCTGGTTCGGCGTCGTTGCGGTGATCGTGATCGAGATGGGGATGATCACCCCGCCTGTCGGGCTCAACGTCTTCGTGGTGAAAGGGGTCGCGCAGGACGTGCCGATGACGACTGTCTTCAAAGGCGTGCTGCCCTTCCTCTTCGCGATGATCCTGGCACTTCTGCTGATCATCATCTTCCCGCAGATTGCGACGCTGATCCCCGATTCGATGTTCGGGTGAAGCGATTTCTGGCAATCGTTAAAGAAAAAATTGAATGCGGACATCGGTCTCGCGGGACATGAATGACAGCGAAGGGCCAACTGCGACGCTCTGACGGCGATGGGCGTATTCCGTTGAAAAACTCGCGCTTGATTGCTGGGCGTGGCGCTGATTCAATTCCGACATCAGGTGGGAGGATTGGCGATGATGGGACCGAAGCAGGAAGCTCAGCCAGCGCTGTTCTACGAGTTTTCGCTGGAGGATCATGTTCCGCAAGATCACCTGCTTCGATCCATCGACCGGTTCGTCGACCTGAGCGGCATCCGTGCTCATCTTGCGGATTTCTACAGCCACACGGGCCGTCCGTCTGTCGACCCCGAACTGCTGATCCGCATGCTCCTGGTCGGCTATTGCTCCGGCATCCGGTCCGAGCGGCGCCTCTGCGAAGAGGTGCATCTGAACTTGGCGTATCGCTGGTTCTGCCGCCTCGACCTTGCTGACCGGGTGCCGGATCACTCCACCTTTTCGAAGAACCGCCATGGCCGGTTTCGTGACAGCGAGCTGCTACGCCACCTGTTCGAGATGACGGTCGCACGCTGCATCGAGGAAGGCCTGGTGAGCGGGCAGCGCATGGCGGTCGATGCCAGCCTGATCGAGGCGGAGGCGAACAAGCAGAACTCGACGCCGAAGGAAGAGTGGGACGCCTCGCAAATCGATCCGACGGATGCGCCCCGCGCCGTTCGCGAGTATCTTGAGACGCTGGACGAGGCCGCCTTCGGTGCCGCCAGCGAGGTCCAGCCCAAGTTCACCTCGCATTCCGACCCGGCCAGCCAGTGGACGGCAGCGCGCAAGGGTCCGGCATTCTTTAGCTATTCAGACAACTACCTGATCGACACGGATCACGGCGTCATTGTGGATGTCGAGGCGACGCGGTCGGTCCGGCAGGCGGAGGTCGGCTCGACACGCACCATGCTGGACCGGGTGAAGGCCAAGTTCGATTTGCATCCCGAACGCCTGATCGCGGATACCGCCTATGGCACCGGGCCGATGCTGGGTTGGCTGGTAGAGCGCAAGATCGCGCCGCACATCCCCGTCTTGGACAAGTCGGGCCGTAACGATGGCACCTGGACCCGGGCCGACTTCGAGTGGGACGCCGAAAACAATCAATACATCTGCCCAGAGGGCCAGACGCTGAAGCAGTTCCGCCGGAACTATTCCGACCCGAACAGAGGACCGACCGGCAAGGGCGTCGCCAAATACCGCGGCTTGAAGCACATCTGTCAGGCCTGCCCTTCGAAGCAGCGCTGCTGCCCGAACATGGACTTCCGGTCCATCACCCGCGAGGAACACGAAGACGCCCGCCAGGTCGCCAGGGACATCGCAAAGACCAGGCAATACGAGATCTCGATGAATCTCCGGAAGAAGGTCGAGATGCTCTTCGCGCACCTCAAACGCATCCTTGGCCTCGGACGCCTCCGACTACGTGGCCCGTGCGGCGCAAATGACGAATTTCTCCTCGCCGCAACCGCCCAGAACCTCAGGAAGCTGGCAAAGATCCTTCCCGCACCGCAGCAACCGCGAAAAGCCTTATAGGAAAGGCAGTCGCACATCACGAAAGCTTCCAATTTCTGCAATCGCGAACGGGTGTTTTTCCACAGAATCGGCGG
>NZ_JBVNVL010000005.1:2500-342382 GCF_055666785.1 Thioclava sp. PTB-PU3-1 | reverse complement strand
GACGAGAACGAAAGAGATCGACAACCGCACCATCACTCTCGTGAACCAATCTTGAAACACTTTCATTAACCATCAAATCCACCTTACTCCAACCAAACCTTAGCTGCTTGTCCATTACTGAGACGTTTTTTTAATGCGGAAACCCATGAAGCATGCTAAGCTACTATTATAACATAATAATATCCAAAAGTCACGCAGCTCTGATGGCGGCTCAACATCAATCTTGACCATAAGCCTCCTGCTACTCTCTCAGCCATATGTGGTTTCCAAACTCCTCAGACCCGATCTCCGTCAAAGCCGATACACACAGACCTGTGGCACCCCGTCTGGCCCCTGCCTGCCCCCCCTAGCTGCGTTTACAGATTCTTGAGGACATCGCGTCAGGGCACTCGTTATGGATGACTGCGGGGCAGGACAGAAAGCTACTATCAGGACCACCGCCGAGTTGACCGAATAGTAGACCAGAATACGCCCGCTTGATCCAAACTCGACCTTGTCGTATCCAATAAAACAAGGGCGTTAGCTGCTTGTCGGTGCCTGTAACGGGAGATGAACGGTAAATCCGGACAGCCTCCGGGCACCATCTCACCCCCGAAATGGCTCGGTGAGAGAACGACAAGCATCTGAAATCGCTCTGATTTTAATCCCCTGACCAATTCGGGGCATTTGGAGCGTAGACCATGTCGCTCCTGTCAGAAGTCCGATTTCACGGTATCGCTGAAAGCTCCAGCATCCAACGACGCATCACCTCAAGCGGATATCCTTGGCCATAGCTGTGCCCTACTCCGTCTGTCGTCCATCCCCCAATCTGATCAACGACATCAGCAGGGCATTCTATCGCCCTCAACCTGTCCCGCATTGCATGTCTGAACCCGTGCATTGAGTAACTCTGTTTAGTCTGGGTTCTGATCCACTTATTCAAGGCCGCACTGGCCGAATTGGCATTCGTCGTCGATGCCTTGTTGTAGCCTGGAAAAGCATGGCAGCCACCATCAGGGGCTTCACAGACGCGCTGAGCAGCCCATAGCGCAGCCCCAACAAGCGGCACCAGCCGAGCACTGCCCTGCGTCTTCAAAGATCGCCACGGATGCGCCCGAATGACGAGATGAGGAACTGGGTCAGACAGCTTGATGTCTTCCCGAGCCAAACCAGCTATTTCTGCCAGTCTCGCTCCTGTGTCTGAGACCATTGCCATCAGCCAGCGTTTCTCATCGTCCATATTGCGGCACAAAATCTGCAACTTCAGCACAACATCCACCGGGATAGTCTGCCGATCCTTCACGCCCTGGGATCTGTCGTAATACACGCCCGTAAATGGGTTGCGCAGATCAAGTGCCAACTCGCTGATATTCAGGTTGAATACCGAACGAACACTACCAAACACCCGTGTAATGCTGGAACCCGTTAGCCCCTTGCTCAGAAGAAAATCCCGCAATTTGAGTGCATCTGAGCGGGTATAGGCTGCGATAGACTTCTCCCCCGAGACATCAATCAGGTAGCCACAGGAACGTTCTGCCGCAGCCTTGAACGCCTTTCCTCGGCCATGTCCTTTTACCCGAATATAGTTAGCAACGGCTTCGGACAGCAGAGGAGTATCATCTCCGCTTTGATCTGCGGACACAGACACTACACGTCCAGTCGACGCCAATGCACCACCACCAAACTGATCTCTGAGGAACTGCCGACCGGGGACATCTGGAGAAGCGATACGTAACCGCGACCAAAACTCATCCAGCTTAGAGGCTGCCACCATAGCCCTTACCCGTGCAACTGAGGCTGAGCTGGTCCGTAAGGCTTCGACAACACGAGTGGATTGATAGTGGCCTCTAAGGTCCGATGGGACTCGACGAGTGAAGTAGTAGTATCCGTCTTTCCGGAAGGTGAAGGGAACCGATTTGGTCTTCGACATGGTCTACGCTCCAAATGCCCCGAATTGGTCAGGGGATTAAAATCAGAGCGATTTCAGATGCTTGTCGTTCTCTCACCGAGCCATTTCGGGGGTGAGATGGTGCCCGGAGGCGGACTCGAACCACCGACACGCGAATTTTCAATCCGCTGCTCTACCAACTGAGCTATCCGGGCACTGCGACCTTTCGGTCTTGGTGGGGCGGTTACTAGACGAGGGCGCGGGGGGTGTCCAGAGGGATTTCGCAGAAATTTACGCGAACTTGCGAAACGTCTCAGTGCGGCTTGCCGGGGGGCGTATCATCACCTGCGGGACCGGTCGGCGCGCGCTCTTCTTCCTCGGCGATATCGCCGGGAATGACGTAGGAACCGTTCAGCCAGCGCGCCAGATCGACGTCGGCGCAACGCTTGGAGCAGAAGGGGCGATATTTCGGGTCGGCATCCTTGCCGCAGATCGGACAGCTCATTTCGCCTCCCTGTTTTGGCCCCGCAGAAGGCGCGCGAGCGGGACGCGGTCGCGCTTGCGTTGCATCTCGAAATTACCCAGCGGCGTCCAGCCTGCAAGCGAGGTCTCGGGCTCGCCTTTGACGGCGCGACGCAGCTGCTGTTCGAGGGCCTGACGGTCGCGCTTGGGCATCGGGGCGAAGTCGATCACGACCTGGCCTCCAAGGCCGCGCAAGCGCAGCTGCCGGGGCAATTCGCGGGCCGCGGCGATATTCGCCTTGAGCGCTGCGGCGGGCGTCGTGTCGTTGCCGGTATTGACGTCGACAGCAATCAGGGCGCGGGTCGGCTCGATCATCAGATGTGCCCCGCCCGGCAGGTCGACGCGCGGATGCAGTAGCGCTTCGATCGCGTCGGTGACGCCGTGGTCGTCGAACCCGCCCTCGATCACCTCGTCGGGCAGGGGTTCGGCCCAGTCGCGCCAGGCTTCTTCATGCGGATCGGGCGCATCGACGAGAAGCTCCGGCCCGCCTTCAGTATCGTTAGTCACGGCCTCGGCCAGCTCGCGCATTGCGGCGACATCCTCAGCCACTTCTTCGAGCGGCACATGGGCCGCGGCAGAGCGCAGGATCACGCCCATGTCCGAGCCTTCCATTACCGCCTCGGCTGCTGCCTGCAGATCGGCGCGCAGATCCTCTTCATGGATCCGGCGCGAAACGTTGATGCCCGGCGCGCCGGGGGTGACGATGGCGTAGCGCGATTTGAACAGCACGCGCAGCGTCACCGGCAGCGCCTTGCCGGGCTCGGTGCCGCCAGAGACCATACAGATCACGGTCTGGCCGGGGGCGAGCCCCTTCACCTCTTTCAGAAAGCCACGCGTGCCTTCGGGCAGATCGACGAAGACGCCGCCCTGCCCTTTCATCTGGCGGCCGATCGTGCCGCGCAGGATCGCGCCGGGGGCGAAGCTGATCTCCTCCGAGGTGTCGATAATCAGGTCTTCGAGCTGCCCATCGACCATCAGCGCCGCCGCTTCGCGATCGGCAATCTCGTCCAGCAGAACCACGCGCCCCTGCATTATACGTCCCCTCGAATGCCCGCGCTTGCGAGCAGGTTTGCGGTTTCTGCGAGCGGCAATCCCACGACTGCGGTGAACGAGCCTTGGATCCACGGGACGAAAGCGCCGCCACGTCCCTGGATCGCGTAGCCACCCGCCTTGCCGTGCCACTCGCCCGAGGCGAGATAGCCGTTCACGTCCTCGTCGCTGAGCGGCTTGAACTTCACCACCGTATCGACGAGCCGCTCGCGCAGACCCTGCGCCGTGCGCATCGCCACCGCGGTGAACACATGGTGCCGACGTCCGGACAGCAGCCAGAGAAACTCCGCCGCTTCTTTCTCGTCTTCGGGTTTACCCAAGATACGGCGCCCGCAGGTCACCGTTGTATCGGCGCTCAGCAGCACCTCGTCTTCGGCCACATCGAGCGCCATCGCTTTCTCGCGGGCCATGCGAGCGACATAGTCGCGCGCGGCCTCGCCCTTGAACGGCGTCTCGTCGATATCGGCGGGGCGCACGTCAAAAGGCTCCAGCCCGAGCTGGGCCAGAAGCTCTCGCCGTCGCGGGCTCGCCGAGCCGAGGATCAGCTTCACTTGAAGCGGTAGTTGATACGACCCTTCGTGAGGTCGTAGGTGTTCATTTCCACCTGAACCTTGTCGCCTGCCAGAACACGGATGCGGTTCTTACGCATCTTGCCTGCCATATGCGCGATGATCTCATGGCCGTTTTCCAGCTCGACCCGAAACGTCGCGTTAGGCAGGAGTTCCTTCACGACACCGGGAAATTCGAGCATTTCTTCCTTGGCCATGGTCACTCCATAATTGGTTACCCGCGTCATCTGCGGGCGAGCGTTTAAATGCGCTCGTAAGCCGCGAAATTCAAGTGGAATGTCAAGGCTGGGCGGGGTTTTCCGAGGCGATCCGGATTATTTGGGCCGCTTCGGACTGCTCGGACCAATGTTTGAAGGGCAAAACAGTTCCTGCGGTGCGGCTTTGCGCGACGCGATCCAAGTCCACCGTCGCGAAGGTCCAGCCGGGTGAGTCGGGCGCCCCTTCGGCCACGATCCCGCTTTCCGGCCAGAGCCCGTCGGGTGGCGCGAAAATCGCAGCCGTGCCGCGGTTCTCATCAATAGCCGGACACCAGAGCGCATCGCCCACGGTGGGTGCCTGCACGGTCACGCATTGGTTTTCCAGCGCCCTAGCCATCGCACCGATCCGCACCCGGTTATAGCCCGCGAGCGTGTCGGTGCAGGACGGCACGAGGATAATCTCCGCCCCCGCCTCGGCCAGCGCGTGCGCCAGCAGGGGGAATTCGCTGTCGTAGCAGATCGTGACGCCGAACTTGCCGAGCGCCGTGTCGAAGAGCACCAGCCCCTCGCCCGCATCGACATGCCAGATCTCGCGCTCGAACCGCGTCATGATCGCCTTGTCCTGATGTCCGATCAGTCCGCCGGGGCCGATCAGGCTCGCCCGGTTCACACGCTTGGTGCCGTCGATGAAGGGTCCGGAGGGGGCGAGAATATGCACGTCATGCTCCGCCGCGAGACCTGCGAACAGCCGCTCCATATCCGCCCGCAAGCCCGCTACATGGACCAGCGCGGCTTCCAGATCGCCCGCGACCTCGGCGCCGCCGAGGCTCGCCAGCTCCATCGCGCCGTATTCGGGAAAGACCAGAAGCTGCGCGCTCTGCCCTGCGGCCTCAGTCACCCAAGCCGCAACCTTCGCCGTGTAGCCCGCCCAGTCCTCGAACCAGTCGAGCGGATAGGCCGCCGCCGCGATCATCACCTCGCGGCTCACAGCGTGCGTCCCCAGAATTGCAGCGCCTTCTCGGTCTGCTGATCCTCGCCCAGATCGGTCCATTTGAACCGCGCGATCACGCCCTCCATCGGCGCGTAGCCCCGTTTGCGCCAGAACCCGTCGAGCGGGCGGTAATCCGCAGGTTTAAGCGGATGATCGTCGGGCCGGATCACCGAGCAGAAGACCGAATGGCTGCGCCCCAGCTCGCGCGCATGGGCCTCACGGTGGTCAAAGAAGGCGTGCCCGAGGCCCTGCCCGCGATAGTCGGGCAGAAGGACCGACTCGGCACAGTAGAACACGTCCTGAAGCTTCAACCCGGTGCTTGCGAACGGTGCGGCGAAATCGCCCGCGTGATCTTCCAGCGGCGTGCCCGTGGCCGCGCCCACCAGCGTCGCCCCGTCGAACGCGCCCACGACCACTGCCGCATCGCTTTCCCGGTAGCTTTGGATGTAGCGCCGCTCATATTCCAGCGATCCGTCATAGATATACGGCCAGTCCCGAAACACCGCGATCCGCAGCCGCGCCACGTCATCGAGCGCTGCATCCAGCGCCTCTCCGGTCAGCCGCCGCACCTCCATCACGAGACCTGCGCGATCCAGTCGGCGAGGTTGTAATAGGTGACGACGCGGGTGATCTTGCCCTCGTCGAGCGTGAAGAACGCCCCCGCCGGCAGGACATAGCTTTGCCCATGCGCCTCGGGCAGACCGTCATCGGTCTCCAGATAGACACCGTTCACGATGAACTCCGCCGCCGCCCGGGTGCCTGAGTCATTGGCCATGATGACCATATCGGTCAGTTGCTCGCGATAGCAGCGGCTCATATGCTTGTTGAATTCGCGGAATGCCTCGATCCCGTGGCGGATCTTCCCTTCGTTCACATGATGCGCGAAGGGCTCGCCCAGCTGGGCCTCCATCCCTGCCGTATCGCCTGCGTTGAAGGCATCGTAATAGCGGCTGATCGTGTCGAGAGTGCGGGCGCGCGGCATGGCCATTCTCCGTAATGCTGTCTGGCCTTGAGTGCCACGCGCCACACGCCGCGTCAAACGCGGTCATAGGCGCCGGCGCGGGTCACCCCAATGCGGCGCGCACGATCCCGGCCAGCGGCGTGGTCGGGTGGCCGATCAGCCGCGACAGGTCGTGGCTGTCATCGAACAGCGCGCCACTGGCGGCCTGCGCATCCGAATCCGCGATGATCGCGGCGAAGGGGCCGGGCAGGCCCATCGTCTCGAGCAACGCGCGATACTCAGCCTCGGAGAGGTGCGAGACCTCGACCGCGCGACCGGCCTGCGCGGCGATCTCGGTGGCCAGCTCGTCGAGGGTGAACCCCGCATCGCCTGCCAGCTCATAGGTCTTGCCCTGCAGGCCGGGATCGAGCGCCACGGCGGCCAGCGCCTCGGCGAAATCCGCGCGCGCCGCTGCCGCGATCCGGCCTGCGCCCGACGCCCCGGCGATCGTGCCCGACTGCGCAGCATAGCCGATCGCACTTTCGTAATTCTCGCCATACCAGCCATTGCGCAGCAGCGTATGGCTCAGCCCCGATGCCGCCAGCACCGCCTCGGTCGCCACGTGCTCCTCGGCCAGTTTCATTTTCGAGCGGTCGGCATGCAGCAGCGACGTATAAAGGATATGGCCGACCCCATGCGCCTTGGCGGCCTCGATCACGTTGCGATGCTGCGGCGCGCGCTGGCCGACCTCGCTCGATGAGATCAGGATCAGCGTGTCGACACCTGCCAGCGCGTCGAAACTGCTCGGGTCCGAATAGTCGAACCGACGCGCGGCGCCCGTCAGCTTTTCAGGGCTGCGTGCCAGCCCGATCACGTCGGTCGCGCCGCGCGCGGCCAGTGCGGCAAGGGTGAGTTGGCCAAGATGGCCGGTGGCTCCGGTAACGGCGATGGTCATGGCGACCTCCTTTTGTCTTTCGCTGACGGGAAAGCTGCGCTCTTTACTGCGCAAAAGGAAGTACCTACATTTTGGTAAGTGTTCAGCAGCCCCGCACAGGAGCCTCCGCATTATGCAACAGACCGACCCTGCACTGCCCGTCGCCGATGTGTTCAATGCCGATTGTCCCTCGCGCATGATCCTGTCGCATGTCAGTTCGCGCTGGGGTGGGCTGGTTCTGGTCGCGCTGCGCGACGGGCGGCTGCGCTTTTCCGAGCTGCGTCGCAGGATTGGCGGCATTTCCGAGCGGATGCTGGCTCAGACCTTGCAGGTGCTCGAAGCGGATGGGCTGATCTCGCGGCGCGATCATGGCGAGGTGCCGCCGCGCGTGGACTATTGCCTGACCGAGGCAGGAGAGGCGATCGCGATCCGCTATTTCGAGCTCGCGCATTGGATCGAGGCGAATCTGGACCGACTTGGCACGCAGCCTGCACAGTCTGGCGGCTGATCAGACGGTCGGCTCTCCGAAACGTTCGATGAGATGGCGGCGGATCTGGTCGCGGGTGTCGCGATAGGCGGCGAGCTTGGCCTCCCGCGTCTCGCCGATCCCGGTCGGATCGAGGATCGGCCAATATTCCACGTCGAGATGGAAGAACCGCGTCAGCTCCAGCGCCTGACGCTGCGAGGCAGGCGAGAGCGCGATCACCAGATCGAAGGCCGACAGATCGTCGCCCCATTCCTGCAGCTCGGTGAAAGAGCGCGCGCGGTGACGCTCCAGATTGACGCCGATCTCGGCCATCACCGCGATGGTGAACCCGTCGATCTCCAGATCGGCTTTCACGCCCACCGACTGCACGTAGCATTCGGTGCCGTAGAATTTCTTCATCATCCCCTCGGCCATCGGGGAGCGCGTGGAATTATGATCGCACGCAAAAAGAACGGAGTTGGGGATCTCGCCCATCCGTTTACCTCGGGGCGAGAACGGCAACGAGGGTGAAGAGGCGCCGCGCCGTGTCGATATCGATCTCGGCCTTGCCTTCAAGGCGTTCCTGCAAGATGCGCGCGCCTTCGTTATGGATGCCGCGCCGGGCCATGTCGATCGCCTCGATCTGGCTGGGCGGCAGTTTCTTGACCGCCTCGAAATAGCTCTCGCAGATCTGAAAGTAATCCTTCACCGCCTGCCGGAACGGGCCGAAGGACAGATGAAACTCCGCCACTTTCGCACCGCTCTCGGTTTCGGTGTCGAAAACCAGCCGCCGGTCGCGCACGCCAAGCGTCAGCGCGAACGGCCCGTCCGGTGCAGGCTGCCCGTCGCGGCCCGGAATGTTGAAGCTGTTATCCTCGAGCAGATCATAGATCGCGACCTTGCGCTCCTGCTCGATCTCGGGCGAGGGCGCGGGCAGACCGCCCGTGTCCAGCTGGATATGCGAGATCCGGGCCATCACCCCTCCCCTTCGTCATTGAGCGCATCGAGCCGCGCACGCACCGACAGCCCATGCGCCTCGAGGCTTTCCGATTTCGCCAGAATCTCCGCCGAAGGCCCGATCGCCTTCAGCGCGCCGGGCGTCATCTTCGCCATGGTCGTGCGCTTGATGAAATCCATCACCGACAGGCCCGAGGAGAACCGCGCCGAGCGCGCCGTAGGCAGAACGTGGTTCGGCCCGCCAATGTAATCGCCGATCGCTTCGGGTGTGTAGGCGCCAAGGAAGATCGCGCCGGCATGGGTGATCGCCTCGGACAGCCAATCGGGATCGGCGACGCAAAGCTCCAGATGCTCGGGGGCTACCCGGTTCGACAGCTCGGCCGCTTCCATCAGATCGCGCGCCACGATCACCGCCCCGAAGTCGCGCCAGCTCGCGCCTGCAATCGCACGGCGCTCCAGCGTCTCGAGCCGTTTCTCGACCGCCGCGACGACCGCCTTGCCGAAAGCCTCGTCTGTGGTGATCAGGATCGCCTGCGCACTCTCGTCATGCTCCGCCTGGCTCATCAGGTCGAGCGCAATCCAGTCCGGATCGCCCGTGCCATCCGCGATCACGAGGATTTCCGACGGCCCCGCGATCATGTCGATGCCCACGCGCCCAAAGACACGCCGCTTGGCCGCCGCCACGAAGGCGTTGCCCGGCCCGGTGATCTTGTCGACCGCCGTGACCGTCTCGGTCCCATAGGCCATCGCGGCAATCGCCTGCGCGCCGCCCATCCGATAGACCGTATCGACGCCTGCCAGTTGCGCAGCCAGCAGCACCAGCGGGTTCACCGCCCCACCCGGCGTCGGGCACGCCACGACCAACCGCTCCACACCGGCGACCTTCGCCGGGATCGCGTTCATCAGCACCGAAGAGGGATAGCTCGCCAGCCCGCCGGGCACATAGAGCCCCGCCGCCGAGACCGGCCCCCAGCGCCAGCCTAGCTCCGCCCCGCTCGCGTCGATCCAACGCGCGTCATGCGGCATCTGGCGCTCGTGATAGGCGCGGATACGCTCGGCCGCCAGTTCCAGCGCTGCGCGCTCTTCGGCGGGCACCTTGGCGACCTCGGCCTCGATCTCTTCGGGAGAAAACGCCAGCGTCTCGGACGTCAGCTCCAAACGGTCGAATTTGGCGGTCAGCTCGATCAGTGCCGCATCGCCCCGCTTGCGGATATCCGCGATGATATCGGCCACGACAGCATCCACATCGGGGCTGTCCTCGCGCTTCATCCCCAGAAGTTCGACAAACCGGGCCTCAAAGCCCTCTTCGCGCGTGTCCAGAAAGTGCGGCATCGACAGTCTCCTATTCCGCTCTTCGGATTAGAGACTCCCGCCCTGCCCCGCAAGCACGACCCTGCCCGCAAGGGCAATTCCACTTCGACTTGGCGAAAATATCCCCGCCGGAGGCATCCCCGGCGGCAAAACGCGGCTTACTCGGGATGATGCGGCACCTTGCCGGAAGGCGCGCGATAGGGACGCTCGACGTCGCGCAGGTCGACATCAAGACATTCGACATCCGCCGCCAGCGCGCCATCGCCCGCCAACGTCAGGGTCACGCGACCCGCGCCGTCTTCGGTCTCTTCAAAGGTGATATCGAGGATCGAGAGCACCACGTCGCGATCCGAACGATCGATCCCCATGCTCGAAACATGGGTGACATCAGAGATCACCAGCAGCGACCGCACCCGCTCATAGGGGCGCTTCTCGGCCTCGGCCTGTGCCTTGTCTTCCCAGCGGAAGCGGTTGATCAGCAGCGCGAGACGCCGGGATTTCGCCTCCCAGGCGATCTCGGTGATCGGGAGCACGGCGTCCTGCACCAGCGCCGCGATAACGGGGAGGTCATCCTTGGTCTCGGCGCGCAGCGCGATCGCGCCTTCGCCACCATCTTCGAATTTCGCATCACGGGTCATTGGGTCACCTCTGCATTCGATATGGGGAAGACGGCGGGAATTGCCAGCCGATCAACTCGCTTTCACGCGCTCGATATGCGCACCGACGCCCGCCAGTTTCTCCTCGACGCGCTCGTAGCCACGATCGAGGTGATAGACACGGCTGACGACGGTCTCACCCTCAGCGGCCAACCCGGCGAGGATCAGCGACACAGAGGCGCGCAGGTCGGTCGCCATCACGGGCGCCCCTTTGAGCTTCTCGACGCCGTGGACCGTCGCATGACCGCCATGGACGTCTATACTCGCCCCCATCCGCACCAGTTCGGGCGCGTGCATGAAGCGATTCTCGAAAATCTTCTCTTCCAGAACGCTGGTGCCCTCGGCGGTGCAAAGAAGCGCCATCATCTGCGCCTGCAGGTCGGTCGGGAAGCCGGGGAAAGGCTCGGTCGTCACATCCACCGCGCGGATGCGGCCATTCTTGCGCGCGACCTTGAGGCCGGTATGGGTCTGCTCGACCGAGATGCCCGCCGCATCGAGTTTCTCGCAGAAGCTCTCCAGCAGATCGATTCGACCGCCCAGGCACTCCACCTCGCCGCCGCAGATCGCGGGTGCGAGCATATAGGTGCCGAGCTCGATCCGATCCGCCACGACCGGGTGAGTCGCGCCGTGCAAACGGTCCTTGCCCTCGATCACGATCTCGGAGGTGCCGTCGCCCTCAATCTGCGCGCCCATCGCGCGCAGGCATTTCGCCAGATCTACGATTTCCGGCTCGCGGGCAGCATTCTTCAGCACCGAGGTGCCCTTTGCGAGCGAGGCGGCCATCAGGAAATTCTCGGTCGCGCCAACGGACGCGAAGCGCATCTCGTGGGTGGCGCCTTTCAGCCCGCCCTTCGCTTCAGCATGCAGATAGCCGTCCTTTAGTTCGATCTCCGCGCCGAGCGCTGCGAGCGCATCGACATGGATATCCATCGGGCGCGCACCGATCGCACAGCCGCCGGGCAGCGACACGACCGCATGGCCCAGACGCGCCAAGAGCGGCCCGAGCACCAGATTCGAGGCGCGCATCTTGCGCACGATTTCATAATCCGCGACCGGGTTGATCTCGCCGTGACACGAGGTCGCCAGAACCTTGCCCTCCTGCAGCGCGGTCACTTCTGCGCCGAGGCTCGCCAGCAATTCGGTCATCGTGCGGATATCCGACAGGCGCGGCGCGTTGGTCAGAGTCAGCGGCTCATCGCTCAGGAGCGTGGCCGGCATCAGCGCGAGACAGGCGTTTTTTGCCCCCGCGATTGGGATTTGGCCGGAAAGTGGCCCGTTGCCGCGCACGACGATGCTGTCCATATCAACTGCCCTCGGATTCGTTGTTATTCGGCGGCTTGGATTCGGATTTGCGGGCGCGCGCCTGCGCCTTGCGCCGCTGCAGATTCGCGCGCAGCGCCTGCGCCCGACGCTCTTCGCGGCTCAATTCCGCATCGCGGGACGTGCCCGATCCATCTTTCTTTCCGCCTGTCATGGCGCCTCGTTTAACCCGCCTGTGAAATCCTGTCGAGAGAGAGCAAGATTTGCCCTTGCACCCCCGCGCGATTGCGTCTAAATCCCCGCCACGGTCGAAGCGACGGACCGAAACCGGCGCTGCTGTAGCTCAGCGGTAGAGCACTCCCTTGGTAAGGGAGAGGTCGAGAGTTCAAGTCTCTCCAGCAGCACCACCTTCCCCCTTCCCGAGTAAAACCACCGCCTAATCGGCGCGAATCCCGTAGCGGCTGATCTTGTCGTTCAGCGTCCGCCGCGCGATGCCGAGCGCCTGGGCGGCCCGTTCGGTATTGCCCCGGCAGCGTTCGAGCGTGGCGCTGATCTCGCGCGCCTCATAGGCCGCGACCCTGTCGGCGAGGCTTTGCGGGGCCGAGGGCGCCTCGGTCGGCGCGTCGGGCAGATCGAGGCCAAGCGCGAAGCGTTCCGCCGCTGCTTTCAATTCGCGGACATTGCCGGGCCAGGGGCGGCGCTTGAGCTGTTCGCGCAGGCTATAGGGCAGGTCCGGGACCTCGCGGCCATAGCGGCGTGCGGCAAGCTCCGCGAAATGGCGAAACAGCAGAACGATATCCTCGCCCAGAGAGCGCAGCGGATCGAGCGTGATCTCGGCTCCGGCGAGGCGATAGAACAGATCGGCGCGGAAGCTGTCATCGAGCGTGCGCGCGCGCAGGTCCGATTTCGTCAGCGCGATGATCCGCAGATCGAGCGGGCGCAGGCGGTTTTCGCCCAGACGCTCCACCTGACGTTCCTGCAAGGCGCGCAGCAGTTTGGGCTGCACCGCCGCCGGCATAGCCTCGACCTCGTCGAGCACCAGCGTGCCGCCCGAGGCCGCCTCCAGCTTGCCAGGCTTGTCCTGCGCACCGGGAAAAGCACCCGCGACATGGCCGAAGATCTCGATCTCGAACAGCGTCTCGGGCAATGCGGCACAGTTGAGCGCAACGAACGGACCCTGCGCGCGCGGGCTGGCCGCATGAAGCGCACGGGCGACCAACTCCTTCCCCGTCCCGGTTTCCCCCGTCACCACGAGGTCGATCTCCAGCGGGCCGAGCGCCGCGATTCGCGCGCGCAGCGCCGCGATGGCCGCCGACTGGCCAAGGATCTCCGCCCCGTCGCGCCGCGCGATCTCGTCTTGCAGCCGCCCCAGCTCGGTCCGCGTCGCGCGGGCCCGAAGCGCCCGATCGACCACCGCCAGCAGGTGCCGTGCGTCATAGGGTTTCTCGAGGAAGTCCTCCGCGCCGAGCTGCATCGCCTTCACCGCATGCGAGACATCGCCATGCCCGGTGATCATAAGCACCGGCAGATCGGGACTGCGCGCCTTGAGCGCCTCCAGCAAGCCGAACCCGTCGATCCCTGGCATCCGCAGATCGCTGACCACCAGATCCGGCAAACTTGACGCATCGAGCGCCGCCTGCGCATTGGCAAACCCCTCGCAGTCATAGCCGCCCGCCTCGATCAGATCAGCGAGCGCCGCGCGGTGGTCGTCATCATCTTCCACGACATGGATCAGTGCGGTCATACCGGCTCCTTTTCGCGCACCCGTGTGAGCGTCACGATCATCTGCGTGCCCGCCCCCGGCGTCGAGCGGATATCGAGGCGCCCGCCGATCTCGGACAGGATCGCCTGCGAGATCGCAAGGCCGAGGCCAAGCCCCGAACCCTCCTCCTTGGTCGAGAAAAACGGCTCGGTCACACGCGGGACGTCTTCGGGGGCGATGCCGGGGCCGTTGTCGCGGACGCTCAGATGCAGCTCTTCTTCCACGCCCTCCAGACGCAGCTCGACTTCGGGCGCGGGCTGCCCCTCGACCGCATCGAGCGCATTCAGGAGAAGGTTCACCAACACCTGTTCCAGCCGCACCCGTCCCGCATTGGCGTAAAGCGGACCATCGGGAACCACCACGCGCGGCTTGATCCCGAGCGCACGGGCGCGCGGCGCGACCAGCTCCAGGGCACTTGCCGCCACCGCGCCGATCTCGATCCGCTCCAGCGCGGCGGTGTCCTTGCGCGAGAAGCTTTTCAGGTGCTTGATCGTGCGCTGCATCCGGCGGATCAGGTTGCGCGCGGTCTCGATGCGGGCGACCGTCTTTTCGGTGCTGCGCGCGGCACCCATCTCGGCGGCGGCAAGGGTCGCCTCCATCGCGGCGAGCGGCTGGCTGACCTCATGCACGATCGCGGCCGACATCCGGCCAAGCGCGGCCATCTTCTCGGAATGGATCAAGCCTTCCTGCGCGGCGCGCAGTTCCGCCTCGGTCTGGCGGCGGGCCTCGATCTCGCGGCCAAGGGCACGGGTGCGCTCGGCCACCTTGTGTTCCAGCATCTCGGATTGGCGCAGGCGCAGCGCCACGAGCTGCCGCCGCTGCGCCTGTGTTTTCGCCAGCGCCAGACCCAGCACCGAGGCCAGCGCCGCCGTCACCCCCGCGATCAGCGCCGAGAGTATCGCGGGCTGCACCGGGGCGGCGGCCACCACCGTCCAGCCCTCGCCGAAAGCAGCAGTCTGGCTGCGCAGCCGCGCGCCGCTCGCATCGAACATCCACGCGGCGCTGCCTTGCATCAGCGGCCCCTGTGTCGCCGGATCGCGCCCGGGATAGGTCTTCAGATCGGCCAGCCGCGCGCGCGCCTCGGGGGCGAGCGGATGGAGCGGGTGATAGAGCCAGTCGGGATTGCCCGAGAGGAACACCACCCCATCGGGATCGGCCACCGCCACCGCCTGCCCCGCCTGTGCCCAGGCCTGTTGCAGCGGGTCGAGGTCGACCTTCACCACCACCACACCGGGCGGACCATCGCGATCCCCGATCCGCGCAGAGAGGAAATAGCCCGGGACCCCGGTGGTCACCCCGATCGCGTAGAAGGCGCCCTGCCCGGTGGCGATCGCATCGCGGAAATAGGGGCGGAAGCTGTAGTCGTGGCCTACGAAAGAGGCCGGGCTGTCCCAGTTCGACGCCGCAAGCGTTACGCCCTGCCCGTCCATCAGGTAAAGCTGATCGGCCCCCGAGAGCCCCAGAACCTCGGCAAGGTAGCGGTTCGCCGCGAGATCCGCGCCGGGTGCATCGGGCGTGCCGATCACCGCGCGGATGCGGGCATCCTGCCCCACCACGGCGGGCAGGTAGCGGAAGCGGTCAATCTCGGTTTCCAGCGCGCGCAGGGTCAGGATCAGGCTGCGGTCAAGCCGCGCGTCGATGCCCGACAGCGCGATGCGCCACGCGCCCACCGCCGCCGCGACGGAGATCGCGCAGACCGCGATCACCCGCCAGAATGTCATGCGCGCGGCAGGCTTGGCCATGCGCCCTCCCTCTCGATCGCTCTCAGCCGTCGCCCGGCTCGGCGGGGCAAGGCGCGATCCGGATCGGTGCCTCGCGCTCGGCTCCGATCACCTGACAATCGACCGAGCACAAAGTCCAGCCCGAGACCGTCGCCCCCGAGGCTGCCAGTTCCAGATCGGGCACGTCGGGGCCGGTCGTGCTCCAGACCCACCAGCC
Organism: Thioclava sp. PTB-PU3-1; assembly: GCF_055666785.1. Classification (NCBI taxonomy): domain Bacteria; kingdom Pseudomonadati; phylum Pseudomonadota; class Alphaproteobacteria; order Rhodobacterales; family Paracoccaceae; genus Thioclava; species Thioclava sp. PTB-PU3-1. The sequence continues at coordinate 326,962 of NZ_JBVNVL010000005.1, read as the reverse complement.
ATCCTCGAAATGACCGCCCGGACCCGGCTCCATCCCCGCGCCCGAGCCTTTCACCGCCGCGCCCACAAGGCGCAGCGTGTCGTGATCGGTCACCTGCCAATGTTCGCGCCAGCCCTCTTTCTCGACCGAATGGGTCCATTCCAGCGAGAACTGGCCCGAGGGCGCCAGCGCGATCATCGCAGCCCCAACCATGAGGCAGGTCGCGCTCATGCCGTGGCCCGCGCGCGGCGCAGCCAGAGCGTCGCGCCGAAGGCCGCGACCAGTGCGAAGCCGATCTCATCGGTCAGCGGCAGCGCGGCGATCAGCGTGAAGCCCGCGACCATCGCAAGCGCACGTTCCCAAAGCGCCAGAGGACGGCCCAGCCAGCCGATCACCGCCACGCCCCAGAGCGCGAGCGCCAGCAGCGCCTTGATGATGATATAGGCGACGGCGGGCCAATAGCCGATCTCGGCGGCAAGCGGGCCGCCATCCTGCAGCATCAGCGCGGGCGTATAGACCGCCATGAAGGGCACGACGAAGCCGGCGGCGGCGACCTTGATCGCCTCGAAGCTGATCCGCAGCCCGCTTTCCTTCGCGATCGGCGCGGCGGCGAAACAGGCCAGCGCCACAGGTGGCGTCAGGTCCGCAAGGATGCCGAAATAGAAGACGAACATGTGGCTCACGATCAGCGGCACGCCGAGGTCCAGAAGCGCCGGGCCTGCGATCGAGGAGGTGATGATGTAGTTCGGGATCGTCGGAATCCCCATGCCCAGCACGATGCAGGTGATCATGGTCAGGATCAGCGAAAGGAACAGGCTCGACTTGCCGACGCCGACGATGAACTGCCCGAAGGTGGTCGCGGCCCCCGTAAGCGTCATCACCCCGATGATCACGCCGACCAGCGCGCAGGCGATCCCCACGGGCAGTGCGGTGCGCGCGCCATCGGCAAGGCTGTCGCGGCAGATCGCCAGCGTCTCGCGCCCGCCCTTGTTGAAGGCGTTGATCGCGACCAGCACCGCCACCGCGCCCAGCACCGCCCAGATGCCGATCTCGAAGAAGGCGGCTGCGACCAGCGCGATCACGACCCAGAAGATCATCCGCAGCACCTGGTTCGGCAGGCCCAGCGCGACCGAGCCGCCGAGGATCAGCAGACCCGTCAACGACAGACCCACCGTGCCCGCGAACAGCGGCGTGTAGCCCGAGAACAGCAGGTAGACGAGCACCGCGAGCGGCAACAGCAGATACCAGCCCTCTTTCAGCGCCTTGCGCGGGCTAGGCAGTTCGGATTTGGCAAGACCGCGCAGATCGCGCTTGCCAGCCTCGAGATGCACCATCCAGAAGGCGCCCGCGAAATAGAGGATCGCCGGGATCAGCGCGGCTTTCACCACCTCGACATAATCGACGCCCAGCGTCTCGGCCATGATGAAGGCGACCGCCCCCATCACCGGCGGCATGATCTGCCCGCCCATCGACGAGGTCGCCTCGACGCCGCCCGCGAAGGCCGGGCGATAGCCGAAGCGCTTCATCAGAGGGATGGTGAATTGCCCGGTGGTGACGACATTCGCCACGCCGGACCCCGAGATCGTGCCCATCAGACCCGAGGACAGCACCGAGACTTTCGCGGCACCGCCCATCTTGTGGCCGACCATGCCAAGCGAGACGTCGGTGAAGAGTTTGATCATCCCGGCTTTCTCAAGGAACGAGCCGAAGAGGATGAAGAGGAAGATATAGGTCGCTGAGACATAGGTCGGGATGCCGTAAATCCCTTCGGTGCCGAAGCTCATCTGCTCGATCACCTGCTCGAACGCGTAGCCGCGATGGTTGAGCGGCGAGGGCAGATATTGCCCGAACATCGCATAGGCGAAGAACGTGCCCGCGATGATCGGCAGCGCTGGCCCCATCAGCATCCAGGCAGCGGTGAAGACGGTGATCAGAAGCACCACGCCGACCACGAGATCGAGCGTGTTCGGATCGCCTGCGCGCAACAGGAGCGGCGTGTATTCGATCCATTGATAGGCGGCGACGGCCACGCCACCGGCGGCGAGCAGGTAGGCGACGGAACGCCCGAGCGGGCCATAGCCCTTGGCAAGCGAGAGGAGCGGGAAGCCAAGCGCCAGCAGGAAGCCCACATGGACCGCCCGCGCGATCTGGCTCGAGGGGTTGATCACATGCGCGGCGAAGGCGATCTGCCAGACCGAGAAGGCCACCGCGAGCCAGAACAGCACGCGCCCCTCGCGGCTATGCGGGAACCCGTCTGCCAGCGGGTCATGCACCACGGCATCGACCGCCGCTTCCTTATCCATATCCATCACTCTCTCCTCCCTCGAAAGGCGAGGGCGACCCGCCCGAGCGCGCCGCCCTGCCCATGTGTCTGCGCGGCGTTACTTCAGGATACCGATTTCCTTGTAGTAACGCTCGGCGCCCGGATGCAGCGGGATCGGAAGACCCTGCACCGCCGCCTCGGCCGAGATCCCATTGGCCGCCGAATGCGCCGCCTTGAGCGTGTCGAGATGTTCGAAGAGCTGCTTGGTCATCTGGTAGGCTTCCTCGTCGGACACGCCTTCACGGGTCACGAGGATATTCGTGATCGCCACGGTCGGCACATCCGCGTCCTGGCCCGGATAGGTGCCCGCCGGGATCACGCCCGCCTTGTAGGGCGCGCCCAGTTTCTCGGCGATATCGGCCGGGATCGCGACGAAGGTCACGTCCTGCGTGGTCGAGAGGTCCTTCAGCGCCGCGTTGCCGAGGCCCGAGGACTGGAAGGTCGCGTCGAGCTGGCGGTTCTTCATCAGTTCGACCGATTCCGAGAACGGCAGATACTCGACCTTGCCCAGATCGTCATAGCTCATGCCCGCCGCGTCGAAGATCTTGCGCGCGTTCAGTTCGGTGCCCGATTTCGCGGCGCCGACAGAGAGACTCTTGCCCTTGAGATCGGTGATCGTGGTGGCACCCGCATCCTTGAGGGCCGCGACCTGAATGAAGTTCGGGTAGATCGCCGCGATGGCGCGCAGCTTGCCCAGCGGCGCCTTGAAGCCTGCCTCGGGGTTACCCTCCCAGGCGTCCTTCACCGAATCCCCCAGCGCAAAGGCCAGCTCGCCCCGGCCCTGCTGGAGCAGGTTGAGGTTCTCGACCGAGGCCTTGGTCGACTGCACCTGCACGCGCGCGTCAGGCATCGTCTCGCCATAGACTTCCGACAGCGCCACGCCGAGCGGATAGTAGACGCCCGAGGTGCCCCCGGTGAGAATGTTGATGAAGTTCTCGGCCTTCGCGACGGGCGCGCTCAGCGCCACGGCCCCGGCGATCAGCGCGCCGAGCTTGATGTTCTGGAACATCCTTTCCTCCCATATGACATTGCCCGCATTGAAAGCGGGACTGGCTCTAGGGTGCCCGGTTTCGCGCAGGGATCAATTCAACTCACACCGCTGCGACAAGAAAGCTGGCAGATCTCTGCGCGGGCTCTGGCGGAGTTCTGCCACGAGCGCCGCGCAAAGCCGATATGCCGGGCAATTTCCGCCCCTATTTCGCTGGGCGCTTGACGCGCATCGCCCTATCTGCTCGGAAATACCTGATTTCCGTCTTCAAAGCCCCCTATGCGCTCATTGCCTCCCTTCCGATATGCCCCCGACCGCTGGCCCCCTGCATTGCGCTGGGCCGTCCTCCTCGCAGGCTCAGCGCTTCTGGCCTTCGCGCTGAGCCTCGCGCATCTCTCGGCGGCGCTTCTGCTGGGGCCGATGGCGGTCGCGATCGCGCTTGCCGCGAGCGGCGGGGCGGTGCGGTTGCCCCCTCTGGGCTTCATCGCGGCGCAGGGTGTGGTGGGCGTGATGATCGCCTCGAAGCTTCCCGCCTCGATCCTGCCCGAGATCGCCCGCGACTGGCCGATCTTCCTTGCCGGGACGCTCTCGACCGTGCTCGGCGCAAGCGCGCTCGGCTGGGTGATGGCGCGGGCGGGCGGCTTGCCCGGCACGACGGCGATCTGGGGCTCCTCCCCCGGTGCCGCGACCGCAATGACGCTGATGTCGGACGATTACGGGGCCGACATGCGTCTTGTCGCCGTCATGCAATATACCCGCGTCGCCTGCTGTGCGATCGCCGCAACCGCCGTCGTGCAATTCTTCGGCGTGGCGCAGGCTAGGGATGTCGGCGCGGCACTCGCCGAGCAAGGCCCGATGGACGTCGTCGCCGCGGTCGAGACGCTCGCGCTCGGGATCGGGGCTGCCTTCCTGGGCGTGCGGCTGCGCATTCCGGGCGGCGGCCTGCTGCTGCCGATGGCCTTCGGCTTGATTGCGAGCGCCACCGGCCTTCTGGAGATCACCCTGCCCCAGACCGTGCTCGCGATCAGCTATGCGGTGGTCGGCTGGGGGATCGGGATGCGCTTCACCCGCGCCGTGTTGCGCCATGCCGCAAGGCTGCTGCCGCGCATCCTCGGCTCGATCATCGCCTTGATCGCACTCTGCGCGGCCTTCGCGATGGGATTGGTCTATTTCGCCGGGATCGAGCCTGTGACCGCCTATCTCGCCACCAGCCCCGGCGGTGCGGATTCGGTGGCGATCATCGCGGCGGGCACGCAGGTCGATGTGCCCTTCGTCATGGCGATGCAGATCGCCCGCTTCCTGCTGGTGCTGGTCGCGGGCCCCGCACTCGCCCGCGCATTGTCACGCAGGCGAGGCGATGTCTGAAGGCCCGTTCACTCTCTGAACTGGGTGTCCCCGTGGTTGTAGGGCTGCTGCTGGATCATCAGCACGCCGGAATTGTCGTCGGGATCGTTGTCGTAGTGATCCTTCTCGGTCACGCCCGGCAACTGCCCGAACGCCTTCGACAATTTCAGCGGCGAGAAGGTGAAGGGCACCTTGTCGTGCAGCCACGGCATGTCGCGCAGCGCGCTCGAGACCGAATCCGCGCACATCATCTTGTTGACCGAGCCGTTGCGCTCCACGCGAGCCATCAGCTGATCGGCCTGCGCCATCGTGATCGGAAGCTTCTGGGCGCGGACATACCAGCTCTCGCGGGCATGGTAGTCGATGTAGAATTTCCGCATCTTCTCGGTAATGCCGAAATGCACATCGTGGCGCTCGGGCGCCCAGGGATGGTTCCAGGTGCCTGCCGGATCGAAGATGATCCGCTCACGCCCGTTGATCAGCAACGACGAATGACCGCCCGACCCGGTATTGGTCGAGATCACGGTATAGAGCGTAACCGAAGGCGGCTCGTCGGAAACATAGCGATATTTGGCAACCTCGGCATCCGAGGCATAAATGTTATCCGCCCCGCAGCCAGCCAGAAGAAGCGGCAGCATCAGGCAGACAAGAAGCACGCGCATCATCTGCCCGATCTCCCGTTCCCAAGCATGTCTTTTTCAGCCGCCGCCGGTCGCGTCAGCCGCCTACGAGAGCGAGAAACACCAGAAAGCAGATGATCACAATCACCGAAATCGTGACGAAGCGAACAAAACCGCTGAATGTTCTCTCCTGGTCACGAATGTCCATATTGCCCGGTTTATACTCGGCCATTGCGCGTTCTCCCTTTTGCGCTGTCTCCCAGAGGGAAAACTAGCCGAGCCGCGACAAGCTGTCACGCCTCGTCTTGAGGGTTCGCGCTGTCAGATGCATTTTCTTCTTCCAGCGCGCGGGCGAGCCGGAAGCCGATACGGCGCGCCGCTTCGTCCGCGACCGGTTTCGGCTGCGCGATCAGCATCACGTTGAGCTGGTTCACCCAATGCCCGGGAACCCCGTCCTTTAGGGCGGGGAGGGAGAAGGCAGTTTTATGCCGTCGGCGCTCTCTGTTTCCGCACATAGTCGCGGATGACATCGAGGGGCGGCCCGCCGCAGCTGGCGGCAAAGTAACTCGGCGACCAAAGGCCCTTCGGGCTGCGGCGCCGCAAATCTTCACGGTCGCGCAGCAATAGCCGCGACCCGACCCCTTTCAATGAGTTGACAAGCTTCGCAACCGGCACTGTTGCTGGATACTCCAGCAACAGATGCATGTGATCGTCCTCGCCATCGCATTCAACCACAGTGGCGCCGAAGCCTGCGGCGACTTTCTCGAAGGCACCTTTAAGACGCTGATGAGCATCAGCGTCAAGAAGACCACGCCGGGACTTGGTTACAAAGACCAAGTGGACATGGAGGTCGCTAACAACTTGTCTTCCCGATCTATATTCCATATTGAGAACCCTAAGACCAAATGTTATAATTTGACTATGCAGACGATCCGTGGCCATGTCTACCGGCTCAAGCCGACGCCGGAGCAGGAAGTCCTGCTCGCGCAGACGGCTGGCGTCACGCGCCTAGTCTACAATCTGGCGCTAGAGCAGCGGCGAACATGGGGCGGCCGGCCTTTTGCCGGCGGCGATCCAAGGAATTTCGGTGCTAAAGGTCTTTCGCGCGAGCTTTCAGAGCTTCGTAGCGACTTCGACTGGATCCGTGCCATCAGCCAGACTGCGCAGAACCAGGCCCTGATCGATCTCGATCGAGCCTATGCGAATTTTTTCGAGGGGCGGGCCGGATATCCGCGCCCGCGCAAGCGGGGCGCGGCGGACAGTTTCCGCCATGTTGGCCGCGAGATCGCGCTGCGAAAATTGAACGCAAAATGGTCAGAGGTCCGCATCCCGAAGATCGGCTGGATCCGCTATCGCGACACCCGTCCGCTGCGCGCCCGGGCCGATGGCACGGTCGAGATCCGCAACGCGACGCTCCGGCGCCGCCCCGACGGCGGCTGGGAGATCTCGATCGCAACCCGCTGCGAGATTGAAGAGCGGCTGGTTCCGGCCGCCGCCGTGGGCATCGATCGCGGCGTGGCCGTGCCCTACGCGCTTTCGACCGGGGAGATGGTCCATCTTCCGAAGACGGTGAAGCGGCGCCGGGCCGCGATCCGCCGCGCCCAGAAGACGCTGTCGCGCCGCAAGCGGGGATCGGCCCGTTATGCGCGGGCGCGCCGCCGCCTGGCCACCCTGCGGGCGCGGGACGCCCGGGTCCGGGCCCACCTGGCCCATGTGCTGTCGCGCCGATTGGCGCGGGATCATGGGCTGGTGGCGATCGAGGATCTCAAGATCGGCGCCATGACCCGCTCTGCGCGCGGCACGGCGGAGGCGCCGGGGCGTAACGTGGCGCAAAAAGCCGGGCTGAACCGGGAGATTCTGAACGTCGGCTGGCATGCGCTGGAGCGCATGCTCGGCTACAAGCTCGAGGAAACGGGAGGGATCCTGATCAAGGTCCCGGCCGCTTACACCAGCCAGACCTGCGCCGTATGCGGCCATGTGGATGCGAGGAGCCGCGAGAGCCAAGCTCTCTTCGCATGCACCGCCTGCGGCGCGCAAACCAATGCCGATATCAACGCGGCGAAGAATATCCTGGCCCGGGCCCTCGCCCGGGACGAGGATCAGCGGGGGAACGCTCCGTTGCTGGACGTGGAGGCTCAGGCATCAGCCGCCCATGAAGCGTCAACTCATCTCGGCCCGGAGCGGTTCGATGCCGCATAGGGCCGAAGTGGAAATCCCCGCCCTTCAGGGAGGGGAAGATGTTAAATGCTGGATGAGCTGCGTGCGCGCGCCGTATTCGTCGGTGCCGTCGAAAGTGAGGATGTCGGGGTCGAAAAAGCCGATCCCCTCGATCTGCAGGACGCCCGCCTCGCCGCCGGTGAGACCAAGCACGACCTCCTCGTCTTCCTGCAGCTGCTCTTCGAAGTTCTGGATATAGAGCAAAACCCGCTCATAGGCCCATTGCGCCGGGCTCTTATCCTCGGGCCGTCCGCGCGCCAACTCGGGCGGAAGCGGTTTGACCTCGGCGGTCTTCGGCGCGTTCTCCGAGGTATGCACCACTTTCGCATTCGGAAGGGCGGCTTCCTCATGGGCTTCGGCGGTGGTGCGTATCTCGGTCATGTCAGGCTCCAGAGCCAGGCGCCGTCCTCTCGCAAGGTGCGGCTCACCTCCCCTTTGTGCCAAAGATGGTTGAGATGCGCCATCGCTTCGACCATCGCGAGCCCGTGGGTGCTCTCGTCGATCTGGCGTTTGAACAGCGGCGGGAAGCACTCGCAGGCGGTGCGCGGGGTGTCGAGATGCTTGCGCAGACGTTTCAGCGCGCCCTCGTGGTTCTCGATCATCTGGCGCAGCCGCAGCGGCAACCCGGTGAAGGGCAGCTTGTGGCCGGGCAGCACGAGGTGACGATCCTCCGCGATCTCGGTAAAGCGCGCGCAGGAGGTCAGCCAGTCGGCCAGCGGATCGGCCTCGGGTTCGGTCGCATAGACGCCCAGATTGGCCGAGATCGACGGCAGAAGCTGATCGCCGCCCAGAACCAGATCGTCGTCCAAGCTCCACAGCGTCGCGTGTTCGGGCGCGTGCCCGTCACCCATCTTCACCGCCCAACGCCGCCCGCCGAGGGTGATTTCGTCGCCCTCCACGATCCGGGTGAAGCCAAGCGGCAGCGCATGGACGCAATCGGCGAAGTTGAAGGGCCGCTCGTTGGCGCGCTTGTCCAGAAGCGCCGGGTCCATCCCGGCGCGCCGGTAGCAATCAAGCGTCTCGGACACGGGCCGGTCCTGCGGGTCGAGTTGCAGCATCCGCGCGAACAGCCACGAGGTGCGGGTCGTGATCAGCTCGGCCCCCTGCTCCTGCAGCCAGCCCGCCAGCCCGATGTGATCGGGGTGGTAATGCGTCACAAGAACCTTGGTGACCGGCTTGCCACCCAGCGGCCCATCCATCGCCGCCTGCAGCGCCGTCCGGCATTTGCGCGTGTCGATCCCGGGATCGACCAGCGCCCAGCCATCGCCCTCATCGAGCGCGAAGCAATTGACGTGGTCGAGCGCCATCGGCAGCGGCAGACGGATCCACATCACCCCGGGCGCGACCTCGATCGCCCCGCCCGGCTCGGGCGGCTCCGCCCAAGGGTAGCGGATGCCATTCATCGACACGCGGGCGTCCTCGCCCCTCATGCCTCGAGATCTTCGACGCTGAGCGCGTAAAGCCCTTCCGCCCCTTCCTTCGCCTCGGCCAACGAGGCCGCATAGGCGGGCATCAGGCGGCGGATATAGACGGCAGCCAAGTGACCACGCGCGGAATCGCGGCCCTCGGCCATCGCGGCACGCAGGTGGTAATAGCCGCCCAGAACCCGCGCGAAGGCGTCGAGATAGGGCACGGCCCCCGCGAAGCGGTCCTGCATGCCTTGGCTGACCATCCACTCGGTATGCTCGCGCAATTCCTCGGCGGCCTGCCAGACGTCTTCGGCCAGCACCGGGAAATCGCCCCGCGCGCCCTGCGCCTCGTCCTCGATCTCCTGCAGCAGACGGAAGGCGGCTTTGCCCTCATCCATCATCTTGCGGCCGACAAGGTCCATCGCCTGAATGCCGTTGGTGCCCTCGTAGATCGTGGTGATCCGCACATCGCGCAGATATTGCGCCGCACCGGTCTCTTCGATGAAGCCCATGCCGCCATGCACCTGCACGCCGGTCGACGCCACACGGATGCCCATATCGGTGCCGTAAGCCTTCGCGATCGGCGTCAGCAGCGCCGCGCGGGCCTGCCAATTCGCATCATTCGTCGCGCGCCCCATGTCGATCGCGACGCCACAGGCCAGCGCGATCGAGCGTGCCGCGAAAATCTCGGCCTTCATGCCGGCCAGCATCCGGCGCACATCGGCATGCTCGACGATCGGCGCAAACTGCACCCGGTCCTTCGCATAGGCCAGCGCCTGCTGATAGGCAGCCTCTGCCACGCCGATGCCCTGCGCACCCACGTTCAGACGCGCGTTGTTCATCATCGTGAACATCGCGGCCATGCCCTTGTTCTCTTCGCCGACGAGCCAGCCGGTCGCACCCTCATAGCTCATCACACAGGTGGGCGAGCCGTGGATGCCCAGCTTGTGCTCCAGCGAGACCACTTTGAGCGAGTTGGCGACGCCCGGCTTGCCGTCGGCATCCGGGATCAGCTTCGGCACCATGAAGAGGCTGATGCCCTTCGTGCCCGGAGCCGCATCGGGAAGACGCGCCAGCACGAGATGGCAGGTATTCTCGACGCAATCATTGTCGCCCCAGGTGATGAAAATCTTCTGCCCCGAGATCGCATAGGTGCCGTCATCATTGGGCACTGCCTTGGTCTTCAGCGCGCCCACATCCGAGCCCGCCCCCGGTTCGGTCAGGTTCATCGTGCCAGACCATTCGCCGGAGATCAGCTTGGGCAGATACAGCGCCTTGATCTCGTCGGAGGCGTGGTGCTCCAGCGCCTCGATCTGGCCCTGCGTCAGCAGCGGGTTGAGCTGCAGCGAAAGGTTCGCGCCCGAGAGCATATCGTTGAAACCGACATTGAGCGCCTGCGGCAGCCCCATCCCGCCATGCTCCGGGTCCGCCGCGATGCCGATCCAGCCGCCCTCGGCCAGCGCCGCGAAGGCCTCCTTGAAACCGGCGGGCGAGCGCACAACGCCGTTCTCCAGTTTCGCGGGCGTCAGATCGCCGTCGCGATTGGTCGGCGCGATCACCTCGTCGCAGAGCTTGCCGCCTTCGGTGAGGATCGCTTCGACCATATCAGGGGTCGCCTCAGCAAACATCTCGGTGGCCGCGACCGGTGCGAGCGGCACGACATGGTCGAGAATGAAGCGAATATCGGTGACGGGGGAACGGTAAGTCATGGGTCTCCTCCGGGCAGCTTGGCAATTGCCGCGCGCGCGTCTATGTCCTGTCGGGTTGCCGATACCCTACCGCAAGGGCAGCCCCCTTCAACTCCAACGCTGCGTCACGACTGCATGAGCCAAGACACGAAACTCCTTTCCGCCGATGCCGAGGGCTATGCGCAGGCAGCCGCCCTGCTGCGCGCGGGCGAACTGGTCGCAATGCCGACCGAGACGGTCTACGGGCTTGCAGGTGATGCGCGCAACGACCGCGCGGTGGCGGCGATCTTCGCGGCGAAGGGGCGTCCGAAGTTCAATCCGCTGATCGTGCATCTGCCGTCGATCGAGGCCGCGGAAGAGATCGCCGTGGTCTCCGACGATGCACGCCAGATCGCCGCGCGCTACTGGCCGGGACCGCTGACGCTGGTGCTGCCGCTGCGCCCCGAGGCCGGGCTCTCCGATCTGGTAACGGCCGGGCATGACACGGTCGCGATCCGCCTGCCCGCGCATCCGGTCGCCCGCGCGCTGCTGACCGAATTCGGCGGCCCGCTCGCCGCGCCTTCCGCGAACCCCTCGGGAAAGATCAGCCCGACCGCGGCCCAGCATGTAATGGACGGTCTCGGCGGCAAGATCGCGGCGGTGATCGATGGCGGCCCCTGCGAGGTCGGGGTGGAATCCACCATCCTCGCGCTCGATCCGCCCGCGCTGCTGCGTCCCGGCGGGGTCGCCGCCGAAGAGATCGAGGCGCTGATCGGCCAGCCGCTGCCAACGGGCGGCGACGCGGCCAAGCCCAACGCGCCGGGGCAACTCAAATCGCATTACGCGCCCGGCGCCGCCGTGCTGCTGGATGTGACCGCCCCGCGCCCGGATGCGGTCTGGATCGGCTTCGGCGGCGATTGCCCGACCGCCGATCTGAACCTCTCGCCTTCGGGCGATCTGACCGAGGCGGCGGCGAACCTCTTCGCGATGCTGCGCAAGGGCGACGCGCTCGCCCGGACGCGCGGCCTCGCCACGCTCGCCTTCGCCCCGATCCCGGAAACCGGCCTCGGGCGTGCGATCAACGACCGCCTGCGCCGCGCGGCTGCCCCGCGCGACTGATCGCCTCTTCGTGTTGGCTTAAATATCCCGGGGGGGCGCATCAGCGCGGGGGCAGAGCCCCCTCCCCGTTCAGCCCTCAGGCATGACCCGCCGCAGCAGAAAGCGTTCGCGGGTCGATCCCCATGCCTTCGAGTGCGCGCACCCATTTGGTCTCATGCTCGGCATCGAGCGCGAGATCGGCGTCGCTCTCGGCGGTGAGCCAGCCATTGTCGAGGATTTCCTCCTCCAGCTGACCCGGCCCCCAGCCCGCATAGCCCAGCGCCATCAGCGCCTGGTTCGGGCCGCGCCCCATCGCGATATCTTCGAGAATGTCGCGCGTGCCGGTCATCCGCAGGCGATCAGTGACTTCCATCTGCCCCTCGCCGGTCGTCCAGTCGGGCGAATGCAGCACGAAGCCGCGCCCGGTTTCGACCGGACCGCCAAAGAGGATCGGCTGATCGAAGCGGATATCCGCACCGGGCCGTTCGATATCGAGGCTTTCGAGAAGGTCCGAGAAGGCGGGCGTCGGCAAGGGCTTGTTGATGATCAGGCCCATCGCGCCCTCATCGGAATGGGCGCAGACGGCAATCACCGAATGCTCGAATCGCGGATCGCCCATACCGGGCATCGCGATCAGAAACTTGCCTGTCAGGTCCATCTCGCTCCCCTTCGCAGTTGCATCCCATCTCTTTTCAAGGTGGCGCGAGCGGCGCGTCTATTCAAGCCAGACGCAGGAATTGTTTCGCATTGCCGCGCGCCGGGACAAAATGTTGCACGCTTCTGTCGCGTTTGTGACTTCTGAACGTGCAGGGAAGCGACTAGGTAAAACATATGACACGTTTGTTACCAGTCATGGGGATCCTGCTCGGCTGCTGCCCGCTCGGCGTGGCGGCCCAGGAAGCTGTCGCGCAGATCGCCGCGCAAGAGCAGGTCACGCCGCAAGACGCGTCCATGCCCGCACTGCCGACGCCCCCGGGGCTGGAGCAGGCGCAACTGCGCGCAGGCGGAAAAGGCGCCAACGGCACCCGCATGGCGGCGCTGGAGATTGCGCTCGCGCCCGGCTGGAAAACCTATTGGCGCTCGCCTGGCGATGCGGGCATCCCGCCGCAGATTCAGTTCACCGGGTCGAGCAATCTCGCCTCGGCCGTGGTCCACTGGCCCGCGCCGGAAGTCTTCCTGTCCTCCGGTATGCGCACCGTCGGCTATCACGACGGCGTCGTGCTGCCGATCTCGGTGACGCCGAAAGATCCGGGCAAGCCGGTGCAGTTGAAAGCCGATGTGATGATCGGGATCTGCGACAATATCTGTGTTCCGGTCAGCCTTCATCTGCAGACCGAGGTCACCGGAGACGGCGCGCCCGACCCGAAAATTCAGGCGGCGCTTGCCCGCGAGCCGCGCAAGATCGACCCGCAGACGCGCTGCGAGACGGAGCCGACGCGCGATGGGGTTCGACTGACGGCGCGAGTCGATCTGCCGCCCGCGATCGGCGCGGAAAACGCGCTTCTGGAACTCGCCTCGCGCCCGGTCTGGGTCTCCGAGGCCGACAGCCACCGTGAGGGCGACACGCTCGTGACCAGCGCCGACTTCGTGCCGCCGGACGCGAAGCCCTTCGACCTCGACCCGAGCGATCTGCGCATCACCGTGCTCTCGGATCGCGGCGCGGTCGAGATCATGGGCTGCACCGAGTAATCAACTCTCTCGGAGATCAGGCGCGTCAGGCTTCCGGCGGCGGTCTGTGGCGGATATGGCCGCGCAACAGCCGTGGCGCGATCAGCCCCGCCCCCATCGCCACCATCCCCGCGATCAGCGCAAAGCCTCCGAAGGCGGGCATCAGCGCCTGCCCCTCCCACATCGCGCGGCCCAGCGTGAGCGCGAAGCCCACGGCCATCAGCGTCGCGACGCCAGCCAGCACAGCGCGCAGCCGCACGACCCGCACGCCGTGACGCACCGCCTGCACCTGCCGCCCGAAATCGAGCTGCACCGCGAGCACCGCGGGCACGACCAGCAGCACGATGATCATCCCGAAGCCCAGACCGTAGACCAGCGTGATGACGGTGGATTTCAGGAACAGGGCCGAACTCGACTGTTCGTAGAGAAGCGGCGCGAGGCCCAGAACCGTCGTCAGCGTCGTCAGGAGCACCGGGCGCAGGCGATCCGAGACCGCATCGACGATCGCAGGCACGATCCCGCGCTTCTCGGCATATTCGTCGACCGTGGAGATCAGCACGATCGCGTCGTTGATGATGATCCCGATCATCCCGATCCCGCCGACCACGGCGAACATCGACATCGGCAGGTTCCAGACATAGTGGCCCCAGATCGCGCCGACCGCGCCGAAGGGGATCACCGACATCACCACGATCGGCCTTGTCCAGCTCGCGAAGATCCACGCGAGCACGATGTAGATGCCGATCAGGCACATGATCAGGCCGATCATCGCGTCGTTCATGAAGTCGCGTTCCTGCTCGGCCTGCCCGGTGAGCGTATAGGCCACGCCGCGTTCTTCGGAGATCCGCGGCAGGATTTCGTCGGAGATGCGCGCCAGAATTTCGTTGGCTCGCGCGGGATCGTCTTCGGAGACATCGCCCGTGACCGAGACCTGCCGCACGCCATCCTCGCGCCGGATCGTCGAGAAGCCGGTCTGGCTGCGCACCGAGACGATATCGGCCAGCGGCACCCATTCGCCACCGGGCGCGCGCAGCTGCATCCGGTCGATGAAATCGGCGGCCAGCTCTTCGTCGGGCAGTTCCACACGGATCGTGGCCGAGCGCACCCCATCGGGGAAGCTCGCAGCCTCGGTGCCGTTCAGACGCGCGCGCAATTCACGACCCAGCGTCGCAATGTCGAAGCCCAGCGCCTCGCCCTGCGGGGTGAGATCGAGGATCAGCTCCTGCTTGTCATAGGCAAGGTTGTCCTCCACCGCCGAGACTTCGGGGAATTGCGCAAGCTGCGTCTTCAGGTCTTCGGCGGCGTCTTTCAGGATGCGCGTCTCATTGCCCGAGAACTGCACCGCGATCCCGTCCCCGGCCCCGCCGGAGCGGAAGCGGCGGAAGCTGATCTCTTCGACCAGCGGCAGGCGCGGGGTTTCGGCCTGCAGCCGCGAGACGAAATCGAAGCTGGAATAGGGCCGGTAATCGGGATCGATCACCTCGATCGAAAGCGAGCCGAGAAGATCGGCATCCTTGGTATCGGCAGAGGCCAGCCCCCGCCCCGAGGCGCCGCCGATCTGCCCGATCGCGTATTCGACGGGGTTCACGCCGTATTCGTCCTCGAATTCCTTGGCGACCTTGGTCACGGTCGCCTGCATCGTGCGCATCATCTCTTCGGTATCGGCCCGGGTCGCGCCTTCGACCATCGAGAAGGCGCCGTTCACCGTCGATTGCTCGGGCGGGTTGAAGAAGCGCCATTGCACCTTGCCCGACATCACGAAGCTGACCTGCCATAGCAGAAGCGCGATCGCTGCCGCGATCACCGGGTAGCGCCCGATGACGACGAGCCGGGTGAGCGGCTTCATCACCACGCGTCGGAACCAGTCGAGCCCGCGGTTCACCTGCCGCGAGGGCCAATCGTACCACTTGCCTTCGGAGGTGTGGCGCAGCGCGTGACTCATGTGGTTCGGCAGGATCACGAAACACTCGATCAGCGAGGCGGCGAGCACCGCGATCACCGTATAGGGAATATCGACGATCATATTGCCCATGCGCCCGCCGATCACGGTCAGCCCTGCGAAGGCGATTACGGTCGTCAGGGTCGAGGCGAAGACCGGCGCCGCCATGCGCCGCGCGCCGTTCTCGGCGGCGAGCACGGGATGCTCTCCCAGATGGCGCGCGCGGAAATCGGCATGCTCGCCCACCACGATCGCATCATCGACCACGATCCCCAGCGTCAGAATGAGCGCGAAGATCGAGATCATGTTCAGCGTCATGCCGGTGAAATACATCACCGCCAGAGCCGCAGCCATTGAGGTCGGGATCCCCATCGCCACCCAGAAGGCCGTGCGCGCATTGAGGAACAGGAACAGCAGCACCAGCACGAGGCTCAGCCCCAGCACCCCGTTACCCACCAGCAGGTCGAGGCGCTGCGTGATGGCGTCGGACCGGGTGCGCACCAGATCCATCGTGGTGCCCGCGGGCAGCGTCGGTTGCATCTGGTCGATCACGCCTTCGACCTTATGCTGGATCGCGATCGCATCGCCCGCCGCCGAGCGCGCGACATTGATCACCACCGCCGAGTTGTCGCCCACGAAATAGGCCCGGTTCCGGTCGCCGCCTTCGACGCGGATATTGGCGACATCGCCCACGGTCAGCTGCGAGCCGTCCGGTTCGGTGCGGATCACGAGGTTCTCGATCTCGGGAGCGGAGCGGCGTTCTTCGCCAGTGCGCACCCGCGTGGCCCCGCCCGCCACTTCGCCCGCCGGATCGGTATTCGCCTCGGCGGAGATCACGTCGATGATCTGGGTCAGCGTTACGTCATGCGCCATCATCGAAACTGTCGGCACTTCGACGACCGTTTCGGGGGCCGCGATCCCGGCAAGCGAGGTGCGCGTGACGCCCTGCTGATAGAGCCGCACCACCGCCTCGTCGCCCAAGCGGCCCAGTTGCTCGGGCGAGAGCGGCCCGGTGATCACCAGATCGGTCACCGTGTCGCGCCAGACGCCGCGCGCCACTTCGGGATCCTCCGCGCCTTCGGGCAGATCGCCTGCCGAGGCCAGCGCGTTCTCGACATCATTGACCGCGCGGGACATGTCCCAGTCGGGTTCGAAATCGAGACTGATCCGCGCCGAGCCTTCTGAGGCGCGGCTGTCCGAGGCTTCCACCCCCTCGACCGAAATCAGCGAGGGTTCCAGCACCTGAACAATCGCCCGGTCGACCTCCTCCGCGCCTGCGCCGTCCCATTTCACCGAGACGGTGATCGATTCCTCGACCGAATCCGGGAAGAACTGCGCGCGCATCCGCGGCAGGGCGACGAGCCCCGCGCAGATCATCACCACCAGCACGATATTCGCCAGGGTCGCGTGGCGGGTGAAGAGGCCAATCAGCCCGCGACCGGGCGGCAGCTCTCTGGGATCGAGGCCAGACGCCATCTCAGCCTCCGATCCGGGATTCGAGCTTCTCGACGGTAGCGACGGGCACCTCGTCCTGCTTCAGCTCGGCAAGGAAGCGTTTCTTGGCAGTGTCGGGCATCGCGGTGTTCGTCTCGACGAAACTGACCAGCTTGGCGCGGCGCTCGGGATCAAGATTGATCGTCTCGGGCTCGGTGGCCGCCTGCGGCTGACCGGGGCGCATCGGGCGTAGCTTGATCCCGCGACCCAGAAGCGGCGTGCGCTCGGCCACGATCTCGGTGCCGGGCGCGAATGTGGCGCGGATGATGACAGCGTCGCCCTGACGGCGCAGCACGGAGACATCGGCGCTTTCCAGGCGATCTTCCGGGCCGAGCACGAGAACCGTGCTATCCGCATCGACGGCTGCGGCGGGGATCTCCGCGACATTCTCGAGCGCGGGCTCTTTCAGCCGGACGGTCACGAAATCGCCCGGACGCAGATTGCCCAAGCCATCGGTGACGCGCGCAAACAGCAGACGCCCCGTCACCCCATCATCGACCGCCGCCGAGACGCGCGACAGCTCGGCCTTGGCGGTCAGCGTCTCCTCGCCCGCGACCAGCTCCACGCCCACGGGCAGATCGCGCAGCGCGCCCCGATCGTCGATCAGGCGCGCGAATTGCGCGGTCGAGACGCGGAAGGCGATTTCCAGCGCGTTGGGATCGATCAGCTTGCCCAGCATCTCGTTATTCGACACCAGCCCGCCCGCGACCGCATTCACCTCGGCCAGACGGCCTGAAAATTCGGCGCGAATTTCGGTATCTGCCAGTTTGCGATCGGCTTCGGTCAGGCTGATCTTGGCGCGGGTCAGCGAGGTGCGCGCGGTATCGAGCTGCGCCTGCGCGGTCGACAATGCCGAGCGGCGGTTCAGCACCGCCTGATCGGCCGCCGAGGCCGCCAGTTCCGAGGTCTCCAGATTGGCCGCCGAGCCGACGCCCCGCTCCGAGAGCGAACGCTGCCGGTCGAGCGCCTTGAGCCGCAGGTCCGCCTGCCGTTGCGCCGCTGTCACATCGTCCTTCGATATGGCCAAAGCGCGTTCCGCCTGCGCAAGCGCGGCCTCTGCCTCGGCCACGGTCGCCGCGGCGCTGTCGCGCGCCGCCTGCGCTTCTGCCGGGTCCAGCTTGACCAGAAGCTCGCCTTTCTCGACCTCCGCGCCATCCTCGAAATCGGAGGCAAGCTCGACAATCGTGCCCGCTGCCGAGGCGCGCAGCTCCAGCTCGCGGGTCGAGCGCACCTCGCCATAGGCGGTCAGCACCGGCGACATCGTCTTGAAGGCGACCGGGATCACATTGGCCGCGAAAACCCGTTCGCGCGCGGTCGGCGCGCGCCCGTTCTCGGCATTGCGGGCCTGCATCGCCTGAAAGATCGAGAAGCCGCCGATCGCCAGCAGGCCGACGGTCAGCGCCAGAAGAAACAGCCCCATCAGGGAGCGGGTGAGAAAGCGCATGGCGTCTCCGATCTGTCGTCAGTGCTGCGGGCGCTCGCAATTGCCCACGGTCGCGCGATTTCCATGTTACCTTGCCGAAATAGGTGCAGGGAATGGTTATCTCTACGCGTCACGGCGCCACGTCCGTCACTTTTTCACGAATGCGCGACCGTTTGGCGCGGTTTACGCCTGGTCGAGACGGGCGCGGATTTGCAGAAGATCGGCCCAGGCTTCGCGCTTGGCGGCCGGATTGCGCAGCAGATAGGCCGGGTGCGTCATCGGCAGCGTGGGCCGCCCGAAGGCCTCGGCCCAGGTGCCCCGCAACCGCAGGATGCCGCGCTTGCCCAGCGCAGCCGCACAGGCGGCATTGCCCATCAGAACGATCAGGTCGGGATCGGCGAGATCGACATGGCGGGCGAGGAACGGCAGCATCTGCGCGATCTCGGCAGGCGAGGGATCGCGATTGCCCGGCGGACGCCAGGGCAGGACATTGGTGATATAGAGCGCGGCTTCGGCATCGGGCGATTGCCGCGAGAGGCCGATCGCGCCGAACATCTTGTCGAGAAGCTGACCGGCGCGGCCCACGAATGGCAGGCCTTTCTGATCCTCCTCGCGCCCCGGCGCCTCGCCGATGATCATCACCCGCGCGGCGGGCTTGCCATCGGCAAAGACCGTGTTGCGCGCCCCGAGCTTCAGATCGCACATATCGTAGGAGTCGATGGCGGCGCGTAGCGCCTCGAGCGTGTCGGCCTTACCCGCCGCATCGCCTGCGACGACGACCGGATCGGGACCCTCGATTTTCGCCATCTGCGCGACCGGCGGCAATTCCCGGTCCGGCGCGGGCGCGGCCTCGGGGGCCTTCGCCTTGGCCTGCGCCGATTTGTCGGGCAACGCGTAGCAATCGACAGGCGTATCGCCGATGACCGTATCGACGCCCATTTCCAGCTGCCATTCGAGGGCGGCCAGAGCAGCGTGATAGTCGAGTTCCGGTGTCGGCTGAGTCTCCATTGCGCGACCCTACCTCATGGGTGCTGCGACGGTAAAGCGGCTGGACGCCCGCCCCCCCGTTTGCCATAAGCATCGAAGTCTAACCGGAGCATCGCGCAATGGCTTTTCGCCCAAGGCACCTGCTGGGGATCGAACATCTGAGCCCCGAGGATATCCTCACCGTTCTCGACCTCGCCGAAAAATATGTGGATCTGAACCGTCGCACGGTGAAAAAGACCGACGCGTTGGCCGGGATGACCGCGATCAACATGTTCTTCGAGAATTCGACGCGGACCCAATCCAGTTTCGAGCTTGCGGGCAAGCGGCTCGGGGCGGACGTCATGAACATGTCGATGCAGACCTCGTCGGTGAAGAAGGGCGAGACCCTGATCGACACCGCACTGACGCTGAACGCGATGCATCCCGATCTGCTGGTGGTGCGGCATGGCTCGTCCGGCGCGGTCGATCTGCTGGCGCAGAAAGTCGAATGCGCGGTGATCAATGCGGGCGACGGCAAGCACGAACATCCCACGCAGGCGCTTCTGGATGCGCTGACGATCCGGCGCGAGAAAGGCCGGATCAAACGCCTCACCGTCGCGATCTGCGGCGATGTCGCCCATAGCCGCGTCGCGCGCTCGAACCTGATCCTGCTGGGCAAGATGGAAAACCGCGTGCGCCTGATCGCGCCGCCGACCCTCATGCCCTCGGGCGTGTCCGAATTCGGCTGCGAGGTCTATCACGACATGCGCGAGGGGCTGCGCGACGCCGATGTGGTGATGATGCTGCGGCTTCAGAAAGAGCGCATGGATGGCGGCTTCATCCCCTCCGAGCGCGAATATTTCCACCGTTACGGGTTGGATGCCGAGAAGCTCGCCTTCGCTAAGGAAGACGCAATCGTGATGCATCCGGGCCCGATGAACCGCGGCGTGGAGATCGACGGCACCATCGCCGACGACATCAACCGCTCGGTCATTCAGGAACAGGTCGAGATGGGCGTGGCAGTGCGCATGGCGGTGATGGACCTCTTGGCGCGCAACCTGCGGGCCGAGCGCGGGCGCGCGCTGACGGAGGGCACCTATGTCTAAGATCGAGCGTGACGAAGTTCTCAACTACCGCCCCGGCCCCGAAAGCGAATTGCCGCTCGACGAGGGTGAAAAGGTTCTGGCCGTCTTCACGGCAGACAAGAAACGCTACTGGACCGATCACGCGGTTCTGGCCGTGATCGGCGCGGTGCTGATCTCGACAGTGCTGTTCTGGCTCGGCAAGCCCGATCAGGTGGTGATCGCAAGCTTCGCCGTCGTGGTCGGTATGGCGGCGCGCGGGCTCTATTTCCGCTCGGAGGCCTTCGCGCGGCGCTGGCAGTTGACCGACAAGCGGCTGATCGGGCCGCAAGGCAAGCAGGTGATGCTGCTGCAAATCTCCGGCGTGCGCTCGCTGATGGGCGATGTGCAGGTCGTGACGACGGCGGGCGACAAGCATCTGATCCGCCACCTCGCCGATGCGGGGCCCGTGGTGCGTGAGATCGAGAGCGCGCAGGCCGCGCGCAAACTGGTGGCGAAGTGAGGCACGACGCATGACCCTATTCCTCGAAAACGCCAAGCTGATCGACCCCGAGGCGCTGACCGAAACCACCGGAAACGTGGTGATCGACGGAGGCCTGATTGCGGCGATCGGCGATATGTCCGCCCCCGCCGATGCCGAGGTGATCGATTGCGGCGGCAAATACCTCGCGCCGGGGATCGTCGATCTGGGCGTGAAGATCGGTGAGCCGGGCGAGCGCCACATGGAAAGCTTCCGCACGGCGGCGCTGGCCGCTGCAGCCGGGGGTGTGACCACCATCATCGCCCGTCCCGACACCCAGCCCGCCATCGACAACCCCGAGACGCTGGAATTCGTCACCCGCCGCGCGGCGGACGCGCCGGTGCGCATCCTGCACATGGCGGCGCTGACCAAGGGCCGCGACGGGCAGGAGATGACCGAGATCGGCTTTCTGAAAGATGCGGGCGCGGTGGCCTTCACCGATGTTACCCGCGTCTCGGATCAGACCAAGGTGCTGCAACGCGCCTTCACCTATGCGGCCCATCTGGGCGCTCTGGTGATCGGCCATCCGCAAGAGCCGGTCCTGTCGAAAGGCTCCGCCGTGACTTCGGGCAAATTCGCCTCGCTGCGGGGTTTGCCGGGTGTGTCGCCGATGGCCGAGCGGATGGGGCTCGACCGCGATCTGGCGCTGGTGGAGATGACCGGTCTCGCCTATCACGCCGACCAGATCACCACCGCGAAGGCCCTGCCCGCGCTGGCGCGCGCGAAAGAAGCCGGGCTCGATGTGACCGCCGGGGTCTCGATCCATCACCTGACGCTGAACGCGCTCGACGTGGGCGATTACCGGACCTTCTTCAAACTGACGCCGCCGCTGCGCGACGAGGAAGACCGGCTTGCGGTGATCGAGGCGGTGGCCGACGGCACGATCGACGTGATCTGCTCGCTGCACACCCCCGCCGACGAGGAATCCAAGCGTCTGCCCTTCGAGGAAGCCGCTTCCGGCGCGGTCGGGCTCGAGACGATCCTGCCCGCCGCGATGCGCCTTTACCATGCGGGTCAGCTGACCCTGCCACAGCTCTTCCGGGCGATGTCGCTTAACCCGGCGAAGCGTCTGGGACTGCCGCAGGGGCGGCTTTGCGAGGGGGCTCCGGCCGATCTCGTTCTCTTCGATCCAGATGCGCCTTTCGTGCTCGATCGCTTCAAACTGCGCTCAAAATCGAAGAATACCCCCTTCGATACTGCTCGAATGGAAGGCAAAACGCTTGCCACATTCGTCGCGGGGGTGCAGGTTTATGACAACAATAACGACTCATAAATGAGGCGAGGGCAGGCTTATGCCGGGAATTGAGAACGGGTCAGCATGGCTCGGGCTGGTGGCTGCACTGGGCTACCTGCTCGGATCTGTGCCGTTTGGGCTCGTTATCACCAAGCTTTTCAAACTGGGCGACCTGCGCAAGATCGGCTCCGGGAATATCGGCGCGACGAATGTCTTGCGCACCGGCAGCAAGAGCGCGGCCCTTGCGACCCTGCTCCTCGACAGCGGCAAAGGCGCGATTGCGGTTCTCATCGCACGCTACACGCTGGGCGAGACCGCCGCACAAGTGGCGGGCGCCGCTGCCTTCATCGGCCACATCTATCCCGTCTGGCTGCGCTTTCAGGGCGGCAAAGGGGTGGCGACCTTCCTCGGCACGATGATTGCGCTGGCCTGGCCCGTGGGCCTTGCGACCTGCGCCGTCTGGCTGGTCACGGCGCTGCTGACGCGGATTTCCTCGCTCGCAGCGCTGGTCTCGGCGGCTGCGACGGTGCCGCTGGCCTATTTCCTCGGCTATCGCGAATTGATGATGCTGGCGGCGGGCCTGTCGGTGCTGATCTTCTGGCGGCACCGCACCAATATCGCGCGCCTCGCGATGGGCACGGAGCCGAAGATCGGCAAGAAGACCTGAGCCGTCTCGGACTCCACTTCAGACGTGCTGACCGGCATTCACCTCGATCTCGGTGCCGGTGACGTAGCTCGACGCATCCGAGCAGAGGAACCAGATCACATCCGCCACTTCCGAGGGTTGCCCAAGGCGGCGCAGCGGCAGTTTCTCGACGATCTTCTCGGTGCCCGGGCTGAGAATCGAGGTTTCGATCTCGCCCGGCGCGATGGCGTTCACGCGCACACCCAATGGCCCGAAATCATGCGCCATCTCGCGCGTCAGCGCCTTGAGCGCGGCTTTCGAGGTTGAATAGGCGGCCCCTGCGAAAGGATGCACCCGCAGACCTGCGATAGAGGTCACGTTGACCACGGCCCCCTGCGCGGTCGACAGCTCCTCGACCAGCCCGCGCGCGAGCACGATGGAGGCGAAGAAATTGACGTGGAACACCTGCCCCCAGGTGCGCAGATCGGTGTCGAGCGTATTGAGCCGCTCGCCCTCGGGCCCTTTCGGCGAAATCCCTGCATTGTTGACCAGCGCATGCAGCCGTCCGTCGATCCGGCTGCGAATATCGGCAATCGCGTCGATCACCTCGTCGGGCTTGGCAAGATCGACCTGGATGTGATCCTCGCGCCCGCCGCCCCACGGGCATTGCTCGGGGAAAGGCTGGCGCGAACAGGTGATGACGCGCCACCCTTCGGCTGCGAAGCGTTTCACCGTTGCGTGGCCGATGCCCCGGCTCGCCCCCGTCAGCAGCATTACTTTGCGATCATCCATTACTCGAACTCCCCGTCAGCGCGCTCCCGACCCTAGTCGGTTTTGTTCCGAGCGCAACGGCCCCGATTGCGCCCTTCCAAACCCGGCGCGAACGGTCTAGCAAGATGGGACCACCCTGCCCGAGGACCAGCCAGATGAGAAAGCAGACCATGGATCGTGACTGGATCGCCACCGCCCGCACCCTCTCGGAAGCCTTGCCCTACTTGCAACGCTATTCCGGCGCCGTGGTCGTGGTGAAATTCGGCGGCAACGCGATGGGCGACGAAGAGGCGATGGCCGATTTCGCCCGCGATATCGTGCTGATGCGTCAGGTCGGCATCTTCCCGGTCGTGGTGCATGGCGGCGGACCGATGATCAACGAGATGCTGGGCAAGCTCGGCATCGAAAGCCAATGGGTCCGCGGCAAGCGCGTGACCGACAAGGCGACCGTCGAAGTGGTCGAGATGATCCTCTCGGGCCTCGTCAACAAGCGCATCGTGCAGGCGATCAACGACCAGGGCGGCCGCGCGGTCGGGATCTCGGGCAAGGATGACGACCTGATGGTCTGCGAGGCTGACGATCCCGAACTGGGCTTCGTCGGTCGCCCGGTCGAGATGAACGTGCAGGTGATCCGCGATCTCTATAACGCGGGCATGATCCCGGTGATCGCCCCCGTCGCGACCGGCATGGCCGATAACGAGACCTTCAACGTCAATGGCGACACCGCCGCCGGCGCCATCGCGGGCGCGCTGCGCGCCGATCGCCTGCTTCTGCTGACCGATGTGGCGGGCGTGAAGAACAAGGCGGGCGAGGTGATGACCCAGCTCACCCCCGAGGACGTGACCGCCCTGATCGAAGACGGCACCATCGCGGGCGGCATGATCCCCAAGGTCGAGACCGCGCTGAAAGCGGTCGACGAGGGCGTGCGCGCAGTGGTCATCGTCGACGGGCGCGTCGCCAATGCCTGCCTGCTGGAGCTGTTCACCGAACATGGGGCGGGCTCGATGATCCGCTCGACCGAGCCGCGCGTGAAACCGCGCAGTGAGTGAGACGCCGCCGGTGATCTCTGCCCTCGCCGCGGCGCTGACCCCGCACCGGCTCTTCGTGTCGGGGCTGCTGCATGAGGATGGCGAGACGATCGCGCTGATCTCGCCCAATGAGCCCGGCTTCTGGGATCACGTCACCGCTCAGCCGGAATTCGCCGAGGACGCGCCCGATCCGCTGGACCGCTGGTCTGCGCGGGTGATCGGCGGCCTCGCACGGCAATTTGAAGCCCGCGCGCTTTTCCCCTTCACCGGCCCACCTTGGCAGCCTTTCGTGAGCTGGGCCGTGAAAAGCGGACAAAGCTTCGCCTCGCCGGTCCATCTAATGTGCCATGCGCATATGGGCCTCTGGGCCTCGGTGCGGGGCGCGCTGGCCCTGCCTGGCTTGCTTCCCCTGCCCGCGCCCGCCGCCAATCCCTGCATCGGATGCCCTGCGCCCTGCGCCACCGCCTGCCCGGTCTATGCGCTCAAACCCGACGGTTACGACACGGAAAGCTGTCATGCGCATCTCGACCGCCCCGAAGGCGCGGCCTGTCGCGATCACGGCTGTCTTGCAAGACGCGCTTGCCCGGCAGGTGAAAGCTATGGCAGGCTGCCTCAGCAATCCGCATGGCATATGAGGCAGTTCCACCCATGACACCGCTCGGCTATCGCCGCCTGATCCTGACCCGTCATGCCAAATCCAGCTGGGACGACCCGGCGATGGAGGATCGCGATCGCCCGCTCAATGCGCGCGGACGCGCGGCCGCGCTTGAATTGGGCGATTTCCTCGCCTCGCGCGGGCTGGAGCCGGAAGAGGTGCTCTGCTCCTCGGCGACGCGCACCCGCGAGACATGGGACCGGGTGGAGCGCGCGGTGATCGAGACACGGCCGGAGGTGAGCTATGTCGAGGATCTCTACCATGCCGCCCCCGAGATGATGCTGCAGGTCCTGCGGACCGCTACGGCGCCGACCGTGATGATGCTGGGCCACAACCCGGGCATCGCGGAATTCGCCCATCGCCTGCCCGCACGCGCATTGCACGATCCCGATTTCCGCCGCTTCCCGACCTGCGCAACGCTGATCGTCGATTTCCAGATCGACAGCTGGGACGAGGTGCAGCCGGGCCAGGGATCGGTGCTCGATTTCTTCACGCCGACCCGCCGGGGCTGAGCACAGCTTTTCCCTCCCAAGATCGTGACGTTAGGGCACGGTTTTCTATGGCCAGCCGCGCGCCTGTGCCCTATCTCTCTGGCGTAATCATCACAGGAGGGTTTCCATGTCCGCTCAAACGCCGAAACGCATCGCCGTCACCGGGGCTGCCGGTCAGATCTGCTACGCGCTGCTGTTCCGCATCGCCAAGGGGGATGTCTACGGTCCCGATCAGCCGGTGATCTTGCAGCTTCTGGACCTGCCGCAGGCGCTCGACGCGGTGCGTGGCGTGGTGATGGAGCTGGAAGACTGCGCCTTCCCGCTGCTCGCTGGCACCGTTGTGACCGATGATCCGGTGACCGCCTTCACCGATATCGATGCCGCGTTCTTCGTGGGCTCGCGCCCCCGCACCAAAGGCATGGAGCGCCGCGATCTGCTGTCGGCCAATGCCGAGATCTTCCGCGTGCAGGGCGAAGCGCTCGACAAGGCCGCCAAGCGCGACGCGAAATGCGTGGTCGTCGGCAACCCGGCCAACACCAACGCAATGATCCTCGCGGCCAACGCGCCGAACTTCCCGACCGAGAACATCACGGCGATGATCCGGCTCGACCATAACCGCGCGCTGACGCAGTTCGCCTCGAAAGCCGATCTGCATGTCGACGACATCGAGCGCTTCGTGGTCTGGGGCAACCACTCGCCCACCATGTTCGCCGACTGGACCGAAGCCGAAGCGAAGGGCCGCAAGCTCTCCGAGATCATCGGCGATGAGACTTGGTATCGCGAGACGCTGATCCCGCAGGTCGCGACCCGTGGCGCGGCGATCATCGAAGCGCGTGGCGCCTCTTCGGCTGCCTCCGCTGCGAATGCCGCGATCGACCATATGTATGACTGGATTCACGGGACCGACGGCAAATGGGTGTCGATGGCCGTGCCGTCGACCGGCCTCTACGACATCCCCGAGGGGCTGATGGTGGGCCTGCCGGTGATCTGCAAGGACGGTCATTACGAGCGCGTCGAAGGTCTGGAATTCAACGATTTCCAGAAAGAGATGATGGCCCGCACCGTCGGCGAACTGGAAGAAGAACGCGAAGCGGTTTCCGACCTGCTTTAAATCAGACCCGAATATAGAAAAGGGGCGGCACGAGTATTCGCGCCGCCCCTTTTTAATTCTTCGCCTTGGCGGAAATATCCCACGGGGGTCTGGGGGTGTGAAACCCCCAGCCTTTTCTCAGTGCCCGAGGATCTGGCTCAGGAACTGCTGGGTTCGCTCGGATTTCGGGTTGTTGAAGAAGTCATGCGGGTTGTTCTGCTCGACGATCTGACCGTCGGCCATGAAGATCACCCGGTTCGCCACCGCCTGCGCGAAGCCCATCTCGTGGGTCACGCAGAGCATGGTCATCCCCTCTTCGGCCAGCTCGATCATCGTGTCGAGCACTTCCTTGATCATCTCCGGATCGAGCGCCGAGGTCGGTTCGTCGAACAGCATGATCCGCGGCTTCATGCACAGCGAGCGCGCGATCGCCACACGCTGCTGCTGACCGCCCGAAAGCTGGCCGGGATACTTGTCGGCCTGCTCGGGGATTTTCACCTTCTCGAGGTAATGCATCGCCGTCGCTTCGGCTTCCTTCTTGGGCGTCTTGCGCACCCAGATCGGGGCGAGCGTCAGGTTCTCGAGAATGGTCAGATGCGGGAACAGGTTGAAGTGCTGGAACACCATGCCGACTTCGCGGCGGACCTTGTCGATGTTCTTCAGGTCGTTCGTCAGCTCGATCCCGTCGACGACGATCTTGCCCGCTTGGTGTTCCTCCAAACGGTTGATGCAGCGGATCAGCGTCGATTTCCCCGAGCCCGAAGGCCCGGCGATCACGATACGCTCGCCACGTTGCACGGTCAGATCGATGTCGCGCAGGACGTGGAACTGGCCATACCACTTGTTCATGTTCTCGATCTGGATCGCGACCTCGTCGGAGACCTGCATATGGCTGCGGTCGACCTGACGTTCGAATTGCGGTTCGGTCATTGTGTCTAGTCCCCGATTAATGGTTATCACGCTGCAGTCGACGCTCGAGAGACATCGAGTAGCGCGACATGGCGAAGTTCAGGATAAAGAAGATGGCGCCGACGAAGATGAAGGGCTCCCAGTAGATGCCTTTCCAGTTGAAGTCGGCGCGGATGAAGTCCGGGATGCCCTTGAGCGGATCGAAGAGACCCACGAACACGACCAGCGTCGTATCCTTGAACATGCCGATGAAGGTGGAGACGATGCCCGGGATCGAGATCTTCAGCGCCTGCGGCAGGATGATCAGCCGCTGCGCCTTCCAGTAATCGAGCCCCAGTGCATCCGCCGCCTCGTATTGGCCGCGCGGGAGTGCTGCCAGACCGCCGCGGATCACCTCGGCGATATAGGCCGCAGCGAAGAAGGTCACGAGGATCATCACCCGCAGGATGATGTCGAAATTCGTGCCCGGCGGCAGGAAGTAGTTCAGCAGCAGCGAGGCCACGAACAGCAGCGTGATCAGAGGCACGCCGCGAATGAATTCGATGAAGACCACCGAGAAGCCTTTGACCAGCGGCATGTCGGATTGCCGCCCGAGCGCGAGCACGATCCCCAGCGGCAGCGACATCATGATGCCGCCCACGCCCAGCGTGATCGCCAGCAGGAAGCCCCCGAACTTGGCGGAGTCCACCGATTCCAGCCCCCACGGCAGGATCGCCTGCAACCCGTCGATGAGCGGCCCCACCACGAAGAGGAAGTAGAGGATCGCGACGAAAGCGCCGATCGAGAACGCCATGATCGAGCCAAGCCGCGGTGACAGCAGCAACAGGATCGCCGCGCCCAGCACGAAGCCTGCGAAGATCATGATCGGCGTCCAGCCCGAGCCGCCCCAGAGCAGCCAGACTGCGAGGAACGGGTAGACCGGCGTGAACCAGGCCAGCACGCGCGGCACCCAGGTGAAGAGAAGCGGGCCGACCGCCACGAAGAGCAGCAGGAAGGTCAGGATCGGGCGCCAGTACAGTTCCGGCGGGTAGAAGCCGAAGATGAACTGGTGCCAACGCTCGCGGATCACCGCCCAGCAGGCGCCGGTCGCGCCCTCGCCGTAACGGTCGGTGATGATCGTGCGGCATTCCTTGATCGAGTTGGCGTCCCAGACGCCATGCAGGAACCAGGGAAGGAAATGCATGACCAGCGTGTAGATCACGGCCACGCCCAGAAGGGTCAGCAAGGTGTTCAGCCAGCCCGAGAACAGGTTCTCGCGCAGCCATTGGACCGCACCGGACTGCCCTGCGGGGGCAGGCTGTTGCGGCAGCATCGTGTCGCGGACATAGGCGACGGAATGGGCTTGTGTATCGCTCATCTCACCGCTCCTTCAGCTTCACGCGATTGTTGTAGACGTTCATCACGCCCGAGATCGACAGCGAGATCGCGAGGTAGATCAGCATCATCAGCGTGATCGCCTCAAGCTCGCGCCCGGTCTGGTTCAGGGTGATGCCGCCCAACGTGCCGCGCAGTTCAAGATAGCCCACGGCGATCGCGAGCGAGGAGTTCTTCGTCAGGTTCAGATATTGCGAGATCAGCGGCGGGATGATGACCCGCAGCGCCTGCGGCAGGATCACGAGGCTCATCGTGCGATTGGCCCGCAGACCCAGCGCGAAGGCGGCCTCGGTCTGACCTTTCGAGATGGCGAGGATACCGGCGCGGACGATCTCGGCGATGAAGGCCGCCGTATAGAGCGACAGGCCGAGCCAGAGCGCCACGAAGGAGTTCGACACGTTCGTGCCGCCTGTGAAGTTGAAGCCCTTGATCTGGGGCTCTTCGGGATTGATCCCGAGCGCAATGGCGAGGATCACAACGGGCGCGATCAGCACGAGCGCGCTCTTCCACCACATTGTAGGTCGTACCCCGGTCGCCTCCTGCACCTTGGCGGCGTGGGTCAGCATCCGCTTGTTCACCCAGATCGAGGCGATCAGCACGATCACCAGCGCAAGGAAGTTGAGCGAGATCGGTGCAAGCGCCGTGTCGAGCGTGCCGAGCGAGCGATCGAAATGCACCGACGGGATCGCGGTGTAGCGGTTGGTGAAAGCGACCGAGTCGAGCAGCATCGAGGCCTGCGCCTCGCCCGTCTGCTGGTTCACCTTATAGGCGTTGGGCGACGGGGCCACATCGGTCAGCAGCGCGATCGCCACCAGGATCCACAGCAGCACCGGAATGTTGCGGAAGACCTCGACATAGACGGTCATCAGCCGCGCCACGAGCCAGTTCTTCGACAGGCGCAGCACGCCCACGAAGATCCCGATGATCGTCGCGGCGACGCAGCCCAGGAAGGATACCCAGAGCGTGTTGATCAGACCGACAAGCAGCGCACGTCCGTGGCTCATGTCGTTGTTATACGGGATGATCGCATTGCCGATATCGTAACCGGCCCTCTGCCCGAGGAAGGAGAAATTGAAATCCTTCCCGAGGTCGTTGAGGTTCTGGATCACATTGTCCACCAGCCATGCCGCGCCGCCCATCACGAGGATGAAGACGATCGCCTGAATCGTCAGGGAGCGATAACGCGTGTCATAGATAAGCTGGCTGAGCCGGAAGCCCTGCTCCGGCGCGTCGGGCGCGCTTGTCATTCTTATTTCCCCTGTTGCCGCGTCGTTATTTTTGTCAGGCCATTCTTACGGGCCACTGTGGGGATGTCTCCCCTACGCACGGTCTCTTGAAAACGGAACAGGGGCGCGGATTGAACCGCGCCCCTGCCGGGCCCTTCTTAACGGAAGGGAGGAGCGTACATCAGACCGCCTTGGGTCCACTGAGCGTTCAGGCCACGGGCCAGACCGATCGGGGTCTGCTCGCCAATGGTCGCGGCGAAGATTTCACCGTAGTTGCCGTTGGCCTTGATGGCTTTGACGGCCCAATCCTTGTCGAGGCCGATCATCGCGCCGAGGTCACCCTCGGTGCCGAGCAGGCGGTTGACTTCCGGGTTGTCGGTGCCTTTGGCCAGCTCGTCGATATTGGCCGAGGTCACGCCGTATTCTTCAGCGCCGATCAGCGCGAAGACGGTCCAGCGGACGATGTCGGTCCACTGATCGTCGCCCTGACGGACGGCCGGAGCCAGCGGCTCTTTCGAGATGATTTCCGGCAGGATCACGTAGTCGGAAGGGTTCGCGAAAGCGGCGCGGGTGGCTGCGAGGCCCGACGCGTCGGTCGTGTAGGCGTCACACGCGCCGGCGAGGAACTGCTGTTCGCCCTCGGCGTTCGAATCAACCGTGATCGGCTGATAGGACATGTTGTTGGCCTTGAAGTAGTCGGCGAGGTTCAGCTCGGTCGTGGTGCCGGTCTGGATACAGATCGACGCACCGTCGAGTTCCTTGGCCGAGGTCACGCCCGAATCCTTGCGGACCATGAAGCCCTGACCGTCGTAGTAGTTGGTCGCGGTGAACTGAAGCTTAAGGTCGGTGTCGCGCGAGAAGGTCCAGGTGGTGTTGCGTGCGAGCAGGTCCACTTCGCCCGAACCGAGCGCGGTGAAGCGCGTCTGGCCCGAGGTGGGGACGTATTTAACCTTCGAGGGGTCGCCCAGCACAGCGGCGGCGACGGCCTGGCAGACCGCGACGTCGAAGCCGGACCAGTTACCGTTGGCATCCGGCGCGGCGAAGCCCACGAGACCGGTGTTCACGCCGCAGATCAGCTCTCCGCGCGATTTCACGTCATCGAGCGTGGCCGCGCCAGCCAGACCGGCAGTCAGCGTCGCAGCCGTCAGCGCGCCGAAAAAGACGGATTTCTTCATTTTTACCTCTTCCTGTTGTCGCCGCTCTGACAGAGCGGTTCTTGGTCCCTCACGGACCTGGTCGATCGTGTCTCCATGACACGGAGTAACGAAAGTTTGGTCCATCCGATCAAAGAAGGTCAAGGCTAGTTTCCGGAATTCGTGAGGGCCCCTGCGTAAATCGTCAGCAAGTGATGATGCTTTTGGCAGGTCAATAAGCGGCGTGAGAATCCGCGGCGGTCACCTTTCGGTGAGCGTCCAGATTCGAGCCGCGTCACACAGCGCCTCGCGCTTGTGTGCAGCGATCTCCGCCGCCTCTTCGTCATCGCCCCATTGAGCGATTTGCCAGTCCTCGTCGAGCCGCGAAATTTCCCATGCTTCCTCGGCCGAGAGCCTGCCGCGGGTGACGGCCAGCCCCAGCACGAGGGAGCCCGTGATGCCCACGAGATCATGCAGCGCCGCCAGCGCGAAGGGGTCGAGGTTTGCCACCTCCGTCTCCAGGCGCGCCAGATGGTCGGCAGGCTGATCGACCGGAAGAATTCCCGTCGTGACCTTCAGCTCCGCGCCATAGGTTTGCGCCGCCCATTCCAGCAGCGGGTCCCATTTCGCGGCCTGAAGCTCGACCAGTTCCGTCGGAGCCTCGGCACGGTAGCACAGAAGATCGGTGCCGCCGAATTCGCAGACATGGGTGACGACCTCGGGATGCTGATGCGCCACCTTGTCGATCGCCGCATTGGCAGAGCGGGTGACCGGCATCGTATGGGGCTGGATCGCGCCGTCCTGCGCGTCCCATTCGGCCGCGATGGCCTCGGCATAGGCGCGGGTCGGGACGGTCAGCGCGGCTTTCGCCGGCGTCTTCACCGCACGCCCGTCCAGCGCCACGCCGAACCCCTCGGGGTGCTCGGTGACGGTGGTTTCCGTCCAGAACCGTTTGGCCGCCCATTCGCTCATGCGCTCATCTCCCACAGATCCAGAAGTGTCGTTTCCAGCCCGTCGAAATCATCGACCATCTGATGCGCGCCCGCCGCTTCGAGCAGGTTCGGCGCGTGGTAGCCCCAGCGCACGCCGATCGTCGCGACGCCCGCGCTGCGGCCCATTTCGATATCGAAGCTGGTATCGCCGATCATCACCGCGTCGCGTGCGTCCACGCCCGCCTCGCTCAACGCCGCGCCGATCATCGACGGGTGCGGCTTCGAGGGGTGATCGTCGGCGGTCTGCTGGCTGACGAAGAGCCCGTCCAGACCGTGATGCTCGATCAGCGCGCGAAGGCCGCGGCGAGATTTACCGGTGGCGACCGCCAGCAGCATGTCGTCGCGCGCGGCGAGCTTGCGCAGCAGCGCCTCGGCCCCGGGATAGAGCGGCGCGGGCGAAGCCGCGCGCGCAGTCTTGTAGCTTTGCTTGTAGCCCTCGACGATACGCGCCTGCGTCTCGGCATCGTGCTCCGGCGCAAGCCGCGCCACCGCGAGCGGCAGCGACAGACCCACGATCTGCAACACGGCGGAGGCCGGCGGGGCGGGCAGACCCGCCGCCTCGAACCCGATCGTCATCGCATGGGTGATGTGGTTCTGGCTGTCCGAGATCGTGCCGTCGACGTCGAAGATCGCGAGCTTCATTTCAGATCCTCGAACGGGTCGGCGGGCACGTCGTTCTCGTGCCAATCCAGCAGGTCCCAGGTTCGCTTCATGTGCTCGGGTAGCGGCGCGGTCAGCGTGATCCGCTTGCCGCTGATCGGATGATCGAAGCTGATCTGACGGGCGTGCAGGTGCAACTTGCGGGAAATCTCGCCGCCCAGTTGCGCGCCCCAGCCGTCGCCCATGTTTTCCTGGCTCGAGCCGCCATATTTGCCGTCGCCGATGATCGGGCTGCCGATCTCGGCCATATGCGCGCGCAGCTGGTGGGTGCGCCCGGTGATCGGCACCAGCGCGACCCAGCTCACCCGCTGGCCGAGGATGTGCAGCGTGAAGTAATCGGTGGTCGCGCGCTTGGCGCCTTCGGTCTTGTCGACCTTAGCGGGATGGATGCAGATCATCTTCTCGCCCTCGCCGCCACGGCCATGACCCGGCGCTTTCACGAGACCAAAGCGGATCGTGCCGGTCTTCGGTTCGGGCGCGCCTGCGACGGCCGCCCAATAGATCTTGCGCGTCGTCTTGCCGCGGAACGCCTCGGACAGGCGGCGCGCGACCCGGTCGGTGCGCGCAAGCAGCAGAACGCCGGAGGTGTCCTTGTCCAAGCGATGCACCAGCTTTGGCTTGTCCTTGTAGCCGAATGTCAGCGCCTCGCTCAGCCCGTCGACATGGCGGTTGCCCTGCCCCGAGCCGCCCTGAGAGGGCAGCCCCGGCGGCTTGTTGAGCGCGATTATATGCTCGTCCTTCCAGAGCACGCAGCTCTGGATGAATTTCGCATCCTCCTCCGAAATGCCCTCGGTCCTCGGCGCGGGCGCGGAATCGGGGATCGGCGGCACGCGGATCTCCTGCCCCGGAGCGACGCGCGAATTGGCCTTCACCCGACCCTTGTCCACGCGCAGATCGCCTTTGCGGCAGAACTTTTCGATCATGCCCTGAGACAGATGCGGGAAACGCTTTTTCAGGAACCGGTCGAGGCGCTGTTCGCCCTCGTCCTCGGTGACGGTGATATGCTGGACGCCGCTCATAGCATGGCCCTCATCAATAGAATGCCAGCGACAAGGCCCAGAAGCCCCGCGCCGACCGACAGTCCGATATAACTGACTGCCAATGTGACATCGCCTTTCTCGATCAAGCGATAGGCTTCGAGCGAGAAAGAGGAGAATGTGGTGAAGCCCCCGAGAAAGCCGGTCGCGAGGAAGGCGTTCCAATGGGTCAGCTGCTTGTCACCGAGGAACACCACGAGCGCGCCCATCAGGAACGAGCCGAGAATGTTCACCGTGATGACGCCCAGCGGGAAAGGCTGCGCACCGAAGCTGCGCATCATTCCGACGCCGACGAGGTACCGCCCCGATGCACCCATCGCGCCGCCTAGCGCGACCTGCAAAATCGTAGAAAGCATCGCTGTCTCCTTTGGCGCCCTAAGAGCGGTCACAGGCCTGAATGTCAAGATTTGCGCTGTTCACGCAGCTTGGCAAACCAGTCGACCCGCTTTTTCAACTCGCGCTCGAAGCCACGCTCGACCGGCTGGTAGAGGACCGGGCGCTTCATCGTGTCGGGGAAGTAGTTCTGCCCCGAGAAGCCGTCCTCGGCGTCGTGGTCATAGGCATAGCCCGCGCCATAGCCCTGTTCGGACATCAGCTTGGTCGGGGCGTTGAGGATATGTTTGGGCGGCGGCTCCGATCCGGTCTTCTGCGCCTGCGCCCGCGCACCTTTATAGGCAACGTAGCCCGCGTTGGATTTCGGGGCGAGCGCGAGGTAGATCACCGTCTGCGCCAAAGCCAGTTCCCCCTCGGGCGAGCCGATCCGCTCGTATATTTCCCACGCATGGAGCGCATGGGTCTGGGCCTGCGGGTCGGCCAGCCCGATATCCTCGACCGCCATTCGGACGAAGCGCCGCGCGAGATAGCGCGGGTCCTCGCCGCCCTCCAGCATCCGCGCGAACCAATAGAGCGCCGCGTCCGGATCCGACCCCCGCACGGATTTATGGAGCGCCGAGATCAGGTTGTAATGCTCATCGCCCGACTTGTCGTATTTCGCTGCGCGGCGCATCAGCCGGGTCGAAAGCGCGTCGGTGTCGAGATTGCCGGTCACTTTCCACGCCGCCACCTGCTCAATCAGGTTCAGAAGCGCGCGGCCGTCGCCGTCGGCCATTTCCAGCAGCGCCTCGCGCGCCTTGCCGGTCAGCGGCAGCGGCCGACCGAGCGCCTTCTCGGCACGCTGTGCGAGGCGTTCGAGATCGGCGAGGTCGAGACGTTCGAGCACCATGACCTGCGCCCGGCTCAGCACAGCGGCGTTCAGCTCGAAGCTCGGGTTCTCGGTGGTGGCGCCCACCAACATGATCGTGCCGTCTTCCATATGCGGCAGGAAGCTGTCCTGCTGCGCCTTGTTGAAGCGGTGGATCTCATCGACGAAGAGGAGCGTGCCCCTGCCCTGCCCGCGCCGCAGCTTGGCGGCCTCGAAGACTTTGCGCAGTTCCGGCACGCCGGTGAAGATTGCGGAAATCTGGACGAAGGCGCGATCGGAGGCATCGGCCAGCAGTCGTGCGATGGTGGTCTTGCCGACACCCGGCGGCCCCCAGAGGATCAGAGATCCGAGCGAGCCTGCAGCCAGCATTGCCCCCAAGGGCCCATCGGGACCGAGTACCTGTTCCTGACCGATCACCTCACCCAGAGTTTTCGGGCGGATGCGATCAGCGAGCGGGCGCGGCGCTTCGGGCGCAGGCGCATTGGGGTCGGGGGGCGTGTCGAATAGGTCGGCCATGATGGCGTGAACCTAGTGTCTCGGTCCGCCAACGAAAAGCCCCCGCGCGTGTGGGGCGCACGGGGGCTCTAATCTTTCCCATCCCTTTAATGAAGGTTTTGGGAAAAGTTCATCGATACGACCTGGTTCTTGATCCCGTCGATCTCCAGCACCGGTCCCATCGCAGTCATATCCACGCCAACCCGACCCGCCCAACGCGGCCAATTCGCGTTCAGAAGGGTAAGGGCGGAACTTGCGCCAAGCTCACGCGCCGAATTGCCGATTTCCTGCACGAGACGCGCATGAACCTTGCGGCGCATCGCCATCGGAACGTCATGGGACACGAACAGACGCGAGCTTTCCCAGACGGTCTCACTGACCGGAGCTTCGTCATAGAGAAGATTGGACGGGATCGTCGCGAGCAGCCCCCGCTGCGCATCGCGGATCATGTAGCTATAGATCCCGCAGGTCGTCGTCGTGGGCGTCAGACGGTTGCCTGCCAGCACCTTGCCCAGCTCGTCATGGACGACCACCCAGCGGCTCGCCGGGGTGTCATACTGGTCATATTCCATGCCCATCGCTTCTGGGAGATCCCATTTATTCTGGACAATGAAGAGCTCGCGCCTGGCGCGCAGCATGTTTGCGAAAAGCTCACCGTGATTATGAAAATTGGTGAACGAAAGCGTAGTGGTCTGCATGTCTTCCTCCTGCAGGTTAGTCACAGTACAGCCGTGCGGAGGGTCAACAACACTATAACAGGCGGAAATCCTTTGCGCGCTGAATAGCTTCGGCGGTCGTCCGAGCCATCAGTCTTGCGCGCGCAGAATTCAGCCGCGCCTTGAGCGCGCTTTCCGAAATTCCAAGTTTCGCGGCCGCCGCCGCGTGTCGGTCACCCCCAGCAACACAGCGCAGGGCTTCGATCTGAGCTCTCGTGAGTTCCTCAGGCGGTTGAGTCATGTCGTGCAATTCGCGCACGATAAGCTCAAAGGTCTCGATCTCGGGTAGGTCGAATTCCCGATCATCGCGCGCCATGCTTGCGATAGTACGGGACCGGATCGGGCCGCATGAGACTGTCGCCCCGTAGATCAGACCATAGTGTTTGGCCTCATCGAAGAGACGGAAAGGATCGGGTAACCGCGGGTCGCTCCACCGGATTGAGCCGGTCTCGCTAAACCCCCAAGCAGTCATAGGGTCACGGAGCACATAGCCGTTTGCGGTATAATGATCGAGCCAGGCTTTGTCGTAAGTCTGGAACGTCATCAAAGGCGCCGTAAAACGAATATGCAGTCCAACAAAATAACCGCTTGGAGCTAAACGATCCAAGTCACGAAGTTTCAAATCGATTCTGCTCTGTATCGACATATCTTTTTAGACAGTTTGGAATTAACCCGGTCAACTTAAAAGTGTTCGCGCCGTGCGGAGTTCGCTCCGACAGTGACATTACGTCCCTACCCGCCCACGCGCTTACACTCGCGAATGCGCATCATCTGCGCAATAACCTTTTGCGTGAGAAATGCGGGAAAATGCAGGCGGAAATAAGAAAATCCCGCCTAATAGGCGGGATTTCGCAATTCTCATTGATTTCGCAGGGAAATCGGTCGCGAGGATCAATCCTCGGCAGCCTCTTCGGCTTCGACGCGTGCCTTATCTGCCGCACCTTTTGCGTCCAGATCGCGCTCGACGAATTCGATGATCGCCATCGGAGCCATGTCGCCGTAACGGAAACCGGCTTTCATAATGCGAACGTAGCCGCCCTGACGGTCCTTGTAGCGCGGGCCGAGGATGTCGAAGAGTTTCGCGACATACTGGTCCTGCTTGAGCTGCGAGGCCGCCTGACGGCGTGCGTGCAGATCACCGCGCTTGGCGAGCGTGATCAGCTTCTCGATGACCGGGCGCAGTTCTTTCGCCTTCGGCAGGGTCGTCTTGATCTGCTCGTGCTCGATCAGCGAGCCAGCCATGTTGGCGAAGAGCGCCTTGCGGTGTTCATGGGTGCGGTTGAGGCGGCGGTAGCCACGTGCGTGACGCATTGTCTATCTCCAATCTTGCGTTTTGCTTTGTCAGGCCAGCGATGCGTGTCACCGGCTCACCTTGGGGTCTTGTGACCCAGATCGTCCCCGGCAGCCCGGGCATTGGAGGGGCGTTTAGCCAACGCCCCTCAATTCGTCAATCAGAACTGGTCTTCGAAACGCTTGGCCAGATCTTCGATGTTCTCCGGCGGCCAATCTTCGACTTCCATCCCGAGATGCAGGCCCATGCCCGAGAGCACTTCCTTGATCTCGTTCAGCGACTTGCGGCCGAAGTTCGGGGTGCGGAGCATCTCGGCTTCGGTCTTCTGGATCAGGTCGCCGATATAGACGATGTTGTCGTTCTTCAGGCAGTTCGCCGAACGCACGGACAGTTCCAGCTCGTCCACTTTCTTCAGCAGAAGCGGGTTGAACTCGAGACCGTCGTCCTGGTCCTGCTTGCCAGCCGATTCCGGCTCTTCGAAGTTCACGAAGATCGACAGCTGGTCCTGCAGGATGCGGGCAGCAAACGCCACCGCGTCCTCGGCCGAGAGCGAACCGTCGGTCTCGACCTTCATGGTCAGCTTGTCGTAGTCCAGAACCTGACCTTCACGGGTCGGCTGCACTTCGTAGGCGACTTTCTTGACCGGCGAATAGATCGCGTCGACCGGGATCAGGCCGATCGGCGCATCCTCGGGACGGTTCTTGTCGGCGGCGACGTAGCCTTTGCCGGTGTTCACGGTCAATTCCATGAACAGATCGGCACCATCGTCGAGGTGGCAGATCACGTGATCCTTGTTGAGGACCTCGATGCCCGCGGTCTCGGTGATGTCGCCAGCGGTCACGACGCCCGGGCCCTTGGCCGAGATCGAGAGGCGCTTCGGACCTTCAACGTCCATACGCAGAGCCACGCCCTTGAGGTTCAGGACGATGTCGGTGACGTCTTCACGAACGCCTGCGACCGAGGAGAACTCGTGCAGCACGTTGTCGATCTGGACGCTGGTGATCGCGGCGCCCTGAAGCGACGAGAGCAGCACGCGGCGCAGTGCGTTGCCGAGCGTCAGGCCAAAGCCACGCTCGAGCGGTTCAGCGACGATCGTCGCCTGACGCAGCGGGTCGTTGCCGGGCTTGATTTCAAGCTGCGTCGGCTTGATGAGTTCAGCCCAATTCTTGTGGATCATGCGTTTGCCTCCATACCTGTCCCAGACCCATGCCCAAAGTCGGGGACGCCCGAGGATAAAACCGAAAAATGCGGGCGGGCCGCACGGGGAATCCGCACGGCCCGACCGTCGTAATCTTGATTAGACGCGGCGACGCTTCGGCGGGCGGCAGCCGTTATGGGCGATCGGGGTCACGTCACGGATCGAGGTGACGGTCAGACCGACCGCAGCCAGCGCGCGCAGCGCCGATTCACGACCCGAACCGGGGCCCTGAACTTCGACGTCCACGGTGCGCAGACCGTGATCCTGAGCCTTCTTGGCCGCATCTTCTGCAGCCATCTGAGCGGCGTAGGGGGTCGACTTACGCGAGCCCTTGAAGCCCATCGTGCCAGCCGACGACCACGAGATCGCGTTGCCCTGCACGTCAGAGATCAGGATTTTGGTGTTGTTGAACGAGGAGTTCACATGAACGACGCCAGCGGCGATGTTCTTGCGTTCCTTGCGCTTAGCGCGAACCTTATCACGAGCCATTTGTCCTGCCTCCCCTTACTTCTTCTTGCCAGCGATGGGTTTCGCCGGACCTTTGCGCGTACGCGCATTCGTATGGGTGCGCTGACCGCGCACGGGCAGGTTGCGACGGTGACGCAGGCCACGGTAGCAGCCGAGATCCATCAGGCGCTTGACGTTCATCTGAACTTCACGGCGCAGGTCGCCCTCGACGGTGTAATTGGCGTCGATATGTTCGCGGATGGCGAGCACTTCGGAGTCCGAAAGCTCGTTGACGCGACGGGTCACGTCGACACCGGTAGCTTCGCAGATCTGCTTAGCCGAGTGAGGACCGATCCCGGTGATGTAGGTAAGTGCGATCGGGACGCGTTTCCCGGTCGGAATGTTGACGCCAGCAATACGTGCCAAAGCGTGTATCCTTTCGTTGCGAGCCCGTAACCCCAGGCCCTTTTTTCACAACACGAGGCCCGAAACTGGCGCTTCGGACCCCACGATTAACTCCCTCGAGAATCTTCCCTTCTCGGAAACGATTCCCGCCGGAGACGCCGTGACCTAGAGGTAAACGCCCTCCGGGTCAAGGCTTCATTTACGATTGCTCTTGCTGATCGAGAATTCGTGCGATCGAGGTCGCCACGGTCTCGATTTCGGCCAGCCCGTCGATCGTGAACAGATCGCCCGCGTGGTAGTAGTAGCCGATCAGCGGAGAAGTCTTCTTGTAATACTCCATCAACCGGGTGCGCAGACTGTCTTCGTTGTCGTCAGCGCGGCGCTTCACGTCGGTGCTGCCGCACTTTTCGCATTTGCCGTCTGCGGGCCAAGGCTTGGTCTGGTCGTGATAGACTTCGCCGCAGCCGCCGCAGGTCGAGCGACCGGTGATGCGGGCGACGAGCGCCTCGTCATCCACCTGCATCTCGATCACCGCGTCGAGCTTGGTGCCCATCTTGGCGAGCAGCTTGCCCAGAGCGTCGGCCTGCCCCAGCGTGCGCGGGAAGCCGTCGAAGATGAAGCCCTCGCCACCGGCGGCGAGCTTTTCCTCGATCAGACCGATGACGATCTCGTCGGTCACGAGCTGGCCCTTGGCCATGACATCGGCGACGAGATTGCCCATCTCGGTGCCCGAGTCCTTCGCTTCACGCAGCATGTCGCCGGTGGAGAGTTGGACCATGCCGCGCTCTTCGACGAGACGGCGGGCCTGGGTGCCCTTGCCCGCGCCGGGCGGGCCGAGAAGAATGATATTTGCCATGTCGGCTCCCCCTGAAAACGCTTGGCGGATTTAGCGGCGCGCGGGCGGCTTGCGCGGCCCCTTCTTCTTCTTGCCCGAACGGCCGCGAAGTTGCGAGCGCTCGATCAGACCCTCGTATTGGTGGGCCAGAAGATGCGACTGAATTTGGTTGATGGTGTCCATCGACACAGTGACCACGATCAGAACCGAGGTGCCGCCGAAGTAGAACGGGATGGACAGCTGCGAACGCAGGATCTCGGGCAGAAGGCAGACCGCGGCGAGATAGGCGGAACCGATCACGAGAACGCGGCTGACGACGTAGTCGAGATATTCTTCGGTCTTCTTGCCGGGACGGATGCCGGGCACGAAGCCGCCTTGGCTCTTCAGGTTATCCGCGACTTCGTCCGATTTGAACGACACGTTCGCGGTGTAGAAGTAGGCGAAGAACACGATCATCGCGACGTAGAACAGCAGATACAGCGGCTGCCCCGGGCCGAAATAGGCGAGGATCGTCGACATCACCGGACCGGTGTTCTGGCCCGAGAAGGTTGCGATCGTGGTCGGCAGCAGCAGCAGCGACGAGGCGAAGATCGCCGGGATGACGCCCGCCGGGTTCACCTTGATCGGCAGGTGGCTGGAGCCGCCGTCATAGACCTTCATCCCCACCTGACGGCGCGGATACTGGATATGGATCTTGCGCAGCGCGCGTTCCATGAAGACGACGAAGGTGATCACGATCGCGATCATCAGGATCACCCCGAGGATCACCGGAGTGGAGATCGCACCGGCGCGGCCCTGCTCGAGGAAGCGGGCGAGAGCCGCCGGGATTTCCGCGACGATACCGACGAAGATGATCAGCGAGATGCCGTTGCCGATGCCGCGTGCGGTGATCTGCTCACCCAGCCACATCAGGAACATGGTGCCGCCGACGAGCGTGATGACCACGGCAGCGACGAAGAACAGGCCCGGATCATGCGCCAGATCGCCCTTCTCGAGCGATACGGCCAGACCCCATGCCTGGAAGGTCGCCAGAGCCACGGTCGCATAGCGCGTGATCTGGTTGATCTTCTTGCGGCCCTGTTCGCCTTCCTTCTTCATCTGCTCGAGTGCGGGCACCAGAGCGGTCAGAAGCTGGATGATGATCGAGGCCGAGATGTAGGGCATGATGCCGAGCGCGAAGACGCCCATCCGGCCGAGCGCACCGCCCGTGAACATC
Source organism: Thioclava sp. PTB-PU3-1 (assembly GCF_055666785.1). Taxonomy (NCBI): domain Bacteria; kingdom Pseudomonadati; phylum Pseudomonadota; class Alphaproteobacteria; order Rhodobacterales; family Paracoccaceae; genus Thioclava; species Thioclava sp. PTB-PU3-1. Next base: position 285,196 of record NZ_JBVNVL010000005.1, on the reverse strand, counting down.
GACAACACGCCGCCGAGGCCAGAGCCCGCGCTTTGCATGAATTCGCGCAGTGCCTGCGCGTCGATGCCCGGAACCGGAATATAGGTCCCGAGGCGGTAGATGATCAGCAAACCAATGGTGAAGAAGATGCGCTGGCGCAGCTCGGTGGCTTTGCCCAGGGCGTCCCAGCTGAGGTTCGCCGCCATTTGCTCTGCAGCAGATGCCATATGCTCGTCTCTTTCATGTAAAGCGCCGCCCAACCGGTTCCCGGTCGGCGGCGCCTAGAAAACCTTCGCCTATGTAATCGGGCCGAGGCCCGCTCACAACAGCTTATTCAGCGGCCTGCGCCACCGTGACCGAACCGCCAGCCTTCTCGACAGCCTCAACGGCCGATTTCGAAGCACCGGTGACGTTCAGGGTCACTTTCGACTTGATGTCGCCCTTTGCGAGGACACGCACGCCATCGAGCTTGCGGCGCACGACACCGGCCGCGACCAGCGCGTCTTCGGTGATGTCCGACTTCGCGTCGAGCTTGCCGGCTTCGATGAATTTCTCGATCTGGCCGAGGTTCACGACGTTGAACTTCTTCGCGTTCGGCTTGGTGAAGCCACGCTTCGGCAGACGACGATAGAGCGGCATCTGGCCGCCTTCGTAACCGTTCAGGGCCACACCCGAACGCGACTTCTGACCTTTGATACCACGGCCAGCCATCTTGCCTTTGCCCGAGCCGGGACCGCGGGCGACGCGTTTTTTCTTCTGGGCCGCGCCTTCGTTGTCGCGCAGTTCATTGAGTTTCATATCGCTTCTCCTTGCCGGAACACCTTCCCGAAGCGAGTGCGGAAGGGACACGGCTTTTCGTGTTGATTCTGATGCGGCCGTCGGGCCACCGGGGGCGTATAGTGCGTTTGCCTCGCGCACGCAACTCCCGCGTTTTCGCGCAATCGGGGCGGTGTCGCGGCCAGCGCGCGCCCTACCCCACCGGGCCGGTCGCCCGAAGGTCACGCACCTTAGGCGTGGTATGGCGCCTCCGTTCTCTCGCCGCCCCATCACGATGTCGCGATGCGCCAGCCGGTGGTCTATATAGACGCCAACGCGCCGGTCGGCGAGCCCGAGCAGGCGAAGCTGTCCGCACGGCCGGGGCCTTCTCTTATCCCGCGCGGCGCTTGACCTTCCCGCCCCCCGCTCGCTACTGCAGATGCAGCATTTGCGAGGGACATTCATGACGCGCATCCTGATCACCGGCACCGCAGGTTTCATCGGCTACCATCTGGCAAAGCTGCTGCTCGACGAGGGCTACCGGGTGCATGGCTATGACGGGATGACCGACTACTATGACATCGCCCTGAAACAGCGCCGCCATGCGATGCTGCTGCAGAACCCGAATTTCTCCGCGACCGAGGGAATGCTCGAAGATCTCGAAACCTTCGACGCGATGGCGGATGAGTTCAAACCCGAGATCATCGTCCATCTCGCAGCGCAGGCCGGCGTGCGCTACAGCCTCGAACAGCCCCGCGCTTATATCGACGCCAATATCGTCGGCACCTTCAACGTGATGGAGGCCGCGCGCCGCCACGAGGTACAGCACCTTCTGATGGCGTCGACCTCGTCGGTCTACGGGGCGAACGAGGACATGCCCTATGCCGAGACCGACAAGGCCGACACGCAGCTGACGATCTATGCGGCGACGAAGAAGGCGACCGAGTCGATGGGCCATTCCTATGCTCATCTGTGGAACCTGCCGACGACGATGTTCCGCTTCTTCACGGTCTACGGGCCGTGGGGCCGTCCCGACATGGCGCTGTTCAAGTTCACCGATGCGATCCTGAACGACCGCCCCATCGACATCTACAATCACGGCGAGATGTATCGCGACTTCACCTATGTCGAAGATCTCGTGCGCGGCATCCGCCTGCTGATCGACGCAGCCCCCGAGCGCCCGGCGTCGCGTGACGAGATCGCCGAGGGCGACAGCCTCTCGCCCGTGGCCCCCTATCGGATCGTCAATATCGGCAATTCCGACAAGGTGAAGCTGCTGGATTTCGTCGATGCGCTGGAGGCCGAGCTGGGTCGCCCCGCGCAGCGCAATTACATGGAGATGCAGAAAGGCGATGTGCCCGCGACCTGGGCCGATGCGTCGCTTTTGCAAAGCCTCACCGGATACCGTCCGCAGACCGATGTGCGCGAGGGGATCGCGAAATTCGTGGCGTGGTTCCGCGACTATTACGGGAAATAACCCCTCCGCCCCTTGCCGCAGCGCAGCGATCGCCTAAGTCACGGGGCTGATACCCGGCGCTACACCTATTTTCGGAGACTACCCATGACGCTCGAACCCCGCCACGCGCGGGCCGTGATCCTGTCGCTGGCCCTTGGCACTTTCGGTATCGGCGTGATCGAGTTCGCGTCCATGGGGTTGCTGCCCTATTACGCGGCCGATTTCGGGATCACCGAGGCGCGGGCGGGTCATGCGATCTCGGCCTATGCGCTTGGCGTTGTGATCGGCGCGCCGCTTCTGGCGGTGATCGGCGCGAAAATCCCGCGCAAGCAGTTCCTGATCGGGTTGATGGGCTTCTATGCGGTGGCGAACCTGCTGGCCGGGTTCGCACCGAACATGGATAGCTTCATGGCGGCGCGCTTCGCGTCGGGCCTGCCGCATGGCGCCTATTTCGGGATGGCGATGCTCTTCGCCGCCGATCTGATGCCCGTGGGCAAACGCGCGCAGGGCATCGCGATGGTGATCACCGGGCTGACCATCGCGAATATCGTGGGTGTACCGCTGGCGGGCGCGATCGGGCAGAATTTCGGCTGGCGCTGGGGCTTTGCCATCGTCGCGGTGATCTGCGCGGCCTCCGCATTGATGATCGCGCGCGTCGCCCCCGCGACGCCGCGCGACCCGAATGCCAGCCCGATGCGCGAGCTGGGCGCACTAGCCAATCGCTCGGTCTGGCTGACGCTGCTCGTGGGCTCGATCGGCTTCGGCGGCATCTTCGCGGTCTATTCCTATCTGTCGGCGGCGATGATCGACACGCAGGCGGGCCCCGCCTGGACGATCCCCGTGGCGCTTTCGGCCTTCGGCGTGGGCGGCACGCTGGGCAACTGGATCTCGGGCAAGCTGTCGGATTGGTCGCGCTTCGGCGCAGGCGTGATCCTGCTTTGCGGGATGATCGTGATGTCGATCCTCTACACCTTCACGATCGGCAACTGGGTCGCGATGTCGGTGGCGATGATCGCGCTGGGGTCGACCGCCGGGATGGTGATCCCGATGCAGATGCGACTGATGGAGGTCGCGGGCGAGGCCCAGACGCTCGCCGCCGCCCTCAACCACGCGGCCTTCAACCTCGCCAATGCGATCGGGCCGTTCCTTGCCGGGATCGCGCTTGCGAACGGCTATGGCTGGACGGCTACCGGCTATGTCGGCGCGGGACTGGCGGCGGCGGGGCTCGTCTTCCTCGCCATCGCGTGGCTCGATAGCCGCCGCCCCGCCGCCGTTCCCGCTTAGGCCTTCTCGATGCGGACCGGGACGCCCTTGGAGCCGGGCGTCTTCGACAGCTCGTCATTGAGCCCCACCGGCACCAGCACGTTGCATTCCGGGTAATAGCCCCCGACCGTGCCGCGCGGCAGCTCGAAGGTGATGACGCTCAGCCCGGTCTTGCGGCGCGCGACGCCGTCATCCATGTCACCATGGACCACGACCGGATCGCCGTGCTCGAGCCCCAGATCGGCCATGTCGATCTTGTTCATCAACAGCACGTCGCGCGTCCCTTCGATCCCGCGGAACCGGTCCGAATAGCCGTAGATCGTGGTGTTGAACTGGTCGTTCGAGCGCATGGTGATCATCCGGAAACGGCCCGGCTTGTCCTCGAAGCCAAGCGCGTTGAGCTTCGACGGCGTGGTGAATTCCAGCTTCCCGCTTTCGGTCTTCCAGATGCGATCATGCGCCGGGTTGCCGCGCCAGAAGCCGCCCGGTTCGTTCATCCGCGCGTTGAAGCCGCGGAAGTCGTCCGGGTAAGTCGCCTCGATCAGATCGCGGACGACGGAATAATCCTTCACCCATTCGTCCCATTGCAGTTTCGGGTTCGGATCGCAGGCGGCTTTCGCGATGCCGCAGGTGATCGCCAATTCGGACTTCAGCTTGTCCGAGGCGGGCGCGCTTTTGCCGAGCGAGCCGTGGATTTTCGAGAAGCTGTCCTCGACCGAGACATATTGATTGCCGGTTTCCTGCTCGTCCTTCTCGGACCGGCTGAGACACGGCAGAATATAGGCCACCTCGCCCGGATAGAGATGCGAGCGGTTGAGCTTGGTAGAGATCATCACCGTCAGCTTCTGCTTCGGCCACGCCTCTTCGATCCGCTCGCTATCGGGCAGCGCGCGCACGAGGTTACCGCCAAGCGAGAACATGGCCGAGACCTTGCCCTCCATCATCGCCTGCGCCGCGTCGACGATGTGATAGCCGTCTTCCTGCGGCGGCTCGAAGCCGTAAAGCTCGCGGAGCTTGTCCATCGGGATCAGCTTGGCCTTCTCGGCAATGCCGACGGTCCGCTGGCCCTGCACGTTGGAGTGTCCGCGCACCGGGCAACAGCCCGCGCCCTTGCGCCCGATATTGCCGCGCAGCGCGAGGAAGTTCACCAGCATGCCGATATTGGTCGCGCCATGGGCGTGCTGGGTCAGCCCCATGCCATAAACGCCGATGACCTTCTCGGCGTGGATATAGACGTCGGCCGCCTGCCGTAGCTCGGCCTCGGACAGCCCGCATTCCTCGGTGATCTTGTCCCACGGTGTCGTGCGGCAGAAGGTCAGGAACCCGTCATAATTGACCGCGTGTTCCTTCAGGAAGTCCCAGTCGATGATCGCGGCACGGCCCTGTGCCTGCGCTTTTTCGTCCTCTTCGATGACCGCTTTGCATAGGCCGGTCAGGGCCGCGATATCCGAGCCCGCTTTGAGCTGGTGATATTGATCGGAGATGATCGTCTCACGCCCCGTCGCCATGTCACGGATGTTCTGCGGATCGACGAAGCTGACGAGCCCCTGCTCTTTCACCGGGTTGAAGGTGACGATCTTCGCGCCCCGATCCTTCGCCGCCTTCAGCGGATGCAGGAAGCGCGGCGAATTGGTGCCGGGGTTCTGGCCGAAGAAGAAGTAGCAATCGGTCTCCTCCAAGTCTTCCCAAAGCACCGTGCCCACCGACGACCCGATCACCTTCTTCAGGCCGACCGACGTCGTCTCGTGACACATATTCGAGCTTTGCGGCAGGTTGTTGTTGCCATAGGCGCGCGCCATCAGCGCCCAGAGGTAGCTGGCCTCCAGCCCGGCGTGGCCCGAGGAATAGAAGACCACCTCCTGCTTCGGCAGGCCTTTCAGGATCGACCCGATCTCCGAGAAGGCCTCGTCCCAGCTCACCTCGACATAGCGATCGGTGGCGCGGTCGTAGCGCATCGGCGCGGTCAGACGGCCGGTCTTCTCCAGCTCGTGGTCGGACCAGTCCATCAGGTCCGAGACCGTGTGATCGTCCCAGAATTCCGGCGTGTGGCGCGACTTGGTCATCTCCCACAGCGTCGCCTTCGCCCCGTTCTCGCAGAATTCGAACGGGTGGTAATTTGCGGGTTTCGGGAAGGCGCAGGACGAGCACATGAGACCGCCCGGTTTGTTCTGACGCTCCAGCTCGCGCAGAACGTCCGGCGAGGGCCAGGAGTCGCCGAAGACCCGGGCGATGCCTCGCATCGAGCCCCAACCACCGGAGGGGCCGCTTTCTTCGGGTAGTTTATCAAGCTTGTCAGACATGGCGCGTAGCTCCTCCGGGATCGATCCGCGCATATGAAATTGCGCGCGCCCCGACGGGCGCGCGCAGGCCAGCCGACCGGCTGAAGACCGCAGAGGGAAAGGCTCTGCTTATGATGCGCGGGATGTGGGTCACATCGTTCCAACCCTGCCTGCGCCCGGTCGGTTCCGGCCGTCCCGTAGCCTCACTCAGTAGTGATGCTCATGCTCCGATGTCTTGCCGCGGAACACCCAATAGGCATAGGCCGTATAGGCCAGAATGATCGGCAGGAAGATCGCCGCGCCGACCAGAATGAAGCCCTGCGACATCGCCGTGGTGGACGCCTCGCGGATCGTGATCGAGGCGGGCACGATATAGGGGAAGATCGACAGGCCGAGCCCCGCGAAACACAGAACGAAGATCGCGATACCGGACAGATAGGCGACCACGCCCCGGTCCGAGCGAATGCCCTTCCAGTAGCCGAACCCCGCCGCCAGCAGCAACAGCGGCACCACCGCGCTCCAGATGACGCCCGGCCACTGGAACCAGCGGTGATAATATTCGGGATGCAGGAACGGGGTCGCCAGCGAGGCCAAGCCGATAAAGCCCAGCGTCGCGATCAGGGAGACCTGCCCGACGCGGCGCGCGAGATCGTAGAGCCCGTGCGAGGTCTTGATGACGAGCCAAGCCGAGCCCAGCATCACGTAGCCCGCGACCAGCGCCAGCGCCGTGCCGAGCGAGAACCAGCTCACCCAGTCGAACGGGCCGCCGGTGAAGGTGCGCCCGGTCACTTCGGGGCCGCGCAGCAGCCCGCCGAGGATCGCACCCTGCGCCAGCGTCGCGATCAGCGAGCCGCCGAAGAACGCCTTGTCCCAGAGCTTCTGCCAGCGCCGGGTCTTGCCGCGAAACTCGAAGGCCACGCCACGAAAGGCGAGCGAGAGCAGCATGATGATGATCGGAACATAAAGCGCGTTCAGGATGATCCCGTAGGCCAGCGGGAAGACGGCGAGCAGCCCGCCCCCGCCCATCACCAACCATGTCTCGTTACCGTCCCAGACAGGCGCGACCGAATTCATCGCGCGGGTGCGGTTCTCCTCGGAGCCGAGGAAGGGAAAGAGGATGCCGATGCCGAGGTCGAACCCGTCGAGCACCACATAGGTCAGGATCGCGAAGGCGATGATCGCGGCCCAGATGTCGGGCAGGTAGTGGGCGAAGCCGCTCATGCGTGGGCCTCCTCTTTCTCGGTCGTCACATCGTTGGCGAGCATCGCGCCTGCCACGCCGCCGGCGCGCTGCGGCGTGTTCTCCACCGGCTCCGCCGACTCCGGCCCGCGCCGCATCAGTCGCAGCAGGTAGAAGGTGCCCGAGCCGAACAGGAAGGCATAAACGACCACGAAGCCGATCAGCGCCGCCCAGGCTGCGCCATGGCTGAGGTTCGACACCGACTCCGCCGTCGTGAAATGGCCATAGACCGTATAGGGCTGACGGCCGAATTCGGTGGTGAACCAGCCCATGATGATCGCGAGGAACCCGCCCGGCGCGAAAACCAGCGCGACTTTGTGGAACAGCCCCGGCTCGTGCAGGCGCTTGCGCCACATCAGCCAGCCGCCCCAGAGCCCGATCGCCGCGAAGGCGAAGCCAAGACCCACCATGATGCGGAAAGTGAAGAAGACGATCGTCATCGGCGGGCGTTCATTCGCCGGGAAGTCCCCGAGGCCGGGCACTTCGCCGTCGAGCGAGTGCGTCAGGATCAGCGAGGACGCATAGGGCACTTCGATCTTGTAATCGGTGCGCTCCTGGCTCGGGTTCGGAATGCCGAACAGGATCAGGCCTGCGCCCTTGCTGGTCTCCCAATGCCCTTCCATCGCCGCGATCTTGGCGGGCTGATGTTCGAGCGTGTTGAGCCCGTGCTGGTCGCCTGCAAGGATCTGGATCGGCGCGGTCACGAGGATCATCGCCACGGCCATACGGAACATCGTGCGCACCGCGTCATCCGCCGTGCCCCTGATGTGATGCCAAGCCCCGACCCCGGCCACGACGAGCGCCGTGGTCAGGTAGGCCGCCAGCACCATATGCACGAAGCGATAGGGCAGCGAGGGATTGAAGATCACCTCCCACCAATCCTTCGGGATGAACTGGCCGACATCGTTCATCGCAAAGCCCGCGGGCGTCTGCATCCAGCTGTTGACCGAGAGGATCCAGAAAGCCGAGAGCAGCGTGCCGAAGGCCACCATCGTCACGGCGAACATGTAGATCCACTTGTTCACCCGGTTGCGCCCGAAGAGCATGATCCCGAGGAAGCCCGCCTCGAGGAAGAAGGCGGTCATCACTTCGTAGCCCATCAACGGCCCGATCACCGGTCCCGCCTTGTCGGAGAAATGCGCGAAGTTCAGGCCGAACTCGTAAGACATCACGACGCCCGAGACGACGCCCATGCCGAAGACCACTGCAAAGATGTGTTTCCAGAACTCGAAGATCCTCAGGAAGACCTCCTTGCCCGTAATCATCCGCAGGGCTTCCAGCACCATCAGGTAACTTGCCGTCCCGATGGAGAAGGCTGGAAAGACGATATGCGCCGAGACGACGAAGGCGAATTGTGCCCGCGCCAGATCGAGTGTCGGTATGTCGAAAATGCTCATGGCCGTCCGCGTTTCTGCACGTTGCGTGATAAGAACTAGACTTGCCCGAGGATACGGCAACCGCCGGAACGTGGTTCAAAGCCCAACTGGGACGGGTTGTCGCAGCCAAAGAAAAAAGCCCGCACGGAGATCCGCACGGGCTTCATCAGTTCAATGTCGCTTATTTCAGGCGACTTGTTTGAGGGCGCTTTCTTCCGGGATGAACTCCTCATGGAGCGCCTTGATAACGGGTTTCAGATCACCGCGTTCGAGCACGAATTGCACATCGACATTGCGCGGACCTTGGGTCGCGCCGAGGCTTTCCATGCCGTCCTTGGCGATTGCCTGCAGACCTCGGGTCAGAACCGAGAGGCCCTTCAGGTCACGCCCGATGACCGAAGCCATCGACAGCATCCGCGCCGAGATTTCCGCCGACGGGTAGATTTCGCAGAGGTCTTTCTCGACCTTCTGGAGCACTTCGATCGGCGCGTCGACATAGTGCGTGATCGTGTTGGCGTTCGACGCTTTCGACACGATGCGCACGCCATGACGCGTCAGCACTTCGAGGATCTTGGCGTCGTAACCCTTCACGCCGACCATGTCCTGTTCGAACACTTCCAGCGCGATGATATCGAGGCCGGTCACCATCTCGACCGCCGCTTCCTTGGCAGGCTTGTCGTCGATCAGCGTGCCCGGATCGCCCGGATCGAACGCGTTGGTGACGCGCAGCGGAACGTCCGCCTGGCGCAGGGTCTTGGCGGCTTTCGGGTGGATCGCCTCCATGCCCATGTTCGACATCTGGTCCGCCACGTCATAGTTCGTGTGACCCAGCTTGCGCACCTTGCCTTCGCCCACCAGTTTCGGGTCGGCAGAGGACAGGTGGAATTCCTTATGGATGATCGCCTCGCGCGCGCCGGTGAGGGCTGCGAGCATCGAGAAGGTCACCTCGGAATAGCCACGGTCGAATTCCCGCATCAGGCCTTCGGCGCATTGCGCATAGCCCGTCACGATCGGCATTTCGGACGCAGGGTCGACATCCTTCATCGCCCCCATGATCCGGCCTTCGAGGTCGTGATCGGTCTCGTCGCGCCAACCGGAGAGGTCGACGAGACGTGCGTTCACGCCGTTGCGCTGCAGCAGGAGCGTGGTGACGAAGGCGGAATGCGCCTCGCCTAGACCCGACAGCAGCTCGCGGATTTGCAGCATGTGCTGCGAGAGCCGGAAGTGCCCGTAGGAGCACAGGCGCTGCAGGTCGATCAGGCAGTTGCGCGCGCCTTCGATACGCTCGCGCACGAATTCGGTGGCCTGCGAGATGTCGCCCGGATGCGTCAGCACGCTCTCGTGGGCTTCGACCATCGCGGACGAGACGCGGCTCAGCGCCTCGTGCCAGCCATGTTCGCTATCGGCCTTGGCGAATTGCGCATAGACGCCCGCCTCGCCCGACTTCTTATGTTCGAGCAGCAGATTGGTGATGCCACCAAACGCCGAGACGACGAAAATGCGGTTGTAAAGATCGGCGCCCTTGCGGTCTCCGATGAACAGCGTGTCGAGCAACTCGTCCACGCGGCTCATCGACGTGCCGCCGATCTTTTCGACTGTGTGATTCTGGTGGGTCAATTTGGCCCCCTTACGAATTTTCCAGTTCTTCGGCCGGCGCATACGAGCCGTCCTCACGGTGAACCTCATTGCCGGTCACCGGCGGGTTGAAGCAGCAGGCCATGACGAGGTCTTCGTCACCCGCGACGAGGCGGTGATGGTCATGCAGGTTCAGCGCATACATCACACCCGGCTTGATTTCGTGGCGCGTGCCGTTGTCGAGCTCGGTGATATGGCCGTTGCCCGAGATGCAGTACACGCTCTCGAAATGGTGCTTGTAGTGGAACGTGTGGTCCGAACCGGCCTTCAGCGTGGTGATGTGGAAGCTGAAGCCCATCTTGTCGTCGGCGAGCAGCATGCGCACGCTGCTCCAATCGGCGTCGGACACGTCGCGGTCGGTGTTCTTAAGCTTGTTGAAATCACGAACGATCATGTGATGTGTCTCCGTATCTGAATTTCTTGGTCGCTGGGGGAGGCAGTGGCGGATTATTCCGCCGCGATATCCGTGCGCTCGCCCGTCACCTCGGTGGCGGCTTCGCGCAGGATTTCCAGCCCCTTGCGGAATTGTTCCATCGGCGTGGTCAGCGGTGCGAGGACCTTCACGACCTGGTCGTCATTGCCCGAAGTCTCGATCACGAGACCTTTCTCGAAGCAGCGACCGCAGATCGCCGAAGCCAGTTCGCCGGTGCCGACATCGACACCCTGCATCAGACCACGGCCCTTGAGGAAGGCACCCGGCACGAGATCGGCCACAGCGGCCAGACCTTCACGCAGGACGTCCGATTTCACGGCCAGTTCCTTCTGGAACTTGTCGTCGGCCCAGAACTTCTCGATCGCCACGGTGGCGGTCACGAAGGCATGGGTGTTGCCGCGGAAGGTGCCGTTATGCTCAGCCGGGCCGAACACGTCATAGTCAGGACGCACCAGAACCAGCGCCATCGGCATGCCGAAGCCCGAGATCGACTTCGCCTGGGTCACGACGTCCGGCATCACATCCATCTCCTCGAAGGAGAAGAAGGTGCCGGTGCGGCCGCAGCCAGCCTGAATGTCGTCGATGATGAACAGCGCACCGTGCTTGCGGGCGACTTGCTCGACGCCTTTCACGAATTCCGGGCTTGCGGCGTTGAGACCGCCCTCGCCCTGAACCGTCTCCAGCATGATCGCCGCCGGAGCGTCGATACCGCCCGAGGCGTCCGAGAGCATCTGGTCGAGCAGCGCGACCGAATCCACACCATCGGCATAGGCGTCGTACGGCATGCGGGTCACGCCATGCGTGTCCATGCCGGCGCCACCGCGGTGGTAGCCGTTACCGGTCGCCGCCAGCGCACCCATGGTCACGCCATGGAAGCCGTTGGTGAAGGCAATGATGTTGGTGCGGCCGGTCGCCTTGCGCGCGATCTTCATCGCGGCTTCGACGGCATTCGCACCGGTCGGGCCGATGAACATCAGCTTATGGTCCATGCCGCGCGGCGCGAGGATGTGCTCCTCGAAAGCGCTCAGGAACTTGGCCTTGCTGTCGGTGTGCAGGTCGAGCGCGTGACCCATCTTGTTCTCGGTCAGGTGCTCGATCAGCGCCTGCTTCATGTCCGGGTCGTTGTGCCCGTAGTTCAGCGACGAGCAACCGGCGAGGAAGTCGATATAGGTGTTGCCCTCGGCGTCGGTCAGCTCCGAGCCTTGCGCGCTGGTGAAAACGGTATCGAAGCCACGGCAGTAGGAGCGGGCCTCAGATTCGCGTTGGGTAAAGATCGTCTTATCCGTCGAATGAACGGTCATGGGAGACTCCATAGAATTGGGGGAATGAGGAGGGTACGCGGCCTGAGATCAGGCGGCGGCACGCGCCTCCTCGGGGAAGGTGATGGTGACCATATGCTCGGTCGAGGCATGGCCGTCGAAATGGTCTTCTTCGTGGAAGTGCGCCTCATCGGTCAGCTCGCCGCCGATCGAACGTGCGAAGGAGCGGAAGAGCGCCCAGCTCGCTTCGTTGCTTTCGGTGATGGTCGTCTTCAACTTGGTGCAGTCTTCGGCGACGTCGCGTTGGATGAGGTGGCGCAGCATGCGCTTACCAAGGCCAAGACCGCGTGCGTCGGGGGAAACAGCCACTTGCCACACGAAGAACGTGTCCGGCTCGGACGGGGCGATGTAGCCCGAAATCCAGCCGACAACTTCGCCTTCGCGCTCCACGAGGACACAGGTGTCCCCGAAGTGATCGCACTGCAGAAGGTTGCAATACATCGAATTTTCATCAAGCGGCTTGCAGCGGCGGATCAGCTTCCAGATTTCGCTGCCGTCTTCGGACTCCGGCTTACGGAAGACCAGTTTAGAACCCTTCTTGATCGACTCGACTTGCGGCACGGCTCTTTCCTCTCGTTTGCTTCGGTAGCCTAAGTAGTTCATGTGGTCGAAAATTTCAACCACCTAACTAATGGAACCCGGAAAAGTTCCGCTCACAGCCTTATATTCTTGCTTATAAGCCCTAAATACCATTAGCATGACAAAGCAAATGAGTAAAAACGAACACGATAAACTTAGCAAAGCCAAGCAATTGCAGAGCACGGAACTCTCTGCGATACTGGGTCGTCTTGATAAAAAAGGGGCCCGCCGCCTGATGGAGCGTGTCGATACGAGCCTGATCGCTTTGCGTAGAATCCTGCGCGCGACCGAAATGTTCGGCCGCGACCTGGCCAAGGCTGCCGGGCTTACGCCTGCGCAGTTCCGCGTGCTGCAGGTGATTTCCGAAAAAGGTTGGTCCACACCGAAGGCGATCGCGCAGCGCATGGGCGTGAGTCAGGCGACGATGACGGCGCTGATCGACAAGCTCGAGCGCAAGGGCATGGTGACCCGTCAGCGCTCCGAGCGGGATCGCCGTCAGACCGATATCGTGATTACCGAACTTGGCGCGAGCGCGATCGACGAGGCCCCCGATGCGCTGCAACAGATCTTCGTTCGCCGCTTCGAGGCGCTGGAAGATTGGGAGCAGGCGCAGATCATTGCCTCGCTCGAGCGCGTGGCCTCGATGCTCGACGCGCATGACATCGACGCGGCGCCGGTTCTGGATTGGGGCGACATTTCGGGCAAGCCGAACTGATCAGCCTTTGACCCAAGCCCCATCGGGGCCCCGCGTGAATTCGTCGGCCCCGATTGGCTCGAAGCTCATGTCGCGCGCGCCGTAGAGCGTGATCGACAGAGCGTCGCGCCCCCCTTCAATCACATTGAACGTATTGGGCTCGCCGCGTAGGCGCGAGGACAGGCCCGTCCCCGCCTGCACGAACAAAATGCCCGGCACCGCCGAGAAAGGCGCCACCGATCCGGTGTGCAGATGCCCCGAGAGCACGAGATCCGCGCCGCAGTCCGACATCCCCTCCAGCGCATCCCCTGCCCCGTCCATGAGCGCCTTGTCGACTTCGGGCCCATGTTCGAGCGGATGGTGCATCACCGCGATTCGCAGCCTCTCGCCCGCCTCGCCGAATTCCCGACACAGCCGGGAGATCGTGCGCTCGGGCACCTTGCCGCGCTGCCAGGCGAAACGGTTCACGGTGTTCACGCCGACCGCCTTGAGGTGATCGGTCTCGAAAACCGGCTCCAGATTATGATTGATCGCGGATTTGTAGCGCCCGAAGGGTTTGAGCATCCGTAGGAAGAGATTGTCGAGCGGTGTGTCATGGTTCCCGGGCACCGAAAGGGTCTCGCTTTCGATCTGCTCCACGAACAGCCGTGCCTGCGCGAACTGGCCGCGCCGGGCGCGCTGCGTGAAGTCTCCGGAGATCACCGTCAGATCCGGCGCGAGCCGGTTCACCGCTGTCAGCAGCGGCGCCTCGAGCTCGGGCAGGCTGCGCCCGAAATGCAGATCGGAAAGGTGAACGATACGGGTCATGCGTTAGCGTCTTGGGTCTCGGTGTCCGTGTCCTTGGCTGGCAGCACGATCCAGAGCGGCGCGTCGGACATCTTGAAGCGGAACGGGCTTTCTTCGCGGCACTTCTCACCGTCGAAGGCCAGCAGGCCGCGCCCGCGGGCGGTTTCGATCTCGAAGGATTTCGCGCGGATCAATTCGTAATCCTCGCCCTGTTTGGTTTTGCGGCGCACCAGCCGCGACGACAGGCGGAAGAGGTCGCGACGACTCTGCGCCTTCGCGACCAGCACGGCGAAGGCGTCGTCGCTGATGACCGTCGCCCCGTCGAGCCCGAAGAAATCGAGCTGATAGGCCGAGCGCGCGATGAAGACGAGCGCGGTGCGGCGGTTCCTAGTTTCCCCGTCCGCCGTGATCTTCAGCCGCATCGGGCGCTGAAAGCGCAGGAAGGTCTTGAAGACCGACCAATGCGCCACGATCCGGCGACGGCCCCAGCGGGCGTAAATATCTTCGCGCGCCTTGAGGATCGACGGGTAGATACCGAGCGACGCATTATTCAGAAACACCCGCCCATTCACCTCGCCGACCCGGATCGGATGGGCGCTGCCCTCGCGGATCGCGCGCGCCGCCTCCTCCGCATTCTCGGAGAGTCGCAGGCCCCGCGCAAAGAAGTTGAACGTGCCAAGCGGCAGCACCGCCATCGGCACCTCCTGCCCCACCAGCGCACCCGCGACGGCCATCGCAGTGCCGTCGCCGCCGGCTGCGACGATCATCTCCGCACCGTCGTCGAGCGCCTTGCGGACGGTCGCCACAATGTCGCTTTCCGGCGACCACCGGTAAAGCGACGCACCGTCACCAAGCGCATCCATCGCGCGGCGGATCGCCTCTTCATCTTTCGCGTTGCCACCCGAAGAGGGGTTCGCGATCAGCGCGACCGCCTGTCGGCGTAATGCGACGCTTGGCTCCGGCGGGGTGCCATTCGTCAATTTTTCATCGCCCTTTTCGTCATCCAACCCGGACTGGAGCGCGGATTTCGCGTCTCGATCCACGAGGCTTTCAGGCCCCGTATCATTCTCCGGTTTGACGGAATCCTTCGGCTCGGCAGTCATGATGTCACCTCTTCGTCGCGGCTGTAACGCCGCAGGGAGGTGGAAAGGTCCGTGAAAAGGTTGCGCCTCGGGACTTGGTTATTTACGACATAGAGTGTCGGAATTTGGCAAGTCTTGCGACCGTTATCGCGTGAGCGTGACTGTGCGAAGATTCCAACCTGGGGAAAAACCGGGACTTAACGCGACCGATATCACGGCGGCAGCCCGCGCGGATCGCTTCAATCAAAGCTGCCACAACAGGAGAACTGTATGAACAAGAAAGCGCTTGCTGCGTTACTGACGGCACTGCCGCTGGCGACCTTCTCGGCGCCCGCCTTCGCCGCCGATGGCGAATGTGGTTCCGTTACCGAAGCCGAAATGAACTGGGCTTCGGCCGGGGTCGCTGCTTGGGTCGACAAGATCATTCTCGAAAACGGCTACGGCTGTGACGTGACGCTGGTGACCGGCGACACGATGCCCACCTTCACCTCGATGAACGAAAAGGGCGAGCCCGACATCGCGCCCGAGCTTTGGGTGAACGCGGTGAAGGTCGCGCTCGACAAGGCCGTCAGCGAAGATCGCCTCGTGATCGCTGCCGAAATCCTCAAGGATGGCGGCGAAGAAGGCTGGTGGATCCCGAAATACGTCGCTGACGAGCACCCCGAGATCAAGACGGTCGACGATGCGCTGGCGCATCCCGACCTGTTCCCCGATCCCGAAGAGCCGTCCATCGGCGGCGTCTACAACTGCCCGTCGGGATGGAACTGCCAGATCTCCACCGCGAACCGCTTCAAGGCTCACAAGGCCGAGGAGAAGGGCTTCAAGCTGGTCGACACCGGTTCGGCTGCTGGCCTCGACGGCTCGATCGCCAATGCCTACGAGTCCAAGAAGGGCTGGCTGGGTTACTACTGGGCCCCGACCGCGATCCTCGGCAAATACCCGATGGTCAAGCTCGACGCGGGCGTCGAGGGCGACAAGGAAGCCTGGGACAAGTGCAACTCGCAGGCCGATTGCGTCGATCCCAAGCCCAACGCCTACCCGACCTCGGACGTGTACACCGTCGTGACCAAGGAATTCGCCGAGAACAACGCGGTGGCGATGGACTACCTTGGCAAGCGTGAATGGTCGAACAAGACCGTGGGCGAATTCCTCGCATGGCAGGCCGACAACCAAGGCACCAACGAGGACACCGCTTACTACTTCCTCGAGAACTATCCGGACGTCTGGAAGGCTTGGCTTTCTGACGATGTGATCAAGAAGGTCGAGGACGCGCTCTGAGCGGGCGATCCGAGATTTTGGCGCGCGTGAGGGGAGCCTCGCGCGCGTTTTCTTTAAACCGGCGCAAATAATCGACCGGAGGACATAACAAGATGGCATCTTCATGCTGGGGCTTGCCGGAACTGATGTGTGAGTTCCCTTCCCTTCCCAACTCCACCCTGCGTCATATGCGCATGGGCATCGACGACGGGTTTCGCGGCATCGTCCGCGCCTATTCCGATCAAATCGACGCGGCCACCCGGCCGCTTCAATGGTTTCTCAACACCCTCGAACACGCCTTCGTGGACACGCCGTGGTTCGTCATCTTCGCGCTGATCCTCGTCGTGGTGTGGTTCGCCTCGCGCAATACGAAGATCGTGCTCGGCTCGTCCATGGGTCTTGCCTTCATCGGCATCTTCGGCCTGTGGGAGGACACGATGACCACCCTCGCGATGGTCACGGTGGCGACGCTGATCGCGATCATCCTCGGCCTGCCGATCGGCATCCTGATGGCGCGCTCGGACCGGATGCAGAAAATCCTGACGCCGGTGCTCGACGTCATGCAGACCATGCCATCCTTCGTCTACCTGATCCCGGTCGTCGTGATCTTCGGTATCGGCAAGGTGCCGGGCGTGATCGCTGTGGTGATTTACGCGATTCCGCCGATGATCCGCCTGACCAATCTGGGCATCCGCCTCGTGGACAAGGAAGTCATCGAAGCCGCGGACGCCTTCGGTGCCAATCCCCGTCAGAAGCTCTGGGGCGTGCAGCTTCCGCTGTCGCTGCCGACGATCATGGCGGGCGTCAACCAGACCATCATGATGGCGCTGGCGATGGTCGTCGTGGCCTCGATGGTCGGCGTTGGTGGCCTCGGTAAAAACGTGCTGCAGGCGATTAACAACCAGTTCTTCACCATCGGCTTCCTGAACGGCTTCGCACTCGTTGCGATCGCGATCATCTTCGACCGCGCGAGCCAGGCGTTCGGCAAGCGGCTGCAGAAACATTCGGAGGCTGGCCATGACTGATGCCACGACCAACACCGATACCGGCAACCGCTCGGGCATCGAGATCCGCAATCTCTACAAGATCTTCGGGGCGCGCCCCAAAGATTACGTGGAGAAGGTGCAGGCCGGCATGGGCAAGGAAGAGCTCAACGACAAGCACAAGCATGTTCTGGGCCTGCAAGACATCAACCTTACCCTGCCGCCGGGCAAGATCTCGGTGATCATGGGTCTGTCGGGCTCGGGCAAATCGACGCTCATCCGCCACATCAACGGGCTGATCATGCCCACGGCCGGGGAGATCCTCTATAACGGCCGCGACGTGGTGAAGATGAACGAAGAGGAGCTGCGGGAATTCCGTCGCCATGAGACGGCGATGGTGTTCCAGAAGTTCGCGCTTCTGCCGCACCGGACCGTGCTGGAAAACACCTGCTACGGGCTGGATATCCAGGGCATCGACCGCAAGGAGTCCGAGCCGATCGCGAAGAAATGGATCGAGCGCGTCGGGCTCGCGGGCTACGAGGATAACTATCCGAACCAGCTCTCGGGCGGGATGCAGCAGCGGGTGGGCCTCGCCCGCGCGCTGGCCAACGACGCGGACATCCTGTTGATGGACGAAGCGTTCTCGGCACTCGATCCGCTGATCCGGATGGATATGCAGAAGGTGCTTCTGGACCTGCAGGCCGAGCTGAAGAAGACCATCGTCTTCATCACCCACGACCTCGACGAGGCGCTGCGCCTTGGCGACAAGATCGCGATCCTGCGTGACGGCGCGCTCAATCAGGTCGGCACGGGGCAGGAAATCGTGCTGCGCCCGGCGAACGAGTACATCGCCGAGTTCGTGCGCGAGGTGAACCGTGGTCGCGTGATCCGCGCCGAAACCATCGCGCTGCCGCTGCCCGAGGGCGAGTTGCCGAAGATGAAGGTGAAAGCCAGCTCGGTGCTCGAAAAGATCGCGCGCCGGATGGCCGATGCCGAGGTGCGCACGGCGACGGTTGTCGACGCGGCCAACAAGCCGATCGGCATGGTCGACATGACGACGATCCTGACCGCCATGGTGACGCCCGCAAGCGTCGAAGAAGGCGATGACGAGGTCGAGGAAGACAGCGCCGCCTGATGACTACGGGGTCGCCGCGTCAGCGTGGCGGCCCTGCCCGGCTCGTGCCGTCAGAGCCAGCTGGGCCCACGACGCGACAATCGCGTCATATTGGCGCTGGTGTGATTTCCGATCTGCGTGATCGACGCCGAAATCGCGCGATCTGCCGTCTGCCCCCGTAGAAGCGCGAATGCGGCAGCCTCCGCCGCAGCTACGACCGCCACGGGCTTTTCCTGCACCATCTGGAGCGATTCGAGCGGGGAGACATCCCAGAGCCCCATCATTCCCGCGACGCGCATCGAAATCACCGCTTGGGCCTCAAAGCCGATCCGCGCGGCCTCGAAGCCGATGCGCATAAAAGACAGGGGATCCATATAAACTCCTAAAACCAGACATCGCTGCAAAGCGACGTCAGGTCGTCAGGATCGCAGGTACAGATTGAGATAATGCACTCTTCTTCACCGTCGAGCACAGAAAAATCAGATTTTCGCGAGGTGAGCATTCGTGAAGCCCTGTAATTGCTCTGACGCACAGACTTTCCGCCTTGCCTTCACGGCACTGTGACCCATCCTTTTAACGTCACTCGCGTATTGACATGACAAGGACGTGAACCAAATGGTTCAGAAATCGCGCGCAGCTCGGCCGGCGGGGTCGTATTTGCGTGCAAACAGGGATTTTGACGGGACAGCCAAATGATCAAACGCCTCCTCATCGCCCTCGTCGCGCTCATCCTCGTGGTGGGTGGCGTCGTCGGCTACAACCTTTTCCGCTCGAAGATGATCGCGCAGTTCTTCGCAAACATGACACAGCCCCCCGTGGCGGTTTCGGTCAGCGAAGTGAAGCCGATCACCTGGCAGCCGGGCCTCGAGGCGATCGGCACCGCCGCCGCCGTGCGCGGCACCGAACTGGCCGTCGAAATGGGCGGCACCGTGCAGGAGATCCATTTCAAGGCGAATGACAAGGTCGAGAAGGGCCAGGTCCTCATGCAGATCGACGACAGCTCCGAGCGCGCCGATCTGGCCTCGGCCAAGGCCGCTCAGGATCTGGCGGAGACCAATCTCAAGCGCGCGCGCCAGCTTGCCGACCGGGGCGTGTCCGCCACGTCCAATCTCGATCAGGCTGAAGCCAGCGCGCAGGAAGCGCGCGCAAGCGTCGCGAAGCTGCAGGCCGTGCTCGAGAAAAAGCGCCTGACCGCGCCCTTCGCGGGCATCATCGGCATCCCGCAGGTGGAGGTCGGCCAGTATGTCGGCACCGGCACCACCTATGCGACCCTGCAGGATCGCGACCATATGCGCGTCGATTTCACCCTCTCCGAACAGCAGGCGCGGCACGCCGAAGCGGGCCAGACCGTCAAGGTGAAGACCGAGGACGGCTCGGTCGATCTGGAAGGCCAGATCACCGGCATCGAACCCAAGATCGACCCGAATTCGCGGCTCGTGACCCTGCGCGCCGAGGTGCCCAATGGCGAAGGAAAGCTGACGCCCGGCCAGTTCGTCCATGTCACGGTCGTGCTGCCCTCCGAGGACAACGTGATCGCGCTGCCGCAAACGGTGGTGAGCTCCAACCTCTACGGCGACTCGGTCTTCGTGGTGCGCAAGCAAACGCCCGAAGGCGCGGACCAGCCGCAACTGGTGGCCAAGCAGGTCTTCATCACGCTCGGACGCCGCTCGGGCACGCTCGTCGAAGTGACGAAGGGGCTGGAGGCGGGCGACATGGTCGTCAACGCGGGCCAGAACAAGCTGAACTCCGGCGCGACGGTGAGCATCGACAACGCGATTTCGCCCGATCCCGACGCGCCTTCCACCGAAGAGGTGATGAAAGCCTTCGGCATGGAGGGCAACGCGCAGGCAAACTCCGACGCGACGTCGGACGCTTCCGCGGATAGCGCTTCGGACGCCGCCTCTGACGGGGCATCGGACACGACATCAGACGGCGCGAAGGCGCAGTAAGGCCAAGCCCATGAACATCTCCGAGATCTTCATCCGCCGCCCCGTCCTGTCGATGGTGCTGGGCGCGTTCATGCTCCTGCTGGGCGCACAGGCGTATTTCAACCTGCCCGTCCGCCAATATCCGGAAGTCGAGGAAACGGTGGTCACGATCACCACCGCCTATCCCGGCGCCTCGCCCGAACTGATTCAGGGCTTCATCACCTCGCCGCTGGCCGCCGCCGTGGCGACCACTGAGAACGTCGATTACGTCACCACCCAGTCGCGGCCCTCGGCCTCGGTCATTTCGGTCCACATGAAGCTCGGGTCGAACTCCGACGCGGCGATGACCGAGGTGCTCTCGAAGGTGCAGCAGGTCAAGGGCCAGCTGCCCTCGGCGGCGAAAGACCCGGTGATCCAGAAGGGCACCGGCCAGACCTTCGCGCTGATGTATCTCGCGGCGCTCAATCCCAATATGACGCCCGAGCAGCTGACCGAATATCTGCGCCGGGTGATCCGTCCGCGCATGTCCACGATTCCGGGCGTGGCCCAGACCCAGATCATCGGCGCTTCCGATTACGCGATGCGGGTCTGGATCGATCCGGACAAGCTCGCCGCGCGCGGCGTCACGGCATCGGAAGTCGTGGGCGCGATTCAGGCGTCGAACTTCCTCTCGGCCCCGGGCAAGACGAAGAACGAATACGTCGCCCAGTCGATCACGCTGCAATCCACGCTGCAGACACCCGAAGCCTTCGGCAAGCTGCCGATCTCGGGCAAGGGCGACGACGTGGTGCGGCTGCGCGATGTCGCGAAGATCGAACTCGCCAAAGCCTCCGAGAACGAGATCGTCACTTTCGAGGGCAAGGAGGGCACGTTCCTCGGCGTCTACCCGACGCCCGCCGCCAACCCGCTCGATACGGCGGCGGCGGTGCGCAAGGCGCTGCCCGACATCAACGCCTCGCTCCCCGAAGGGATGAAGATCCAGCTGGTCTACGACTCGACCGAGACGATCTCGGCCTCGATCCACGAGGTGTTCAAGACCATCGGCGAGGCGGTCGCAATCGTGACCGTGGTTATCCTGCTGTTCCTCGGGTCGCTGCGCTCGGTGGCGATGCCCATCGTGACCATTCCGCTCTCGCTGATCGGGGTGCTCGCGGTGCTCTTGGCGCTGGGATACTCGATCAACCTTCTCACACTGCTGGCAATGGTGCTGGCGATCGGCCTCGTGGTCGATGACGCGATCGTGGTGGTGGAGAATATCCACCGACATATCGAAGAGGGAATGAAACCGATCCCGGCCGCCGTGCAGGGCATGAAAGAGATCACCGGGCCGGTCATCGCGATGACGATCACGCTGGCCGCGGTGCTCGCCCCTCTGGGCTTCACCGGCGGGCTGACGGGGCAGTTGTTCCGAGAGTTCGCCTTCGCACTGGCGGGATCGGTGATCCTGTCGGGGGTGATCGCCCTGACGATCACGCCCATGATGTCGGGCCGCCTGCTGAGACATGGCGAGTCGAAGGGCTTCCAGGCCTTCGTCGACCGCAATTTCGACCGGCTCTCGGGCTGGTACGGGCGGCGCGTCGATGGCTCGCTCGATCTGCGGGGGATCACCCTGCTGATTGTCGCCTCGCTCGTGGGCGTGACCGGGTTCATGCTGATGAACACCAATTCCGAGCTTGCCCCGGATGAGGATAACGGCGCGCTCTTCGCGATCCTGAACGGGCCACGCTACGCGACCAGCGACTACACCCAGAAATATATCGACCAGGTCGGGCGTGACACGTCCAATATCCCGGAAGTGCGCACCGATTTCTCGATCGCAGGCTTCGGCGGGGACAGCTCTCAGGGTATCTATATCTGGGCGCTCAAGGACTGGGCGGACCGCACCCGCAGCCAGGCGGAGATCCAGCAGGAGATCCAAGGCGATCTCGGCAAATCGACCGGGTTGAAGGGCTTCGCATTCGCGCCCCCGTCGCTGCCGGGCACCGGGGGCGGCCTGCCGATCTCGGTGGTGATCCAGTCGATCCACTCCGCGAAACGCGTCGCCGAGGTGGCCGAGGAGATCAAGAACAAGGCGCAGGCCTCGGGCAAGTTCATCGTCGTGCAGAACTCGCTCAACTTCGACAGCCCGCAGGTCAATGTCACGATCGACCGCGACCGGGCGGCGGCGCTGAACGTGCCGGTCTCCGATATCGGCTCGACGCTGGGGCTGCTGGTGGGCGAAGCGTCAGTGGCGCAGTTCGACCGCGACTCGAACAGCTACGACATCATCCCGCAGGTGCCGCAGGAGTTCCGCGCGAATCCCGAAGAGCTGGGCCGCTACTTCGTGCGCTCCTCCTCGGGGGCGATGATCCCTCTGTCTTCGCTTGTGAAGATCGACACCGGGGTAAACGCGGCCTCGATCGAACAGTTCGATCAGTTGAACGCGGCCACGATCACGGCGCTCCCCCTGCCCGGTGGGTCCACCGGCGAGGGCGTGCAGACCATCGTCGACATCGCCAATCAGGTGATGCCGGAGGGGTTCTTCATCAACTATTCGGGCCAGTCCCGGATCGAGACGCAGCAGGGCAACACCATCATCATCGCCTTCGCGGCGGCCGTGCTGGTGATCTACCTCGTGCTCGCCGCGCAGTTCGAGAGCTTCCGCGACCCCTTCATCATCATGATGACAGTGCCGCTGACGATCTTCGGGGCGGTGCTGCCGCTGAACCTCGGGTTGGGCACGCTCAACATCTATTCCGAGGTGGGGCTGATCACGCTGGTCGGTCTGATCACGAAACACGGGATCCTGATGGTCGAATTCGCCAATCAGCAGCGCGAGCAATCGGGCCTCACCCGCAGGCAGGCCATTGTTAAAGCCGCGCAGACCCGTCTGCGGCCGATCCTGATGACCACCGCCGCAATGGCGCTGGCCGTGGTGCCGCTGATCCTCGCGCAAGGCGCGGGCGCAGAGGCGCGCAAGGCGATGGGCCTCGTGATCTTCTCGGGGATCCTGATCGGGACGATGTTCACGCTGTTCGTGGTGCCGATGTTCTACACGTTCATCGCGCCCTCGGATAAATCGTTCAAGGAAGCGGAAGCGAAGCGTCTGGCCGCAGGCTGACGCATAAAGACAAGGCTGGGGGCTTCGCGCCCCCAGACCCCCGCGGGATATTTGGGCCAAGGCGAAGTGTCAGAGCTTCGCCGTGGACCAATTCATTTTGATCGTGAATTTCGGAGGAAAGAGGGGCAACGCCCCTGCCCCGCTCAGAGATGCGCGAGGTAGCTCGTCACGGCGGGGCGCACGCTGGATTGGCCAGCGTTGCGTGCCTGCTGGATCACCTGCCGCAGTTCGCCCAGATCGGCGCGGCGGATCAGGTGTTTGACCGGGCCGATCGACGCGGGCCGCATCGAGAGCGTGCGGATCCCGAGCGCCGCGAAGGTCAGCGCTTCGATCGGGCGGCCCGCATCCTCTCCGCAGAAGCTGAGATGGGTGTCCGAGACCGCGCAGCGCGCGATGATCCGTTCGAGGAAGTTCAGGAAGGACCCGTCGAGCGTATCGTAGCGGCGGCGCACGCGTTCGTTCTCGCGGTCGGCGGCGAAGAAGAACTGCTTCAGGTCGTTGCCGCCGATCGAGATGAAATCGCAATCGCGGTAGAAGCTGTCGGGGGCGAAACCGAGGCTCGGGGTTTCCAGCATCGCCCCGATGCGCAGTTCTTCGGGCACGGGGCGGCCCATCTGCGCCTCGCGGTCGCGGACCCGCAGCAGCGTGTCGCGCGCGGCGTAGAATTCCTCGGGCAGCGCGATGAAGGGGAACATGATCGAGGTCGGGCGACCGTCGGCGGCGCGTAGCAGAGCCTGCAGCTGCATCCGCAGAATCCCCGGCTTGTCGAGCCCCACTCGCAGCGCGCGCCAGCCCATCGCGGGGTTCGGCTCGTCCTGCGGCTTCATGTAGGGCACGACCTTGTCGGAGCCGATATCGAGCGTACGGAAATTCACCCGCTTCCCGTCGGCGGCGTCCATCACCCGCTTGTAGAGCTGCACGAGTTCATTGCGGCGCGGCACCTTCGTGCGGGTCAGGAATTGCAGCTCGGTGCGGAACAGGCCCACCCCGTCGGCGCCGGAGCCCTTCAGCGAAGGCAGATCCGCCATCAGCCCCGCATTCATCATCAGCGAGACGGTCTGGCCCGATTTGTCTATCGCGGGCTGGTCGCGCAACGAGGCGTAGCGTTTCTGCGCCTCCGCCTGCATCGCGATCTTGTCGCGGAAGGCGTGGGCGACGCTTTCCTCGGGCCGCAGATGCACCACGCCCTGATCGCCGTCGACGAGGATCGGATCCCCGTTCAGCGCCTCGGCGGTGATCCGGCCCGCATGGATCACCAGCGGGATCGAGAGCGCGCGGGTGACGATCGCGGCATGCGAGCCGACGGAGCCCTCCTCCAGCACCACGCCCTTGAGTTTGCGGTCGTAATCGAGCAGTTCCGCCGGGCCGATATTGCGCGCTACCAGCACCGGGTTCTCCGGCATCTCGGCCCCGGTATCGCTGCCCTGCCCCGTCAGCTGGCGCAGCAGGCGGTTCGACAGGTCGTCGAGATCGTTGAGCCGTTCGCGCAGGTAGGGATCGGGCGCCTTACGCATCCGGTCGCGCGCGGCGTTCTGTTCCTTCTCCACCGCAGCTTCGGCAGAGAGACCCGCGGTGATGTCTTCCAGCATCCGCCGCTTCCAGCCCTTCGACGCCGCGAGCATCTTGAAGGTCTCCAGCACCTGCCGCTGATCCTTGTCGATCAGGGTCGGGCTGGCGAGCATCTCGTCGATCTTGCCACGCAGTTCGGTGATCGCCTCTTCGAGGCGCGCAGCTTCGGCCTCGGGATCCTCGGCCACCGGGTTGGTCACGACGACGCGCGGCTCGTGCAGCCAGACGCGGCCTTCGGCGGCGCCCTCCTGCCCCGTCGCGCCGCGGAACATGACCGGGAAGCGATGCGTCGCGCCGATCTCGGAATTCTCGCCGCCTGTGAAGGCGCCCAGCTCGGTCATTTCCGCCAGCACCATCGCGACGACCTCGAGCCCGTAAAGTTCGTCATCCGAGAAGCTGCGCTCGTCCTTCGACTGCACGACCAACACGCCCAGCTTCTCGCCCACGCGCTGGATCGGCACGCCGACGAAGCTGGAATAGATTTCTTCGCCCGTCTCCGGCATGTAGCGGAAGCCCGGCTCGGAGGGTGCATCGGCGGAGTTGATCGGCCGGCCCGACCGCGCCACGCGGCCCACGAGACCCTCGCCCAGCCGCATCCGCGTGTGGTGGACAGCCTCTGCCTTCAGGCCTTCGGTTGCGCAAAGCTCGAGCGTTTCGGGATCGCGGAACAGGTAGATTGAGCACACTTCGGTGCCCATCGAATCCGCAATGATCTGCGTGATGTGATTGAGCCGGTCCTGCCCGTCGCCCTCCGTGGCCAGCGTATCGCGCAGGCGTCGCAACAGCGTGCGACTATCACTTTCGCTCAGTTCCACCATCCGCGCAGGTCGTCCCTGTTTCTGCGGCCCTTCGGGTTACTCAGGCCTTGTCGAGTTCGAAGGCATCATGCAGGGCCTGAACCGCCAGTTCCAGATATTTGCGGTCGACCAGCACCGAAATCTTGATTTCCGACGTAGCGATAACCTTGATGTTGACGTTTTCAGCGGCCAGCGCCTTGAACATCTTCGCCGCGACCCCCGCATGGGAGCGCATACCGATGCCCACGACGGAAATCTTTGCCACGTCTTCATCGGCGACCAGCTCGTCGAATTTGATCAGCCCTGCGTCGCGGGCGTCTTCCATCGCCTTGCGGGCGCGGGCGACCTGATTGACCGGGCAGGAGAACGTCATGTCGGTGACCTTGACCTCATGCTCGGCCTGACGCTCGGAGATGTTCTGGACGATCATGTCGACATTCACCCCCGCATCCGCGAGCGGCCCGAAGATCGCGCTGGCGATGCCGGGGCGGTCCTCGACCGTCACGAGGGTCATTTTCGCTTCGTCGCGGGAAAAGGCGACGCCGGAGACAACTTTCGATTCCATGATTTTATCCTCGTCGCAGACCAGAGTGCCCGAATTCTCCGTGGTTTCCTCGAAGGAGCTTAGCACGCGCAGCGGCACCTTGTAGCGCATCGCGAGCTCGACCGAGCGGGTTTGCAGAACCTTCGCCCCGAGGCTCGCGAGTTCCAGCATCTCCTCGAAGGCGATGCGGTCGAGCTTGCGCGCCTTGGAGGAGACGCGCGGGTCGGTGGTGTAGATGCCATCGACATCGGTGTAGATGTCGCAACGCTCCGCGCCGAATGCGGCGGCGAAAGCCACGGCGGTCGTGTCGGAGCCGCCCCGGCCGAGCGTGGTGATCCGGTTTTCCGGCGAAAGCCCCTGGAAGCCCGCGATCACCGCGACCTTGAAGCCTTCGGAGAATTTCTGGTCGAGATTTTCGCGCGGGATCGACACGAAGCGCGCCGCGCCATGCGCCGAGGTCGTGTTGATCGGCACCTGCCAGCCCTGCCAGCTGCGCGCGGAGACACCCATCTCCTGCAGGCGCAGCGACATCAGACCAGCTGTGATATTCTCGCCCGAGGCGACCACGGCATCGTATTCGCGCGCGTCATAGAGCGGCGAGGTCGTCTCGACCCAGTTGACGAGTTCATTGGTCTTGCCCGACATCGCCGAGACAATCACGATGACATCGTAACCGCGTTCGACTTCGCGCTTCACCTTTTCGGCGGCGTTGGCGATCCGGTCGAGATCGGCGACGGAAGTGCCGCCGAATTTCATCACCAGAATGGGCATGGAAATCCCCCTTGGGCAGAGTCGGGCCTCTGCTAGCTCAAGCCGTTGGGCCGCGCAAGAGATTTGGCGTTTCGAGGGTCTCAGATCGGCGCTGGGGCGCTGCCCCTCTTCGCTCGCGCGAATTCACCCCGGGATATTTGGAAAGAGCGAAAAGGGTCAGTTCGTCTTGCGAGTCGACAGGAAGGGCAGCGGCAGAACCGGCAGCCCGTCCTCCAGCATCTTGCGCGCCTCTTCAGGCTTCGCCTCGCCGTGGATCGCACGTTTCTTGGCGGTGCCTTCGTGCATGGCGCGCGCTTCGGTGGCGAAGTTCATGCCGACGTAATCGGAATTCTTCTCGATCTCGCGGCGCATCGCGGCGAGGGCCTGTTCGGCCTCGGATTGCGGCTGCGAGAGAGGGCGTTCGGCGGCGGGCTCGCCCGTCTTGCGCGTCTGTGCGACAGGCGGCGCCATCAGCGATTTCTCGACCTTTTTCGAACCGCAGATCGCACATTCCAACTGGCCTGCGGATTTGAGCGCCTCGAACCCGGAGGCCGAGGGGAACCAACTGTCGAAGCGGTGCTCATTCTCGCATTGCAGCGTATAACGGATCATGTCTGCATCTCCCGGATGCATATGGAAATAAGCGTTTTAGGCCGCAATGCAAGCGCGTCGCCGTCGCTCAGAGCCGTGCGAGGAGCGCCTTTGCAAGGCTTTCGACATCGGCAGGCGGACCGAGAGCCCCCCGTGCGGCGCTAGCCATTTCGGCCTGCGCGTCGGCGTCAATCGTGGTGAAAGCGGTCGCAAGATCGGCTTCGGTTTCGCAAAGCTGTGCCCCGCCTGCCGCGTCGAGTGCCGCAAAGGCCTCAGCGAAATTCGCGACATCGGGACCGTGCAGCAAGGCACAGCCGAAGCCTGCGGGCTCATAGGGGGTATGGCCGCCCTTTTCGACGAGCGAGCCGCCTACGAAACATAGGCCTGCGCTCGCATACCAGCGGCCCATCTCGCCCAGCGTATCGGCCAGATAGACCTCCGCCGTCGGAGGCTCGTCCTTCGAGCGAGTGGTATGGCGCAGCCCGGCCTTGGCGATCAGCGCCGCGATCTCGGGCGCACGGCGCGGATGGCGCGGGGCGAGGATCAGGCGCAGGTCAGGGCGGCGCGCGCGCGCCTTCGCGAAGGCGGCAAGGATCGGCGCGTCTTCGCCCTCATGGGTCGACGCGGCAAGCACCGTATCGCTGCGCTGCCAGTCGAGCGGCACACCGGGTGCGACGGTGATCGCCGTCTTGAGATTGGCGGGCGGCAAAAGTCGATCACGCGGCAGGCCAAGGTCGAGGAACCGCGCCTCGGACCCCGCATCCTGCGCCGAGAGTGCGGTGATCTGGGCGATCATCGTCTGCGCCATCCCGATCTTCGCCCAGCGCGCCGCAGAGCGGGCTGACATCCGCGCCCCGATCACGAAGATCGACCGCTGTGCATCGGCCATCAGAGCCATGCGGTTCGGCCAAAGCTCGTTCTCGACCACGACGAGCGCGCGGGGATCATGCCGCGACAGAAACCGTCGCAGCGCGGCGCGATGATCGAGCGGGGCCATGCGGATCGCGATGCGCGGATCGGCCCAGCCCTGTCCCAGCTCGCGCGCCGTCACCGTGTTCACCGTCACCAACAGGTGCACCGCGGGTTCTGCGGCCAGCAGCGCATCGATCAAAGGCTTTGCGGAGGTCAACTCGCCGTTCGAAGCCGCGTGCAGCCACAGACGGCGCGGCGCGGCCTCCCCGCCGCCCAACCGCTCCGCCAATGCAGCCCCGCTCTCCCGCCCGCGCAGAACGCGCCAGAGCAGCGCCGCCAGAACGGGCAGGCTCGCGATACTGACGAGAAGGCGGTAAAGGACCATGAAAGGCTCCGGCGAGATTTGCGCCATAGAACGGATCACCCCCCTCACAGGCAAGCCCCTCCTTGCGTTTTCGCAAAGCGACTTTGCGCGAATGAACGGGTCATGGCCTTGTTTCCCGGGCGGCAGCTTGCGAAAGTCTTGCCCGGAGGCGCAGTTCGGGAGGGGCTCATGGAGCAATACGATTACATCGTGGTCGGCGGTGGCAGCGCAGGCTGCGTTCTGGCGAACCGTCTGTCGGAAGATCCGAAAAACAAGGTGCTGCTGCTGGAAGCAGGCGGGCGCGACAATTACCACTGGGTGCATATCCCGGTGGGCTACCTGTACTGCATCGGCAATCCGCGCACCGATTGGGGCTATAAGTCGAAAGCCGATGCCGGGCTGAACGGGCGCGAGTTGCTCTATCCGCGCGGGCGTATCCTCGGCGGCTGCTCCTCGATCAACGGCATGATCTACATGCGCGGTCAGGCGCGCGATTACGATATGTGGGCGCAGTCGGGCAATCCCGGCTGGAGCTGGGACGACGTGCTGCCGCTGTTCAAGAAGCAGGAAGATTTCTATCGCGGCGAGAGCGATCTGCACGGCGCGGGCGGCGAATTGCGGGTGGAGGAAGCCCGCGTGCGCTGGGAGATGCTCGACACCTTCCTCGAAGCCGCTGAGGAGGCAGGCTTCCCGCGCACCGACGATTTCAACACCGGCACCAACGAGGGCGGCGGCTATTTCCACGTCACGCAGAAAGCCGGCTGGCGCTGGAGCGCGGTGAAAGCCTTCCTGAGACCCGCGATGAAACGCCCGAACCTGCGGATCGAGACCAATGCGCAGGTCGAGAAACTCCTGATCGAGGAGGGCCGCGTCGTCGGCATCCGCTATAATCAGAACGGCCAGAGCCATGACGTGACGGCGGGCGAAACCGTCCTCTCCGCCGGTTCGGTCGGCTCGGTGCAGATCCTCGAGCTGTCAGGGATCGGGCGCGGTGACGTGCTGTCCGAGCATGGCATCACCCCGGTGGCCGAGGTCGATGGCGTGGGCGAGAACCTGCAGGACCACCTGCAACTGCGCCTCATCTATAAGGTCTCGGGCGTGAAAAGCCTCAACACCATGTCCTCGACCCTTTGGGGCAAAGCGAAGATCGGGATGGAATATGCGTTGTTCCGCTCGGGGCCGATGTCGATGTCGCCCTCGCAGGTGGGCATCTTCACGCGCAGCTTCCCCGAGAAGGAGACGCCCGATCTGGAATATCACGTCCAGCCGGTCAGCCTCGACAAGTTCGGCGATGCGGTCCACCCCTTCCCCGGCATGACGGCAAGCGTGTGCAACCTGCGCCCCGAAAGCCGCGGCCATGTGCATATCACCTCGCCCGATTTCCGCGCCCATCCCGAGATCGCGCCGAATTACCTCTCGACCGAGGGCGACCGCCGCGTCGCCGCCGAAGCGATCCGGCAGGTCCGCCGCGTCGCCTCGCAACCGGCATTCGCGAAATACAAACCCGAGGAATACAAGCCCGGCCCGGACTATCAGACCGAGGCGGATCTTGTGAAAGCGGCGGGCGATATCGGCACCACGATCTTCCACCCCGTCGGCACCTGCCGGATGGGCTCGGATGACGGCGCGGTGGTGGACTCGCGGCTGCGGCTGAAGGCGCTGAAAGGACTGCGCATCGCGGATGCCTCGGTGATGCCGACGATCACCTCGGGCAACACCAACGCGCCGACGATGATGATCGCCGAGAAGGCCGCGCAGATGATCCTCGAGGACGCGAAGGGCTGAGGGTTCGGAGGGGGCGCTGCCCCCGCTCCTTCGGAGCCCCCCGGGATATTTTCGCCAAGGGGAAGAACGGCGTTCCTTCCTCTTGGTCTAAATATCCCCGCCGGAGGCATCCGACTGCAGCCAGAGGCGCGGCGCTTCAATCACTTGGCGATGCGGGCGACCAACTCCTCGCGCAGCACGCCCTCATCGGTGCCGGTGTCGCGGGCTAGGCGCTTGAGACCGAAATGGACGCGGGCGATTTCCTGATAATAGCTGGTGAAGGCGTAGTTGACGGCCGCACCTGCGACCGCGCCAAGAACCGGGGCCGCCTGAGCCGCAAGCTTTTGACCCAGCACGATCGACAGGCGCGGCGCGACCTTTGCGATCAGCGATTTCAGGCTCGGCCCGGTGATCGTGGCCCGTGCGGCGAGGAAGCTCAGATCCATCCCGTCATCGTCCTCGAGCGGCCCGGCAGAGGCGAAGACCCGCAGGCATTCCAGCCGCACCTCTTCTGAGGCCGGATCGAAGCCATGTTCGGCGGCGATGCCCTGAATGGCGCGCAGCAACATCGTGACCGTGAAGGGCAATTCCGCAAGCGAACTGCCCAAGCCCCCGACACCGCCCGCCGCGCCCATCGCGGTGGTCAGCGTCCGGTTCATCCAGTCGGGCCGGTCCGAGACGATCCCGCGCGAGCGCTCAGCCGCGGTCAT
Organism: Thioclava sp. PTB-PU3-1; assembly: GCF_055666785.1. Taxonomy (NCBI): domain Bacteria; kingdom Pseudomonadati; phylum Pseudomonadota; class Alphaproteobacteria; order Rhodobacterales; family Paracoccaceae; genus Thioclava; species Thioclava sp. PTB-PU3-1. The sequence goes on along the minus strand of NZ_JBVNVL010000005.1, from coordinate 253,937 downwards.
CGCGCCTGACAGCGCGCGTTCCGTCGCCCCATCCAGCCCATTGCGCACGGGGGTGGGCAATTTGCCCAAGAGCCCCTCGGCGGAGCCTCCGATATAGCCGATCACCTGCATCACCACGCCGCCCGCCGCGCGGTGACGTTTCGCGAGCGAGTCGAGCTGACCCAGAATCGCCGGGTCGCTCACGGGGGGAAGAATATCTGCCATCATCGCCTCCTTGCCTTTCCCTGATATGGGGCGGCGGAGGCGCTTCGGCAATCAGTCGTCTTTCTCGACCTGACCGCGCACGCTTTCCCAGGCGCCGGGCACCAGTTCGAGCCCCAGAACGCGGTCGGGATTGGTGGGCGGCGGCATCTCGACATCGTCGAGCTTTGCAAAGCCAAAGCGCTGGTAATAGGGCGCGTCGCCCACCAGCAGCACCCGCTCCCAGCCCAGATCGGCGGCGCGCGAGAGGCTTTCATGCATCAGGATTCCGCCCAGACCTTCGCCCTGCCGCGTCGGGTGGACCGCGATCGGCCCCAGCAGCAGCACGCGCTTGCCGCCGACCCTGACCGGCCAGAAGCGGATCACGGCGGCGAGGATGCCGTCCTGGCGCAGCGTCAGGCAAAGCGGGCGCACCGGATCGACCCCGTCGCGCAGCCGGTAGGAGGACAGCGCCGTGCGGCCCGGCGCGAAGCAGAGGTCATAGAGCGCCTCGACCTCCCACCAGTCTTCCGCCGTCTCTTGTTCGAGCTGATACATACGCCCGCCGCCCCTTTCAGGCTGCCCCTTTCCTGCGCGGTAGCATGCGCTAAGTTCGGGATCAAACAGGAGAAAGCATGTTCTATCGCACTTCAGATGGCCACCCTCTCGCCCACAACCCGTTCAATTCCATCGTCGCCCCGCGTCCGATCGGCTGGATTTCGACGCGCAGCGAGATGGGCGACAACCTTGCGCCCTACTCCTTCTTCAACGCGGTCGCCTATACGCCGCCTCAGGTGATCTTCTCCTCGACCGGGGTGAAGCCCGACCGTGACGGCACGAAGGACAGCGTCTCGCAGCTGCGCGAAGCGGGCGTGTTTTGCGCCAATCTCGTGACCTATGCGCTGAAGGATCAGATGAACGCCTCCTGCGCGAATTTTCCGGCCGGCACGGATGAGTTCGCCGAATGCGGGATCGAGAAGGCGGAATGCGAGACGATCGACTGCCCGCGCGTGGCGGCGGCGCCTGCCTCGCTCGAATGTCGCGTGGTGCAGGTGATCAAGCTTCTGGGCGAGGGGAATTACCTCGTGCATGGCGAGGTGACGGGCATCCATATCGCGGACGATTGCCTGAAGGACGGGCTCTATGCGCCGCCCGACCGTCTCGTGCGGCTCGGCAATCGCGGCGATTACGCGGCCGTGTCGGAAACCTTCGAGATGCTGCGGCCTAAGCTCTGATCCGGGCGCGCGCCCGGCTGCGGCGACCTTCGACGAGCGTGTAGAGACCGCTCGCCACGATCAGGGCTGCGCCCACGATCATCGCCGCATCGGGCCGCTCGCCGAACACCACCGCGCCGAGGATCAGCGCGAAGATCAGGCGGGTGTAGCGGAAGGGCGTGATGACCGAGACCTCGCCCATCCGCATCGCTTTGGTCAGCGACCAATAGGCGAGGCTGCCGAAGGCCACCGCACCGGCCACGTCGCGCAGCGCAAAGAGATCGGGCGTCGTCACACCGCCGAAGATCAGCAGGATCAGCACGCCGGTCGGGATCAGCATCATGAAACCGTAGAAGCTGAGTTGGAAATTCGACAGAACCGGCGGGCAGGCGCGCGTTGCCAGATCGCGCCCCGCAAAGCCCAGCATCCCCAGCACAGTCCAGAGTGCGGCCGGGACGAAACCATCGAGGCCGGGGCGCAGCACGATCAGCACGCCGATGAACCCGATCCCCACCGCGACCCAGCGGCGGATGCCGACGCGTTCGGAAAACACCACCGCGGCGCCCGCGACCACCACGAGCGGCGTCGCCTGCAGGATGGCGGAGGCATTCGAGAGCGGCGTCAGCGCAATCCCCAGCGTGTAGCCAAGACGCCCCACCACTTCGAGCGCGAGCTTGATCAGGAGGGGTTTCGACGCGAGCGCCGGATGCAGCAGACGCTGCCCGCGCGCGGTGATGAGTACTGCGAAGACCGCCATCCCGCCGAGGCCGAACAGCATCAGCACCACGCCCACCGCGAGATGGGTCGAGGCGGATTTGACGAACATGTCTTCCATCGCGAAGGCCGCCATCGCGACGACCATCAGCACCGAGCCGCGGATATTTTCCATAGATCCTCCCGTGGGGACTCCCATATCCCCCTGCGCCGATAGACCGCGCGGCAAGTGGCTGCAATCCCTCTTTCCTCCCGGGGCCGTGGCGCTTAGGCTCGCCGCGACGCGGAAAAGACAGGCGAAGGATGCGCAGAATGGACAGAATGATCGGGGTGATCGGCGGCTCGGGCGTCTATCAGATCAACGGGCTCGAAGGGGCCGAATGGATCACCGTCGAGACGCCGTTCGGCGCGCCCTCCGATCAGGTGCTGACCGGCACGCTGGACGGTGTGAAGATGGCCTTCCTGCCCCGCCACGGGCGCGGCCATGTCGAGACGCCGACCACCGTTCCCTACCGCGCCAATATCGCCGCGATGAAACAGCTGGGCGTCACCGATCTGATCGCCGTCTCCGCCGTGGGCTCGCTGAAAGAGGCCTATGCGCCGGGCGATTTCCTGATCGTGGACCAGTATATCGACCGCACCTTCGCGCGTGAGAAAACCTTCTTCGGCCCCGGCATGGTGGGCCACGTCTCGGTCGCACATCCTGTTTGCTCCGACCTCTCGGCCGCCTGCGCCGAGGCCGCGCGCAAAACCGGCGTGAGCGTCCATGAGGGTGGCACCTACGTCGCGATGGAGGGCCCGCAATTCTCGACCAAGGCCGAGAGCGAGCTTTACCGCCAATGGGGCGCCGACGTGATCGGCATGACTGGCATGCCCGAGGCCAAGCTCGCCCGCGAGGCGGAGCTGCATTATGCCTGTGTCGCGATGATCACCGATTACGACTGCTGGCACCCCGATCATGATGCCGTGGATGTGGCGCAGGTCGTTGCCGTCGCGATGAAGAACGCCGATAAGGCGCGCGATCTGGTCGCGGCTCTGCCCGGTCTGCTGAAGGGCGCGGCGGGCGATTGCGCCACCGGCTGCACCCACGCCCTCGACAGCGCGATCATGACCGCCCCCGACAAGTGCGACCCCGAGATGGCGCGCAAACTGAAGACCATCGCGGGCCGCGTGCTCGACCTCTGAGGATCCCATGACCAACGTCAAAGACTATATCCGCACCATTGCCGATTTCCCCCATGAGGGGATCATGTTCCGCGATGTGACGACGCTCTTCGCCGATCCGCGTGGCTTCCGCATGGCGATCGACCAGTTGCTGCACCCGTGGGCGGGCCAGCAGATCGACAAGGTGGTGGGTCTGGAGGCGCGCGGCTTCATCATCGGCGGCGCGATCGCGCATCAGCTGTCGAAAGGCTTCGTGCCGATCCGCAAGAAGGGCAAGCTGCCCGGCCAGACGATTTCGCAGGCCTACCAGCTGGAATATGGCGAGGCGGTGATGGAGATGCACGAGGATGCGATCAAGCCCGGCGAGAAGGTTCTGGTCGTCGACGATCTTCTGGCCACCGGCGGCACCGCGCAGGCGGGCATCCAGCTGATCGAGCGCGTCGGCGGCGAGATCGTGGGCCTGTCCTTCATCGTCGATCTACCGGAACTGGGCGGGCGCAAGCTGCTCGAAGATCGCGGCATGAATGTCAGCGTTCTGTGCGAATTCGAGGGGGCGTGAGCCCCCGCCCGACACCCGCCATTCTTGCCGTCGTGATCCGCGACGGACAGGCGCTGTTGGTGCAGCGGGCGAACCCGCCCGATGCCGGGCTCTGGGGCTTTCCCGGCGGCAAGGTCGAGTTCGGCGAGACGCTTCTTGCGGCGGCAGAACGCGAGTTGCTGGAGGAAACCGGCGTGCAGGCGCGGGCCACCCATGCCTTCAACGCGCTCGACGTCCTCGCGGAGGATGGAAAGGGCACGCTGGAGCATCACTTCGTGCTGGTCGCGGTCGAATGCCAGTGGCAGGCCGGAGAGCCGGTCGCGGACGACGACGCGCTGGATGCACGCTGGGTCGCTATCGACCGGATGGAGGAGGATTTCCCCCTCAGCCGTGACGTGGCACGGATTGCCCGGCAGGCCGCCGCGCTGGGACCGCGTTAACGTCTTTCTTACGCGAATCGACTTACCCTGAGCCGGCCTGATGGTTCGGCTGCTTGCAATGACACGTGAACCAGAACGCCGCGCTCCGCCTGCTCTCCTGGCGGGGCGCGTTTCTCTTGGCCCTCAGCGCTCCGCCAGCACCGCGCCGGGGTTCAGGATGCCTTTCGGGTCGAGCGCCGCCTTGATCGCGCGCATCGCGGCCAGCTTGCCGGGATCGCCGTAGCGCTCCAGATCACCCACTTTCAGCCGCCCGATCCCGTGCTCGGCCGAGATCGAGCCGCCGAAACGGTCCACCAGATCGTAGACCGTTTCGGGGATCGCGCGGCGCAGGTTCTCGTATTCCTTGCGGTCGCGCCCCTCGGCGGGGAACGCGTTGAAATGCAGATTGCCGTCGCCGACATGGCCGAAGCAGTTGATCCGGATATTGCCGAGGTCGAGAAGCGCGCCACGCGCCTCTTCGATGAAAGCAGCCAGTTTCGGCAGCGGCAGCGAGATGTCATGGCTCGAAATCGACCCGATCCGCTTGTTCGCTTCCGGCAGGCTCTCGCGCAGGGCCCACATCTGGGCGCGCTGGCTTTCGGAACTTGCGATCACCCCGTCGCTGACCAGCCCCTCGGCCGCCTCGAACAGCTCTGCCAGCGCCTCCTCCGGCGCCAGCCCTTCGGGCAAACCGATCTCGATCAGCACCGACCAGTCGGGGCGCGCCTCAAAAGGCTGATGCACCTCCGGCCCAACCTCGTCGAGAAAGCGCAGCCCCTGCCCCGAGATCATCTCGAAGGCCGACACGCAGCCCGGCATCCGCGCCTCGGCCAGTTCCAGCAGTTCCAGCGCGGCGGCGGGGCTTTCGACCACCATCATCGCCGTGCCGACCGCCGCCGGGCGCGGGAACAGCCGCAGGGTCGCCGCCGTGATGATCCCGAGCGTGCCTTCGGAGCCGATCAGCAGGTCCTTCAGATCGTAGCCGGTATTGTCCTTGCGCAGATGCTTGAGGCCCGAGATCACCGTGCCATCAGCCAGAACCGCTTCGACGCCCAGACACAGCTCGCGCGCATTGCCATAACGCAGCACGTTCACCCCGCCCGCATTGGTCGCCAGCACACCGCCGATCCGGGCAGAGCCCTGACTCGCGATGGTCAGCGGGAACAGCCGCTCCGCGCCTTCCGCCGCCTGCTGCGCCTCGTGCAAGGTCGCGCCAGCCTCGATCTCCAGCACATGGCCGGTGACCGCACGGACGGCATTCATTTTCTCGAGGCTCAGGATCACCGGCGCGGGGCCATCTTCGGTGATCTGGCCGCCGACCAGACCGGTGCCCCCGCCATAGGGCAGCACGGCCACACCCGCCGCGTGGCTGTGCTTCAGAACCCCCGCGACCTCTTCGGTCGACGTCGGCTTCACCAAAACGCCGCCCAGACCGTGATACCGCCCGCGCGGCTCTTCCAGATAGGACGCACCCGGCGCCCCGAGACTCAGGCCCGGCACCGCGTCCCGCAGCGTCTCGACGAAACTCTCATCAGCAGCGGTGCGCATCTCTGCCTCCTTCGGCTTGGCTGAAATATCCTGGGGGGTGAGCCGGGATCAGCGGCCTTCCAGTGGAAGGACGCCCCGGCGAACGCCCGAAGCGCAAGCGAAGGGCCGGACGTCCGTCGCCAGCATATCCGTTCCTATCGGACATCCGTCCGTCCCCGGCGATCCGAGCGCAGGTTGGAATAGAGGACGTGATTGCGCCAGCGCCCGTTGATCTGCAGGTAGCTCTGCGCAACACCCTCATATTTGAAACCGGACTTCTCCAGCACCCCGCGCGAGGCCGCGTTCTCCGGCAGACAAGCTGCCTCGATGCGGCTCAGGTCGAGCTTCGTGAAAGCGTAATGAACCACGGCCTCGATCGCCTCGCGCATATAGCCATGACGCGCGTGGCGTTGGCCGATCCAATAGCCCAGCGTGCCCGCCTGCGCCGGTCCGCGCCGGATATTGTCGAGCGTGATCGCCCCCAGAAAAATGTCGTCGCGGCGCGAGAACAGGAAGACGGGAACGGCGGTGCCATTCGCGATCGCGCGCGCCGCCCAATAGACCCGGTTCGAGAACGCCTTGCGACTGAGGTGATCGGAGGACCAGCTCGGCTCCCACGGGGTCAGGAAGTCGCGGCTGTCCTCGCGCAGGCTGGCCCAAGGACGATAATCCCCATGCTGCGGCGGACGCAGGATCATTCGATCCGTATCGATCCGCAGCTGACGACGACGCGCGAACATCAGGCGGCGAGCCTTTCGCGCAGCTCCCCGAGCTCGGGCGCATCCTTGACCGGGCCGTAAAGCGCCATGGCCGTGCGCCCGCCGATGGCGAGCCGTTCGCCGAAATCGCGCACCGCATCGCGGGTGACGCTGTCGATCCGCGCCGAGGCCTCGTCTATCCCGGGCACGCGGCCCCAGATATAGAGGCTGCGCGCCATGCGTTCGGCACGCGCCGAGGCGCTTTCCAGCCCCATCAGAAGCCCCGCCTTGATCTGGGCGCGGGCGCGGGCGATCTCGACCTCGGTCATGTCTTCGGCGGCACGTTTCAACTCGTCGATGGTCAGTTCGGCCAGACCGCGGACCTCGTCGCCGGAGGTGCCCGCATAGACGGTGAACATACCGGTATCCTCGTAGGCGCCTGCCTGCGAGAAGATCGTGTAGCACAACCCGCGTTCTTCGCGGATCTTCTGGAACAAGCGCGAGGACATGCCCCCGCCCATCGCCACCGAATAGACCTGCGCGGTGTAGAGGTCGGCATCGCGATAGCTGGGCGACTCGATGCCAAGCGCGAAATGCGCCTGTTCGAGCTGTTTGATCTCGCGCCGCTCGTTGCCGATCCATTTCGCCGGATAGGGCGCGGGGTTCAGCGCGGGGCGCAGGTCGCCGAAGATATCTTCGGCGCGTTTCACGATCTCCGCGTGATCGACCGCACCCGCCGCCGAGAGGATCATCTGATCGGGGCCGTAATGTTCGGTCACGAAAGCCGAGAGATCGTCACGCGCGAAGCTGCGGACCTTCTCCGCCGGGCCGAGGATCGTGCGGCCCATCGGCTGATCGGGATACGCGGCCTCTTGCAGCCAGTCGAAGATCACATCGTCGGGCGTGTCGAGCGACTGGCCGATCTCTTGCAGGATCACGCCGCGCTCCACCTCAATCTCGCGCTGATCGAAGACCGGGTTCAGCAGAATGTCCGAAATCACGTCGAGCGCGAGCGGCACGTCCTCGGCAAGCACGCGGGCGTAATAGGCGGTCATCTCGCGCGAGGTATAGGCGTTGATATAGCCGCCCACGTCCTCGATCGCTTCCGCGATCTGCAGCGCCGAGCGCGTCTTCGTGCCCTTGAACGCCATATGTTCGAGGAAATGCGCGATGCCGTTCTGTTCGGGGCGCTCGTGGCGGCCACCGGCCGTGATCCAGACGCCGATCGCGGCAGAGGCGAGGCCCGGCATCGACTCGGTGATGATGCGCAGACCGTTCTTCAGGGTGGTCATTTCGATCATGTGCGGCGGCGCTCCCGGATCAGGGCTTCAAGGTCTGCAAGGTCATTCGGCACGCGGGTCACGCGCTCCTCGCGGGTGAACAGATCCGCCATGCGCGGCGGCAGGTCGGGGCGGATGCCCGTCGCCTCTTCCACAGCATCGGGGAACTTGGCGGGATGCGCGGTGGCGAGCGTGATCATCGGCGTGGCCGGGTCACGCGCGACCGCCGTTTTGCCGACGTTCACGCCGACTGCGGAATGCGGACAGAGCAGTTCGCCGGTTTCCTTGAGCGTATCGCCGATCTCTTCCATCGTGCGCGCCTCGCCAACCGAACCGCTGTCGTAGATGTCGCGCAGCGCACCGATCGCGTTTTCGGAGACGGTGAAGGAGCCTTCGGTTTTCAGCTCGTCCATCAGCTTCTCGATCGCGGCCCCGTCCTTGCCATAGGCCCAGAACAGCGCGCGCTCGAAGTTCGAACTCACCTCGATATCCATCGACGGTGAGATCGAGGGCGTGACGCCCTGCTTGGTGTAATCGCCCTTCTCGAGGCAGCGGTGCAGGATGTCGTTCTGGTTCGTCGCGATCACCAGACGCTCGACCGGCAGGCCCATTTCCTTCGCAAGGAAGCCCGCAAAAATATCGCCGAAATTGCCGGTGGGCACGGTGAAGGAGACCTTGCGATGCGGCGCGCCAAGCGCCACGGCGGAGGAGAAGAAATACACGATCTGGGCCAGCACGCGGGCGAAGTTGATCGAGTTCACGCCCGCCAGACCGACCTCATCGCGGAAGTCAAAGTCGTTGAACATGTCCTTCAGCTTGCCCTGGCAATCGTCGAAATCACCATCGAGCGCGAGCGCGTGGACATTGCTCTCGATGGGCGTCGTCATCTGGCGGCGCTGCACTTCGGATACACGGCCATGCGGGAAGAGGATGAACACGTCGACATTGTCGAGCCCGCGGAAGGCCTCGATCGCCGCCGAGCCGGTATCGCCCGAGGTGGCGCCGACGATGGTGATCTTCTGGTTGCGCTTTTGCAGTTCGATCTGGAAGAGCTGCCCGATCACCTGCATCGCGAAATCCTTGAACGCGAGCGTGGGGCCGTGGAACAGCTCCAGCAGGAAATGGTTCGGCGCCAGCTGCACCATCGGCGCGCGGGCGACATGGCCAAAGCCGGAATAGGCACGGGTGATGGCGCCGCGCAGCTCCTCGTCCGAGAAGGTCTCGGAGACAAACGGCTTCATCACGCGGAACGCGACTTCCTCGTAGGGCTGCCCTGCGAGCGCGGCGATCTCATCGGCGGAGAACTGCGGCACGGTCTCGGGCACGTAAAGCCCGCCGTCACGGGCAAGCCCCGTCAGCATCGCATCGCCGAAATTCAGAACCGGGGCTTTGCCCCGAGTGGAAACATAACGCATCGTCAATCCTCAGGCCTGTTGCCGCCTGATACGCCAGAGAAGAAAGATTGTCATCCCAGCCCAGACGATTGCGAGCAAAAACCAGGTGATCGCGTAGCCGAGGTGGTCATTCGGGATGCCGGTGATTGTGACGGGGACCGGCGTTATGCCCTGCGCGGCCCCTTGAACGGTGCGGGCGACGATCAGGATCGGCTCGGTGCCGAGCTTTGCAGCCATCGCGGGCACGTCGCGGGCAAACCAGATGCCGGTCTTGGCATCGGGCTCGGGGGTATAGCTGTCGGCCTCTTCGGGCCAATGGAGGTTGCCGGTGACGGTAAGCTCCGTGGCGGGGCGGTCGGTGCCCTTTTCACCCTCGGGGATGAAGCCGCGATCGAGCAGGATCTTGCGGCCCTGATCGGTCTCGAAAGCGTCGATGACCCGGTAGCCCGCGCCGACGCCCTTCTGGCCCGAAAGCACGAGGATCTCCTGCCCCGTCGTGCTCCCGCTTACCGTGACGGGTTCGTATTTCAGCGGCTTGGTGTCGGTGCCCTTGGTCGGCAGCGCCTGCGGCTGGCCTTCGATCTTGGCGGAAATCTCGGCCAGCATCGCCTCTTTCCAGCCAAGGCGCTGCACCTGCCAGATGCCGAGCGAGATCAGGATCGTGCAGCCGACAATGCCCAGCAGCAGCGGAAAGATGTAGCGTTTCATCAAGCCTCCAACAAAGCGGCGCGAGGGTCGCCCCCCGCGCCGATCTGCGCATTTGCGTGTGATGGCCGGGGGCGCTTACGCGCTGCCCCAGATATAGATCGACGCGAACAGGAAGAGCCAGACCACATCGACGAAGTGCCAGTACCAGGCGGCGGCCTCGAAGCCGACATGCTCGTTCTGGGTCATCTGGCCCTTCACGATGCGGATCAGGCAGACCAGCAGGAAGATCGTCCCGATGATGACGTGCGCCCCGTGGAAGCCCGTCGCCATGAAGAAGTTGGCACCGTAGATATTGCCCGCCAGACCGAAGGCCGCGTGGCTGTACTCGTAGGCCTGCAGCACCGTGAAACAGGCGCCGAGGATCACCGTCAGGATCAGGCCCTGCTTGACCTGGCTGCGGTCGTTTTCATGCACCAGCGCGTGGTGAGCCCAGGTGAGCGTCACGCCCGACAGGAGCAGGATCACGGTGTTGATCAGCGGCAGGTGCCACGGATCGAAGGTCACGATCCCCTCGGGCGGCCAGACGCCATCCTGGATGGGGCTCATCGGGCCCATCGGATACATGGCGTGCTTGAAGAAGCTCCAGAACCAAGCCGCGAAGAACATCACTTCGGACATGATGAACAGGATGAAGCCATAGCGCAGGCCGATGCGCACCACCGGGGTGTGATCGCCCACTTCGCCCTCGTGGACTACGTCCGACCACCAGCCATACATGGTGTAGAGCACCACGAGCAGGCCGCCGAAGAAGACGTAATGGGTAATGCTCTGCATCCAGAGCACCGCCCCGAAGAGCATGATGAAGCCACCAACGGCCCCGAGGAGGGGCCAGATCGAGGGCGGTAGTATGTGGTAGTCGTGGTTCTTTGCGTGGGCCATGCGTCTCCCTCCGATGGCTAGTTGACCGTCTCCGTCTCCCTTTGACGGACCGAGGCAGTTTCCTCCGGCTCGGGAAGGTCGGTTTCATAGAAAGTATAGCTCAACGTGATCGCGTGAATCCGCTTCGCATCGGCATCCTCGACGATGTCGGGATCGACGAAGAAGCTCACCGGCATCTGCACCCTCTCCCCGGGTTGCAGCACCTGTTCGGTGAAGCAGAAACACTGGATCTTGTCGAAATAGTAACCAGCCACGTCGGGCGAGACATTGTAGCTCGCCGTGCCCGCGATCGGATGATCGGTCGGGTTGTAGGCCTCGTAGAAGGCGAGCCCGTTCTGCCCGATCTTCAGTTTCATCTCGGTCTGGACCGGCTTGAACTCCCACGGCATGCCGCGCGCGACATTGGCGTCGAAACGCACGAGGATCTCGCGGTCGAGCACTTTGTCGGGCAGCACCTCGGCGGTGTTGGTCGTACCGCCATAGCCGGTCGTCTTGCAGAACCAGTTGTAGAACGGCACCGCAGCCCAAGCCCCTGCCCCCATCACGACGATCACCGCGAGCAGCGAGAGCAGCACGCGCGTGTTCGACCGATCTGCGGGGCGTTGGGTCATTTCGCGGCCCCTTCCGCCGGCAGCACGGAGGCGCGCGGCTGGTGGTCGTAGGCTTCCATTTTCGAGCCGTTCTCGACCTTGACCACGGTCAGGCCGAAGACGATTGCGACGAACCCGAGAAGAACCGCGCCCAGCCCCGCATTGCGCGAGAACCGACGGATATGAAGGTCACTGTCCCGGGTGATTGCCATCGCTTACCAGACTCCCAAACCGATATAGCTCAGCCCCGCTTCGGCCAGCAAAGCTGCGAAATGCGCGAAGAGGTAGATGAGCGAGAAATAGAAGAAGCGCTTCTCGACCGCGTATTTGTCGGCCTCCGCCTGCGCTTCGGTGCGGGCGTGGATGTCGATCGCGCCCTTGATGAACAGCGCATTCATGATCAGCGCCGTCGCGAAATAGACCGGGCCACCGATCGAGGTGAAACCCGTGCCGACCGCGATGGGAGCGAGGATGAAAGCGTAGAACAGGATGTTCTTGCGCGTGACCAGACGACCATGGGTCGAGGTCAGCATCGGCACTTTCGCCTCGTCGTAATCGGCCTTCATGAACAGCGCGAGCGACCAGAAATGCGGCGGCGTCCAGAGGAAGACGAGAAGGAACATCGCCACGGATTCGATCGAGATGCCACCCGTCGACACGGCCCAGCCGATCATCGGAGGGAAGGCGCCCGCCGCGCCGCCGATCACGATGTTCTGCGGCGTCGCCCGCTTGAGCCACATCGTGTAGACGACGACGTAGAAGAAGATGGTGAAGGCGAGGAACAGGCCCGAGAAGATATTCGTGGCCAGCGCCAGCATCACGCAGGAGATACCCGACAGCGCGAGGCCGAAGCCCAGCGCCTCGCGCTCCGAGATGCGGCCCGCCGGGATCGGACGGTTCCGGGTGCGGCGCATGATGCGGTCGATATCCGCGTCATACCACATGTTCAGCGCGCCCGAGGCACCGCCGCCCAGCGCGATGAACAGGATCGCGACGAAGCCAACGAAGGGATGCACCGGATTCGGCGCAACCACGAGGCCGACGAAGGCGGTGAAGACCACCAGCGACATCACGCGCGGCTTCAGAAGCGCGATGTAGTCGCCGAACCGCGCCTCGTTGTCCTGTTGGCGGATATAGCTGATGTCACTCATGAAAGCGTCCCTCGGGTGTTATCGCACAATGAATTCAGTTCTGTGCGACCCGAACCGCGCCATCCGTCTCGACCGAGGCGAAGTCATTCTTCGCACGCTCAAGCCAGTTAGCGTAAACTTCCGGTGAGACAACTTTGACCACGATGGGCATGTAAGCGTGATTGGTGCCGCAAAGCTCCGAACACTGGCCGAAATACACACCTTCTTGATCGGCCTTAAACCACAATTGCGCGATCCGGCCCGGCACGGCGTCCTGCTTCACGGCGAAGGCCGGCACGGTCCAGCTGTGAATCACGTCCGCGCCAGTGACTTGCACGACGATCGTCTTGCCCGCGGGCACCACCATCGCGTTGTCAGCTGCCAGCAGATATTCGTCGGGCGCATAGCCATGATCTGCGAGTTCGTCCTTCGCGAGCATCAGCGAATCGAACGCCACGCCCTCATCGGGGTATTCGTAGCCCCAGTACCACTGGTAGCCGGTCACCTTCACGGTGATGTCGCCTTCCGGGATTTCCTGCTGATTCCACAGCGCGGGCAGCGAAAACGCCCCGATCGCCACGAGAATCACGATCGGCACGAAGGTCCAGGTGATCTCGAGCGGCGTGTTATGGGTGAAGCTGCGCGGCGTCGGATTGGCGCGGCTGTTGAAGCGCAGGATCGCGTAGATGATCAGCGCGAACACGAAAACGCAGATCGCGGCGATGATCACCAGCAGCATATGGTCGAGCCATTGCTGATCTTCCGCGAGGTTCGAGGACGCGGGCTGGAACCCCGTGCCGCCCAGATGCGGCTTACCGATCACCGGCAGCCCCTTGATCATGTCCTGAGCCGAGGCCTGCCCGGCGACGAGCGTCAACATAACAGCCGACGTGACAGCGGCCGCGATGCCGCGGCCCTTGCTTGCAAAGCGCATAAGTCCCATGTCTCCCTTTTGGCGGCGTTTCTCCCTGCCGCCCGACGGCGTTCGGATCTCCCAAACCGTTCACCGTTGCGTGTTCTCACTTTAAAATCATATTGGGAGGGTGGCGCAAGCAAAAGCTGCGACATTTTGTCAAAATTGATCGCCTTAGCAGGAGTCCAGATGACCAAGCCCGACCGTTTCGCCCCTTTCGAGGACAAGCTCGACCAGGATCGCGCGCTGCATCTGCTGCGTGAAGCGACCGCAGGGGCTGAGGATGGCGAGCTGTTTCTCGAACAGCGCCGGTCCGAGGCGCTGGTCTTCGATGACGGGCGCGTCAAGACCGCCTCTTACGATGCCTCCGAAGGATTCGGCCTGCGCGCAGTGAAGGGCGATGTGGCGGGCTATGCCCATTCGACCGAGATTTCCGAAGCCGCGCTGAAGCGGGCGACAGAGACGGCGCGGCTGGCCGTGGGCGATGGCGGCGGCACGATGGCGCCCCCGCCCAAAGGCACGAACCTGCATCTTTATAGTGATGCCGATCCGGTCTCGGACACGCCCTTCGCCGCGAAGATCGACATCCTGCGCGAGATCGACGCGTTCGCCCGCGACCTCGACCCGCGCGTGGTGCAGGTCTCGGCCTCGATGGCGGCAAGCCTGCAGGAAGTGTTCATCCTGCGCCCCGAGGGTGGGCTGGTCTCGGATATCCGCCCGATGGCGCGGATCAACATCTCGGTCATCGTGGAAGAGAACGGACGGCGCGAGTCCGGCGGACATGGCGGCGGCGGGCGGTTCGGCCTGTCGGGCCTGATCGAGCCCGCGCATTGGCAGCCGGTCGCGCGCGAGGCGCTGCGCATCGCGCTGGTGAACCTGCGCGCCGAGCCCGCGCCTGCGGGCGTGATGGATGTGGTGCTTGGCCCGGGCTGGCCGGGCGTGCTGCTGCACGAAGCGGTCGGGCACGGGCTGGAAGGCGATTTCAACCGCAAGAAATCTTCGGCCTTCGCCGGGCTGATGGGTCAGCAGGTGGCGGCGAAAGGCGTCACCGTGCTCGATGACGGCACGATCCCCGACCGGCGCGGTTCGATCACGATCGACGACGAGGGCACGCCCTCGGGCAAGAACGTGCTTATCGAGGATGGCGTGCTGGTGGGCTACATGCAGGACCGCCAGAACGCCCGCCTGATGGGCGTGGAGGCCACCGGCAACGGGCGGCGCGAGAGTTTCGCCCATGCCCCGATGCCGCGGATGACCAACACCTACATGCTGGGCGGCGATGCCGATCCGGGCGAGATCCTCGCCGATTTGAAGGACGGCATCTATGCGGTCGGCTTCGGCGGCGGTCAGGTCGACATCACCAACGGCAAATTCGTCTTCAACTGCACCGAAGCTTACCGCGTGAAGAACGGTGTCGTCGGCGCGCCGGTGCGCGGGGCGACCCTGATCGGCGACGGGCCGACCGCGATGCAACATATCCGCGCCATCGGCAACGACCTCGCGCTTGATCCCGGCATCGGCAATTGCGGCAAGGCGGGCCAATGGGTGCCGGTGGGTGTCGGCCAGCCGACCCTGATGATCGGCGGCCTGACCGTGGGCGGCTCTGCTGCATAAGCCGCATAAAGGGAATCGTAGCAGGCGCAGGGCAGACGGGCCGGGAAGACCGACCCGGCTTCCCAATGCTGCAAATCGGTAGCGTCGAAAATCTGCAACCAAAACGTGAAAAATTTATCCCAAACGCGTTACGACACGGGTTTTGGTAACGAGTTATTAAGACTAACGCGGCAGAAAGGGTGGGCGATTGAGGCGGAGGGCCGGATGGAAACAGATTTGTTTTCTTACCCCACCCCCTTCACCCCACCCACCACGGAAGAAGATGAACTGCCGGTTCTTCGCCTCATTCGTTCCCGACGTGTCGGGCCTACAACCTTCCACAGATTGATCGGCGAACATGGTTCTGCTGCGGCAGCGCTCGCGGCTCTGCCCGAAGTGGCCCGCGCGGCGGGCGTCGCCGATTACACCCCCTGCCCCGAGAAACAGGCCCGTGCCGAGATCAAGGCGGGCAAGGCGGCGGGCGCGCAACTGCTGATCCATGGCGGGCCGGGATATCCCGCAGCGCTCGCCGAGATCGACGACGCGCCCCCCGTGCTCTGGGCGCTTGGCCAGCAGGAGTTGCTCACCCGCCCGATGATCGCACTGGTCGGCGCGCGCAATGCCTCTTCGCTGGGGCTGCGCATGGCGAAGCGGTTGAGCGAAGGTCTCGGAGAGGCGGGCATCTGCGTGGTCTCCGGACTGGCGCGCGGGATCGACGCCGCCGCCCATGAGGCCGCCCTGCCCACGGGGACAATCGCGGTGCAGGCGGGCGGCATCGATGTGATCTATCCGCAGGAGAACATGGCGCTCGCCCAACAAATGGCTGAGACCGGACTGCGGCTGACCGAAGCTCCGCCCGGCACCCAGCCGCAGGCGCGCCACTTCCCTGCGCGCAACCGGATCATCTCGGGGCTGAGCGCGGGCGTCGTCGTGGTCGAGGCGGCGCTGAAATCGGGCAGCCTGATCACCGCACGCGACGCGCTCGATCAGGGGCGCGAGGTCATGGCCGTGCCGGGCCATCCGATGGACGGGCGCGCGGGCGGCTGCAATGCGCTGATCCGCGACGGGGCGACCTTGGTGCGCGGCTCCGAGGATGTGCTGGCCGCGCTGAACGCCCGCGCAGCCCCACCCGAACCGCACCCTGCGCCGCCCCCTCCGCCAACGCTGCGCGGCGTGAAAAGCGGCGATCTCGGCGCGAAGATCCTCGAACGTCTCGGCCCCTCCCCCACCGCCGAGGATCAGGTGATCCGCGATCTCGACGTGCCCGCGGCGGCCTTCTCGCAGGCCCTCACCGCGCTCGAAATCGAGGGCCGGATAGAGCGGCATCGCGGCGGTCTGATCAGCCGTCCGCTCTAAGGGGGAAGGGATTACCTCAGGGTCAGGACGCATTGACAATTCGCCCCAAACGCCCACATGTTCCGCGCCCAGACCCTTTTTGCACTGAATAGTGAGGACCTTATGGCTGTTGTTGTCGTCGAATCCCCTGCCAAGGCCAAGACGATCAACAAATATCTAGGGTCTGACTACACCGTGCTCGCCTCCTTCGGCCACGTCCGTGACCTGCCTCCGAAGGATGGCTCGGTCGATCCCGAGCACGATTTCGAGATGAAATGGGAAGTCGCGAGCGACTCGAAGAAGCACATCAAGGCGATCACCGACGCGCTGAAAGATGACGACACGCTGATCCTCGCAACTGACCCCGATCGCGAAGGCGAAGCGATCTCGTGGCACCTGCAGGAAGCGCTGGAGAAGAAGCTCAAGGGCAAGAACGTTTCCCGCGTCACCTTCAACGCGATCACCAAGACCGCAATCCTCGAGGCGATGAAGCATCCGCGCGATGTCGATGCCCCGCTGGTCGAGGCCTATCTGGCCCGCCGCGCGCTCGACTACCTCGTGGGCTTCAACCTCTCGCCGGTCCTGTGGCGCAAGCTGCCCGGCGCGAAATCGGCGGGCCGCGTGCAGTCCGTCTGCCTGCGTCTCATCGTCGAGCGCGAGATGGAGATCGAAGCCTTCAAGCCGCGCGAATACTGGACGGTCAAGGTGATCCTGACGACGCCGCGCGGTCAGGAATACGAGGCGCGCCTGTCGGTTCTGGGCGGCAAGAAGCTCGAGAAATACGACCTCGAGAACGAGACCGCGGCCGAGATGGCAGTGCAGGCGATCACGTCGCGCGATCTCACCGTGACCTCGGTCGAGGCGAAACCCGCCAACCGCAACCCCTACCCGCCCTTCATGACCTCGACGCTCCAGCAGGAAGCCAGCCGCAAGTTCGGCTTTGGGGCGCGGGCCACGATGTCGGCGGCGCAGCGTCTCTATGAGGCCGGTCACATCACCTATATGCGGACCGACGGCATCGACATGGCCCCCGAGGCCGTGATGCAGGCCCGCGATGCGATCAAGGACAAGTTCGGCGACAGCTACGTTCCGAAGTCCCCGCGGATGTACAAGAACAAGGCGAAGAACGCGCAGGAAGCGCACGAATGTATCCGCCCGACGGATATGTCGAAATCGCCCGACAAGCTGAAGCTCTCCGACGATCAGTGGAAATTGTATGACCTGATATGGAAGCGCACGATCGCGAGCCAGATGGAAGCGGCCCGGTTCGAGCGCACGACCGTTCTCGTCGGCTCCGGCGATGAGCAGGTCGAACTGCGCGCGACCGGCTCCGTCGTCGTGTTCGACGGCTTCCTGAAAGTCTACGACCAAGGCCGCGACGATGACGAGGGCGAGGACAGCAACCGCCTGCCGCAGATTCACGAGGGCGAAGAGGCGAAGAAGGGCGACATCACGCCCGAGCAGCACTTCACCCAACCGCCGCCGCGCTACACCGAGGCGACGCTGGTCAAACGGATGGAAGAGCTCGGCATCGGGCGCCCCTCCACCTATGCCTCGATCGTCACGACGATTCAGGACCGCGGCTATGTGCGCAAGGACAAGAACCGCCTTATGCCCGAGGATACCGGGCGGCTGGTGACGGCCTTCCTGTCGAATTACTTCAAGCGCTACGTCGAATACGATTTCACCGCCGATCTGGAAGACCAGCTCGACGATATCTCGGCCGGCGATCGCGACTATAAGGAAGTGCTCAAGCGGTTCTGGCGCGATTTCTCGGCGGCTCTGGAAGAGACGTCGGAGCTGCGTATCTCGGAAGTGCTCGACAAGATCGACGAGGTTCTCAGCCCCCATCTCTATCCGCCGCGCCCCGACGGGTCCGACCCGCGCATCTGCCCGCTTTGCGGCAGTGGCAAGCTGCACCTGAAGACCGCGCGCTCCGGCGGGGCCTTCATCGGCTGCGGTAACTACCCCGAATGCCGCTTCACCCGGCCTCTGTCGGCGCCCGATGGCGATGACGAGGTGCAGGCGCTCGACGGCAAGGTGCTGGGCTATGACGAAGATCAGGCGATCACGCTGCGTGTCGGTCGCTTCGGCCCTTACGTCCAGAAGGGCGAGCCGACCGAGGATGTGCCCAAACCGCCGCGTGCTTCGCTGCCCAAGGGCTGGAAGCCCGAAGAGATCGACCTCGAGAAAGCGCTGCTGCTCTTGAGCCTGCCGCGCGAGATCGGCCCGCACCCGGAAGATGGCGAGCTGGTCGAAGCCGGGATCGGGCGCTACGGGCCCTACGTCAAGAAGGGCCGGATCTACGCGAACCTGCCCGAGGTCGACGAAGTCTTCACCATCGGCATGAACCGCGCCGTGGAAGTGATCGCCCAGAAGGCTGCCAAAGGCGGGCGCGGCGCGGCTGCGAAGCCGCTCAAGGAGCTGGGCGAACACCCCGAGGGCGGCCCGATCGCGGTCATGCCGGGGCGCTACGGGCCTTACGTCAAATGGGGCAAGATCAACGCGACCCTGCCGAAAGAGCTGGAACCGGAATCCGTCACGCTCGAAGAGGCGCTGCCCCTAATTGAGGCGAAAGCGGCCAAGAAGGGCGGCACGAAGAAGAAAGCCGCGCCGAAGAAAACCGCCGCGAAAAAGCCCGCTGCAAAGAAACCGGCCGCCAAGAAGACCGCCACGAAGAAACCCGCGGCGAAAAAGACGGCGACCAAGAAGACTGACGAGGAGTGAGGCGCTCGCGCGCCCCTTCCTCTTGGTAAAAATATCCCGGGGGAGCTCGCATCGCGAGCGGGGGCAGAGCCCCCTCTCTCTTGAGCCTTGTCGCCCTACGGCGACGGGGGCAGAGTCCCCTCCCCCGGTCTATTTACGCGTGAAGTTGATCCTGGCACCCGCCTTCGCCGCATCGCAGCAATTGACTCCCCCCCGCCCCGGCGTCATCTTCACGCGCACATGAGCGGAGGATATCCATGAACAAGATTTACGGTTCCGCGGAAGAGGCCCTCGACGGGCTTCTTTTCGACGGAATGCTGATCGCGGCCGGGGGCTTCGGGCTTTGCGGCATCCCCGAAATGCTGATCGACGCGCTGGTCGAGAGCAAGGTCAAGGACATCACGGTCGCGTCGAACAACTGCGGCGTGGACGGGTTTGGCCTCGGCAAGCTGCTCGATACCAAGCAGATCAAGAAGATGATGTCGTCCTACGTGGGCGAGAACGCGGAATTCATGCGCCAGTATCTGAGCGGCGAGCTCGAGCTGGAATTCAACCCGCAGGGCACGCTGGCAGAGCGCATGCGCGCCGCCGGCCACGGCATCCCCGGCTTCTACACCAAGACCGGCTACGGCACGCAGATCGCCGAGGGTAAAGAGGTGAAGGTGTTCAACGGCGAGCACTACATCCTCGAAGAGGGCATCTTCGCCGACGTCTCCATCGTGAAGGCGTGGAAAGCCGACGAGACCGGCAATGCGATCTTCCGCAAGACGGCGCGTAACTTCAATCCGCCGGCGGCGATGTGCGGCAAGGTCTGCGTGATGGAAGTCGAGGAGATCGTGCCCGTGGGCTCGCTCGACCCCGACTGCATCCACCTGCCCGGCATCTACGTGCACCGCCTGATCCAAGGCGAGCACGAGAAGCGCATCGAGAAAGTCACCACCCGCGAAAAGAAGGAGGCCTGACCCATGGCATGGGATAGAAATCAGATGGCCGCCCGCGCGGCGCAGGAGCTTGAAGACGGCACCTATGTGAACCTCGGCATCGGCATCCCGACGCTGGTCCCGAACTTCATTCCCGAGGGCGTGCATGTCACGCTGCAATCGGAGAACGGCATGCTCGGCATGGGCCCCTTCCCCTATGAGGGCGAAGAGGATCCCGACCTGATCAATGCCGGCAAGCAGACGATCACCGAACTGCCCAACACGGTCTATTTCGACAGCTCGATGAGCTTCGGCATGATCCGCGGCGGCAAGATCGCGATGGCGATCCTCGGCGCCATGGAAGTCGCCGAGAATGGCGATCTGGCGAACTGGATGATCCCCGGCAAGCTGGTGAAGGGCATGGGCGGCGCGATGGACCTCGTGGCGGGCGTGAAGCGCGTCATCGTCGTGATGGACCACACCAACAAGCATGGCGACAGCAAGCTGCTTAAGGAATGCACCCTGCCGCTGACCGGCACCGGCGTCGTCAACCGCATCATCACCAATCTCGGTGTGCTCGATGTGGTCGAGGGCGGGCTGAAGATCGTCGAATGCGCCGAGGGCGTCACCGAAGACGAGATCCGCGAAGCGACCGAGGCGACGATCGTCAACTGATCGCCTTCCATAGGCTAGAGACAGGAAGAGCGGCCCTCAGGGGCCGCTCTTTGCCATTTGGGTGACCTGGAAGACGCAGCCGTCGCTCACCAGCTGCGGACGCGTCGCACAGAGCCCCCGCGCCACGTTCCACGCCGCCAACACCTTCGGCACGTAGTCACGCGTCTCCGCATAGGGCGGCACACCGTCATTCTTCTTCACCGCGTTCTCGCCTGCGTTATAGGCGGCGATGACCATCAGCGGATCGCGGTCGAATTCCTTCATCAGCCAGTCGAGATAGCTCACCCCGCCCGCGATGTTCTGCGCGGGGTCCTTGCTGTCTGCGACGTCGAACCGCTCGGCCGTGGCCGGGATCAGCTGCATCAGCCCTACGGCCCCCGCATGGCTTTGCGCGTCGAAGCGCCCGCCCGACTCCACCGAGATCATCGCCAGCACCAGCGCGGGCGAGACCTCGGTCCCGATGGTGGAGCGCAGAATATCGGTGCCATGGGCGCGCGCGATCTTCGCGAGATCGTTGAGCCGCGGCTCGCGCACCCGTGTGCCCTTCGGCCCTTGCGACAGCGCGGAGATTGCCTGATCGAACCGACCCGCCCGCTCTCCAAGGCGCGGCGAGACCTTGTTCCAATACCACGCGTAATGCGCAGGCGCGCGCGGCGTGGGCGTAGAGGCCGGTGCATCGCCCGTCGCGCCGTCCTCTTTGGCAGGGGCTGTTTCCGGCTCCCAAGGCTGCTTCGCCATCGCAGCAAGCTGGCGTTTCTGTTCCTCGGGATCGATCTGAATCGTGATGAAGCGTTTGGTGCCGGGCGCAGGCGGCTTGACCGTCTTGGGCTTCACGCTCTTGAAGACGGGGGCTGCAGGCTCGGCCCCCACGGGCGCGACCACGGCCACCATCGCACTGCAGAGAATCCCTGCGAAAACCTTGCGCATCTGCGCCACCTGCTCACTGCCTCGCGCGGCTCTCGAGGGCCGCTTTGGCCCGACTATCCCCGAAAACCCGGAAAAATTCCAGAAAATCCGCCCTTTTCAGGCCGACGAATCGTGGTTTGGCGGCCGAAACTCGGACGCAAAATGCAAATCTCACAAAAAGTCAGTTTTTTGTTTCTTTAATTAACAATGACTTAGCGCCTTCGTCAGGCAGGATTTTCATTTTCGCGAAATCGCCTGCGATGCGCCCAAATCGCGCCACGTTCCGGGGGCCATATGTCCCCATACCGCGAGACGGAAACCGGCACGGACGCCAGCCGAGACCGCGGGGCAGAGACAAACCTTAGGAGAGACACCATGATGAAGTTTTTCAAAATCAAGAAGTTCCACGACGAAGAAGACGGCGCTGTGACCGTTGACTGGGTTGTGCTGACCGCTGCTGTCGTCGGCCTCGGCGCTGCTGCACTGGCCCTGGTCCGCACCCAGACCGCTGGTCTGTCGGGCAAGATTGCTGAGTACCTCGACGGCGCGGAAGTCACCCAGTCGTTCGACGGTAGCGAAGTGTCCAGCGGCATGGCGGATGGCTTCCTGCCGACCACCACCACGACCGACTCGACCGGCGGCTAATCGCCAGACTTGAGATTGACGTTACGGGCCGCCTTCGAGCGGCCCGTTGCATTTCGAAAGAGCCCAATGCTTCGGGGGCGCGCGGGTGCGTTGCTGACGCGTTCGTGAAAAATCCCTCCGGCCGCCGCAATTCGGACATGACGTTTGGGTACCCATTTGAACGCAACGCTCTTAGCACGCAGAGAGGGGATTACATGAGCAACCGGTTTTGGAAATTAAAGCCCATGCTGCGCGACGAAGACGGCGCGGTCACGATCGACTGGGTCGTGCTGACATCGTCTCTCGTTGCCCTGGGCTTCATGGCGACTGCATTGATTTGGCAGGAGACCGCCGGCGCATCCGGCAAAATCTCGAAATTCATCGACGAGCAAGAGGTCGTCCCGGCCTTCGCGGTTGAAGAACTCAGCGACGGCTAGACCGGCTAATTCCACGCCGAGACCGTTCATACGACAACGTTTCGCCATTTTTCTCTGCAATTAAACGACTCTCGTCGCGGTATTGTCGCCGTTCAGAAAACAGAAGGATGAACCAATGCGACTGATCTTTGTTCTCTTCCTTGTCGCAGGCGTCGGCCTCGCGGGAGTGGCAGTCATGATGGCGCGGGGGCAAATTGCACAGTTTCAAGCCGAACGCGATCAGCTGGCCGCGCTTCAAAAAGACGCGCCGAAACTTGCCGATGTAGTCGTGGTCCGCAAGCCGCTGAGATACGGCGAGCAATTCGGACCGAAGGATCTGGCCGTGATCAAGATGCAGGCCAATGCGGTCCCGCAAAATGCCTTCACCGTCATCGCGGCAAAGGAAGGCACGCCGGAAGCAGCACGTGCCGCGTTCTTCGAAGGTGACACCCGCGAACGGGCTTCGATGCGCGCACTGACACCCGGCGAAGTGCTCCTGGCCTCGCGCGTGACGCAACCCGGTCAGAATGCCGGTATCATGGCGAGCCTTCCTGACGGACGCCGCGCCTTTACGATCCAGGTGTCCTCGACCTCGGCTGTCTCGGGCTTTCTGCGCCCGGGCGATCTGGTCGATGTCTATTGGTCCGGTCAGATCGGCAATGAACCGGTGACCAAGCTGATCGACCGCAACCTTAAACTGATCGCGATCGATCAGAGCACCGATCCTGACCGCACGAAAGCCACCCAAATCGCCCGCTCGGTCACCGCCGAAGTCAGCCCCGAGCAGGTCGCGGCCCTGACACTCGCTCAGAACACCGGGCGCCTGACCCTCTCGCTCGTCGGCCTCGACAACAGCGCACAGCTTGGCCAGATCGAAATCAACCGTGACGAGCTGCTTGGTATCCAGAAGCAAGAGGCCAAGAAGGTAGAAAAAGCGCAGGTCTGCACGATCAAGACCCGCAAGGGCACGGAAGTCATCGAGACGCCGATCCCCTGCACCAACTAAATAAATGACAAATATCAGTCATTTGTGCGGGGTCCTACGGGGCCCCGCTTTCACATGTGACCGTTTATCCACATCAAGAACGGCGCTCAATCCATTGATTCTTGCAAAAAAACGGGTCTTGGCGCATTCTCCTTTGCAATAACGGACCAAAACAGTCCCTAAGCAGACAAAAGATTTGCGAGTGGCGTGATCGGAGAGGCAGGGTCACAGATGAAATTGAAAACCTTAATGCAGGCCTGCCTATGCGGCATGGCGCTGAGCGTCGCGGTAATGAGCCCGGCGCAAGCAGACACGTTGCGGATTCTGTCCGGGGCAACTCAAGCTCCGCTGACGGTTCCGTTGAACCGCGCGGTGGTCGTGGAAAGTGACACGCCGTTTTCGGAACTCTCGATCGCCAATCCCGGCATCGCGGACATCCAGACCCTTTCGGATCGCTCGATCTACGTGCTGGGCAAGGTGCCGGGCCGGACGACGCTGACGATCCTTGGTGCCGATGGCAAGCTGGTTTCGAATGTCGACGTTCAGGTGACCCCGGACCTCGCGGAGTTCAAGGAACGCCTCAAACAGATCCTGCCCGGCGAGAACATCCAGGTGCGCACTGCGAATGACGGGATCGTCCTTTCGGGCACGGTCTCCTCGGCGCAGAAACTCAGCCGCGCGCTTGAGCTGGCCAATCGCTACGCGCCGGACCGGGTGTCGAACCTGATGATGGTCGGCGGTACGCAGCAGGTCATGCTGAAAGTGCGCTTCGCAGAGATGCAGCGCTCGGTTGCCAAAAGCCTCAGCTCCTCGATCAATGCAAGCGTTGGGCCGAACGGAACCTTGGGCGCGGGTGCGGGCTTCGGCGGCACGAGGACCACCACCGCAACCGCACCCGCGCAGACCTACGACAACGGGATCGGCATTGGCATCGGCCGCGGCACGTTCCAGCTGGGCGTTCTCATCCAAGCGCTGGAAAACAAAGGCGTGGTGCGCACCCTCGCGGAACCGAACCTGACGGCGCTTTCCGGCCAGTCCGCAGACTTCCTCGCCGGTGGCGAATATCCGATCCCGGTGCTCAACAACGGCGATGTCTCGATCCAGTACAAACCCTTCGGCGTCGAGATGTCCTTCACGCCGCGTGTGGTGGACGGTGACGTGATCAACCTCGAAATCGCCGCCTCGGTCTCCTCGATCGACACGGCGAACGGCTATACGAGCGGTACGTTCAACGTCAGCGCCTTCAAGAAACGCTCGACCTCGACCACGGTCGAGATGCGCGACGGCGAAAGCTTCGCGATCGCGGGCCTCCTTCAGGACGACTTCAACGATTCCGTGGGCCAGATCCCGTGGCTCGGCGATGTTCCGGTGCTCGGCGCGCTGTTCCGCTCGACCGAATTCGAACGCAAGCAATCCGAACTGGTGATCATCGTGACGCCGCATCTTGTCTCGCCCGTCAAGGGTGACACGCTGGCGCTGCCGACGGATCGCCTGAAGCCGCCAACCGAGTCCGAGCTGTTCCTCAACGGCAGAACCTCGGGCGGCAAAGCGCCGCAAAAAGGCCCTGCTGCAGAAGTCGCCAAGCAGGACTTCTCCGGCTCCTATGGCTATGTGATGGAGTGAGCGAGATGGCTGGAAACATGAAACTACGCACTCTCGCGATCACCGTCGGTGCCGTGGCCGTACTGGCTGGCTGTTCGGAAGGCACCAAGACCTTCAACTCGGAGGTCGGCTCGACCACGGAAGGGTCGCTGGGCTTCGGCTCGGCCATCGCGCAGAATCAGGCGATGATGAGCGGCAGCCAAAGCTACGTCATCAACATGACGCGCAAATTCGCCGCTGACGTGCCCAACACGGTGCACTTCGCCTTCAACTCTTCGGTGCTCGATGCGCAGGCGCGCAATGCGCTGCTGATGCAGGCGAACTGGATCCGGCAGAACCCGGAAGTGCGCTTCCGCGTCTACGGACACACCGACCTCGTCGGCTCCAACGCTTACAACAAGGCTCTGGGGCTGCGGCGCGCGCGGGCCGTGGTGAATTTCCTCGTCTCGCAGGGCATCTCGCGGTCTCGGCTCGAGGCGCTCGTGTCCTACGGCGAAACGCATCCGCTGGTCTACACGCAGGCCCCGAACGAACAGAATCGCCGCACCGTCACCGAGGTCTCGGGTTTCGTGACCAAGGGCAAACCGATGTTGCTCGACGGCAAGTATGCGGCGGTGATCTATCGCGACTACATCGCCTCGGCGAGCGCCGGGGGCGAAGGCAACTAAGGCTCTGGATTCACCTATTTGTCTCGCTGCGGCGAGACGACACAGTACCGAACGGCGGGCGCTTTCAACAAAGCCCGCCGTTTTTCTTTATCGTCTCTCTTTATCCCACAATTGAAACAGTCTGGCCCCAATGTCGCCCAGATTGGAAACGAGATTGATCCTCGACGGAATAGGCGCGTCCAGCGAGTCGCGTCCGGTCTGCGGCGTAGCAACAGAGTTAACCGAACCCCGCCGCGGGTCACGAAAAAGAGGACAGAGGCAATGACTGCAGCAGCTATCATGACTTCGGAGCCGGCCCCGATTCAGGCGTGCACCGTGTCACGCGATGTGTCGAATTTCGACCTGTTGATCGAGGATATGGAGACCGAGCTTGGTGAAAGCTGGGGCGACCTTACCTTTGACGAAGCGGCGATCTTCCTGAGCCAACCCGATGCGGAACAGCTCGAGTTCATCGCGATCGCCGTGGATGGCGAAGACGAGGATGAGCTGACCAAGATCTCCGGCATCATCACCGAGGCCAAGGACCGTAATATTCGCGTCATCCTGATCGCCGACGAGGTCAGCCCGATCGCGCTGCATCAGCTGCTGCGCCTCGGGGCCGATGATTTCGTCCCCTACCCGCTTCCCGAAGGTGCGCTCCATGACGCGATCGAGCGTCTGGGCCAAGCCGCGCCTCCACCCGAGATGTCGACCCCCATGCACGCCCCGACCTTTGCGGCGACCGGCAACCATGATGGTGTCGTTCTTCCGGTCCACGGCCTGTCCGGCGGTGTCGGCGCGAGCACCTTCGCGATGAACCTCGCCTGGGAAATGGCGACGATCCACGACGGCAAAAAGAAGAAGAAGAAAGCGCCGTCGACCTCGCCGAAGGTCTGCCTGCTCGATCTCGACCTGCAATTCGGCGCTGCGGCGACCTATCTCGACCTGCCGCGTCGCGAGGTGATCTACGAGATGCTCGCCGATACCGAGCATATGGATAAGGAAACCTTCCGGCAGGCGATGCTCAGCTTCAATGACAAGCTCGATGTGCTGACCGCGCCGACCGACATGCTGCCGCTCGATCTGCTGAGCGGCGAGGATCTGGAGCGCCTGATCGACATGGCGCGCGCGCATTACGATTTCGTCGTGATCGACATGCCCTCGACCGTGGTCAGCTGGACCGAGACGGTGCTGAACAAGGCGCATCTCTACTTCGCGCTGATCGAGCTGGACATGCGCTCGGCCCAGAACGTGCTGCGGATGCAGCGCGCACTGAAATCCGAAGGGCTGCCGACCGAGAAGCTGCGCTACGTGCTCAACCGCGCGCCGAAATTCACCGATCTGAACGGCAAGGCCCGCGTGAAGCGACTGGCCGAGAGCCTCGATATCTCGCTCGAACTGCTGATGAGCGATGGCGGCAAGCAGATCACGCAGGCCAACGACCATGGGCTCCCGCTGGCGCTCTCGGCGCCGAAAGTGCCGCTGCGCAAGGAATTCCAGAAGCTCGCCGGCTCGCTGGTAGAGCTGAACGAAGCCGTCGAAGCGGCCGCCTGACCCGAAAGGACACGTCCAGATGTTTTCGCGCTACAAGAAAGACGGGGCAAAGCCCACCAACGGCAAGGCCGCCCCCCCGCCGCCCGCGCCCGGTGCCGCCAAGCCGCCGCCGATCGACGCTGCGCCGAAGACGCAGGTGGTCCATCGCAAGATGGGCCCCGCGAAGGTCGCTGCCGATCCAGTGGCCGTCGACAAGGAAAAGAAGCGCAAGCAGCGCCTTCAGGAACTCAAGGTGGAGCTGCACAAGCGCCTGCTGGAGAACCTGAACCTCGCCGCGCTCGAGCACGCCTCCGAACGCGAACTGCGCGCAGAGATCGCCGACATCACCGCCGAGGCGATGACCGAGCTATCGGTCGCGCTGAACGCGCAGGACCGTCAGGCGCTGCAGCAGGAGCTTTACGACGAGGTCATGGGTCTCGGCCCGCTCGAGCCGCTGCTCAAGGACGAGACCGTCAACGATATTCTGGTCAACGGCCCGCAGCAGATCTTCATCGAACGCGATGGCAAGCTCGAACTGAGCGACATCACCTTCAAGGATGAACGCCACCTGCTGCGGATCATCGACAAGATCGTGTCGGCCGTGGGTCGTCGCGTCGATGAATCCAACCCTTACGTCGACGCTCGTCTCGCTGACGGCTCGCGTTTCAACGCGATGGTGCCGCCGATCGCGGTGGACGGCTCGCTCGTCTCCATTCGTAAGTTCAAGAAGGACAAGCTCGGGATCGACGATCTCGTCAATTACGGTGCCTTCACCGAGGAAATGGCGGCCTATCTGCAAGCCGCGGTCGCGACGCGTCTCAACGTGATCGTCTCGGGCGGGACGGGTTCGGGTAAGACGACGACGCTCAACGCGCTGTCGTCCTTCATCGACAACGCCGAGCGCATTCTGACGATCGAGGACACGGCCGAACTTCAGCTGCAACAGACCCATGTGGGCCGGATGGAAAGCCGTCCGCCCAACGTCGAAGGCAAGGGCGCGGTCACGCAGCGCGACTGTCTCAGGAACGCGCTGCGGATGCGTCCCGACCGCATCATCGTCGGCGAAACGCGCGGCGAGGAAGTGATCGACATGTTGCAGGCCATGAACACCGGCCACGACGGGTCGATGACCACGATCCACGCGAACTCCGCCCGTGACGGCGTGGCGCGTCTGGAGAACATGATCTCGATGTCGGGCATCGAGATGCCGATGAAGGCGATGCGCAGTCAGATCGCGTCGGCTGTGAACCTGATCGTGCAGGCCTCGCGTCTGCAGGACGGCTCGCGCCGCATGGTCTCGGTGACGGAAGTCACCGGCATGGAAGGCGACGTGATCTCGATGCAGGAAGTCTTCCGCTACGAGCGTCTCGGCCTCGCCCCCGACGGCAAGATCATCGGCCGCTTCACCGCGACCGGCGTGCGCTCGCATTATTCCGATCGGTTCCGGCAATGGGGCTACGACCTGCCGGCTTCGATCTACGAACCCGTGCAGGACTAAGGACACCCCGCCATGGCGACCCCCATTATCTACCTGCTGATCTTCGTCGCAGTGCTTCTGCTCGTCGAAGGCGTCTATCTGCTGTTCTTCGGCAAGTCGATCTCGCTCAACAAGCGGGTCAATCGCCGCCTCGAGATGCTCAACAAGGGCGAGCGGCGCGAAGAGGTGCTGGAACGCCTGCGCAAGGAAGCGACGCAGCATAACGATGCGCGCTCGATCCCGCTCTATTCGCTGCTGGCCGACAAGGCGCAGAAGGGTAATATCGCCTTCTCGCCGATGGCCCTGATCGGCATCATGGCCTTCGCCTGTTTCGCCGCCTTCATCGCCCTCACGGTAGCCTCGCAGGCGGGGCTCTTCATCCGTATCTTCCTCGCGCTCTTCATGGGCGTGGGCGGCGTGTTCTTCTGGGTCAGCTCGAAGGCCAAGAAGCGCATGGCGCTGATGGAGGAGCAACTTCCCGATGCGGTGGAACTGATGGTGCGCAGCTTGCGCGTAGGTCACCCCCTGGCCTCCGCGATCCAGGCCGTCGCACGCGAAATCCCCGATCCGATGGGCACCGAGTTCGGCATCATCGCCGACGAGGCCGCCTATGGGCGCAACGTGGCCGAGGCAATCTCGGAAATGGCCGAACGTCTGGATATGCAGGATCTGCGCTTCCTCGCGGTCGCCGTGTCGATCCAGCAGACCTCGGGCGGCAACCTCGCCGAAGTTCTCGAAGGCCTGTCGAAAGTCATCCGCTCGCGCTTCCGGCTGTTCCGCCGCGTGAAGGCGATCACTGCAGAGCCGCGCTGGTCGGGCATCTTCCTGTCGGCCTTCCCCGTCGTGGTGATGGTGATCATTCAGGTCGTTTCGCCCGACTATTACGACGAGGTGAAGACAACCGCCGCCTTCATTCCGGCCGCCATCGTGGTGTTCCTGCTGCTCGGCGCCAACGTGATCTTCATGAAGGTCATGACAACCATCAAGGTCTGAGGAGAGCCCAATGGATTTCGCTGCCATCAACCAGATGCTGACCGATGCGCTCGGGCCGATGGGTCCGATGATCGCTCTGGCGGCGCTCGGCGGGCTTCTGGTGCTCGCCGCGATCCCTGCGCTCCTGAAGAAGCGCGAGGATCCGTTCGACAAGATCCGCGGGAAAGCCCCGCGCCAGCCGCGCCAGAATACCGGTGGGAACACGGATAAAACCAACCCGAAGCTGCGCGACACCCAGAGCGACAAGCTGCAGAAATATTCGGCCTTCCTCGAGCCGCAAAACGCCGAGGAACTGTCGGAGTCGCGCAAATGGCTGCAATCGGCCGGCTATCGCGGCCCGAATGCCGTGCGCACCTTCCACGCGGTCCAGTTCGCGGCAGGTATCGGCCTGCTCGCGCTCGGCTCGCTTTATGTCGTGCTCTACAACTCCGGCGCGCCCGAAGGGCAAAGCATGGGGATGCTGGGCACGGTGCTCTGGGTGCTCGGCCCCGGCGGCGTCGGTTATTACGGCCCGAAATACTGGGTGAACAAGCGCGTGAAAGCGCGCACCGACGAAATGCAGAACGGCTTCCCGGACTCGCTCGACATGCTGCTGGTCTGCGTCGAGGCGGGCCAGTCGCTCGATCAGGGGATCATCCGGGTCTCGAAAGAGCTGAACAAATCCTACCCTGCCCTGTCCGAGGAATTCGCGATGGTCGCCCACGAGATCAAGGCCGGTCTCGACAAGTCGACCGTGCTGCGCAATTTCGGCGAACGCTCGGGCGTGCCGGATATCGCGAGCTTCGTGACCGTGATGATCCAGTCGCAGCAATTCGGCACCTCGATCGCCGAAGCCCTGCGCCTCTATGCCGCCGATATGCGCGACAAGCGGATCATGCGCGCCGAGGAAGCCGCCAACAAGATCCCGACCAAGATGACGCTGGGCACGATGATGTTCACCGTGCCGCCGCTTCTGATCATTCTTGTTGGCCCGTCGATCCATGATATGCTTGAGAACTTCAAGAATATGGGCATTTGACGGCATGATCCCAGAGCGCCGCGGCCTGATACTGGCCGCGCTGACAGTAACCACACTGGCCGCCTGCAACCCGGGCGGCCTTTCGGCTGAGAAACGGGGCGCTTTCGCCCCTGGCACCAAACCCGGTGCGGAGGCGGTCGACGGGCTTCTCGTCGGTCATCGGCTGATGGACGCGGGCGAATACGAGCTTGCGCTCAAGGCCTATTACCGCGCGGCGGGCCAGCATGGCGCGACGGCGGAAATCCTCTCGGGCATCGGTTCGGCCGACCTGAAACTGGGGCGCCTGAACCAAGCCGAACAGATGCTGCGCCGTGCGACCGAGGCCGATCAGACCTTCGTGCCGGCATGGAACAACCTTGGGGTCGTTCTGATGGAGCGCGGCAAATACGCAGAAGCCGCGCGCGTCTTCAAACTCGCCTTCGCACTGGACAGTGGCCAATCGGACGCGATCAAGCAAAACCTCAAGCAGGCGCTCGCAAAAATAGAAGAGCCGGGTTACGCTGCGCCACAGGACAAGCAGTTCACGCTCGTCAGGAAAGGGGTCGGTGACTACCTGCTGCTGACGAAGCACTGAGGCTCGAGCAAAAAGGACGCAGGTAACATGCGCCACCCGATCTTTCTGGCAGCCTTGGCTGGCTGCGCGATGACTCTCTCCGGCTGTATGGGTAATAACAGCGACGCCGAAGTCGCGCGCGCGATGAAAAGCGTGAATGCCGTTGATGAGACCAACCTCACCGACATCATGCTGACGGTCGCCGACCCGAACGAGGCCGTGACTTATTTCACGCGGCTGTCCAACGACCACCCCGACCGGATCGACGCCAAGCGCGGCCTCGCGAAATCGCTGGTGCGCGCGCAAAAGCCCGTGCAGGCCGTGAAGGTCTGGCAAGAGGTTCTCGCCATGCCGGGCGCGACCAATGACGACCGCGTGTCAATGGCCGAGGCGCAGATCCGCTCCAATGACTGGTCCGGGGCGAAGGCCACGCTGAACACCGTGCCGCCGACCCATGAGACCTATGACCGCTACCGGCTCGAAGCGATGGTGGCCGATAGCGAGAAACAGTGGAAGAAGGCCGACAGCTTCTACGAGACCGCGGCGGGCCTGACCACGAAGCCCGCGGGCATCTACAACAACTGGGGCTTCTCCAAGCTCAGCCGCGGTGATGCCGCAGGCGCCGAGAAGCTGTTCAAGGAAGCGCTCACCTACGATCCGACCCGCTTCACCACGAAGAACAACCTCGTGCTCGCGCGGGCCAGCCAGGGCAAATACGACCTGCCCGTGATCGACATGACCCAGACGGAGCGCGCACAGCTTCTGTATACGGCGGGTCTGGCCGCGGTGAAGCGCGGCGACGTCAATATCGGCAAGACGCTGTTGCAAGACGCGATCGACACCAATCCGCAGTATTTCGCGGAGGCCGACCGGGCGCTGAAGGCGCTCGATCAGGGATCGTCGAGCGCGCTGAAAGGCTAAGAGGATGCTCGGTCTCGCCCCGCCGCTTTCGGCGCTGATCTTTCTGGTACTGATCACCCCGGTATGCGCCTGGGTGGTCTTCACCGACCTCAAATACATGAAAATCCGCAACAAGGCGGTGCTGGCGCTTCTGGTGATCTTCGCTTTCGCGGGGCCGTTCCTCTTGCCGATCGACGTCTATGCCTGGCGGTGGAGCCATGCGCTGGTCGTCTTCGTGATCGGCTACATCCTGAACCAGATCGCGCATTTCGGTGCGGGCGACGCGAAATTCGCAGCCGCCGCTGCGCCGTTCTTCTCGCATGAGCTGTTCGACGTACAGCTGACGATGTTCCTGCTCTGCGCCTTCCTGCTTGCAGCCTTCGCCGCGCACCGGATCTTTCGCGCAATCCCCGCCGTGGTGAAGGCCACGCCCGATTGGGTGAGCTGGAAGCGCAAGGACTTCCCGATGGGGCTGGCGCTGGTCGGCACGCTCTGGGCGTATCTGCTGCTCGTGGCGTTGGGCTGATTGTTCAGCCCCGCGATCGGGTATCGCGGCGATTACCCGGTTTTTCCAACATTTGGCCACAATCACCGGCAAGATTGGCCCGGACCGATCTTAGCCCCCGCGCAGGACCAAAGCGGGGTGCACAGCCGAGAGGACGCGCCAGATGAACATGATGACCTCGAATGTCATCGCCCCGGCCCCGCCGCGCGCGCTGGAGGAAACCGGGCTGAACGTCGTGATGATGCGGGACATCCTGCTCAAGACGATGTTCCGCACCAATACGGACACGGCCTCTGCGCTGTCCAAGCTGGTCTGCCTTCCGATAACGATGGTGCAGGACCTGATCGACATGTGCCGCAAGCAGGGCCTGTTGGAGGCGATGGGCACGCTGCACGCCAATTCCGGCGGCGAGATGGGCTTCCAGCTGTCGGACACCGGCAAGGCGCGCGCGCTCGATGCGCTGGCGCAGTCGGAATATTACGGCGCGATGCCGGTGCCGCTGACCGTCTATCGTGAACAGGTGAAGCGCCAGTCGATCCGCAACATCCAGCTGACCCGCCAGCAGCTTCTAGGCGCGATGGGTCACCTGATCCTGCCGCCCGACCTGATCGGCCAGCTTGGCCCGGCGGTCTCCTCGGGGCGCTCAATCCTGATGTATGGCCCGCCCGGCAACGGGAAATCCTCGATCTCGAACGGCATCCGCGACGCGATCGGCGACAATATCTTCATCCCCCGCGCCATCGAATATGCGGGCCAGATCATCACCGTCTACGACCCGATCGTACACACCCCCGTTCCGGTCGAGGAAGACGATCCCACCTCGCTGCGCAAGCGCGGGATGCAGTTCGACCAGCGCTACGTCTATTGCGAGCGCCCGACCGTGATCACCGGTGGTGAACTTTCGCTCGACATGCTCGACCTGAAATACAACGCAACCGCGCGCACCTATACCGCGCCGCTGCAGTTCAAATCGGCAGGCGGCGTCTTCATCGTGGACGACCTTGGCCGTCAGGCAGAGCCGCCGCAGAAGCTCGTGAACCGCTGGATCGTGCCGCTCGAAGAGAACCGCGATATCCTCTCGCTGCAATCGGGCGAGAAATTCGAGGTGCCCTTCGACACGCTCGTGATCTTCTCGACCAACTTCCACCCGAACGAGATCTTCGATAAGGCGGCGCTGCGTCGTATCTTCTTCAAGATCAAGATCGACGGGCCGAACCAGTCCGACTATCTCAAGATTTTCCAGATGATGGCGAAGAAGCGCAACATGCCGCTCGACGAAAAGGCGCTGCTGCATCTCCTCAAGGTGAAGTACCCCACCATCGACAATATCTACGCGAATTATCAGCCGGTCTTCCTGATCGACCAGATGATCTCGATCTGCGAATTCGAGGGCATCCCCTATCAGATGACGCCGGAGTTGGTGGATCGTGCCTGGGACAACATGTTCGTCAGAGACGAGGTGATCGTCCACTAAGAGTGTTACTGCGCGGCCATCCCATCGGCATCGGGCGCGCGGAACCGCGCCGCCTCGACCTGCGGCTGATAGGTGCGCGAGACAGGCACCTCTTCGCCATCGGCCATCTGCAGGAAGACGCGCCCCTTCTCCTTGCGCATGCCGCGCACCGCATCACGCGCGACCCAATGCGAGCGATGGACCTGCAGGCCCGGCGCGCCCTCGGTCTCGGCGATTGCATCGGCAAGCCGGATCAACAGGCTCGTCTCCCCCGCCTCGGTCACCACGTCGACATAGTGGTCGTTCACCGCGAGGCGGATCAGCGGTGCGCGCAGGTCAGGCTCAAGCCGATAAAGCAAACGCGGCGTGGGCGAAGAGAGAGCCCCCTTACCCGCTGCCTCAACGTCCCGGCGGGCCTGCTTCTCCGCAGCGTCCGCTGAAGCCTCCTGCGTCCGCTTCGGACGCCCCTGCTGAGGCGCCATCCAGTGCCGCAGGGTGGAGCCTGCCATCGAGAGGCCGAGGATATAGCCAGCCATGTGGAATATCTCGAACCCCCGGAAGTTGGGCTTCGCCGCAAGCAGCAGAACGAGCAGGTAAAGCGGCACAGTCAGTACCAAAGCGGAAAGGCCGGCAAGCGTGGGCGCCTCGTAACGGAACCGGCGCAAACCCAGCTTCCGCCGCACGAAAATGCGGATCGCCGCGCCAATCAGGATGCCGACCGCGACACTGAGCGGCCAGAAAATCACGCGCGCACCGAGCGACATGGATTCGAGAGTGTTGAATGGTCCGGCCACGATGCCGAATAGCGATGCCACGACCCAGATCACCGGCAGAGCCGGGATCTTCAATGCCCGCCAATATATTTTCCAGAAACCTGCCATTGCCGTCACGCCCCAATGACGCTTGGGTAACGCAAGCGTTACGGTTCCGACAACGGCAAAGGCCGCTTACCCCACCCAACCTGTGGAAATCCTTACCTACCTTTGTCAGGCAGTCAAACCCTCAGGTTCGGGCAGATTGTTTGCGCGGCAGCAGGCGGTCACGGTGTTGGCCAGAAGGCACGCGATGGTCATCGGGCCGACGCCGCCCGGCACCGGGGTGATCGCGCCCGCGACCTCCTTGGCGCTGTCGAAATCGACATCGCCCACCAGCCGGGTCTTGCCCTCGCCCTTCTCGGGCGCGTCGATCCGGTTGATACCGACATCGATCACGGTCGCGCCGGGCTTCACCCAGTCGCCCGGGATCATGCGCGGGCGGCCCACGGCGGCCACGAGGATATCCGCGCCACGGCAGACATCGGCGAGATCCTTGGTGCGGCTATGCGCGATGGTGACGGTGCAGCTATCGCGCAGCAGCAGTTGCGCCATCGGCTTGCCGACGATGTTGGAGCGCCCCACCACGACGGCGTTCAGCCCCGAGAGGCTGCCCAGTTGGTCGCGCAGCATCATCAGGCAGCCCAGCGGCGTGCAGGGCACCATCGATTTCTGCCCGGTGCCCAGAAGGCCCACATTGAGGATATGGAAGCCATCGACATCTTTCGCGGGGGTAATCGAGTTGATCACCTTCTCCTCGTCGATGTGATCGGGCAACGGCAGCTGCACGAGGATGCCATGCACCGCCGGATCGGCGTTGAGCTTCTCGACCAGCGCCAGCAGATCCGCCTCGGAGGTCTCCACGGGCAGCTTGTGCTCGTAGGAGTTCATCCCGGCTTCCAGCGTCTGCTTGCCCTTGTTGCGCACATAGACCTGGCTGGCCGGGTCTTCGCCCACCAGCACCACCGCGAGGCCCGGCGTGATGCCGTGCTCCTCTTGCAGCCGGGTGACATGCTCGGCCACTTTCTCGCGCACGCTCGCTGCGAAGGCCTTCCCGTCGATGATCGTCGCCGTCATTTCATTCCTCCGTCACTCCACCGCCGCGAAGGTCGTGCGGTAATGGTCCATCTGCATGCGGGTCGCGCGGACCGCGTTGTTCATTAGCGTCGAGACCGTGACCGGCCCCACCCCGCCCGGCACCGGCGTGATCCAGCCCGCCACTTCGGCGCAGCTGTCGAAATCGGCGTCGCCCACGGTGCGCCCCTCGACCCGGTTGATGCCGATATCGATCAGCGCCGCACCGGGCTTGAGCATTTCTCCATGCACCAGCCCCGGCTTGCCCACCGCGACGAACACGGCATCGGCGGCGCGCGAATGCACCGAGACCTGCCGCGTCATGTGGTGGCACACGGTGACGGTGGCGCCGAGTCCCATCATCAGGAAGGCGATCGGCTTGCCCACGATCTCCGAGTGGCCGATTACGCAGACATTGAGCCCTTCGGTCTGGAGCGGAAGGGATTTCAGGATCTCCACCGCCGCGACAGCGGTGCAGGGGCCCAGTTCCAGCTCGTTATAGACGATGTTGCCGATCGAGGCGGGGTGCATCCCCTCCACATCCTTGAGCGGATGAACCGCCTTCTGCAGCACCTTGACCGGGATATGGTCGGGCAGCGGGCGCTGGATGATGATGCCATTGACGCGGGGATCGGCGTTCAGACCGGCCAGCACGCCCTGGAGCTGTTCGAGGCTGATCGTCTCGGGGTAGTTGCGCACCTCGAAGGCCACGCCGGCTTTCTCGGCGTATTTCTTCTGGTTGCGCACATAGAGTTCCGCGGCGGCGACATCGCCGACCGAGATCGAGACGAGGCGCGGCGCCCAGCCTGCCTCCGAAAGCCTCTGTGCCTCGGCATAGGTCTCGTCCAGCTTGACCTGCGCAAGCGCCTTTCCGTCAATGATCGTGGCGCTCATCGGGGTCTCCCTTGCCCAGAACCTGTTCTTCCTGCGCGATGAAATGCTCGATCATCTCGCGCCACAGACGGTCGGCGAGATCGGGATCGAGCCCGGCAGGACCGGCGGCGGCGCGGACCTTTGCCACCACATCCTCGACACGGTCGGGGATGCGTGC
This sequence comes from Thioclava sp. PTB-PU3-1, assembly GCF_055666785.1. Classification (NCBI taxonomy): domain Bacteria; kingdom Pseudomonadati; phylum Pseudomonadota; class Alphaproteobacteria; order Rhodobacterales; family Paracoccaceae; genus Thioclava; species Thioclava sp. PTB-PU3-1. The sequence goes on along the minus strand of NZ_JBVNVL010000005.1, from coordinate 216,811 downwards.
GGGCCAGCCATTTCCCTGTTTGAGTTCCGCCGCACGGGCGATCAGCCGGGTGCGCGCACCGAGCATCTCGACCAGCTCCCGGTCGAGCGCATCGATGGCGACGCGCAGCTCTTCCATCGTGTGCAGGTCTGACGGAGATTTCATCGACAAGGCTCCCGGAACACTCGCGCCCCCTATCGCAGCTTGGCCCAACAAGCTCAAGACCGCGCCCCTAGAACAAACCCGTGATGCGGCCTTCGGCATCGAGGCCGATCGTCTCCGCAGCCGGGTGCCGGGGAAGGCCCGGCATGGTCATGATTTCACCGCAGATCACCACGACGAACCCCGCCCCCGCCGAGAGCCGCACTTCGCGGATCGGCAGCGTATGGCCCGAGGGCGCCCCGCGCAGCGTCGGGTCCGCGCTGAAGGAATACTGCGTCTTGGCCACGCAGATCGGCAGGTTGCCATAGCCCGCGGCCTCCCAGTCGCGAAGCTGGTTGAGGATCTTCTGATCGGCATAGACATCGCTCGCGTGGTAGATGCGCGTTGCGATGGTCTCGATCTTTTCCAGTAGCGGCATGTCATCGGGATAGAGCGGCGCGAATTGCGACGGGCGCTCAGTCAGCGCGACGATCTTTTCTGCCAGCGCCTCGGTCCCCGCGCCGCCATCGGCCCAATGGGTGCACAGAACCGCCTCCACGCCCTGCGCTTCGGCGGCGGCGCGCACCGCTGCGATCTCGTCCTCGGTATCGGCAGTGAAGCGGTTGATCGCGACCACGACCGGCACGCCGAATTTCTTCATATTCGCGATGTGACGCGCGAGATTGGCGCACCCCGCCTCGACGGCGGCCACGTTCTCCGCGCCGAGATCCGCTTTCGCGACACCGCCATTCATCTTCAGCGCCCGCACCGTCGCCACGACCACCGCAGCATTCGGGCTTAGCCCGGCCTTGCGGCATTTGATGTCGAAGAATTTCTCCGCCCCCAGATCGGCCCCGAAGCCCGCTTCGGTCACGACGTAATCGGCCAGCTTCAGCGCGCTTTGCGTCGCGATCACCGAGTTGCAGCCATGCGCGATATTGGCGAAGGGCCCGCCATGCACGAAGGCGGGCGTGCCCTCCAGCGTCTGCACGAGATTGGGCTGCAGCGCGTCTTTCAGCAGCACCACCATCGCGCCATCGGCCCCGATCTCCGCGCAGGTGACGGGTGAGCGGTCGCGGCGATAGCCTACGACGATCCGACCCAGCCGCTCCTGCAGATCCGTCAGATCGCGACTGAGGCAGAGGCATGCCATGACCTCGGAGGCCACGGTAATGTCGAAGCCGGTCTGGCGCGGAAAGCCGTTCGAGACGCCGCCAAGGCTGACGACAATATCGCGCAGCGCCCGGTCGTTCATGTCGAGCACGCGCCGCCACGTGATCCGGCGCGCGTCGATCTCGAGCGCGTTGCCCCAGTGGATGTGGTTGTCGATCATCGCCGAGAGCAGGTTATGCGCCGCCCCGACCGCGTGGAAATCGCCGGTGAAATGGAGGTTCATCGACTCCATCGGCACGACCTGCGCGTAGCCGCCCCCCGCGGCCCCGCCCTTCATCCCGAAATTCGGACCGAGCGAGGCTTCGCGCAGGCAGATCGCGGCGCGCTTGCCGATCCGGGAGAGCCCATCGCCGAGGCCAACTGTCGTGGTGGTCTTGCCCTCGCCCGCAGGGGTCGGCGAGATCGCGGTGACGAGGATCAGCTTGCCGGTCTCGCGCGCGTCCAGACCCGCGATGAACTCCGCCTCCAGCTTCGCCTTGTCGCGGCCATAGGGGATCAGCGCGTCTTCGGGAATATCCAGCTTCGCCGCGATTTCCGGCATCGGGCGCAGCGTCGCGGCACGGGCAATCTCTAAGTCACTCGTCATCGGGTCCTCCTGCTGAGGGAGGGTAGCCATTTGACGGCGCAGCGAAAGGGAAAGAAGCGACCGTTGCGGGATTAAATCGCCTCAGCGGACCTCGTCCATCAGCTCCCAGGCGCGCTGATCGGGGATATGCAGCCGCAGGGTTTCGCCCACGACCAGACGGCCGGGACGCTCTACCCAAGCGGTGACGCCGCGCCGACCTTGGGCGGCCGGTTTGTAGCGCTTGCCCTTCTCGGGATAGTGCTCTTCGATCACCCGGCCCGGCAGGACGCAGGGGCGGTTCTCCATATCCACCACGAAGGTCAGCCCGGTCTCGTTCTGCAGCCGCGCCGAGGGCGGGATATGGGTCAGGTCCGGCAGGCCGCGCAGCACGATCGTCGCGCCGACCCAGGAAGGGTCGATTTCCGGCACGCCCATCGCGAAGGCGGTCTCAGCCAGTTCCTCCGCCGAGAGGATCGTCAGCTGGCGAACATTGGCGATCTCGGTGCCCTTGGGATGCTGATCGGTCACGCGCGAGCAGGAAGGGCGCGTGCGCCCGCCATGCAGTTCTCCCACGGGACCGTCGAAGGTAAAGTCGATCTCTTCGACCGGGGTCGAGGTCAGTTGTCCCTCGGTGGTCACCAGGCCGAGCCAGACGACCTCCCCTTGATACTGCGTGGGTTTCAGCGCGGCCATCAGCCCCTCTTTGACAAGACGACAAACAGACGACGGAACGGGAAAAAGACGCTGCCGTCGTCCCGCAAAGGATAAACCGTCTCGAGCGCGGTTTCATAGCGTTCGATGAGAACCTGCGCTTCAGTGTCGCCTAGGAGTCGCAGGAAAGGACGCATCGCCGTGCTTTCCGTGAAGCGGCGCACCGGATGCGCCCCCGGCGTGGGCTGCAACTCCTGCAGATATTCGGTGTGCCAGATATCGACCTCGCCCAGAGGGCTAAGCATTTTTGCGTAATCCACCGCCGGGGCCACGGGCGGCACCCAGCCCGCGAAGTTGAACCGGTCGGGGAACATCTCCTGCGACAGCTCGCGCAGGATGCGATGCGACGGCGCACCATGCTGGGCGGGCATCTGCACGGCCAGAACGCCGCCCTCGCGCAGCTCTCCGGCCAGACGCGGAAACAGCGCGGCGTGATCGGGGAGCCAATGCAGCGCCGCGTTGGAGAAGATCATCGCCGGCGGCTTGTTGGGCGTCCATTCGGAAATGTCGACCAGATCGCAATGGTGATAGGCGCCGATCGCCGCGGCGCGCTTCAGCATCGCCTCGGAATTGTCGACGCCCACGATCTTGCGCTTGGGGTAGTGGTGGTTCAGCGCCTCGGCCACCGCGCCGTTGCCGCAGCCCAGATCGATGATCTTGCCGCGCTCGGGCAGTTGCGGCACCCGGGCCAGAAGGTCGAGTGCCGGGCGCAGCCTCAGATTGCGGAACCGCGCATAAGCGTCTGGGTCCCAATCGGCTGCGCCCGGCACTGAAGCGTCACGCGTGACCATTCTCGCGAACCTTCGCGGTCAGGCCGAAGGCTCGGGGGTGGTTTCCGCCCCGCCGTCGCCCTGATCCTTCTTCTTGGACGTTTTGGGCAGCGCGGTCACCGACGGCAGGCTCCCCGAGGAGCTGTCATCGTCGTCACCGCCCAGCGGCTCTCCGGAGAGGACCTTCTTGATCTCGTCGCCGGTGAGGGTTTCGTATTCCAGAAGGCCTTGCGCCAGACGTTCCCAATCCTCGATCCGCTCGGTAAGGATGCGGCGCGCCTCCTGGTAGCCGTCTTCGATCAGGCCGCGCACCTCTTCCTCGATCAGCTCTTTCGTCTTGGTCGAGACCGAGAAGCCGGCGGTGTTGCCCTGATAGCCCTCATGCGCCTCGGCATAGTCGATATTGCCGACCTTCTCGGACATGCCCCAGCGCATCACCATGGCGCGGGCAATCGCCGACGCCTGCTGAATGTCGCCTGCCGGGCCGTTCGAGACATGCTCTTCGCCCCATTTCAGGATCTCGGCTGCCTTGCCCGCCATGGTCATGGTGATCTTCTGCTTGGCCTCGTCCTTGTGGTAGTTGAGCTTGTCCATCTCGGGCAGCGAGACGACCATACCCAAGGCCTGACCGCGCGGAATGATCGTGGCCTTGTAGACCGGATCGCATTTCGGCAGCGACAGCCCGACGATGGCGTGACCGGCCTCGTGATAGGCGGTCATTTCCTTCTGCTCGGGGGTGAGCACCATCGAGCGGCGCTCGACACCCAGCATCACCTTGTCCTTGGCGTTCTCGAAATCTTCCATCGAGACGAAGCGACGCCCGACGCGGGCCGCCATCAGCGCGGCCTCGTTGACGAGGTTCATCAGGTCGGCGCCCGAGAAGCCCGGCGTACCACGCGCGATGGTGCGCAGGTCGACATCCGGCCCCACCGGAACCTTGCGCGAGTGAACCGTCAGGATCTTCTCGCGGCCCTTAATGTCGGGGTTCGGGACGTGGATCTGACGGTCGAAGCGGCCCGGACGCAGCAGCGCGGGGTCGAGCACGTCTTTGCGGTTCGTCGCCGCGATGATGATAATGCCTTCATTGGCCTCGAAGCCGTCCATCTCGACCAGAAGCTGGTTGAGGGTCTGTTCGCGCTCGTCATTGCCGCCGCCGATGCCGACACCGCGGGCACGACCCACCGCGTCGATCTCGTCGATGAAGACGATGCAGGGCGCGTTCTTCTTGGCCTGCTCGAACATGTCGCGGACACGGGATGCACCCACACCCACGAACATCTCGACGAAGTCGGAGCCCGAAATGGTGAAGAAGGGCACGCCCGCCTCGCCCGCAATGGCGCGGGCCAGAAGCGTCTTACCGGTACCCGGAGGGCCCACCAGCAGCGCGCCTTTCGGAATCTTGCCGCCGAGGCGCGAGAATTTCTGCGGGTTGCGCAGGAATTCCACGATCTCTTCGAGTTCTTCCTTGGCTTCGTCGATGCCCGCCACGTCGTCAAACGTCACGCGGCCATGTTTCTCGGTCAGGAGCTTCGCCTTGGACTTGCCGAAGCCCATCGCGCCGCCTTTGCCGCCGCCCTGCATCCGGTTCATGAAGAAGATCCAGATGCCGATCAGCACGAGGAAGGGAAGCCAGACGCCCAGCAGCGACATGAAGCCCGACTGCTGTTGTTTGACGACGCTCACCGCGATGCCCTTGTCGATCAGCTTCTCTGCGATCTGATCTTCCATCGGCTTGATGGTGGTGAAGCTTGTGCCATCGGCGAGCTGGTAGCGCACCTCTTCGCCATCGAGGCGAACGTTCTTCACCTCGCCTTTATCGACGGCGTCCATGAACTCCGAGTAGGTCGCTTGGGACGAGTTCATCGAAGATTGCCCATCACCGAAAAGGTTGAACAGGGCTAAAATCAGCAGGAACAGCACCGCCCAAAAGGCCAGATTGCGCGCATTACCCAAGGAATATCCTCCAATCGTATCGGGCGGCTGACCTGCGGTCGCCGCCTCTTCCTCAGTGAAAATAGGCATTACGCGCCGGGGTTCAACGTCGAATTAGCCAAGTGGCGAATGCGTCGCGGGAAATCCGCGCCTGCCAGCCTGCGCCAAAGCCCGCGATCGGCGCCGCGACAAGCGTCTCGCCGCGCCAAATGGCGGGGCTTGCGGCAAGCGAGGCACGCGGAAGGCCGGTGTCGCGCCGGTCGGGGCATTGGCGCAATCCCGCCTCCCCCAGCGCCGCGACTTCCGCGACGTCGGTTGCGGGCCCGGTGACCTCCCAGCGGTCCCAAAGCGCGGCGCCAGCTTCGACAGCCACGTGCAGATCGGCCACGGCCTGCGCCTCGCGGGTAATGCGGATCGCGTCTTTGCCAGAGGTGATGCGGCAACCATGCAGGGTGCGGTCGCCGGGCTGCGCGATCTCCGACAGCAGGCTCTGCACCTTGGCGGCGCGCGGCGCATACTCCGCCCCGGACACCCAACGCAACGCAGCCACGATCAGGCGACGTTGCAATTCTGGGTCCATCGCGGCGAAGCCCTTGGCATCGATCAGCAGATCGCCCGACGGCTCGGAGACGTGACGTGCGACCTCCGCCGACAGCAACCGATTCAGCGCGGCATTCGCCGCCGAGAGGTTCGCCGTCACGCCGGCGATCGCCTGCGTATCGACGCCCAAAGGCGCAAGCGCCCCGAGCGCCTGACGCGCCTTGACCCGGTCGAAGCGGTCATTCGCGTTGGAGGGGTCGTCGATCCACGTGATGCCTTCCGCGCGCAGATGGTCGCGCAACGACTCGCGTGTCTGGCCAAGAAACGGACGATGCCATGTCACGCCTTCGGCCTCGAACCGCGGGCGCATGCCCGACAACCCCTCCAGCCCCGCCTCTCGGGCGAGCCGCATCAGGAAGGTCTCGGCCTGATCGTTGGCGGTATGCCCCAGCGCGACATGGGCAATCCCGTTTTCGCGTGCCCAAGCGCCGATCAGCCACAGACGCGCCCGGCGCGCAGCATCCATCAGGTTGCCTTCGGCACTGGCGCCATCCCAACGCAGGACGGTATGCGCAGTGCCGCGATCCGCGCAGAACCGCCCGACAAATGCGGCTTCCTCGGCGGCCTCGGGGCGCAGCCCGTGATCCACCGTCACCGCGGCAACCTCGAAATGCGCAGCCAGCAGCACCAGCACCGCCATCGAATCCGAGCCCCCGGAAACGGCAACCCCGACGCGCCGGGGCGCATCGGGGTCAAAACCGTGTCTTGCGATGTCGTCCAGCGTCACCGGACCGCGCTCACTGGCATCCCAGCGATTGCTGCGCGCCCTGCGCCTCGCCCGCCGCCGACGAACCCGGGAAGCGTGCGCTCACCTGCCCCAGCGTGGTACAGGCCTCGCTCTGCTGACCGAGCTGGCCCAGAGCCTTGCCGAGCGACAGCAGGTTGTCCGCCGCCCGCGACCCTTTCGGATCGGCGGAGAACCCGTCGAGCCATGCCCGTGCAGCACCCGCCTCGTCGCCCTGCTTTTGCAGCGCCATGCCGCGATAATACATCGCGTCGCTGGTCAACGGCGAGCCGGGATAGGTCTGCCGGAAGGTCGCGAGAAGATCGGCCGCCGAGGCATAATCGCCATCCTCGAAGGCTTTCTTGCCCGCTTCGAAATCCGATTTCTCGTTGATCGCGAGATCGGGGCCGGGCGTGGAATCCGGCGCAGGGCCGGTGACCGAGGGCGCATTGGTCGGCGCGTCGCCTCCCAGCGGCTTGGCCTTGCCCAGCTGCGAGATGTCGCAGTTCTCTTCCATCTCGCAGACCCGGAAGTTCAGATCGCCGATCCGCTTCGTGCCATCGGCGACGACGCGGTTGATCTTGTTTTCCAGCTCTTCGACGCGGTCGGTCATATGCGACAGCGACAGCTCCATCGAATCCATCCGCTGCAGAGCGGAATCGCCGCCCGCTTTCTGCAGACCGGCCTGGCCCGAGGCTTGCAGCTCCTGACGCAGGCTACCGATTTCGGTCTGAAGCTGCCCCAACTCGGTCTTGATGTCAGCCAGCGTCTGGGCGCGGTTCGCGTCCTGAGCCAGCGCGGGCGCGGCTGCCAGAACAGCCGCGCCGAGAAGCAAAGCTCTCAGCATCGCGATCAGCTCCCGACCGCCGATTGCGAGATCACCGTCACGGCGCGACGGTTCTTCATGTAGCACTCCTCAGTGGAGCAGATCGCCAGCGGGCGTTCCTTACCGTAGGAAACCGTGCGCAGACGGTTACCGGCCACGCCCTGGCTGATCAGGTATTCCTGCACGGCCGAGGCACGGCGTGCGCCGAGCGCGAGGTTGTATTCGCGGGTGCCCTGCTCGTCGGCATGGCCTTCGATGATCGCAGTGTAGCTCGGGTGGCTCACAAGCCAGCTTGCCTGCTGGGACAGAATGCCGCGCGCGGTGTCGGTCAGCGTCGACTGGTCAACCTGGAAATGCACCATGTCGCCGATGGTCTGGCTGAAATAGGCCGGCGAGTTGGGATCGTTGATCCCGCCTTGGCTGACGCCGTCCATGCCAGCGCCGCCCGGGCCGAGCGCGCCGCCGGGGCCGGTCGCGCCGGAGCCGTATTGATCGGGGTTCGAACAGGCCGCGAGGCCCAGCATCGAGATGGCCAACACGGCCTTCACTGCAAAATTCATTGGTTCCGCCTTTGTTGATCTGCCCATTGCGGGCGAGCCTACCAGTTTCTCTAACGCTTGTTAATCCGCCCTCAGGGCAGAAGCGGCGACCAGGCCGGGTCCGATGCGGCTCCCGGCGTGGAGACTTTCTTCAGGTTGCGCCCGGAGATGTCGACCGAATAGAGCGAGGCCGACCCTTGGGCGCCAGGGCTCTCCCGGGTGAACATGATCACGCGGCCATTGGGCGACCAGGTCGGCCCCTCGTCGAGGAAGGACGAGGTCAGCAGACGCTCCTCCGAGCCATCGGTGCGCATCACGCCGATATGGAAACGGCCCTGATTTTGCTTGGTGAAGGCGATCATGTCGCCGCGCGGCGACCACACGGGGGTCGAATAGCGCCCGTCGCCAAAGCTGATCCGCGTCGCGTCACCGCCGCCCGCGGGCATGATGTAGAGCTGCTGCGTGCCCGAGCGGTCGGATTCGAACACGATCCGCGAACCGTCGGGCGAGAAGCTGGGCGAGGTTTCGATCGCAGGCGAGGTCGTCAGGCGCTGGGTCTGTCCCGAGCTGATATTCATCATCCAGAGATCGGTATTGCCGTTCTGCTCCATCGAATAGACGATCTTCGTGCCATCTGGCGAGAAGCGCGGCGCGAAGGTCATCGTGCCGGGCACTTCCGGCAGAAGCCGCGCCGAGGCGGTGGCCACGTCAAGCATCTTGATGCGCGGGAAGCCGGTCTCGAAGGTGGTGAACAGCACCTTGGTGCCGTCACGCGAGAAGCGCGGGGCGAGCACGATGGTCGAGGCATCGGTGAGATAGGTCACGTTCGCGCCGTCGTAATCCATCACGGCGAGCCGCTTCTGGCGGTTGTCCTTCGGCCCGCTTTCCGAGACGAAGACCACGCGGCTATCGAAGTAGGGGCCCTCGCCCGTGATGCGCGAATAGATCACGTCCGAGACCTTGTGCGCCAGACGCCGCCAGCTGGCCGGCGAGGCTGCAAGTTGCTGCCCGTCGCCCATCTGCTGACCGGAGAACACGTCGAAGAGGCGGAACTTCACGACCACCTTGCCGCCCTGCATCCCGACCGAGCCCACGACCAGCGCCTGCGCGTTGATCGCCTGCCAGTCGGAATATTTCACCGGCGTATCGAAGCTCGACACGTTCTGGATATAGGCGGATTTCGGGATTTCGCGGAACAGGCCCGTGCCCGTCAGATCGCTCGAGATCACCTGCGTGATCTGGCTCGCCATATCGGCGGCCTCGGAACTTTCGGGGATGAAGCCCGCGATCGCGAACGGCATCGGCTCGATCACACCGTCGGTGATCTCGATATGCAGCGGTTCGGAATCCTGCGCGGTTGCGGCGATGGGTGCCAGCATCACAGCCGCCAGCAAACTGAGAACGAAACGCATCATGTCACACACTCCCTTTCCGGGTCTTGCCCGGTTTGTAACGCGCTGCGGCACGATCGTGCATCACAACCCCATGACACCGCGCGGAAATTCGCCGATCCACCGTCATTTCATCCTCATTTTTTCGGGATTGAAGTCGATGGTGATCGTTTTCCAGCGGTCGTATTTCTCCGGCGGCAACGGGAACCCGTCCGAGCCGCACAGAACGATAGCGCGACGCCCGGCCTCGAAGGCCTGATCGACCGCGTTGCCGGTGCCGCCCGTCGCCCCGACCAGCTTGATCGAGGAGATGATCGGGTGGCCGTCGGGCTGCATGTCGACCGACAGCGTCACCGTGGTACGCAGCGCATCCGAGCTGAGCGCGCCGGTGTTCCAGCACTGCTTAATGTCGACGATCAGCGCGTCTTTCTCGCCTGCGGTGATCGGCGGACCGGTCGGCGCGGAGCCGGTGCCGCCCGTGCCCTCGCCACCCAAAGCTGCCGCCAGAGCATCGTTCACCGAGGCGCTGTCGACTTTCTTCGGCTCGCTCGGCGCGGGCTTGGTCTCTGCCGGTTTCGGCTCGGCGGGCTTTTCCTCTGCCGGCTTCTTCTCGGCAGGCGCGGCGGCCGTCTGCGTCTCTTTCGGCGCGGGCGGTTTCGGCTTGGCGCTCGGACGCGGCGAGGCCAGCGGCGCGGAGCTTTCCGGCTTGTCTTCGGTCTTGTTCGCCTCGGTCACGATCTCCGTCGAGGCTTCCGGCGGCGCGGTCGCCTCCTTCGGCTTCTCGACCGGCTGATCGGGCGTGTCGGCGGGTTTGGGGGCCTCTTGCGGCTGCGCCTGCGGGTCGACCTTCGCTTCGGGCGGCGGCTCGGGCGCAGGGGTCGGGGCCACGCGCGGCGCCTGTTTCGGCTTCGGCGCGGGAGAGATGTCGGGCGTGACCGTCGGCGAGGGCTCCTCGACCGGCGGTACGATTTCGGGCGGCGTGTCGCTCACCTCGGCGGGCGGCGTCGGCTCTTGTAGGGCCGAGACGTCGGGCTGCGCATCAGGGGCCGGATCGGGCTGCTGCATCGCCTGCGGCTCGGGGTCCGGCTTGGCCTGCGGCTCGGGCGCGGGCGTCTCGGGCGGCGGTGTCGTCTCGGAAGGTGTATCGGGCGCCGTGGGCGCAACCGGATCCGGCGTCGGCTGCGGCGCATCCTTCGGCGCCGAGGCCATCATCGTGTTGAAGTCCTGCTCGGACATCACCGCGACCTGGCTGATCACCACCGGCTTGTTCGGCTTCGGGAAGAACCACTGCCCCCCGGCAATGACCCAGAAGAGCACGCCCACATGCAGCGCGCCCGACAGGCCGTAACCGATCTTGTCCGCACGGTTCATGCGATGCTGCCCCCTGGGCTCAGTTCCCCGCAGGCGCCGTCAATTGCGGCCCTCCGGTATCGGTGACGAGCGTGATGTTCGAGAACCCCGCGCCGTTGAGCGCGCCCATCACCTGCACCACCTGAGAATAGGAAATCTTGCCGTCCGCGCGCAGGAACACCTTGTTGCTGTTACGCTCGGCCGAGATCGCCTTGAGACGATCGATCAGCTGATCCTGCGGCACTTCCGAGTTCATCAGCGAGACCTTCCCGTCCGCCTGAAGCGAGATTGTCAGCGGCGTTTCCTGCTCTGTCGGCACGGCCTTGGCCGCCGTCTTCGGCAGCTCCAGCGGCACGCCCACCGTCATCATCGGCGCGGCGACCATGAAGATCACCAAGAGCACCAGCATCACGTCGACCATCGGCGTGACGTTGATCTCGCTCATCGCGGCATGACGGCCCCGCCCGCTCCTGCGGCGCCGCGATCCGCCCGATCCGCGTTTTGCAACACCAGCACCCATGATCAGCTATCCAACTGGCGCGACAGGATGGTCGAGAACTCGTCCGCGAAGGCCTCGTAGTTGCCCGCGATGCGATCGGCATCGGACGACAGCTTGTTGTAGAAGATCACCGCCGGGATTGCCGCAAGCAGGCCCAGCGCGGTCGCGACGAGCGCTTCCGAGATGCCGGGCGCCACGACGGCAAGCGAGGTGTTCTGCGAGATCGCGATCTCCTCGAAGGCGACCTTGATCCCCCAGACCGTGCCGAACAGGCCCACGAAGGGCGAGATCGAGCCCACGGTCGCAAGGAAATTCAGCCCGTAATTGAGGTTCTCGGTGGCTTTCTGGATCGCGACATCCATCGAGCGTTCGATCCGCGCCTGCGCGCCGGTGATCAGCGCGCCGTCCTGACGGTGCGACCGACGCCATTCCAGCATGCCGGCGGCGAAGATTTTCTGGCTCGCACCCTCGGGCGCGGGGCCGATCTGGTCGAACAGCTCATCGAGCGGCTCTCCCGACCAGAAGGCCCGGTCGAAGGCTTCCGCCTCGGAGCGCGCCGCGCGATAGGCGATGAATTTGCGGATGATGATCGCCCAGGACCAGAAGCTGGCCACCACGAGAATGATCATCACGAGTTTGACGGTCAGCGATGCGCGCAGAAAGAGCGCAAGCAGGGAGAAGTCGATCTCCTGCGCCATCGCAAGCGAAGATTGGTCCATAGGTACTGCTCGCCGGTTGGGGCCACGTTATCGGGCCTCTGATTACCAGCGATTCTATATCAGCAGTAAGGGGAACGCCATAACAACAATGTAACCGGCGAAACCCCGCCGCTTTTCAATGCAGTTTCGGGGCCAGTTTCCGGCGAATATCGGCGGGAAGCCGCTGAGCCGCGCCCGCCTCATTGAGACAGACGATGGTGACCTGCGCGGTGAACAGCACCTCGCCGTCGCGCTGCACGGTCTGCTCCATCACGAAACGCGCGCCTGTCTCGGCCACCAGATCGGTCGTGACCACCAGCTCGTCGTCGAATTTCGCGGAGCGCAGGTAATCGGCCTCGACCCGGCGCACCGCGAAGACCACGCCGTGATCGGCCTTCAGCGCGACCTGATCCACGCCCAGCGCGCGGACGAATTCGGACCGCCCGCGCTCGATGAACTTCAGGTAATTGGCGTAATAGACGATCCCCGCAAGATCGGTGTCCTCGTAATAGACCCGGATCGGAAACTCATGCGCCATTCTCGTTCTCCTGATCGTCCGGCTCTGCCTCGCCCACTTCGCGCGACAATTCCCGCACCGCCTCTGCGGCCTCTCCCTGACGCAGACCTGCGCGGGCGGCAAGGCGCAGCGCGTGGCTCGGATCTTTGGCAACCGCCGGCATGGTCGGATCGTAGCCCGCCGCAATGATCGCCGCGATCTCGGGGCGCAGCACGGTCACGCCGCGCGCCACCGCAAGCGGCGAGCGTTTCACGAAAGCCTTGTCCGACCAGAGCAGGATCATCTGCACCGCCTGGCTCAGCGCGATCACCTCGGCGGGCACCTCATCGAGCCCCGCATCCATCCGTACGAAGGCGAAACAGGCCCGGATGGCGCCGTCCTTGTCGAAGCGGAAGACGCGATACTGGTTCGCGCCCTGATCGTCGAGCCGGATCACCAGATCCTGCAGACCGTCGATCAGGTGATCGAGATTGGGCACCTCAAGCAATTCCTGCCAGTCACGGAAGAAGAAGATCATCAGGTTCGCGCCAAGCTCAGGATCGGTCTCGGCCATCTTGTGCCCGGCCAGTGCCACGACCGCCTCGACCGCGCCCTTCACGGTCGCCAGCGTCGCAGCCTCCACCCCGAACACCACCGGCACGACCGGACGCCCCCAGCGCGCGAACAGATACTCGTCGGAAGAGCGCCGGAAGAGCTGCTCCACCATTTCGCCCGTGATCTCTGCCTGTTCCGACATGCCGCCTCCCTCGCTTCGCCCTGACCCTAAGAGATCGCGACGGAGGGGGAAAGGGGCCAACCCTTCTGCCGCGTATCCCCGGCTCTTGCCTGCAGATGCATTTCGGCTTGGCACAAATATCCCGGGGGAGCGCCCGACAGGGCGTGGGGGCAGCGCCCCCCTCTTCTTCGTCGATTGCGCACCCACAGTGACGGGCGGCAGCCCTCCCTGATCTGCGCTTGCCGCCCTGCGGTCGCACGCCTATAAGGGCGGCATGTTCTTGCTGGCTGCATATCCGCGAATTACCTGCCCGGCGCTCTGACGCGTCAGGGTAGCCGGGATATTGCGCCAAGCCCCGAGGCGTGCGCGCACACGCCCTTCCCTTTCCCAAGGACGACAATTCCATGAGTTCCGACCAGACCACCGAGACGACCGCCCCCGATTATCGTGGCACCGTCTTCCTGCCGAAAACCGATTTCCCGATGCGCGCGGGCCTGCCCATGCGCGAGCCCGACTGGCTGGCCCGTTGGGAGAAAATCGGCGTCTATGACCGCCTGCGCGAGAAGGCCGCGAAGGACAACCGCCCGAGCTTCGTGCTCCATGACGGCCCTCCCTATGCGAACGGCCATCTCCATATCGGTCACGCGCTCAACAAGATCCTGAAGGACTTCATCACCCGCTCGCAGCAGATGATGGGCCGCGATGCGCGCTACGTTCCGGGCTGGGATTGCCACGGCCTGCCGATCGAGTGGAAGATCGAAGAGCAGTATCGCGCCAAGGGGCTAGATAAGGACGCGGTCGACGTCGTGGACTTCCGCCGCGAATGCCGCGCCTTTGCCGAGAACTGGGTCGACATCCAGCGCGAGGAATTCGAGCGTCTGGGCGTCTATGGCAACTGGGCCGATCCTTACCTCACGATGAACTACCATGCCGAGGCGGTGATCGCCGAGGAGTTCATGAAGTTCCTGATGAACGGCACGCTCTATCAGGGCTCCAAGCCCGTCATGTGGTCGCCGGTCGAGAAGACCGCGCTGGCCGAGGCCGAGGTCGAGTATCACGACCATACCAGCCACACGATCTGGGTGCGCTTCAAGGTGCGCCGGGGCGGCAACGCGGCGATGCCGACCGAAGATGCGGTCGAGTATGACGCGGCCGATCAGGCGCTGCTGGCCGATCAGCTGCATGAGGCGAGCGTCGTGATCTGGACCACGACGCCGTGGACGATCCCGCAAAACCGCGCCGTCTCCTTCCATCCGACGATCGGCTACGGCCTCTACCGGGTCGATACGCTGGGCGAGAAATCGACCGCCGAGGAAGGCGAGCTGCTTCTGATGGCCGATGCGCTGGCGCAATCGGTGATGGATCAGGCGAAGGTCGAGAGCTTCACCCGCGTGCGCGACGTGTCGGCAGCGGAGCTGGAAGGGCTGACGCTGTCGCACCCCTATGCCGGCGTCGACGGCGCGAATGGCGAATGGGATTTCGACGTGCCGGTCCTGCCGGGCGATCACGTGACCGACGACGCCGGGACCGGCTTCGTGCACACCGCGCCGTCGCATGGTGACGACGACTATCAGATGGGCCTTAAGTTCGGCCTGCCGATGACCTACAATGTCGAACCCGACGGCACCTACCGCAAGGATCTGCCGCTGTTCGGCGGCGAGGCGATCGTCGCGGCGGACGGCAAGGACGGCCCCGCGAACGTGTCGAACATCAAGCAGCTCGCTTGGGCCGGTGCGCTTCTCGCCAAGGGCAAGATCAAGCACTCCTACCCGCATAGCTGGCGCTCGAAAGCACCGCTGATCTATCGCAACACGCCGCAATGGTTCGCAGCGATCGACCACACGCTCGACGATGGCATGGGCACCTATGGCGACACGATCCGCAAGCGCGCGCTGACCTCGATCGAGGAGCTGGTGACCTTCACGCCCGAGAAGGGCAAGAACCGCCTGCATTCGATGATCGAGAACCGTCCCGACTGGGTGCTGAGCCGTCAGCGCGCCTGGGGCGTGCCGCTGACCTGCTTCGTCAAGAAAGGCGCCAAGCCTACCGACGAGGACTTCCTGCTGCGCAATGCCGAAGCCAATGCGCGCGTCATCGCCGCCTTCGAGACCGAGGGCGCGGATGCGTGGTATGAGGACGGGTTCAAAGCGAAGGTTCTCGAAGGTTTGGTGAACCCCGATGATTACGAGCAGGTCTTCGACGTGCTCGACGTGTGGTTCGACAGCGGGTCCACCCATGCTTTCGTGCTGCGCGACCGCGCAGACGGCACCGAGGATGGCATCGCCGATGTCTACCTTGAGGGCACCGACCAGCACCGCGGCTGGTTCCACTCCTCGCTGCTTCAGGCCTGCGCCACGAAAGGCCGCGCGCCCTATCGCAACGTGGTGACGCACGGGTTCACGCTCGACGAGAAGGGCATGAAGATGTCCAAATCGCTGGGCAACACGATCGTGCCCGAGGAAGTCATCAAGCAATACGGCGCGGATATCCTGCGCCTCTGGGTCGCGCAGACCGACTTCACCGAGGATCAGCGCATCGGCCCGGAGATCCTGAAAGGCGTCGCCGACAGCTATCGCCGTCTGCGCAACACGCTGCGCTTCATGCTGGGCAATCTCGACGGATTCTCCGACGCCGAGCGCGTCGATCCGGCCGAGATGCCGGAGCTGGAGCGCTGGGTGCTACACCGTCTGGCGCAGCTCGATACCGAGGTGCGCAAGGGCTATGACGCGTTCGACTTCCAGGGCGTGTTCCAGCAGCTGTTCAACTTCTGCACGGTGGACCTGTCGGCCTTCTATTTCGACATCCGCAAGGACGCGCTCTATTGCGACCCGGAAGACGGCCTGCGTCGCCGCGCGGCGCGCACGGTGCTGGACCTTCTGTTCCATCGCCTGACGACCTGGCTCGCGCCGATCCTCGTCTTCACGATGGAAGACGTGTGGCTGTCGCGCTTCCCGGGCGACGACGCCTCGGTGCACCTGCAGGACATCCCCGAGACGCCCGAAGCTTGGGCCGACGCGAGCCTTGCCGCGAAATGGGACGGCATCCGCCGCGCCCGTCGCGTGGTGACGGCGGCGCTGGAAGTGCAGCGCTCGGCCAAGGTGATCGGGGCCTCGCTCGAGGCGGCACCTGTCGTGCATGTCGAGGATGCGGACGTTCTTGCGGCGCTGAAATCTGTGCCCTTCGAGGATCTCTGCATCACCTCGGATATCGCGCTGACCGCCGATCCGGCCCCACAGGAAGCGTACCGCCTGCCCGAAGTTTCGGGCATCTCGGTGGTCTTCGAGAAGGCGGATGGCGAGAAATGCGAACGCTGCTGGAAGATCCTGCCCGATGTCGGCACGCATAAGCATCCCGGCACCTGCAAACGGTGCGACGCGGCGCTGGACTGAGCAGACCGCTACCAAAGACAGAATGAAGGGCACCCCGCGCGGGTGCCCTTTTTCATGTCACCTCAGGACGGCATCTGATGCGGCGGCAGAGCCGGAGGCCCGAACCGGTTGCCGCCCGTGGAGCCGCGCTGGACGGTAAAGAAGAGCAGGACCAGCGTCCCGATCACCGGGATCAGCGCGATCAGAGCCCACCAGCCGGTCCGGTCGATATCGTGCAGCCGCCGCACCAGCACCGCGAGCGAGGGCAGGAACACGACGAGCGAGAAGATCGCGCCAAGAAGCGACGCATCGTCCCGCATCATCATCGGACCGAAAAGGATACGGTCCAAGATGCCGAAGACGATGTTGCCGAGAAAGATGAACAGAACGAACCACCAGAATTCGGGCCGGGCCGCGCGGCCGGTGAAGGTCACGTAGTTCGAGAAACATTTGCGGATTGCGTCGCTGAACTCCATCGGAGCGTCTCCCTCTGTTTATGTGCCGTAGGGAAAGCTTAGCCGCAGGGTCACTCTCGACGCCAGCCTCAATGCAGATTCAGACGGCGTCCCTGTCGCGCAGCCAGCGCTGTAGCGTGCGCTCCTCGGCCTGAGCCTGCTCGCGCTTTGCCAACTCCGCCGCCCGTTCGGCGCGGGCGCGGTCGAGAAGCGTGTCGTAGGTCTTCGCCTCTCGAAACAGCTCTCGCATCCGGTCTTCGAGCGGCACGCGGCGCTCGTTCAGCGTGCCGATTTCCTGATCGAGCCACGAGACCGTCTCGCGCACCGCCTCGCGAAACCCTGCCGCATAGGGCGCGGTCTCGGGCGAGGTGACGTGAAGCTCGGCACGGGCGCGCTCTGTCAGCGTATCGCGCTCGCCTTCCAGCCGCGCGACCTGCGCATTCAGTTTCGATAGCTCGCCAGCCTGCTCTTCGAGCTCGCGTCTGCGCAGCCGTCCGATCACCTCCAGAGCCGCGATCCGGTTGCGCGCCATCGCCTGCTTACGCCGCCTGCGGCAGCTCTTTCTGCGCCTGTTCGACGGCGTAGAAATCGGGCTGATAGACGGTGGGGATGCTGCCGCGACCGATCTCGATGCAGATATTCGGCGGGTGGTCGCTCACCAGCGCCACGAAGATATCGCGGATCACGGCATAGAACGCGGAATCCTCTTCTTCGATCTGGCGCAGGCGCCCGGACATCGGCTGCACGAAGCAATAGGCAAGGAACACGCCGAGGAAGGTGCCGACGAGCGCGCCGCCAATCATACCGCCCAGAATTTCCGGCGGCTGGTCGATCGCCCCCATCGTTTTGATCACGCCCAGAACGGCCGCGATGATGCCGATGGCGGGCAGTGCGTCAGAGACGGTCTGCAGCGCCGAGGCCGGTGCCATGACCTCGCGGTGATGCTTCTTGAGCTTGCGGTTGATGACGTCCTCGGTCTGGTATTTGTCATCGAAGTTCATCGCAAGCATCCGGAAGCTGTCGGTGATCAGCTGGATCGCGAAATGGTCCTTCAGGATGCGCGGATAGCGACCAAAGATCTCGCTCTCTTCCGGGGATTCGATATGCGAGTCGAGCGCGATGATCCCCTTGTTGCGATACAGCCGCGACAGTTCGAACAGAAGATTGAGCAGATCGGTGTAGTCTGCCGTCTTCCACTGGCTGCCCTTCATCACTTTCACAAGCCCGCGCCCCGAGCGGCGGATCATGCTGAACGAGTTCGCGATCAGGAAAGAGCCCAAGGCCGCGCCGCCGATCATCATCCCTTCGAAAGGCAGAGCGTGGATGAGAACGTCCATACTGCCGCCGGAGAGAAGGAAGCCGCCGAACACGAGGCCCACGACGGCCAACAGGCCAAGGATGATCGTCATTATACGTTGTCCGTGTGTTGCGCGCCCTGCGGTCTTTCACCGACAGCCGCCGTTTCCTGAAATTCTTGGCTAAATCTCCGGTGACGCTCCCGTTAAGTCAAGTATAAATGCCGGAATCGCGAGCAATATTAAGCACAAATCTAAGATTTCGGAGGCTTAACAAGGAAACTTGACCGATTATCCATGAATAGATAGGTTCAATCCAACACGGATCTTGCATTCAGGGCATTTCATGAGCGCCAGCGCGGAAGCCATAGCCTTTCTGCTCGAAGAGCAGGACCTGCGCCATCTGTTCCAGCAATGGCCGCAGCAGATGTGTCTGGCCGTCGGCCTCGACCCGGAAGGCGGCTGCGCGATGCTGGTCTTTCACGCAAGCGAGGCCGAGCGCGTCCTGCCCCGGCTTGCGCGCTCGATGAACTGGCGGGCGGATGAGTACGCCGTCATCCCGAAGGTCGAGGGCTACCGGACCCGGCGGATGCTGTTTTCCGACGAGCAGAAGATCCTGTCCCTCGTGCATGAGACCGACGATCTTCCCGAGATCGCGCGCGATTACGCGATCAACTTCGCCTATGCCGCCGATGAGGGGCTCGACCCGGAAGCGCTGACCGATGCGAAATCGGCCTCGGTCTCGCCCGCGATGCGCGAGGTGGAGCGGCTTCTGTCAGAGCTGAACCCGGAGCAATCCACGACCACGCCGCCCGCAAGCAAGATCGCCGCGCCCCCGCCACGTGCCAGCGCGGAGGCCGCGCGCCAGACCGGCGAGGATGGCGGTCCGCCCGGCTTCCGGCGGTTGAGCGACACGCACCGGGCCGAGGCGCTGATGGCGACTTGCGAAATCAGCCTCAGCGCCGACACCGTGCGCATTTCCATCGAAGACGCCTGTGCCGATGCGCAAAGCTTCGGGGTGCGGGACGTCTATTTCCGGGACGATCTGCACAGCTTCGCCATTCCGGTCGCCGAACTGGCACGACAGGGCGCGACCGCCATGCCCGGCCAGATTCACGCCCCCGCAGACCATTTTCCCGCCTCGCTTCTTGCGACCCTGCGGCGGACGCCGCTTTCGGCGCGACTGACCGCGCTCGACCACTTCATCTTCATCGCGCCCGAAGCCGCGAAGCCGCAGGCCGCCCCCCTCGCCGCCCCGCCGCGCGAGGCCACCGACAAGCTCCCGGTGAAGCGCGCGGGCGCGAAGCCGCAGATGCGTACGATGCTGGGCGGTGCGGCGCTGATCTTCTTCTCGGCGCTGGCGCTGCAACTTGGCCTGACGCCCGCGCTCAGCCATGGCGAGGCGCGGAAGGTCTCGCTCGATACGATCCGCGAATCCGTCTTCCAGTCGCTTGCGGACGACCAAACAGGCGAGGAGCGCTGAGCCATGGATTGCGCCATCATCACCCCCATCGGCCCCGGCCACCGCGCGCTGTTCGAGGAAAGCTGCGCGCCCTCCGTCGAGACCGCGATCGGCTTCTCCAAGGGTCCGTTCGATCAGATCCATCACTACGCGATGGATGACACCCAAGGGTTGCACGGCCGGTCTGCGCGCCGCAACGCCGCGATCCGGCAGGCACAGGAGGCAGGCATCGAGTGGATCTTCTTCCTCGATGCGGACGACGTGCTGACCCCGAATGCCTTCGAGGCCTTCGGCGCGCGCCTTGCGGCGGAGCCTGATCTCGACGCGCTTTGGGGGCTGATCTGCGAATTCGACGCGGCGGGCGAGCCGCAACTGCGCGACGGTCAACCGGCCGAGATTTCCGCCTATGCGGAGTTTCTCGCCACGCCCCCCTTCTTCGCGGTTCAGATCGGCGCCTTCATCCGCACCGAATTGGTCGCGCGCTTCGGCTTCGATGAAGCGATGGATACGGGCGAGGATTACAAGCTCTACCTGCAGCTCTGGCAGACCGGGAATTGCGCGAAACGCCCCGAGATCTTCTTCGTCAATCGCCGCGATCAACACTCCACCGGTCCGCGCTCTGCGACGGGGGCCGATTGGGCCCGACAAGTCGAGGGGATGTGGGCCGACGCGGTCGAGCGCGATCCGGTCTGGGCGCAGCTCGAACATCGGGGCGTGGCTGCGAAGATGCAGATCACCAACCCGCTCGACATCATCCAGAACACTCATCTTCAGGGGCGGTTCTTCGAGGATAGCTCGCTCGAAAAGCTGCGCGATCTGATCGGCGTGGCGCACCCGCATATCGTCGAGGTCGGCGCGAATATCGGCAACCACGTCGTCTGGTACGCGCAGCATCTGGACCCGGCGCGCATCTATCCGGTGGAGCCGAACCCCGCGGCGCTGACGCTTCTGGACGGCAATATCGCCGCAAACGGGATCGAAGACCTGATCGACCGGCGCGGGATGGGCTTCGGCGTCGGACGCGCGGAAGGCAGTTTCCGCGCAGAGACGACGGAGGAAAACAACCTCGGGGCCACGACACTGGTCGCCGACGAGGCGGGCGAGTTGAAGGTCGTGACGCTGGACGCGCTGATGACCGATGCCCGCGCCGATTTCCTCAAGATCGACGCCGAGGGGATGGAGCTGGACGTGCTCGCCGGGGCAGAGGCGCTGATTGCACGCGACCGCCCACTGATCTGGGTCGAGACCCGCCGCGACAACCTCCTCGCCTTCGCGCAGGAGTGGTGCCGCGCGCATGATTACGTGCTGATCGACAGCGTGTTCTACGTCCACTCGATCGACTACTTCGCCATTCCGAGGGAACGCGCATGACCCAGACAACCCTCTCGCGCAAGGACCGGCGCGCCCGGTCCGCCAAGGCGTCGAAATACTATGGCATCGCGGACGGCGCCGCGGCGCTGACAATGCACAAAGCCTATGAGGCACTGACTAAAGCCGACGGCCCGAAAGCCGCGCGACTGGCGCATGAGGTCAGCCAGACCCACCCGGCCAACCGCCACCCGTGGCTCGTATTGGGCACCGTCGCGCTGGATCGCCGAGAGGCCGAGGCGGCAGCGCAGTTCTTCGACCGCGCGCTGCTGATCGCGCCCACCGATGCGATGGGTTTGGCGGGGCTAGGCAAAGCGCGGGTTTTGAAGGCCGACATCTTCGCGGCCATCGATCTGTTCGCGCAGGCGATCGAGCGTGGCAGCGAAGACGTCCCGATGGCCCGCCTTTATGCCGATCTGATGGGGCGGCTCGACCGGTCGACCACGGTCGGACGAAATCTGCGCAAGATGGCTCAGCGCATGAAAACGGCCGAGATGTGGCTCATCACCGCCGATGCCTTTGCCTCCGGCGAAAGCAACGCCGAGGCCGTACCCGCTTACGAGGAAGCCGCGCGTCTCGCCCCGCAGCCCCTTTCCCACCGGATCGGCCTGCTCAAGGCGAAACTCTTCCGGCAGGACTATCAGGGCCTCATCGCCGGAGCCGACGCCTTGCTGTCCGAACTTGAGGAAACGAACGCGCATCGAGACGACGTCGTGACTCTGCGCATGGCCGCGCTGCGGGCGCTGGGTGACATCCCGCGCGCGCTCGAGACCCTCTCGCATCGTTTCCAGGATCCGGCCCAGTTTCAGCGTGCCCTCGGGTTTTCCGCCAATTGCCACCTCGACCGCGAGGAGTTCCATGAGGCGCATATTGCCTTCCGGGAGGCGCTGCATCTTGTCGATGGCGGCGGGCTCTGGGTGAAGCGCGCCTATGGCACTTTCCTCATGGGTCAGGGCGATTTCGCTGGCGGCGCACCTTACTACGCGGGACGCCAACCCGAGGCGAACCGCCGCCGTATTCCCTACGAGAACTCCGAACCCGATCGCCTCACCGCGCGCGAGCGTCTCTTTCTGGTCGACGAGCAGGGGATCGGCGATCAGCTTGCGCTGCTGCCGATCATCGACCGTGCGCCCCTGCCCCTTGGGGCGAAGGTGACTTTCGTGGGCGAGGCTCGGATGAAGCCGCTGATCGAGCGCTGCAGCCTCAACGTCGATTTTGCGGAGACCACCGAGGTCGACAAGATGAACGTCGCGCCGGAAGAGATGATCTTCGTGGGCGATCTGGTGCGCTATCTCAGCGTCGAGGCGCTCGCGGAACAGCCGCTTGGCGGCTATCTGCGCGCGGATGCCGCGCGGGTCGAGGCGATCCGCGCCCGCTACCGCGAGATGGCGCAAGGCGGCCCGGTCGTGGGCATCGCCTGGCACAGCAACGACCCGATCACCGGCGCGCATCGCTCCCTCGCGCTCGAGACCCTGCTGACGGCGCTGCCCGAGGATGCGCTGGTGGTGAACCTGCAATATGGAGACCGGCAGACGGAACTTGCACAGGCGGCCCGGACCCGCCCCGATCTGACGCTGTTCGACGATCCAGAGATCGACCAGCTCGCCGATCTCGACGGGTTCGCGGCGCAGATCATGGCGCTCGACCGGGTGGTGAGCATCGACAACACCACCGCCCATGTCTGCGGCGCGTTGGGGCATCCCGACAGCCATGTGCTGATCCCGAAAGGGGCGGCATGCATGTGGTATTGGGGCCGTCACGGAAGCCCGGATCGCTGGTATGGCAATCTGCAACTTCATCGCCAGACGCAGCTTGGCGACTGGAGTGGTCCGCTCTCCGAGATCGCCGCGCTTTAAGCGCCGCTCAGGACCGAGGGCTTACGCGCCCTCGCCATCCACCTCTTCGGGAAGCGGCACGTCGAACCCCGCTTCCAGAAGCAGCCTGTAGGTTTCCGCGAAGGCCCGCATCGACCCAAGCTGCTCCGATTTCCGCTGCGAGAAGAACACCGTCGCGCTTTGGTGGAAACGGATTGCCGCATCGGTGTCGGGATCGGCGCCGGGGCGATACGCGCCCACCCGGATCAGATCCTCCATATCCGCATATTTCCCCAGCGCACGCCGGGCTGCCTGCATGATGCGATACTCGGCATCGGTGTGGCAGTCGGGCAGCATCCGCGAGATGCTTTTCTGCACGTTCACCGCCGGGTAGCGGTCCTGCTCAGCGATGTGACGATCCAGCACGATATGGCCATCCACGATCCCGCGCACGGTGTCGGCGATGGGCTCGTTCATGTCATCGCCATCCACCAGAACCGTGTAGAGCCCAGTGATATCGCCCGCCCCTTCGACGCCAGGCCCGGCCCGTTCCAGAAGATGCGGCAGCTCCGCGAAGACGGTCGGCGGGTAGCCCCGGGTGGTCGGCGGCTCGCCCCCCGACAGGCCGATCTCGCGCTGCGCCATCGCGAAGCGGGTGACGGAATCGATCAGCAGCAGCACCTGCTTGCCCTGATCGCGGAAATGCTCGGCCACCGCCGTCGCAGTCCAGGCCGCCTGACGGCGCAGCAAGGGCGGCTCGTCCCCGGTCGCCACCACGACGACGGCGCGGGCCATCCCTTCGGGGCCGAGGTCGTTCTGGATGAAGTCCTGCACCTCGCGGCCGCGCTCGCCCACCAGCCCGATCACGATCACATCCGTATCGGTATTGCGCGCAAGCATCGCCATCAGCGTCGATTTCCCGACGCCCGAGCCCGCGAAGACACCCATGCGCTGGCCGCGGCAGATCGGGGTGAAGATGTCGAAGACCTTGATCTGCGTCTCCAGCTTCGCGCCGACCCTCTTGCGGTCGAAGGCGCGCGGGGGCGCGGCCTTGAGGTCGCGCGCCGTCTCGCCCGGGGTCCAGCCGGTGCCGCTGCGCACCGGGCGGCCCAGCGCATCCACGACCTGACCGATCCAGCTTTCATCGGGATGGATCAGATCGCCGTGCTGATCGAGTTCGACTCGATCCCCCACCGAGACGCCATCCCAGCTGCCGAACGGCAGAACGCGGGTTCCGGCCTCGTTCAACCCGACCGCCTCGGCCAGCACCGGACCGCGCCGCCCGTGCACGATGCACCGCTGACCGATTCCCATCGCGCGTTCGAGCCCGACGACAGTCAGCGACAAGCCCGTGACCGAATGGACATGACCGACAATTCTTGCCTCATCGGCCTCATCAACCGCATAATTCAAGGAAGAAAAAATCGTATTCACAAGGATAAACCCTACCAATCCATTCTCATACCGATATACTATCCATGAAAACGGAGCGATCCAACGTGAAACTTGATACGATATCCTTTTTTAACCTCGCATCGGATCGGATGCAGTGGCTTGCGGCCCGCCAGAAGGTGCTGGCCGAAAACATCGCCAATGCCGACACGCCGAATTATCGCGCGCGGGATGTGACCGACTTCCAGAGCTTCCTCGAGAAGAGCGACGCGAACCGCTCGGCGGGCGGCCCGCTGCACGAAACCACGGTCGAAACCGTGGGCGGCAGCGGCGCGTGGGACAGCAGCCTCGACGGCAACGACGTGGCGCTGGAACAGCAATCCGTGATGGCGAGCGAGAATGCCGATCAATACCGGCTGGCGGCGAACCTTTATCGCAAGGCCTATCAACTTCTCAACGCCGCCAGCGGCAAGGAATAACGCGAGGAGACAACCATGAGCATGGACCCTCTGAAATCAATCGGTGCGATTGCAGCAAGCGGGCTGCGGGCACAAGGGGAACGGCTGAAGGTCGTCTCCGAAAACGTGGCCAATGCGGATTCGACGGGCTCGACGCCGGGCGCAGATCCGTATCGCCGCAAGACCATCTCCTTCGGCGAGCTGGTCGATGACGCCTCGGGCGCCTCGATGGTCGATGTGACCGATGTCGGCCGCGACACTTCGGATTTCGTGCTGAAATACGACCCTGCTCATCCGGCCGCCAATGCCGACGGCTTCGTGAAACTGCCGAACGTCAATCCGATCATCGAGATGAGCAATATGCGCGAAGCGGCGCGCAGTTATGAAGCCAACCTGAACATGCTCGAGACCGGCCGCCAAATGCGCCGCGAGATGATCGACCTCTTGAAATAGGTGAAGCATGAGCGATCCAGTCCTCTCCAATGCAGCGATCCGGGGCGCCTATGGCGCCTCGCGCAGCCTGAGCGGCGGCCCGGCCTCCGCACATGAAGCAAAATCTGCCGGACAGAGCTTCGGCCACATGCTCAAAAGCGCCGCCGAAGAGGCGGTGCAGACCATGCGCACGGCCGATACGACCGCGCAGGCAGGTCTGACCGGGCAGGCCAGCACGCAGCAGGTCGTCGAGGCGACCATGGCGATGGAATCCACCGTCAAGGTCACGGTGGCGATGCGCGACAAGCTGGTCGAGGCCTATCAGGAAATCATGCGGATGCCGATCTGAGGCAGGCGGGAGCGACATGGAAGAAGCCGATGTCTATGCGATCATGTCGGACACGATCTGGACGATCCTTATGGGGGCCGGCCCTATTCTTGCGCTCGCGCTGATCGTCGGGCTCGGCATCGCGATCTTTCAGGCGCTGACCCAGGTTCAGGAGATGACGCTGACCTTCGTGCCGAAGATTGTCGCGATCTTCGTCGGGCTCGTCCTCGCCCTGCCCTTCATCTACGCAACGCTGTCGCATCTGTCAGACACCGTCTTCGATCTCATCATGAACGGACCCGCGTGATGGCGCGGGCGAGGTGGTTTCGGGCCTTGGCGGCGCTTGCGATTGCGAGTCTCGCCGCCACCGCCCCCGCACGGGCCGAAGGCTGGGCGGGGTTCTACACCTCCAGCCGCCCCAGCGTGCCCGAGGCAACGACGCCCCTCCCCTCCACCTTCGGCAATGACCAGCAATGCCTGCGCCAGATTTTCGCGGCGCAGGACCGCTACGGCATCCCCGATAACCTGCTGCTCGCGATCGGCCTACAGGAGGCTGGGTTTCGCAACGAAGGGCGCCTGACCGTCTGGCCGTGGAGCGTGAACGCTGCGGGTGAGGGCCGAATCTTCGACAGCCGTGAGGCGGCGATGGCGTGGGTTCACCAGAAGCAGGCCGCGGGGGTCACCTCGATCGACACGGGCTGCATGCAGGTGAACCGCAAGTGGCACCCCGACGCGTTCGACTCGCTGGCCCAGTCCTTCGATCCGGCGGCGAATGTGGATTATGCCGCGCGGTTTCTGGTCGATCTGCACCGGCGCACCGGGGATTGGTGGATTGCCGCGGGCTCGTATCATTCTTTCACGCCAGAGGCGCGCCAGACCTACCTGACCGCGCTCAAGCGCAATCTCGCGGTAGCGCAGAAACGTGGCGATTATTTCGTCCAGCTCGCAGGCGCCGCCCCCGTTGATGCGCCCGCGCCGAGCCCCTCGCCGCGCCCTGCGCGCCGGAAACTGCCCGTCTTCTGGTCGGCTGACCTGACGGCGGATCAGGACATGCGGCTGTCGATCTATTCGACCAATGACCTGCAACCCGTGCTTCCCAATTTCACGCGAACGAATTGAGCGACGGATGAGCCAAAATCAAACCAGTTTCGGCAAGAACCTCGTAGGGCTTGGGATCAAGAACCGCGATATCGGCTTCGCGATTGGCGTGACGCTGATCCTCGGGATGCTGTTCGTCCCGCTGCCACCGATCATCCTCGATTTCGGCCTCGCGATTTCGCTGTCACTGTCGGTGCTGATCCTGATGGTGGCGCTGTGGATCCCGAAGCCGCTGGAGTTCAACTCTTTCCCGACGCTGCTGCTGGTCGTCACGATGCTGCGGCTGTCGCTCAACATCTCCTCGACGCGGCTCATTCTCAGCCAGGGCCATACCGGCCCCGGCGCGGCGGGCGGCGTCATCGAAGGGTTCTCGCGCTTTATCGTCGGCGGGGATTTCGTGATCGGGATCGTGATCTTCGCGATCCTCGTGGTGATCAACTTCGTCGTCATCACCAAGGGTTCGACCCGGATCGCCGAGGTCTCCGCGCGGTTCTCGCTCGATGCGATGCCGGGCAAGCAGATGGCAATCGACGCCGATCTCGGTGCCGGGCTGATCGACGAGGTTGAAGCCAAGCGCCGCCGCAAGGAGCTGGAGGACGAGAGCGGCTTCTTCGGCGCGATGGACGGTGCGTCGAAATTCGTGCGCGGCGATGCGGTAGCGGGGATCATCATCACGCTGATCAATGTCGTGGGCGGGATTCTGATTGGCGTCGTCCAGCACGGGCTGAGCGTCTCTCAGGCGGCGGGCAACTACACGGTCCTGACGATCGGCGACGGGCTGGTGACGCAGATCCCGGCGCTGGTGGTCTCGCTGGCGGCGGGCCTGATCGTCACGAAAGGCGGCACGGAAGGCGCGGCGAACGAGGCGGTGCTGGGGCAGCTGTCGAACTTCCCCAAGGCGCTCTACATGGCGGCGGTGCTGCTATTCGGGATCGGCCTGCTGCCCGGCTTCCCGATCGTGGTGTTTTTCGCGCTGGCCGGGCTGCTCGCCGGGCTGGGCTATGTGATGCAGGAACAGGCCGCCCTGCGCGCCAGCGACGAGGCGGCGGCGGAAGCCCGCGCGGCCCAGATGGAAGAGACCTCGGCAGAGACGACGCAGCAGCAACTCAAGCTCGACGAGCTGCGCCTCAGCCTCGGCGCAGGACTGGTGCCGCTCATCTCGAGCATGGATGCCGCCCTGCCCGGCAAGGTCAAAAGCCTGCGCAATCTCTTCATGAAGGATTACGGCTTCGTCTTGCCCTCGGTGCGCATCAAGGACGACCCGATGCTGCCGACGAACAGCTATTCGATCCTCGTGCAGGGAGTCGAAGCGGCGAAAGGCGAGCTGCGCCCCAATCTGGTGATGGTGATCGACCCGTCCGGCGATCAGGTGAAGCTGCCCGGCGAACGGATCAAGGAGCCCACCTTCGGGCTGAGTGCGGTTTGGATCGACCCAGCCCGCGCCTCCGAGGCCGAACAGCAGGGACATACGGTCGTCGACCCCGAGAGCGTGATCACCACTCACCTCACCGAGATCATCAAGGAGCATATGTCCGAACTGCTCACCTATGGCGCGGTGAAGAAACTTCTGGCCGAGCTGGACCGCGACTACCAGAAACTCGCGAGCGACATTTCCAACTCCGCGCCGGAAATCCTGCTGCAGCAGGTGCTGCAATCGCTGCTGGCCGAGCGGATCTCGATCCGCAATCTGCCGCTGATCATCGAGGCGGTGGCCGAGGCCGCGCCGTCCAGCACTAACCCCGCCGTGATCACCGAGCGGGTCCGTGCGCGCCTTGCGAACCAGATCTGCCGCGCGCTTGCGGATGGTTCGGGCTTCGTGCCGGTGCTGACCATGTCGGGGGCTTGGGAGCATGAATTCGGCGAGGCAGTGAAGATCAACGGCAAGGAGCGAACCTTCCTGATGTCGCCGCAGCGCGTGCAGGAATTCGTGCTGGAGGCCCGTCAGGAAATCCAGCGCCACGCGGCACGCGACGAATGGCCCGCCCTGATGGTCGCGCCGGAAGTGCGTGGCTATGTCCGCTCGATGCTCGAGCGGGTCAGCCCGATGACGCAGGTGATCTCGCATAACGAGGTGCACCGGAAGGCCGCGATGAAGACGGTCGGGACGATCGGGGCCTGAGCGATGGGGGGGCTGAGCGCATTTCTCGACGGACAGCTCTTCGGCTATCTCATCGTCTTTGCCCGGCTGGGCAGCGCGCTGATGTTCATGCCGGGCTTCGGCGAGATGCAGGTGCCGACCCGCAGCCGTCTGGCGATGGCGGTGGTGTTCAGCCTCGCGCTTTATCCCGCGACGCCGGTGATGCCGATGCAGCCCGACAATCTCGTGACCTTCGCGATCTATCTCGGGCTCGAGGTGACGACGGGCCTCTGGATCGGGCTGACCGCGCGGGTGCTGTTCAGCGCGCTGCAATTCGCGGGCCATCAGGCCGGGCAGGTCTCGGGCCTCGCCAATGCTTTCGCGCCCAGCCTCGGATCTTTCGAGGGCTCCACCATGATCGCGAGCTTCCTGCTGATCTCGGGCGTTGCGCTGATCTTCGTCACGAATACGCATCACGTCATCATCCGCGCGCTGCTCTATTCCTACGACGTTTTCCCGCCGGGCACGCTTCTGCTGGGCGACATGGCGAAGCAGATCGTCAAAGCCGCGTCGGCTAGCCTCTATATCGGGGCGGCGATCGCGGCCCCGTTCTTCGTCATGGGGCTGATCTTCAATCTCGGGATGGGGCTTGCGAACCGGATGATGCCCGCGCTGCCGGTCTTCTTCGTCGCAGCGCCTGCGTTGATCGCGTCGGGCCTGCTGATCCTCGCGGCGGCCTCGCCCAGCATGCTGCATGTCTTCCTCGGCCAGTTCACCGACTGGCTCGGCACTTTCGTCATACCCTAAGGAGCGCGCCGTGGCCGAAGGCGACGAACAGGACAAATCCTCCAAGACCGAAGAGCCGACAGACAAGCGGCTGAAATCGGCGCGCGAGAAAGGCGATGTGCCCTCCTCGCGCGAGACCGGCAACATGATGTCGGTCTTCTCCTTGCTAATGATCGTGGTGTTCGTCCTCCCGGTCGTCGCGGGCCGGGCGATGACGTCGCTCGGTCAGGTCTTCGCCGGCGCGGGCCAGGTGAAGATCGGCCAGGGATCGGCGGGTGCGCGCGATATCGGCGACATCCTCAGCCTGCTTTTCGGCGAGATCGCGGGATGGGCCGCCCCGATCTTCGGCGTGATGCTTCTGGCCGCGGTTTTCGGCGTGTTGATCCAGGGCGAGACCGTGGTCTCGTCGGAACGCATGAAGCCGAAACTGTCGAAGCTCTCGCCGCTAGGGGGGCTCAAGAAGATGTTCTCGCCCGGCGCGCTGGTCGAATTCGCGAAAAGCATCACCAAGGTTCTCGTCATCGGCGCGCTCGCGCTCTGGGTCGCCAAACGCGCGGTCACCGGGATCTGGCAGGGCGAGAATTTCCTGCCCGAGCATATCCCGAGCTACGCGGCCCATTGGGCGAGCTGGCTGCTGAGCGCGGCGATGGTGTTTCTCGTGCCGATCACCATCGGCGATATCATCTGGAAGCGGTTCGAGTGGCGGCGCAAACTGCGCATGTCGCTCAAGGAAATCCGTGACGAGATGAAGGATTCCGAGGGCGATCCGCAGATCAAGGGCCGCCGCGCCGAGATCGCGCGCCAGCGGGCCCGTCAACGCATGGCGCAGGCGGTGCCGACCGCGAGCGTGATCGTGACCAACCCGACGCATTACGCCGTGGCGCTGAAATACGAACAGGGCAGCGACGCCGCCCCTGTTTGCGTCGCCAAAGGGGCCGATGCGGTGGCCGCGCGCATCCGCCAGATCGCGCGCGAGAACGAGGTGCCGATCGTCGAGAACAAGCCCCTCGCCCGGACCCTTCACGCGACGATCGAAGTGGATGACACGGTACCGGTCGAGCATTGGCAGGCGGTCGCGGAGATCATCGGCTACGTCATGGACCTGCGCCGCAACATCCGGCGCGCGCCGCCGAAGGGCTCGGTTCTGCGGGTCGATGAGGAATAAAAAGGGGGCTGCGCGCCCCCTTTCCCCAATCAGCAACAACTGCGTCGCGCGGCACGGACCATGACGCCCGCGCGGTTCAGTTTAGCTTGACGTTGACCAGCTTCTGGTCGCCCGGCAGCTTCGAGCGTTCGAGAATGATCTTGGAGACCGCCCGCGCGCGCACCGGGTTCATCTCGGCCATGATCGGCGCGACCTCGCGCTCCTTCATCGTGGCCAGCACCATGACCGTCACCTCGATATCGAGATCGTTCATGATCGACGCCGCCGCCGCGGGCTTCATGTTCTTGTAGATCGATACGAGGCGATCGACGTCGTCGCTATGCGATTTGTCGACCTTGTCGAGCAGCTTGGTCACCTTGTCCTTCAACTCGGTCAGATGCTGCGACTGGGTGTCGAGCCCCTGCTTGGCAAGCTCGATCTCGGCGCTGCGGGCGTCGAGTTTCTTCTTCTGCTCGGCGAGGAGGTCGCGCTCCTGACGCACGGACATCAACAGCTCTTCCGGCGTCGGCCCGCAGCCGCCGGTCGCATCGGCGGAGGCATCCGTCGCCGGCGTCGCGGCGGCATCCTTTTCCGCTCCGCTGGCAAGCGCGGCCTGCAACAGCGAATCCGGGAAGGGGATCATGTCGGAGGGAAGGCTGGTCGCGAGTTTCGCGCCACCAGAGAGCAGCAATACGCCCACGAGAACCTGAAGGGGGCGGTTCTTTACCATTGGCCCTGCGCCTCCCGGCGCACGCGGGTCTGCTCGAAGAAGCTTTTGACCAGTTCGGCCTTGCCGGTCACCCGGGTCAGCCCCATCGGCGCTTTCGGCGCGGCGCGGCGCGAGTTGAAGGTTAGGGCCGGCGCGGGCTCTTGCGCAGGTGTCGGTTCGAGCGCGGGCGCTTTCTGCGCCTCGGCGACCGCGTCCTTCATCTCCTCGACGGAGAGTTGCGACTTGTCCACGGCTGCGGAGAAAGCCACGACCAGCGGCTCCATCTCTTCGAGAACGAGCATGAGCTTTTTCACCCGCCGCGTGATCACCACGCCATAGGCCATCAGCCCGACAAGAGACACGAGAATAATCGCGTTAATCAGCATCGACATCATTGCTCCACTCGTCCTTTCCCATGAGGTTCGCACTCACTTTCAGTGCCATCGACCCGTTTTGCTTCTTGCCCATTTCGCCTTCGAGAACCGGGCTCCCGGCACAGAGCAACAGGACCGGATGGCTGTCGTCGATCCCGAGATCGAGCGTATCCCCGACTTTCCAGTCCAGAATCTCGCGCATCGGCACCACCAGTTCGTGCAGCTGCGCGGTAAGCGCCACCGAAGACCCTTCGATCTTCTGCTTCAGCTGCGTGCGCCACGAGCTGTCCGCGCCGAGCCGATCCCCGAAGAAGATCTTGGTGAGCAGCGGCCGCACCGGTTCCAGCGTCGCATAGGGCAGGATCAGGTGGACCTCACCGTGATAGCCTTCGAGACTGACCTTGAGCGGCACGCGGACCGTGGGGCTGTTGGGCTGGGCGATATTGGCGAATTGCGGATTGCTCTCCATCCGGTCGACCTGGAACGAGACCTCACAAATCTGCCGGAAGCCCACCGCCATATCGGCAAGGATACGTTCGGCGACCTGCTCGCCCATCCGGCGCTCGATCGTGGTGAAGCCGTGCTTGGCATCCTTCGCCCGGCCCGACGGCTGTCCGCCCAGCATCAGTTCGAGCGCGGAGAACAGGAAGACCGGATCCTGCGAAAGAATGAACTGGTCATCCCAAGGATCGGCCTGCGCAACCGCGATCAAACCATGCTTGGGCAGGCTTTTCATCGCGTCGGCGAAGGGCAGGTATTCGACCTCGCCCAGCGTCACGTCCAGCACCGAGCCCGTCAGCGATTTGAGCGAGCTGGAGAAGGACAGAACGAAGCGCTCGAAGATCACGTCCAGCATCGGCAGACGCTCGTAATTGAGCATCGACATGCGGATGATCTCGTCTTCGACCTCTGCCGTCGTCGTGGCCGCCATCGCCATGTCCGCCTGCTCCGCCATCGTCACTGCACCACCAGATCGCTGATGAGAATTTCGCTCGGCGTGTCGTCGCCCACGACCGCGCGGGCGCGCTTGAGCAATTCCGCCTTGAGCTTGATGAGGCCGATGCTGCCGCGCAGGTCCTCGACCGTCATCTGACGCAGGAACCCGGTGAACGTGTCGCGGATGAAGGGCTTCTTCGCGGTCATCTCCGCGTCCGCCTCATGCGATTCGGGATAGACCAGCGCGAGGTGAATCTTGAGGTAGCGCGCGGCGGATGTGCCGTCTGCGGTCGTCTCGGTGATGTTCACCACGATGTCGTCGAAATCCAGCAGCGCATCCGCACCGGCTGCGCCCGAGGCGCCATGCCCGGCCGATTCTGCAGCGCTTCCCCCGGTGAGCGCCGAGACGCCGCCGAAGGCCACGAAGCCACCGCAGAACATCGCCACGACCGCGAGCGCGCCCGCGGCCATGACGAGACGTTTATGGTCGCGCAAGGTCCGCCAGCGCGTTTCGGGCGCCTCGGCAACCTCTTCTTCATCAATGGCCGCATCAATCATCGGCTATCGCGCCTCTCTTCGTCGAATTTAAAGATAAAATCCGATCTCAACTGGATATTGTGAAGTATATACATCCGCACTTTACTTGCAATACAAAGATAGAATAGCTTCTACAGGATCGATTAAGAATAACTGGTGTTCGCCGTGCAGCAATTCTTGCAGAACCTTCAATCCTTGGGACGACGCAAGCTCCTGATGCTTGGGGCTGTCGGTGTCGTCAGCGTTCTCGCGCTGGTCTTCGGCCTCTCGGTCGTGACGGCCCCGAGCTACAAGCTGCTCTACAGCCAGCTTTCGCCCTCCAGCGCCGCCGGAATCGTCGACACGCTCGAACAGGCAGGGTTCAAGACGCAGCTTTCCGCAGACGGTAGCGCGGTGTCGGTGCCCGAAGGGGATATTGCCCGCGCCCGCATGGCATTGGCCGAGAAGAACCTGCCCGTGGATGGCGAACCCGGCTGGGAGCTGTTCGACAATGCGAGCGGCTTCGGCATGAACACTTTCATGCAGCATGTGAACCGGTTGCGCGCGATGGAGGGCGAGCTGGCGCGCTCGATCCAGACCATCGACGGGGTGCGCAGCGCCCGCGTCCATCTCGTTCTGCCCGAACGCGAAGCCTTCTCGCGCACCAGCCCCGATCCGAGCGCGAGCGTCATCGTCCGCGCCGCCTCTTCTCGCGGGATCAGCCGCAAGGAAGCGCTGGCGATTCGCAACCTGATCGCGGCTGCGGTGCCCAATCTCGACGGCAACCGGGTGACGGTGCTCTCGGCCAGCGGCGAGACGATCCTCGCGGAGAATTCCGACGCGGCCGGGCAAGCGACGCTGCAGTCGAACAAGGCCGCGACCGAAGACCGGATGGCGCGCTCGATCGAGCAGATCCTGACGGCGCGCGTCGGCGCGGGG
The DNA here is from genome assembly GCF_055666785.1 of Thioclava sp. PTB-PU3-1. Lineage (NCBI taxonomy): Bacteria > Pseudomonadati > Pseudomonadota > Alphaproteobacteria > Rhodobacterales > Paracoccaceae > Thioclava > Thioclava sp. PTB-PU3-1. The sequence continues at coordinate 182,730 of NZ_JBVNVL010000005.1, read as the reverse complement.
AACGCCCGCGTGCAGGTGAATGTCGACCTGTCCAACCAGCGCGAAGTCGTGGTGCAGCAAAGCTTCGACCCCGATCAGCAGGTCGTGCGCTCCACCCAGAACAATGCCGAGCAGCAGAAGGGCGTGCAGAACGGCGATTCCGGCGTGAACACCGGCAACAACATCCCCGGCGCGCTTGGCGGTCCGGGTGCGAGCAGCACGACCGACAGCCGCAGCAAGAACGGCGAGTCGGTGCAATACGAGATCGGCAACACCCGGCGCGAGACCACGACCGAAGCCGGTGCGGTGCAACGCGTCTCGGTCGCGGTGCTGGTGAACGGCATCTACAACGTTCAGGACGACGGGTCGCTGAAATACGAACAGCGCTCGCCGGAAGAAATCGCCCGCCTCACCGCGCTTGTGAAATCGGCGATCGGCTATGACCAGAACCGCGGCGATACCGTCTCCGTCGATAGCCTGCGCTTCATCGATTACTCGATGGAGGTCGGCGGCCCGGTTGGCCCGACGCTGATGCAGCGCCTGTCGAACAATATCGTCTCGATCCTGCGCTGGGTCTTCGCCCTCCTGATCGTGGTCGCGGTACTGGTCTTCGGCCTGCGCCCGCTGCTGAACCGGGCCGACCGCGAGCGCGCGCGGCTGAGCGAGGCGACCGGCGCCGGGGCGCTCGCAGCCCCCGAGGGCGAGGCGGAAGCAGCGGCGCCGGCGAGCAACAACCTGCCCGCAACGCCCGCCAACGCCGTCGCGCCCCGAACGCAGGAGGCCGCCGAGCCCGCAGCCCCCGTCCAACGTGCAGAGCGCTACGACCCCGCCGGGGATGACGAGCTGATCACCAACTTCGCGATCAGCGGTGCGATCCTGAAGCGCAAGGTCTCCGCGATCCAGAAGATCGCCGAAGACGAGCCGCAAGAGGCCCTCAAGGTCCTGCGCGGCTGGCTGTTGAACGAGGCGTGAGATGACGGTTTTCCAGCGCGATTTCGATGAAGAGATGCAGGCGGAAGATGCCCGCCGCGCCGCCGAACGGCTGAAAGTGTTTACCCAGGCCGATCTCGATGCGGCAGCGGCAGCTGCGCGCGCCGAAGGCTTCGAAGCGGGCCGTGAGCAGGGACGCAATGAGGCCACCGCCGAGATCACGGCATCGCTCGAGGCGCGCCAGACCGAGGCGCTGGAGAAATTCTCCCCCGAGATCGCGACGCTTCTGGGCAATCAGTTGGCCCATCAGGCCGCGCTGGAGCGGCATCTTTGCGGATTCGCGCTGCGCGTTTGCGAGAAGGTCTTTCCCGAATTCATCGAGAGCTGCTCGACCGCGCGGGTCGAGACGCAGATCCGGCGGGCGATGGAGATCGCGCTGCGCAAACCGAGCCTCACGATCCGCCTCTCCCCTGCCAATGTCGCGGGGTTGTCACCGGTGATCGAGGCCAGCGCCGGGCCGAACAGCCCTGCCCTGAACATCGTCGCGGACCCGGCGCTTGCCGATGGCGACATCCATGCCGACTGGGATGACGGCGTGATGGATTACAGCTTCGAGACGGTCTGCCGCAGCATCCTCATCGCTCTGCGCCAGACCGTCTCGCCCCAAGCCACACCAATCAGGAAAGCCGTGTAAATGTCCGACAACGATACGCCCGAATCCACGCAACCGCCTGAGACGCCGGAGGCCGAAACCCAGCCGACGCAGGACGAAGCCCGCGCAGCTGCGGCGGAGACCCTGCTGCACAGCCTCGCCAGCAAGCAGGCCGCAAACGACGGTGACGGGCAGAACGTCAATGCGATGCTCAATGTCGGGCTCTCGGTTCAGATCGTGCTGGGCCAGAGCCGTATCCCGATCTCGCAGCTTCTCAACCTGAGCCGCGGCTCGGTCATCGAGCTGGAGAAGAAGATCGGCGAGCCGGTGGACGTGGTGATCAATGACCGGCTCGTCGCGCGCGGCGATCTGGTGAAGGTGGGCGAGAACCGCCTCGGCGTCACCCTGACCGAGATCGTCAAAGACTACGTCCCGACACGATGACCACCCTCGCGAAGCGTTCTTTGACAGTGAAGGCTGGCCTGCCACTCTTCGTTCTGACCCTCGCCGCGTCGCTCGCCTTCAGCGGCAGCGCCGAGGCGCAGGAGGCGGGCGGCTTGCTGAGCGATCTGGCGCAGGGGCTCAACAATGCAGCCCCCGGCAGCGACGCCGCCGCCAGCCTGAGCGGGCGGATCATCCAGCTGATCGCGCTGATGACCGTGCTGAGCATCGCGCCGGGCGTCCTCGTCGTCATGACCAGCTTCACCCGCTTCGTGATCGTCTTCTCGATGCTCCGCTCCGCTCTGGGACTGAACCAGACGCCGCCGAACATGGTGCTCAGCGCGATGGCGCTGTTCATGACCTTCTTCGTGATGCAGCCAGTCTTCGACGATGCCTGGACCGGCGGGCTGCGGCCGCTTCTGAACAACACGGTGACCGAGGAACAGGCGCTCGTCGGGATCGGCGCGCCGTTCAAGGCCTTCATGTTCGCCAATACGCGCCCGAAGGATCTGAAGCTCTTCGCCGATCTCGTCCGCGACAACGAAGCGGGGCAAAACGCCGAACCCGCGCCCGAGATGCCCGCGCCTGCCACGGCGGAGGAGGCGAGCTGGCGCACCCTCGTCCCCGCCTTCATGATCTCCGAGCTGCGGCGCGCCTTCACGATCGGCTTCCTGATCTACCTGCCCTTCATCGCGATCGACCTCATCGTCGCCTCGGTTTTGATGAGCGCGGGCATGATGATGTTGCCGCCGGTGATGATCTCGCTGCCCTTCAAGGTGATCTTCTTCGTGCTGATCGACGGCTGGTACATGCTCGCAGGCAGCATGATGCAATCCTATGTTGCCTATGGCGGGGGCGGCTAAGCCTCGGCGCCGCCTCTATCCTTATAAAACGCTTCACGCCAAAGAATAGCACGCGATCCTGATTGAGGATACAAGGATAGACTGCTATTCTTTCCGAGACCTCAGAACAGATCGAGCGCCGACGATGAAAACCTCCCGGGATTACAAGAAACTCCGCGGCCCAGAGAAGGCGGCAATCCTTTTCCTCTGCCTTGGGGAGAAGCATGGCGCCGGGCTGATGCAGAGGCTCGACGATTACGACATCCACTCGATCACCCACGCGATCTCGTCTCTGGGCACGATCCCCGCCGATGTCGTGGAAGAAGTGATGAGCGAGTTCATGGAAACTGCGGGCGATGGCGGCGGTATCGTCGGGTCGATGGAAATGGCGCAAAGCATGCTCAAAGGCTTCCTGCCCGAGGATCGGGTGAGCGACATCATGCAGGAGATCCAGGGCCCACTGGTGGGGCGCAATATCTGGGAGAACTTCTCTGCGCTCAACGAACAGGTCATCGCCAATTACCTCAAGGAAGAGCACGATCAGACGGTTGCGGCGATCCTGAGCAAGGTAAAGCCCGAGGTGGCCTCGAAAGTGCTGCCGCTTCTGGGCGAGGAGCGCATGATGGAGGTGCTCGAGCGGATGATCGGCATCGACACCGTGCCGCGCTATGTCTTCCAGAATATCGAGGAGACCTTGCAGAAAGAGTTCATGAGCTCGGCGACGCGCAACACCGGGCCGGACCCGCAGCAGCGCATGGCCGATCTTTTCAACAAGCTCGACAGCAAGCTGTTCGACGACATCACCCAGCGTCTGGAGAAGCGCATCCCGGATGCCTTCGGCGCGATCAAGGCGAAGATGTTCACCTTCGACGATCTGTGCAAGCTCGACCAGCAGAGCCTCGTCAAAGTCATGCGTGGGGTCGAAGGGCAAACGCTTCCGCTCGCCTTGCGCGGGGCCAAGAAGGAGGTGCGCGATTACTTCCTGAGCGCCCTGCCCGCCCGCTCGCGCGACATGCTGAACGAGGAAATGACCGCGATGGGCCCGGTGCGCGGGCGCGAAGTGCAAGAGGCGCAATCGGCGCTGGTGGACTATGCGCTAGAGCTGTCGCGCGACGACGAGATCCGGATCCCGCTCGACGATGACGACGTGATTATCGACTGAGGTCAGCCGCGATCTAAGGCAGGCTTACCGGTAGCGCGAGGCCGAGAAGGTCGCGATCGCGGTCAGATCGAAGGTCGCGGGCACGAACTGGCCCGAGCCGCCCTGAACCGCGCCTTGCATCAGCGTCACCGCAGCACTCCCCGCGCCATTCGTCGCGAAACTCTGCGCATCGGATACGGCGACGAAATGAGAGATCAGATTGTCGACCTCTTTAGGGTCCTTGAGCTTCGTGATGTCGAACTTGTCCTCGAAGATCTGTTTCTGCCGCTCCACATCGAGCTTCACGACGTCATTGGGGATGCCCAGAGCCGTGCGCATAAACTGCGCCGTATCCTTGTCTTTCAGAACCGAATACCACGTTTTGACGCCATCGAGCTTCTGGCGGAATTCGAGCACGGACCCGACGGTCGCGTTCTGCTCGCTCTCGCCATTGATGAACTGCTGGCTGACATATTGATCGACGATCTTGTCCTGCCACGCGGTCGAGGAGGTATTCGTATTCGCCGTCCCGCCATTGGTGAACCCGAGCGCATCGTAGAGCTTGCGGAAGCGCGGATCGGTGAGCTTGTTCACAAGCGAGGTCTTGTCGGCGGAATCGCTCGACAGGATTTCGCGCATCATCGCCTTGCCGAACATCTGGTCTTCCAGATCGAAGGCCTTCATCACGAAGCTATAGGCGTCGTAATTGTCCACCAGATCGGCTGCAGTGTGGATATTGGCGATATTCTCGCGGAAACGGCTGATCGCGCGGGCATGTTGCGGCTCTTTCGCCAGCTGATCGAGCTGCTTGGCTTGCGTCCGGTCGATCAGGTTCAGCGCGAGGCGGCTGCTCATGCCCGAAATCGTCAGCATTCTTCCCCCTCCAGCGCCACCGCTGGGCGCGCGTCTCCGGAGAGGCGCGCGAATAGTTCCTCTTCGCGTCGCATGACCGGGCGCAGCGCGCTCAAAGCCTTGTAGTAATCACCCTGAGAGACCCAATTCGCGGCCTCGAAGACGCCGCCGACCACGGGGGCACTGAAAATCGTGGCAAGATCGGCAAGCTTTTCCTGAATGACCGGCACCAGCGTGTCGCGCGTATCGGCGCGGATCAGCGCCGTCTGAATCAGGAAGTAGGCCTGCTTCACCGGGGTCGGCTCGCAGTTTTCATCCAGCAAATCTTCGGCCCGGATCACGTCGGCGGTGTTCTCGATCTGAAGCGTCTGGCGACGGTTGGCATTTCGGATCACGCATCCATTGACCACGATCCGCTCGTTCGGTTTCAACGTCAGTCGTAATGCCATGATCCGCGCCCCTTCTTATTCCGCAGCCACCGGCTCGCCAGCGTCGCCGCTGAGCCCACGGATGATGTTGCGATTCACCTCGACGAGGGGCGAGACCGTGCCACCGCCACCCATCACGACTTGCGTCTCCCGCTCGACCCAGAGCGCGAGAGAAATCAGCGCCGCCTTCAGATCGGCGGGAAACTGGTTCGCAGGCTCCGCGAGATCGTCGCGCAGCGCGGTCCAGATGCGCTCATTCTCCCAGAGCGCGGTGCGCAGACCCTGCGCGAGGATCGCCCCTCGCCCGGCCTTCGGCGCGCCGTCATAGTCGACCATATGGGACTCAAGCTCTCCGGTGACGCGGGACAGGATGCGACGCTCGATCTGCCTCGGAGACTCGGTTTCGGAAATGGTTCGCTTATACGCGGCGACGCTCATGCAAGCTCTCCTCTCGATATTCTTTTCTTCTCTTTCGCCGAACTTAACACGACGCGGTTAAAGGCGTTTTTAAACTTTGCCAGAAAAGACAACCCAAGCGCGACAAAAGAAAAGGCCCCGCAACATACGGGGCCTTTCCATTCAGTTCATCGCTACGATTTAGCGGAACAGGCTCAGAAGGTTCTGAGGGCCCTGGTTCGCAATCGAGAGCGACTGCGTCGCGAGCTGCTGCTGGACCTGGTAGGACTGCAGGCGAGCCGCCTCCTTCTCCATGTCCGCATCGACCATGTTGCCGACACCGGTGTCGAGCTTGTCGGTCAGCTTGCCGAGGAAGTCCTGCTGGGATTCCAGCGACTTCTCCGCAACACCGAGCGAGGTCGCGTTGTCGATGGCCGTCGACAGGGCGCTTTGGGCGCTCGTCAGCGCGCTGGTCAGAACCGCCGCCGAACCACCAGAGATATCGATCCCGCTCAGCGTCGCCTGAAGCGAAGAAAGATCGACCGCCTGGAAGGTCATCGACGTGGTCGCGAAGGAACCGCTTGCGCGGCTGATCCCTGTGACGACCGTCACGTTGGCCGAACCGTCGACGAGGCTGTCGCCGTTGAAGGTCGCCTGGCTGATCGTGGTGCCGATCTGATCGACGATGCTGCGCAGCTCCTTCTGAACCGCAGCATGATCCACCGCGTCGCCTTGGGCGAACGAAACACGCTCGACGAACTGCTGGGCGAGATCCTTCACCGACTCTGCGCCAAGACGTGCGGTCGAAACCGAGTTCTTGGTCAGGGTCAGACCTTCGTTGATCGACTTGTACATGCCGCTGTCGCTGTTCATCGATTCCGAGATCGAGAAATATGCGGCATTGTCTTTCGCCGAGTTGATCTTCTTGCCGGTCGAAATGCGGTTCTGCGTGTCTTCGAGACCCTTGTTGACCCCACGGAGGGTCGCAAGAGCATTCATCGCGGAGGTATTGGTAAGAATGGACGACATTTCTAGTCACTCCTCATTCTGAAAGATATTTGTTTTCGTCTTCTGACAGAAAAACGGCGCGAGCCGTGGAGAGGAATTTTGGGCCGAAGATTAAGCGCAGGTTAACGAATGCGGGAAACCTAGAATTCCCTATCGATATGCATCTGCGGACCGTCCTGTCCTGTGACCGGTTTGCCACTCTTTCCATAGAGACCATCGAGACTGTGCCGGTTCCGGATCTTCTCGATCTCGCGCACGATCTCGCGGGTCGCCTCGGACATCCGCGACAGTAGAACGCTATTGTCCTGCACGGCGGTCTTCAGTTGGCGGAGCTTTTCGCGAAGCGCGGGCGCAGCATCCTCAGACGCTTCGAGGAATGGCTCGATCACGGGGATCTTCAACTCGATCCGCTTCAGCAGGTCCGCCTTGCTATCATAAAGCTCGGTGACGCGATCGAGATGCCCCGCTTCGACCGCCGCGATTTCCTCATGCAGCAGATCGAGCGTCGCATCGATATTCGCCTCGAAAGCGGCGAGGTTGGCATCATCTTCGTCGGTCAGAACGGGGCCTTCGGCGGCGATATCGCGCCGGGCCTGCATCCGCTTTCGAAAACGCGACGGGGTCTCATCAGCCATAGTCATCTCCGTTCGAGTTGTAAGCGCCGATCATCCGCTCGACGCTCTGCGCGATCCCGGTCCGACCGGAGGCGGCGATCTCGTCGGCGATGCCGCGTGCGAGGAAGGACTTCCACATCTCCTCGGCGTGGCCACCATCGAGACCGCCCATCTTCACGGTTTTCATCATCTCGCCCACGGCCTGCTGCAGGAAGGTCGCCTCGAAATTCTTGGCGATCTCCTTCGCGTCCTGCGACTTCGCACCGGATGCGGCAGGCGCCTTGAGCGACGCAGCCGAGAGCGACGCCTTCGACGGATCGAGCGGATTCATCAGATGATCTCCAGATCGGCATGAAGCGCACCCGCGGCCTTGATCGCCTGCAGGATCGAGATCGTCTGCCGGGCGCCGACGCCGATTGCGTTCAGACCGTCCACGAGGTCCTGAAGGCTGACATCGCCCCCTTGGAGTACGCTGAACTGGGTGTTTCTCTCTTCGACCTGTACATCCGTTTCGGGCACAACGACCGTCTCCCCGATCGAGATCGGCTTCGGCTGGCTGACCGCGTAGCTTTCCTTGACCTTCACGGTCAGACCGCCCTGACTGATCGCGACCTGATCGATCCGAACATTCGAGCCGATCACGATGGTCCCGGATTTCTCGTCGACCACCACCTTGGCAACGGAGTCGGGCGTGACGGGCAGGTTTTCGATCATCGCCAAAAGCTCCGGCACGCCGTATTTGCCCTTCGCCTGCACTTCGATGGTGGAGGGGTCGAGCATCTGCGCGGTGTTGTGGCCCAGCTTGTCGTTGATCACCCCGGCGACGCGCGATGCGGTCGTGAAATCGGGCTCGCGGAGGGACAGGCGCACGGAACTCATCGAGTTCAATTCGAATGCGATTTCCTTCTCGACGATGGCGCCGTTCTCCATCCGCGCGACGGTCGGCACTCCATCCACGATGCTCGCCGCGTTACCCTTCGCACTATAGCCCGCGACCGAGATCGGCCCCTGCCCCACGGCATAGATCTCGCCATCCGCCCCGACGAGCGGCGTCACGATCAGCGTGCCACCGCGCAGGCTGTCCGCATTGCCGAGCGAAGAGATCGTCACGTCGATCGTCGAGCCGCGGCGAGCGAAGGGCGGCAATTTTGCCGTCACCATCACCGCGGCGGTATTCTTCGTCTTGATCGCATCGCCGGAGAGGTTCCCGACGCCGAGCCGTTCGAGCATCCCCTCGATCGACTTCTTGGTGAAGGGGCTGCCGTTGAGGGTATCGCCGGTGCCGTTCAGGCCGACCACGAGACCGTAGCCCACGAGCTGGTTCTCACGCACGCCCTCGAAACTGGCGATATCCTTGATGCGAACCTGCGCGGCGGCCGGGATCGCGCAGAGCGTCCCTGCAATGACGGAGAGCGCGACGAGCGCCCCACGAACCCCGGCGCGAGAAAACGACGCCCGATTACCTTTTCGGCGCAAAGAAGCAAGCATAGTTTCCTCACATCACCAGCACATTCCGCTAAATTAAAGCAAAACATAAATAGTGTCCAATATAAATCAGTACTATTCTTGACTAATCCTTTGTGGCAACTTAGCGTGATCTTGCCGCTTGTGCGAGAAACTTGCCCGGGATGGAGGCCTGCATGAATATTTACGTCTTTGAGCCTCGCGATGGCCGCGTTCGCGGCCTGCTCAGCGAGCTGGAGAGCGTTGGGCTGCAACCCGTCCTCGTCCCCGCATCCTTCTTCGCGTCCGATCTCAGCACGCTGAACCAGAAGGGCGTCGACACGCGGGCGATCCTGATCGGCGACTGCCCGGAAGTGACCGACTATATCCGGGCCATCCGGAGTTGCGGCTGCCGCAATCCGGTTCTGGTGATGCGCGATTTCAAGAACTCACGCGATGCCTCGGAAGCGCTCGATGCCGGGGCCGACGACGTCATGGTCAGCCCGATCAAGGGGATCGAGGCACTGTCGCGGATCAACTCGATCATCCGCCGCTCCTATGGCCACGCTGCCGAGAGCATCAGTGTCGGCGAGATCACCGCCTTCTTCGACGGGCGCGATCCGCTGGTCTCCGGCGCGCGGCTGAAGCTGTCGAACCGTGAGCACGCGATCTTCCAGCACCTGGCGCTTAACGCGAACAAGGTGATTGCGAAAGGCGCGATCTATGACGCGGTCTACGGGATGAGCGACGACCAGCCCTTCGACAAGGTCATCGACGTCTATATCTGCAAGCTGCGCAAGAAGATCGCCGATGCGGCCGATAGCGGCCACCAATATATCGAGACGGTCTACGGTCGTGGCTACAAGTTCAGCGAGCTGGAAAGCACGAGAGACGTGAAGCTCGCAGCCTATGAGCAAACCGACGCGCGGGGCACGGTAGCCGCGCGATAAACGCGCGGCTCAGAGATAATTCAGGATCGACAGTTTCGACATCTGCGCGGCTACGCTGTAGCTCGCGCTGAGTTGCGTCTGGAGCGCGGTCATCCGGGTCGCGGCCTCATAGGGATCGACCGAGACGTAATCCGACAGACGACTGTTCAGCACCGAATCCATCGATTGCTGCTGCGTGAGTTTGATGTCGAGCCGCTTCTGCTTCGCACCCAGCGCAGTCTCGGAATTGCGCAGCCCTTCGACGCCATCGCTCAGCGCTTTGACGCCGGCTGCCACCCAGCTTTTATAGGCATCCTGATCAGTGATCTTCGACACGTCGGTCGAAGCGAACAACGCAAGCCCCTTGATCAGGTTGCGGAACTCGGGATCGTCCGCCTGCATCCCGTAATCGAGCGTCTCGCCATCCCCGATCAGCGCCGTTTTGCGCGGCGTCCCGGCTGTCGCATCGCCCTGGAAGAAGGTCGAGCTGTAGCGTTTGGCCGGATCGGCATTGGTGTCATCGAACACGCTGTCGATCTGCGACAGCATCGCCGCGGCCTGGGTCGCATCTGCGGGGCCGCTGCCCACGATCCCCGACAGGACATCCCCCGCCGAGAGACCCGTCGCACCGTTCGTCGCGTCATAGCCCCGCAGCGCTGCCTTGTCCGAAGCCACCCCGGAGAACAGATGCTCCCCGTCGAGCGAGACATTCAGGCTCGTCATGATGGTGTCGAGGGCGGCGCGCGCGCTTTGCTGCAGGGTCGCCGCCGAAGCGCCGGGGCGCTCGAGGTTCCCGACGGCGAGACCGAGCACATCCTGCGCCGCCCCGCGCGCCGTCGACGCGCTGGATGCGATCATATCCAGCTTGCTCCCGAGGAGCTTGTTCGAGGTAATGAAATGCGAGTTGGTCGTCGCGCGATCTTCCAGCGCGAGCACGAAGGCCGATTTCGCCCCCATATCCGCATAGACATCGGATTTGCGGCCGGTCGCGACCTCGTCGCTCGTCCGTTGCAGCTCTGCCGTGGTGCGGCTGACCGATCGCCGCGAGATCAAGCTCATCTGCAAGGTCGACAGCGAATTCCGGATTAGGGGGATCATCGTTCAGTCTCCTCAGACGGCTTCGAGCAGCGTATCCATCATCTTCATGACGGCAGTCATCATCTTTGAATTCGCGGCATAGCTTTGCTGAATCGTTATCAGCTTCTGCATCTCATCGTCGATGTTCACACCCTGAATGCCCTGGCGCGTGCCGTTCACCGTCTCGGCGGCGGTGCGCGCGGCGGCGAAACGCTCCTGCGCGCGGGTGCCCTCGAACTCCTGCGCCGAGATCATGTTGCTTCCATAGTCGCGCAGCGACAGCGATGGCTCCAGCCCAGTGCCCGGGGCCGCCGAAAGCGGATCGTCGAACATCGACACGAAGGCTTCGATCTGGGTCGAGTCGCCTGCGGCACCCGGCGCGGTGGCGCCGATCCCGTCGCGCAGGCGCGAGAGCTGCCCACCCTGCGCGGGGTCCACCGCCGCATTGACCGAAATCCGGCCCGCCAACCCTTCGAGATTTGCGGGATCGTAGGCTGCGCCTGCATCGGTGAAGAGCCCCGCCTGCCCCGGCGCGAGCGAGGCGTCCGCACTCTCGAAGCCCTGCACGAGCCCCCGAGCCATCTCGTCGAGCTGAAGCTGGAAGCGCGGCAGAACGTCCTTCTTCACCGCGAACAGCCCGGCGAGGCTGCCATTCTGGAAGCCGCGTGCGTCGGCGGAGTCCGGGGTGATCTCCGTCTTGCCTGCGAACAGCTTTCCAGCCACCTGATCATAGGTGATGTAGCTCGCCTGATTCCCATCGACGAGCGGCGTGCCCCCAGCCGTGTAGAGCGTCGCGCGCGCGTCGGTGGAACGACGCACCTGCATGTCGATCAGCTTCGACGCCTTTTCCACCAGCACATCCATCTGGTCTCCCAGATCGGCTGCGCCGAGCGAGCCGGGCGGCGCGTCCGAGATCTGCTTGTTGAGCGAGGTGATCTTGTGCAGCGTCTCGTTGAAATCCGAGACGTCGTATTTGATCTCCATATCGACCTCGCCGCCGACCCGCGCGAGCATGTCGCTGCTTTGGTTCAGCGAGGTCACCATCTCCTGCGCGGAGGCCGCCACGCCATTTTGCGCCGCGTTACTGCCGGGATTGTTCACCAGCGCGATCATCGAGCTGCGCAGATCGGTCAGGCGATCCGCGGGCGACAGACCGTCGCCCGGCTGGCCGAGGGTCGCCGTATATTCGCCCACCGCCTCGTAGATCGCCTGCTCGCGCGCCATGGCAGAGGAATGCTGCCGATACATGCGGTTGAGCGAGGCGTCGACTTCGCGCCGCGCCTCGCCGGTTTGCACGAGGCCGCCCACGGTCGTGACCTGCGGCAATTCCTTGCGCACATAGCCTTCGGTGCTCGCATTCGCGATGTTGCGCGAGGTCGCTTCCGATTGCATCTGCGCCGTGCGCAGACCGCTCGTGCTCGCCTGGAGGGCGCCCGTCAGGCTCATGGGTTTACTCCGTTCTCAGCGTGGCGATCAGCGTTTCAGACGCGTGGTCTCGTCGAGCATCTCATCCATCGTGGTGACGATCTTCGCGTTGGTGGAATAGGCCCGCTGGGTGCGGATCAGATCGCTCAATTCCTGCGCGATATCGACATTCGACCCTTCAAGCGTTCCCGAGGAAATCGTGCCCACCGGGCCCTCGTTCGCCTTGTGGATCGTGAAGTCGCCACTGTTGCGGGTCAGCCGATAGGCGTCGCCATCGACCTCCTGCATCCCGTTCGGGTTCGCCACATGGGCGAGCGGAATCTTGTAGAGCGCCTGCCGCTGGCCGTTATCGAAGATCCCGTACATCGTGCCGGTATCATCGACCTCCATCCGGGTCAGCGCGCCGGCGGACGAGCCGTCGGTGTCGAATTTCTGCGGGGTGAAATCCCCGGCGAACTGGGTCATCCCGTCGAAGCTGTTCAGCGCGCCGAGACCGACATCGATCGGCTGGGTCGTGCCACCGTCATTCATCGTCAGGCTCATGACGCCCGTAGTCGTGTCCATCGCGAAGGCGCCGGGCGCCGTGGCGAGATTGGTCACGCCGGAATAGCTGACCGGGGCACCCGCATTCGGCCCGCTCGCGGCGAAATCGACCGTGACCTGACCGTAGGGAACGCCGTCGCCATCGGACACGGTGACGTCCCACTGGTTCTGGGTAGCGGTCGGCTGCCAGGAATATTCGAGCCGCTTCGCCGCACCGAGCGGCGTGAAATATTGCGAGGACGAGGTGAAGGGTGCGCCCGGCGTCGCGTTTCCGGTTTCCTGCGAGGGCAGATTGCCTTGCACGCTGACCGTGGTCGTCGCCTTCGCGCTCAGCGTCGCATCGGTCACGTTCACCGTCTTCAGCCCATTGAAGCTGTTGCCGTCGATCGAGCCGAGCGTGCCGTCGGTATAGGGGTAGCCCGAAAGGAAATAGCCTGCCGAATTGACAAGGTCGCCATTCTCGTCGGGCTTGAACGACCCGGCGCGCGTCAGGACGTAATCGGACTCGACGCTCGTATTGGCTCTGCCGGATACGACGAAGAACCCGTTCCCGTTCACCGCGAAATCGGTTGCGGAACTGGTGGGGATCACCGCGCCCCCGTTCGTCACGTCGGAGGAAACGACAGCATTGACGCCCGACGGTGCATCGAGCCCGCCGCTCGGCGTCATGGTCACCATCTGGGCGAAGCTGCGCTTGTAGCCCGTGGTATTCGCATTCGCGATATTCTCGGAAATTTCGCCAACGGCGACGGAGTTTGCGTTCAGCCCGCTCACGCCGGTCTGCATCGCGCTCGAAATACTCATGGTTTTATCCTCTCATGTCCGAAGAGAAGGGGGTCCTATCTTGGAGATATGCGATCGATGTTTAACTGGAGTTAAAAATATCTGCGTTTTGTCTTTAACGATTCTGGCGAGGCGCGATGCATAGCAAAGATATCTACCCGCCAGCCCGCTTCGCCTCCGACCCGACCATCTCGAGCGCGTCATCCGCCTTGCGCAGCCGATCCCGCGCCGCCGCGTCCATCAGCGGGCTGAGCTTGGCGGGCTCCGCCAGAAGGCTTGCGACGAGCTTGTTCAGATCTTCGCGCCCCGCCAGACGCGGGAAGACCTCGGCGACGCTGCGGGCCGTGGTCAGATCGCCGGAGCGGTAGGCGGCCAGCAGCAATTCGACCGCGTCGGTCTCGGAGAAATCGTCCGGGGCCTTCTTCCACAACTCGCGATAGGATCGGGTCGCCGCCTTCCAATCACCCTTCTTCCAGTGGAGCCGCGCCTGAAGCCGCAGATGATCGACCGAGTGCGAGGTGACCTTGGCCTGCAAGGCCGCGTCGGTCTTCCCGGCCTCGGCCAGAATCCGGGCTTGTAGCGCGTTGAACTGGTTCAGCTCCTGCGCATCGGCGGGACGCTCGGAAGCCTCCAGCACCTTGGCGGCGCGGGCGAATTGCCCCCCGCGCGCAAGCGCCTCCGCCTCGCGCAGCGCCAGATAGGCCATCCGATCTTGCGACACCGCCTCGGGGGTATCCTTGCGCTGTGCGCTCAGAGCTTCCCTGATCTTGCGATATTCCGTGGCGGCCTGAGTCGTCGCGCCCAGCTCCAGCAGGCGATCCGCGAATTGCTCGGCATAGGTCTGAAAATCGGGGCGGACCTCGTAATAGGCCTCCAACCGCTGATGCCCGTCGGCAAAATCCGTGAGCGAAATCTTCCCCGCCGCACCCTTCGCATAAAACGCCTTGAGCAGCTTGTCGGCGGCCTGCGCCGCCGCGCGCGCCTGTGGACGCTCGGGAAACCGGGTGAGGATTTCACCATAAGCGATCAGCGCATCCACATCGTGGCCGGACGTCTCGCCCAGATGCGCGCGCTGTTCGAGCGCCTGAAGGTCGAACCTGTCGCCGCGCCACGCAAGGTTAGCCTCGGCGAGCATCGACAAACCTTGGTCGGGCGTCAGCGCTCCATGTTCGAGCCCCAAGCTGACCAATGCAAGCCGCGCCCGCTGCGCGTAACGATCCTGCCCCTTCGCTGCTTCGCGATAGGCGGCATAGGCCTTGTCGGGATGATGCGACTGCTCCGCCACCCGCCCAATAAGAAAGCTATAGACCGGCTGCGATTTCAGCTCGGGGTAGCCGTCGAAATCCCGGCTCAGCCGCTGAGCCAGCGGCCATTTCTTGACCGCGATCGCGCCTTCCAGAAGCGCGGGCAGGCAGGCCTCGACGAAAACGGGCGGATAGGTCGGAAGCCGGTCAGCCGCGCCCGCGAGATTGCCGTCAAGCTCCACCGCGTCGCCCTGCGTGATCGCGTTCAGCGCCGCCCAGAGGTGATAGTCCTGCCAGTTCGCCCAGTCGGCATTCGGCAGGAGCGTGCCAGTCGGAACGCCCTCCCCCTCCATGATGCTGAACCCTGCCGCAATCGCGCGCCAGCGCGCCTGCTCTGCCGGGATCAAACCGTCGGGCATTTCGTCGCCCAGCAGCGAGCGCCCCTCGGGAAGCATGACATGGGCGAGATAGAATTCCGCAAGATCGAGCCGCGCAATGGCGCGCGACGGCCCCGGATCGGCCGCAGCGAAGCCAGCGTCCAGCGCATCGCGATCCGCGAGGAACCCCGCCTGCGTGTATTGCGCGAAATCGAAAGGAGGGGGCGCGGGGAGCGTCTCCGCCGCAGCGCCGCCGCACAGAAGACAGAGCGCCAAAACGCCGCCCATGAAAGGGAAACCGCCTCGCAACTCCATCACCTCTTGCCCAAGCGCACCAGAATTCCTTCGTGCATTAAAGAATAGTATTGATTATTCCAAGATTAGCAAACATTATTGAATAGGAATTGGCAGCGATCCAAGCACAAAGCCACAAGATCCATTCTCGCGGACGGAAATTCATGGATAGCTCAAATTACGTCTCCCTATCCCTCGCCTCGACGCTGTGGCGCAGCCTCGACATTTCGGCCAACAACATGGCCAACGCCAACACGGCTGGTTTCAAGGCGGAACGCTCGCTGACCGAGAGCTACAACTCGAAGGGCAATGCGGGTCCCGAGGATGACGTGAGCTACGTGCTCGACAAGGGCTCCTATCTCGACGACCGCCAAGGCTCGCTGACCAAGACGTCCAACCCGCTCGATGTGGCGCTGAACGGGGACGGCTGGCTCGCCTATACCACGCCCGAGGGGCAGACGGCTTTCGGGCGTGACGGGCGGCTGGCCGTCGACCCGCAGGGCAATCTCGTGACGCTGACGGGCAACAAGGTTCTCGACCGGGGCGGCGCGCCGATCGCGATCCCGCCGGGCGAAGAGATCACCATTTCCCGCGACGGCACGATCTCGGGGCCCAATAGCGGCACCATCGGCACGCTGGGCATGTTCAATGTGCCCGACATCCAGAGCTTCAACCGGCTGGGCGGCGGCCTCTTTGCCGCGCCCGGAGGTGCCGCCCCCGCCTTCACCGCGTCTGACACGACGCAGGTTGCGCAGGGCTTCGTCGAAGAGAGCAATGTTCAGCCGGTGGTCGAGATGACCCGGATGATGGACATCCAGCGCTCCTACGAGCGGGCGGTGAAGTTGATGGATGAACAGAACACCCTTCGTCAGGAAACACTGCGCAGGCTTGGCAAAGTCTGACCGGCGCGAAAAGGAGCTGAACCATGAGAGCACTTGGAATTGCCGCGACGGGGATGCTGGCCCAGCAGACCAATGTGGACGTGATCTCGAACAACATCGCGAACGCCAACACCACCGGCTACAAGAGCAGCCGCGCCGCGTTTCAGGATCTGGTCTACCAGTCGCTGCAACGCGAAGGCTCGCTGACCTCGGCCGACGGGACCGCGCGCCCTGTAGGCGTCGATATCGGCCTCGGCGTGCAAAGCGCGGGCGTCGTGCGGCTCAACACGCAAGGCGGTCTGGTGCAGACCGAAAATCAGCTCGATCTCGCGATCGACGGCGGCGGCTATTTCACCCTCAACATGCCCGATGGCAGCCAGGCCTACACCCGGGCGGGCACCTTCCAGCTGAGCCCCGAGGGCCAGATCGTGTCGATGGACGGCTATGAGGTCGCACCCGGCATCAACGTCCCGGCCAACACCACCAATGTCGAGATCAACCAGCAGGGCCTCGTGATGGCTTATGTCGGCAAAGACCCGACCCCGGTGCAGATCGGCCAGATCACGATGTCGACCTTCGTCAACGAGGCGGGGATGAAACCGCTGGGCAACAACCTTCTGCAGGCGACGACCGCCTCGGGCGATCCGACCGAGGCGCTGCCGGGCGATCCGGGCGTCGGCATCCTGCGTCAGGGCTACCTTGAGAGCTCCAACGTCAACATCATCCAGCAGATCACAGACCTGATCTCGGCGCAGCGTGCCTATGAGATGAACTCGAAGGCGATCGAGACGGCCGACCAGATGATGTCCACCTCGAACCAGATCAAGTGATGCCATGATCCCGAAATTCGCCTCCGCGACCGCCGTTCTCGCCACGCTTGTCACCGCGCTTCTTGCCGGTCCCGCGAGCGCGGAATCCGTGCGCGTGCTGATCGCCGAGAAGGCAGAGCAGTCCTGGGGCCTCGAGATGCCGCCGAGCGGTCATTTCGAGATCACGCTGCAAGACAGCGACCCCGGCGACGCGGAGATGATCAGCGATTTCTGGATGGATCGCTCCACGGGGCAGTTTCTCGCGAATGCGGTCGAGGCGTCGGGCGATGTGCGCCGCCTCGCGGGGCTTGCGCTGCTTAACGTGCCCGTTCCGGTGCCGACGCAGCAGATCCTCCCCGGCGCGATCCTGTCGGGCGACGATTTCCAGATGGTCGACCTGCCCTATGGCCAAGTGGGCGCCTATGCCGTGACGCAGCTCGACCATCTGGCCGGGATGCAGGTGCGCCGGGTCCTAGCGCGCGGGCGTCCGGTGATGAGCCAGTCGATCACCGAGCCGGTCATCATCTCGCGCGGCGACCCGGTCTCGATCGAATATTCGAAAGGCCCGATGTCGCTGACCGCGCCCGGCAAGGCGATCTCCGACGCCCATGCGGATCAGTCGGTGCGCGTGGTCAATCTCGTAAGCAACAAGATTGTCGAAGGCATCGCCAAGCCCGATGGCAAAGTGGAGATTCAGAAGTGAGACATCCGTTCTACATCCTGCCGATGCTCGCGCTGGCCGCCTGCGGTCCCGGCACGGCCTTTGAGCGCGACCCGAAAGTGAGCGACATGGTCGTCGATGGGGACACGATCCCCGAGGTGAACCGGGTCAGCGTCCCGATGCCGCCGCTGGAGCCTGCGCGCATTCCGCAACGGGCCGAGGCAGCTTCGCTCTGGCAGACCGGCTCCACCGGCTTCTTCGGCGATCAGCGCGCCGACAAGGTGGGCGATCTGCTGACCGTCGATATCGACATCAACGACGAGGCTCAGCTTCAGAACGCCTCCCAGCGCAGCCGCGACGGCAGCCAGAGCGTCGGATTCCCGACCTTCCTCGGCTATGGCGGAAAGATCGCGAAGATCCTGCCCGGCGTCAGCGAGAAAGACCTGCCCACGGGCAGCAACATCGTCGATCTCAGCTCGCAATCGAGCGCCAGCGGCACCGGCTCGATCAAACGCAATGAGACGATCAGCCTCAAGGTCGCAGCCCTCGTGATCCGGAAGCTGCAAAACGGGAATTTCGTGATCGCCGGACGCCAGGAGGTGAAGGTCAATCACGAGCTGCGCGAATTGCGCGTGGCCGGGATCATCCGCCCCGAGGACATCCGGATGGACAACACCATCCCCTACGAGAAGATCGCCGAGGCGCGCATCTCTTATGGCGGACGAGGCCAGATCAGCAAGGTGCAACAGCCCCGCTACGGGGAAGACGCGCTCGACGTCGTCCTGCCCTACTGAGCGCGACCGATGCCGCGCTGGAGAACACTCGTGCTGCTCATCGTGGTGGTGCCAATCGTCGCGGCGGGCCTGGGCTATCTTGGCGGCAGCCAGATCGCGCCGGGGCCCAAAGCGCCCGAAGCCCCGCCCGAGCCTGCCCCGCGCGACATCGCGTTGGGGCCGATCACGGTCCCGATCTTCCGGGCCCGCGCGGTCAGCTATCTGACGGTCGATGTGACGCTGGTGCTGAAGGGGAAAGAGCTTCCCGATGGTCCGGCGCTCGTGCCGAAACTGCGCGACGAGACGCTCGATCTGCTGACCAGACTCGCGGATAATCGGATCTTCGAACCCGATACGGTCACGCCTGACGACCTCGTCCCGCTGCTCGAGCGCGGCCTCAAGGACCGTGTGCCCGGCCTACAATCGGCGAAGGTGAACAGCGCGGCGCCATTCAAGCAAGGATAGGAAAGCCCCGGTCGCGCACCGCGCCGGAGGACACTCGCGTCAGCCCGACACCGCAACGATGAGCGAGCTGGGCACTTCCTCGCCGTTGCGCAGAACCAGCGACTGCCCCTGCGACGAGAACCGCACCTGCTCGACCTGCGTGCTGGGATAGGTGTCGTAGGAAACCGCATTGCCATCGGTATCCTGCGCGTCAATCTCGACCCGGAACGTGTCATCGGGCACCGGCAGCCCCGCAGAATCGCGCCCGTCCCAGTTCAGCGCGATCTTCTCGCCCGAACGTCCGGGCAGGCCTGTGATCCGGCGCAGTTCGGTCCCGTCCTCCGTCTTGATGATCGCAGTCACCTTATCGGCGGGTGCGGCAAGCTCGTAGCTGGTGCTGGCCTGACCGTCGCGCAGCTCGATCCGGTCGGAGGCGAGCGACACCGTCTTGCCCATCAGGGCCACATCCGCCATCCCGCCCATCGCGCTCAACTTGGCGTCGATGGTCTTGAGGTTGGTATTGGTCTGCACCGATTGCTCGACCTGACTGAGCTGCGCCAGCTGCGAGACGAATTGCGTCGAGTCCATCGGCTTCAGCGGGTCCTGATTTTTGATCTGCGCCGTCAGCAGCTGGAGGAAGCTGTTGTAATCCGCCGAGAGCTTCGACTGCGCGGTGTTCGTCGCGGCATCGGTCGTGGCCGCGGCCGGATTGGTGCTTGTCGGGGAGATGCTCATCTGTGGCTCCTCAGGTCCTGATATCCAGTTGTCCGTCGTCGATGGTGGGCTGCCAATCGGCGCCCAGCACGGGGACGTCTTCGTCAATGCTCGCGCTCTGGCCGGAGGAGCGTTCTTCTCCACCTTCGCCATGACCGCCGAATTGCTCGAAATCGAGCGCGCCGCTATCCATCTGCAGGCCCTGCCCCGCCAAGATCGCCGCGAGCGTCTCGCGATCCCCGCGCAAGGCGCTCAGCACCGCCGGGCTTTCGGCCCGAACGACCACGTTGACCTGACCGCGCTTGTCACGCTCCACGTCGATTTCGATATCGCCCAGCCCGCGCGGGGTGAGCGCCACGCGGGTGCGTCCCTCCTGCAGATCGGCGCGGCGGAGTTGCGTTGCGACGAAGGCTGCAAAGCGCGGCGAGGGCTGGGCCGTAGCCTGCCCCGATTGCGCCGCCGCCTCGCTGCGGGCTGTGTGACTTGCGTCATGCTGCGTGAGCCGTGCCACGGCTGCATCGGGCAGAGCCCCGGCGCGGGCGGCCTCGGCGAATGGCTGCGCCGGTTTGGGATCGCCCTTGCCCGGCGCGGCGGATAGCACTGCCGCCTGCGCCTCGGTCTTGCCCGTCTTCCCCGCGCCGTTCGCGGCGGCTTCCAGAACGGCACGCACGCGCGGGTCCATGTCGTTCTGCGGGACCTCAGGCGCCAGTGGCGCGGGCGTCGCCCCGGCAAGCCCCTGCGGGACGGAGGTGATGACCTGCGGCTGCGACGCCTCAGGCTTCGGCTG
Organism: Thioclava sp. PTB-PU3-1; assembly: GCF_055666785.1. NCBI lineage: Bacteria > Pseudomonadati > Pseudomonadota > Alphaproteobacteria > Rhodobacterales > Paracoccaceae > Thioclava > Thioclava sp. PTB-PU3-1. Next base: position 162,263 of record NZ_JBVNVL010000005.1, on the reverse strand, counting down.
CGCCGCCGGAGAGGAAAGGTCGCCCACAGAATGCGCGGGCATGAGACCGGCGACCGATTGGGTCTGCGTGCCGCCTTTTTGCGGCGATGCGGGCTCAGGCGGCTTCGTTTGCAGACCGAGCGAGACCAGAAGGCTCGCGAAGACCTCGTCGATCGTGTCGCTTTTGTCGTGCGCATGATCCGAAGCGGGCTTTGCCTCCGCGCCGCCCGCTTGCAACGGCATCCCTTTTAGCGCTTGGGCGAGCGCTTCCTGCAATTTCGTGCCATGCGCGGCGTCGAACTCGGCGAGCACCGTCGCGAGCGAGGTTCCCAGCTCTTTCAGCACCGCCTCGACCGGCTTGCCCTGCGCCAATTCTGCCAGCGCACCATCCCGAACCTTCTGCAGCTTCCCGGCCAGTTCGACCTGAAGCGCGGGATTCTCCGCGAGGATCGCCGCTGTCGCACCCTTGGGCGAGGCGGCCGCAGGCGACGCCCCCGCCTTCGCGGCACTACCCGCATCCGGTTGCGCGCCTTGCAAAAGCGATCCGAAGCCGGTCGCCTCCGATAACGGCTTCCGCCCGCCCCCTGCGCCAGAGGCCGTCGTCTTCAGCAATGTCGCAGCTATCGCGTCCATCTCATCGTCCTCGTCACATCAGCCCGGCATGCCTGTTCGCGCCCGTCCAAGGAACCCGACTGCGAGATCGGCGCGAGCACGCTTGTCGCACGCGGCATATTGCAAGGCAGTCCGGCGCCCGCGCGCCCATGCCCTGCGATCATCAGATGACGTGCCATCCCAGCCCTCTCAGTTCAGCATCGCGGGGCTGAACCCGCGCTTTTCAAGGCATCGCTTCAACCGGATGAGCGCGCGCTTTTCGACCTGCCGGGCGCGCTCGCGGCTCACCCCGAGATCGCGGGCCAGATCGTCGAGCGATTCCGGCGGCGTCTGCAGCTTGCGCCGCAGCACCATCTCGCGATCCGGCGCATCCAGATCGTCCAACGCATCTTGCAGAACCTCATGCGCCGCGCGTGCGGCGGACGCGGCCAGAGTCTGTTCCTCGGGTGTGAGGTCCGGGCTGCGCATCATTTCCATCATCTCGGCATCGCTGTCGTCGAACGACTTGGCATCCAGCGCCACCAGTCCGGTCAGAAGCTGGCTCGCCTCGGGATTGTCGAGCCGCCCCATCCGCGCATCGAGATAGACCCGCGCCGGCACATCGATCACCGTCTTGATCCGCGCGAGCGCATTGAGGACGCAGGTCATCACCCACCAGTGCGAATAGGTGGAGAACCGCACATCCTGCGTCAGATCGAACCGTTCGGCGGCGCGCATCAGACCAATGATGCCTTCCGCCACGAGGTCTTCGAGCTCGACCGGATTGGTCGCCCAGCGACGCGCCTGCGCATAGGCCTGACGGACATGCGAGCGCAGGAGAATTTCGAGAGAGTCCCGATCTCCGTATTCCTGCCAGCGCGAGATGGCCTGCCGTTCTTCTTCAACATTCAGAAATGGCGCATCAAGTGCAGCACGGAAGCTCAATGCAAACATTACTCCGCCTCTATCCGCTCTATCCTTGAAGAACAGAAGACCACGAGGGCATGTTTGGAGAAAGCTTTACTTGATTAAAGGCAAGTTAATCGGAGGCTTTTCTGGTTAACCTCGGATTAATGCCGCGGGAGGCCGCGCCGCCTCTCGAGACGGCGCGGCATTCTCATGACTTTGTCAGACTGGCTCGGTCCGCCAACCGAGCGCAGAACGCATCGCGGCCGTTTTCCACGGCCTTCGCGCTCACAGGTGACTGCCCGTCGCGGTCGCGCTGCGATCCCGCGCATCTTCGTGCAGCGAAAAGCCACCGCGTGCGGGCGACGCCATCGCCGGCAGCCGGAGGTCGATCGCACGGTCCCCAAAACCATGCTTCACCCCTGCGACTTGCGTCGGCTCGATCACCACGAGGCTTCCATAAGGCACCTCGATTCCAAGCTCTTCTGCAAGGATATCACCAAGCGAGATACCCGGCAGAAGCTCTTCGGCTTCGGGCAGCACGAGCAAGCTTGCATCCTTGCGAGTCGAGCGCAGCAAAACACTGTGCGCAGGCAGAAGCGCAGCCGCCACCAAACTTCCCTGAGACCCTGCGCCCGATGACGTTTGCGTCACCGAACCTTCCCAAATCTGCGCCAACAAATCGTTATTTTTCATGGACATCCCTAATCCCCGAGTCCCCAAATTCCAGTAACGGCAGATTACCAGCGATTCACGATCCGGTAAGGTTAAGGATTGTTAAACCGTAAGGCGAGTAAGGATAAATTCTACGTGAAGGCGGCGAACCGGTGACCGCCAAGTTATCCCCAGACCGACAACGGGCGAAGTGTTGGAAAGCCTATTTTTCATAGGCTCAAACACTATCGGTTGTGGGCACCCCCTCAACCATCCACAGCTTGTCGACGGTGCGACCACAGATTGTGTACTCACGATCAGTCGCCGAGATGTTAACAATTAATAGCTTGACAGCGACTACCGCTAAAACAGTCCCAGAGACTCAACAACTCAATCTGAAGTTGTAAGGCTGCGCGACTTCCCGACGGGAATCTCGTAGAACGAGTATCCAGCCGAACGCACTGTTTCCACGACATATCTCTCGCCAAACGCGTCACGCAGCTTCTTGCGAATCTTGGTGATGTGAACGTCGAATTTGCGATCACCATAGACCCACATGCAGTTGTCGATTCGTCGCGACAGCGCGTCCCGCGTGACGATTCGTCCGCCGCTCCGGATCAGCTCGATCATGATCTCCCCCTCCGTGGGGGTGAGCTGCACCGCCTCGACGGCATCAGGGCCGGTCAGGCGGTTTTCCTCGTCGATCTTGAGGCGAGCGACCCGCTTTTCTTCGCTCGGGAAGCTGATGGGCAGACTGTTGCCCGCCCGAAGCCAGAGACGCGCGGCCAATTCCCTTTGAGAATAAGGCTGCCTGATCACATCATCGGCGCCGGCCAGAATCATCTCGGCAGCAAGCTCTCCATCCGGAGTAGAGTCGACGAAGAAGATCAGGCTCTCCTTCGTACTGACGCGCGCAGTTCGGATCAGATCCGCGGCACCCTCTGCGTCGGCAAGGCTGATCAGTAAGATACATGGGGTTCCATGCAGCAGAATATATTGCTCGGCCTCAATCGCAGTTGCGAAGGGCAAAGCCTCCCAGCCGCAGCATGCGCGAAAGAAGTCGGCCAACTGTCCTTGCTTAGCGCCTTCTTCTGCTACGATGATGACGTTCTGTCTCCGCATGGCGTCCGAGCCAAACAAAAGGCAACTCCCCGTTTCCCTCAGCGCTTTCGGGGCGAAACTCAGGCCTCACGCCCATCCCCGTTGCACCGTCACTTCCGAATAACGCCGAGCGTCAAATTGGATGGCAGAGCATAAATCCGCCGAGCCTGACATCTTTGCATTTTCGAATTATTATCCCTGCGATATGCGATAATTCACGTGTTTTTGCCAGACAAGTCCAGCCTGTGCCTTGAAATAGGACGCATCGACGGACGTTCAGCGGAAAAATTGGATTTCTTTGACCTAACTTTAAGAATTTCTTCAATCTTTCCCATAAGAACAAAACCATGTGAGAGTAGACATGACGCAACAATCCCCGGCTTGTGCCGGCGCGCCCGCGACTTCCCGCACCCCGGCAGTGCCGATTTCGGAGAGTGTCTTTTCTGATCGGCTGATCTGCCTGGAGACGGGCCGCCCGATCAAGATGTTGAAGCGTCATCTTAAAAACCTGCTCGGAATGACCTTCGAGGAATATCGCGCCAAATGGGATTTGCCGCCGGACTATCCTACGAGCGCTCCGGACTATCAGCTCGCCAAGCATCGTTGGCGCACGCGCGACAAATTGGATTAATCACCGCCAGGACAGTCGAAGCACTCAACAGAACAATCCTGCGCAGAAAATATGTATTTGCAGGAAACCCAAGCACAGACACTCGCGTTTATTGACAGAAACGCATGTTGCACGTAACTTTCTCTACTAATCCGGGGATACTGCAAAATTTAAGCATTGGAGAGACCACATGTCGAAGGATCGGCCCACGGATGCAGCTAACATTATCGCGACAGTGGCTGCCGCCTATGCCGCCCGCGCGGATGTAACGGCGGATCAAGTGGTCGACCTCGTGGCGAAGCTCTCCGCGCAGTTTGGCGAGGAGCTGGGCGAGGCAAGCGCCTCTCATGCAACGGACACAGCCACGGCGAACGCCAGCCATGCACGCCCGCAACCCGCACTTCCTATTGAAGACGCGGTGACCGAGGATAAGGTCTTCTGCCTGTGCTGCGGGCGCGGCTTCAAGATGCTCAAACGCCATCTCGGCTCGGAACACGGATTGAGCGAAGACGAATATCGGACCCTGTTCAATCTGCCCGCCGATATGCCGCTTGTCGCCCCCAGCTATTCGGCGCGCAAAGCGGCCTATGCCAAGAAAGTCGGCCTGGGCAAGCACAGCCGCGACGACCTCGAAGCCTCGCTTCACGACGCCTGAGCGCGCGCGGGCCGCACAACGCCCGCCGCCCGAAAACGGTTCCAAAGCCACCATCGCGCGGCTTTGTTTCCAGATCATGAACGATTATCGCCCTCTTTTGGCCCATTTTTAATCCGACAACCCACAGTCAGGGGCTGCAGAAGACGTATGCCCTGAGAATACAGCTGGCTCCGGTCGGCGAGGTGGGAAAGGGCAATCCATGGCACGGTCGAACCAAGCGCCGATCATTGTGAAGCGGAGCGATGACGATCACGAATCCGAGCATCACGGCGGAGCGTGGAAGGTCGCCTACGCGGACTTCATGACCGCAATGATGGCCTTCTTCCTGCTGATGTGGATCCTGTCCGTGTCGGATGAAAACCAACTGACCGGGATCGCCGATTACTTCGCGCCGGCGAAAATCTCGATGCAGGCGCCCGGTGGCACCGGTCCGCTCGCTGGCGAGACGATCGGGCCGAAAGGCGTCTTGAACGCGTCGCGTGCCAATGATGCCATCCCCGCCAATCCCGGCGTCGGACAAGCGACCGATCCCTCGACCGAGATGGCCAACGCCTCTGGCAAATCCAAAGACACCACGCCCGACGCGACGACGGACAAGCTCGCAGCCGCGGCAATGGCAAAGACTGAGGCCGGCGACGCGACCGACGCGAAGACCGCCGCCGCCACGCCGCATGCTATTGACGACGCCCGCTTCGAGACGCTTCAGACCCGGATCACGCAAGCGATCCAGCACGTCCCGGACCTCCGCCCGCTGCAGCAGAACGTGTTGTTCCGGCGCACGCCGGACGGGCTGAATATCGAGGTCGTGGATCAGGCTGGCAAAGCCATGTTCGCCTCGGGCAGCGCGAAGATCGACGGGCCGACGTTGAAGCTGATGGATCAGCTCGGGCGCGCCCTCTCCGATCTGCCCAATGACGTGCTGATCGCGGGCCACACCGACTCGGTGCCCTATCAGAAAGCGGGCGGCACCTATGGGAACTGGGAGCTGTCCTCGGACCGCGCCAATGCGACGCGCCGGGCGCTCGTGACCGCCGGGGTCGCTCCGGAGCGCATCACCCGCGTCTCGGGCCTCTCGGACACCGATCCGCTGAAACCGGCAGAGCCCCGCGATCCTTCCAACCGCCGGATCACCGTGACCCTCGCCTATCTTCATCCGAAAACCGATGCGCCCGCGCCGACCGATACGGCGACGCCGCGGCTCGAGGCGAAGGCGGAACCCACGGCCCCGCAACCGGCCCCGGCAGTCGAACACGCGCCCCCCGAAGCTGCAGCGCCCGCCGCGCCGAGCACGTCGGAACAGCCGCAGAAATTCAGCTCCGTCGCGATGGACGATCTGCGCAGCGCTCTGCAATAAGCTTACCCGTCAAAGAAAAACGCCGGCGCGAACTTAATCGCGCCGGCGTTTTCTTGTCTTCGCTTGGGTCGGAACCTCAGATCAGACCGGCATGCGCCATCGCAGCGTCGATCGCTGTCTTCGTCTCGGGCAGAAGCTCGGTCAGCGGCAGACGCACTTCGGCCGAGCACATGCCCAGCTTCGACATCGCGTATTTCGCGCCCGCGACACCCGGCTCGAGGAAGATCGCCATGTGCAGCGGCATCAGCTTGTCCTGATAGCTCAGCGCCTTGGCGTAATCGCCCGCAAGCGTCGCCTCCTGGAACTCGGCACATAGCTTCGGCGCGACGTTCGCGGTGACCGAGATGCAGCCCACGCCGCCATGCGCGTTGAAGCCGAGCGCGGTCGCGTCCTCGCCCGAAAGCTGGATGAAATCGGGCCCGCAGGTCGCGCGCTGCATCGAGACACGCTCCAGCTTGCCGGTCGCGTCCTTCACACCGACGATGCGCGGCAGCTTGGCCAGCTCGCCCATCGTCTCGGGGATCATGTCGATCACCGAGCGGCCGGGGATGTTGTAGATCACGATCGGCAGCTCGCAGGCATCGTGCAGCGCACGGTAATGCTCGATCATGCCGCGCTGCGTCGGCTTGTTGTAATAGGGCGTCACGACGAGCGCCGCATCGGCCCCGGTTTCGGCCGCGTGCTGGATCAGACGGACGCCTTCGGCGGTCGAGTTCGAGCCCGCGCCCGCGATGATCGGGATACGCCCCTTCGCGGCTTTCACGACCTCGGTGATGACGGTCATATGCTCGGCATGGCTCACCGTCGGGCTTTCACCGGTGGTGCCGACCGGCACGAGGCCGTGGCTGCCCTGGTCGATATGCCACTCGACGAGTTTCTTGAGCGTGTCCAGATCCAGTTCGCCGTCCTTGAACGGCGTGACCAGTGCGGGAAGAGACCCTTTGAACATGACACGCTCCTTTTTTGGTTGGTCCGGGAAGGTGAGTCGTCCCGGCGGAAATCGGCCGGGTTATAGGCGGTTGCGCGACGGTTGCCAACTTGTGATTCATCCCCATCTGTGAGAGGCCCGTATCAAAGGGACAAACCCGCGACCACGAGCAGCCATTATGATCCGACGCCAGTTCCTCGCCGCACTTGCGGCTTCGAGTTTCGCGCTCTCGCCGGCCGCGCTTCGCGCCGCGAGTTCGGCGCTATCCGATGCTTTCGCCGCGGCCAATTCCGGCAACTGGGACGAGGCTGAAAATCTCGCGCGTCGCGTCGGCCCCTTGGGCTTCGATGTCATCGAGTGGAAACGCCTGCGCGACGGCGAAGGAGGCTTCGCCGACTATCTCGATTTCGCCACCCGCCGCGCCGATTGGCCCGGCATGCCGTGGCTGCGCGAGAAGGGCGAGGCCACGCTCGACGGCATCCCGCCGCGCGAGGTGATCGCCTATTTCAAACTTGGCCCGCCGCAGACCGGCACCGGCGCGCTGGCGTTGATCGGTGCGCATCTCGCTTTGGGGCAGAAGGCGCTGGCGGCTGAAGTCGCCAAGACCGCATGGCGCCAACTGCCGATGGACGGAGACGAGCAGGCGAAATTTCTCGCCGACTACCCTTCGCTTATCTCTGCCGATCATGGCGGGCGGATGCAGAACATGCTCGATCGCGGGCATCTGTCGGATGCGCGCCGGATGGTCGGCCTGGTCACGCCGGGCACCAGGGCTGTGGCCGAGGCGCGGATCGCCCTGCAGGCGCGCGAGCACGGCGTGGACGATCTCGTCGCCGCCGTGCCCCAATACATGGTCGAGCGTTCCGCCGGACTTGCCCGCGACCGCGCGATGTGGCGCTGGCGCGCCGGGTTGGAAGACGGTGCGGCAGAGCTGATCCTAGAGCGGTCGAAATCCGCAACCGATCTGGAAGACCCCGGCCTTTGGGCGACGCTGCGCGGCTATCAGGCGCGCTGGGACCTGCGCGCGGGCAATACGCAGCGCGCCTATGATCTGGCCTCCTCGCACCATCTGGAACCGGGCGGTGCGGATTACGCCGATCTCGAATGGGTCGCGGGCTATGCCGCGCTGAAACTGGGCCGTGCCGATACCGCCTACAGCCATTTCCACAACCTCGAAAAGGCGGTGGACGGGCCGATCTCCTCCGCGCGGGCATGGTATTGGCAGGGCCGCGCGCTGGAGGTTCTGGGCCGCAGCGAGGAAGCCAAGGCCGCATGGCGCAAAGGCGCGGAAAATCAGGACGCCTATTACGGGCTGCTGTCGGCGGAGCGGCTGAACCTGCCTCTGCCCGCGAATTTCGCCAAGGGCCCCGACCTGCCCGACTGGCGGCGCTACAAGCTGCGCCATTCTTCGGTCTTCAAGGCGGCGCAGCTGCTCTATGAGGCCGGGGAAAACGAGTTGGGTGCGCGCTTCGTGCTGCACCTCGAGGAAAGCCTCGGACCGGGCAATTTCGGTGCGCTAACGAATTTCGCGCTTGAGGAGGACGACACCTATCTCGCGCTAATCATCGGCAAACGCGCTGCGCTGAAGGGCGAGATCATCGCGCAGGCGCTCTGGCCGATCCCGGGGCTGACGAGCCACGATCTGGGCGTGCCGGAAGAAGTCGTCCTCGCGGTCGCCCGGCGCGAGAGCCAGTTCGCGATCGGCGTGGGCTCTCCGGTGGGCGCGCAGGGTCTGATGCAGCTCATGCCCGGCACCGCGAAGATGATGGCGGATAAAACCGGCCTGCCCTACGAGAAGGCGCGGCTGACGACGGATGCGACCTATAACCTCAAGCTCGGCGGCGCCTATCTGGCCGAGCTGCGCGACGAGTTCGGGCCGTCTTCGGTGCTGGTCGCCTCGGGCTACAACGCAGGGCCCGGACGGCCGCGCAACTGGATGGAAGATCGCGGCGACCCGCGGATCGGCACGGTCGACGTGATCGACTGGGTCGAGATGATTCCCTTCACCGAGACCCGCAACTACGTCATGCGCGTCTCCGAGGCGATCCCGCCCTATCGCGCGCGGCTGGGCAAGGGCGAGGTGAAATTCACCGACATCCTGCGCGGTGACGTGACCGATTGAGGGGCGCTGCCCCTCGGCCTGACGGCCTCACCCCGGAATTTTTGAACCAAGGCGAAAGGGCGGTTACGCCCCTTCGGCCACCACCCGCGCGCGCCAGAGGGTGAAGAGCCCCGCGCTGACCACGACGCCCGCGCCGATCACCACGTTCCACTCCAGCGACTCGCCGAAGACGACGACGCCCAGCGTCGAGGCGAAGACCAGTTGAAGATAGGCGAAGGGCTGGATCGCAGAGGCCTCGGCCACCTCATAGGCCTTGATCAGCAGGAAATGCCCGGTCGCGGCGGTGAAGCACAGCACGACCATCCACGCCCAGTCCGACGCGATCATGTTCTCCCAGTGCCAGATGCCGACCGCCGTGATTACCAGCGCCCCGATCACGCCGGTGTAGAAGAAGGACACCGAGGCCGGATCGACCCGACCCACATAGCGCGTCATCAGCGAGTAGAGCGCGAACAGCGTCGCCGCCGCCAGCGGGATCAGCGCATAGGGCGAGAACACACCGAAGCCGGGCTTGAGGATGATGAGCACCCCGATGAAGCCCACACCGATCGCCGCCACGCGCCGCCAGCCGACCTTCTCGCCCAGCACCGGCCCGGACAGTGCCGCAACCAGCAGCGGGTAGCAGGCGAAGACCGCATGGGAATGGACGAGCCCGAGATAGACGAAGGCCTGCACCATCACGACCACTTCGGTGATCAGGATGAGCGAGCGGATCACCTGCGCCCAAGGCAGGCCCGAGCGCGTCGCCCGCTTGATCCCGCCGGGGCTGCGCGCTGCGATCACCAGCACGAAGGCGGCGAAGAACCAGAAGCGCACCATCAGCGCCATGTAGACGTTATAGGTCTCGGCCAGATGGCGCGAGATGCCGTCCTGTAGCGCGAAGATGAAGGTCACCGCGACCATCAGCGCGATGCCGCGGCGGGTCGATTGTTCAACCATGTCTCACCCCGCGCGACATATGGCGTTTGCGCCCGAAGCCCGGGCTGCGGTTGACCTCGAAGCCCGCGGTTTCGAGAGCGCGGCGCACGAAGCCTGCCGCCGTATAGGTCGCGAATGTGCCGCCCGGCGACGTATGGGCGCCGACCTCGGCCATCAGATCGTCGCCCCAAAGCTCGGGGTTTTTCGCGGGCGAGAACCCGTCGAGGAACCACGCATCGGCCACGCTATCCCAAGCGGGCAGCGCCGTGCGGGCGTCCCCTTCGATTATCTCCACCGTGATCGGACCGAGTTGAAACTGGCGCTGCCCCGCAGCCCAAGCTTCCAGATAGGGACCGGCCACTGGCGCGACCTCCGGAAATGCCTCCAGCGCCCGCGCGATCTCGTCCGCCTCCATCGGATAGGCCTCGAAAGAAGTGAAGCGGATCGGGCAGTCCTCGGGGCAGGCCAGCCGCAGCGCGAGCAGGTTCAGCCCCGTGCCGAAGCCCAGCTCGGCCACGTGAAAACCCGGACGCAGCTGCGCAGGCAAATCATTGCCCGCCAGAAACACATGCCGCGTCTCGTCCAGACCGCCCGCAAGGCTGAAATAGGGATCGTCGAACCGCCGCGAGACCGGCACAAGGTCGTCGCGCCAATCGAGATCGGCTTTGCTCTGGTCAGGGGCGTTCATCGGGGATAGTCCACAGTCTCCGGCCCAGCCTTGAAGCAGGAGGCGCGAAATGACAAGCGGCAGACACGACATAACCGTGCGCGGCGGCGGCATCTTCGGCCTCGCGATCGCGTATCAGGCAGCAAAGCGCGGCGCGAAGGTCCGGCTGATCGAGCGCAGCCGCATCGGCGCGGGCAGTTCGGGCGGCCATGTCGGCGCGCTCGCCCCGCATGTGCCGGAGAACTGGAACCCCAAGAAACAGTTCCAATTCGAGAGCCTGCGCATGGCGGAAGCCTTCTGGGCCGAAGTGCAGCGCATTGGCGGCGGCGACCCGGGATATGCCCGCCTCGGGCGGCTACAGCCGTTGGCAGACGAGGCGCAGATCGCACGCGCCAAGGAGCGAGCGGCAGGGGCGGCCGAGCTGTGGCAGGGCTTCGCCACATGGCGCGTGGCCGAGGCCGCGGAATTCGGGGCCTTCGCACCGCCCTCGCCCACCGGGCTCGTGATCCATGACACGTTCACGGCGCGCGCCAACCCGCGCGCCGCCGGGGCCGCGCTGGTCGCGGCGCTCGACGCGATGGGCGCGGAGATCGTGATCGGCGAGGCCGAGGAGGTTGGTCCGGTCATCCACGCGACCGGCGCCGAAGGTCTGGCCGAGTTGAACGCGGTGGTCGGCAAAACCGTCGGCACCGGCGTGAAGGGCCAATCGGCGCTCTTCCGATACGCGGCTGGCGACGTGCCGCAACTCTTCGCGGAGAGCCTCCACATCATTCCCCATTCAGACGGCACGGTCGCGATCGGGTCGACCTCCGAGCGCGAATTCGACGCCCCAGACACGACCGATGCACAGCTCGACGCGCTGATTGAGAAAGCCCGCGCGCTTTGCCCGCCCCTCGCCGAGGCTCCGGTAATCGACCGTTGGGCCGGGGTGCGCCCGCGCGCCAAGTCGCGCGCGCCGATGTTGGGCGACTGGCCCGACCGTCCGGGGCATTTCATCGCCAATGGCGGGTTCAAGATCGGCTTCGGCATGGCGCCGAAAGTGGCCGAGGTGATGGCCGATCTGGTGCTGGAGGGGCGCGACACGATCCCCGAAGGCTTCCGCGTGACCGACAACCTGTAAGGGGCTCCGCCCCCGGCCTGCGGCCTCCCCCAGGATATTTCTCCCAAGAGGAAGAAAAACGCCCGGCTCGAACCCGTTTGCGGGCGGCAGGCCGGGCGCTTCCCCTTGGGCGGTCATCGGCGTCCCCGCCTGTTCCGCGAGATCAGGGTCAGGCGATTCTGGTTACGGAAGGTTTAACTTCCTCTTGGCGGAAATATCCCGGGGGGCGTGCGTCAGCGCGCGGGGGCAGCGCCCCCTCCGACACTCCCCGCCCGCAAGACCTCTGCCTCGGTGATCCCGAAGCGCGGCGCGAATTTCGCCCGTGCCGCGATCAGGCGCGGATCGTCAGGGCGCAGGCCCAGCGTGCGGATGAACTCGACGCGGCTCTGGGTCTTGAGCTGATCGCGCGAAATCGCGGTGCCCATCAGCCGGTCGATCACCTCGCCTCCGGCCGTGACGTGAAACCATTTCGAGAAGTCGCGGAAATGGTGCTGGTTGTGCAGCGTCGAGACATGGCGCTCGATCGCGGTCTTCTTCACGGTGACATGGGCGGTGGTGTGGAACCATTCATAGGCAAGGAAGGTGGCGGCTCCGCCAAGCGGCACGACGGCCACGGCGATATCGAACGCATAAGGCACGCCGATCAGCGACAGCACCGCCCAGAGAAGCGCGGTATTGCCCACGAGCACCGGCACGATCACCGAGAGCGGCGCAAACAGAAGCGGCCAGCAGGTCGGGAATTCGTGATGGCCGTAATGCACCCGGTAGAGCCAGTTGAAGGCCCATTGCCGCTTCGGCGGCGCCATGTGGAAGATGTAGCGGTGGAGCCCGTATTCGTTGAGCATCTGCGCCGGGATCCCCAGCAGCGCAACCGCCCAGAGCCACCAAGGCCCCTGCGCGATCCAATAGACCGCCGCGGCGACGACTGCGATCATCACCCAGATCGACAGATGGGACAGCATCAGCCGCATCCGCATCGCGAAAGTCTCCCGAAATCTCCTCCGGGGATCAGCCTGCCACGGGTTACGCGCGCGTCAAAGCGTTTCGCAACGTCAGTCGTTCTCGTGCGGGATGTTCTTTTCCCGCTCGACCGCCAGTTCGCCCTTCGAGGTATCGGCATCGGCGGTGTGCACCGCCCAGTCGCCCTCGCCTGCGGGCTTCGGCAGCTTCTCGGCCGGCCAGTCGCGGAAGATATTGGCCTTCGAGATGAAATGCGCGGTGATCGGGGCCGTCAGGAAGATGAAGATGGTGACCATCAGTTCGTGCAGGGTCAGGTGGCCCTGCTTCACCGCGAACCAGACCATCGAGGCGATCAGGATCGCGCCCACGCCCAGCGTCGCGGCCTTGGTCGGCGCGTGCAGACGGGTCATCGGGTCGGGCAGTTTGACCAGTCCGAAGCTGCCGACGAGGCCGAAGATGCCGCCGATCACGAGCAGCGCGGAAATCAGGATATCCCAAAACAGTTCCATCACGCCCTCACTCGATAATGTCGCCGCGCAGGATGAACTTGGCGAAGGAGACCGTCGCCACGAAACCCGTCATCGCATAGAGGATCGACGCCTCGAAGAAGAGCGCCGTGCCCTCCCAGATGCCGAACAGCACGATCATCGCGATCGCGTTGATCGCCATCGTGTCGAGCGCGAGAACCCGGTCGGTCACGCCCGGCGCCTTGACGACCCGGTAGAGGTTGAACAGCAGCGCCAGCGAATAGCAGGCGATGGCGAAGATCAGGGCATAGGTGATCATTCGAAAATCTCCTTCAGGCGGGCCTCGTAGCGGGACTTGATCTCGTCGCGCACCTCGTCGGCGTCGGGCGCATGCAGCGCGTGGACCAGCAGCGAGTGACCGTCGGCGGCCAGCTCCGCCGTCAGCGTCCCGGGCGTCATCGTGATCGTGCCCGCCAGCACCGTCACCGCCTCGGGCGTGACGATGTCGAGGGGCACCGTGACCCAGGCGGGGTGCAGCTTGGAATTGGGCATGAAGAGCACGATCTTCGCCACGGTGATATTCGCGACGATGATATCCCAGATCACGATGAAGATGTACTCGATGATCTTCAGCGGCTTCGCGAAACGCGGGCGCGCGGGCCAGTAGGGTGCGGTGATCCACGGGATCACGAGACCGACGAGGATCGCGAAGACCAGCGAATTGAGCGTGTAGCTATTGGCCAGCATCAGCCAGACCATCACCAGCGTGACGGTCAGGTAGGGGTGGGGAAGGATCTTGCGGATCATCTCTTTGCTCCCCTCAATGCGCCGCGGCGGGGGCGTCCTGCCCCGTCTCGGTTCCGGTGTGGGTGTCGGCCTGATCGGCGGGCTGAGCGTCGGCATGCGGGTCGGCGGCACTGGTGTCGCCGCCATGGCCGTCCTCGGCCTGCATTTCCTCGCTCACTTCCATATGGCCATGCTCATGGGCGCCGATGCGTGCCGCCTCCTGTGCGCGCTCTTCCGCGCCGGCGAGAACCGCGTCGATATATTGCGACGGCGTGAACAGCTGCGCGGAGGTGCCCTGCAGCCAGGTGCTCGCAGGTCCGGCCAGCGCGGTCAGCGCCACCGACCCGGCCAGCAGGATACCGGTCGCGGTAAAGGCGAGGCCCGGAGAACTCGCATCCTTCGGCGCGGGCGGCAGATCGTCCTCCTCGGCCTCGACCGCGTAGGAGCGCCAGAACACTTGGCTACCCGCACGGGCATAGCCCACGATGGCGATCAGCGAGGTCACGAGAACCGTCGCCCAAAGCGCCCATTGGCCGCGCGTCGCATCGAGGATCATCAGCTTGCCGAGGAAGCCCGAGAGCGGCGGCATCCCGGCCATCGCGATTGCGCCCATGAAGAACATGCCCGCCATCAGCCCGTGGTTCTTCATCAGTGGCGCATCGGTAAAGCCGAGCCCCCAGCGCCCGCGCCGCTCGCGCACGAGATCGGCGATCAGGAACATCGCGCCGGCGGTCAGCGTCGAGTGGATCATGTAGTAAAGGCCCGCCGAAGTGGCGCCTTGGGTGAATTGCGCAAATGCCAGCATCATCGTCCCGACCGAGCCGATCACCGCATAGGCGACCGTGCGGCCCATATCGCGAGCGCCGAGAATGCCGATCATCCCGATCGCGATCGTCAGGAAGGCCGAAGGCAGCAGGATGTCATGGGCAAGCGTGCCGATCGTGCCGGTGATCGGGAAGATCAGCGTATAGACGCGGACGATTGCGTAGGTGCCGACCTTGGTCATGATTGCAAACAGCGCTGCCACCGGGCCGGGCGCGTTCGTGTAGGTCGCGGGCAGCCAGAATTGCAGCGGCACCAGCGCGGCCTTGACCGCGAAGACCAACATCAGAAGCGCCGCACCGACCTTGATCAGCGCCGTCTGCTCGGTCGGCATCTCGGCCACCTTCACCGCGAGATCCGCCATGTTGAGCGTGCCGGCCGTCGCGTAGATCGTCCCCAGCGCGAAGAGGAACAGCGTCGAGCCCGCGAGGTTGTAGACCACGTATTGTACGCCCGATTTCAGCCGCGCGCGCCCGCCGCCATGGATCATCAGACCGTAGGAGGCGATCAGCAGAACCTCGAAGAAGACGAACAGGTTGAACGCGTCGCCCGTCAGGAAGGCGCCGTTGATCCCCATCATCTGGAACTGCATCAGCGAGTGGAAATGCCAGCCGCGCTTGTCCCAGCCAGAGCCGATCGCATAGAGCACGATCACGAGGCCGAGGATCGAGGTCAGCAGCAGCATCAGCGCCGACAGCCGGTCGAGGACCAGCACGATGCCATAGGGCGGCTCCCAGTTGCCGAGGCGATAGACCTCGGGCGGGCCCATCGAGGCCGACACCATCAGCACGATGGCCAGCACCAGCAGCGCCGACATGCCGAGGATCGAGGCCACGCGCTGCGTGACCAGATCGTAGCGCATCCACAGCACGATCAGCGGCGCGAGCATCGCCGGGATCAGGACGGGCGCGATGATCCAATGCTCCATCATTGGCCGTCCTCCTCTTCCTCGAGGTCGATGCGGTCATTGCCCGCCTCGATGAAGGCCCCAAGCGCGAGCATCACCACGACCGCCGTCATCCCGAAGGAGATCACGATCGCGGTCAGGACCAGCGCCTGCGGGATCGGGTCGGTATAGGAGGTGACGCCGTCGCGCAGGATCGGCGGCTGGTTGATCACCAGACGACCGGTGGCGAACAGGAACACGTTCACCGCGTAGGACAGCAGCGACATGCCCACCACCACGGGGAAGGTGCGCAGACGCAGGATCATGTAGATGCCGGCGGCGGTCAGCACGCCGATGGCCGATGCAACGAGCACTTCCATCAGTGATCGCCCCCGTTGGTCTTCTTGTTCTCGTGCACGGTGTCACGCTCGTTCTGGGTGGCTTCGCGCGCGGCGCGGGCGGTCTTCCACCAGCGGCGCGGCACTTTGGCTTCAGGCGGATAGGGCCCGGCCGAGAGCGGCGCGAGCACGCGGGCCTCGGGTTTCTCGGCCGCGATATGCGCGCCCTCCTCGCCGCCTTCCTCGCCCATCGCGGCGCGGCGTGCGAGGCGGCTCAGCCCGCCAAGCGCCAGCATCACCGAGCCCACGACGCCGAGGAACACGCCGAGGTCGAAGCCCGCAGCGGTCGCCAGCTCGAACTTGTCGAGGCCGGGCAGTTTCACATAGCCGAAATCGGAGGTCAGGAAGGGCATGTCGTTGAAGAAGGCCCCGGCCCCGGTGATCCCTGCGACCAGCACGCCGGAGGCGATCAGCACGTGGTAATAGACCTTCTGGCGCGCCTGCGTCCACGCGAAGCCCGAGGCCATGTATTGCGTCACCAGCGCGATCGCGACGACGAGACCGGCGATGAAGCCGCCGCCGGGCTCATTGTGGCCGCGCAGGAAGATATAGAGCCCCACGACCAGCGCGATCGGCATCATCACCCGCGTCACGATCAGCAGCATCAGCGGGTGCTTGTCGCCGCCACGCGGCACGTCGGGGCGCCATGCGATCAGTTTGCGCGAGGACGCGCCCTGCAGCAGCGCCTCGGTCAGCGCGAAGATCACCAGCGCGGCGATGCCCAGCACCGTGATCTCGCCGAAGGTATCGTAGCCACGGAAGTCCACGAGGATCACGTTCACCACGTTGTCCCCGCCCGCAAGGTTGTAGCTGTTGTCGAGCATGTAGCCGGACATCGTCGGGAAGGCGAAATCGCGGGTCAGCAGGGCGTAGATCAGCCCCGAGACCGCAACGCCCGCCGCGACCGAAAGCCCCACGTCGAAGCCGATCTTCATCCGGCTGGATTCGATCGAGGTGATCTTCGGCAGGAAGTTCAGCGCGAGAAGCATCAGCACCGTCGTCACGATCTCGACCGAGATCTGCGTCAGCGCGAGGTCGGGCGCCGAGAGGAAGATGAAGGAGATCGAGACGGTCAGGCCGACGATCCCGATCAGCACCAGCGCGAGGATGCGGTTGTGATGGAAGGCCACGATACACATCGTGGCCGTCAGCAGCAGCAGCCACGAGGTCACCGCCGCGCCGTTCACCGGCGTCAGCGCACGTGTCTGCGGTCCCAGCGTGCCGCTCATGAAGGCATAGAGCCCCACCCCGACCGCGGTTATCGTGAACAGCATCAGGTAACGCGCCATCGCGCCGGTATGCAGCCCTTGGGTGATCCAGGCCGCAAGGCTCTGCACCTTCGCGACCACCCAGTCGAACATCGCCTTGGCCTCGGGGCGCGGAGTGGCGTCCCAGAGGCGCTGGAACGGGCGATGCGCGGCGAGCAGAGCGATACCGCCGGTGACGGCAATGGCCGACATGATCAGCGCGGGCGTGACGCCGTGCCAGATCTTCAGCTCGTGCATGTGATAGCCGCCACCGACGACCGCATTGGTCGCCATCTGGACATAGCCGCCCGCCACCGCCATCGGGAACAGACCGATCGCGATCACGAGGAAAGCGAGGAAGGCCGGGCTGATCCACATGCCGAAGGGCGGATCATGCGGGGTCTTCGGCAGATTCTCCGGCGGCGGGCCGAAGAAGCCGTGACTGATGAAACGGAACGCATAGGTGGCCGAGAACAGCGCCGCGATGGTGGCCAGCACCGGGATCAGCCAGCTATTGTCGAGCCACTTCGTATGGGCTGCGGCCTCCAGCATCATCTCTTTCGACAGGAACCCGTTGAAGAAGGGGATACCGGCCATCGACAACGCCGCGATGGTCGCGATCACGAAGGTGATCGGCATCAGCTTGCGCAGCCCCGAGACGCGGGTCAGGTCACGCGTGCCCGCCTCGTGATCGACGATGCCCGCCGACATGAAGAGCGCCGCCTTGAAGGTCGCGTGGTTGATGATGTGGAACACGGCGGCCAGCGCCCCGGCTTCGGTCCCTAGTCCCAGCATGAAGGTTATGAGCCCCAGATGCGAGACGGTCGAGAAGGCCAGCAGCGCCTTCATGTCGTGTTTGAAGATCGCGATTTTCGCGGCGATCAGCATGGTGATCAAACCAACGCTCGCGACGATATAGAACCATTCCGGCGTGCCCGAGAGCACCGGCCACATACGGGCCATCAGGAACAGCCCCGCCTTCACCATCGTGGCGGAGTGTAGATAGGCCGAGACGGGCGTCGGCGCCGCCATCGCGTGCGGCAGCCAGAAATGGAACGGGAACTGCGCGGATTTGGTGAAAGCGCCGCCGAGGATCAGCAGCAGAGCCGGGATGTAATAGGGGCTCGCCTGAATGGCGTCCTTGTGCTGCAGGATTTCCGAGATGTCGTAGCTGCCCGCGATATTGCCGAGGATCAGCATGCCCGCGATCATCGACAGACCGCCCAGACCGGTCACGGTCAGAGCCATACGCGCGCCCTGACGGCCCGCGGGCAGGTGCTTCCAATAGCCGATGAGCAGGAAGGAGCTAAGCGAGGTCAGCTCCCAGAAGATCAGCAAAAGCAGTATGTTGTCCGAAAGGACGATGCCCACCATCGCGCCCTGGAACAACAGCAAATAGGTGTAGAACTGGCCGACCGGGTCCTTGTTCGACAGGTAGAACCGCGCATAGAGGATGATCAGCAACCCGATCCCGAGGATCAACGTCGCGAACAGCATCCCCAGACCGTCGATCCAGAAATTCACGTTCAGGCCCAGCCAGGGCAGCCAGTCGATCTTGGTCTCGACGACACCACCCGCCATCACGGTCGGCAGGTTCAGCAACAACCCGAGCAGCGCCAGCCCCGTAAACAGGGCCGAAACCGCGGCGGCATTGGTGCGTCCGGTGCGGATAAGGATCGACGGCATGGCTGCGCCCAGGAAGGGCAAAGCGGCGATCAAGGCAGGCGACATCTTCTCTCCGGTCCGTTCTTTGGCGGGCCTTGGGGCGATGGATGCGACCGCACTCTCCCCCCGCGCAAGCATTACTTTACCTGCGCACAGGGGGCATGTCTGTCAAGCTTCGCGACGGCGTTTCCTGAGTAGAATCGCAAGGCATTGTGCGGAGGCCGCCTCAAAGCGACAGCGATCGGCCCCTCTCCCGCCATTTTGCACATGCGGCATTCTGCGGCACAAATGTCGCTGAATCGGCGGGAAATCGCGCTTTTCGATGCATGGATGGGCGATGTTATGCGAGAATCGCATGGCTCGACCCTGTCCGTCCGATGGGCCTCGCATACCCTCTTGCAGTTTTTCTGGGCATGTGGCTATGCAAAATGCAGCACGGTGGTTTTTCTCCGTGCGAAGCGACTGTAATCGCAGGGAAACAGATGCCTAATCCCCGCACTGTGCAAGTGCCCCAATTCTCCCGCCGACAGCTCCTCGCCGCCGGTTCCGCTTTTGGCGCGTTCGCCGCCGCGGGAGGCTGGCCCGGTCATGCGCTCGCGCAAGACAGCGCCGCCCCGGCCGAACCCGCTACCGCTCCCACCCCGCCCCCCGCCGCACCGCAGCAATCGCCGTTTTCTTTCGACGATCTCGCGGCACGGATGCAGAAGGCCGCGAAGGGAGACGCCGTTCCGCCCGAGACCAGCTCGGCCGATTTCCTGAGCAAGCTGGATTACGACAGCTACCGGATGATCCGCTTCGACCCGGACAAGTCGCGCTTCGAGAATATCGAAGACACGCGCTTCGAGTTGCAGGCCTTCCATCTGGGCTGGCTTTTCAAAGAGCCGGTGCATCTCTCCAGCGTCGAGAACGGGCAAGCGAGCCCGATGAACTTCTCGACCGACGATTTCATCTACCAGAGCAAAGCCCGCAAGATCGTCCCCGAACATGCCGATCTGCCGGGCATCGCGGGCTTCCGGCTGAACACGCCGCTCAACCGCCCCGATGTCATGGACGAGCTGATCGCGTTTCAGGGCGCGTCTTATTTCCGGGCGCTCGGGCGCGGCTCAGCCTATGGCCTTTCGGCCCGCGGGCTTGCCGTGAACACCGGCGTCTCCGTCGCAGAGGAATTCCCGCGTTTCACCCAGTTCTGGGTCGAGACCCCGGCCTCGGGCGCGACCTCGATCACCGTCTTCGCCGAGATGCATTCGGCCTCGCTGACGGGGGCCTACAAATTCGTCATCACCCCTGGCGAGGCGACCTCGGTCGACGTGACCGCACGTCTCTTCATCCGCGAGGACATCCAGCAGCTCGGTGTGGCGCCGCTGACTTCGATGTTCCTTTACGGGCCGCGCAACCGGCATAATTTCGACGATTACCGCCCGCGCGTGCATGACAGCGACGGGCTCGCGATCGAGCAGGCCGATGGCGACAAGCTGTGGCGACCGCTGCAGAACCCCAACAAGCTCGCCTCCTCCTATTTCGCCGAGAGCGCGCCGCAGAGTTTCGGCCTCTATCAGCGCGAGCGCGAATTCGATCATTATCAGGACGCCTCGGCCCGCTACGAGCGCCGCCCCTCGGTCCGCGTGACGCCGCAGGGCGACTGGGGCAAGGGCATGGTTCGGCTGGTCGAGATCCCCTCGAAACTCGAGGTGAACGACAATATCGTCGCCTTCTGGGTGCCCGAAGCTCCGGCAAAAGCAGGCGATGCGCTGGAATTCGCCTATCGGCTGGAATGGGGCGATCTGCCCCCCGATCCGAGCGATCAGCGCGCCTATGTGGACCAGACATGGGCCGGGACCGGCGGTGTCTCGGGCGTCGAAAACACCAAGGGCACCCGGAAATTCGTCATTGATTTCAAGGGCGGAGAGATTTCGCGCCTGCCGGCCTCCGCCGTCGACGAGATCAAGCCGGTCACCCACGCGAACAAGGGCAAGATCGAAACGCAGACCCTTTCGAAGGTCGAACAGGACAATGTCTGGCGTCTCGTGCTGGATATTTCCGCCGATGGCGACGCGCCCGTGGAACTCTCTGCCACTCTTGCTGGTTTTGGACGGAACCTCTCCGAGACCTGGCTCTACCAGTGGACCAAAACATGATTTCACATTTGACGCTGCCGGAAGTGCCGGCGCTGACCGACCAGCCGCGCGCCCAGCGCCGGCTGTCGCCCGAAGACCTCGTTGCCGGGCCCGCCGCGCTGCTGGTGGCCCCGATGGCCATGCCTGCGCAACAGATCGAACCCGATCTTCGGCTGAGTACCCGGCTCGCCCGGATGCTGACCCGCCGCCCGGTCGGGGAAGGCACCTGACATGTCCGCGCTCGCGCGTCCTCGCGGCGCATTGCTGATCGGCCTGCGCGCTCTGGCGCTCGGGCTGGCGGCGCTTGCAGGTATCGGGGCCTTCGTTCTGTTCATTCAGTTCGGTCAGGCCGACGGCTTGCAAACGCTCGACGTGGTGCGCGCGCTTCTGATCCTGATCTCGACGCTCTGGCTCGCCTGGGGCGCGGTGCAGGCGCTGATCGGGCTGACCTCGCGCGCCGAGCCGCCGCCGCGGGTGGACCCGCATGCGCGCATTCAGGGCCGCACGGTCGTGCTGGTGCCGGTCTATAACGAAGACCCCGTCTCCACCTTCTCGCGCGTAGCCGCGATGGACGCCTCGCTCGCCGCGACCGGCGACGACGCGGAGGTACATTTCGCGATCCTCTCGGACACCCGGAAAGACGACATCGCCCAGCGCGAGGTGCAGGTCTTCGCCCATCTCGTGGAAGAGCGTGACGCGCTTGGCCGCTTCTTCTATCGCCGCCGCACCAACAACGTGGGCAAGAAGGCCGGGAATATCGAGGACTTCATCACCCGCTCCGGCGCGGCCTATGATTTCGCGCTGATCCTCGATGCAGACAGCCTGATGGAAGGCGAGACGATCCTGCAGATGATCCGACGGATCGAGGCCGAACCGCGTCTGGGCCTGCTGCAGACCCTGCCGAAAGTCGTGCGGGGGCGCTCGCGCTTCGCCCGTGCGATGCAATTCTCGGCCAGCTTCTTCTCGCCCGTCTTCGCCCGCGGCTTGGCGATGCTGCAGGGCAGGACCGGCCCGTTCTGGGGCCATAACGCCATCGTGCGCACCCGCGCCTTCGCCGAAAGCTGCGGCTTGCCTGCGCTGAAGGGGCAACCGCCTTTCGGCGGGCATGTGATGAGCCACGACTATGTCGAAGCAGCGCTTCTGGCGCGCAACGGCTGGCTCGTGCGGCTCGACGACGATCTGGAGGGCTCCTTCGAGGAAGGCCCCGAGAATATCGTCGATCACGCCAAGCGCGACCGCCGCTGGTGTCAGGGCAACCTGCAACATGCGCGCATCATTGGCGCGCCGGGGCTGCGGGGCTGGTCGCGGTTCGTCTTTGCGCAGGGCATCATGGCCTATATCGCGCCGCTGTTCTGGCTGGGCTTTCTCGTGGCCTCGGTCGCGGCGCCATTGTTCATGCCGCCGCCGGATTACTTCCCCGAGCCCTACTGGCCCTTCCCCTATTTCCCGCCGTCAGAGGCCTCGAAAGCGATCGGCCTCGCCATCGGCATTTTCGGGCTTCTGCTGGTGCCGAAACTGCTCATCGCGGCGCGTGCGGCGATGAATGGCACGGCGCGCGGCTTCGGCGGCGGCAACATCGCCTTCGCTTCGACGCTGAGCGAATTGCTCTTCTCCTCGCTCACGGCTCCGGTGCTGCTGGCCTTCGCGACGCGCTCGGTGTTTCAAGTGCTGTTCGGCGCGGATGGCGGCTGGCCCACCAACAACCGTGGTGACGGGCGGCTGAGTGTGGCCGACGGGTTCACCGCGGCGTGGTGGATCGTGGCGATCGGCGCGACGGGCCTTGCCGTCACGTGGTGGCTCGCGCCGGGTCTGCTGTTCTGGCTGCTGCCGGTGGGTCTGCCGATGGTCGCCGCGCCGTGGCTGATCTCATGGTCGTCGCAGCCGTCGCGCTCGCAGCTTATGCTGGTGCCGAGCGAAATCGAAACGCCGCGCATCCTGCGTCTGCACGATGCGATCTTCACCCGCTGGGAAAACGCTTTCCCGACCCCCGAGGGCGACCGCGCCGGTTTCGCGGACGCCCCTCACCGGAGCCCCGCACATGCGTAACATTGCGCTGATGAAACCCGGGCGCGACCTGCGGATCGATCTGTTCCGCGGCCTCGCGCTGGTGATGATCTATATCGATCACATCCCGGGCAATCTCTACGAGAACTTCACCTCCCGCAATCTGGGCTTCTCGGATGCGGCGGAGGGCTTCGTCTTCATGTCCGGCCTCGCCGCCGCGCTGGCCTACGGCCCGGCGCTCGCGAAGGGACTGAGCTGGGAAGGCACCTCGCGGCTCTGGGGCCGAGCGTGGCTTCTCTATCTCGTGCATATCCTAACTGCCGTCTGGGCGATCGCCATCGTCTCGGCCGCCGTGCAGTTCTGGGGCAACGAGGCGATGCTGTCCAAGAACGCGATGAAGATCTATGGCACCGACCCGTTCGGCTTCCTGATCGGGATCGCGACGCTGGGCCACCAGCTGGGCTATGTGAACATCCTGCCGATGTATATGGCGCTCCTGTTGATGGCGCCCGCGCTGATCCGGATCGGTCAGCGCAGCAAATTGGCATTGCTGGCGACCTCGGTCGGGCTTTGGGTGGCGACGGGTCTGTTCCGGCTGAACCTGCCGAACTACCCGATGGAGGGCGGCTGGTTCTTCAACCCGCTGGCGTGGCAACTGGTGTTCAGCCTCGGCATCCTGACCGGGCTGTCGCTGCGCCAGGGCAAGCGGCTCGTGCCCGTGAAGGGCTGGATTATCGCCCTCGCGGCGGGCTGGCTGGCGCTGACCTTCGTCTGGATTCACAACGGCTGGATGCTGAAGAATTTCGGCCACGCGGTCTGGCAGTTGCGCCAATGGAACGTGCCCTTCTTCATCGCGGGCTTCGACAAGACCTTCGTGTCGCTGCCGCGCCTGTCGCACCTGCTGGCGCTCGCCTACATCCTGTCGCTGCCGGGGATCATCCCGCGCATCGCCGAGGCGCGCGTGCTGGAGCCGATCCGGATGCTGGGACGCCACTCGCTGCCAATCTTCGCACTCGGCACGGTGCTGGCAATCGCGGGCCAGACGGTGAAGCAGGTGCATCCGGGCGGGTTCTGGCAGGATACGCTGCTGATCTTCGGCGGGCTCGCGCTGCAATTCGCCTTCGCCTACGGGCGCGACAATTTCGGCGCGAAGGCCGTGGCGCGACGTCGGAAGGCGCGCGAAGAGGCGGAGCCCGCACCGGCCCCCGTACGGCTGCACGCAGCCGAATAGCTCAGTTCTGAAGTCAACTCAGGATCAGACCGTCCGAACGGGCCGCCTGTTCCTTGATCGCTTTCACGGCGGCCTGAACCTTCGGCGTCCGGTGCAAATCGACATGGGTCACCAGCCACAGGTTGGTGTCCCAAGTATCGTAGGGTTTCACCACCTCTTCGAGCGTCGGATCGGCGCGGCCCATCGGCACGGTCAGGAAGCCCAGGCCCAGCCCCGCCTTGATCGCATCGACCTGGCTCTCGTGCTCGTTCGCGCGGAACACGACCTGCTCGTCGGGGACGTTGTCGCGCAGCCAGCGGTAGAACGGCGCGCGGCTGTCGCGGTTGTCGTTCGAGACGAAGCGATGCTTGGCGAGCTCTTCCTTGGAGCGCGGAATCCCGAAACGCTCTACATAGGCGTGGCTCGCATAGAGCGCGTTCTGCATCCGGCCCAGCGACTGCACGACGTTGTCAGGCTCGGTCGGGCGGTTGCCGGCGCGGATCGCGACATGCGCCTCGCCATATTCCAGCCGGAACACGCGCTGATCGGTGAGATAGCGCAGCCGCAGCCCGGAATATTCGCCCAAGAGCTTTTCCATCGCGGGCAGGACAAGCACCGAAACCGCGGTCAGCGACGTCACGATCAATTCGCCCGTGACTTCGTCGCCCGCGCCTGCGATCCGGGCGGCGAGTTGGCTGAACTGATCTTCGGTCGCCTGCCCCACGGAGAGCAATTGCTGCCCCGCTTCGGTCGGCGTGTAGCCACGCGGATGGCGCTGGAACAGCTTGGTGCCCAGCTTGTCCTCCAAGGCATCGACATGGCGGATCACCGTGGCGTGGTGAACCCCCAAGACTTCGGCCGCGCCCGAGACCGTGCCGATCCGCGCCACATGGAAAGCGGTGCGAATTTCATCCCAACTGTCAAAGCTCATGCTGTGCATCCGTGAACATGATCTGCTCGATCATGCCCGTTGCGTTCTGGATTGCAAGAGACAAGTAAGGTGCAGAACGAAATTCACGACCCCACATCGAACACGTTTTACGGAGTCCTCCCCATGACCAAGACCCTTCGTATCGACAGCTCCATCAAGGGCGACGCGTCGATCTCCAAACGCCTCACCGACAAGATCGTCGAACGGCTCGGCGGCGACGTCACCGCCCGCGATGCGACCGCCATTCCTTCCATCGACGGAGCGTGGATCGGCGCAGCCTACACCCCCGCCGACCAGCGCAGCGACGAACAGAAAGAGCTGCTCGCCCTGTCCGACGAGCTGATCGCTGAACTCAAAGCTGCCGACACGATCGTCATCGGTTGCGGCGTCTACAACTTCGGCGTCACCGGCCCGCTCAAGCACTGGATCGACATGATCTGCCGCGTGGGCGAGACCTTCCGCTACACCGAGGCTGGCCCCGAAGGCCTCGCCGGTCCGAAGCGCGTTGTCATCGCCTACTCCTCGGGCGGCGTGCCGCAGGGCTCCGCCTTCGATTTCGCGACGCCCTACATCAAGCAGGTTCTGGGCTTCATCGGCATCACCGACGTGACCGTGGTTGCCGCCGAGGGCGTGAACCTCGACGAGGCTGCGGCGGTCGCCAAGGCCGAAGAGCAGATCATCCACCTCGCAGCCTGATCCCCCAGTCTGCAAAGACGTCCCTACCTCCCCCGACTGGCCCCGTGGTTGACTCCGCGGGGCCTTTGTCATAGTTCACGCGAGATTTCCCCGGAGGACGAATCCCTCCGGTCCCGGCATGAGGTCGGGATCGCCACCAGTCAGCGCGTTGCGCCCACTGGTGCGCTTGTCGTTTGTCCCGGCCCCAATCACAGGAGGGTGGCCCATGTTCGAAAGTCTATCAGAGCGCCTAGGTGGCGTCTTCGACCGGCTGACCAAACAAGGTGCGCTTTCCGCTGATGACGTGAAAACGGCCATGCGCGAAGTGCGCGTCGCGCTTCTCGAAGCCGACGTTTCGCTGCCGGTCGCCCGCCAGTTCATCAAATCTGTCGAGGGCAAGGCCACCGGCGCTGCGGTCACCAAATCGGTCACGCCGGGCCAGCAGGTCGTCAAGATCGTCCATGACGAGCTGATCAAGATGCTCGCGGGCGAAGAGGCCGCCGATGCGCTGAAGATCGACAACCCGCCCGCGCCGATCCTGATGGTCGGTCTGCAGGGCTCGGGTAAGACCACCACGACCGCCAAGCTCGCCAAGCGTCTCAAGGACCGCGAAGGCAAGCGCGTGCTGATGGCCTCGCTCGACACCAACCGCCCGGCGGCGATGGAGCAGTTGCAGATTCTCGGCACGCAGATCGGCGTCGACACGCTGCCGATCGTGAAGGGCGAAAGCGCCGTGCAGATCGCCAAGCGCGCGAAGCAGCAGGCAACTTTGGGCGGCTATGACGTCTACATGCTCGACACCGCGGGCCGTCTGCATATCGACGAAGTGCTGATGGACGAGGTTCAGGCGGTGCGCGATGTCGCGAACCCGCGTGAGACCCTCCTCGTCGTCGATGGCCTGACCGGTCAGGACGCGGTCAACGTCGCGACCGAGTTCGACGAGAAGGTCGGCGTCTCGGGCGTCGTGCTGACCCGGATGGACGGCGATGGTCGCGGCGGTGCGGCGCTCTCGATGCGCGCGGTCACCGGCAAGCCGATCCGCTTCGTGGGCCTGGGCGAGAAGATGGACGCGCTCGAGACCTTCGAGGCCGAGCGTATCGCGGGCCGCATCCTCGGCATGGGCGATATCGTCGCCCTCGTGGAGCGCGCGCAGGAGACGCTGGAACAGGAACAGGCGGAGCGCATGGCCAAGCGCTTCCAGAAGGGCCTGTTCAACATGAACGACATGAAGAACCAGCTCGATCAGATGATCAAGATGGGCGGGATGCAGGGCGTCATGGGGATGATGCCGGGCATGTCGAAATACGCCAAGCAGGCCGAAGATGCGGGCCTGAACGACAAGACGATCACCCACCAGATCGCGCTCATCAACTCGATGACCAAGAAAGAGCGCGCCAACCCGCAGATCCTTCAGGCGAGCCGCAAGAAGCGCATCGCGGCGGGCGCAGGCCTTGAGGTCTCCGACCTCAACAAGCTGCTGAAGATGCACCGTCAGATGTCCGACTCGATGAAGAAGATGGCCAAGATGGGCAAGGGCGGCATGATGAAACAGGCGATGAAGATGATGGGCGGCAAGGGCGGCGGTGCGCCGGATCTCGCAAACATGGATCCCGCCGAGGTCGAAGCCGCCGCCAAGGCGATGGGCGGCAAGATGCCCAAGGGCGGCATGCCCGGTCTGGGCGGCGCGCTGCCGCCGGGCCTGTCGGGCTTCGGCAAGAAGAAGTAATCGAGATGACCGTCGCGCTCTCCCCCACCCCTGTTCTCGAGACCGAGCGTCTCGTGCTCCGCGCCCCGAGGGCTGCGGACTGGGAAGCATGGCGCGATTTCTACATGTCCGAGCGCAGCCACTGGTTCCGCCCGGTGAAAGAGCCGACCCCGGAAGCCGCATGGCGGAGCTTCGCTGCGATCACCGGCCATTGGGTTCTCCGCGGCTGGGGCATGTTCGTGATGACCGAGCGCGGCTCGGATCAGGGTTTCGGCGCGCTTGGCCCCTGGATGCCCGAGAGCTGGCCCGAAGCCGAGATCGCGTGGTCGGTCTGGTCGCAAGACGCCGAGGGCAAGGGCTACGTGGCCGAGGCCGCGCGCGCGGTGATCGCCCATGCGTTCCGGGATCTGAACTGGTCCACCGCGGTCAGCTACATCGACCCGAACAACACCCGTTCGACCGCGTTGGCCGAGCGTCTGGGCGCGCGCCCCGACCCGCAGGCCGCCTATCCCGGGGAGCCGCCGATCGTCGTCTGGCGTCACCCCGCACCGAAGGAGGCCGCCGCATGAGCGATGCAACCACCCGTGCCGCTGAGTTGCTGAAAGAGCATCGCGACAGCATCGACCGGCTCGATGCGGTGATGATCTACACGCTGGCCGAACGCTTTGCCCAGACGCAGGCCGTCGGCAAGCTCAAGGCAGAGCACGACCTTCCGCCCTCCGATCCCGATCGGGAGGCCAAGCAGATCGCCCGGCTCGAAAAGCTGGCGAGCGATTCCGGGCTCGACCCGGAATTCGCGAAGAAGTTCCTCAATTTCGTGATTTCGGAAGTGATCCGGCATCACGAGAAATTCCAGAAATGACGGGCCATCCGGCCCATCACCAGCCATCCAAAGGAGACAACTGACATGGCTATGAAAATCCGCCTCGCTCGTGGGGGTTCCAAGAAGCGTCCGTTCTATTCGATCGTCGCTACCGACTCGCGCATGCCGCGTGACGGCCGCTTCCTCGAGAAGCTGGGCACCTACAACCCGCTGCTGCCGAAAGACAGCGAAGACCGCGTGAAGATGAACATCGAGCGCGTGAAGTACTGGCTCGACCAAGGCGCGCAGCCGACCGATCGCATCGCGCGCTTCCTCGAAGCCGCTGGCGAGCGCAGCAAGCCGACCCGCGCCAACATGAAGAAAGC
Organism: Thioclava sp. PTB-PU3-1; assembly: GCF_055666785.1. Taxonomy (NCBI): domain Bacteria; kingdom Pseudomonadati; phylum Pseudomonadota; class Alphaproteobacteria; order Rhodobacterales; family Paracoccaceae; genus Thioclava; species Thioclava sp. PTB-PU3-1. Next base: position 133,621 of record NZ_JBVNVL010000005.1, on the reverse strand, counting down.
CGTTCCGGGCAAGAAAGCCCAGGAGCGCGCCGAGCAGCGTGCCGCCAAGGCCGCCGAGGCGAACGCCGCTGAAGAAGCACCCGCCGAAGAATAATCGGCAGCTATGGATGGCTGGCGGGCCGGGCGCGATATGTGCCCGGCCCCTGCCCCATCCGATCTAGCACAGAGGATCGCATCATGACCCAACCCGAACGCGTCTGCGTGGGTGCCATCGCCGGAGCTTTCGGCGTGCAGGGCGAAGTGCGCCTCAAGAGTTTCTGCGCCGAACCCGAGGATATCGTGGGCTACGCCCCGCTTTATACCGAAGACGGCGCGCGCCAGTTCGACGTGACGCTGACGCGGGGCCTGAAGAACGGTCTTGGCGCACGGCTGTCGGGCGTGGCCACTAAGGAAGAGGCCGATGCGCTGCGCGGAGTGACCCTCTGGGCCGACCGCGACAAGCTGCCCTCGCTTCCTGACGACGAATTCTACCATGCCGACCTGATCGGGCTGACGGTGGTGGATACCGGCGGCACCAAGATCGGCACCGTGCGCGCGGTCCACAATCACGGCGCGGGCGACATTCTCGAAATTTTCGCGCCCGGGCGCAAACAGGCGCTGCTACTGCCCTTCACCAAAGCCATCGTGCCGACCGTGGACCTCGCCGCCCAGCGTATCGTCGCCGACCCGCCCGAGGATCTGTGATCGGATGCGCGTGATCGTCCATCCGGGCTTTCACAAGACCGGAACCTCCACGATCCAGACCGGACTGCGCGAAGTCAGCGCCCATCTGCCAGATTGGGCGATTGCGCTCCGCGAAGATATTCCCGACGCAGCCGCCGCAGCCCGCGCCTTTTCACTGACCCGCGACCCGTTCGAATTGGGGCTCTATCAGGCCGCGCTGGCCAGTTGGGCCGACGCCCTCTCCGAAGACACCACGCAGGCCGTGATCTCGATCGAAGGGCTCGCAGGCCATATGCCGGGCCGCGATGGCGTGCTGGACTATTCCGCGACGCCCGCCCTGATGGGCGCGCTGGCCGAGGTCTTCCGCGCGAAATACGAAGACTCGCTGGAGTTGCAGCTCTTCCTGACCACGCGCGAAAAGACCGCGTGGATCGAGAGCCTGCATTGGCAGCATGTGCGCAGCGGCATGTTGACGGACACGCTCGACACCTTCCGCACCCGGCTGTCGGGCTTCGACCTCGCCCCCGTTCTGCGCGAGATCGTGAGCACTGTGCACCCCGTCCCGGTGAGATGGGTGATGCTCGACGAAGCCCGCGACAATCCCCACGGCCCGCTTACGCCGTTCCTCGATCTGATGGACGTCCCCCCCGAGGTGCGCGCGTCGCTTGGTCTCGGGATCACGGCCAATGCACGCCCGCGGAGGGTGGACCGGGCGGCGCTCGCCGACCAACTCGCCGCGATCAACGCGGAAGGGTTGCCGCGCGAGGCTACAAAAGAGAAAAAGCGCGCCATATTGCGGGCAGCATGGCGCGAAGAGGCAGAGGCGAAATCCGATGAGTGACGACAAACCCAAGCTCGCGACCAAGTCGCATGGCCGTCTGACGATCTCGCCGACGCGCAAGCCCAGCTCGTTGATGGACGAGCAGCCGCGGCTAAAGGGCGCGTGGACCGCGAAGATCGTCACGCTCTTCCCCGAGGCCTTCCCCGGCACGCTGGGCCTGAGCCTTCTGGGCCGCGCCCGGGATCTGGGCCTCTGGGCGCTGGAGACGATCGACCTGCGCCCCTTCGGCATCGGCAAACACCGCAATGTGGACGACACGCCAGCGGGCGGCGGCGCGGGCATGGTGCTGCGCGCCGATGTGGTGGGCGAGGCGCTCAAGCAGGCCGCCCACGGCACGCCGGATGACCGTGCGCGCTGGCCGGTCGTCTATCTCTCGCCCCGAGGCAAGCCCCTGACCCAAGCGATGGCACGCCGCTTCGCCGCAGCCGATGGCATGACGCTTCTCTGCGGTCGCTTCGAGGGCGTGGACGAGCGCGTGCTGGAACATTTCAGCGTCGAGGAAGTCTCGATCGGCGATTTCGTCCTGACGGGTGGCGAAGTGGCCGCCCAAGTGCTGATCGACGCCACCGTGCGGCTGCTCCCTGGCGTGCTCGGCAATGCCGAGAGCGCGGTCGAGGAAAGCCACTCCAGCGGGCTGCTGGAGCATCCCCAATACACCCGCCCCGCCGAATGGAAAGGCCGTTCGATCCCCGAAGTGCTCACCTCGGGCAACCACAAGAAGATCGAAGACTGGCGCCGCGAGATGAGCGAGAAGCTCACGCAGGAACGCCGGCCGGATTTGTGGGAGAAGCGTGGGGAGTGAGGGTCAGTTGCAGGCCGAGGTGCACCTAGAAGCCTCGCACCCCTTGGCTCAACACTTTGAATCTAGACCTAAATACAGACATTATCGGTCCGGCTTTGTGTAATCCGAAGTGTAGATTTTTTCCCGATTTCCTGACATTTCAACTCCGCCGCCTCTGGCGTCATTAGATCACCGGTGGCTGTCGAGCCTATTATCACAGGGCCAGAGTTCAGGGATGGCGTACAACCGACCGCTGCGATTGGTAGCACGCATACAAGCAAGATAAGTCCTTTTGGTTGCACTGTATGTTCCTCCCGGCTTCTGTTTTGCTTTCCAATCAGATTTTCGCAGGCGCCTAGCTCCGTCGAACCTCAGGTTCTCAAATGATACCAGATGTTCGCCTCGTCCGCATAGCGCACCTCGCCACCCCCACTTCCCCCTTGATCCGTTACCCATTTCCCCGTAATACGCGCGGGTCCGGACCGGAATCGGCCCTCGGACCCTTTTGCTGTTGCCCGGCGGAGCCTTCTTCGGTCCGCGACACGGCACCGGCGAAGGGCGCAAAAAGCGAAAGACGACCTGAAATCTCCCGCGGGCGCGACCCTGAAAAGGCGACCGGACCCGATGAAGACGCGGAGCTCTGAGGCGGCGAAACCTTCACGGGACAAACCGTGAGCATGTGAAAGGACGTTGCGATGAACCTGATCGCACAGCTCGAGGCGGAACAAATCGCCGAGCTCAACAAGACCATCCCGGATTTCAAAGCCGGTGACACCATTCGCGTCGGCTACAAAGTGACCGAAGGCACCCGTTCGCGCGTGCAGGCCTATGAAGGCGTCTGCATCTCGCGCAAGGGCGGCGACACGCTGGCGGCTTCGTTCACCGTGCGCAAAATCTCCTTCGGCGAAGGCGTGGAGCGTGTGTTCCCGCTGTATTCGACCAACATCGACTCGATCGAAGTGGTCCGCCGTGGCCGCGTGCGTCGCGCCAAGCTGTACTACCTGCGCGCTCGTCGCGGTAAGTCGGCTCGTATCGCCGAAGACACCCACTACAAGCCCAAAGCTGCGAAATAAGGAGCGGGACGATGAAAGCCGAAACCCATCCCGACTACCACACGATCACCGTCAAGATGACCGACGGGACCGAGTATCAGACCCGCTCGACCTGGGGCTCCGAGGGCGACACCCTCACCCTCGACATCGACCCGACCTCGCACCCGGCGTGGAACGGTGGTTCGTCGCGCCTCATGGACACCGGTGGTCGCGTGTCGAAGTTCAAGAACAAATATGCCGGCCTCGGCTTCTAAGCCTGAGCTGCATGACTGTTACGGAAAAGGGCGCCTCGCGGGCGCCCTTTTTCATGCGCGTCCCTTTCGCTCATAACGGCAAGGCTCACCGCCCCCCGCGATAGACCTTGCGCAGTTCCGGCACGGCGATGACGATCAGCAGCGCCGCCGCCAGCGCGAAGACCATCGGGCCGATCCGTTCATATCCCAGCACGCCTGCAATCCCGCCCGCGAAGAACGAACACAGCGTCGCGACATGTAGCAGGAGCCGCGAGCGCAGCACCTGCCTGGTCTCGGCATCGCGCGCGCCCGGCAAGAGCGCCGCAAGCTCCAGCCCCAGATCGGTCGCGATGCCGGACACATGGCTCGTGCGCACCCGCCCGTCTGAGATTTTCGTGCTCGCCGCGTTCTGCAGCCCCATCAGGAAGCTGAGCCCGATCATCATCAGATGCTCGCTCATCGCCGCGGCCCAGACCATGTCGAGGATCGTCAGCACGATCAGCAGCCCGGCTTCCAGCAGGATCGACAGCGCGTAGATCCCGTGCAGCCGCCGGCGCTGCCCGACATCGATCAGTACCCCAGACGCAAAGGCCCCGAAAACGAAGGCCAGTAGAAGCAGCAGGAACCAGATCGCCGTGCCGAACCGCCCCAGCGCGAGCAGGTCGGTCGCGGTCGAGACATTCCCGGTCATGTTGGCCGAGAAATACCCCAGCGCCCGGAACCCGGCCGCATTCACCGCGCCCGCGACCAGCGCCAGCCAGACCGCCAGCGCGAGGTCGATCGAAACGCTCCGATCGTCTCCGGCATGTATCAGCACCGCTTGCCCCCTACGCTCACTCCGTCTCGCCCCGACTATCGACGCCACCCGCGCAAAAGCAAGCCTTGGAGGCGTGGCGCAATGCGCCTCGTTTCGTGATTTGCCCCCGACAGGCCCCGCTTCCACAGTCGCGCGCGATTTCAGACAATTGATAGGAGCCGCCCGTGAGAACCCGAAACGCCACGCCCGCAGACGCCGCAGCCTTGGCCGACGTACTCGAAGAGCTAGTGAGCTCGGACCGGCGCAGCAAAGCCAGCGACGCGGAATTCGTGCGGTCGCATTATCTGGCGCATCCCGACCTCATCCGCTGCGCGATCTGCGAGGATGACGAAGGCCGTGCCCTCGGGCTCCAGTCGCTCAAACATGCGCGTGCGGGCAATCCCTACGGGACGCCGGAAGGCTGGGGCATCATCGGCACGCATGTACGCCCCTCGGCGGCCCGGCGCGGTGTCGGGCGCAGACTGTGGGCTTGGAGCCTCAGCGCAGCACGCGCGGCAGGCCTCACGAAGATCGAAGCCTATATCGGCACAGAGAACGCTGCTGCGCTTGCCTATTACGGCCAAGCGGGCTTCGAGACATGGCGCGAAACCGACGACGCAATCGGCAAGGTCTACACGCTCGACTGATCGCAAAGACGCAAGCGGTGCGTCTCGGCGCTCCCCCCTAGCCCTTCCCATGATTCCCTAGTAAACCCGCGCTCAAACGCTCCACAGCAAGAGGGTCCTACATGGCGCGCCATCTCATTACCTCGGCCATTCCCTATATCAACGGCATCAAGCACCTCGGCAATCTCGTGGGCTCGCAGCTGCCGGCTGATCTCTTCGCCCGCTACCAGCGCGCGCGGGGCAACGAGGTGATGTTCATCTGCGCCACCGACGAGCACGGCACCCCCGCCGAACTCGCCGCCGCGAAAGCAGGCAAGCCGGTCGCCGAGTACTGCGCGGAGATGCACGAGGTGCAGGCGAAGATCGCGGAAGGCTTCCGGCTCAGCTTCGATCACTTCGGGCGTTCGTCCAGCCCGCAGAACCATCGCCTGACGCAGCATTTCGCGGTGAAGCTGGCCGAAGCCGGGCTGATCCGTGAAGTCTCGGAAACCCAGATGTATTCCAAGGCAGACGGGCGCTTCCTGCCCGACCGCTATATCGAGGGCACCTGCCCCAATTGCGGCTTCGAGAGCGCGCGCGGCGATCAATGCGACAACTGCACCAAGCAGCTCGACCCGGTGGACCTGATCAACCCGCATTCCACGATCTCGGGCTCGACCGACCTGGAGATGCGCGAGACCAAGCACCTGTTCCTGCGCCAGTCGGCGATGAAGGATCGACTGGATGCGTGGATCGACAGCAAGTCCGACTGGCCGGTGCTGACCACCTCGATTGCGAAGAAATGGCTCCATGACGGCGACGGGCTGCAAGACCGTGGCATCACCCGCGACCTCAGCTGGGGCGTGCCTGCGCAATTCGAGGGTGCGCCGTGGTCGGGCATGGACGGCAAAGTCTTCTATGTCTGGTTCGACGCGCCGATCGAATATATCGCCGCGACCGAGGAATGGACCGAGAAGACGGGTGGCGACTGGGAGCGCTGGTGGCGCACCGACAAGGGCGCCGACGACGTCACCTACACCCAGTTCATGGGCAAGGATAACGTGCCCTTCCATACGCTCTCGTTCCCCGCGACGATCCTCGGCTCGGGCGAGCCGTGGAAGCTCGTGGATTACATCAAGTCGTTCAACTACCTGAACTACGATGGCGGCCAGTTCTCGACCTCGCGCGGGCGTGGTGTCTTCATGGATCAGGCGCTGGAGCTTCTGCCCGCCGATTACTGGCGCTGGTGGCTTTTGTCCCACGCGCCCGAAAGCGCGGATGCCGAATTCACCTGGGAGAATTTCCAGGTCTCGGCGAACAAGGACCTTGCCGATGTGCTGGGCAACTTCGTCAGCCGGATCACCAAGTTCACCCGCTCGAAATTCGGCGAGGCGATCCCGGAAGGCGGAAGCTGGGGCGAGCAGGAAGCGGCCCTGATCGAGGATCTGACCACCCGCATCCGCGCCTACGAGACGCATATGGAAGAGAAGGATATCCGCAAGGCGGCGATGGAGCTGCGCGGGATTTGGGTCGCGGGCAACGAATACCTGCAGGCGTCGGCGCCTTGGTCGGTGTTCAAGACCGATCCCGATCAGGCAGCGGCCATTGCACGGCTCGCGCTGAACCTGATCCCGATCTACGCGGTGCTCTCGGCGCCCTTCATTCCCGATGCGGCGAAGATCATGCTCGAGGCGATGGGCGACGCGGATCGCGGCTGGCCGGGCGATGTGAAAACGGCGCTCGAGACGCTGCCCGCAGGTCATGCCTTCACCACACCCGAGGTGCTCTTCCGCAAGATCACGGATGAAGAGCGCGAAGAGTGGCAGGAACGCTTCGCAGGCACCCGCGACTGAGGCGCATCAGGGGCTCTGCCCCTCTTCGCTTTCGCGAATTCACCCCGGGATATTTGACCAAGAGCGAAGACAGCCCCCGCGCGTTTCTTCGCTCTTTCGAAATATCCCGGGGGGGCTCCCGCAGGGAGCAGGGGCAGAGCCCCCTACTCGTCCTGTTTCTTGAGCAACCGCCAAGCGGAGAGCGCCGCGTTTTCCTCGACCGGAGGCGTAGCGAGAGCGTCAGGCGGCTTCGGCAGCGCCGTCTTCATCCGCAAGTAATGCGCCTCGCGCGCGCCGAAATAGAAGCTGACCACCGCACCCAGAAGCCACCAGAGCGGCTCGGGCACGTAGGCCAAGCCCACCATGCGTTGCGCGAAGCCGACCGGGTCGACCATTGCATAGACAAAAAGCCCCACGATCCCGAAAGCGAGCACCGGGCGCGGCAGGCGGTTGAGGCCATTCACGATCCGGTCGAAGCGGCCGGGGCGAATGAATTCGAACTCCGCCCCGTGCTCCTGAAGCGCTGCGAGTTAGGCGGCCTGTGCAGCCTCCAGCTTCTTCGTGGCATTGGGCACGAAGACCTCCGCCACCGAGCTGGCGGCTTCGCCTGCCGCCTTCACCGCGCCTGCGCTGCCTAGCAATTTCTCGATCACGCCCATTTCGCCACCCGCTTGCGATGCTCGCCCTCGGTGAGGTGAAAGCGCGGTGAGATGAACTCCTCGGCGCGGCGGATCCAGCCGCCCTTCGCGCCCGCGCGCGTCGTTGCGTATTTGCGGCTGGCCGGCCGTGCATCGGCGATGCGGTAGTAGTAGTTGCGCCGCGCGATTCCGTAGGCATCGGCGAAGTAGCCGGGCGCGGCTGCATCGGCGAGTTCGGCGGCGGCGATGGTCTGCGGGCCGATGATCCCGTCCACGACGACGCGCTGGCCCATGTCGCCCAACAGGCGTTGCAGGATGACGACCGCATTGCCGCCTGCGTTCACATACATGTCGAAAACCGAGGCCTGCACCGAGGGCGGCAACCGGTCGATGCGCGGGCTCTTATAGTAATGCTCGATGAAAATCTCGGCGGCTTGGCCCGGGTCGAGCGCGCGGATATCCATCTCGTCCACCCGGCCATCTCCTGTCAGATCGCGCCCCAACCGGCGCAGGGTTCCGAGCGTGACGCCGTGCTTGGTCGCACCGCCCGGATCGTCCGGATCATCGACATAACCGCCTTCGCGCGCGACGATCTCCGCCGCGATCTGGGTGACCGATTTCATGGCCTGCCTCCGTTGATGACAACGTCAGGCAGGCTCGGGCCGTGCGATTAAGAGGGCTAAAAGAGAGCGTTCGCCGGGGTCGCGATTACGACGACGGGCCCTCGTAGACGCCCTGTTCCTTCAGCGCGTCAACGACTTCCTTGGGCATGTAATTCTCGTCGTGCTTGGCGAGAATTTCGGAGGCCACGAACGTGTCGCCTTCCATCTTGCCCGTGCCGATCATGCCCTGGCCCTCTTTGAAGAGGTCCGGCAGGACGCCCGCGAATTTCACCGGGACGGTTGCGCCGCCATCGGTGACCTTGAATTCGATAACCTCGCCCTGACCGCGCTTGAGCGAGCCTTTCTCGACCAGCCCGCCAAGGCGGAACACCTCGCCGGGCTGCGGCGGTTCGGTGGCAAGCTGCGAAGGCGCACGGAAGAAGTTGATGCCGCTCCGCATCGAGTACCCGATCGTGCCGGTCGCGATCACCAAGGCCAGCGCGGCCACGCTGAGCACCTGGATACGACGTTTCTTCTTCAGACTCTTCATCTCTTCGCCTCCTGAGATGCCGCTTCGTCTACCTTACCGCGCTGGCCGTGCCATTGACGCGGATCAAGGGAAGACGGGGGCGAGCATCAGCCCTTCGCTTTCCTCCAGCCCGAGCATGAGGTTCGCGTTCTGGATCGCTTGTCCCGACGACCCCTTGCAGAGGTTGTCGATAGCCACGACCACGAGCGCGCGCCCGGGGATCCTGTCTCCTGATACACCAATATGGGCATAATTGGAGCCAGTTACAGACCTGGTGGACGGAACTGCGCCGAAAGGTAGCATCTCCATGAAGATTTCGTCCGCGTAGCGGTCTGCCAGTGCCTTGTAGACGGCCTCGGGCTCGCCCTTCACATAGGCCGAGGCGAGGATGCCGCGGTTGAAGGGTGCCAGATGCGGGGTGAATTGCACCATCACGGGGCGGCCCGCCAAGGCGCTGAATTCCTGATCGAATTCGCCAAGGTGACGGTGCTTTCCGCCTTGCGAATAGGGCGCGACACCGCCCGACAGCTCTGCGTGCAGCAGATTTTCCTTCAGCGAGCGGCCCGCGCCCGACACGCCGTTCTTCAGATCGAGGATGATGTCGTCGAGGTCGATCACGCCGGCTTCGATCAGCGGACGGATCGCGAATTGGCCCGCAGCGGCATTACAGCCCGTGCCCGCAACCAGCCGCGCCTCGCGAATCGTGTCGCGGTAGAACTCGGTCAGGCCGTAGACCGCCTCTTTCTGCAGCTCGACCGCGGTATGAGGCTTGCCGTACCACTTCTCGTATTCGGCCGGATCGCGCAGCCGGAAATCGGCCGAGAGGTCCACGATCTTCAGATCGCGCGGCAGCTCCTTGATGACCGCCTGCGAGGTCGCGTGCGGCAGCGCGCAGAAAGCCAGATCGACATTCGAGAAGTCGATCTCTTCGATCTTCACCAGATCGGGCAGGCCCAGATGGCGCAGATGCGGGAACACGTCGCCCATCGCCATACCGGCCTTTCGCTCGCCCGAGAGGGCCACGATGTCCATATTCGGATGGGTGGCGATCAGCCGGACGAGTTCGGCGCCGGTGTAGCCCGATGCGCCCAGAATCGCGATTTTCTTCGTCATATCAACCTCCGCGCTTGTCGCTCGGCTCTCCCTTACCCTAAGCTCACACTCAAATAAACTCCGTGTGAACCGGGGTGACGACCGATAGTGAACGAGGCAGGCCGTGGCAGAGCAGTGGTATTACGCCGATGGGAAAGATCCCGTCGGTCCGTTCCCCGCAGAACATATGACGGATATGGTGCGGGCAGGTCGTATCAAGCCCGAAACGATGGTTTGGCAAGACGGAATGGAAGGATGGGAGCCTGCGGGCGATCACTTCTTCCGGCGAGCCCCGGACACTGCGGCCACGGGCGCCGACCCGCATAGCGGCGCGACGAATTACGCGGCCCGCATTGCGCAGCGCCATCAGCAGGAGGGCAAGCTCTCCTCCGCCGATCCCCGCGCCTATGCCGATGCCTCGATCGAACGCGAGCGCGCGAAGCGCGGGATTGGCTCGGACGGGATGTATGCCGGGGCGCCTTCGCGCGGCTTCTTCGAGGCGATCAAGGTCTGCTTCCGGAAATACGTGACCTTCAAAGGTCGGGCGAGCCGGTCGGAATATTGGTGGTTCGTGCTGTTCGTGACGCTGGCGGGGTTCGCGGGCGGCTTTGCGGAGGCCTCGATGGGTCAGGACGGGGCCGCAATCAGCGCGGTGATCTCCATCGCGACCTTCCTGCCCTCGGTCTCGGTAACGGTGCGCCGGCTACATGACACGAACCGCTCGGGCTGGTGGTTCGGGCTTTACATCCTGATGAGCTTCCTGGGCGGCTTCGTGATCGCCTTCCTCGCCATCTCCTCGGGCATCCGAGACCCGGACGCCATTCTCGCTTCGATGGGAATGCTGACGATGCTCTGGGCCATTGTGATGCTGGTTTGGGGCATCATGCTCTTCGTCTTCATGCTGCTCAGGGGCACATACGGCGAAAACCGTTTCGGCTGACCCCTGAGGCGTGGCGGCTCAGGCCGCCTCGAACCGGATCGCGTAGCGCAGGAATTGCGTCGCGTGGCTCGACACCGAGGCCGGATCGCCCGTTGTCAGGAATTTCGATTCCGTGCCCGCGCCTCTGAATTCGGGGCGACGCTCAAGGTAATCCGCGAGGCTTTCGGCCACCAGATTGGCTTGGCTGTAGACGTCCACGCTCGGGCCCAGCGCTTCCTGGAAGGTCTTCTGCATCAGCGGGTAATGGGTGCAGCCAAGGATCGCGGCCTCGGGCTTCGGCATCCGCCGCTTGAGCGCCTCGACATGGGATTTCACCAGCGCCTCGGCGAGGATCTCGTCGCCGGTCTCGATCGCATCGACCACGCCGCCGCAGGGCTGCGCCTCGACATCGACGCCAATCGCGCGGAAAGCCAGTTCGCGCTGGAACGCGCGGCTCGCCACCGTCGCGGGCGTCGCAAACAGCGCCACATGTTTCACCGCCACTTCGCGCGGCGGGGAGTTGTCGCCCCATTTGCGTTCGGTCAGCGCCTCGATCATCGGCACGAACACCCCCAGCACACGCTTGCCCTCGGGGATCCAGGTCTCCTGCATCCGTTTCAACGCGGCGGCAGAGGCGGTGTTACAGGCGAGGATCACCAGATCACAGCCTTCCTCCCAGAGCCGTTCGACGCCCGCGCAGGTCAGGTTGAAGATGTCATCGGCATCGCGCACCCCGTAAGGCGCATGGGCGTTATCGCCATAATAACAAAAGGCCATGTCCGGCAGCCGCTTGGCGCAGGCATCATAGACTGTCAGCCCGCCCAGACCTGAATCGAAAACGCCTACTGCCATGCTCGCGCCCCTCGCCCGTCCGGGCCGCAACAGGCGCCGGTCAGTTTCTATATTTCGCCTCGAACTCGAAGCCATAGCCGTAAGACTTCAAGGGAGTCGGCGACAAGTCATACGTCGCACGGCGCAGGAAATCCATCATCTGTTTCGGGCTCTCACGCAGCGGTGCGAGATCGTCCTGCGGGATCGGCTCGCCGACGCAGAGGCGCACCGGGCGATTGGCGTGGCGTTTGAACTCGCGGATCATCAGCCCCATGCGCAGGCTGTAATGCAGATGGCTCGCCAGCTGGAACAGGCGGCTGTTATGGCCCTCGAAGAAGACCGGCACCACGGTCGCATCGGATTTCGCGATCATCTTGGCAGTGAAATTGCGCCAGCCCGGGTCCATCGGCGCACCGAAGGGCTTGGCCGCGGTCGAGACCGTGCCGCCTGGAAACACCCCGATCGCGCCGCCGTCGCCGAGGTAGCGCAGGGCCTCGGCGCGGGTGCGAAGGTTCGCTTTCATGGCGTCTTTGGTCTCGGAGAAATCCACCGGCAGGATGATCCGGTCGATCTCTTCGGCGCGCTTGAAGACGTTATGGGCGAGGATGCGAAAGTCGCCGCGAATGCGCGACAGCAAGAGCCCCATGATCAGCCCGTCGAGAATGCCGTAGGGATGGTTCGCGATCAGCACCAGCGGCCCGGTCTGCGGAATATTGGCCAGCCCGCCGCGGGTCACGTCGATCTGCAGCCCGTAGCGCTCGGCCATCACCTGCCAGAAATCCGCGCCTTGCGCGATGTCATGCTCGTAGCCGCGGGCACGCCGGATCAACCCGATCCGCCCGGTCGCGTTCTCCATCGCGCGGATCAGAACCCGCGCGCCTTTCGAGCGCGCGGACCAAGCATATGAGATTTCTTGTGTGGCATGGCGCGGGGCCATCGGGGTGGCGGTCATCTCGAACCTCCGCAACATGGGCTGGCTTCACTATGCCAGCGCCATGTCACGAAGGTACGACACTCAGATGACAGCCCTCACTCGGCAGCCATTTTCTGCGGAGTACCGCCTGCGCGGAAAGCGGCGAGCAATTCCTCGCGCCGCTTCGCCGCCATTTGCTCGGCCTGTGCCTTGACCGGACCGAAGCCCCGGATGGTCAGCGGCAGCTCGGCCAGTTTGCGCGCGATCTCCATCGTCTCCGGCGTGACCTTGGGCAGCACTTCGGCCATGTCGGCCTCGTATTGCTTGATCAGCGCGCGCTCCATCTTGCGCTCGGCGGCATAGCCGAAGGGATCGAACGGCGTGCCGCGCAGCCCCTTGAGCTTCGCCAGAAGACGGAAGTTGCGCTCCATGCCGGGGCCGAATTCACGCTTTTTCGGGCGACCGTCCGAGCCTTCCTTGGACAGGATCGGCGGGGCGAGATGGAAGTGCATCTCGAAATCGCCTTCGAACTCGGCGCGGGCTTTCTCTGCCGTGGACAGATGCAGCCGCGCGACCTCGTATTCGTCCTTATAGGCCAGAAGCTTGTGATAGCCCTTCGCGACCGCTTCACGCAGCGCCGACGGCGCCTCGTCCACCAGTTTGCGGAAACGCTTCGCGAGACGCGCATTCTGGTAATCGACGAGGTGCGAAGCCCGGAACTCGACCGGATCGACCGGGACCTTCATCACTTCAGCAGCCATCGCTTTCGCAGCCTCGGCCGGGAACGCCATCGCCCAGCGCCCCAGATCGAAGGCGCGCTTGTTCTCGGCGGGCTTGGCACCGTTCAGGTCGATCGCTTCGAAGATCGCCTCGAGGGTCAGCGGCACGTAGCCTTGCTGCCACGCAGCCCCCAGCACGACCATGTTCGAATAGATCGAGTCGCCCAGCATCTGCCGCGCCAGTTCCGAGGTATCAGCAAAGGCCACGCGATCCTTCAGCCGCGCCTCGAGGCTCAGCCGAAGCTGTTCGCCCGGCAGGCGGAAGTCGCGGTTGCGGGTGAACTCGCCGGTGACGATCTCGTGGCTGTTGATGACCGCACCGGTGCGGCCCGTGGTCATCAACCCCAGCGTCTTGGCGCCTGCGGAGACCACCAGATCGCCGCCGATCACGCAATCGGCCTCGCCCACGGCGACGCGGATCGCCGAGATGTCCTCGGGCTTGTTCGCGATGCGCAGGTGGATATGCACCGCCCCGCCCTTCTGGGCGAGACCGGCCATCTCCATCATGCCCGCGCCCTTACCGTCGATATGCGCGGCCATGGCGAGCACCGCGCCGATGGTCACGACACCTGTGCCGCCGACGCCGGTGATCACCACGTTATGGGTGCCGTCGATCGCGGGCAGCGTGGGCTGCGGCAGCTCCGGCAGGTCGAGCGCCTGCGCCTCGGCCTTCTTCACCTTCGCCCCGTGCAGCGTCACAAAGCTCGGGCAGAACCCGTCGAGGCAACGGAAGTCCTTGTTGCACGACGACTGGTCGATCGCGCGCTTGGTGCCCAGCTCGGTCTCTTCCGGCACGATGGAGACGCAGTTCGACTGCACTCCGCAATCGCCGCAGCCTTCGCAGACATCCGTGTTGATGAAGACGCGCTTGTCCGGATCGGGGAACTTGCCGCGCTTGCGGCGGCGGCGCTTCTCGGCGGCGCAGGTCTGGACATAGATCAGCGCCGAGACGCCTTTCGTCTTCGCCAGACGTTTCTGCACGGCCATCAGCTCGGCCCGTTCGACCTTCTCGACGCCGGCGGGGAAGGTGGACAGGTCCAGCTCTTCCTTCTCGTCATAGACCACCACGACCGGCTTCACGCCCATCGCCACGATCTCCGACGCGATCTGCTGCGAGGTTAGCCCGCCCTCGTTCTCCTGCCCACCGGTCATCGCGACCGCATCGTTGAACAGAATCTTGTAGGTGATGTTGGTGCCGGCCGCCAAAGCCGCCCGGATCGCCTGTGCGCCGGAGTGGTTGTAGGTGCCGTCGCCAAGGTTCTGGAACATATGCTCACGCGTGGAGAACGGAGCCTCGCCGACCCAGTTCACGCCCTCGCCGCCCATATGGGTGAAGCCTTCGGTGTTCCGGCCCATCCACTGCACCATGTAGTGACAGCCGATCCCGGCATAGGCGCGCTCGCCCTCGGGGACCTTGGTCGAGCTGTTATGCGGGCAGCCCGAGCAATACCACGGCGTGCGGGTCGCGATCTCGGGCGCGTTGTCGGCGCGCTGCGCGGCTTCGATCTTCTCGATACCCGCCTTGATCGCATCCGTGCCGCGGCCCTCTTCGATGAAGATGTCGCCGAGCTTGCGCGCGATCATCACCGGGTCGAGCGCGTAGCGCGTCGGGAACAGCTCCACCTGACGGCCATTCTCCCAGGTGTCGCCCTTGTGCCAGCCATAGACGCGGCGGCCACGACGGTCGTCGAAGATCGCCTCCTTGACCTGCACCTCGATCAGCTTGCGCTTTTCCTCGACGACGATGATCAGCTCCAGCCCCTCGGCCCATTCATGGAACGAGGTCATGTCGAGCGGGAAGGTCTGGCCGATCTTGTAGGTCGTGATGCCGAGTCGTTCGGCCTCGGCCTCGTCGATCCCCAGCAGCGAGAGTGCATGTGTCAGGTCGAGCCAGTTCTTGCCTGCCGCCACCAGACCGATCTTCGCCCCGGGCTTGCCCCAGACGCGATTGTCGATGCGGTTCGCGCGGGCGAATGCCTCGGCCGCGTAACGTTTGAAGTCGATCATCCGCGCTTCTTGAGCCACCGGCGTATCGCCGAGACGGATGTTCAGCCCGCCTTCGGGCATCTTGAAGTCGGGTATCACGAATTGTTGACGGAAGGGGTCGCCGTCGACGACTGCCGTCGCTTCGACCGTATCCTTCATCGTTTTCAGGCCGACCCAGACACCGGCGAAGCGGCTTAAAGCATAGCCGTAAAGCCCGAAATCAAGGATTTCCTGAACGCCTGCGGGCGACAGAACCGGCATGTAGGCATCGACCATCGCCCAGTCGGACTGGTGCAGCACGGTCGAGGATTCGCCGGTGTGGTCGTCGCCCATCGCCATCAGGACGCCGCCATGTTTCGACGTGCCCGCCATATTGGCGTGGCGCATCACATCGCCAGAGCGATCGACGCCCGGGCCTTTCCCGTACCAGAGGCCGAAAACGCCGTCATACTTGCCTTCGCCGCGCAATTCCGCCTGCTGCGAGCCCCACAGTGCGGTGGCCGCGAGGTCTTCGTTCAGGCCCGGCTCGAAGCGAACGTCGCTCTCTTCCAGCACAGTCTTGGCGCGCGCCATCTGCAAATCGACAGCGCCGAGCGGCGAGCCGCGATAGCCTGTCACATAGCCGGCCGTATGCAGTCCCGCCGCCTTGTCGCGCGCGGCCTGAGCCAGAACGAGACGCACCAAAGCCTGCGTCCCGTTCAGCAAAACCGGAGATTTCGTAAGGTCGAACCGATCCGCTAGGGATATTTCTTGCCTTCCCATTAAGCACCTCCCCTTGCTAACTGGGCATGGAGACATGGTAGGTCATAATATCTGACCTAGAAAGCGGAAAATTGTTACTTAGCGGTTTCGTAAATCCTCGAGATTAATGTAAAGAAACTTGCGCGGAACAGCAGATGATAAAGCGAAAGTGACCTTGATGGATTGGGACAAGCTCAGAATCTTCCACGCAGTGGCCGATGCGGGGTCTTTGACTCATGCCGGCGACGCACTGCACCTGTCTCAATCTGCCGTGAGCAGACAGATCCGGGCGCTCGAAGAGGCCCTCGGAACGACTCTTTTTCACCGTCACGCCCGCGGACTGATTCTCACCGAGCAGGGCGAATTGCTGTTCGAAGCCACCTCGTCGATGGCGAAAAAGCTCGACAGCGCCTCCGCACGCATTCGTGACAGCGAAGAAGAAGTCTTCGGCGAGCTGCGCGTGACCACCACGACGGGCTTCGGCACGCTGTGGCTCGCGCCGCGTCTGACGAAGCTCTATGAGAAGTATCCCGATCTGAAGATCGACCTCATGCTGGAGGAGCGGGTGCTCGACCTACCGATGCGCGAGGCCGATGTCGCCGTGCGCATGAAAGAGCCCGCACAGGCCGATCTGATCCGCAAGCGTCTGCTGAACATCCGGATGCGGCTTTACGCGACCTCCGAGTATCTCGCGAAATGGGGCTCGCCCGAAAAGATCGAGGACCTGCGCAAGCATCGCCTGATCTGCCAGACCCCGCGCACCCCGCAGGTGCAGGCGGGCGCGCAGCTCGCGCGGCAGGTTCTGGCCTTCGATCAAAGCTCGACGCTGACGGTGAACAACTACTTCGGCGTATTGCAGGCGGTGCTGAACCATATCGGCATCGGCATCCTGCCCGACTACCTGACCGCCGATTTCAACGACCTGCAGCGGGTGCTGCCCGATCTGGAATCGGTCGAGATCCCGATCTTCCTCGCCTACCCGGAAGAGCTGCGCTCGTCGCGCCGTGTGACCGCTTTCCGCGACTTCATTCAGGAAGAAATCACCAACTACCGGCGCTTCCAGGCGGGCGAGTCAACCTAGGGTTGCACCGCGACTTTACCGCAACGCATACCGGCCATGATGCGCCCGCAGCATGTTTTCCCTTGATGCGTTAACAAACTGCCCATAAATGAGGCTCAGAAGGGTTGGCCGTGCCGAAAGGCGCAGCACCTTCTACCTCCCTGTTGGACTTTGGCCGAGCTTTGCTCGGCCTTTTTTTTGTCCAACGCCCAGATGCGGCTTTCACGCAGGGCGCGAGAGCCACTCTCAACAGCCCCGACCTCACGACATTTCACGCACTCGCGACCGCGCAAACCCCGCCCTACGCGCAACTATCCCCTTAGGTTCATTTAAAATTCTACGATCTCGTTCACAAAAATTTCAGTGAACTTTCGCCGGTTCAGTCCGTTCCTTTCCCGACGCCAGCAACGGCGCAGCACTTGAGTAACCAGTTGAAAGGATACTGTTATGACTACCGCGAAAAACATCTTTGCCGCTTCGACCGCTCTTCTTGGTGCGATGACCATCGCAGGCTCGGCTTCGGCCCTCGACCTGTCGAAAGTGCCCTCCACGAACAATGGTGACGGCCAATATTACGGCATCGCTGACTATCGTGTTGGCGCGGTGCCGGGTCAGGAAACCTCGACGGGCACGCCGCCCGCGGTGACCTCCTCGAACACCTTCGAGTCGACCGACCAGTACGGCATCACCGACGTGAAGACCGGCACTGCCGAGTTCGACAGCACCTCGATGGGTGAGGAAATGATCCCCGCGCAGCGCCAGCTGACCGACGAAGCCGGCATCACGGGCATGAAGACCGCCGCCAATGCCGAAGACAAGGCTATGAGCGTCGATGGCAACATCATCGGCATGATCGAGAAGGTCGAGGCGAATGACGGCTACGACACCGTCTATATCCGCACCTCGCCGAAGCTCGACACCACCGTGTCGCTCTTCAAGATCAACGTGCCGAAAGGCGCAGCCGCCAATGGTCAGGTCAAGCTTGGCTGGACCGTGTCGGAACTGCTGACCAATCTTGAGACGCAGGTGGACATGCGCTCGTAATCCGGGCGACACCTGATACGCGCTTTTACGACGCGGGGCCTTCGGGCCTCGCGTTTTTTCTTTCCGCAACGTCCGGCCTCTCTTTTCCCCCTGCACATATTCGCCTAATAGGGGCGGCAAAGCCGATGCCGGAGGATCCTCATGAACGAGCCGCAGATCACGCCTGATCTCATCGCAGCCCATGGCCTGAAACCCGACGAGTACGACCGGATCCTCGAGATCATCGGACGCGAGCCGACTTTCACCGAGCTCGGGATCTTCTCGGCGATGTGGAACGAGCACTGCTCTTACAAGTCGTCGAAGAAATGGCTGCGCACGCTGCACACCGAGGGCGATCAGGTCATCTGCGGTCCGGGCGAGAATGCGGGCGTTGTCGATATCGGCGACGGGCAGGCCGTGGTCTTCAAGATGGAGAGCCACAACCACCCCTCCTATATCGAACCGCACCAAGGCGCCGCGACCGGCGTGGGCGGCATCCTGCGCGACGTGTTCACCATGGGCGCGCGCCCGGTGGCCGCGATGGACAGCCTGAGCTTCGGTATGCCCGACCACCCGAAAACCTCCCATGTCGTGAAAGGCGTGGTCGAAGGCGTGGGCAGCTACGGCAACTGCTTCGGCGTTCCGAATGTGGGCGGCGAAGTGCGCTTCCACCCCTCCTATAACGGCAACTGCCTCGTGAACGCCTTCGCGGCGGGCTTGGCCGATGCCGACAAGATTTTCTACTCCGCCGCCTCCGGCATCGGCATGCCGGTCGTCTATCTCGGCGCGAAGACGGGCCGCGACGGCGTCGGCGGCGCGACCATGGCCTCGGCCGAGTTCGACGACACGATCGAAGAGAAGCGCCCCACCGTTCAGGTCGGCGACCCCTTCACCGAGAAATGCCTGATGGAAGCCTGCCTCGAACTGATGCAGACCGGCGCGGTGATCTCGATTCAGGACATGGGGGCCGCGGGCCTCACCTGTTCGGCGGTCGAGATGGGCGACAAGGGCGGGCTGGGCGTGAAGCTCAACCTCAACGCGGTGCCGCAGCGCGAAGCCGCGATGACCGCCTATGAGATGATGCTGTCGGAGAGCCAGGAGCGGATGCTCATGGTCCTCAACCCCGAGAAGGAAGACATCGCACGCGAGATCTTCGTGAAATGGGATCTCGACTTCGCCATCGTCGGCGAAACCATCGCGGAAGACCGCTTCCTAATCATGCATGGCAACGAGGTGAAAGCCGACGTTCCGCTGTCGAAACTGTCCTCGGAAGCCCCCGAATACGATCGTCCGTGGGTGGAAACGCCAATCGCGACCGCTGGCGAGGCACTGCCCGAGATCGGTGCGATCGATGCGCTCAAGGCGCTGATCGGCTCGCCGAACTACGCGCATAAGTCCTGGGTCTACGAGCAATACGACACGCAGGTGATGGGCGACACGGTGCGCCGTCCGGGTCTCGGCGCGGGCGTCGTGCGCGTGCACGGCACCGACAAGGCGCTGGCCTTCACCGCCGATGTGACCCCGCGCTACGTCAAGGCGAACCCCTTTGAGGGCGGCAAGCAAGCGGTGGCCGAAGCCTATCGCAACCTGACCGCCGTGGGCGCGAAGCCGCTGGCCTCGACCGACAACCTGAACTTCGGCAATCCCGAAAAGCCCGAGATCATGGGCCAGTTCGTGGGCGCCATTAAAGGCATCGACGCCGCCGTGCGCGCGCTCGACATGCCGATCGTTTCGGGCAACGTCTCGCTTTATAACGAGACCGACGGCACCGGCATCCTGCCCACGCCGACCATCGGCGCGGTCGGCCTGCTGAGCTCGCTCGACGAGCTGATCGCGGGCCTGCCGACGGCGGGCGACGTGGCGATGGTGATTGGCGAGACCAAGGGGCACCTCGATCAATCCGCGCTGGCATTTGAGGCCTTCGGGCTCGAGTCGGGCGACGCGCCCGAGGTCGATCTCGACGTCGAGAAACGCAATGGCGAGTTCCTGCGCGAGAACCGCGCGCTGGTCAAAGGCGCAAGCGATCTGTCGGATGGCGGGCTCGCGCTCGCAGCTTTCGAGATGGCGGAAGAAGCCGGTCTGGGCGTCACGCTCGAGGCTGACGACATCGCGACGCTCTTCGGCGAGGATCAGGGCCGCTACCTCGTGGCCTGCTCCTTCGACCAGGCGGAGGCGCTGATGGTCGCCGCCCGCAAGGCCGAGGTGCCGCTTTACACCGTGGGTCGCTTCGGCGGCGACACGGTCGGCTTCGGCTCGGACAGCGCCCCGCTGGAGGAGCTGTCGGCCCTCTATCGCAGCGCGTTCAAAGCGGCGATCGACGCCTGAGTTCTGTGATCTGACGCAGGGCGGACATGCGCGCCGGGCGGTTCTTGACCGCCCGCGCACAGGGTACTGTCGCGGCGATCCACCGATTTCAGGCTCCCGCATTGACCAGTTCCACCCTCGCCTATGCCGCCCGGCTGTTTCTCGCCGCGACGCTTGCCCTGACTGCCGCCCGGCTACTGGGCCTGACCAATATCTATTGGGCGGCGATGCCCGTCTGGGTCGTGATCCAA
This sequence comes from Thioclava sp. PTB-PU3-1, assembly GCF_055666785.1. Taxonomy (NCBI): domain Bacteria; kingdom Pseudomonadati; phylum Pseudomonadota; class Alphaproteobacteria; order Rhodobacterales; family Paracoccaceae; genus Thioclava; species Thioclava sp. PTB-PU3-1. The sequence continues at coordinate 113,150 of NZ_JBVNVL010000005.1, read as the reverse complement.
CCCCATCGCGAAGACATGGCGCTGCGCGCGGTGCTGCGGGTCGCAGGCACCTTGGTCGGCGCCAGTATCGGGATCGCGGCTCTGACATGGCTTCCGGTGCCGGGAATCGCGCTGACCGTGGCGCTGACCGCAGCCATCGGCGTCGGTATCGCCTATCGGATCGGGACGCACTGGGCCTATGGCTTCACGTTGATGGCGATCACGATCGGCGTGGTGGTGATGCCCGCGCTGGGGATGGGGGCGGATGCGATCCCGCTCGCGCTCGACCGGGTCGCCTGCACGCTTCTGGGCGTCATCTCGGTGACGGCGGTGAACTGGCTCTTCACGCCCGCCCGTCGCGCGCCAATGCCGCCGCGCCCGAACCCGCATTTCGTGCAGCAGCTTTGGCTGCGCATGGCCGCCGTGGCGGTCCTCACGGGCGGGGCCACGCTGATCGACGCCCATTTCAACCACCCCGCAGCGACCGCTGCCGCGCTTTCGGTGATCGTCTTCTCCTCGGTGCTGGGCTCCATGCCGAATCCGCGCCCTGCCGTGCGCTTCCTTGTGCCCGGTGTCGCGCTTGGGGTGCTCGCCGCGGTCGCCTATCGCGGGCTCACGCATCTGTCGGGCGGCGATCAGACCGAGCTTCTGATCCTCGCCTTCGCCTTCATCGCGGGCGGTGCGCTGCTGCGCGCCCATCCTCGCACCACGCTGATGGGGATCGACATCAACATGTGCTTCCTGCTCGCCGGAGAAGTTGGCGCGCCGGGCCATTCCCTGCAAGTGACCGCCGCCGGAGCCGCCGCGATGTTCGCAGGCAGCGTCGCCATCGCGACTCTCATGTTTTTCCTGTCGCGATTGCACCCGCCAGCGGCCACCGCATAGGCCCGCGCCCCCGCGCATCCCCTTGCAGCCAGCCGCCGCGCCACTTAAGTTTGCGGCAAAGGACGAGGAGCCCTATTTATGGCAATGGAAGCCCATGACATCGAAGCCCTGATCCGGGCGGAATTCCCCGATGCCAAGATCACGATCACCGATCTCGCCGGGGACGGGAATCATTGGGCGGCGGAGGTCATCGACGAGAGCTTCCGCGGCAAGAACCGCGTCCAGCAACAGCGCGCGGTCTATGCCGCGCTCAAAGGGGCGATGGACGGGCCGAACGGAGTGCTGCACGCGCTCGCTTTGACCACCAAAGCGCCCGAATGACACGATGGATACACTCGGGCTTGCGTTGCTGCTGCTCTACGCGATCGGGCGCGGGCTCCGGGTGTTTTGGATATTTTTCCGGGGCATTCCCCGGCTTTTGAAACATGGCCTTCGCGGACTCCGTCGCGGCGAAGGCAAACCGAAGGATACGGAAGATGAACGCGCAAGACCAAATCGCCCAGCAAATCTCGGAGAATGACGTCGTTCTCTTCATGAAGGGCACCAAGGACATGCCGCAATGCGGGTTTTCGAGCCGCGTCGCGGGCGTGCTCAACTTCATGGGCGTGACCTACAAGGACGTCAACGTGCTCGCGGATCAGGACATCCGCCAAGGCATAAAAGACTATTCGGACTGGCCGACCATCCCGCAGCTCTACGTCAAAGGCGAATTCGTCGGCGGCTGCGACATCATCACCGAGATGACCCTCTCGGGCGAGTTGGACCAGCTGTTCGAGACCAAGGGCGTGAGCTTCAACAAGGACGCCGCCGAACAGATCCGCGCCGCCAACGCCTAAGCGCAGATCACCTGATTATCGAAAGCCCCGCCTTCCAGTGGCGGGGCTTTTGCGTTTCAGCGTCGGTCTGAGTTGGGCGCGGCCTGCCGGCCTTGCACCCGCGTCTCACTTGCGCCCGATGAAGCGGTCGAACCAGCCTTTCGCGCCCTCTTCAGCATCGTCCCAGGCCTCACTCGCATCCTCGAATAGCGGATCGATCGAGCGTTGGCGGAACTGCCGCCACATCGCACGGATCGTCAGCAAGACGATGACCAGCAGCGTCAGGATGATGATGCTTCCCCAGGGAATGATCCGCGTATCCGGACCCGGCACGACCTTCAGCCCGACCGCATTCGGATAGATCGTCAGCCAGCGCGAGCGCCAGCCATAGCGCGTCACCGACACCCAGATCGGATCGGCCGAGGTCGAGATCAGCGACTCCGCCTGCGCCTGCAGGTCCGAGCTGTCGAGCTTGAAATAGGGCGGCCAGCCCCAGCCGGTGTCCTCGTTGCGGAAGACCAGCGTCTTGCCGTTGGGGCGCACCGTGTTGATGAAGCGCACGTCGCGGCTGGTCGCACTCGCGGTGCCGACGTCGGGCGCAGCCCAGAAGATCGAGTTCTCGCCGAAATCGACGCGGCGCACCTCGGTGCCGACGATCCGCACGATGTCATGACGCGGCAGGTTGTAATGCAGGAACACCGCGACAAAGCCGATCACGACCAGCCAGAAACCCCATTTCACGTAACGCATCGGATTCTCACCTGTAATTCATCAGATAGATAATGAGCCCCACCACGACGATCGGCAGGACATAGACCAGCCAGATCAGCTTGCGCAGCAGGCTTTTCTCATAGTCCCGCATCCCGGCCTCGACGAAGGTATCGCGCGTGGTCTCGGCACGGCCCTCGGCGGCGGCCTCGTTCCAATCCTCTTCCAGCGCCTCGCGCCGGACCGACCGGGCATAGAGACGCACCAGCCAGAACAGGACCGTCAGCACGATCAGCCCGAAGATCGCCAGTCGAATGAAGGCCAGCATCGCGCGCCCTCCTTGCCCCTCGCTGTCGCAAGCCTAGGCCGCGGCGGCGCGGTTGACCAGATCAGCCCTTCCGGCGCGCCATACTGATCCGGATCAGCTTGATCACGATAGCCGAAGCCGCGACCGGGATCAGCGCGAGCACATAGGTCGCAGCGAACATCTGGCGCGGCACGTAGCCGTTCGAGCAGCTCGCCGTGTCGGAGAAGAAATGCAGCACGAAGCCCGCCCCGCAGGCGGTGCCGGTCATGTAGAAAGCGGGCACGATCATCGCGACGGGTACCAGCGCCAAGAGCTTCGCCCAGTCGTATTTCGACAGCCACCCTCCGACCGCAATGCAAAGCACGAGCGCGAAGGCCAAGAACAGGTTCATCCGGTCCCTCCGTAGGAATTTGCACCGCAATAGCGCGCGGGGGCGCCAAAAGCCATGTGTTTTCAAACCTTGCGTTTTCGCTTGGCCGGCGGCAGCGCCCGGCGCTAGCCTTGGGTATGGACCTCGCCACTCGCCTGAAATCCGCCATCGACGCGCGCCGCGACGCGCTGGTCGCGCTGACGCAGGCACTGATCCGTATCCCGACGCTGAATCCGCCGGGGCGAAACTACCGCGAAATCTGCGATTTTCTCGCGGCCTACCTCTCCGAACGCGGTTTCACGACCGAACTGATCCGCGCCCATGGCGCGCCCGGCGACAGCGAGACCTATCCGCGCTGGAACCTCGTCGCCCGCATCGAGGGCGCGCGCCCCGGCGACTGCGTGCATTTCAACTCGCATCACGACGTGGTCGAGATCGGCCATGGCTGGACCCGCGATCCGTTCGGGGCCGAGATCGACGGAGACCGCATCTACGGGCGCGGCGCCTGCGACATGAAAGGCGGGTTCGCGGCCTCGGTGATCGCGGCGGAAGCCTTCCTCGACACCTGCCCCGATTTCGCGGGCAGTATCGAGATTTCCGCCACCGCCGACGAGGAATCGGGCGGCTATGGCGGCGTGGCCTATCTGGCCGAGCAGGGCCGCTTCGATCCCGCCCGCATGCAGCATGTCATCATCCCCGAACCGCTGCACAAGGACCAGATCTGCCTCGGCCATCGCGGCGTCTGGTGGGCCGAGGTTGAGACCCATGGCCGTATCGCGCATGGCTCGATGCCGTTTCTCGGCGACAGCGCGATCCGCCATATGAGCGCCGTTCTCAGCGAGATGGAGGAGACGCTCTACCCGCTCCTTCTGGGCAAGCAGACCGAGATGCCCGTGATCCCCGAAGGCGCGCGGGCCTCGACGCTGAACGTCAATTCGATCCATGGCGGCGCGCCGGAAGAGGGGGTCGATTACACCGGCCTGCCCACGCCCTGCGTCGCCGATCGCTGCCGCATCGTGATCGACCGCCGCTTTCTGATCGAGGAGGACCTCACGGAGGTGAAGGCCGAAATCACCGACCTGATGGAGCGCGTGAAAGCCCAGCGTCCGAGCTTCCGCTATGAAATCCGCGACCTGTTCGAGGTACAGCCCACGATGACCGACAAGGGCGCGCCGATCGTGCGTTCCACCGCCGCGGCGATCGAGGCGGTGCTGGGCCGCGAGGCTGCTTACGTCGTCTCTCCCGGCACCTATGATCAGAAGCATATCGACCGGATCGGGCGGCTGCAGAACTGCATCGCCTACGGGCCGGGCCTTCTGGAGCTCGCCCATCAGCCCGACGAATGGGTCGGCATCGAGGATATGGCCGACAGCGCGAAGGTCATGGCGCTGGTTCTGGCAGAACTGCTGGGTCCCTAGGGGCGCTGCCCCTCGACGCGTGCCGCGCCTCACCCCGGGATATTTGGACCAAGGGGAAGGAGCATTCCCTCCTTCTTCGCTCTTGTCGAAATATCCCGGGGGCGGCGGAGCCGCGGGGGCAGCGCCCCCTCGAGAGATCAGACGGCGATATTGTCGATCAGGCGCACTTCGCCCAGCCAGATCGCGGCCAGCATCCGCGCCGGTTGTGACAGGTCCGTCGCGGGTTTCAGCCCGTCGACCGTGCGCAGTTCGAGATAATCGAGCGCGCCGAAGCCCGCGTCTTTCAGCTCGGTCTTCGCATCGTTGAGGGCGCCTTCGACCGGTACGCCGTCGCGGATCTTCGCAGCCGCCTCCTGCATCACCGTATGCAGGCGCGGCGCCAATTCGCGTTCCTCAGCCGTCAGCCGCACATTGCGCGAGGACATCGCCAGACCGTCTTCTTCACGGATCGTGGGGCAGCCGATTATGCGGATCGGCATGTTGAGATCGCGGGTGAGCTGCTGGACCACCTGCAATTGCTGCCAGTCCTTCTCGCCGAAGAACGCGCGCCCCGCCTGCGTCATGCCGAAGAGCTTCGAGCAGACCGTCGCCACGCCATCGAAATGGCCGGGCCGGAACGCGCCCTCCAGCGGCTCGGTGATGCCCGCGACGGACACGGTGGTCGCGAACCCGTCGGGATAGACCTCGTCCACGCCCGGCGCGAAGAGCACGTCGACCCCTTCGGCTTCCAGAAGCGCCAGATCCTGCGCCTCGTCGCGCGGGTATTTGTCGAGGTCCGAGGCGTTGTTGAACTGCATCGGGTTCACGAAGACCGTCACGATCACGCGGTCCGATTGCTTGCGCGCGGCGCGAGCGAGGCTGAGGTGGCCATCATGCAGCGCGCCCATCGTCGGCACCACACCGACCAGCATCCCCGAGCGTTTCCACGCCGCCACCTTGTCGCGCAGTTCAGCGGCCTTGCGGATCACCTGCGTCATTTCTTCACCTCGTCGGCGAAGCTGTGCTCGGCTGCCGGGAAGCTGCGGTCGCGCACTTCGGCTGCGTAATCGGCGACGGCGGCTTCGGCTTCCTGACCGAGCTGGCCGAAACGCTTGACGAATTTGGGTTTGAAATCGGTGAAGAGGCCCAGCATGTCATCGACCACCAGCACCTGCCCGTCGCAGCCCGCGCCTGCGCCGATGCCGACGGTGGGGATAGCGACCATCGCGGTGATCTCGTCGGCCAGCCCCTGAGGCACTTTTTCCAGCACCACCGAGAAGGCCCCCGCGTCGGCCACCGCTTTCGCATCCTTGACCAGACGCGCCCGGCTATCGCCGCGGCCCTGCACCTTGTAGCCGCCCAGCGTGTTCACCGATTGCGGGGTCAGCCCGATATGGGCCTGCACCGGGATACCGCGCGCGGTCAGAAACGCGATGGTCTCGGCCATATGCGCCCCGCCTTCGAGCTTCACCGCCCCCGCGCCGGTCTCGGCCATCAGACGCGAGGCATTGCGGAACGCCTGCGCCGGGCTTTCCTCATACGACCCGAACGGCATGTCGATCACCATCAGCGCATTCGAGAGGCCGCGTGCGACCGCTTGGCCGTGGAGGATCATCATCTCCATCGTCACGCCCAGCGTCGAGGGCAGCCCGTGGAGCACCATGCCCACCGAGTCGCCGACCAGCACGAGATCGCAATGGCTGTCGACCAGCTTCGCAATCGGCGTGGTGTAGGCGGTCAGGCAAACGATCGGCGCGCCGCCCTTCATCGCGAGAATATCTGCGGGCATTTTCTGCCGCGTGGTTCCGGTGACGCTCATGGCATCCTCCTGATCTGCTTGCGCGCGAGTCCTAGCGTCACCCGGCCCGCAAGGAAAGACGTGAACGCGCAAACGCTGCGGCATCGGGGCGCGTATCGCGCGATTTGGCCCGGTTCCGAAGAGGCCGTAGCGCATGAAAAACGGCGCGAGGTTGCCCCCGCGCCGTGATCGTCATCTCGAAAATCGGCTCGATCAGTTGGTGGTATCGACGCAGGTGCCGGTGCCGGAATAGCCGCAATCGACAGTGGAGCTGGCGGTCTCGCCCGAGCCGCCGACTTCCTGGGCCATCGCGACCGAAGCCTGATGCTGCTCTTCTTCGACCTTTTGCTGATCGGGGATCTGGCCCGCTTTCCACGCGGCCTCGTCCTCGTTGATCGCCACCTGATTATAGGCGGAGACCACATAGCCCGAATGCAGCTGCACGACCGGGCCTTCCATCTCGAGGCTCTCGGCGCGGCTGCGCACCTTCACCGGCGTGCCCTTCGGCACTTTCGAGAACAGGTCGATGATGTCCTGATTGAACAGGCGGATACAGCCAGCCGACGTCGCACGCCCGATCGAGGACGGATCCATCGTACCGTGGATGCGGTAATAGGTATCCCGGTTACCCTGGTAGAGATAGAGCGCACGCGCGCCCAGCGGGTTGTCCAGACCGCCCGGCAGACCGTCTTTCAGCGGCCCGTAGAGGTCGGGATCTTCCTGGATCATGTTCTGCGTCGGCGTCCAGCTCGGATATTCCTGCTTGCGCTTGATCGTGGCATCCCCCGAGAAGGTCTTGCCGTCGCGACCGACTGCGACGCCGTAGCGTTCTGCCTTGCCCGGCTCGGTGATGTAGTAGAGGAAACGCGCATAGGGATCGACGACGATCGTCCCGACAGCCTCGGGCCCGTGATAGGGCACGACCTGGCGGCGGTTGCGCTCCACCAGATATTTCGGACTGATCGCCGGGATGGTTTTCCCATCATCTTCGCGCGCCTGATATTCGGCGGGCACGGCCTTCGTCGACTGGGTCGGTTGCGCATAGCGCTGTTCCGGCGCACTCGCGCAGGCTGCCAAGATGCCAGCCAGCCCGAAGAGCATGGCCGGGCGGATTGCGCGTTTGAGCGTCGAATAACTCGCGGTCACTTGCAATTTTCCTGTCTCTTTTTCCGGTGGGCCTTCGGCCCGGTTCCGTCATTCAAGGGGCTAGATAGGGGAAAGTTCCCCCCACTCACACTCACATGAATGTGATCAGACCGCCTCCGGCAGATTCCTGCCCCCTTGATTTTCCGCCCGTGCGGGCGGAGCGTGCTGCAAAATCGCGTGACAAGAGGAGGTGCCGCGCATGAATTTGCCGCTTTGGTTCGACCCCGAGGAGATGTTGATCGGAGGCGTCTGGCGCAAGCCCGATGCGCGCCTTTCCGTGGAATGCCCCTCGGATGGGCGCGAGATGGCGCAGATCGCCCGGGGCGGGAAGCCGGAGATCGACGCGGCGGTCGAGGCCGCACAGGCGGCGCTTGCAGGCGGTTGGGGACAGCTGAGCGCAGCGGAACGCGGGCGGCTCCTGCTGAAGATGTCCGGGCTCGTGCTGGCTCATGCCGAGGATCTGGCCGTGATCGAGGCGCTCGATGTCGGCAAACCGTTGACGCAGGCACGCGCCGATGTGGCGGCACTGGCGCGCTATCTCGAATTCTATGGCGGGGCCGCCGACAAGGTGATGGGCGAGACGATCCCCTATCTCAACGGCTACACCGCCTACACGCTGCGCGAGCCGCATGGCGTGACCGCGCATATCGTGCCGTGGAATTACCCGATGCAGATAATCGGGCGTTCGGTCGCAGCGGCGCTGGCGATGGGCAATGCGGCGGTCGTGAAACCTGCCGAGGAAGCCTCGCTCACCGCGCTGGCCTTCGGGCGGATCGCGCAAGAAGCGGGGATGCCGGCCGGTGCGCTCAACATCGTGCCGGGTCTGGGAGAGGAGGCCGGGGCCGCGCTCTCGGCCCATCCCGGCATCCAGCATATCTCCTTCACCGGATCGGTCGCGGTCGGCCAGCACATTCAGGCCGCCGCCGCAGTGAATGCCGTGCCCGTCACGCTGGAGCTTGGCGGCAAATCCCCGCAGCTGGTCTTCGCCGATGCCGATCTCGACCGCGCGCTGCCCTTCCTCGTGAACGCAGGCATCCAGAACGCCGGGCAGACCTGCTCGGCCTCCTCGCGCATCCTCGTGCAGCGCTCGCGCTATGACGAGGTGCTGGAGAAAATGGCCGCGCGCTATCGTGGCCTGACGGCGGGGCCCGCGCTTGGCGATCACGACCTCGGCCCGCTGATCTCGGGGCGGCAGAAAGAGATCGTCGAGGGCTATCTGGCGCTCGCTTCCGACCTCACCGTCGCGGCCCAAGGGCGGATCGCCGAGGACGTCCCCGCAGGCGGCCATTACGTCGCGCCGACCCTGATCGGCGGTGGCCACGGCGCGCATCGGCTCGCGCAGGAGGAAATCTTCGGCCCGGCGCAGATCGTCATTCCCTTCGAGGACGAGGAAGAGGCCGTCGCCATCGCGAATGGCACGGACTACGGGCTCGTCGCCTCGGTCTGGTCGGAGAATGGCGGACGAACGATGCGGCTCGCACGGAGGCTGCGCGCAGGACAGGTCTTCCTGAACAATTACGGCGCGGGCGGCGGCGTGGAGCTGCCCTTCGGCGGCATCGGCAAATCCGGGCACGGGCGAGAGAAAGGGTTCGAGGCGCTCTACGGCTTCTCCACCCTGAAAACCGTCGCCGCCTGGCATGGCTGATCTCGGGCTTGCTATAACATCCCCGGGGGACGGTCGGAGACCGGGGGGGCAGAGCCCCCTTGCACCCGATGTGTCCTGCGACAACAGTAGGCCCCGAGGAGGAGCACCGATGAGACTGGAAGGCAAAAGCGCGATCGTCACCGGCGCGGGCTCGGGCTTCGGCGCGGGGATCGCGCGCCGCTTCGCCGCCGAGGGTGCGCGGGTTCTGGTCGCAGATCTCAACGCCGAGGCCGCGCAGGCCATCGCCGACGAGATCGGCGGCGTGGCCTGCACCGTGGATGTCAGCCGCGATGCGGATGTCGCCGCACTGGCGCAGGCGGCGCGCGAGGCGTTCGGGCAGATCGACATTCTGGTGAACAATGCCGGGACCACTCATCTGCCGAAGCCGATGGAGGAGGTGACCGAGGAGGAGTTCGACCGCGTCCTCACCGTCAACGCGAAATCGGTCTATCTGACCGCGCGCCATATCGTGCCGGGGATGAAAGCGCGCGGCGCGGGCGCGATCCTGAACGTGGCCTCCACCGCCGGCGTCAGCCCGCGGCCGAACCTGAGCTGGTACAATGCCTCGAAGGGCTGGATGATCACCGCGACCCGCGCGATGGCGGTGGAGCTTGCGCCCTTCGGCGTGCGCGTCAACGCGATCAACCCGGTCGCCGGAGAGACCCCGCTTCTGAAGAGCTTCATGGGCGAGGACACACCGGAAATCCGCGCGAAGTTTCTCTCGACCATCCCGCTGGGGCGGTTCTCGACGCCCGAGGACATGGCGAATGCGGCGCTGTTCCTGTGCTCGGACGAGGCGAGCATGATCACCGGCGTCGCGATGGAGGTCGATGGCGGGCGCTGTATCTGAACGCAGGACATTGAGTTGGGGGCGTTGCCCCCAAACCCCCAGGATATTTGGACCAAGAGGAAGATGAAGGCAGGGCCGAACAATCTGATCACCGATATCGCCGGGCTGCGCGTGGGCAATGCCGAGGATGTGGGGCTGCGCTCGGGTGTGAGCGTGCTGCTGGGCGAGCGCCCCTTCACGGCGGCAGTGCAGGTGATGGGCGGCGCGCCGGGAACGCGGGAGACCGATCTTCTGGCGCCCGACAAGCTGGTGCAGGAGGTTGATGCGCTCGTGCTCTCGGGCGGCTCGGCCTTCGGGCTTGGCGCCTGCGACGGGGTGATGGCGGGGCTGCGCGCGCAAGGGCGCGGTTTCGCGGTGGGCGATCAGCGCGTGCCGATCGTGCCCGGCGCGATCCTGTTCGATCTGCTCAATGGCGGCGACAAGAGTTGGGCCGAGACGCCCTATCCCGGGCTTGGGCGCGCGGCGCTCGGGGCGGCCACGGAGCGGTTCGAGATCGGCAGCGCCGGGGCGGGCTTTGGCGCGATGACCGGGACTTTCAAAGGCGGGCTCGGGTCGGCCTCGGCCGTGCTGGAGAGCGGCTTCACGGTGGGTGCGCTGGTGGCGGTGAATGCGCTCGGCTCGGTGACGATCGGCGACGGGCCGCATTTCTGGGCCGCACCTTGGGAGATCGACGGCGAGTTCGGCGGTTTCGGCCCTGCGCCCCAACATGATCCGAGCGCGATGCCCGAACCGATGAAAAGTCAGGGCGAGGCCACCACCATCGCCATCGTCGCGACCGATGCCGCGCTCACCCAGGCGCAGGCGCAGCGCATGGCCACGGCCGCCCATGACGGCATGGCGCGGGCCATCTTGCCCTCCCATACACCGATGGACGGCGATCTGATCTTCGCCGCCGCGACCGGCGAGAAGCCCTTGGCCGATCCGGTCCGCGACCCGTTCCAGCTTGGCCATGCGGCGTCTTGCGTGCTTGCCCGGGCCATCGCCCGCGCCATCTATGAAGCCAAAGAACACCCCGGCGATCTGCAGCCCTGCTGGCGCAGCCGTTACGGAACATCAAAAAGCCCGGCGCATTGACCGGACGACCCATCCAGCCCTTCGGAGGACATCATGCTCGACGACAAGACCGACCTCAAATCCATCCTCAAGGATCCCTCGCTTCTGGCGACCAAGGCCCTCGTCGCGGGCGAATGGGTCGACGCCGATGACGGCACCACCTTCGACGTGACCAACCCCGCGCGGGGCGACGTGATCTGCACCGTGCCCGATCTGGGCCGCGCCGAAACCGCCCGCGCCATCGCTGCCGCCGAGGAGGCGATGAAGGACTGGGCCGCGCGCACCGGCAAGGAACGCGCGCAGATCATGCGCAAATGGTACGACCTGATGATGGAAAATCAGGACGATCTCGGCGCGATCCTGACCGCCGAGATGGGTAAGCCGCTCGCCGAGGCGAAGGGCGAGATCGCCTATGGCGCAGGCTTCATCGAGTGGTTCGGCGAAGAGGCCAAGCGGGTCTATGGCGAGACGATCCCGGGCCACCAGCGCGACAAGCGGATCACCGTGATCAAGCAGCCGATCGGGGTCGCCGCCTCGATCACGCCGTGGAACTTCCCCAACGCGATGATCGCGCGCAAGGCGGGCCCGGCGCTCGCGGTGGGCTGCGGTTTCGTCTGCCGCCCGGCCTCTGAGACGCCGCTCTCGGCGCTCGCGATGGCGGTGCTGGGCGAACGCGCGGGCCTGCCCAAAGGCATCCTCTCGGTCATCACCTCCGCGAAAGCCTCCGATATCGGCAAGGAATTCTGCGAGAACCACACCGTGCGCAAGCTGACCTTCACCGGCTCGACCGAGGTGGGCCGTATCCTGCTGCGTCAGGCGGCGGATCAGGTGATGAAATGCTCGATGGAACTGGGCGGCAACGCGCCCTTCATCGTGTTCGACGACGCCGATCTCGACGCCGCGGTCGAAGGCGCAATGGCGTCGAAATTCCGCAATAACGGTCAGACCTGCGTCTGCGCCAACCGCATCTATGTCCAGTCCGGGGTCTATGACGCCTTTGCCGAGAAGCTGGCCAAGGCCGTCAACGCCCTCAAGGTGGGCGACGGCCTCGAGGAAGGCGTCGAGGCCGGCCCGCTGATCAACGAGGACGCGGTCAAGAAAGTGCAGGAGCATATTCAGGACGTGCTCGATCATGGCGGCTCGATCGTCACCGGCGGCGAACGTCACGAGATGGGCGGCACCTTCTTCCAACCGACAGTGCTGACCGGGGTCACGCAGGAGGCCAAGGTCTCGCATGAGGAGACCTTCGGCCCCGTCGCCCCGCTCTTCAAGTTCGAGACCGAGCAGGAGGCGATCGCCAAGGCCAATGACACGATTTTCGGCCTTGCGAGCTATTTCTACGCCCGCGACGTGGGGCGCATCACTCGCGTTCAGGAAGGTCTGGAATACGGGATCGTCGGCGTCAACACTGGCCTGATCTCGACCGAGCTCGCCCCGTTCGGCGGCGTGAAGCAGTCCGGCCTGGGCCGCGAGGGGTCGCATCACGGGATCGAGGATTATCTCGAGATGAAATATATCTGCCTGGCGGTCTGAGACCGATCCGAGGCGGAAGAACAATGCAGAGGGCGGGCCGCGTGTCTGCCCTCTCTTTCATTAACACTCTCCGCTGCTTATCTTGTCCGTGAATGAGAATGAGGGGCCGGGCTTTGGGCATTTCCGACATTGCGGACGGGATCACGCGCGGGATCGAGGGCATGGGCCATTCGGTCTCGGAGGCGCTGTTCGAACCGGTGATCCGGCTCGGCGTGACGGGTCTGTCGCGCGCGGGCAAGACCGTGTTCATCACCTCGCTAGTCGCGAACCTGCTGGATCGCGGGCGGATGCCTGCGCTGGGATCGGCGTCGGATATCACCGCCGCCTATCTGCAGCCGCAGCCCGACGACACCGTGCCGCGCTTCGACTTTGAGAGCCACCTTGCCGCGCTGACCGGCCCTTCGCCGCATTGGCCCGAGGGCACGCGCGCCGTCTCGGAGCTGCGGCTGTCCTTCCGCATCCAGCCGCGCGGGATGCTGGGCGCGGTGCGGGGTCCGCGCGTCGTGCATCTCGATATCGTGGATTACCCCGGCGAGTGGCTGCTCGACCTCGGGCTTATGGACAAAAGCTATGCCGAGTGGTCGGCAGAGGCGCTGGCGCGTCTGCCGAACCGTCCGCAAGGCGCGGAATATCTGACGCAATCCGAGGCGGCGGACGGCACCGCGGAATTCACCGAGCCGCAAGCCAAGGCGCTGGCGGCGGGCTTCACCCGATACCTCACCGAGGCGCGCGATGCGGGGTTCTCTGACTGCACGCCGGGGCGCTTCCTGCTGCCCGGCGAGATGGCCGGATCGCCCGCCCTGACCTTCGCGCCGCTGCCCGCGGGCGACGCCCCGCGCGGCTCGCTTCGGCGCGAGATGGAGCGCCGCTACGACGCCTACAAACGCGAGGTCGTGCGCCCCTTCTTCCGCGATCATTTCGCCAAGATCGACCGACAGGTGGTGCTGGTCGACGTATTGGGCGCGATCCATTCGGGGCCCGCCGCGCTCGACGATCTGCGTCAGGCGATGGCCGATATTCTGGCGGCCTTCCGTCCGGGCCGCGCAAGCTGGCTGACCTCGCTGATCGGCGGCAAGCGGGTCGAGAAAATCCTCTTCGCCGCGACCAAGGCGGATCACCTGCACCATACGCAACACGCCCGCCTGACCGCGATCACCGGCGCACTGCTGCGCGAGGCCAAGGACCGTGCCGATTTCGCGGGCGCGAAGACTCTCGCGCTGTCGATCGCGGCGCTGCGCAGCACCACGGAAGAAACCCTCTCGCATGACGGGGCGGAATTGCAGGCCGTGCGCGGGCGGCTGGAGAACGGCAAGTCGGTCGCGCTCTATCCCGGCGAATTGCCCGCCGACCCGGCGCAGCTTCTCTCGCCCGCGGCGCAAGGGGCCTCCGCATGGCTCGACGAGGATTATTCGATCATGAACTTCGCCCCGGCCCCGGTGATCTTGCGACCCGGCGAAGGCCCGCCGCATATCCGGCTCGACCGCGCGGCCGATTTCTTGATCGGGGACAAGCTATGAAAAAGCCGGTGATGATCGAGATCGAGGACGCGCCCTCGCCCGCCGAGGCCGCACCGATCGAGGATATGCCGAGCGCGACCGAGGAGCGGCTGGAAGGCCGCGCCATGCAGATCGCGACACGGCTGGGGGCGCGGCGCACCTCGCCCATCGTGCGGTTTTTCTGGCGCGCGAGCGTGGCGCTGGTGGGTTTCCTGATCTCCGTCGCGCTCTGGCGCTTCATCGACGGGCTGTTCGCCACCCATCCGATCCTCGGCTGGATCGGCACCGGGCTGGTCGCGGCTTTCGCGCTTGGCGCGCTACTGATCACCGGGCGCGAGATCGCGGCCTTCTCGCGGCTGGCGCGGCTCGACAAGGTCCATAAGGAAGTCTCGGAAGCGCTGAGCGAAGATGATCTGAGCCGCGCGCGCAAGGTGACGGCCCATGTCTCGGGCCTCTATGCCGCGCGGCCCGAGATGGACTGGGCGCGCAAGCGGCTGGCCGAGCAAACGGGCGAGGTGCTCGACACCGACACGCTGCTGGGGCTGGCCGAAGCTGAGCTGATGGGCCCGCTTGACGCGGCCGCCCGGCTGGAGATCGAGGCCGCCGCGCGCACCGTGGCCACCGTCACTGCTATCGTTCCATTGGCGCTCGCCGATGTCTTCACCGCGCTGACCGCGAACCTGCGGATGATCCGGCGCATCGCGGAAATCTATGGCGGGCGCTCGGGCACGCTCGGCTCGATCCGGCTGGCGCGCACGGTGATGACCCATCTCGTCGCGACCGGCGCGGTGGCGGCGGGCGACGATCTGATCGAGACGGTCACCGGCGGCCATCTGGTGTCGAAGCTCTCGCGTCGGTTCGGCGAAGGCGTCATCAACGGCGCGCTAACCGCCCGCGTCGGCATCGCCGCACTGGAAGTCTGCCGCCCGATGCCCTTCCGCAAGCTGCAAAAGCCCCGCGTTACCAATCTGATCGGGCGATCGCTTACCGGAGTCTTCGGCAAGAAAGAGGACTGAGCCTCTTCCTCTTGGCAGAAATATCCCGGGGGGTGAGGCGGGATAAGCGGCCTTCCAGTGGAAGGACGCCCCGCCGAACGCCCGAAGCGCGAGCGAAGGGCCGTCAGAGCGGGGGCAGCGCCCCCTCCGCCTCTAGTTTTGCGCGCCTACGCGCGCGGGTCATTTCAGCTTCGGAATACCGCCCGCAAAGGTCTCGCGCTCGACCACGCCTTGCCGCAGGCTCATGCCGATGCGATGCGCCAGCGCCGACCAGCCCGCCGCCTGTTCGGGCGTGAGCTCCGCGCTCAGCACCTTGTCGAACTCCGCAAGCCAGGTCGAAAACATGCCCGGGCGCACATTGCCTGCCGCGCGGTGGACCTGCATGGGCGAGCCGTCATAGCCCGGCTTGCGCAGGATCGCGTTCTTCCAGAACCGGGCGACCTTGTCCTCATGGGTGGGCCAGTCGGTGACATGCACCGCAAAGACCGGACCGAGCATCGCGTGGCCGCGCACACGCTCGTAGAAGCGCGCGACGACGCGGTCGATCTCCGCCTCGGTGATCTCGAAACGTGCCAAGGGGTCAGCCATCGCCAAAGAGGTCCGTCTGCGGGGTGGCGGGTTTCGGTGCCTCGAGCCCCAGATGCCGCCACGCCCGCGCGCCCAGCATCCGACCACGCGGGGTGCGGCTGATCAGGCCCTGTTGCAACAGGTAGGGTTCGATGACTTCTTCGATCGCGTCGCGACTTTCTGACAGCGCGGCCGAGAGCGTCTCCACCCCCACCGGCCCGCCGCCGTAATGATCGGCCATCAGCATCATGTAGCGCCGGTCCGCCCCGTCGAGACCGAGATTGTCGACGCCAAGCCGCGTCAGCGCGCGGTCCGCGATCTCGCGAGTCAGCCGCCCGTCGCCTTCGACCAGCGCGAAATCGACGACGCGGCGGAGCAGACGTCCCGCGATGCGCGGGGTGCCACGCGCGCGCTTGGCGATCTCGCGGGTGCCCGCGGGGTCGGACGGGATACCCAGAAGCCGCGACCCGCGCGTCACGATCAGGTCCAGCTCGTCCTCGGTGTAGAATTGCAGTCGGGTCGGGATGCCGAAGCGGTCGCGCAGGGGCGTCGTCAGCAGGCCGAGCCGCGTCGTGGCGCCGACCAGCGTGAAGGGCTGCAACTCGATCCGGACGGTGCGCGCGGCGGGGCCTTCGCCGATCACCAGATCGAGCTCGAAATCCTCCATCGCGGGATAGAGCACTTCCTCCACCGCCGGGTTCATCCGGTGGATCTCGTCGATGAACAGCACGTCGCGCGCCTCGAGATTGGTCAGGATCGCGGCCAGATCGCCCGCCTTGGCGAGCACCGGCCCCGAGGTCATCTTGAAGTTCACGCCCAGCTCGCGCGCCATGATCTGCGCAAGCGTCGTCTTGCCCAGACCGGGCGGGCCATGAAACAGCGTGTGATCCATCGCCTGGCTGCGCATCTTGGCGCTTTCGATGAAGACGCGCAGATTGGCGCGGGCCTCGGCCTGACCGGTGAATTCCTCCAGCGCCTGTGGTCGCAGGGCGCGGTCGGCGTCTTCGGGCAGGCGGTCGGGCCGCAGGGTGGGATCAGGTTCGCTCATCGTCATTTACTGTCGCGCCTTTGGCGGAGGGGAGCAAGCGGGGCGCTGCCCCGCACCCCGGGATATTTATCCCAAGAGGAAGAGGTCAATCCTTCGGGGCCAGGAGCCTTAGCGCCGCGCGGATCAGCGTGGCCGTGTCGGTGACCTCCGGGTCGTCATTGGCCTGCGCGACGGCACCGGCCGCGTCGGACGGCGCATAACCGAGATTGGTGAGCGCGGAGATCGCCTCGGCGGTGAAGTTTACCTTCGGCGTCGCGGCCGGGGCTGCTTTCTTTGCGGGCTTCTTGGCCGGCGCGTCCTCGATCACCTCGGGGGTGGCATCAACAGTGAACTCCGCCCCCATCGCCATGACGGTCGGAGCTTTCTCCTTCAGCTCCAGCACGACGCGTTGGGCAAGCTTCGGGCCGACGCCGGGGGCGGATTTCACCGCCGACCAGTCGCCCAGCGCGATCGCGCGACCCAGCCCCTCCGCGCCGAGCGTGCCGAGGATCGCGAGCGAGGCTTTCGCGCCGATCCCCTGCACCGAGGTCAGCAGCCGGTGCCATTCCTTCTCCAGCAGTGTCGGGAAGCCGAAAAGTTGCAGCAGGTCCTCGCGCACCAGAAGATCGGTATAGAGCGCGCAGGCCTCGCCCACGGGCGGCAGCGATTGCGCGGTGCGCTGGCTGACATGGACGACATAGCCCACGCCGCGCACGTCGATCATGACGTGGTCGAGCGCGCGGTGAATGATGACCCCTGCGATGCGACCGATCATGCGCGCCTCCGTTGGGTTGTGCCCAAGGCATCGCGGGAAAGCTGCGCCGCATTCATCCGAGCCGCCGATTGCAGGTGGAAGGCGTGGCAGATCGCAATGGCGAGCGCATCGGCCGCATCGGCCCCTTCGAACTGCACGCCGGGCAGTTGGTGGCGCACCATATGCTGCACCTGCGTCTTGTCGGCATGGCCGACGCCGACGACGGTTTTCTTGATCGCGTTCGGGGCGTATTCGCCGACCTCGAGCCCAGCCTGCGCAGGCGCCAGAAGCGCGATGCCACGTGCCTGCCCAAGTTTCAGCGTCGCGACTGCGTCCTTGTTGACGAAGGTCTGCTCCACCGCGGCCGCCTCGGGTGCGTGGGTCGCGATAACCGCGCTCAGCCCCTCGTGCAGCACCAGCAGGCGCTTTGCCAAATCCTTACCTTCGGAATGGAGAATCCCGTTCGCGACATGCCTGAGTCGCGATCCGTCCATCTCGATCACGCCCCATCCGAGATTGCGTAACCCCGGATCGATCCCGATCACCCGCATTTGCCCTGCCTCGTTCTCGTGTTGTTTCGCAAGAACTAGCACGAAAAGGGAACATCGGCCAGAGGGGATGCAAAAACCGGCCTCATATCACATGCGATTCCTGCATGGCGGGGCTGCCAAAACTGAGATTGTTTTCGCACCCTGCCAGTCTTATCTGCGCTTCAGAAGATGTAATGCCCGAAACTTGAGCAGTTTGTGAACTGAAGGATCCTCCCCATGGCTTCGATGGATATCAACACCCGCATGAGCCGCAGCGCCCGACCGAGCGTCTTTACCTCGCTGATCGCAGCCCTGCACGACTGGAACGACGCACGCGTCACCCGCAAGGCTCTGATGAAGCTCAGCGACCGCGCGCTGGACGATATCGGCCTGACCCGGCTCGACGTGGCGCGCCTGCGCTAACGCGACCGACAGGTCATGCGAAAAGGGCTGCCCCGGCAACGGCGCAGCCCTTTCTTTATGGCTTAGTGGCTTTGGCGTTCAGCCGATATACGGCGCGAGCAGCCCGGCGATCTTGCGGGTGATCGGGTCGGCATGCATGACCCAAGCCCCCACCCGTTCGAATTGCGAGCCGTTCGCGAGGCTTGCGACGCGCGCCTCGTAGCTCTCTTGGCCCACCTGCGCGAGCATCGCGCCCTTCACCAGCAGAACACCGGCAAAGATCAGCGCCACACCGCGCAGCGGAAAACTGCGGCGCGACTTCGGGCGCATGGAATCAAAATAGCTGCGCCCCAATGCACCGGACGCCTCGAATGCGCCGCCTGCTTGATGGATCTGGTCGATCCGATGCAGGCGCTTTTCAAAAGACTCGATTTGCGGATCGCGCATGGCAAACCCCGTTAACTGCGATGCCCCCAAAGGCAATTTCTCAGGTCAGGGTAAAGCAATCCTTACGGCAATCGGAGCGGATTTGTGGCGGATTAGGCGCGCTGCATGGCCAATGTCGTCCATTCGCCGAATTCCTTACGCGAATGGGAAACAAAGCCCTGCGCCTGATAGGCGGCGACCACTTCATCGGCTTGTTCGTTGAGGATCCCGCTGAGGATCACGAAGCCCGATTCGGCGCAGTTGCGGCCCATTTCGGGGGCAAGCGCGACGAGCGGGCCTTTGAGGATATTGGCGAAGATCAGATCGAAGGGCGCGGCCTCTTTCAGGCGTGGATCGCAGAAGCCGGCGGCCTCGATGCAGATCACACGGCCCTCAAGATCGTTCACCGCGACATTCGCCGCCGCCGTCTCCACCGCGACCGGATCGATATCGGAGGCCAGCACCGGCTCGGGCCAGAGCTTCGCCGCCGCCATCGCCAAAACGGCGGTGCCGCAGCCGATATCGGCGACATTGTGGAAGGCGTGACCCTCGTTCGCCAGATCGTCGAGCGCGGTCAGGCAGCCCGAGGTGGTCCCGTGATGGCCCGTCCCGAAGGCCATCGCCGCATCGATCCGGAGCGCGATCGTATCCGCCGGGATCTTGTCCTCGTCATGGCTGCCATAGAGGAAGAAGCGGCCCGCGCGCACCGGGGCCAGTTCGCGCCGCACATGCGCGACCCAATCGGTCTCCGGAATTTCCGAGACAACGAAAGGCTGCGCTCCGTGCGAGATCGCCAGCAAGTCCAGCGCCACGTCGTCGGGGGCCTCGAGGAAATAGCCCGAAACCTCGTAGCGGCCCGACCCGTCCTCGATCTCGAACACGCCGGTACCGTAGGGGCCGGGATCGAGCTCTTCGAGACGTTCGGACAGCGCCTCGGCGGCCTCGCGATCGGCCAGCGTGGTAAAGGCGGTGAAGGTGGTCATGGGCGCGCTCCTCGGGATGGTTGCGCCCGGGCTTAGGGCCGCGGGCGCGAGCCGTCAAGCGGCCCGCACACGCATCAGATCACGCGTTCAGCCCGATCGGGCAGGTCACGCCGGTGCCGCCGATGCCGCAATAGCCGCCGGGGTTCTTCTCCAGATATTGCTGGTGATAATCCTCGGCATAGTAGAAGGGCGGCGCGTCGATGATCTCGGTGGTGATCGTGCCATAGCCCGCCGCCTGCAGGCGCTCGGCATAGGCGTCGCGCGAGGCTTTGGCGGCCTCTTTCTGCGCATCCGTGTAGGTGTAGATGCCCGAACGATACTGCGTGCCGCGGTCATTGCCCTGACGCATCCCTTGGGTCGGATCGTGGCCCTCCCAGAAGACGCGCAGCAGGTCTTCGTAGCTGACCTTGGCGGGGTCGTAGATCACGCGGACGACCTCGTTATGGCCGGTCATGCCGGTGCAGACTTCGCGATAGGTCGGGTTGGGCGTGGGACCGCCCGCATAGCCGACCATGGTCAGCCAGACGCCGTCGGTGTTCCAGAACATGCGTTCGACGCCCCAGAAGCAGCCCATGCCGAACATCGCCTCTTCCATGCCCTCGGGCACGGGGGAGCGCAGATCGCGCCCCCAGAGGAAATGCGGCTCTGCCAGAGGCATCGCCTCGGCGCGGCCCGGCAGGGCTTCGGCCTTGGTGGGAATGGTGGCGGGTTTTCCGAACAGCATGGTAAATCTCCCTTTCGCGCCCCTCTCAGATAGGCGCGGAGCGGCGGAATTTCCAGTTCACGCGGGCGTCACGCCGGCACCGGGCCAAGACCCTGCAGCACCGTCTCGTAGCCTTTCGAAGGGTGACGCGGCACCAGCAGCGCGAGCCCCAGCGAGATCACCGCCATCGAGGCCGCCAGCCCGAAGACCGCGCCGGGCGAGACCATCCAGAGGTAGCCCAGCGTCACCGGCAGGAAGACAGCCGCGATATGGTTGATCGTGAAGGCGACGGCGGCAGTGGGCGCGATATCCTCGGGGTCGCAGATCTTCTGGAAATAGGTCTTCTGCGCGAAGGCCAGCGCGAACAGCAGGTGATCGACCACATAGAGCGCGCAGGCCAGCCAGATGCCCCAGCCGAACCAGTAGATGCCGCCATAGGCGAGGAACAGCAGCGTCAGCCCGACATATTCGAAGATCAGCGCCCGGCGTTCGCCGAAGCGATGCACAAAGCGGCCCATTGCAGGCGCGGCGGCCATGTTGACCGCGAAGTTGATCAGGAAGAGCGCGGTGATCTCATCCACGCGCAGCCCGAAGCGTTCGACCATCATGAAGGCGGCGAAGACCACGAAAATCTGCCGCCGCGCGCCCGCCATGAAGGTGATCGCGTAATAGAGCCAGTAGCGACGGCGCAGCACGAACTTCTTCGATTGCGGCTCGCGGGTGTGGAACTGCGGATAGATCAGCGCAGCCGCCGCCATCATCACCATCGTCGCGATCCCGGCGGTGGCGTAGACGAATTCATAGCTGAGGTTGAACGTCTTCCAGGTCAGCACCAGCACCGCATAGGCCGCCAGCGAGGCGCCCGACCCGATGGCCACGATCCGGCCCAGCGTCTGCGGCGCCTTGGCCTTGTCGATCCACTGCAATTGCAGCGACTGGTTCACCGTCTGGAAATAGTGAAACCCGATCGAGGACAAGAGCGTCACGATGATCAGCCCGGCGAAGCTGGGGAAAAGCGCGGTGACCGCCGTCGCTCCGCCCAGAAGCAGCAGCGACAGGATGGCCAGCGTCTGCTCGCGCATCACCCACAGCACGACGATCACCCCGATGGCGAGGAAGCCCGGCACTTCGCGGAAGCTCTGCAGCCAGCCGATATCGACGCCATCGAAATTCACGACGTCGATGACGAAGTTGTTCAGGAGCGCCGACCAGGTGGCGAAGGAGATCGGCATGGCGGTGGCCATGACGTAAAGCAGCGCCTCGGGTCTGCGCCAGCGCGGCAGCTCGTGGGCCTCGTC
The DNA here is from genome assembly GCF_055666785.1 of Thioclava sp. PTB-PU3-1. Classification (NCBI taxonomy): domain Bacteria; kingdom Pseudomonadati; phylum Pseudomonadota; class Alphaproteobacteria; order Rhodobacterales; family Paracoccaceae; genus Thioclava; species Thioclava sp. PTB-PU3-1. The sequence continues at coordinate 91,483 of NZ_JBVNVL010000005.1, read as the reverse complement.
GAGAGGGACGGATCGCAACTTCATCATCCTCTCCTTAGACGCGACGGCAGCGCCTGCGGCAAGTCTGCAAAAGGTGCAACCTGACTCAGATCAATGTGCGTTTCTGCGGTTTCTGGCAGAACCCGTGCGCGAACGGGAGATCGTATCATGGACATCATCGCACTCATCGAGCGGATCGGCGAAGGCCCCACGGCGGCGCTTTTCGGGGTGATCACCGGGCTCATCTTCGGCGTCGCCGCGCAGAAATCCAACTTCTGCCTGCGGGCTGCCACGGTGGAATTCGCGCGCGGCAAGCTGGGCGGCAAGGTCGCGGTGTGGTTCCTGACCTTCTCGACCGCGCTTGTCTGGGTGCAGGGCGCGCAGCTTCTGGACCTGTTCCGGCAGGGCGACAGCCGGATGATGTCGGTGCCCGGCTCGTGGTCGGGCGCGATCATCGGCGGGCTGATCTTCGGTGTCGGCATGGTGCTGTCGCGCGGCTGTTCGGGACGGCTTCTCGTGCTGGCGGCGACGGGCAACCTGCGCTCGGTCGTCTCGGGGCTGATCTTCGCGGTGACCGCCACGATGAGCCTCAAGGGCATCCTCGCGCCACTGCGTGACCGGCTGGCGAGCCTCTGGATCACCGGTGCGCAGAATGTGAATATCCTCGACGCGCTGCATCTGCCCAACTGGACCGGGCTGGCCGTCGGCATCGTCTTCGCCATCGCGGGCATGTATCTGGCCAAGCGCAACGAGATCGGCGTGAAGACGTGGATCTTCGCCTCCGGCGTCGGTTTCGCCGTCGCGGTGGGCTGGGTGCTGACCTTCATGCTGAGCCAGGTCGCTTTCGATCCGGTGCCGGTGAATTCGGTCACCTTCTCGGGCCCCTCGGCCAATACGCTGATGTTCTTCCTCGACCGCAACTCGGTGCTGGAATTCGACGTGGGCCTCGTGCCCGGCGTGGTTCTGGGCGCTTTCCTGAGCTCGCTCTTCTCGCGCCAGTTCGCCTGGCAGGGCTTCGACTCGATGCCGGTGATGCGGCGCTCGATGATCGGGGCGATCTTCATGGGCTTCGGTGCGATGCTGGCCGGCGGCTGCGCCATCGGCAACGGCGTGACGGGCACCTCCGTTCTGGCAGGCACCGCATGGCTGGCGCTGTTCTGCATGTGGATCGGCGCGATGGTGACCGACTTCCTCCTCGACCAGCGCACGATGACACCCGCCACCGCTTGCTGAGCACGCTCTCCGTCGCGTGCTTTCATATGGCGCGTCCCGGCAAGGTCGGGGCGCGCCTAGGCCAGTTCCTGCCGGTTCGCTGAAACCTGCGCGAATCCTTACCTAACGTCACCCATTAGAACGCGTTACGAATTCAGCATAAGACGCCTTCGGAATGCGGGTGATCGCGACCTCTTGGCTCTGCGATTCGTCGACACCGCAACCGCATCACGAAAAACGCTGAAGAAAATCGTGTTTGGCGGAAATCGTGATCGCAACCGTGTCATATGACACTGGGCGAAATGGGTTTCTTCGGGGCATAGGTGGAATTATGAGAGCCTGCGCATGAATACCTCTATGCCCCCTCCGCTGACCGGTGAAGAACGGTCCAGACTCGCCGATCCGGCGCGCCTTCGGGCGTTGCGCGAGACCGGTCTTTTGGAGAGTGCGCCTGCGGAAATCTTCGAGCGCGCGACACGGCTCGCCACGCGGGTGACCGGAGTGCCTGTCTCGTTGGTTTCCATGGTCGATGAGAACCGGCAGGTCTTCGTGGCGCAAACCGGACTGGACGCCGCTGCCCCTTCGGAGACGCCGCTCAGCCATTCCTTCTGCCGCTATGTCGTCGAATCCGATGCGCCGCTGAACGTGCCCGATGCGCGCGAGGACACGGTGCTGCGCGACAATGGTGCCGTGCGCGATCTGGGCGTGACCGCCTATCTCGGGGTGCCGTTGCGCACGATCGACGGGCAGCCGCTGGGTGCGTTCTGCCTGATCGACCGCGAGGCAAGACAGTGGACCGAGGAAGAATACGAGGCGCTGTCCGACATCGCCGCCGGGGTCGAGGCGGAAATCCGTCTTCGGCGCCAGATCAACGTCGCCCATCGTGAGGAAAACCGGTTCCGCGCCGTTCTCGATCAGATGCCGATCGGCGTCGGTGTGGCCGAGCTGGGCACCGGTCGGCTTATCGATCTGAATGCCACCGCGATCGAGATGTTCGGCGTGACGGACGGCGACGTGACCAAGCAGCTCGCCTTCGACGCGTACACCCCAGAAGGGCGCAAGCTCAGCCTGAGCGAGTTTCCGATCGTGCGCGCGGCGCGCAACGAAGAGACGATCAGCCACATGGAACTGCGCTGCGTGCGCCATGACGGACCGGAGCGCAATCTGCTGGTCTCGGCGCAGCGGGTCGAAAGCGAACCGCCCGTGGCCGTGGCCACCGCGCTCGACATTTCCGATCTGAACGCGGCGCGCGAACATGCGGCCGAAGTCGACCGACGGCTCGCGCATTTTCACGAAATCACCTTCGACGCGATTGTCGAACTCGATAGCGAAGACAAAATCCGGTTCGCCAATTCGGTCATGCGCGCCCGCATCCGCGACGCGGTCGGAGCCGAGGCGGAAGCACAGGCGGTCGGGCGGTCGCTCTGGGAGACCGCGCCCCATCTGATCGGAAGCAATTTCGAAAAAGCTCTGGAAGAGGCCCGCCGCACGGGTGTCCCGACGGTCACCGATCAGGACGGGCGAGACGGCCGCATTCTGGAGGCACGCCTTTACCCCGAGCACGGCGCGATCCTCGCCTATCTCCGCGACGTGACCGAGGAGCGGCAGATCGCGAAAGCGCGCGATACGCTGACGCGCGAACTCAACCACCGGGTCAAGAACGCCTTCGCGATGATGTCTGGGCTGGTCGGCATGACCGCGCGCCATGCGACGACGCCGGAGGAAATGGCGCGGGGTTTGCGCGAGCGGATCGGCGCGCTGGCCCGCGCCCATGAGCTGATCAATCCGACCGCCACGCCCGAGCGCGATTTCCGCGGCATGGTCGAGTTGCGCGAATTGTTGCTGGGCGTGCTTTCGCCTTACACCAATCTCGACGATCCGCGCCTGATCCTCGACGGTCCCGATATCGCGCTGAACCATGCGGGGTCGACCAACCTCGCGCTGGTGATCCACGAATTGGCGACTAACGCCGTGAAATATGGGGCGCTTTCGCATGATGCGGGGCTTCTGGAACTGACCTGGCGCGACAGGTCCGGGCAGCTCGAACTCGACTGGCGAGAAAGCGGCTATCCCGAAGAACTGGTGCAGCCGAGCAACAGCGGCTTCGGATCCAAGCTCATCGACCTGACCATTCAGGGCCAATTGCGGGGAACCTATGGAACCGAATGGGTTCCCGACGGGTTCCAAGCTCGCATGACCGTGCCAATGGACCTGATAAAAGGGTAGTGTAGCCCATGTTACAGAGCAGTATGACTTGCCTCGAGGGCAGCAATGTCCTCGTGGTCGAAGACGAATTATTCATTGCCTATGACATCGCCTTCTCGGTCGAGGAGGCGGGCGGTCAGGTTGCCGGCCCCTTCGCGACCTTAGCGCGCGCGCGTGCCGCGCTGTCCGACGGCTCGATGAATGTCGATGGCGCGATCCTCGACATGAACCTGCTCGACGGATCGGCGGAAGCCCTGATCGTTGAGCTGTGGAAGCGCGAAGTGCCCTTGGTGGTGAACACGGCCGAGCCGCTGCCGCTCGCCTTCCAGTCGATCATGCCGGAAATTCCCGTCTTCTCGAAGCCGACGAACCCGTGGGAACTGGCCGAAGCGCTGGGACGCCAGATGCGCAACTGAGCTTGCGCGCGGCGCCTTTGTGATCCCTCTGCCCGCTTTACAGCGGCATTCCATAGTTCTTGGCGATCGCCCAGATCTCTGCATTGATCGCCTGCATTTCGGCAAGCGCGGCTTCCAACTCGGCGAGCGTCGCGCGGTCCAGAACGCTTTCCTCTCCAATCCTCAGACTGGTCTTGCGATCCGCGATCCGCATCTGGATTGCGCGCACCGGCCCGCCGCCCTCGTCGAAGGCGTAGAGGCAATGGTTGAAGTGATTACGCAGCCCCGAGACCTTCTTCATCCGCGCCGACACCGCCAGCACCCGTTCGCAGGCCTTCGGCGCGCAGGGGCAGTCGTCGCGCTTGGCCAGCCGATCCACCAGATCGAGCCGCGCCCGCGTCGTGTTCAGCGTCAAATGGATGATCGTCGCGACGCCCTTGTCGGTCCCGGCGAGCCCCGCGATCAGATGGATTAGCAGGCTCTCGGTGTTGGTCCACGCGTAGTTGATGCGCCCGATCTGCATCAGGAACTGATCGAAATCCGGCGGCCGCATCTCCGTCGGCGTGGGCGGGTCCTTAGGCACTTCGGTTTCGGTGATACCAGATCGCCGCCTCGGTGCGGTTGGTGACGCCGAGCTTCCCGATGATGCGGTGGATATGCAGCTTCACCGTATGTTCGGACAGGTTCAGCTGCCCCGCGATGATCTTGTTCGGCTGCCCCGAGGCGAGCATCTCGAGCACCTCGGTTTCGCGCGGCGTCAGCCCCGATACGTCGATCGCATGCGACGCGTTGGCTGCAGCCGATCCGTTCAGCGCCGAGACCGGCGGCTCTGCCGGACGGCAGCGCAGAAGCGCGGGCGGGATATAATGCCCCCCCGAGACGATCATCCGAAGGATCAAAAGCCACGTCGTCAGATTGACGTTCATCGGCAGCAGACTGATGTGATGGGACAGAATCGCAGCGCTATGGCGCGTCATCAGATCTTGCGCATAGGCCTCGTCTTCAATCGCGACGATCAGCTTCACACGCGACAGAAGCGGCTCACGTCGTTCGGCCAGCGCGACAAGACCATCGGCGTGATCCTCATCCACGATCAACGAACACAGTGCGCCGTGATCCTCGATCCAACCGTCGGACCGCAACGCCTCGAGCAACGTTTCGAAATCATCCAGACGCAGACATGTCGCCGGTGCCACCTCGGCATCGACGGTTCTCAATACGGTATCGGAAAAAATCTGCGACGCGCCCAGAAAACAGATCGCAGCATCCTGTTTGCGGCAAGACGGCATTACGCGTTTCCCCGCGGGTTCACTCTTATACAACGCATTCATGGCGGCCCCCTCCTCCTACCCTGAACTCAATATGCGGACGGTTAACCCCACGTCATACCGCCCGCATCAACCATATCACGGACCAGTGAGATCAGCGTTACCCGAAGTGTTTACCCGATGGTAAGGATTCTCTTACGTAACGTAATCTTACTCGAGTCGGCGCGCGAATGGTGGGTTTTCTGCGCTGCGGCACTTACTGGCGCGCGCCAGTGGTAGCGCCCAATAGATGAGCCACTAGACCTTGTTCCAATTTCTGCATTTGCAACGGCTTTGTGAAAACCGCCGCGATCCTCCGGGATTCCGCAGGTCTCTGCGTGCGGAATTTCGGAAAATGGATGCGTTTCAGCCGGTTAATCAGACGACCCGACCGGCTAGACCCATTTGCTAGCTAGGTCCACCGGATCACGGAGCGCAGGATGTCGGTGTCGCAGCTGGGGGCTGTGACTCGTCTGTTTCCACATTCCGCCCGGCAAGGGTGACCCACCTGCGAATCGCTCGATTCGGGGACCGGGACAGGGGTGCCGAGCGGTTGGGGAAGCGGACATTCACCGGGGCGAAAGCCCTGATCACAATGGTCCAATTATATCCGTTTTAGACAGAGTGACGGATCCCGGACCGAACAACTGGGAGTGAATATCAATGTCTGGAAAGAAAAATCACCACGCCGATCCGTCCATGCAGGTGCAGGGGCAGGGTCAGTTCGAAGCGCAGGGCCAGGGCCAGGCGCAGGCTGAAATGCAGGGCCAGGGCCAGGGCCAGTATCAGCACTCGACCACCGAGAACAGCAGCGACTCCGGATCGATGTCGGGCTCGGGCGCTGGCAGCCTTGCGGGTTCGGGCGCTATGTCGGGTGCCGGTGCCGGTGCGCTTGCGGGCTCCGGCTCGAACAGCGATTCCGGCTCGCATAGCGGTTCGCATGCAGGGGCTGGCGCTCATAGCTCCAGCGACAACACGAACATGAACGGCAATGGCAACCTCAACGCCAATGCGAACCTCAATGCGAACCTGACCGCTGTCGATGTTCAGGTCGGTCTGAACCTCGACGGCTACGAGCCGTCCGATGACGACTTTGCCGATTTCGATCTAAGCGGCTCGTCGAGCATCGGCGATGTTCTGATGGCCGATGGCAACATGAACTACGCCTATGATCCCGGCGATGACATGAACTTTACCGACGTGCTCAACGGCGCGGGTAACGACAACATGCTCATCAATGCTCAGTCGAACAGCCTGAACGACAACGATACGCTGAGCAATCCGAGCGTTTCCAACCACTCGACTTTCCAGGTCGACGCTACGATCAAGGACAATTCGGCAGAGGCGGATGACGGGATCGATGCAGCCTCCGAAGGCGGCAACGGTGCCGAAGATGTCGGCTCGACCGGTGGCGCTGCACTTGCCGGTGGCGGTATCGCCCTGTCGGGCGGCGGCGTTTCGATCGCGGCCTCGGACACCGAGGGTGAAGGCGATGACGGCGGTGACGGCGGCGCAGGCTTCGGTCTCGGCGTCGGGCTGGGTGTAGGCGCCTCGGGTGCCGCAGCGCAAGACGGCGGCGCCGGTGCGATCGCTGGCGGCGGCGACACGGGCAGCCTGGACATCCTTCCGATCATTTCGCCGGAACTGGCGACGGGCGGCGATGCCGGTGCGATGGAGTTCGGCGGCGCGACCGCAGGCTCGATGGGCGTCGGCCATGGTATGGGCCTCGGCGCTGGTGAAGGCGGCAACGGCGGTGCTGGCGGCGACGGCTACGGCTGGTCCTCGACCGGTTCGCACGCCTCGGGCGGCGGTTCCTGGGCGACGGGCGGCTATGCTGGCGGCGGTAACGGCGGTGGCGACGTCACCGCAGGCGGCGGCGGCAATGGCGGCAGCCTCGGCAACTGGGGTTCGGGCAATGGCGATGATGGTATCGTCACCGGCCAGTCCTACGCCGATGCGAGCGGTGCAATCGACACCACCGCGTTCAACCAGTCGATCGTGATGGGTGCGAACATCCTCGGCAACGCCGTGGATACCACCGTGGTCGGTGGCTCGCTGTCCTCGACCTATATCGGCGACGACGACACCACGGCCTAAGAGCTCAAGCGGCGCGCCTCTCCCGGAGGCGCGCCGCATCTCGTTCCCGGCGTTTCACATCGCATCACGCCCGGACCTGACCTCGGCGGCATTCGCCCGCCCGATGCGATGAACCGACAGTCTGACGACCCGCATCCAAGCGCGGGTCTCCAGCGTCATGAAGGGGGGAAGTAAGATGCTTGACCGGCAGACCGAAATCATCGCCCATTTCATCGGCGCCTTCAATCAGACGACCGAGACCTATGTCGCCCGACAGGAATACGACGCTTTCCGCGCGCTGCAGGCCTCCACGCCTGCTCCGGGGGTTTTGCTCTCCGTCACCGTCAACGTCGACTCGAATTACCTGCTCGGAGATTTCGATCCGTCGCTGCAGCTGAGACTGCCACTGGCGCCGCCGCCCGGCGCGCCCTGGCTGCCCTTCGTCGACGATTACCAGTTGCGCGACATCGCACCGCCCGGGTTGCCGCCCGGCCAGTTCGCGATCCCGCCCTATGATTTTCCGCCAGTTCCGGTGCCGTTTCAGGTGTTCCTCGGAATGGCCCCGCCCTCCTCGGTGCTCCACATCACCTCGCAGATCAACACGCTGAACGATCATGACGTGCTCTACGACAAGCCCTTCATGATGCCGGCGGAGCTGATGGACGAATACGGCCCGGAGGCCTCCGCGTCGAAGCTGATGGCGCTGGCCGATTATGCCGATGCGCTGACGGTGAGCACCGCGCCTGTGGGCACGACCATCGAAGCGCAGACAGAGACGCTGATGGCCCAGATCGACGCGCTCGATCCCGAGGCCGTGCCCGGCGGCGCAACGGCTGCGATGTTCCGCAGCGAGACGATCTTCGCCGCGCCCACCGACACCGATGTGGTAGACGAAGCAGGAGCGGGCGCTTCCGATCCTGAAACCATGACCGAGCTGGAAAACGAAAGCCTCGAGGGCGGTGAAGCGGAGGCCTCCTCCCCCCTTCCGCCCGCCTTCTCCGGCCAAGTGGTGTTCGACGGGCAGCTCATGGACGAGATGCCCGAGACGCTGACGCTGCGGCTGGAAGCGCGCGATCCGTCTGAGGACGAGGACGCACCGTTTGGCGAAGGTGTGGTCGAGGTCGAGATCGACGGGATCGGCGGCGAAGACGGTGCGGCCGGGCTGGTCCAAAGCCCCGACATGCCCGTTGATCCGGCTGGCTTGGCGCTGGAAATCGTGCAGAGCCTGAGCACCGGCAACAACCTTCTGCTGAACCAGTCGCAGGCGGTGCATGACTGGCTCGATGCGCCGGTCATCGCAGTGGGCGGCTCTATGACTTCGCTCTCGGTGATCTCGCAGGTCAACGTGCTGCGCGACGTGGATATGAAGCTCGGACTGGGCCATCACGGCACCGGAAACAGCGCTGGCGGGAACGGCCTCGGAAACGCGGGGGGCTATGACCCGCTCGCCTCGCAGGCTCACAACGTCGCGGTCTACACCCAAGAGGCCAATCCCGCGAACTTCCTCAATCTCGTCATGCCGGCTGGCAGCAGCCTGATCGCGATGACGGCAATTCGCGGCGACCTGATCATCGACAACCATACGACGCAGGTAAACGCGGTCTCCGACGGGGATCTGGTGAGCTTCGAATTCGGCTCCTATTCCGCCGAGATCGTGATGGGCGACAACTCGACCGTCAATCTGCAGCTGCTGCTGGAAATCGGTTCGCAGTTCGATCTGATCATGATCGGCGGCAACATGTACGAGATCGCGCAGCTCGAGCAGATCAACGTGCTGCTCGACGACGATCTGGTGATGAGCGGATCGGGCGGCGTCGGGCATGGCGGCGCGGGCCATGTGTCGAGCGAGGATAACCTTCTGTGGAACGAGGCGCATCTGACCAAGGTGGGCATCGACCAGTACATGGAGATGGACGCGCAATATCAGAGCGTCCTCGACCAGCTTGCCAAGATTTACGGCGGCCTCGGTCCGAACGCGGGCGAAGACCATTCGATGCCTCCGGGCGCGGCCTTCGAGGCGGTCGAAGGGCTTCTGGGCGATGAGCTTCTCGGCGGCCAGATGGCGCTGCGGGTGCTCTATATCGAGGGCGACCTCGTCATCCGGGACAACTTCACCCAGATCAACATTCTCGATGACGCCGACCTGATTTCGATCGACGGGCCGGGCGAGTTCGGCGTCGAGGCTGGCGGCAACACGCTTGGCAATGTCGCGTCGCTGACCGTCGCGGGCGTCGACAGCACGATCATGGCCGCCGATGGCGTCTATTCCGACGCGGTGATCTGGCAGGCGGGCATGATGGATGACGGCAGCGGTGATCCTCTGGGTCCGACGAGTTCCAGCGAAGGGGCGCTCGCCTCGGAGGCAGTCGCCTTCCTCGCGGACGGGATGATCGAGAACACGCCGAATTACGACGATGAGGAATTCCAGGTGCATCCGGGCTCCCACGGGGGAAGCGGGTCGCTCGATGCATTGCACACGGTTCTGGCCTGACGGGGGCGCGGAACTACACATACTAGGGGAACTTCGATGAAAGACAGGACTGACGACGCCGCCGGGGGGCAGGCGCACCGCCAAGATGGTCATGACGCGATGGCTCAGAACGAGGACCGGCCAGAGGTCGATCCGACAGACAAACGGCAGGCGGAAGCCACCACGGGAGACGGTCCCGAGGCGGAGACGCAAGCCGAAGAGACCGGCGCGGAGGGGACTGTCGAAACAGTCGCCGCCCGGACGGAGGGTGGTGCTGACACCCAAAAGGAGGCGGGTCGTGTCCCCGCGCAAAATGCCTCCGGCTCCCCACCGGCGCCACCCTCCACTCCAACCTTTCACAAGCGCCTCGGTCCGGTGGATTTCACCCGCACACTGCATGACATGAAGAAGCGCCTGCGCGCGAACATTGCCTTTGTTGCTCTGATGACCTGCGCCACGAATATTCTGATCCTCGCGGTGCCGATCTACCTGTTCCAGATTTCCGACCGGGTCTTCACCTCGCGCTCGACCGATACGCTCGTGATGCTGACCATCGTGATCGTCGGGGCGATCGTGGTGCAGACGCTGCTCGACGCGGTGCGACGGCTGGTGCTGATGCGCTCGGCGGTGGATGTGGCGGCACGTCTGGGCGCGCCGGTTCTATCGGCGGCGGCGCAGGCCTCGCTGCATTCCAACGGGCGCGAATATCAGGTTCTGGGCGATCTCAACGCGCTGCGGAGCTTCCTCGTGTCCGGCACGCTACTGTCCTTTCTGGACGTGCCCTTCACACCGATCTTCGTGCTCGCGGTCTTCCTGATCCACCCGCATCTCGGCACGATCGTGGTCATCACCGCACTGATCCTGATGGTCTTCGCCTGGATCAACCAGAAGATCACCTCGGAGGGCTTCCGCCGCGCCAATATCGCGCAGACCAAGGCGAACCTTCATCTCGAGTCGATGTCGCGCAACAGCCAGATCATCAACGCGATGGCGATGATCCCCGAGGCCGTGTCGATCTGGGGCCGCGATACCGCCGCTTCGCTGCGCGCACAGACCGAGGCGCAGGACCGCAACGTCTTCACCGCCTCCGCCTCGCGGATGTTCCGCCTGTTCACCCAGATCGGAATGCTCGGCTGGGGCGCCTATCTCGCGCTCGACGGGCAGATCACCGGCGGCATGGTGATCGCCGCCTCGATCGTGGCGGGCCGTGCGCTCGCGCCGATCGAAGGTGCGATCGAGGGCTGGAACTCGTTCCTGCTGGCACGCGGCGCCTATGACCGGGTCGGCCAGCTTCTGGCCTCGGCCAAGACCCGCAACGACAAGCTGCGCCTGCCCAAGGTCGAGGGGCGGCTTGATATCGAGCGTCTCCTTTATGTCCCGCAGGGCACCAAACATGTCGTGCTGAACGCGCTGACCTTCTCGCTCGCGCCGGGCGATCAGCTTGCGATCATCGGCAATTCGGGCGCGGGCAAGACGACGCTCGGCAAGATGCTGGTGGGATCGGTTCTGCCGACCTCGGGGGCAGTGCGGCTGGATCTGATGGACATCCGCAACTGGGACCCGCGGCAATTCGGGGAATGCATCGGCTACCTGCCGCAGGACGTGCAGCTGTTCCCGGGCACGATCAAGCAGAACATCGCCCGGATGCGCGAGGATGCGAGCGACGCCGCAATCCACCGCGCCGCCGCGCTCGCCGATGTGCATGAGATGATCGCCTCGCTGCCGCAGGGCTACGAGACGGTCGTGGCCTCGGATGGCTCGCCGCTCTCGGGCGGACAGAAACAGCGGATCGGTCTGGCGCGTGCCTTCTTCGGCGATCCGAAATTCGTGGTGCTGGACGAGCCGAACTCGAACCTCGACACCCAAGGCGATGCGGCTCTCGTGCGCGCGCTCGGCCATGCGAAGGCGAACGGGATCACGGTGGTCGTGGTCACGCAAAAACCCTCGCTGCTCAGCGCGGTCGACAAGATCATGCTGCTCAATGACGGCAATATCGCGATGTTCGGCTGGCGCGATCAGATGCTGGCGGAACTGGAGCGGCGCAAGCAGGCCAAGACTCAACAGGTCCAGCAACAGCGCGCAGCGGCCCAACCCGCCACCACCGCCAACGCACCCATGCAAGGAGCGCCGGCATGACACTCCTTCTGACCAACCCAATCCAATCTGCCGAAACCCGCGACTGGTCGACCGAGGTTCCGCGCAACATCAAGGCGCTCGTCATCATCGGCCTGACGATCTTCGCGATGGCCTTCGGGGGCTTCGGCGTCTGGGCCTTCAGCGCACCGCTCGCGGCGGCCGTGATGGCGCCCGGCTCGTTCGTGGCCACGGGCCGCAACAAGATGATCCAGCACCTCGAAGGCGGGATCATCAAGGAGATCAACGTCTCCGAGGGCGATTTCGTCACGGCGGGACAACCGCTCCTGCGTCTCGACGAGACCTCGGCTCTGGCCAATGAACGCGCGCTGTTTCTGCGCCGTGCGCGACTGACCTCGATGGAGGCTCGTATTCAGGCCGAATATGACGGCTGGCGCGAATTGGTCTTCCCGGATTGGCTTCAGGAGGCCCGGCGCGATGCGGAGATCGCCGCGATGATGGACTCGCAGCGCCTCGCCTTCGAGGTGACACGGGCGAAGGTACAAAGCGAGCTGGACCTTCTGGCCCGCAACATCGCCGCCATGGAAAGCCGCGCGGAAGGCTATCGCGCACAGCTGACCGCCACCGAGGCCCAGCGCGACTTGTTAGCGCAGGACCATGAGAGCAAGGCGAAACTCTATGAGAGCGGCCTGATCCGGCGGACCGAACTGAACGCCCTTCTGCGCGCTCTGGCCGATGCGGATGGGCAGATCGGACGCCTCAAGGCGGAGATCGGCGAGAGCGAGGAGATGCGCGCGAAATATCAGGCGCAGACCACGCAGACGATCGAAACCCACAAGCAGGCCGCGCTCGACGAGCTGGAGACCGTGCAGGCGGAGTTGGATTCCGTGCGCGAACAAGAACGCAAGGCCACCTCCATCCTGAAGCGCGTCGTGATCGACAGCCCCGTTTCCGGCACCGTGGTGCGTCTGAACTATTCCGGCGCGGGCGGCGTGATCGAGGCGGGCAAGGTGATCGCCGAGATCCTGCCCTCGGAAGCCCCGCTCATCATCGAGACGATGATCGCACGCACCGATATCGACGCGATCAAGGTCGGACAGGAGGCCTCGGTGCGGCTTTCGGCGCTCAACCAGCGCACGACGCCGATCCTGATCGGGGAGGTCTATTACATCTCCGCCGACGCGATCGTGGAGCGCTCGGGCGAGCATCCGCGCGAGGTCTATATCGCCCGCATCCGCCTGCCCGCCTCGGAGTTGCGCCGCGTGCCGGGCTTCGCGCCGATGCCCGGGATGCCGGTCGAAGTGATGATCCAGACCGCGTCGCGAACCTTCGCCCAATACATCGCGAAACCGGTGGTGGATTCGATGAACCGCGCTTTCCGCGAGCATTGAGGGGTCGATCCGGCGGAAAACCGGCCTGAAGGCGTCGCTCCGGAGGGGGCGGCGCCTTTCCATATGAAAACAATTATTTCAGTCACTTATCCTACAATTTAGAGTCCTTCTAAATTCCTGACTAAAATAATCGATCACGAAGGCGGAAAAATACCAGACTTCATTTGTCAGAGATCAATTTCCAGACTATCTCCAATCTGTAGGAAGCGAAGACCAACTCGCGACCCATCACGGAGGTGCCCTCATGAAGGCCAGCCCTATCGAGAACGAAACCTGCAAATGCGCGCTGCCGCTTGGCCAGTGCCGTCGTGGGTTCCGGGGCACTCTGGTATCGGTCTGCCCGCTCGCCGGGAATGGCGGCTATGACGCGGACGAGTTGGAACTGCGCCTGCTGGAGCTTGGCTTCATCGAGGGCGCTTCGGTCCACATCCTTCACGAAGGTCCGTTCGGGCGCGATCCGATTGCGGTGCGCGTGAACGACACCACCGTCGCTCTGCGGCGTGCCGAGGCGATGGCCATCCTCGCGGAATGACGTCGGCACCTGCCATAAACCAGCCCAAAGCAGCCCAGACCGACCCCGACGCCCAGCCGATCGAGGCCGCGCTCGTCGGCGCACCCAATTGCGGCAAGACGGCACTGTTCAACGCGATGACCGGCGCAACCCAGAAGGTCGGCAATTATTCCGGCGTGACCGTGGAGCGCAAAGTCGGCGTGGCCACCACGCCTGCGGGCCGCAAGTTCGCCCTGATCGACCTGCCCGGCACCCATTCCTTGCGCGCCCGCTCCCCCGATGAGGAAGTGACTCGCGACGTGCTGCTGGGCCAGCGTCCGGGCGAGCGTGTCCCCGACATGATCCTCGCCGTAGGCGATGCGACCAACCTGCGCGGCGCGCTGCGTCTGGTCTCGGAGCTCAAGAAGATCGGCCTGCCGATCGTGATGATCCTCAACATGATCGACATCGCGCGCCATCGCGGCTTGCAGATCGACCATGTGGCGCTGAGCGAGGAACTGGGCATCCCGGTGATCCCCGCGACCGCCGTGCGCCGTGGCGGACTGGACGAGCTCTGGTCCGCAGTCGACCCGATGCTGGAAGCCGGTCTCGACGCACCGCAACCGTCAAGCTGGGCCGTGCCGAGCACCCATGACATGCGTGTCTCGATGCGCGAGGCGGAACGGCTGGTGAAGACCCATGTGATCCAGCCGCCAGAGCCGGACACGGTCTCCGCCAAGATCGACCGCGTCGTGCTGCACCCGATCGCCGGGCCGATCATCCTGCTCGCAATCCTCTTCGTGATGTTTCAGGCGGTCTTTTCCTGGGCCGCGCCGTTCATGGACGCGATCGACTGGGCGTTTACCTCCGTTGGCGCAGCGGTGACGCAGCTGCTGCCGGACGGGCTGATCCAGAGCTTCATCGCGGACGGGCTGATCGCGGGCATCGGCTCGGTCATCATCTTCCTGCCGCAGATCCTGTTCACCTTCCTCTTCATCCTGCTGCTGGAAGATTTTGGCTACATGGCGCGGGCCGCCTTCCTGATGGACCGGATCATGGGCCGCGCGGGGCTGAACGGGCGCGCCTTCATCCCGCTTCTATCGAGCTTTGCCTGCGCGATTCCCGGCATCATGGCGGCGCGGGTGATCGACAACAAACGCGACCGGCTGACGACGATCCTCGTGGCACCGCTGATGACCTGCTCGGCGCGCATTCCCGTCTATACGCTGATCATCGCGGCCTTCATCCCGAACACGAAAGTCCTCGGCGGGCTGAGCCTGCAAGGACTGGTGATGTTCGGCCTCTATGCGGCGGGCGTCTTCTCGGTCCTCGCGGTGGCTTTCGTCGCGCGCTACCTTTTCGCACGCGAAGAGCGGTCGGCCCCGCTGATGCTTGACCTGCCCGACTACAAAACGCCGATCCTGCGCAATATCGCGCTAGGGCTTTACCAGCGTGCGCGGGTCTTCCTGCGCCGCGCGGGCACGGTGATCTTCTGGGCGATGGTCGTGATCTGGTTCCTGTCGACCTTCCCGATGGCCCCAGAAGGCGCGACGGAGCCCGCAATAAACTACTCCTTCGCCGCGATCATCGGCCATTTCGTCGCCCCGATCCTGCATCCGCTAGGCTTCGACTGGCATATCGCGGTGGCGCTGGTGCCGGGCATGGCCGCGCGCGAAGTCGCCGTGGCCGGGCTCGCGACGGTCTACGCGGTAGGCGGCGAGAACGGACTGATCCACACGCTCTCCGATCAATGGAGCCTCGGCACCGCGCTGGCGCTGCTGGCCTGGTATATCTTCGCGCCGCAATGCATCTCCACGCTGGCGGTGATCCGGCGCGAGGCTGGCTCGGCGAAATGGATGTGGGTCGCCGTGGTCTACATGTTCGCGCTGGCCTATCTCGCGGCCTTCGCGACCTATCAGATTTCCGCGCTGCTCGGCGCGGGCTGAGCGCGCGCGCCCGGCCCCTTCAATCGATGGTGAGACACGGTGAGCCATTTGCCGCCTTGAGTTTCGCGTCCCGATCCGGAAGATGCCGCCCAACAATCACGGGACAGAGAACCATCGCATGATCCATCGCCGCCTTGCCGCCCTCGCGGGCCTCGTCGCCCTGATGCTGCCGCAGGTGGCCGCCGCCCATATCACCGCGACCGGCTCGGGCGGGTTCACCGCGGGGTTCGAGCATCCGCTCTCGGGCTATGACCATTTCCTCGCGATGTTCGCCGTGGGCCTCTGGGGCGCTCAGATGGGCGGGCGGCAGGTCTGGCAATTGCCGGTGACCTTTCCGCTGATCATGGTCGTGGGCGGCGTGATCGGCATTCTCGGCCTGCCACTGCCCGGGATCGAGATCGGGATCGCGCTGTCGATCGTGGTGCTCGGCCTCGCCATCGCCGCCGGGTGGAAACCCTACGAATGGGTCGCGCTGGCGATCATCTCGGTCTTCGCGCTCTATCACGGCTATGCGCATGGGGCGGAACTGCCGCTGGCCGCCGACCCGGCCGATTTCGCGATCGGCTTCGTGCTGGCGACCGGGATGATCCACGTGATCGGCGTCGGCGTGGGCCTCATCCTCGAGCCGATCCGGGGCGGCCAGCTTTCGCGCGGGCTGGGTGCGATCATCGCGGTGGTCGGGCTCGGCTTCCTTGCGCTGGCGCTGGGTTACCTGCAATCTCAGCTTGGGTTCCTGCAAGGTGGGCTAAGCCTCTTTGGCCATTGACGTATCGCATAACCGTTCCGGTCTTGGCTGGCTGAGGCACCTCTGGGTGCTGGCCGGGTTGACCGCCCTGATCGTGCTGGCGGTCATTCCGCCCGCGGACCGCGGCGAGACCGGGGCTTGGCTGATCCGCGATGCGGTCGCGATCGAGCGGCTGTTCCCTCTGTTTGGCTTCGGGATCGCGCTGGCCTTGGTCGGGCGGCGCGCGGCGCTGATTGCGGCGCTCCTTTGGGCCGTCGGGATCGCACTCGGCTTCACCTTCCGCATCGAGTTGATGGCCGCGTTGCAACAACTCCCCGGCGCGATCACACATCACTTCCTGACCATGCCGATCTCGGCAATCGCCATTGGCGCGACGCTCGCGCTGGGGCGGTGGTCGCGGCCCGCGCTGATCGTGCCTGCGGGCTTTGTTCTGGGAGTGATGTATGCGCTCTCGGTGAAACTCTCCGACCCGAGCTATGGCGGAAAACCGTGGGTCTTCCTCGCCGGGATCGGGTTGGGCGTCTGGCTGATCGGCGCGGTCTATCTGGTGCTGCGCAGCTGGCAGGCGCGCTGGTTCGAGATCGCGGGCCGGATCGTCGGCAGCTGGCTGGTCGCAATCGGCCTACTCTATGGCGGGGTCGCGCTAATGGGCGGCAAGCTGAAGCCCAAGAATGCCGATCCCTCGACCGCGGCCTCAGAGAACGCGCCCGCCGCAGATGCCGCCGTGCCCGAGGCCGATGCTTTCCCCAGCTTCGGCGCGCCACCGCCCGCCGCCCCGCCCGGCAGCAAAAAACCGGATTTTCAGCCATGATCCGCCGCGCCGCACTCCGCCATGCCGCTTTCGCCCTCGCCGCCCTGATCGGGCTCGCGCCGGGATTGTCCGCAGCGCACCCGGAAGACGAAATCCTGATCCGCCTGCTCGTCGGCATGGAGAGCGGCAAGGTCACCCATATCGGCGAAAGCTGGACTTTCGATCCGACCGTTTCCGACTGGCTGATCCAGACCTTCGACAAGAATGGCGACGGGGCTTTCACCGGAGACGAGCTTGCCCCGCTGCAAGACGCGGCGAGGCAGAATTCGGAAGGCTCGTTCTTCTACACCCGGTTCTGGAAAGGGGCCGAGCAACTGCCCGATCCGCAGATCTACGGTTTTCAGGCGACGGTGAAGGATGGGGCCGTCACGATGGCCTTCGCGCTCGCCCTGCCCCAGGCCGAGAACCCGAACGATCTGCGCATCGAGATGTATGACCCCGAGAACCTGACCGGACTGGTGCCGGTGAAATCCAACCCGGTGGTGATCCGGGGCTTGGACGACGGCGCGACTTGCGTGCCGAACGTGTCGGTCAATCAACCGGATGTGCATGGCGGACCGGACAATATCCCGATCGCGCTGACGCTGGCTTGTAACGGATGACGCCCGCACCCGCCGCGTGCAAAACGTAAGTCGGGAGGGGGCGCTGCCCCCGCGCTGACGCGCCCCCCGGGATATTTCCACCAAGAGGAAGAGGCTAGTCGGCCTTAAGCTTCGGGGCCGGTTTCGGATCGGCAAGCGGCGTGTCCGAAAAGCGGATCGGCGTGCGGATGCCGGGGATGCCCTCGGCCTCGATCCGCATCCCCCGCGCCTCAACCTGCGGGTCGGCGAAAACCTGATCGACGGAGTTGATCGGCCCCGCGGGGACCGTCGCCTTCTCGAGCGCCGCGAGCAGCTCGGCACGCGGCCATTGCGCGAGCGTAGGCAGGAGCGTTTCGCGCATTGCCGCGCGATTGGCCACGCGGGCTTCGTTCGTGGCGAAGTCTGGATTGGCTGCGAGGTCGAGGCCCAGCACCTCGCACAGCCGCTTGAACTGCCCGTCATTGCCGACCGCGAGGATCAGGTCGCCATCCTTGGCGCTGACCACCTCGTAAGGCGCGATGTTGGGATGGGCATTACCCAAGCGATGCGGCGCATTGCCGGTCGCGAGGAAGTTCATCCCCTGATTGGCGAGCACGCCCACCGCGCAATCCAGAAGCGCCATATCGACCAACTGCCCGCGCCCGGTGCGCGCCCGCGCGGCCAGCGCCGCCTGAATGCCGATCACCGCGTAAAGCCCGGTGAAGATGTCCGCGAAGGCAACGCCCACCTTTTGCGGCTGGCCTTGCGGGTCACCGGTCAGGTCCATCCAGCCCGCCATGCCCTGGATCAGGAAGTCATAGCCCGCGCGGCTGGCATAAGGCCCGTCCTGCCCGAAACCGGTGATCGAGCAATAGACGAGACGCGGGTTGATCGCCGAGAGGCTCTCGTAATCGAGCCCGTATTTCTTGAGGCCGCCGAGCTTGAAGTTCTCGATCACCACATCGGCGTCTTTCACCAGATCGCGCACGATCTTCTGGCCTTCCTCGGTGCGAAAATCGGCCACGACCGAAATCTTCCCGCGATTGGTGGCGTGGAAATAGGCGGCAGAGCGCCCCTCCGGCCCGTCGCCTTCGCGGGCGATGAAGGGAGGGCCCCAGCGGCGGGTATCGTCGCCTTCGGGCGCCTCGACCTTGATCACCTCGGCGCCGAGATCGGCCAGCACCTGACCGGCCCAGGGACCGGCCAGAATGCGCGCCAGCTCGACAACTTTCACACCTTCCAGCGGGGCCATCAGAAGAAGGCCTGCAGGCCCGTTTGCGCACGGCCCAGGATCAGCGCGTGGACGTCATGGGTGCCCTCGTAGGTGTTCACCGTCTCGAGGTTGACCATGTGGCGGATCACCTGAAACTCGCCCGAAATCCCGTTGCCGCCATGCATGTCGCGGGACATCCGCGCGATATCCAGCGCCTTGCCACAATTGTTGCGTTTGATGAGCGAGATCATCTCGGGCGCGGCATCGGCTTCGTCCATCAGACGACCGACTTGCAGCGCCGCCTGCAGGCCCAGCGTGATCTCGGTCTGCATATCGGCGAGCTTCTTCTGGAAGAGCTGCGTCTGAGCCAGCGGCTTGTTGAACTGCTTGCGGTCGAGCCCGTATTGGCGCGCAGCGTGCCAGCAGAACTCGGCCGAGCCCATCACGCCCCAGGCGATGCCGTAGCGCGCACGGTTGAGGCAGCCGAACGGGCCTTTCAGACCTTCGACATGCGGCAGCAGCGCATCTTCGCCGACCTCGACGCCGTCCATGACGATCTCGCCGGTGATCGAGGCGCGGAGCGACAGCTTCTGCCCGACCTTTGGCGCGCTCAGCCCCTTCATGCCCTTCTCCAGCACGAAGCCGCGAATCTTTCCGCCATGCGCCTCGGACTTCGCCCAGACGACGAAGACATCCGCGATCGGCGAATTGGTGATCCACATTTTCGCGCCGGTCAGGCGATAGCCGCCCTCGGTCTTCTCGGCGCGGGTCTTCATGCCCGCCGGGTCCGAGCCCGCATCGGGTTCGGTCAGGCCGAAACAGCCGATCCACTCGCCCGAGGCCAGTTTCGGCAGGTATTTCTGGCGCTGCTCCTCCGAGCCATAGGCATAGATCGGATACATCACGAGGCTCGACTGCACCGACATCATCGAGCGGTAGCCGCTGTCCACCCGCTCGATCTCGCGCGCGATCAGGCCGTAGGAGACATAGCCCGCGCCGATCCCGCCATATTCCTCGGGGATGGTCGCACCCAAGAGGCCCATCTCGCCCATCTCGCGGAAGATCGAAGGGTCGGTGGTTTCACTCTCGAAGGCCTCGATCACGCGCGGCTGCAGCTTGGCCTGCGCATAAGCACGGGCCGCATCGCGCAGCATCCGCTCGTCTTCGCTCAGCTGGGTTTCCAGACGCAGCGCGTCGTCCCAGGTGAACTTGCCCAGATCGGGGGCATCCTTGGCTTTGAGCGTGGGGCGGTCGGTCATGGCGGATCCTCGGAGGCTGTCTTTCGTTGCGTCGGACTCTAGGCATCGGGGCGCGCGGCGCAAACGATTAAATTTGCGAAGATGATGAGTTTTGCGCATGATCCTACAAGACACAGCGGAGCACCCTCGCGACCATGCGCAAGAGCTACACCCCGACGATCAACGAATTGCAGGCCTTCGCCGCCTGTGCGCGCTTGGGCACGACGACGCGGGCGGCGGCAGAGCTGAACCTGACGCAATCGGCGGTGTCGCGCTCGCTCGGGACGTTGGAAGAGCGACTGGGCGTGGCGCTGTTCGACCGGGTGCGCAAGCGGCTGTCCCTGTCGCCTGCGGGTCAGGTTTTTCTGGCGCAGGCGGAGGAAATTCTGGGCCAGATCGACCGGGCTGCGATGGGGGCGATGGCTTTCGGCGGCGCGCGGGCGGTGCTGCGTATGGCGGTGCTGCCGAGCTTTGCGCGCTCGTGGTTGATCCCGCGGCTGGCGGGCTTCGAAGCCGCGCAGCCGGAGGTGAGCCTCGATCTGAGCGCGCGGCTCTTGCCTGTGGAGTTCGAGCATGAGCCCTTCGATCTGGCGATCATGCGCTCAAGGCATGAACCGGCAGGGGCGGAGGTCGAGAAACTGGTGGCGGAGGAGTTGATCGTCGTGGCCGCGCCGAACCTGATGGCGGGGCGTGCGGCGCTGGAGGACGACGCGCTGCTGGCCTTGCCGCTATTGCAGCAATCGACGCGCCCGACGCTCTGGCTCGACTGGTTTCGCGAGAGCGGGCGCGATGCGCGGCATATCCTGCGCGGCGCGCGGTTCGATCATTTCGACATGATCCTCGATGCGGCGAGCGCGGGCATGGGCCTTGGGTTGGTGCCTGCAATCATCGCCGAAGGGGCGCTGGCCTCGGGGCGGCTGGTGCAGGCGACGCCGCGCCGGTTTGCCACCGGCGAGAATTACGCGCTGATCCTGCCCGAGCGCGCGCGGGAGGCGCCGCATGTCAGCGCCTTCCGCGATTGGTTGCGCGCCGAGATCGGCGCTTAGTCGAAGACGATGACCTGCCGGATCGCCTCGCCCGCCGCGAGCCGCTCGAAGCCTTCGTTGATGTCTTCGAGCTTGAGGCGGTGGGTCATCAGATCGGGGATCGGCAGTTGCCCCTGCACCATCATCTGCGCGAAACGCGGGATGTCACGGACCGGCACGCAGGAGCCCATGTAAGAGCCCTTCAGCGCGTGCTCATTCGCGGTCAGCGACACGGCCGGGATCTTGAATTCCGCCTGCGGGTTCGGAAGGCCCGCCGTGACGGTGGTGCCGCCGCGCCGGGTGATGGAGTAGGCGAATTGCAGCGCCGGGGCCGCGCCTGCCAGCTCGACCGCGAGATCGACGCCGCCGCCGGTGAGCTCGCGCAGCTTTTGCACCGCCCCTTCCTCGGTCGGGTCGATGGCATGGGTCGCACCCAGTTTCAGCGCGAGGTCGCGCTTGTCCTTGGCCAGATCGACGGCGACCACGGTGCGCGCGCCCGCCGCAACCGCGCCCAGAAGCCCCGCCAAGCCGACGCCGCCAAGGCCGATGATCGCGCAGCTTTGCCCGGTCTTCAGCCCGCCCGAGTTCAGCACCGCGCCGACGCCAGTCAGCACCGCGCAGCCCAGAAGGGCCGCCTGATCGAGCGGGATTGACTTGTCGATCTTCACGCAGGAGGCCTCGGAGACGACTGCGTAATCCGAGAAGGCCGACACGCCGATATGGTGGTTCACATGCTCGCCCGCGACCGAGATGCGTTTCGATCCGGTGATCAGGCTGCCCTTGCCCGCCGCGACGGCGGCAGGCTCGCAAAGCGCAGGCCGCCCTTCCGCGCAGGGCACGCAATGGCCGCAGGAGGGCGCGAAGACGAGAACGACGTGATCGCCCGGCGCGAAGCGCGTGACATACGGGCCGACCGCCTCGACCACGCCAGCCGCCTCATGGCCGAGCGCCACGGGCATGTCGCGCGGACGGTCGCCGTTGATGACGGACAGGTCGGAGTGGCACAGGCCCGCAGCCGACATCTTGATGAGCAGCTCACCCGGGCCGGGATCGTCCAGCTCGGCCTCGACGATCTCCAGCGGCTTGCTGTCGGAATAAGGGCGCGCTTTGCCCATTTCGCGCAAAAGTGCGATCCGCGTTTTCATTCTTGCTCCTCCCCAAAACGATTTGGCGCAGCTTGGGAAAGTTCCGCGGAAGTGTCCATGCCCCTTTGACGAAGGGTCAGGCGGTGACGGTGAAGGGGGTGTCCAGAGGGTGCTCTTCGAGGTTCGCGCTCTCGCCGATGCGATCCACCACGGCGAAAAGACCGGGCGCTGCGAGCGGCGTCAGCACCCCGTGCCAGGTGCCGCGATGGAGGTTGATCCCCTGCGCACCATCGGTGAGAAACGCGCGCGGCGTGCCGGGTTTACCGCCCGCATCAGGGGCGACGATCACGAGGAACGGGTCCGCGCTCATCGGGATGAAGGCTTGCGAGCCTTCGGGGTGCCGCTCCAGCAGATCGCAGAGATAGGGCAGCGCGCGCGGGTCTGCCTTAAAGATCGAAATGCCGGCGCGACCGCCCGTCTCCGCCCCGAAATCGAGCTGCGCGCGGTCGTGATAGCGCCCGCAGAGCCCCGCATTGATGATCTTGTCTGGGTCGCCTGCGGCGTCGAGCACATCGCCGAAGGGCGCGAAGGCCTCGGGCGTGAGCGGTTCGGCTTTGATCTGCATCGCGGGCCTCCGGGGGCTGGCGGAAGAGAGGGGGCGCTGCCCCCTCACCCCCGGGATATTTCAACCAAGCCGAAGGGGGATCAGCCCGAGATGGGCGAGCCGAGCTTCGGGTGGCGGTTCACGTCTTTGTAGAGCAGGTAGCGGAACGGGCGGCGGCCCGCGGCGTAGCAGGCTTGCGGGCAGAAGGCGCGCAGCCACATGAAATCGCCCTCTTCGACCTCGATCCAGTCCTGATTGAGCAGGTAGACGCCCCGGCCCTGCAGCACGAAGATGCCGTGCTCCATCACGTGGGTTTCCGCGAAGGGGATGGTGCCGCCCGGCATGAAGGTCACGATATTGACGTGCATATCGTGGCGCAGATCATTCGGATCGACGAAGCGCGAGGTCGACCAGTAGCCCGAGGTGTTGGGCATCTCGAGCGGCGGCTTGTCCTGATCGGCGGTGACGAAGCTTTCCGGCGCGTCGATGCCGGGCACGCGCTCGTAGCGTTTGCGGACCCAGACGAAGGTGCCGGGCGTGTCCTGATCGTTGGCGACCGACCATTGCGCGCCCGGTGCGAGATAGGCGTAGCCGCCCGCGTCCAGCTCATGGCCGACGCCTTCGATCACGAGGCGGATGTGACCGGCGAGCACGAAGATCACGCTTTGGCCCTCGGGGTCGGGTTCGGGATTGTCAGAGCCGCCGCCCGGCGCGACTTCGACGACCAGTTCGGCGAAGGTCTCGGCAAAGCCGGAAAGCGGACGGGCGAGCACCCAGGCGCGGGTATTCTGCCAGCCGGGCAGCAGCGAGATGGTGATGTCGGACAGCACCCCGCGCGGGATCACCGCGTAGGAAGTGTTGAATTGGGCGCGCTCGCGGGCGCGCTGGTTCTGATCGGGCAAACCGCCCGTCGGGGCGTAATAGGTGTATTCCATCAAAGGTCCATGGCGTTCAGGCGATGCCACGCGATCCGCTCGACCTGTTTGCAGGCCTCACGGAATTCCGTCTCGCGGTCTTGGTCAAGCCGGCGGCGGAAGGCGTGGAGGATTGACGCCTTCGTATTGTCTTTTACGGCGATGATGAAGGGGAAACCGAATTTTTCGGTATAGGCGGTGTTGAGCCCTTCGAATGTGGTGCGCTCTTCATCGGTCAGCGCATCTAGCCCGGCGCTCGCCTGCTCGGAGGTGCTCTCAGCGGTGAGGCGCTTGGCCTGGGCGAGTTTGCCCGCGAGATCGGGGTGCGCGGTGAGCACGCCGAGGCGTTCGGCCTCCGAGGCCGAGCGGAAGATACGGGCCAGCGCCGAGGCCACGCCCTCGAGGCAATCATGCGCCGGGCCGAGTTCCAGATCGAAGCCCCGCTGCGCGATCCACGGCGAATGTTCGTAGATGCCGCCGAAGGCTTCGACGAAGCGCTCCCGGCTCATCTGGCTCGGGCGTTCGCGACGGGTATGCGGGTGGGTCGCAGCCCAATGCGCGGCGATCTCTCCCCGGGTCGCGAACAAGACGCCCTCATGCGAGAGCGCGTAATCGAGGAAACGCTTCAACCCCGCGACTTTGCCGGGCCGCCCGATCAGGCGGTTATGCAGGCCGACCGAGAACATCTTCGGCGCGCCGTCCAGCCCTTCGGCATAGAGCGTGTCGAAACTGTCCTTGAGATAGGTGAAGAACTGCTCGCCCTCGATATAGCCCGGCGCGGTGGCGAAGCGCATATCGTTGGCCTCGAGCGTGTAGGGGATCACGAGTTGGTCGCGCGCGCCGACCTCGAGCCAATAGGGCAGGTCATCGTCATAAGTGTCGGAAATCCAGTCGAAACCGCCCTCTTCGGCAGTCAGCCGCACCGTGTTGGCCGAGCAGCGCCCGGTATACCAGCCGCGCGGACGCTCTCCGACGACTTCCGTATGCAGGCGGATCGCCTCGGCGATCTGGCGGCGTTCTTCGTCTTCCGCCATATCCTTGTGCTCGACCCATTTCAGGCCGTGTGAGGCGATTTCCCAACCCGCCTCTTTCATCGCGGCGACCTGTTCGGGCGCGCGGGCCAGCGCGGTTGCGACACCGTAGATCGTCAGCGGCACGTTCAGCCCGGTGAACAGCCGGTGCAGCCGCCAGAAGCCTGCGCGCGCGCCGTATTCGTAGATCGACTCCATGTTCCAGTGACGCTGGCCGGGCCACTGCGCGGCGCCCGCGATATCGGACAGGAACGCCTCGGAGGCCGCGTCGCCATGTAGGACGTTGTTCTCGCCGCCCTCTTCGAAGTTCAGCACCATCGAGATCGCCACGCGCGCCTCGCCCGGCCAATGCGGATCGGGGGTCGTGCGGCCATAGCCGCGCAGGTCGCGGGGGTAGCGGGTCATTAGGTGGCTCCTGTCTTCGGGGCGGATCGGGACAAGAAAGAGCAAAACGCGCGAAAGGGAAAGCCCTCTCTCGGTGTCGGAGAGGGCTTGGCAGGCGGGGCACAGAATCGTTGCGCGATTTGAGGGCCCTTGGCATGATTTCGGGCATCAAGACATTGCGTACCCTGCCCTTTCCGCTCTGCCCGGAGGCCCTCCCATGCGCCAATTACTTCGTCTTATCGCCATCATCCCCCTGCCGCTCATTGGATTGCCCGGCCTGTCAGCCGCACAGGACTGGACCCAGATTGCGGCCTACTCCGCCTACATCGGCCCACAGGATATGCGGAATTCGAAGGGCGTGGCCCTGAGATCTCTCGGTGCGGCCTTGCAGCAGGATCGGGCGAATTATCATCGCTTCGGGCTAAGGGATGCGCGCGACGAATCCGATCCTGTCTTCGCGGATCGCGCCACGCGGGCGCGTATTCCCGCGATGGTCGAGGCGGGCGGCGATACGCGGGGAAGTTTTACGCAAATGGTCCGCGCGGGGCAGCCCTTCGGCGTCTATGTCTTCGTCTGCGGCTACGGGCGCACCCCGTCTGTGATCTATATCGCCGGCTGGGGCGAAGATCACTCGGGCTGCTACTGAGTGATCGAGATCGTAGCCTCGACCGCTTTTTTCCACTCGGCGTAGCGGGCTTCGCGTTTGGCCTCGTCCATCTCGGGGGCGAAGTTGCGATCGAGCGCCCAGCCCTTCGCGAACTCTTCCGGCTCGGGATAAATCCCCGCCTTGTAGCCCGCGAGCCATGCCGCGCCGAGCGCCGTTGTTTCCAACACTTCGGGCCGGTCGACAGGCGCGCCGAGGATGTCCGACAGGAACTGCATCGCCCAGTCCGAGGCCGTCATGCCGCCATCGACGCGCAGGGTCGGGCGCGCACCGTCGGACCAGTCGGCCTGCATTGCCTCCAAGAGGTCGCGGGTCTGGAAACCCACCGATTCCAGCGCCGCGCGGGCGAATTCGGCCGGGCCGGAACTGCGGGTCAGGCCGAAGACCGCGCCGCGGCAGTCGGGGTTCCAGTAAGGCGCGCCAAGACCGGTGAAGGCGGGCACGATGATCACGTCCTGCTCGGGGTCGGACTGCTCGGCCAGCGCCTGCGTCTGATCGGCGGCCTCGATGATCTTCAGCCCGTCGCGCAGCCATTGCACCACGGCCCCCGCGACGAAGATCGAGCCTTCGAGCGCGTAGGTGACCTTGCCGTCGAGCTGATAGGCGATGGTCGTCAGCAGGCGGTTCTCGGACCGCACCATCTGGTCGCCGGTATTGAGCAGCGCAAAGCACCCGGTCCCGTAGGTCGATTTCAGCATGCCGGGCTTAAAGCAGGCCTGCCCCACGGTCGCCGCCTGCTGATCGCCCGCAACGCCAAGGATCGGGATTTCCGCACCGAAGAGATCGGGGTGCGTGACGCCGAACTCAGCGGCGCAATCCTTGACCTCGGGCAGCATCTCCATCGGCACGCCGAGCTTGGCGGCGATGGTCGTCGACCAGCGACCCTTGGCGATATCGTAGAGCATCGTGCGCGCTGCATTGGTCGCATCGGTGACATGCGATTTGCCGCCGGTCAGTTTCCAGATCAGCCAGCTGTCGATGGTCCCGAACGCGAGCTTGCCCGCCTCGGCCTTCTCGCGCGCGCCGTCGACATTTTCCAGAAGCCAGCGCAGTTTGGTGGCCGAAAAATACGGATCGACGATCAGCCCGGTGCGCGCGGTGACGGTCTCTTCGAACCCGTCCTCGCGCAGCTCGCGGCAGAATTCGGCGGTGCGGCGGTCCTGCCAGACGATGGCGTTGTGGATCGGCTTTCCGCTCTCGCGATCCCAGACCAGCGTCGTCTCGCGCTGGTTGGTGATGCCTATGCCGGAGATATCGGAAGCCTTGATCCCGGCCTTTTCGATGGCCCCGCGCACGGTCGCCAGCACGCTTTCCCAGATTTCCTCGGCATCATGCTCGACCCAGCCCGAGCGCGGGAAGTGCTGCGTGAATTCCTCCTGCGCGCTCGCCACGGGGTGCAGCGCATCGTCAAAGACGATCGCGCGCGACGACGTGGTGCCTTGGTCGATTGCCAGAATGTAGGTCATGAAGTCCTCCCGTTTCGCGCGTCAGCCTGCGTGCTCCTCCAGCCACGCGGCGACAGAGTTGACCTGATCGGCATCGAGCCGCAAGCCCAGCTTGGTGCGCCGCCAGATCACGTCCTCGACCTTGCGTGCCCACTCCTTCTCGACGAGCCAGCGCAGCTCGGCCTCAGTCAGCGTGCCGCCGAAATCGCGGCCCAGATCGCCCAGCGCCTTGGCGTCGCCGAAGATGTCCCAAGACTCGGTGCCGTAATGGCGGATCATCCGCTCGGCCCATTTACGATCCACGAAGGGATAATCCTGCGAGAGCTTGGCGATCTTGGCGCCGACCTCTTCGGGGGCGAAATCGCCACCCGGCAGGCGCGCGCCTTTCGTCCACGACCCGCCCATGCCCGGGAGGTGCGGGCGCAGCTTGGCGAGCGCATCCTCGGCCAAACGGCGATAGGTGGTGATCTTTCCGCCAAAGACGTGCAGCGCCGCGGGTTGGCCCGCCGGCGCATCGAGCGAAAGAACATATTCGCGCGTCGCCGCCGTGGCCGAACTCGCGCCGTCTTCATAGAGCGGGCGCACCCCGGAATAGGTCCAGACGACGTCGTCGGGCGTGACCTCTTCCTTGAAATATTCGGACGCAAAATCGCACAGGTAATCGCGCTCAGCCTCGGTGCATTCGGCGGCGAGCGGCGAGTCCTCATGGGCGGCCTCGGTGGTGCCGATCAGGGTGAAGTCCTGCTCATAGGGGATCGCGAAGATGATCCGCCCGTCCGCACCCTGGAAGAAGTAGCATTTGTCGTGATTGTAGAGCTTGCGCGTCACGATATGGCTGCCGCGCACGAGGCGGATATGCTCGCGGCTGGCGCTGCCCATCGTGCCTTTCAGGATCTGCTCGACCCACGGGCCGCCAGCATTGACCACGGCGCGGGCCATATGCTCTTCGCGCCCGTTCGGGCCTTCGGTCACGATCACCCAGTGGCCGCCATCGCGATGCGCCTCGACCACCTTGGTCTGCACGCGAATGTCGGCGCCATGCGCCTCGGCGTCGCGAGCATTGAGCACGACGAGCCGGGCATCCTGCACCCAGCCATCGGAATATTCGAACGCATGGGTGAAGCTGTCCTTCAGCGGCGCGCCTTCCGGGGCGTTGCGCAGGTCGAGCCGCTTGGTGCCCGGCAGCAGCCCCTGCCCGCCCAGATGGTCATAGAGGAACAGCCCCGAGCGGATCATCCAGGACGGGCGCTTGCCCTTCATCCACGGCATGACGGTAGAGAGCATTTTCGAGACCGGTGTATCGCTCTCGAAACGCATATCGGCGCTATAGGGCAGCACGAAGCGCATCGGCCATGAGATATGCGGCATCGCGCGGATCAGCACCTCGCGCTCGGACAGCGCCTCGCGGACCAGTTTGATCTCGAGATATTCGAGGTAGCGCAGCCCGCCGTGGAACAGCTTGGTGGAGGCCGAAGAGGTCGCCTGCGCAAGATCGCCCATCTCGGCCAGACGCACCCGCAGGCCCCGTCCGGCCGCGTCGCGCGCGATCCCGCAGCCGTTCACCCCGCCGCCGATCACGAAGAGATCTACTGCTTGTGGCATTTTGCGTACTCCCGCTAGCGCCTGTCGCTTGTGCACCAAAAGGCGCGTTAACTTTCGTTATTGCCAGATATAATGAATTTTCGCGCAAAATCGAGCATGAATACCTCTGCACACAAGATTCCGCGTGCTCATCACGAAACTTTTAAGGAACAATTGCGTTGGGTATGATGTGGCTCGGGATGTGCGGCCCGCGCCCAAAGCGCTGAAAGTGGCGATGTAGCTAACTCGCCTCGGGTATTGATCGAGATTAAAGTCATAACGTGAAGAGAGGGTTACGCTAGGTTAGCCTCGTCGAGAAACGGACAGGACACAGCATGTTCGATCACGAATCAGAACTGGAGATCGGGCTTGCATCAGGGATGCTGGTGCGCATCGATCCAAAGGGCGCGCGACTGACAAGCGTTGTGCTGCCCAGCGACGACGGTCCGGTCGAGCTTCTCATCGGCCCCGACCCGAAACAAAAGACACGCGATTTCCACGGGGCGACGATCGGGCGCTATGCCAACCGCATCGCCGGAGCGCAATTCACGCTCGATAGCGAGCAGTTCCAGCTAGATGCGAACGAAGGCGGGAACTGCCTTCACGGCGGTGGCGAGGGGTTCGACCAATGCGACTGGACCGTTGTCGCGCATTGGATCAACGCGGCGACACTGCGGCTCGAAAGCCCGGATGGCGATCAGGGCTTCCCCGGAAATCTCGTCGCGGAGGTGAGCTTCGCGGTATCGGACCCAGAAACTTTGAGCATCACTTACCGCGCGTGCTGTGATCGCGCTTGCCCGGTGTCTCTGACCTCGCATGGGTATTTCAATCTCGCGGGCGGCGGCTCGATCGCCGATCACCGACTGAAGCTCAATGCCAAACAGGTTCTCGAGGTTGATGGCGAGAAACTCCCCGTAGGCGGGCCGCGCGACGTGGCTGGCACACGCTTCGATTTCCGCGAACCGGCCCCGGCGCTGGGGCCCGATGCCGCGGGCTTCGATCACAATTTCTGCGTCGGCTCCGGCGGGATGCGCGAGGTGGCGGTGCTGAGCGATCCGGCCTCCGGACGCAGCATGACGATGCTGAGCAACCAGCCCGGATTGCAGGTCTACACCGCGCCGTCCGGCGACAGCTTCAACGCGATCTGCCTGGAGCCGCAAGCCTGGCCCGATGCGCCCAATCACCCCGAGTTCCCCTCGGCGATCCTGCGACCGGGCGTGGAATATGTGAACCGGATCCGTCTGCAATTCTCGAGCTGATCTCCGCGACGCCGCGCCGATCGCCACGGCGCGGCCCGAGGTAGATCAGATCAAACCCCGCAGCGCAGCGCCGGCCTGACGGTAGCGCTCGTGCCCTTCGTCGAACGCCTCGCGCAACGCGGAGACTGGCTCGATCGTCGCGGCGATCTCGGGCGGCGCCGCGATGTCCAGCCCGCCGTCCGTCGCGGCCATCATCCCAAGCCTCGCCGCCCCGAACGCGCCACCGTAATCGCCCGCCACCGGCAGGGCTACGGGCGTGTCGAGCGCGGTCGCGATCGCCTCGCACCAATAGCGCGAGCGCGTCCCACCCCCGACGCCGAGCAGCGTCTCGATCCGGGTGCCAGTTCCTGCCAGCGCATCGCGGCAATCGCGCAGTGCGAAGCTCACCCCTTCCAGCACGGCCCGCGTGGTCGCGGCGCGATCGGTCGCGTGCTCCAGCCCGATGAACGCGCCGCGGATCGCCGCATCGTTGAGCGGCGTGCGCTCGCCGCCGAGATAGGGCAGGAACCGCGCCTTGCCCGGCGCCTGCAGCGGGCCGAGGCCTTCGGTCAATTCCTTGGCGTCGCTCTCCAGAAGTCGCGCATACCAGTTCAGCGCGTCGGTCGCGGCCAGCACCACGCCCATCTGGTGCCATGTCTGCGGCAGGGCGTGACAGAAACTGTGGACCGCGCTCGCCGCATCGGGGCGGTAGCCGTCATCGGCGGCGAACAGGACGCCCGAGGTGCCGAGCGAGACGAAGGCCTGCCCCGCCGCCACCACACCGACGCCCACGCCCGAGGCCGCGTTGTCGCCCCCGCCGCCTGCCACGACGACGCCCTCCGGTAGACCAAAGCGCGCCGCGATCTGCGGGCGCAGCGTGCCGGAGACGTCCGAGCCCTCGACGAGGCGCGGCATCTGCTCGCGCCGCATCCCGGTCGCCGCCAGAAGTGCATCCGACCAGTCGCGCGCGCCGGTATCGAGCCAGCTCGTCCCGGCGGCGTCGGACATCTCCGAAGCATGCTCTCCAGTCAGCCAGAGCCGCAGGTAATCCTTCGGCAGCAGCACCTTCGCCACTTTCGCGAAACGCTCCGGCTCGTGCTTGGCGAGCCAGACGAGCTTCGGCGCAGTAAAGCCGGGGAAGACGATATTCCCGCTGATCTCGCGGAATTGCGGATCCGCATCGAGGGCCGCCGCCTCGCGATAGGCGCGGGTGTCGTTCCACAGGATGCAGGGCCGCAATACCTCGTCCTGCGCATCCAGCAGCGTCGCGCCATGCATATGGCCCGAAAGCCCGATCCCGCGCACCGCCGACAGATCGTGCTGCGCGAGCGCGCCGAGCACCGCCTCCATCGCCGCGATCCATTCGGCAGGATCCTGTTCCGACCAGCCCTCGTGGGGGCGCGAAACGCTGAGCGGATGCGTCGCCTCGGCAACCACGCGCTGCGCCTCGTCGATCAAGAGCCCCTTCAGCCCCGATGTGCCCAGATCCAATCCGATAAACATGCTTGTCCTCCCGCGCGCTGATTGGCGCCGACACTAACGTCTCTTTCGGGCATGTCGACTCCCCCCAGCCCTTTGCAGAGGCGCCACCCGTCGCCCTCTTAACGGAACCGTGAGCGCGCAGCGCGGTTGCCTTTCGAACAGTGTCCCCGGAGCCTTCATGATCGCCTCACTTTCGACCCCGCTTCTGCTCGGCGTCTTCACCCTCGCCGGGCTGATCGTCGTTATCTCCTCCATCAAGGCGACCGGGCTGGCCGATGTAATCGCGGATCGCACGCGGATGGGCGAAGCGCTGGCGGGCGGGATCGTGCTGGGGGCTGCGACGTCGCTGTCGGGGATCGTCGTCTCGGTTTCGGTCGCCGCACAGGGCGATGCGAGCTTCGCCTTTTCCAATGCCGTGGGCGGGATCGCCGCGCAGACCTTCTTTCTGGCGCTCGCCGACATGCTGCACCGACGCGCCAATCTCGAACATTCCGCGGCAGAGCCCGCGAACCTTTTTCAGGCGGTGATGCTGATCGTGCTGCTGTCGATCCCGCTCGCCGCGACCGCCGCGCCCGACTTCGCGATCTGGGGGATCAGCCCGGCCTCGGTGGTGCTGTTCCTCGCCTATCTCGGCGGCACGAAACTCGCGACCCAGGTGTCGGAGACGCCGATGTGGAAACCGGTCGAGACTCGCGAGACGCGCCATGACGAACCCGAAGACGAAGAGGAGGCGAACCGCTCGCCGCGCGGGCCGATTATCGTCTTCATGGGCCTCGTGGTCATCATGGGCCTCAGCGGATGGGTCATTTCGCAAGCCGGGCAGGAATTCGTCACCCGCTTCAGTCTCAGTTCGTCGCTGGTGGGCGCGCTGCTGACAGCTGTCGTGACCTCGCTGCCCGAACTGGTGACGACGCTGACGGCGGTCCGTCGCGGTGCATTGCAACTGGCGATCGGCGGAATCATTGGCGGCAACACTTTCGACACGCTGTTCCTCGTCTTCTCGGACGGGGCCTATCGCGACGGCTCGCTGTATCACGCGGTCTCGATGTCGGACCTCTACTGGCTGGCGACAGGGCTGATGATGACGGGCGTGCTGCTCGGCGGGTTGATCCTGCGCCAAAAGGACGGGCCAGCGCGGATCGGGATCGAGAGCCTCCTGCTGGTCGCGATCTACGGCTCCGCGGTGGTGCTGCAAGTCCTCGCCTGACCAAGAATTATTGCCCATAGCGGGCGGATTCCCCAAATAGGCAATATACATTTGCCGCAGGGACCGTTATGCAGGCGCCTTCCGCACGGGCTGCCAGAGCAGAGCCGCCCGTCCCTTACGTCATTGCTTGGACGACTTTCCGATGATCCCCTCCCTTTCCGCAGCGCTCGCCGAGCGCGGCTACGACAC
Organism: Thioclava sp. PTB-PU3-1; assembly: GCF_055666785.1. Taxonomy (NCBI): domain Bacteria; kingdom Pseudomonadati; phylum Pseudomonadota; class Alphaproteobacteria; order Rhodobacterales; family Paracoccaceae; genus Thioclava; species Thioclava sp. PTB-PU3-1. The sequence continues at coordinate 58,502 of NZ_JBVNVL010000005.1, read as the reverse complement.
TCTCACTCCCGTGCAGGACGCGGTGACCGATCCCGCGCTGGAGGGCAAGGACCTGCTGGTCTCTGCCCAGACCGGCTCGGGTAAAACGGTCGGCTTCGGTCTCGCGATCGCGCCGACCCTCCTGGGCGAGGCCGAAAGCTTCGGCCCGGCTGGCACGCCGCTTGCACTCGTCGTGGCCCCCACGCGGGAACTCGCCTTTCAGGTCATGCAGGAATTGCGCTGGCTCTACGCCAAGACCGGCGCCATCGTCAGCTCCTGCGTCGGCGGCATGGATCCGCGCCAGGAACGCCGCGCCCTCGAACGCGGCACGCATATCGTGGTCGGCACGCCCGGTCGCCTGAGCGACCATATCCGCCGCGGCGCGCTCGATCTCAGCGATATTCGCGCCGTCGTGCTCGACGAGGCCGATGAGATGCTCGATCTGGGCTTCCGCGAAGACCTCGAATTCATCCTCGGCTCCGCCACGGAAGAGCGGCGCACGCTGCTGTTCTCGGCCACCGTGTCGCCGATGATCGCGAAGCTGGCCGAGCAGTTCCAAAACGACGCGCAGCGCATTTCGACGATCAACACCGCGCAGCAGCACTCCGACATCGCCTACAAGGCGCTGAAGGTTGCGGCCTCGGATAGCGATCATGCGATCTTCAACCTGCTGCGCTTCCACCATGACGAAAGCGCCATCGTTTTCGCCAACACCCGTGCCGCGGTGAACCATCTCAGCGCACGTCTCGGCAATCGCGGCCTCTCGGTCGTGACGCTGTCGGGCGAGCTGTCGCAGGCCGAACGCAGCCACGCGCTGCAGGCGATGCGCGACGGGCGCGCGCGCGTCTGCGTGGCGACCGATGTGGCCGCGCGCGGGATCGACCTGCCGAACCTGAGCCTCGTGATCCATGCCGATCTGCCGCAGAACCCCGAAAGCCTGCTGCACCGGTCGGGCCGGACGGGCCGTGCCGGGCGCAAGGGCATGTCCGCGCTGATCGTGCCGCCGCGCATGGTCAAACGTGCCGAACGTCTGCTGAAATTCGCGAAGATCAACGCCGAATGGAGCGTCCCGCCGTCTGCCGAGTCGATCATCGCGCGCGATGAAGAGCGTCTGCTGACCGATCCCGATTGGCGCGAGCCGGTCAGCGAGGATCAGGCGGCGTTTGCGCGCAAGCTGCTCGACCGGCACGGGGCCGAGGCTGTCGCCGCCGCCTTCCTGCGGCTGCAGCAATCGCGCAACGCCCCGCCCGAAGACCTTCTGCCGCCGGACACCAAGGGGCAATCGGAACGTCAGGAATTCGGCCCGAGCCGTTGGTTCACGCTCTCGGTCGGGCGCAATGACCGGGCCGAGCCGCGCTGGCTGCTGCCCTTGCTGCGCCGCCATGCCGATCTCGACAAATCCTCGATCGGTGCGATCCGCGTGCGCGATGACGAGACCTTCGTCGAGATCGCCGAGAAGAGCGTCGCGAAATTCGCGGCCTCGCTTGGTCCCGATGGCGAGCTCTCCGATGAGATCAAGGCTCGTGCCCTGAACGGCGAACCCGATTTTGGTCCGCCGCCGAAAAAACGCCGCGCAGACAAGCCGCATGGCAAACCGGATCGCGGCGACCGTGGCGAGCGTCCGGCCAAGGCGCCCCATCGCAAAGGCCCGCCCAAGGCACCGCGCGACGACGCCCCGGAGGAGAGCGCGAAGACCAGCGGCTGGAGCCCCGACGACGAGGCCGTGTTCGCAGCCCTCGCGGACATCCCGCCGAAGAAGCGCAAGCCCAAGCCCGAAGGCGGTGCCGCCCCGAAGGGCAAAAAGCCCCGCGCGAAATATGCAGGCCCCGGCAAAGGACCGCATCCGGGCAAAGGCGGGAAGCCCAAGCCCGGCGGTCCGAAGAAGCCGCGCAAGTGATGGTATGATTTGCAAAAGGCCCGCAGCGATGCGGGCCTTTTTCATATGCTCTCAGAAGCGCCGGGGTCAGCGCCCCGTTACCGGGTCAGCCGGAGATAGAGCGACAAAAGCTTGTCCGGCAGCGTGCTCAGCTCGTCGATCTGGATGAACCCGTTGCGCCCGAAAATCGCGGCCTCTTGCTCCTTGTTTCGCGGCCCGAGCCCCACGCAGAAGACATCGATCCCCAGCGCGCTCAGGCTGCGAACGGCGCGCTGCGCGTCGCGGACAAGATAGTCGGGATCGGGCGAGTCGATATCCGAGGGCTCCCCGTCGGTGATCAACAGCAGCAGACGACGATGCCGCGGCACCTGCGCGAGGTCCTTCCCGGCATGGCGCAGGGCGGCCCCGAGCCGCGTCGAATAGCCCGGCTTCAGGCCCGACAGCGCCGAACCCGTCTCTTCATCCAACGCGTCCGAGAACCGTTTCACCGCAACGACGCGCACGTCTTCGCGCCCGGCCGAGCAGAAGGCGTTGATCGCGAAAGGGTCGCCGATTTCGTTCATCGCATGGGCGAGAACCGCCGTCGCATCGCGCTCCATGTCCAGAATGCGGTGCTGTGTTCCGGGGACGAGATCGGCCGTCGATTGCGAGATATCAAGGAGCAGGCTGACCGCGAGATCGCGCGTCGGCGGGGCCTGCCGCTCGTAGAGGCGATGATCGGGAAACTCGCCAGCACGCAGAGCCGTCGCCGCCTCGATACAGGCGTCGAGATCGAGAACTTCTCCCTCCGCCTGCCGCTTCTCCCGGCGCGCGCGCCCGATCTGCGCCGAGCGCACGAGGCCGGTGATGCGCGACAGAAGCGGCCCCTGCGCGTCCTGCAACTCCTGCCAGAAGCGGCGATTTCCCGGCGTCGCGGGGTATTCCTTGACCACCGTCCAGTTCGCGCGTTCCCGGCCGATCTCGTAGTCGTATTCGGGATAGGAGGCGACCGCCCGCCCCTCTTCGGCCGCCTCGGTGACGGGGGCGACTTTCTCGACCCTGTCGCTTTCGGTCTGCTCCTGCTGTTGCGATTGCTTGCCCGCGCCCGGGGTCGGCTCGGAGCGACGCAGTTGCACGGTGTCGACCTGAACCTCCAGGGTCTGCGCCTCTTCCGGGGGTGGTTCGTCGAGAGCCCAGAGCCCGAGATTGTCGTCGCGATAGGCGGGCTGAACCACGTAATCCTTCGCATTGAACTGCACGCGAAGCTGCCCGAGATCGTTGCCCAGCAGGTTGCCGATCTCGCGGCTGATCGCCGGATCGTCCCAGCGCTCGCGCGCCTCCATGAACATCCGGCGGCCTTTTTGAACCCATCCGTCGGGGTCGTCGAACTCAGGATCGATCAGTGCCCGCGCCAGCCGCGCGAACAGGCTGGGCGCGGTCGGAAGACCGCCGGGTTGGGCGACGTGAAAACCTTGCCAGAGCCTGCGCAATCCGGGCATTTCCTGCGCCGCCAGTTCCTCGACCCGCGCATCCTCGATCAGGGACACGACCGCCATCTGCAGCGGCTTGAGCTGCCCGATATCAAAGCGGGTTTTGGTGAAGTTGATATGCGCCCCGATATGGGCGAGCGCGGCGCGAAACAGGGGCTCCGTCTCGCCGCGATAGCCGGGCAAACTGGGCGGCACGAGAATGACATTGCTCGCGAAGGACACCCGCCGCGCGGCTTTCTCTCCCATGCCCGTGGGCGCGACACGCAGCGGCGGGGTCGTGCCGGAAATCGCCGTGAGATAGGCCCGCAACCGGCGCTCGTGATCGTAGAAGCTCCGCTCGCCGCTTTCGTGTTCGAGCGCGCGCTGCGCCTCGGCGGTCTGCAAGGAGAAATAGGCGTTTCGCTTGTCGGCATCGCGCCCCGCCAGACGCAATCCGGTCGCGACCCAGTCCTCGAGCGCCTGTTCGGAGAGCCGCCCGACGAGCCGCTCCATATTGTCCAGAAAGGGGTAGACGGATTCCGGCGCTTGCGTGGTAATCCGCGTCATCAGCGCGAGCCACGCGGTAAATTCCTGCGGCTCGTATCTCTGCGCGACCGTGTCCGCCGTAGTGCAGACGCGCTCCGCCGCGCGGGGCGAGACCCGGATCGCGACATGGGACACGAGCTTTGCCAAGGCGATCGTCGGCGCCGCCCCGAGTTTCGGCGCAAGAGCCAGCGAACTGCGCTCATAGGCGCGGGGGACCGTCCGCCCGTATCCCGCGCCCCGCAGCCGTTCGCGCGCCCGCAGCCAGTCGGCTATCTCGGGCGCCGAGAAGGCGCTGCGGATCGCGCCCGGCAGGTCAGGGGTGGCTTCGACATTCATGCTGTCAGGCACAGGCATCGACGACCGCATCGAGCGCGCCGCGCATGTCCGGGTCATCCGTGATGGGAACGATGATCGCATGTTTGCAGGCGTCGGTCAGCGTCATGCCCGTCTTGATAAGGCGACCGGCATGGATGAGCATCCGCGTGGAGGCCCCTTCCTCGAGCCCCTGCCCGCGCAGATGCCGCGACTTCTCGGCGATCTTCACCAGCTTGTCGGCGATGTCGGCAGCGATATCCGCCTCGGACGCCACGATGGAAGCCTCGACCGAGGCCATCGGATAGGTGAAATCGACCGCGCTGAAGCGTTGCTTCGTGGATTCCTTGAGGTCTTTGAGAACGCTCTGGTAGCCGGGATTGTAGGAGATCACGAGCTGGAAATCGGGATGCGCATGGACCAGTTCGCCCTTTTTCTCGAGCGGCAATATCCGGCGATCATCGGTCAGCGAATGGATCACCACCGTCGTGTCCTGACGCGCCTCGACCACCTCGTCGAGATAGCAGATCGCCCCGTGACGCACCGCCATCGTGAGCGGCCCGTCCTGCCAATGCGTGCCCTCGGGGCCGAGCAGGAAGCGCCCGACAAGATCCGAAGCGGTCATGTCCTCGTGGCAAGACACCGTGATGAGCGGCTTGCCCAGACGCCAGGCCATATGCTCGACAAAGCGGGTCTTGCCGCAGCCGGTCGGCCCCTTGAGCATCACCGGCAACCGCGCCGCATAGGCGGATTCGTAGAAGGCCACCTCGTCGCCGCTCGGGTGGTAGGTCGGCTCTTCGTCAAGCCGGTACTGATCGATCGTCATAGAAGATCCTCGCGTTTGATTGGCCGGCGGATGTCTCCGCCGGCCCTGCTCGCCTGCCTCACCGGTGAGTGGGGTCGGACTTTTCGTTGGGGATACCGTCGATCGGGCATTCCTCGGTGCCGACGGTCGAGCGGGTCATCGCCTCGACCATCTCGCGCGTGCCTTCCGGATCTTCCGCCCATTTGGTGTAGAAGTCGTAGGGGCACTCGGCGAGACCGTTGGTGTCGTCACCCGAGTTGATCATGCCGGTATAGCCACGGTGCACGAGCTTGAAGAGGTGGTTCTGGCTCTGCATGTTCTTGCGCGCATCGCGGATCGCCGAGACCGAGAGTTGGCCGTATTGGATGCCGTATTCCTCTTCGCCGCATTCGCCCAGCGTGCGCCCGTCGAAGCCGACGATGGCCGAGTGGCCGAAATAGGAATAGACGCCGTCGAAGCCCGCCGCATTGGCGACCGCGACATAGGAGTTGTTCGCCCAGGCCATCGCCTTGGCCATGATCACCTGCTGGTCCTTGGCCGGATACATGTAGCCCTGGCAGCGGATGATCAGCTCGGCGCCCTTCATCGCGCAGTCGCGCCAGATCTCGGGATAGTTGCCGTCATCACAGATGATCAGGCTCATCTTCATGCCCTTCGGGCCTTCCGAGACATAGGTGCAGTTGCCCGGATACCAGCCTTCGATCGGAACCCAGGGCATGATCTTGCGGTATTTCTGAACGATCTCGCCCTCGTTGTTCATCAAGATGAGCGTGTTGTAGGGCGCTTTCTTCGGGTGCTCTTCGTGGCGCTCGCCGGTCAGCGAGAACACGCCCCAGACATTGGCCTCGCGGCAGGCGGCGGCGAAGATTTCGGTCTCTTCGCCCGGCACCGACGAGGCGGTCTCGTACATCTCGGTCTCGTCATACATGATGCCGTGGGTCGAGTATTCGGGGAAGATCACCAGATCCATGCCCGGCAGGCCCTTCTTCATGCCTTTCACCATGTCGGCGATCTTGTGGCAGTTCTCGAGAACCTCGGCCTTCGTGTGAAGACGCGGCATCTTGTAGTTGACGACGGCGACGCCCACGGTATCGGCGCTGCTCGAAATATCTCCATGATACATGTTGTTACCTCTGCTGTTGGTGGAGTTGTCGAATGCCTTTCCGGTTGATCCGGGAAGGCGGGTTTATGGGGTCAGATCGCCATGTGCTTGGTGACCGTTTCCTCGGTGAGATCCGCGATCGCGCCATCGGCCACGACGCGACCGTTCTCGAGCATCGTGAAGTTCTGCGCGGCACGGCGCGCGAATTTCACGTTTTGCTCGACAAGGAGGATCGTCAGTCCGAGTTCGGCATTGAGGCGGATGATGATGTCCTCGATCTGCTCGACGATATTGGGCTGGATGCCCTCGGTCGGCTCGTCCATCAGGAGGACCTTGGGGCCGCTTGCGAGCGCGCGGGCGATCGCAAGCTGCTGTTGCTGACCGCCCGAAAGCACGCCGCCGGGCCGGTCGAGATTTTCCATCAGATAGGGGAAGATCTTCGGGACGATTTCGGGAATGGCGCGCGGACCCTGGGCCGCGAAGCCGCCCATCAGGATGTTCTCGCGGATCGTGAAATCGGGGATGATCATCCGGCCCTGCGGCACATAGGCGATCCCCGCCCGCGCGCGTCGGTAGGTGGCGTCGGCGGAGATGTTCTGCCCGTCGAGCACGACGTCGCCGCTCTGGCGGTCGGTCAGCCCGAGGATGGAGCGCAGAAGCGTGGTCTTGCCCACGCCGTTGCGGCCCAGAACGGCGAGGATCGTGCCGCTCGGCGCGCTCATCGAGACGTCGTGCAACGCCTGGCTGCGACCGTAGAAGCTGTCGAGGTTGCTCAGAGAAAGCATCAGTGAATCCCTCCCGAACCGAGATAGGCTTCGCGCACCTTTGGATCGGTCTCGATCTTTTCCATCGGCCCCTCCGCGAGCAGCTTGCCCATGTGCATGACCGTGATCCGCTCGGCGATCTTGCGCACGAAAGCCATGTCATGCTCGACCACGAGGATCGTGTGGCTGCCCTTCATTTCGTTGATGATTTCGGCGGTGCGGAAGGTCTCCGCATGGGTCATGCCCGCGGTGGGTTCATCGAGAAGGATCACCTTCGCCTGCTGCGTGATCAGCATCCCCAGTTCCAGCCATTGCATCTGGCCGTGGGACAACTCGCCCGCGACCGTATCGAGCACCGGCTCGAGCCGCGTCATCGCGATCACGTCCTCGACCCGCGCCCGGTCCTCCGCCACCATGTGCAGGCGAAGGTTGCGGAACACGCCGGGCTCTCCCGAGGCCGCGACTTCGAGGTTCTGCCGCACGGTCAGATCGCGGAAGACGCTCGGGATCTGGAACTTCCGCCCGATCCCGTGCCGCGCGATGATGTGCTCGGGGCGGTTGGTGATGTTCTCGCCAAAGAGATGGACGCTGCCTTGGGTGGAGGCGGTTTTGCCGCTGACGAGATCCATCAGCGTGGTCTTCCCGGCGCCGTTGGGGCCTAGGATGACCCGCAACTCGCCTTTCTGAACCACGGTGGTGAACCCGTCCACGGCCTTGAACCCGCCGAAATCCACCGTCAGCCCGTCTATCGTGAGTGCTTCATTCATGTCCGTCCCTCCTATTCCGCGGCTTTCGGGGCCGTCTCTGCGGGCGTGCCCTTCCGGCGGCGTTCGAACCGCCCCAGAAGATCGCGCGCGATGCCTGCAAGCCCGTTCGGCAGGTAGAGAACGACGAGGACGAAGATCCCGCCGATGATCAGCTTCCACGCTTCCTTGAAGATTTCGGTCTCGCTGACCGTGGCCTCGACCGTGTTGATCAGGATCGCCCCGATACAGGCGCCGAGCAGCGAGTTGCGCCCGCCCACCGCGGCCCAGACGACCATCGAGATCGAGAAGCCGATATCCATGAAGCTCGGCGAGGCGAATTCGGCGGCGACCACATAGAGAAGCCCCGCGAAGCCCGCGATCCCGGCCGAGATCGTGAAGAAGAAGATCTGATAGGCCGCGACGTCGTAGCCGAGATAGCGCGCCCGGGTCGGATCATCGCGCGTCGACTGCAGGATCAGCCCGGCCCGTGTCGAGACAAGCCAGCGACCCAACAGCAAAACCACCGTGAGCGAGACGGCGACCACGTAATAGGTCTCGACCATATAGGGGTCGAATTCGAACCCGCCGATGGTCAGCCAGCCCAGATCGGTCAGCCCGTTGAACCCGTTGGTGATCGGCTGCGCGTCGATGAGCAGCAGCCGCACCAGAAGCACGAGCGCCAGCGTGATGATCGCGACATAGACGCCCGAGACGCGCAGCCGGAAGATCGACGAGGACAGCACGAAGGCGACGATCAGCGGGATCACGATCGACATCGCCATGCCGAACCATTGCGACTGGAACGGGATCCAGAGGAACGAGCCCTTGTTGATGCAGCACAGATCGGTGACGGCCCCAGGCTCTGCATTCCAGAGCATGAAGTCCGGCACCGGTTTGTCCGAGCCCTGCTGCAGGCTCGTAGCGCTCATCAGCTTGAGCGACATCGCCGTCATATAGGCGCCGAGGCCGAAGAAGAGCCCCTGCCCCAGATTGAGGATCCCGGCGTAGCCCCAGGACAGCGCGATCGCGATGCCGAGCATGCCGAAGACGAGATATTTGGCGATGCGGTTGAGCCAGAACACATCGTCGATCACCAGGGGTGCGCCGAGAACCATCACGATGAAGAGGGCATAGACGGCCCAGTCGGCATGACGCTGAAGGCGGCTCGTGGAGCTGGGAAGTGTGGAAGACGTTTCGCTGGACATCGCTTACCTCGACTTGAAGGAGAACAGGCCGCGCGGGCGCCACAGGATCAGGGCGATGACCACCGCGAAGACGACGGCGCGGGCGATGATGTCGTTGGACGCCAAGGCGACGATGCCGTTGATCTGTCCGAGAATGCCCGCGGCGAGGATCGTTCCGAGAAGGCTGCCGACCCCTCCGACGACGACGACGAGGAAGCCATCGACCACGACGGATGCGCCCATTTCGGGCATGACCGTTTTGAAGCCCGCGAGCAGCACGCCGGCGATCCCGGCAAGGCCCGAGCCATAGGCGAAGGTCAGCGCCGAGACGCGGCGCACGTCGATGCCGCAGGCCGCCGCGATCTGGGGATTGCGCATGATCGCGCGCACCTGCACGCCCATCGGGGTGCGATACATCAGCCACCAGGTCAGCCCCGCGAGCATCAGCGTCACGACGATGATGAATGTGCGATAGGGCTGGATCGTCATGCCCGCCACGTCGATCGGCTGGGTGAGGAAGGCCGGGACCGTCATGTTCTGAAGCCCCGGGCCGAGCCCGTCGATATGGATGCCGAAGAAGCTCAGGCCGAATTCGAGGCGGATCAGCTGTTGCAGCAGGATTGCCACGCCCCAAGTCGCGAGCAGCGTGTCGATGATCCGTCCGTAGAGCCTTCGGATCACCAATCGCTCGATCACGAGTCCCACGAGCCCGGAGGTCACGAAGGCCAGAGGCAGCGCGAAGAACAGGTTGAGCCCGAGATGGAGCCCGGCGAGCACCGCCGTATAGGCCCCGATCATGACCAGCTCGCCATGCGCCATGTTGATGACGCCCATCGCGCCGTAGGTGATCGACAGGCCAAGCGCGATCAGCAGCAGGATCGAAGACAGGGACAGGCCGATGAAGATGATGTCAGACATAGGGAATTCCGCCTCGCTCGGATGGGCACCGGACATCAGCCCGGTGCCCGGTTTGCGTCACAGCTTGGTGGTGTCGAGACCGGCGCCGGTGCAGAACAGGTTCTCTGCCGTCTCGCCGTAAGCGACGTAGGGCAGCGGCTTGGTCGGCGCGTCATAGGCGTTGACGATCGTGCCCTGACCATCGGCGCCCCACTGCGCGATGCGCGGCGTGAGATAGGTGTGCAGGTTTTCCGGATCGACGGTGACGGTGCCGTTCGGGGCCTCGAAGACCTGACCCTTGATGCCTTCGCGCACCGCATCTGCCGAGATGTCGCCAGCCTTCTCGACCGCCTGCTTCCAAAGATAGACCTGGAAGTAGCTGCTCTCGAGCGCGTGGTGCGTCACAGCTTTGGGATCGTTGACATATTTGCGGTAGCGCTCGATGAAATCGCGGTTGCGATCGGTGTCGATGGCCTGGAAATACGGGAAGGAGGTGTAGCTGCCTTCGGCGAATTCCGGACCCATCGCGGCGATCTCGATTTCCGAGGTGACGGTCGCGCAGATCGGCAGTTTGTCGTGGGTGAGGCCCTGGTTCTTGAACTCGCGGTAGAAGGCCACGACCGAGTCGCCCACGACATTCGACAGAACCACGTCGCAGCCGCTTTCCTTGATCTTGGAGACCATCGCGCCCCATTCGGAATGGCCGAGCTCGAGATATTCGTCCGCGACCCACTCGCCGCCATTCTGCTCGATGAGGATCTTCGACACTTTCGCCATCTCGCGCGGGTAAATGTAGTTCGAGCCGACGATGAAGAACTTCTTCTTGCCTAGCGTGTTGGTGATCCACGGGATGAAGTTCGACAGCTGCTGGTTCGGCACCGCGCCCGTGTAGACCACGTTCTTGGAGCACTCGAAGCCTTCGTAATAGGTCGGGTAGAAGTAGAGGCTGTTGCGCTTCTCGAAGACCGGCAGAACGGCCTTGCGGCTCGCCGAGGTGTAGGAGCCGAACACGGTCTGCAGGCGATCGCGGATCACCAGCTTCGAGGCCTTCTCGTTATAGGTCTTCGGATCGGATGCGCCGTCTTCGAGGATTGGCTTGATCATCATCCCGTTCACGCCGCCTGCGGCGTTGATCTCGTCGATCGCCATCATCGTGGCGTCGGCGAGCGATTTCTCGATGATCGAAAGGCCGCCGGTAAGCGAGAACAGGACACCCACTTCAATTTCACCCGAGGCGCGGGCAGGGCTCGCGATCATCGACGGGCCGAGCGCGGCTGCGGCGCCGAAAGCGGTCGTGTGTTTTAGGAAGTTTCTCCGGTTCGTTTTCATTTCTGTCTCCCGTGTTGAGGTTTTGTTTTGATTTTTCAGGCCGTGAATGCGCAGGGAGGACTCCCGTGCACGAGCGTTTGGTATGTGACCGATTGTGTGAGGTGCCGTGACCGGGCCGCGGGGGTCCGGATCATTTTGGCGAAGGGGGCTCCGGGTGTTCGGAGCGATTGGCATCGTTGCCATTCAGCGCCGCCACGAGGGCGGGGTTGCGTGCGCTCTGGTACGCCCGCAGCGATGGCGCGGCCTTTGCACCATCCTGAAAACCAAAAAAGCCCGCGAAGACACTACAGTGTCTTCAGCGGGCTTTCTGTGCCGAACCGATGGACATCATTGGCCATCGATCTGATTCGACTATACATCATCCGGTCTTGATGACAACAATTCGTTTGCGTTGATGATCGCGACCGCCATTTCCTCTACGGAAATCCGCTTACCCATCGCCTGCGCACGAATGGTGCCATAGGCTTCCCTCTCGGAAATCTTGTGCATTTCCATGAGGATAGACTTCGCCTTCGAGATCTTCTTCTGACCGGAAATCTTCTTTTCGAGCTTGCCGATCTTGTCGTGGAAATCCGCCGCCTGCATCCAATTGGAGCGTGCGACGACAAGATTTGTCAGCATACCGAAAGTCCGGACCGGCTTCGAAATCACCGCGAATGCGTTGATGTCGAGCACCAGTTCGATCATCGCCGGGTTCTCGTAATTCACGATGCCGATCACCGTCGGACCGGGTTTCTCGGACTTCCGCAGCATGCTGCTCAGGGCACTCTGGCTCTCGAAGAAGACGCCTGCGAAAACGACATCCGTCCCGCTCGGCAGCGCCTTGGCGGGGGGCCACATCAGTTCCGCGCGGCAGCCGATGCGTTTGAGCTGATCCATGAGCGCCTTGCCATCTGCGTCCGGCGGGTGGACGACGATGACCGAGAGGTCGCGCAAATCCTTGAGACGCAGCCGGGGCATCAGCTTCCGCCCCCTCCGGCTCCGAATTGCGGAGACGTCATCTGCAAGTCTTCATCATATTCAACGAGATAAGGGTCGGGCCGCACCGGTGCCTGCGCTTCGCGCACGATCTCGAAAGCCCCGCTTTCGCCGACGACGGCAACCCGGGGCCAGAGGCTCGTGTGATGGGTGTCCCCTTCGACCTGCACGGGGCCCTGCGGCGCCTCGAAGCTGAAATTCGGCAAGGTGCGCAAGACGCTATCGCGATCGGTCGCCCCGGACCGGCGCACGGCTTCCGCGAAGAGATAGACTTGGAAATAGGCGGCTTCCGTCCCCGCCGAAATCGGCTGATCCGGCCCGAACCGGCGCGCATAAGCGGTGACGAAGCGACGGTTCGCCTCGGTATCGAGCACGCTGAAATAGGGCGCGGCCGTCACGTTGCCGATCGAGGCATCCTTGCCGACCGCGAGCAGTTCGGGCTCGCCCGAGGTCAGGCTTGCGATGGGCTGTTTGCTGCGATCGAAGCCCGCGCGGTCGTAGGCTTGGTAGAAGCGGACCGACCCTTCGCCCACGACCGTCGAGAACACGACCGCAGGCCCCGCAGCCTTGATGCGCGAGATCGCCCGCTCGATATATTCCTCGTTATGGCGCAGGGGGATGTAGATTTCGTCGACGACCTTCGCCCCGCGATGCATCAGCAGATCCCGCATGATCCGATTGGATTCATAGGGGAAAACGTAGTTCGACCCGACGAAGACAAACCGGTCGCCATAAGTCTGGGTGAGATAATCCGCCAGCCAACGCGAGTTCTGGTTCGGGGCAGCGCCCGAATAGACGCAGCTGCTCGAAAACTCGAAACCTTCGTAGAGCGTGGGGTAGAACAGCAGCGCGCGGCGTTGCTCGACCACAGGCAAAACGGCCTTGCGCGCGGAGGACATGTAGCAGCCGAAGATGGTCTTTGCGCCGACATCGATGAGGCGCTCCGCCTCGCTCTTGAAGCGCAACGGATCGGAAGCCGGGTCGCTGTCTTCGATCAGAAGTTCACGACCATCGATACCGCCTGCATTGTTGATTTCTTCGATCGCCAGCAGTGCAGCCTGACGCTGCGTGCGCTCGATCACCGACGTTACACCGGTTTGGGAAAAAAGGAGGCCAACTGCGACCGGCTCGTTGTCAAAAGCCATTAATACGGTTCCATATCTTTCAACGAGAACTCCCGCGAATGCGGAGTCCGGGGGAACGGTCACATACGAATCGAATAGCAAATGACTGACGTGGCGGCAAGCTCGACGCATTGCAAAACGCATCTGAAATCATGCGATGAAATTTTTTTCGCATTATTTTCAGCGCCTTACATCGTTACATCAAAACATTTGCATATTGAAACGAATCACGCCATCGTGTTGACGTAGCGTTCAACGAAGAGCGCCGCATCTGGCAATGAAAGCCCCTTACGAACCATGTGAATGGATTCGTGAGGGGCTTTTGCGTTTTCGGCCCGGCGATTTGCCGCCCCAAATGGAGAGACCACAGAGCCCTAACCCGATCGGCGCACGCGCCCAAAAACTCTGAGATCAGTATAACCGGTCACAAACGACGGCAGGATCAAGCTGCCGAACTGATCGACCCCTTATCCACTCCGCCCCGGCGAGACTTTCGTCAGCGTTTGCCCACGGCAAGCGCCCGGCCTTCGCATGCCTGCAAAAACAAGAACATCAGAAACAGTCCAACAACGAGGAACATCATGACCACGACGGAAAAGCATCTAGAGCCAGAAGCGCTCGAACATATCGAAGAAGAGATCGATCACGCGCTCGGCGATGAATACGAACATGAACCGGTTCCGGCAAAAGCCCGGCGGAGCATGTTCTCCGTCACGATGGTCTGGATGGGTTTCCCGATGATCATCACCGGCGCGATGACCGGCTCGATCCTCGTGCTCGGCATGGGGTTCAGCTCGGCACTGACGGCGATGATCATCGGCAACCTGATCATGCTGGTCTATGTCGGTCTGCTCGGTCAGCTCGGCGCGACGAAAGGGATGAACTTCGCCCTGCTCGCCAGCATCGTCTTCGGCCGGAAGGGCTATGTCTTCGCCTCCGGCCTGCTCTCGACGCTTCTACTCGGCTGGTACGCGGTGCAAACCGGGATCACCGGCGCGCTCGTCAGTTCCACCTATGACCTGAACTACGTCGTCATGACGCTCATCGCCGGTGCGCTCTACATCGGCGTCACCTTCGTGGGCGTGAAAGGCCTGCACCTGATCGGCATGATCTCGGTGCCGCTCTTCGTCATTCTGGGTCTCTTCGTCGTCGGCGACGCGGCTTCGACGACCAGCTGGGACGCGATCATGTCCTACCCGGGCAATAATGGCGTCGCGACGATGTCGATGGGCGTCGGCCTGACCGTGGTCATCGCGCTCTTCATCGACGCCGGCACCGTGAGCGCCGACTTCAACCGCTGGGCCAAGGACACGAAAAGCTCCTGGGTCGCGACCTTCAGCGCCTTCCCCTTCGCCAACCTCGCCGCGATGCTGGTCGGCGGCATCATGACCGCAGCCCTGGCCGTTCCGGATGCCAACCCCTTCGGCACCGACAACATGTTCGGCTACATGAACAACATGCAGATGACTTGGCTGAGCGTCCTCGCCTTCCTGTTCCTCTACGTGAACCTTGGCTCGGTCTGTGCCCACTGCCTCTATAACGCCGCCACCGGCTGGTCGCGCATCCTGCGCAGCCACATGCGTCTTTTCGCGGTGATCCTCGGTGCCATCGGCATCGTGATCGCGGCTACCAATGTCTGGGCCTTCTTCATCCAGTGGCTGTCGCTGCTGGGGATCCTCGTGCCGCCGATCGGCGCGATCATCCTCGTGGATCAGTTCCTCGTGCGGAAGAACTCCGAGATCGACCGCGATTGGCGCGGCACGGCCTTCATCGCCTGGGCCTGTGGCTCCGCGGTGGCCTTCGTCGTCGAGTGGTATCTGCCCCATCTGTCGACCGCCATCTCGGCCGGACTTGTCGGCGGCGTCGCTTACTACCTGATCTCCACGCTGAGCGGGAAAACCGCGACTGCCTGATCCGCAACGATCTTCCGGAGCGTCGCCTGAGATAGGGCGTCGCTCCATTTTGACATGAGGAAAAACCATGTTTGACATGAGGAAAAACCATGACCCTTGATTATGAAATCTTCGAGCTTGGCACCTTCGAGTTCCAATGCGGCCTAGCCGTGCCCAACGCCCGCCTCGCCTACAAGACCTTCGGAAAGCTGAACGCGGCCAAGGACAACGTGATCGTCTACCCGACGTGGTATTCCGGGCAGCATTACGACAATGAATGGCTGATCGGGCCCGGTATGGCGCTCGACCCCGAGAAATACTTCATCATCATTCCGAACATGTTCGGCAACGGGCTCTCCACCTCGCCCTCGAACACGCCGGAGCCCTATAACGCGGACCGTTTCCCGAACGTGACCGCCTATGACAACGTCAAGGCGCAGCATCGTCTGGTGACCGAGAAGTTCGGCATCGAGAAGATCCGCATGGTGACAGGCTGGTCGATGGGCGCGCTGCAGACCTTCCACTGGGGGGCGATGTATCCCGAGATGATGGATCTGATCGCCCCGTTCTGCGGGTCGGCGAAATGTTCACGCCACAACTATGTCTTCCTCGAAGGGGTGAAGGCGGCGCTGCGGGCCGACGCCGCGTGGGAAAACGGGCGCTACACCTCTAAGCCCGAAAAAGGCCTGCGCGCAGTTGGCCGCGTCTACGCAGGCTGGGGCTTCTCACAGAGCTTCTATCGAGAAGAGCTCGACCTGAAGTCCCTCGGCTACGCCTCGCTCGAGGATTTCCTGATCGGGTTCTGGGAAGGGTTCTTCCTGCCGAAAGACGCCAACAACCTGCTGACGATGGCCTGGACCTGGCAGAATGGCGATATCAGCGCGAACGAGCTGTATAACGGCGACTTCAAAGCGGCACTCGGCGCGATCAAGGCGAAAGCCTATGTCATGCCCGGCCAGACCGACCTCTATTTCCCGCCCGAAGACAGCGAGATCGAGGTCGCCAACATGCCCAACGCCGAATTCGTGCCGGTGCCGTCGATCTGGGGCCATTTCGCCGGCGGCCCCGGCACCAACCCCGACGACGTCAAGTTCATCGACGACAAGCTGAAAGCGCTTCTGGCCTCGTGAACCGAGCCGAAGCTTTGCGGATATCGGAAAGGGCGGCCCCATGGCCGCCTTTTTCATTGGCGCGCTCTGTTGCTTCCACTGTGTTTATCGCAACGCAAAGAGCCTCGCGGGGAGCGAGGCTAAGCGTTTGATATGCTTTAGAAGATTTGGTTGCGGGAGGGCGCAACCGCCGAACTCTACGATGCATTCGTGCGTTCAACTAAAAGGATTAATTTCGTAGGCTTGAAACACTGCCGCACAAGAGTTCCTACTCAAGCGTAGGGACGAGTAACAAGCGAAATCGAATTGCTGCAATACGCGATCGAGAGGTTGCCGATCGTCTATTGAGCTTGTGACGCCCGAAGCGTTCACGGCCCGTAGGGGAGAATTTCGTCGTTCTCCTCGGGCGCGCCGATCTCTGCCGGCTCCAGCGCGTCTTCAAACTTTCCGCCCCCTTGTCCCTGAGTCGCTCCGAGGCGTTCGAGCAGCGCTTTGATACTTGCGTCCAGTTCATTCAGCCCAAACGCCGCAAGCGTTCGTGAACGAGGGCCATCAGATCGACGATCTCCTGCTCGCGCTTTTCGCGTTTCTGCGCTTCCTTGCGAAACGCTTCGATCGCGTCGCCCATCATACTCGCGGCTTTCACGAGCTGCTGCGAGATCGCGCCGAGATCCTCGATCATCTGATCCAGTCGCTCGACCACCCCGCGCTCCTTCTCGATTGCCAGGAGCGCCTGGAGATCTGGAATGAGTTCCGCGATACGTCGGTTCGACTCGATCAGATCCAGGATGTCCTGACGTTTCACTTGGTTCGAGTTGCTTTGTGTATCGGCCATTGAGGGCCTCCAATTTTTTGCGGGGTTTAGTAAAGATGTTCTCGGGCAGTGCGGTGACGAGACGCGCGACGAGCCCGCCCATCAGACACCCGGTTACAAGACGATGGAGGAGGCCGGCCATCGGCCGTAGCCCCCTGTCCTTCTGACGAAAAGCGCGGGACGCTGGCTTGGGCGCGGGCGCGAGAAATTCAGATAGCCCTTCGAAGCTGTCGGGCTTCGCGAATTTGTGCCGCTTGGAAACATCGTCTGCCATCTCGAGCCAGCGCGAGGCGAGCCTCTCAGGGGCGGCTCTCAATATCTTCTGGCGTTCTTCGTTCCAGCTCGGCCAGCGTGAGACGGTTTCATCGCATTCCGCGCTCATCAGCGGGCCCCGAAAGGTCACCGGCCGTTCAATCCCCTCGGAGCGAAAGACAAAGGTTGTTCCGAAGTCCGAGCTTTCCTTGAACGTCAGGCCGATGTTTTTTACGACTGGCATGATCGCCTTTTTCAAATCCTGGCGGGTCAGAGCCCCGCGCTCGGCGAGAATGCTCGACGCTTCGTTGATGACTGCGGGGATGAACCCTTCCAGAACTTCGTAGGGAGAACTCCGCAGGTTTCGCCGCGCTTCAGCAAGCTGCTTGACGATGTCATTCGGCAGCTTGATGAGCCGGGCATGATCCAGATTCCCGGGGTCATCGAAGCCGAAATGCGCGTTGACGGTGTCGACGAAAGCCCACCAAAGGTCATGCGCGCGCTCGCCCGGTGGGGAAGGATTGTGCGCACGCACCCGGCCATCCGCGCGGATCACGCATCGCGGGAGCGCGAAGTTCAACTCGAGCCTTCCTGCATGCGTATGCGTCGTTACAAGAGCTGCGGGCCGGCGGTTGTAGGGCACAGCGGGAAACGCGACCTCCAGGGCCAGATCGACAATGCGCCGCACCGTGTCGCGCACATCCGGATCGCCCGCATTGAACGCCTGGACCGAGATATCGGTCTCCGAGAATGTAAGCGTGAAGGCCGAGAGGCGGTGCTTATGGTCCAGGGCCTCAAGCGTGGTCAAGACCTGCGCAGGAGTGCCGCGCAGCAGCTCCGGTGACGGATGCCGCCGCACCAAAATGAACGAGGTGTTCACCCGCTTTTCGGCCGTTTCTGCGGCGAAATAATTGACCAGCCGCTGATAGTCGCCGAGGCTGTGCCCCTTGAATGTCGTCCAACCGATGATCATCGCGACGGCCCGCCTTTGTGCAGCGCGCTTTCAATTTTGATCAGCATGCCTTCGCATTGTATGAGAACATTCAGAGCCTTCGGTGCAATCTTGCCCGTCGAGACCAATTCCCGCGCAATGCCGCGAAGGATATCGTTGAGCTCACAGAGCGCCCATTCGATCCTGATTATGATTGCAGGCGACGGCTTGCCGCGCGGGGAGTTGTCTACCGCGAGAGCGCATCGACAGACATAGTCGGAGATTGAGAGATCAGCCGCCGAAGCTGAGTTCTTGATCCCGGCCCATTCGGCATCCGTCGCCCGAATCTCGCGCCGCTTGCGCTTGTCTGTGACCTCACATTCAACTTCTGTGTCCTTCATCTGCGCTTCTCCTTGGACATGGCATACCCGGCACGCGGGTTCACTTGATGGTGTCCTCAGTATGGAAAGCGGACCTGAAAAAACGGTCAGACAAAATCACACAAAATGAGAAGCTTGCAGTTGATCTAAAAAGCCCCGCGCCGCGCCATGCCCCGGACACGCACCCAATTGCGCCTTGCACTAGAACCGGCGAGAGATGTCAACGGGCGCAAGAGAACGAGGCCAATTCTGGTTCCAGGACGCGGAGGCCCTTACATCGGGTTTTCGATATGGGCAGTCATGTTGGGAACGTTGTCCGCACCAGCAACCGCCGCAGCCTCTTGCGTCTGGTCGCATGCCGCCAGCGCGCCCAGCGCGAAGGATACGAACAGCGCCAGCACTGCCTTGTTCGCGATCGTTTTGTTCATGTGTCATCTCCTTATGCCGGGGCAATCTCTTCCGTGCCCCAAAGTGAACCATATCGTTCACAAGCTTGCTTCGCACTTTGACTTCGATCAACAGGTTTTTGTGATGTGTGAGGGATTTATTGTATTTTTTGCGAAGTGCCGACTATAGCAAAAGGTCGAAAACCGGGAACCGCAAAGGCGAAAATCCGCATTCACCCGCTTTGCACTGCAAAGATATAGCGGTGTATCAGAAACGGTCCGGCAAGCTTGGACGATCGTGACGCCTGCGCATGGCCGTTATGCCGTCTCGCTCTCGTTGACTTCAATAACTCGCTACTGCTATGCCAAAGGCATATGCTTCGCCGCAGCGCAGAAAAGCGCTGCCCTGCAGGATGACCGCCCGGCGACCCTTCGCCCGGTTGCGCCCCGCGAGAACTGGAGACCGACCCCATGCGATGGAAACCTGTATATCTCATCCTCGCGGCCATACTGGTGATCGCAGGGGGCGGATATTACTACTGGATGGAAACGAAGACCCCTGCCCTGCCCGCAGGCTTTGCGATGAGCAACGGGCGCATCGAGGCCGAGCGTATCGATGTTTCCGCCAAGATGGCGGGCCGGATTTCCGAAGTTCTCGTCTCTGAAGGGAATTGGGTGAAGGCGGGAGAGACGGTCGCCCGGATGGATTCCGCGGAGATCGACGCCCAGCTCCGCGCCGCCGAGGCCGCCGTGCTTCAGGCCCAACAACAGAAGATCCAGGCAGAGGCCCTGTCGAGGCAGCGCCTCTCCGAAGAGCAGTATGTCCAGAGCGAATTCGACCGCACGGCGAAGCTGGCCGCGAACGGCCACGCGACACAGGAGCAGCTCGATACCGTGCGCAACTCCCTGACCACCGCGCAGGCCGCGGTCGCCTCGGCTGCTGCGGGCATCGATCTCGCCAGCGCAACGATCGCAGCTGCGAATGCCTCGGTCGAGCAACTCAAGAGCGTCCAGTCCGACATGGAGCTCAAGGCGCCCCATGACGGGCGCGTGCAATATATCCTGATCAAGAGCGGCGAGATCGTCGCCGCGGGTGGCACTGTCGTAACGCTCGCCGATCTGACCGATATCTACATGACGATCTTTCTGCCCGCGGCCGATGCCGGGCGGCTGTCGATCGGGGCGCAAGCACGGCTGATCCTCGATCCGATCCCCGAATACGTCATCCCCGCAACGGTGACTTTCGTCGCCAGCACAGCGCAATTCACGCCGAAATCGGTCGAGACTTCGGATGAACGCGAACAGCTGATGTTCCGCGTAAAACTGTCGATCTCCCCCGAGCTGCTGGAAAAATATCAGCAACAGGCGAAGGCGGGCGTGGCCGGGATCGGCTATGTGCGTGTGGATGATACCGCGCAGTGGCCCGAGACACTTCAGGTGAAGCTGCCACAATGACGCGCGCTCTGGTCGCAAGCCTGTCGGGCATCACCCACCGCTACGGCACCACTTGCGCGCTGGACAATGTAAGCCTTGATATTCCGGCGGGTTGCATGGCTGGGCTGATCGGGCCGGACGGGGTGGGTAAATCCTCGCTGCTGGCCCTGGTCGCCGGGGTCCGCAAGCTGCAGACAGGCGAGGCAACGGTGCTGGGCGGCGATATTCGCGACCACGCCCATTTGCGGAGTTGCAATCACCGCATCGCCTACATGCCACAAGGTCTGGGGCGCAATCTCTACCCGACGCTGAGCGTGCGCGAGAACCTCGATTTCTTTGGCCGCCTCTTCGGGCAGCCCGAAGACGAACGGCGCGCACGCATCGACGATCTGTTGCAGTCGACGGGCCTCGCCCCGTTTCCCGACCGGGCCGCGGGTAAGCTCTCGGGCGGGATGAAGCAAAAGCTTTCGCTTTGCTCTGCACTGATCCACGATCCCGACCTGATGATCCTCGACGAGCCGACCACTGGCGTCGATCCTCTCTCACGCCAGCAATTCTGGGAACTCATCGAACGCATCCGCAGCGTGCGCCCCACGATGAGCGTGATCGTCGCCACAGCCTACATGGACGAGGCAGAGCGTTTCGACTGGCTTGCGGCGATGTCGAACGGTCAGGTTATCGCCACCGGAGCACCCGCAGAGATCCGTGCACAGGCTGGCGAAGCTACGCTGGAGCAGGCTTTCATCAAGCTTCTGCCCGAAGCCGAACGCGCAGGCCATCACGAGGTGATCGTGCCCCCGCGCACGCTCACTGACGGCCCGCCCGCAATCGAGGCGCAGGGCCTCACATGCCGTTTCGGAGACTTCACCGCCGTCGATCATGTGGATTTCAAGATCGAGCGCGGCGAGATCTTCGGCTTCCTTGGTTCGAATGGATGCGGCAAGACCACGACCATGAAGATGCTCACCGGCCTGCAGCCGAGCAGCGAAGGCAAGGCGCTGCTTTTTGGCGAAGAGCTGGATACTGGCGACATGGCGACACGGCGACGTGTTGGTTACATGTCGCAATCCTTCTCGCTCTACACTGAGCTCAGTGTCCGCAGGAACCTCGAACTTCACGCCGAGCTTTACCAGCTGCCCGTGGAAACCCGCGCCCAGCGGGTTCGCGACATGCTCGAGACTTTCGACCTCTCGGAAGAGGCCGAGAAGAGCCCCGATGGTCTGCCGCTGGGCATTCGTCAACGCCTTCAACTCGCCGTGGCGCTGATCCATTCGCCAGAGGTGCTCATCCTCGACGAGCCGACATCGGGCGTCGATCCGGTGGCACGCGACAGTTTCTGGCAATACCTGATCGACCTGTCGCGCAATCACGGCGTCACGATCTTTGTCTCGACGCATTTCATGAATGAGGCGGAACGCTGTGACCGGATCTCGCTGATGCATGCGGGGCGGGTTCTGGCGGTGGGCTCCCCGAAGGATCTGGCGCGGAGCAAGGGCACGGACAATCTGGAAGACGCCTTCGTCAGCTATCTGCGCGAGGCCGATACGAGTTCCGATCACGCACCCCAGCCCCCCGCCTTCCATGCCGAGACCCAAGGCGCCGCATCGCGAAATCGCATATTCGACCCTGCCCGGCTATGGGCCTTTACGCGGCGCGAAAGCCTCGAACTGCTGCGCGACAAGATCCGCTTGAGCTTCGCGTTTTTCGGCCCGCTCATCCTGATGCTGACCTTCGGATACGGCATTTCCTTCGATGTTCAGGACCTGCCCTACGCAGTGTTCGATCAGGACCAGAGCGCCGAGAGCCGCGAGCTGATGGAAAGTTTCTCCGGCTCGCGCTGGTTTTCCGAACAGCCCCCCGCGACCAGCGCCAACAATCTGAACGCCCGCCTGAAGAACGCGGAGATCGTCATCGGCATCGAGATCCCGCCCGATTTCGGCAAAGACCTTTTGCAGGGCGAAGATCCCGAGGTGCGGGTCCTGATCGATGGCGCGATGCCCTTCCGTGCCGAAACCGCGCGCGGCTATCTCTCGGGCCTTGCGGCCTCTTACATGTCAGATCAAATCGAGCGCACTTATGGACGCGTGATTGACACATCGGCCGCCAGCATCGAGACCCGGTTTCACTACAACCAGTCCTTCGAAAGCGTCTATGCGATGATCCCCTCGGTGATCATGCTGATGCTGATCCTGATCCCCTCGATGATGTCGGCGATGGGGGTGGTGCGCGAAAAAGAGACCGGCTCGATCGCCAATTTCCGCTCCACCCCGGTGACGCGGACCGAATTCATTCTGGGCAAGCAACTCCCCTATGTCGTGATCGCGCTGCTCAGTTTCGTCACGCTGATGATGATGGCTTATGGCGTATTCGGCGTGACGCCCAAGGGCTCTGTCGGCACCCTCCTGCTCGGGACGTTGCTCTACGTAATGGCGGCGACTGGCTTTGGCGTGCTGATCTCCGCTTTCACGCGCACGCAGGTGGCCGCGACCTTCGCCGCAGCCGTGATCTCAATCATTCCTGCGGTCAACTTCTCGGGGCTGTTGGTGCCCGTCTCGTCGCTCTCGGGCAGCGGGAGGCTCATCGGTCTCGCCTTCCCGTCGGCCTGGTATCAGCAGATCAGCGTCGGCACATTCACTAAGGCCCTGGGCTTCGCTGAGCTATGGCAGAACCTCCTCATGCTGGCGGGGTTCGCGCTGTTCTTCGTCGCCGTGGCGATCCTGGCCCTTCGAAAGCAGGAGCGCTGAGATGAAAACTTGGCTCAGCAATGTCTTCCGGCTCGGTCTGAAAGAGCTCAGCAGCCTGCGCGCCGACCCCGTGCTGATCGTGCTGATCGTCTATATCTTCAGCTTCGCGGTCTACTCGGTGGCGACGGGCGCCAAACTCGAAGTGCTCCATGCCTCGGTCGCCTATGTCGATCAGGACCGCTCCGCCCTTAGCGGACGTATCCTGAGCGCGATTCTTCCCCCGGAATTCAATCCGCCAGAAGAGATATCGGCCAATCAGGTCCAAGAGGTGATGGATCGCGGAAAATATGTCTTCGTCCTGACAATTCCGCCCCATTTCGAAGCCGATGTTCTGGCCGGATTCCAGCCGGAAATCCTGCTCGATGTCGATGCCACGGCAATGGTGCAGGCGGGCAATGGCTCGGTCTTCCTGCAAGAGATCATCCTCGCAGAGGTCACGAAATTCGTCTCCGGCGATGACAGCACCAGCGCGCTTCCCATCAATCTTGTGGTGCGCACCTTGTTCAATCCCAACCGCAACACGGTCTGGTTTTCCTCGGTGATGCAGGTCATCAACAATATCACCATCCTGTCGGTTCTCCTGACCGGCGCCGCGCTGATCCGCGAGCGCGAGCATGGCACGATAGAGCATCTTCTGGTCATGCCCGTCACGCCCTCAGAGATCATGGTCGCCAAGATCTGGGCCAACGGCCTTGCGATCATTGTCGCGGCGATCCTGTCGATCTTTCTGGTAGTGCAGCTGCTTTTGGGCGTGCCGGTTGCGGGCTCGATCCCGCTCTTCATTCTGGGGGCGGCGCTCTATCTCGTGTCGGTCACGGGGCTGGGCATCCTGCTGGCGACCTTTACCACGTCGATGCCCCAGTTCGGACTTCTGGCCTTGCCCGTTCTGGTCGTCATGAACCTCCTGTCCGGCAGCACGACGCCGATGGAATCGATGCCGGTCTGGTTGCAGAACGTGATGCAGATATCCCCCTCGACCCATTTCGTCGCGTTCTCGCAGGCAATCCTCTATCGCGGCGCAGGGCTTTCGATCGTCTGGCCCAACATGGTGATCATGTCAGTGCTGAGCGCGGCGTTCTTCGTGGTGGCGATCAAGCGGTTTCGCCGGACCATGGCCACCGCGCATTGAACCGGATGTATTGACCCAGTGAAGAGATATAGCTGAAAGTCGGTGATGGCCCATGAGGGGCGGCATATCATGGCAGTGTTCACGCGCCGTCAGTTCTCCGAAGAGAAAGGGATATGCCTCATGATTAGGGTCAGGACCCATTGATTTCAGGTCTGTTGCGTGATTCACGGTTCGAAAACGAGCGGTGACGTGATTGCCATGGTGAGACCCGCCGATAATAACGATGTTAGCATCGATATCTGCGAGAAATGTTCAATCAATGGAGATATCGCCGGATCATTCAAATGTGAGGACAAATCCGAGTCGGCTGAAGGCGAGAACATTCTTCTGCCCCAAAGGGCGGGAATGGGCCGAGGCTGTGTGGAAACCCGTCGACGAGGGCTTTCTGATGCAAGTTTTCCGCACGGCTCGTTTTTCGCGGCCTTCGACCATTCCTTCGCGCGCATCGCGGCCTGGTGAGCCCTTGCTGGGCAGAGCATGACGACTGAGCCCGGGGCGGCTGCCCGATCAGGCCGGAATGGCCTGCATCAGGCGCCGGAGGCCAATCAGCGCGATCACTCGCTTGATATTATAGGCCAAAACATTGAGCGCCATTTCGGTGCTGACATTCTTCAGCCTCCGCGTCAGGAAATGGGTGTGCCCCATCCAAGCCTTGATCGTGCCGAACGGGTGTTCGACCGTGCAGCGGCGCAGGGTCATCGGGTCCGCGTCCCCGCTCAGCCTTTCGCGCATCGCATCGACCAGATGCTCATGCTCCCATCGCGTGATCCGGCGTTCCTTACCACTGGTGCAGCGGTGCCGGACCGGACAATGCTGACAGGCATTGGTCCAGTAGCGACCGACCTGCAGCCCGTCTTCCTCGCGCGTGTAGCGGTAGGTCAACTCTTCACCCGCGGGGCAGGTTTAGACATCGCGTGCCGGGTCATAGGCAAAATCGGCCTTCACATACATACCTTTGGCCCGGTTGCCCGAGGTTTCCGGGCGCGACACGGTCGTGGTGATCCCCGCTTGATGGCAAGCCAGGATTTGAGCCCCACTGAAATATCCCTTGTCGGCGACGGCGTGCAGGTCGTCGCGCCGCAGGGCTTCCTTGGCGGCGGTCGCCATTGGGCTGAGCTGGTCTCGATCGAAACCTTGATTGGTAACGTCGTGCACCACGACCAGATGCGTCTCGGTATCGACCGCTGTCTGCACATTGTAGCCGACCATGCCGCTGTGCCGGGCGCTGGTCGACATGGCGCGGGCATCGGGATCGGTCAGCGATATCTGCACGTCGGGCGCATCGGCCAAAGCCTTCTCCATTGACTTCACCCGCGCGATCTCCTGCCGGATGCGGCCATAGCGACGGGCGAGATGGGCAACCTTTTCGGCCCGGGCCTTACCCTCCTCCTGACGGTCTATGCGCACCATCTCATCGATGTAGCGCTCAACATCGCGCTCGAGATGTGCCAGACGGCTGGCGATCTTGTTCTTCGTGAAGTTGTGGTCGCGGTTATTCACTGCCTTGAACTTGCTGCCGTCGATGGCAACGCAATCCCCCTTCAGCACGCCAATCCGGCGGCATAGTTCCACAAACTGTGCGCAGGTCCTGCGGATGGCCGGGCCATTGTCCCGCCGGAAGTCGGAGATGGTCTTGTGGTCGGGCACCAAGCGACCGGTTAGCCACATCAGCTCGACATTGCGACCGGCTTCGCGTTCCAGGCGGCGGCTGGACGGGATCCGGTTCAGGTAGCCATAGATGAAGAGCTTCAGGAGGACGGATGGATGGTAGCCCGGGCGACCGGTTCGAGCAGGCACACAGCGTCCGAACCCGAGCGCGAGAAGATCGAGCTCATCGACGAAGAGGTCGACGACACGGACCAGATGATCCTCCCCAATCCAATCTTCGAGACGCTCGGGGAAAAGCGTGGCTTGCTCCCGGTCGATGCCATCAATGAAACCCGCCATCCGTGCCTCCCGCTGCCTTGCGGAAATATACCATGGACTTCAGTTTCCACACAGCCTCGGCCGTTCACTGCGCCGAAGCAGGAAGGGCGGAAAGCAGCCATTCGCTGCATTGTTCACGAATGTCTACTTAGCACCTCCGGCATAATGGATCACCTTAGGTGAGGATGAGGTCACAGAGCATCCTTTCTGCGGGCAGCGTCAATCCGGCGTGCACATCTTGATGGATCGTGAAGGCCGGTTCCTCGACAACGTCTTCATCGAGCATCTTTGGCGAATCCTGAAATACAATTACAGCTACCTAAACGCTTGGGAGATCGGATCGGAGACGTAAGCGACCAACGGGAATGGATGGCCTTCTACAAATACCAGGGCCCTCGCGTAGCCCCGGCGGCAAGCCACATACGCTAGTCTATTGGCAAAGAAATGATCTCAACCAACACGATCATTAGGTGCAACGCGTCTCGTAATTCACGCCAGATCCTGTCCAAGAGTAAGCGCTCTATTGAGGCTGTCTGCCGACGGACGCAGGAAATAAGAAAGGTGTATAGCGACGTGTTTCAGGTCATCGCACAAATATCAGCCAGGCGGTGCCATCGAGGTTGTTGCTTTCGACCTCGACGAACTTGCAACGATTTGCCGATGGCAATGTGCGTGCTGCGCTCCGCGCGAGCTTGCCGCGCAAGTAGCCTGAACAGACAACTCGCAAAACCATACCTAAACCCCGCCCGCCAATTCGGCGTGGCGGGGTGTTTGATACTTTTTCACTGAATAGCGGCTGCTGCCTCGTGACGGTGATACCAGACGGCCGCCGCTGTGCGGTTACTCACGCCGAGCTTGTTGATGATCCGATGGATATGGATTTTCGCGGTGTGCTCGGAGACCCGAAGTCGATCCGCGATGATCTTGTTTTGCTGACCGGATGCCAAGAGTTGCAAGACCTCCCGTTCGCGCCGCGTCAGGGTTTCGATCATGCCCGTCGCAGCCACCAGATCAAAGCCCGGCTCGGCAAGCTTTTTCGAGCTCGTTTTCGAGACCGTCAATCCGGTCTCAAGAAGCGCTGGCGGGACAAACTGCCCCCCCGACAGAATGAGGCGCAATGTCAGCATCCAAGTCGTGATATTGATGCTCATCGGAAGGAAACTCACCTGCTTGAGCAAGGCGCCCGATCGAAGGAAATCCATTGCCTCCATTTCGGGCGTGTCCTCGCTGTAGGCAATCGCGACACGCATGCGCGAAAGGGCTTCTCCGCGCGCCGCGATGAACGCTCTTAGTCCCGCGGCGTTGCCTTCATCCACGATCAAAGCGCAAACCCTTTCGCCATTCGCAAGGCGGCCATTCTCATCAATGCGTTGAGAGATTTCCTCCAGATAGTCTACGCGGTCCACCGAGACCTCCGGCACTTCGCTCTCTATCGTCCGGATGATCGCATCGCCGAAAATCTCTCGCTGCCCTACTAAACAAATGCACGCATCACTCTTGCGCCGTGGCGCAGCTCGAGACACCCCGCTAAAATCCGCCCTATTGTGCGTATTCATATCCCCTCCAATGTTTGCCTCCCCAGGCCTTAATGAACAGGATAACACAGGCGCGTGAACGGGGTAGCTGCCCGAATGATATACGATCGAAGGGCCTTAACGAGCGGTGCATGCCGATGCGAAACTCGGTTTCTTAGAAAGCTTCAACGACCGTAACCCGCTGCTGCCTCCCTGCCCGGGGTTAAGCGTGGCGGTATGAAGTTGCAGGACCGGAGATCGTCGATGCGGCTTTTCAGATGGCGGCGGCAATGGCCTCCGGGGGTGGCCTTGAGATCGGCGGCAGGTCAGCGTTCGGTTCTGGCAAAATGCCTACGAAACGACGATCGAGAGGGACGCTGACCGTCTGAAGGTCACGGAAATCGGCCGCCGAAATTTGACGCGACACCATACCTCCAGGCGAATGACTGTCGCTTGAAGCAAAGACGTCACCTTATGCCTACGCGCGACAGGGCTTTTTGCGAAGTTGTGGGAGTGCGCCTCCAACGCAAGCATGGACGGCGCGGAGATGCGATGTCGAATACGAAAGATAGTAGCAACGTGCATCGGAGGTTTCTTTCCAGAGCGAAGGTTGCTCCGGGTAATGACGGATAGATCTGCAAGAAAGAGACCTAAAAGTTGTCTCGGGAGGAACCAACCCTATCGATGCTTGTTTCGATAATGCGCGGCCAATCGCGCAGAAACTCCTACTTTTTCAAACTTGTTAGCCCTGCGAAGTCTTTCGAAAGGTCGGATCGTGAGACGCCCCACTCCGCGCCCATTACATGGCACGCCGATAGCCAGCCCGGCGGCCGGTCTCTCCTCCCGCAAAAGCGCAAATGCGCCACAATCGGTCGCGCTTGTCGGGAGCGGAGCTACAGCCATTTACGCGCTCAAGCACCTGATTGAGATCTCCTCCCCGCTCACAATCCATATCTTTGAGCGCGAGCGCGAGATCGGGTCCGGGATGCCCTATCGAAATGGGGTTAACCACCCGCAGATGCTCGCCAATATAGGCAGTCGAGAGATCCCGCCCGTGGTGGAGAGCCTGGAAGTGTTTTTACTGAATAGCAATGCGGCAACACTCGCAGAATTCGGGATCACTCGTGCGGAAATTGGGCCAGAGGCCTTCTATCCTCGCCTCGTCCTCGGCCGCTACTTTATCGCTCAAATAGC
The DNA here is from genome assembly GCF_055666785.1 of Thioclava sp. PTB-PU3-1. Classification (NCBI taxonomy): domain Bacteria; kingdom Pseudomonadati; phylum Pseudomonadota; class Alphaproteobacteria; order Rhodobacterales; family Paracoccaceae; genus Thioclava; species Thioclava sp. PTB-PU3-1. Next base: position 29,707 of record NZ_JBVNVL010000005.1, on the reverse strand, counting down.
AGCTCTCATAGCGAAAGCGCGTGGCCGCGGACATAGTGTAGAGGTCCGCTCGCGCCATACTGTCTTGGACGTAGAGCCGACCAAGCTCGGGACGCGTGTGAAGTGGGAGACACCGCACGAAAGAGGCACGGAAAGTTTCAACCACGTCATCCTGGCGACCGGGCACCAATGGCGCGATCGGACTGATAACTCGGGAGTTCAGCTCCATTCGCCGTGGCCCGCGGAATCGTTGCGACGCTTCATTGGCAGCGCAGTAGGACTCCTTGGCAGTTCTCTTTCTGCGATTGATGCCGCTGTCGCCCTGGCGTCTTTCCACGGGCGATTTGAAGAGGATGAGAACGAGGTGCGCTGGGTCCCCCACACTCCCGACGCCGGGTTCACGATGGTAATGATGTCGCGCCGTGGTGTCTTACCCGATGCAGACTGGTATTACCCTCACCCGCTTCCGCCACTTTCGCTGTTTACCCACGAAGCGCTTTCAGAGCTCGCTAAGCACGACAACTTCCTAATCAATTGCCAATCGGTTCTTGCGAAAGAACTGGAGGCACTGGATCCCGCATATGCCGCACGCACGCGCCCCGCGCAGCTTGAAGGGTTTGCGCAGCGCCATTTTGCCGATCGGCTGTCAAAAAACTCTTGGGAGGATGTGCGTTCCGATTTGGGTCTCGCGAAGGCGAACCGCGCCGCAAAGATCAGCGAACCATGGCGCGTCGCCTTGTTGGCAGCACATGAAGTTTATCAGGGCATCGTTCAGCATCTGACACCGGAAGACCGCGCACTGTTCGATCGTGATTTGTTTCCGGTTTTCTCCGATGTGTATGCATCGGTGCCGCATCGCTCAATCGAACGCATGCTTGCGCTGCACGACGCTGGCGTGCTCGAACTCGTGCGGCTTGGGGAGGACTATACGATCGCGGCGGAGGGACAGACGGTAAAAATCACCGGTGCTTCTGGCACGATCACGGTCGAGCACTTGATCGATGCGCGCGGCCAAAGGCCTGCCGACCTCACCGAGTTGATGTTCCCGACGCTCCGCGATGCGGCCGATCTCGATCCGGAGACCCTACTGGTCGGCGGCCCGCATCAACCAGCCGGAACGATAACCTGCGTGGCGATCCCGGTAGTGCTGAAACACAACCCCTTCGTGCAGGGGCTGGAAAATGCCGAAGCGTTGGGGCGGCGCGCCGCGCAGAACATCGCCGATGCAATCGCGTTCTGCAGCCAAGCCTAAGAGCGCTCACCCGCTTCAAACAAACAACGGCGTAGCCACGAAGACTGCACCGTTGCTTCTTTCCGGACCTTCTACCGATCACTCTGCCGCAGGCAAGAGAAAGGCGCGCTGCGCTCTCTCAACCTCGGCCACCCGGGCTGCGCCTTTCGTTTTCGTATGCGAGGGGGCGAGCTTGTCGATCACGCGGCACGTCGTCGCGTAGGGCATGTCTTCCATTTGGGAGCAAAGCGCATAATCCATCTCGTCGGGTTCGCGCAGGATACGAATGCCGTTCGGCGTGTTCTCGTTGAGTCCATCAGACGAAAAGCTTGGGGCCTGCATTCCATCGGCATGCAATGCGCATGTTATTGATGGAAAACCTTTGCACCCGTAACCCAGAAGATGGGAATGCCCTTCTCGTCGAGGGTGCGACCGAAATCAGCATCTTGCCGACATAGCTAACATAGCGCTCATCAAACAAAGCGGACAGAGCCCAGCTCTCGCGATCGGGTGACACCTCTCAAGTTTGGAGGGAGGTTCCGCTTGATCCTTAAAGGGTGAGGGGTTGGTGGTTTCGAGCATGTCAGAAAGGGCCCCTCTTCGCACCTCGCACTAAGTCTGCCCCCCGCCCCAACGCCACCCAATCCAAGCGTTCGTCGCCCACCGGAACCTGGCGCGGCAGAGGGCGTTCCCCCGAGGTCAAGCATAAGGAGCCGCCCATGGCCTCACGCGCGATCTGGAAAGGCCAGCTGCGACTGTCGCTGGTCAGCATCCCCGTCGAAATCCACTCCGCGACCAAAACGGGCGCGCGGCTCTCGTTCCGGCAAATCCACGGCCCCTCCGGCAAGCGCGTCCATTACGAGAAAACCGTCTCCGGTATCGGACCCATAGATGCCGACGAGATCCTCAAGGGCTACGAGATCGGCGATGACGAGTATCTGCTGCTCGAACCCGAGGAGATCGACGCGATCAAGCTCGAGACCAAGAAGACGCTCGAACTCGTGCAGTTCGTCGACGCGTCCGAAATCCCGCCGCTCTATTACGATCGACCCTATTACGTCGTGCCGACCGACGATCTCGCGCAGGATGCCTACCGGGTGGTGCGCGATGCGCTACGGCAATCGAAGAAGGTCGGGCTTGGGCAACTGGTGATGCGCGGCAAGGAATATCTCTGCGCACTGCGACCCTGCGGCGACGGTATCCTGCTGGAGACGCTGCATTACGCCGATGAAATTCGCGAGGCCGATCCGCTGTTTTCCGACATCGAGGACGAGCCGGCGGACAAGGAGCTGTTGGAGGTCGCCACGCAGCTGATAGACCGCAAGACCGACAGTTTCGACGCCTCCGCCTTCACCGATCACTACGATGCGGCGCTGCGCGATCTGATCGACCGCAAGCGCAAGTCGAAGAAGACGCCCCGCGCCAAGACGGGAGAGGACGACAGCAGCAGAGGCGGCGATAACGTGGTCGACCTGATGTCCGCGCTGCAGGACAGCCTCAAGGCCGATGGCGGCGGCAAATCCGGCTCGAAGTCCGGCGGCAAATCGACGGGTCGGAAATCGTCATCGAAAACCTCCGGTTCGAAGTCGTCCGCGTCGAAATCCAGCAGATCCTCCGGCGCGAAGTCTTCAACCAAGAAGTCCGCGTGATGGGAAGCCTCGACCGTTATCTCGAGATGCGCGACTTCTCGCAGACGCCAGAGCCCGATGGCGGCACTGCCTCGGGCCATCTCGCGCCGCGCTATTCGATCCAAAAACACGACGCGACCCGCACCCATTTCGATCTGCGCCTCGAATGGGAGGACGTGCTGCTGTCCTGGGCGATCACCAAGGGACCGTCTTTCGATCCGGGTGAAAAGCGGCTCGCGGTGCGGACCGAGGATCACCCGCTGGATTACCTCACCTTCGAGGGCACGATCCCGAAGGACAACTACGGCGCGGGCACGGTGATGCTCTGGGATCTGGGGCATTGGCAGCCGCTGATCCCGGTCGGCAAAGCGCTCAAGAAAGGGCATCTGCATTTGCGCCTGCATGGCGCACGGCTCACCGGCGAGTGGCACCTGATCCGCATGAAAACCGAAAGCAAACGCGAAAACTGGCTGCTCACGAAGGCGGAGGACGCGGCGAGCGGCGCGCGCGATCCGGTGGCGCGCTATCGCCGCTCTGTCCTGAGCCAGCGCATGATGCGCGAAATCGCCGCTGACAAGCCGCCCGTCGAGACACAGGCGGGCAAGCGCCCCGGCTTCTCCAAACCGCAGCTCGCGACGCTCTCCGACAAGATGGTCGCAGGCGACGGGTGGTGGCACGAGCTGAAATTCGACGGCTACCGCGCGCTGATCGCGCTTGGCAAAGGCGGTCCGCGCGTCTTTACCCGCAACGGCAAGGATTGGACGGATCGCTTCAACGGCCTGCTGCCCGCGCTGGCCGAGGTCGACTGCGACAGCGCCCTGATCGACGGCGAGATCGTCGCAGGCGCAGGGCTCGACGGGTTTTCGGAGCTGCAAAAGGCGATCACCGCAGGTGGACCGTTCCGCTTCTACGGCTTCGACATCCTGTCGCGCGACGGTAACGACCTGCGCAAGGCGCCGCTCTCCGAACGCCGCGAGGTTTTGGAAGATGTGATGAAGCCGCTCCCCGCGCTTGGGCCCGCGCAGCTCTCTCCGGTGATCTCGAAAGATCCCGAGGACGCATTCAACACAATCTGCAAGGCGGGCGGCGAGGGGCTGATCGCAAAGCGCATTGACGCGCCCTATCGCGGCGCGCGCTCTAAGGCGTGGATGAAGGTCAAATGCGAGCGCCGCGACGAGTTCGTCATCCTTGGCTGGCAGGAAAGCGACAAGCGCGGTCGGCCCTTCGCCTCGCTGGCGCTGGGGGCCGCCGAGGGCGACGGCTGGCGCTATGTCGGCAAGGTCGGCACCGGCTTCGACGAGAATCAGGCCGAGGCGTTGGCCAAGGCGATGAAACCGCTTGCCCGCAAGACCGCGCCCACCAATGTCGAGGCGTCGGAGGGCAAGGGCATGCACTGGATCACGCCCGAGCTGGTCGCCGAAATTCGCTATGCCGAGCGCACCGAGGGCGACCGGCTGCGGCACGCGGTCTTCCTCGGGCTGCGCGAGGACAAGCCAGCGCGCACGGTGCGGCTGGACAATGACGTAGCCTCTGAGGAGCGCCCGAACGTTGCGGGGATCGGGATTTCCTCGTCCGATCGAGTGGTCTTCGAAGGCGGGGGCTATACCAAGCTGGACGTGGCGCGCTACTACGAGGCAATGGCCGATCGCATCCTTCCGCATCTTGCCGAGCACCAGGTGTCGCTGCTGCGGCTGCCGGAAGGTCTGGGCGGCGAGCGCTTCTTCCAGAAACACGCGGGGCGCGGCTTTCCTGACGGGATCGAGAATGTCGAGATCACGGAGAGCGACGGCAAAACCGCGCAATACATGGTGATCCGAAAGGCGGAAGGTCTGGTCGCGGCGGCGCAGATGGGCACGATCGAGTTCCATATCTGGGGCAGCCGCGTCGACCGGCTGGAGCGGCCCGACCGTCTGGTCTTCGATCTCGATCCCGACGAGGGGCTGGATTTCGCCGGGGTCAAGGATGCTGCCTTCGAAATCCGCGATTTTCTGGGCGAACTTGACATGCCAAGCTGGCCGCTTCTGTCCGGTGGCAAAGGTATTCATGTCACCGTCCAGCTTCGGCGCAGCGCGGGGTGGGACACGGTGAAGCTTTTCGCGCAGGTCTTCTCGCATCTGCTCGTGGCGCGGTCGCCCAAGCGCTACACCGCCGAAATGTCGAAGGCGAAGCGGAAGGGGCGGATTTTTGTCGACTGGCTGCGCAACGGCGAGGGAGCCACGGCAATCGCGCCCTATTCGCTGCGCGCACGGCCCGGAGCGCCGGTCGCGATACCAGTTTCGTGGGACGAGCTGAAGAAAGTCAGCAAGGCAGATGCCTTCGATCTGGGCGCGGCGCTGAAGCGTGATGCAGAGATCGCGTTTCCCGATGCTGTCTCGATTAGCCAGGGTCGGGTCGACAAGCTCAAAGATATGCTGGAGGCTTCGGAGTAGCGCGCCTCATGCGAGGGTCGCCGCGCCACGGAGGTGGATGCGAAATGTTTAACGACATTGAGAAATTGGGCGACCTTCCGACAGTTCCGAGACGCCTGAGAGGCGCGCGACCTGCCGCGTCCCCCGTTCTTTTGTCTTGAGCACAGCGGCAATCGGCCTCGAACATGTGTGCTTGACCTAAGCCTTCGGCGGGCGGAAAGCTTCTCGCGCAAAAGTAGAGAAGAACTAGCGTGACTTGATGAGTGTCGACTACGTCAGGATTTCCTTGGAGGACGGATGTCAATCTTACGAGTGCTTGCAGCGGCGGGGACCATCTTGGGTCTCGCCTCCCTCGCGGGCCTTGGGCTCTCCTCTTTTTTGGGGCATCTTCAGGTTCCACACGCTATTGCCGTCGCCGTAACAGGGTTTACCTATCTGTGCATGGCTGTGCTCTTGTGGGGCGGAGATCTCGCCAGCAGGTTCAGGCCTCGTGAGGACGAGAATGCCTCTCAGAGTATCCTCTGCCCGCGTTGCCACCAGCCCGTGGAGATTCGACGTGCTGAACGGGCCGCCTATTGCCGGGCCTGCGGGGCTCGGATCCCTCCGCGGCGAGACCCGCCGATCTCGTAGAAAGATTGGGCCGGGAAGGCCCTCTTCTTGTCTGATTGGGGCTGAACGAACTCAGTTAGTCACGTCCCAAGTCTTGCAATTAAGCGCGACGAGACTGAAGTTCTGACCCTTGGGGGCGCCTCGCGAAGATCCTCGGACTGAATGGCCTCGAGGGAGCGAGCTCCTCTCGGGGCCGACCGAGACGCCCGATAGGGCGCCCTGACAGAGAGGGCGGATTCCGGTCGTTCGCTGCAGACGCAAACCGCTTTAGCCGCCAGATCGAAAGAGGACGTTCAACTCGAACCATTTCCCGAAATTGCGTCGCGCCGCGGCAAGGCGTTGGGCGCGGAGCTCCATCCCAGCCATTTCAAGTCAGAGATTTGATGGGCAGCCCTGCCGATCGCTCAGGTCGAGAGATATCAGCCGAGCCAGCCAAACTCTGTAAACGTGATTTCATAAAATAGACTTCGCTGCCCGGAACACTCTTCGCGCATAGACCCACGAGAGCAGATCAAAAGCTCAACTCTCGCCCGGAACGCCACTGGTCAAGCCGAGCATCGTCGCATGCCACGCCGCCTCCGCCCGAGAGGAAATGCCGAGTTTCTTGTAAATGGACTTGATGTGGGTGGCGACCGTATTGCCGGACAAGCCCAACAGGGCCGAAACATCGGAATTGCGCATGCCACGCCCAATGAGGCCAAGAACCTCTCTTTCGCGCGCCGTCAAGACTTCTTCGTCGCCGACAGCTGGACCCGTGCGTCGAAAATGCTCGATGATGCGACGTGCTACCGGCGGCGAAAGCGCCGGAATGCCCTGAGACAGTTGCGACAGCTGGAGGATGACCAGCTCGGCGGGTTGTTCCTTGAGAATGTAGCCATCCGCCCCCGCAGAGAGCGCCGCAACGATGTTTTCGTCACCTCCCAGAACGGTGGTGACGACATAGAGCCCCCGCGTGGACCGAGCCCGCAGGGCGCGCAACACGTCAATGCCGCTCCCGTCAGGCAGCTTCAGGTCGATCAGGGCCAGATCATAGTCATTCTGAACTGCCGCCGACAACCCCGCCTGGCAGGTTGCGGCGAGGTCGATCTTAAGCGGGCCGGGAAAGGCGGCCTGTGCGATGTCGTGCAGCCACGTCCGCGCCTCCGCCAAATCTTCAAGGATCAGAGCGCGCATGATTCAAATCTCCCCCACAAGTTCGAGCTGCCCCGAAGCCTTGAGCCCCGGTGCCGCATCCTCGAAAGCGATATGCCCCCCCAGGGCCAGGATCCGAGCGTGGATATTGGCAAGCCCGTGGCCCTGATCCGGCGTCTTGGCCGGCAGGCCGACCCCATCATCGCGCACCGTGAACCGAAGTGTGCCGTTTCGATACGCAAGTCGCACATCGAGGCTGCGGCCCTTCGAATGGCGTAGGGCATTGCTCACCAACTCCCGCAGAACAGACCGAAAGCCATGCGCCGCGACGGAGGCGACAAAGGCGGCCTCGTCGTCACAGGTCGCGTTCCATGTCAGCTGGATATTGGCAAATTCCAGACGCTCAGAGGTTTCCAGCCGCAAATCCGCGAGCAGATCCCCGATGCTCAGGCCGCCGCGCGCCGCGTTCTTCACGATGTCGCGCATGTCGGCAATCGTGTCTCGAATAAGCGTATCCTTGCGCTGGTCCGTCTTGCTGTGCAGCGCCGAAAGCAATTGCGCCCCGAGATTGTCGTGCAAGTCACGCGCGATGCGGATGCGTTCGTCTTGCATTCCGCTGCTATAGGCATTCCGGCTGCTGATCGCATGGGCCAGCATGGTGTGGATTTCGGTGGCGAAACGCTGGTCTTCCAGATTGAAAAGGGCGCGTCCGGTCCTTGCATAGGACAGGCGCAGCGGAGCAAGCTCGGAGATCCCCGGAATGATCAGCGAGACGCCTTCATCGAGCAGCCGCGGATGCGATTGTTCCGGGCTGGTATCTATGGCGATTTCAAGCGGTGCGAAGCAGTCGCGCAGAACCTGTTGCCATTTGCCCTGCCGCAGCTCGTGGGGCGCGAGCGCCACGTCCACGATCCTGTTGAAGATTGCATCGCGTGGCACCCGGCTTTTTGGCGCAAGCCAGACCGCGAGCCTTTCGCGCAACGGTAGATAGATCCACGCAATCGCCGCCAGCGACAGCGCGAAGGCCGCCGGACGGCTAAGCGAGACAACGTAGATCAGCAACGCATCGATCGTCACCAAAAGCGCCACGGCACCGAAATAGAACACCAACCGAAACGTCACGCGATCGAGATCGAAAAGCTGATACCGGGCCACGCCTGCCGCGACGCCCATGAATAGAAGCGCGAAGAGGGCAAAGGCATAGCCTTGCGACACGACCGGTTCGGCGGAGAACAGGGGCGGCACGAGAATAAACAGGACGAAGCCCCCCGCCCCCGCTCCGACCGACAGTGCGAACCAACGCACGGCAGCCCGCGCGGCCGGGTCTCCGGCGGTCTTTACGAATTGAGCGATGCCCGCCAGCAGGATGGCCAGCATCAGCAGAACCGCCGGAAGATGAAAAAGTTCTGCTGGTCCAAGCGGGAGGGCGCGTGCCGTCTCCACCACCCAGACCCCGGCGAAGACGACGGTAAGCCCCCACAACAGCCGCATGGACACCAGCCTGACCGGGTAGACGAGCAGCAAAGACAGCATCGCAACCCCGAACATCAGGGCCCCGGCGTGGTTGAGGGCGCCAAGCCACCGGAACAGGGCCCCCGGAAGGGCCAGTTCCCGTGTCGAATAAAGCGCCGCCGCAAAGGCGGACAGCATGACCCCGCCCCCCGCGATGGCAAGCAGCCGCGCGGGCAACTGGCCCCGGCGCAGGCTCAGCACCCAGACCCCGATCATCGCGCTGACCATGCCCGACAGGATCTGCACCCAGAACACGGGCGGAAGGCTGGTGATCGGGCGGCTTGACCGGGGCACGACGGTGAAACGCGCCGCATCGTCTCCGCCGGTTTCAAGAATGACCTGCGGTGCGCGGATAAGCGTGTTCAGCTTCTGCTGGCGGTCGAGGAACATCCGCATCGCGACGAAGTCCTCCGCCACGTCCGGCTCCTCGACCATGTCGAAGGCAACCAGTGGCATGCCCGAAAGCGCCACGAGGGGCGCCCCGACGAGACTTGGTGGAAGAACCTGTGACGCCGGTCCGTCCGGGGCGATGGCCCGGATCATCACCGCACGCGCCTCGGCTCCCGTTTCCGGCTCAGCTGAAAGGCGCAGGCCCATCCATGGCTGCGCCAGAGCCACGAAAACCGTGAGCGCCGCGATCAAAGCGCACAGAACCGCAGTGCCGATCAAAATCCTGACCGGCGTAAATCGTCGTGCCAAGTCGTTCTCCGCCGTCCGCGCCTCATGAAGTTGCACTTGAAAAAGACAAGCTCGCCAGAGGCTTCTCACCTGTTCAAGTGATACCCACACCAACCAAACAAACTTAGTGTCGCCTTAGCAAGGGATTTGAATACGGGACGAAATAAAATGACAACCATCGGTAAACGGCGCCGGTTCATGGGGACTTCGGCGCTTCTGTCCGTGTGTCTTCCTTTCTGCAATCCGGCGTTTGCAGACGTGAACACGCAACTCGAAACCATCACCCCGGCGGAGGATACGCGCGCCTACTACGGGGACACGCCTGATCCACGGGACGAGAACTACAGCTACAGGTTGACCCACGAGGCCGTCGTGGGCGGGATGACAGCGGACGGCAACGCGTTCGTGGGAACCGTTTACCGCAACTACTCGAACGCCATCTACGCCGGGTTCGAATGGACCGAGACGGGCGGCGTCGGGCCTGCGGGAAATGCCGCCGCCACGACCCCCTCCGAGGCCTATTACTACTTCACGGCGAACGACATTTCGGCAGACGGATCCGTTATCGTCGGCAAGGCCGCAGGCGGCATTTCAAATCATCCAGGGGTTCAGCGCGCCTATCGATGGACGGCTGCGGAAGGGTATCAGGATCTTGGCACCGTGGATCGGACGGCCACGTTCGGCCAGTCCGATGCCCGCGCCGTTTCCGGCGACGGCCGCACCGTCGTCGGCTATGACCGCGCGCTAAATGGCAGCGAAACGGCTTTTCGATGGACGCAAGAAACCGGCATGGTCAGCCTTGGTTTTCTACCCGGACGCACCTCTTCCGGAAATGACTGGGCGCGTGGCGCGTCTTGGGATGGCAGCGTGATTGTCGGACAGGCAACCGGCGCCCCCGAGGGCTCCTTTGGCGCCAGCGCCCTGAAACCGTTCCGCTGGACCGAGGCAACGGGGATGGAACAGTTGTCGATCCCGGCAGGCAACAACCCCTACGCGCTCGATACAGGTTACGCCAGCGACGTGTCGTGGGACGGGCGCGTGATCGTCGGCGCGATGCAGCCGGGCGGCGTCTATGGTCATCGCGCCGTGCGCTGGACCGACGGCACCATGGCCTTGCTGGGCACGCTGCCCGAGGTAGAGGCGGCCCAGGCGGCGGACATCTCCGAAGCGCTCGGTGTGTCCGGCAATGGCGACGTCATCGTCGGCTTGGTGAATGGCTTCGACAGCCGCACCCATGGCTTCCGCTGGACCGAAGACGGCGGGATGCAGACTGTCGAGGACTGGCTACGCGACAGTGGCGCGACGATTGACGCATCAGTTCCCGGCCGCTCCGAAATCACGCTGACGGCAGTCTCGACCAATGCGGACGGATCGGTCGTCGTCGGGATCACCCGCGACAGCGAGACCTATATCGCCCGTGGTAACGGAACAGGCTCTGCCGCCCTGCCCGGCTCTGGCGACACCGGCGGAGGTGACACCGGCGGCGGCGACACCGGCGGCGGTGATACCGGCAGCGGCGACACTGGCGGAGGCAATACCGGCGGCGGCGACACTGGCGGAGGCGACACTGGCGGAGGCGATACCGGCGGAGGCAATACCGGAGGCGGCAATACCGGCGGCGGCGTGGGCATCATTACGGTTTCCAGCCTGGGTTCCAGCCTCGCGACGACCGGTGCCGCAAATACGACGACGACCCGCAGCCTCGGTGTCATCGTCAATGGCGCAGGCTCGCGTCCGCTTGACCGACGTGTCGAACAGGGGCGCTCCATCTTCTGGACGGGCGGCGATTGGGGAACGGACCAGATCGACGGCAAGGACGGTCGCTTTGGTCTTGGTGAGGTCGGCTTTGGCCATAACTTCGGCGCGTTTCAGCTGAACGGCGTGGTCGGCACGATTGCCAATGATCAAGACGCGATCCTTGGCGGGAAAACCGAAACCCGCGCCACCTATGTCAAGCTCGAAGCTCTGCGCCAGTTGAGCGGCACGGACGACCGCGGGCTTTGGGCGGCGTTCACGGCCTCGGGTCTGTGGGGCACGGCCGAGCTTACGCGCGGCTATCTCGTGGGCGGCGGCGCGCTCGACACGTCTCGAGGCAAAACGGATGTCGAAGCCTACGGAATCCGCGCACGCCTCCAATACGAGAACATCGTGCCGATGATCTCTCCCTATGGCGAGCTTTCGCACTCCAAGTCATGTCTTGGCGCATATAGCGAAAGCGGGGGCGCATTCCCGGCCACCTTCAACCGGCTCTGCGAGGAGGCAACGGAACTTCGGCTCGGTTTCGATGCGGAAGTGCCTTTGTCCAACCGGATCAACCTGCTTGGGACGCTTGAAGGGGTCCACCGTTTTCAGGACAGCGGCTCTAACGTGACGGGCGAAGTGATCGGCATCGGCGCCTTCGACCTGGGTGCGCCGGATTACCAACAGGACTGGCTGCGCGCAGGCCTGGGTATTTCTGCGGATCTTGGTGGATCGAAGCTCAGCATCATTGCTAACGGCACCACCAAAGGTGAAGCGGCAGATGCGTGGATCGCCGCGAACTGGAGCATCAAGTTCTGAGACACGATAGCACAGTCGGCCAGACACCTTTGCGCCGACTGTGCATCCCTCTAATGGCATGTGTGAATGCGTTTTCATCGGCTATGAGCCGTCGAACGGCTCTGTGCGCACAGCATCGTTGCGCCGAACCTGATGTCGTGCGAGCTGCGAATTGCAGGAAGGTCCGACTTGTGGCGCTATCCAACCCAAAAATGCGGCAAGACGCACGAACGACGTCTTCTGGCCGTCCTCGCCAGATGATCGCCTCGCCCAGGTGGGCTGATCCCCGCAGCGCTCTATGACCGGTTCGAGCCCCTTTTGACCGTGATCCAATACGCGGATAAAGGGAGGTAACGAAAATGCATTCGACTGGCTGCGGGGCGTGCCTGTCGGGAGGTGTGTGAATGGACGACAATCCAGCCATCGGACAATGCCTGTGCGGCGCCGTGAAATTCCGCATATCCGGAAAGTTCGAGAGCTTTTTCCTGTGTCACTGCGCCCGTTGCCGCAAGGACAGCGGGTCGGCCCACTCGGCAAACCTGTTTTCGTCCACGGCCAAAATTACATGGATCTCAGGTGAGGAAAACATCAAGACGTTCCGGCTCCCCGGTTCACGCCACGTGAAGAGCTTTTGCTCCGACTGCGGAGCCGCGCTGCCTGTTTCCCAACCGGAGGTTGATTTGCTTGTGGTGCCAGCAGGATCGCTTGACAGCCGGATCGACATACGACCCAACGCGCATATCTGCTGTTCCAGTCGCGCGACCTGGGACAACGACCTGGCCTCCATCGAGGGGATCGACGGGCTTCCCGGCTGAACGGTCGCGCCAATAATGCATCTCGGACAACAACCAGACGACAAGGGCGCGACCGTCGGCTTCGTCTCGCACACCGACGTTTTAATCGAAAAGTGCTGCTCGACGCGTGAACGGCTGCATCGAGGGGCCGCACAGCAGCATTCGGACCGTGATGCCAAGGTCGGCTCAGGGCCGAGGTGGTCAGTCTCGCTCAGTCGCACGCATCGCAAAGCACTGCCCCGTGCGGGGCGGGGCCGCCGCAATGCAGGCACTTTGGAGCATTCTTTCGTCTATTGATCTCCTCTTGTCTGCGCTGTTCGTCAGCCCATTTTTTCGTTGCTTCGTTTGACATGTCGTCACTCCTCCTTGCGGTGTGGTTAAGATATCGACGGCGAAGCTGGCAAAAGTTGGGCGTTTCGTGGAGTGCCGGAAGCGGATGTGAGTGTCCGCTTTCGAGAAGATGCAGGTCATCAATGGCTGCCCGGGTGATCGGCGGCTTAGGGCCGGGAAGTGGATAGGCATTATTGGCAGGCTTATTCAAGCGCTCTGCGGATTGATCCCGTTATCGCGTTCCGCAGACCTCATTCAGCCAGTCGAGAAATGCCCCAAGTCTTCGAAGCCCGGCCGCGCGGGTCATGTAGACGGCCTGAACCGGCAGCGGCTCGACGCTGAGCCTGCCCGGAAACAGCTCGACCAGCCGCCCCTCGGCAATGTCGCGCGCCACCATGAAATCGGAAAACCGCGCGATCCCGAGACCGGCGCAGACGAGCGCGCGGGCCGCCTCGCCATTCCCGGCGGTGATCGAAGGCGCGAGCGTGATCGGCTCGGCGTCGTCATCGAAACGCAGCTCGTTTATATGGGCGGGGCTTTGGAAGCGCACCTGCCGCAGCCGCGTCAGATCTTGCGGCGCCTCGGGCCTGCCCATGCGCGCGAGATAATCCGGCGCGGCCACGAGCCGCCACACCGCATGGCCCAGGGGACGGCGTAGCAACTCGCTGTCGCCCAGCGTGCCCATCCGGATCGCGACATCGGCCTGTGCGCCAATCAGGTCGACGACGCTGTCGGTCATCTCGATGCTGATCTCGATTTCGGGATAGCGCGCGGTGAAATCGGGCAGAGCGGGGGCGAGCACATGCAGCACCCAAGGCACCGGCGCGTTGATCCGAAGCGGCCCGCGCGGTGTGCCCCCTTGCGTCGCGAGATCGGCCAGCGCCTCGGTCCGGTCGACGATCTCGCGCGCGGCTTCGAGCAGATCGCGCCCCTCCGGGGTCAGTTCCAGCGCCCGCGTCGTGCGGCGCAGAAGGACCACCGAAAGCTGCTCCTCCAATCCGGCTCACCGCGCGGCTCAGCGTTGAGGGCGCCACGCCCCAGCGCCGGGCGGCTTCGGCGAAACCGCCCGCCTCGACGACGCCCACGAAGGTCGCCAGATCGCGGGTTTGCGGCAATTCGCGCTGCTGGGGCTGAGCCTCGCCACGCCCTGGGCCGCCATCGCGGTGGTGCTGTTCTGGGGTGGTTTCGCCTTCGGCAACGTGCCGCCCCTGCAGGCCTATGTTGTCGATATCGCGCGCAGCGTTGCGCCGGGGGCGGTCGATGTGGCCTCGGGCCTCAATATCGGCGCCTTCAACCTCGGCATCGCGGGCGGCGCCTGGATCGGCGGTCTCGCGGTCGACCAGCTCGGCCTGTCGGTCACGCCCTTCCTCGGCGCGGTCGTCGTGCTGGGCGGTCTGGCGCTGACCCGGTTGAGCGGACGTCTTGCGGAGAGTGCGTTTCCACATCCAGCGGAGTGAAACGGTTTGAGCCTTAGAATTGGGGGCGGGCGTGCGCAAAAAGACAGAGGAGCGCCCGCCCCTCCCTCACGCTCACCAATCTTGCAGCCCGATGCCTATCGCCTGCTTGATACAGGCTTAAGGCAGTATTCGAAGTCACTTTCGACTTTCACCACGGTCTGACACCGGACTTTCGCTACACTTGGCACTAACGTCCGGTTCGGGCCGAGAACAGCCTCGCGCTGCAGTTCTACTCACCAACGGCTATCGTATCCGACTCGTCACCAACGTCTTACGATCTGGCGAACGGCAATCGATCCATGTAAAACCATCGTTTCATTTCCAACGTCACTTTCAGAAACATAGTTTGACACTCCCCGCCCTCCCTCTACGCGCCCGCCGCCGCGCACTCGGCCACACTCAAGCCGCTGTCGCCTCATCAGCGGGCATCAGCATCCCGGCCTTGCGCAATCTAGAGACCGGCCGCGGCGCGATCGGCTCGCTTGCGCGGGTGTTGCCGGTTCTCGAACTGCGCTGGTCTTGGGTGGACAGTGCAGCTGTCGGCCCGGCGCTGGCGGAGCGGCGGCGCGCCGCCGGTCTGAGCCAGAGCGCGCTGGCTATTCGGGTCGGGTGCTCGCGGCCGACCATCCATGTGCTAGAACGCGATCTGACGGGGCGGATCGAGACGTTGCTACGGGTCTTAGGCGTGCTGGGTCTTCGAACAGCGGTCAGAGAGCTACCGCGTGCCAGCAAGCCCGGGCTCGTGCCCATGCGGAACGCACCGGAGCGGGATCGCGTGATGACGCCCCCTGCCCTCGCCGCCACGATCATCGCGCATTTCGCCGATCGGATCTCGGGACATATGCTCGATCCGGCGCGGGGTGCGGGGGCATTCTACGATCAACTGCCCGAGCATCTCGACCGCTCCTGGTGCGAGGTGGAAGACGGGCGTGACTTCCTCGACTGGGAGACAGCGGTCGACTGGATCATCACCAACCCGCCCTGGTCGAAGATCCGAGCGTTTACGCAACACGCGATGATGGTGGCCGATCATATCGTCTGGCTGGTGCCGATCGTGAACATCACGACCAAGGCCCGGCTGCGGGATCTTCGGGACCACGGCTTCGGGATCGCGGAGCTGCTGCTGATCGACACGCCACGCGGTTGGCCGCAGAGCGGGTTCCAGCTGGTCGCGGCCTATCTGAAGCGCGGCCACGAGGGCGACTGGCGGATCTCGCGGCTGGATGCGTTGGCCGGAGACTGAGCGCACAAACGCGCCGCTACCACCGGCGCGGCATCGGCAAAGTTTGCGTGAGATCGGAGATCGGTCCAGACTGCGGCTCAACGAACCTGCCGCAGACCGCGCCGCATTCCACAGGCGACAACACGCTTACCGAGAGAGTTCCCCCCCATGACCGAGTTCACCGCAGATCAGAGGGCAGCTGTCGGGCTCAAGGCCTATGGTCGCATCATCGCGCAATGGGGGCTGTCCGCGCCGGAGGCCGCCGCGCTCGTCGGGCTGAGCGAGGCGGACATGGCCAAAGCGCGCGATCCTGATGAGACCATTAGCCTCACCGAAGATCAGGTGCTGCGGCTCTCGGCACTTCTCGGGATCTACAAGGCACTCGGCACCTATTTCGAGGAGCCGATCGCACGTGCCTGGATGACGCGGGCCAATGCCGGGGCGCTCTTCGTGGGCGCGCGGCCGGTCGATGTCGCGATCGAAGGCGGGTTGCCGGCCTTGCTCGAGATCCGGCGCGAGTGCGAGGGCATCGCGATGGGGCTCTGACCGCCCCCCTCTCGAGCCACCCCGCCCCGAATAGGTCCCAGCACACCGATCCCATCCCAGCACATCGCCTCGTCTGCGGCGTGCCCCGGGCGGGCCGTTTGCATCTCGTCGCGCGCTGGTGCGACGCTTTGGCAAGGATGGCGTGCCATCCGCGCAGTTGGGTCGAGATCCTGCGCCAGCGGATTTCGACCCGACGGAGCGCCTCCCCGGCGTAAGGGGCAGACGACGGTAGCTTTAGCTACCTACAGTCTGTCGCTGTATCTAGCCCCCACCGGGGCCGTTTTCGAAATAGAATTTCGCAAACGTTATCAGCATCCTAGGTTATCCCCACCTTCGCTTCAAGATGACCGGATTCCGTTTCGGATTTTCGCTGAGCCTGTATAAATGAGCAGCCATGATCGCAATTGAAGAGGTGCGCCGTGGCCTACCAGTTCGTCCATATTCAGACTTACAGCCTCAAGCCGACCTTGGTTCAGAGAACGAAGGATCACTACAACGACCTTAATCAGGTCTTCGGCGAGGCGCTGCGAGACCAGCGATATTCCAGCCACATCGCGACGCCCCGCCCGCCTCAGATCCTGACTGGCTTCGGCTTGATCGCCCCGGCTGAGCTGCGTCGTCTCCATGATGCGCATCGGACCGAGATCCGGGAAACCGTGCGCAAGAAAGGCGGTGGCAGCTACGAGCGGGGGCTGAAGACGGACGCACCGACGCTCTATACCGAGATCCATTCCCACCCGATCACCTCAGCTGAGTATCTTAGCGGCTCGGAACAGATCACCGCCGAGATCGAGACATGGGCCGATCGCCTGCTGAGGGATTTCCGGGCAAGAATGCCTGAAGGCCTCTCCGCCTCGGCGGTGATGCATCTCGACGAGAAATATGTCCATATCCATGTCCTCGCCATCAATCTGACAGATCCGAAACTCAGCGCGAACAAGCTGCATGTGGGCAAGGTCGCAGCCGCAGCATGGCGCACCGCCCATGGTCCTGCTGAGGCACTCACCTCCCTGCCCCGTCCGGAGCCCTTGTCGCGGCCGTTGAAACCCAAGCGCCCGAAGCCGTCGAAGAACCGTGTGACTCAGGCCCGGCGCATGAGCCACTATGAGGAGCAGATCGCTGCGTGGCAGGAGCGCTGCGCCGAGATCGAGCGGCAAAACTCCGAGGCACTCGCGACTTGGACCTTCGAGAATGACCGTCACCTGCTCAAGGCGCGCAAAAACAAAACTGAGAAGAACTCTGAAAAGGCAGCCTATGAGGCCGCGATGGCGTCCTTTCAGGACGACTATTACGAGGCCGTCGGCAAACCCTGTGGCCTGCTGCGCCACGGCCCCCGGAACGAGCGGCTCTCTACAGTGCAATATGCGGAGCGCAAGGCGCATGCACGCCATATTGCGGAGGTTGAAGCCGCACAGCGGGAATTGGATCTTTCGAACAAGGAAAAAGCGGAAACGTTGGAGAAAGCTGAAGAGGCGTTGGGCGAGCGGGTCGGCGAACTGAATGAGAATTTGGACTGGGTCGAAACGGAGAGAGAAAAGCTCGCGCAGCGAAAGCAGAAGGTCGTGGCGCGAGAGAACGAAGTTGCCGAGCGGGAGCGCGCCGCAGAACGCCGCGAGCAGGTCGCGACGCGGAAGCTTCAGGAGTCGGAGGACGGTCTCGGGACGATGCGCGACATGCTGGGCATGGTCGAGGATGGGCGGTTTCTTGAGATGAATGAACCGGATCAGTTCCTCCATCGGGCCCCGAAGTTTCTGCAAGAGATCGCAGCTACAGAGCCTGGCGAACGCAGCCCTGTCCAGAAGATGGTCATCCGCTTCGCAGACCTGTTGCAACGCGTCGTCACGGCGATGGGCGGCGGCCCGGATAAGGCGCCGCCCGAGACCGACAGGGGGCCGGGGCTCTAAGCCCTACCCGGCTTGCCGATCACGGTGCGTTTTGGTGAAAGCAGCACCCCCGCCTCGCAGCCTTGCTCACGACCTGCCGCGCTCACCAGACCACCGTTTGGAGCTTGCTGGCGGACGCTCTCTGCCACAGACGGCGGGAAACCCAGACCATACGTAGCTGGGCGAGCTCGTTGAGGTCGATGGTGGACAGAACGATCCTGAACGATCGGTAGAAGAGAAGACGCCGAAGGCCGAAATCTAAGTTGCAGACGGCACAGCTTCCGCTGCGCGCAACGCGCCCTTTCACGTTACTTGGGCAAGTAGCCATTCTCTTTGAGATAGTCCGTCAAAAGCTTCTCAATCAACGATGTGAGCGATCGTTGATCATCCACTGCAGCGCGATCCGCCGCATCCTTCAAGGTCGGAGTGATCCGGAGATTAACTTGTTTGGTCTTCGGCTCTCGCGACATTTTTGTATATACATCCTCTTTACATTCTAAAATTCGGAGTATATACAAATGCTATACGCCGAAACTGGTCCTCGCCAATGGTTGCAACATCGACGAGGACCGCCAATCCCTGATCTTTCGTGGAGACCAGACAATGACTATTCAAGCCAATACCACTCTCAACGGTGACGTCAAAGCGCCTGAGCGCCACCAGCCTCTGAAGACCGAGCTGTTCGACCAGAACGCTTCGTTCATCCTCTCGCTCGCCTAAGCGCCCTTCTCTTCCATCACTGCCCAGAGCGACCGACCTGCGCCATCTCTTGGACGCAGCGCGTGTCCCTATGCGCTTAATTCAGAGGTCACGATGACTCATAACGTTTCTCCCCCCACCCCGCAGTCGCCCTTTGTCATCCCACCCGGGAACCACCCCCGTCTCTATATTCCGCGCCGTTCGCGTTCCGCTCCAGCCGAAGCGTGGCAGGAGGTTTCCGGCGAAATCCATGACGAGTGGATCGAGATCGCGATGGATAAGGGCTTTCGCATCGATCGCCGAGTGCGCGATCGCTATCACGTAGTCCTCGAATGTGAGGAATGCGGAGCGCATGTTGCACAGAAGCTCTTCACCCTGCGCACCGCAAGTGTCGCCTGCACAGCGTGTGAGGATGCTCGGCGACGCGAAGCAGCGAAGTTGGCCGGTCTCAATTTCCTCGGCTACGACATCACCGACGCCAGTTACGGTTTCTATGGAGCAAGCTGTGGCCACACCTTGCGCCGACAGTTCGAGTTCGTCGGACGGGCTGCTCGAGGCGAAGTGGAAGCGCGCTGCGAGATTTGCCACCTCGCGCGCGAAGAAGACGAAGCGATCGAGAGAGGTTGGGAGCGGCTCGGCGCGGATCTTGCGAATGACCCGAATTACCGCATGTATCGGCACGAATGCGGCCATGAACAACGGGTTGCACGCGCCAACATGCAGAGTGGACATGTCGATTGTGGTGCCTGCGGCGCATCCTGGTCTGCGCGATCTTCCGTCATTTATCTCCTCGATATCCGACACGGCGAGGATCATGTGTTGAAGTTGGGCTACAGCAATGACCCCGAGCGCCGCCACCGCTATCAGCTCGGCATTCCCAAAGATGCTTTGGTGACGATCCTGCGACAGGTCGAAATGAAATCCGGAAGCGTTGCCTGCTCCGCAGAGAAGACAATGCACGGCACCCTTACGCGTCACCTTACCGAAGCGGTCGTGCCGCAAACGGAGTTCGGGCATCTCCTGAATACGACTGGCGAAGTATATCGTCCCTGGGCCCGCCCGGAGATCGAGAGCCTTCTCGATGCAGTCGTGCTCGCGCAGGTCGGCGGCGGGGATAAGGTCTAAGAACCTCCAGCTAGCTTTCTTCCCTTTCCCACCCCGGCTCTTGCCGGGGTGCATCTCCTCTCTGCCTGGAGCCGCCTTATGAAGAGAACCAAAATCACCCCCGCGCCGCCTTGGGCACCCTTTGCGGAAAACGTCATTGCCCGGCTTCGGTTGCGCCATGCGCTGACCACAGACAGCGCATGCGGAAATCCTGGAGAATGGGAGTCCAGTTTCGCGGAAGAACCCAATGGGCCAGTGTCTGCTGAGGACTGGGAGACCGTGAGAAAATCCCCAAGAAGAGATGCTTCATCTCGCTCATCTGCCGCCCACCAAGGGGCCTCGAACGGCGATGCCAGCCGCCAAGACGCCAGAGCCGCCGAGCCAAGCGGCGAGCATGACGACCAATCGAACGACATCGCGATCCCGACGAACGAACTCTTGATCGCTCTGCAACTTGCGGCCGCATTCGGGAGCGAGACCGAGTTCCGCGAGCAACTCGCTCAAGGAGCGATCACCGTTCTCCACGGCCTCCACACGGATGACATCAAATTCCTGACGTCCGTCATTGAAGACGCGATGTTGCAACCGGGTTGGGCACTCGAAAGAGTCGTTCGCGGCTCGCCGCACCAAACGCTTCTCTTCGCGGAAAGCGGTGTTGGGGCCGCACTCCTCCCGGAGCGGCTCGCGCTTCGTGCGCCGCTCTTCATTGCCCATATCGCCTCCCGCGATTTGCCCAATGCCTACCTGCGTCCGCCCTGCAAACAGGTCACGCTATTACCGCCTGACGCGGATGTTTTGATGTTTCTGCTTCGTGCGAGCCGCGGGGACATGGAAGCGATCGACGAAGAGGCAATTCGCGCCACTCTGCCCTCGCCCGAAGCGATGGCCAAATTCAGTCGCGAGCAGTGGTTGATTGCACTACGTGCACTGACACCCCACGCGGTCGCTGAGCGGTTCGCAGGCTTCACCGAGAACCGCGCAGGAAAGTCTTTCTCGGGAAGGGTCCTACCTGATCTTGAGGCCATGGCAAAACGCACTCCGGTTCACGCGGAAGCGTGGCGGATGGTGCGAGATCTCGCTGCCTGGAAGGCAGGAGAGGTCGACTGGTCGGAACTTACACGCTCGCTTCTCCTTCATGGCGCACCCGGGACCGGCAAGACTTGGATTGCCCAAGCGATGGGCAAAAGCGCCGGCGTCGCCTTGGTGCAGACCAGTTTCGCGGAATGGCAAGCCGAAGGACACCTCGGTCACATGCTGGCCGCTATGCGGAAAAGTTTTGCCGAAGCGCGCGCGGCGGCGCCTTGCGTCATGTTCATCGACGAGATCGACGCCGTGGGCAGTCGTGAGGATCGTGATCCGCGCAACAGAAACTATCGCGACCAGGTCATCAACGCATTCCTTGAAGAAGTCGATGCGCTCTCCCGCGAACCAGGCGTCCTGCTAGTCGGTGCCTGCAACTACCCTGCCCGCATTGATCCAGCGATCTTGAGGCCGGGACGGTTCGACGTGTCGCTCGAGGTGCCGCTACCTGATCGTCAGTTTCTGGAAGCCATGCTACGTGACGCGCTGGCTGGAATGTTAACCGACGCGGATTTCGCAGAAATCGCGCGCGTCGCCGTTGGACACACGCCTGCCTCGCTCGACGCTGCGATCCGGGCGGCAAAATCCGAAGCTAGGCACAATGGCCGAATGCTCGATGCACCGATGCTGCGGACGTTTCTGGGGCATGGCGAAGAGACATCAGGAGACCTGAAGCGTATCGCCATGCACGAGGCTGGGCACGCTGTTGTCGCCGATCTTCTTCGTCCCGGCTCAGTTCGCAGGATCCAAGTTTCGCCACGTCATGGCTTTATCGAGCGTGCGCCTGCTCCTGTTTCGATGGTGCTAAATGACATCGAAGACCAGGTCGTAGCACTCCTCGCCGGCCGAGCCGCAGAGCATGTCCTTCTCGGCGCAGTGTCGAACGGATCCGGAGGTGGGAGCCGATCGGACCTCGCGCTCGCAACCGAACTCTGCACCGCCATTGAGCATAGATACGGAATGGGGAGCGAAGGGTTACTGTGGAGCCCAGACGATGTCCTCACCGTTGGGAGCCCGTCCGCGCTTCGTTCGCGCGTCCGGCAGCGGCTGGACACCGCATGGCAACGCGCATGCGGTTTGGTCCGTGAGAATGCGTCAGCAGTCGAGGCGCTGGCTGCTTGCCTCATGGAAAAACGTGAGCTTGGAGAAGATGGGCTGACCCGGTCGTTTCGACCGCACGATCGCCTGGCGACCTGAATAAATTGGACGACGTCCTAGTCGTGGCTAAATCCCGCAAAACGCACTCTTGGAAAAACTTTCGTCTATCGAGCCGCTCGGCAGTCATATGCCACCGCCTGCCAGCAGCTTCACGCGTTCCTTGCCAAGAGTGTAAATTCCCTACTTTCGAGTAGGTTATCCACATTCCTAGCTCGCAGGGAGATGGTATCCATGCGCTTCTTTCCTCCCGACGAAGTAGACTACTCCCATCGGCAGTATGCTCAGATGGATCAAGATTTTGGGACGACGGGAGAAGCGAAAAGAACCGGTGATCAAGCGGGAAGCGACCGCGAGTGGGACTTCTGCGCTTGATCCCCACTCTTCGCCGCATCCGTCACTCATCGAAATTGCACGTCTTCTCGCGCGGCAAGCGACACGGGAGTATCCCACCCCCGAGCCGGAGAAATGATAAATGTTCAGATCCGATCCGCTTCGTGCAGCCGTCTATGCACGCTATTCATCAGACTTGCAGTCCCCTGCCTCGATCACCGACCAGATCCGGCTTTGTCGGCGATTTTGCGAGGAACATGGCTGGACGGTCGTTGAGGTTTTTTCAGATGAGGCCATGAGCGGGGCCTCTCATCTAAGGCCGCAATTCCAGCAACTGCAACAAGTAGCAATGCAGGATCGTTTCGATATCTTGGTTGCGGAAAGCCTCGACCGCCTTTCGCGCGACCAAGAACATATCGCAGGACTGCACAAGCGCATGCGCTTTCTCGGCGTGGCAATACACACGAAAGCCGAAGGCGAGATCAATGAGATGCACATCGGCCTTGGCGGAACGATGTCAGCACTGTTTCTGCGCCAGCTCGCCCAGAAGACCCATCGCGGCCTCGAGGGACGCGTCAGGCAAGGCAAGTCAGCGGGAGGCCTCAGCTTCGGCTATCGCCTCGATCGAAACGCTCTGCCCGATGGCTCTCTGAGCACGGGCGATCTCGTAATCGAGCCGACCGAGGCTGCCATCGTGCGCCATATCTTCGAACGCTTTGCTTCTGGAGAGAGTGCTCGGGCGATCGCATTCGAATTGAATGAGCGCAACGTCTCTGCCCCGCGTGCCGCGAAGGGCAAAACCGCTGGAACCTGGTCATTCTCGACGATCTCGGGCAACCGCAAACGGGGCACCGGGATCCTCAATAACGAACTCTATATCGGTCGACGTGTCTGGAACCGGCAACGGTTCATCAAGGATCCTTTGACAGGGAAGCGGCAGGCACGGCCTAATCCACCCCAACAATGGGTCATCGAGGACGTTCCAGATCTGCGGATCATCGATGACGATCTATGGGGGCGCGTGAAAGAGATCCAAGAGGGCGTCCGAGCCGCCATCAAAGCCGATGATCGCCCGAACGCGTTCGGTGCCGCGAGGCGGCCTACGCATCTTTTCTCGGGCCTGCTCAAATGCGGCTGCTGCGGCGCGAACTATATTCTCGTCAACAAGGTCAAATATGGCTGCTCCGCCGCCCGCAACCGGGGAACCTGCGCCAACCGTGCGCTGATCCGTCGGGAAGAGATCGAAGCACGCGTTCTCGAAGGGCTCAAGGCACATCTTTTGCATCCGGACCTGATCGCGGAATTTGTCGCGGAGTTCCAACAGGAGATGCGCAAGGAGCAACGCTCAGCAGAGCACACTCGCAAGACTTCGGAACAGCGCCTTACACAAGTTGACGCCGAGATCACCAATCTCGTGAATGCGATCACCGCCGGTATGTTCCACCCGAGCATGAAGGAACGAATGGACGCGTTAGAGTCCGAGAAGTCCGAGCTCCGGCACAAGCTCGCCACGACGCCAACGCCCGATCCCGTCATCATCCATCCGGCTGTTGCGGAGATCTATCGCAGCAAAGTGGAAGATCTGACAGCTGCGCTCAATGACAGCGATAGCCGCAGCGAGGCGACGACAATCCTGCGTGGCCTCATCGAGCAGGTTGTTCTGCACCCGGACGCGGACGCACCCGGCGGCCATGTGATTGAGCTTTATGGGGAACTGGGTGCGATCCTGGGATTGGGGGATGGCACAAATGACAAACCCCGCCTTGGTTTGGGCGGGGTGTCGAATTCGTTGGTTGCGGGAGTAGGATTTGAACCTACGACCTTCAGGTTATGAGCCTGACGAGCTACCGGGCTGCTCCATCCCGCGTCCGTTGAGCGTTTGCCCTTTTTGTCAGGTTATGAGCCTGACGAGGCGATCGCGTTAGGCAAACTCTCGAGGAGAGTTTGTAGCGATTGCGGGCTGCTCCATCCCGCGTTTGTTTCCCGAGGGCTTTATGTTTTTGCGATCGGGATTTTGTTTGTCATCGTTGTTTGAGAGATGAAGTTTTATCGCTTCTTTCTAGGTTTGGCGGTGACCTACTCTCCCACGTCTTAAGACGCAGTACCATTGGCGCGACGGCACTTAACGGCCGGGTTCGGAATGGAGCCGGGTGTTTTGCTCGTGCTATGACCACCAAACCGAGGAAGAAGCGATGAAGTTCAAGTCAAGTTGCTATGCAGCTTTTGATTATGATCGGAGCCAGAGGTCTGGCTTCTACCGGATCAAATCAAGCCAATCGGGCAATTAGTACTGGTCAACTGAACGCGTTGCCGCGCTTACATCTCCAGCCTATCGACGTGGTGGTCTTCCACGGCCCTCAAGGGATACCTAGTTTTGAAGGGGGCTTCCCGCTTAGATGCTTTCAGCGGTTATCCTGTCCGGACATAGCTACCCAGCACTACCGTTGGCACGATAACTGGTCCACCAGTGGTCCGTTCACCCCGGTCCTCTCGTACTAGGGGCAACTCTTCTCAAGTATCCTACACCCACGGCAGATAGGGACCGAACTGTCTCACGACGTTCTAAACCCAGCTCACGTACCTCTTTAAACGGCGAACAGCCGTACCCTTGGGACCTGCTCCAGCCCCAGGATGAGATGAGCCGACATCGAGGTGCCAAACGGTGCCGTCGATATGGACTCTTGGGCACCATCAGCCTGTTATCCCCAGAGTACCTTTTATCCGTTGAGCGATGGCCCTTCCACTCGGGACCACCGGATCACTATGGCCGACTTTCGTCTCTGCTCGACTTGTCAGTCTTGCAGTCAGGCTGGCTTCTGCCATTGCACTCAACGACCGATTTCCGACCGGTCTGAGCCAACCTTCGCGCGCCTCCGTTACACTTTGGGAGGCGACCGCCCCAGTCAAACTACCCACCACGCAGGGTCCCGGATCCCGATAAGGGACCGCGGTTAGACATCAAGCAGGCGAAGGGTGGTATCTCAAGGATGGCTCCACGAAGACTGGCGTCCCCGTTTCAAAGCCTACCACCTATCCTGCACATCACATGCCTGATGCCAGTGCGAAGCTATAGTAAAGGTTCATGGGGTCTTTCCGTCTAACCGCGGGTAGTGTGCATCTTGACACACAGTTCAATTTCGCTGAGTCCACGTTTGAGACAGCGGGGAGATCGTTACGCCATTCGTGCAGGTCGGAACTTACCCGACAAGGAATTTCGCTACCTTAGGACCGTTATAGTTACGGCCGCCGTTTACCGGGGCTTCAATTCGGAGCTTGCACTCCTCCTTTTAACCTTCCGGCACCGGGCAGGCGTCAGACTGTATACGTCGCCTTACGGCTTCGCACAGCCCTGTGTTTTAAGTAAACAGTCGCCACCCCCTAGTTTGTGCCCCCCACCCTCACTTGCGTGAGAATGGGGCCTCCTTCTCGCGAACTTACGGAGGCATTTTGCCGAGTTCCTTAAACGTGGTTCTCTCAAGCGCCTTGGTATTCTCTACCAGTCCACCTGTGTCGGTTTCGGGTACGGTCCGATAGTGGGGCTATTTCCAGGAACTGCTAAGCGGCCCACACAATCCGATAAGTGTGAACAACCCTCGCAATCCGTCACCACCACATGGCCCAGGAATATTAACCTGGTTCCCATCGACTACGCCTTTCGGCCTCGCCTTAGGGGCCGGCTTACCCTGCTCAGATTAGCTTTAAGCAGGAACCCTTGGACTTTCGGCGACAGGGTCTCTCACCCTGTTTGTCGCTACTCATGTCAACATTCTCACTTCTGATCACTCCACCGGATGCCTTACAGCCCGGCTTCACAGTCAGAACATTGCCTCCAATACTCCCGAAGGAGATAAGGAGGCAGCGTTCTATATCACAGAACGCTCCGCTACCACGCACATCACTGTGCATCCAAAGCTTCGGCTCATGGCTTGAGCCCCGTTACATCTTCGCCGCAAGACCTCTTGACTAGACCAGTGAGCTGTTACGCTATCTTTAAAGGATGGCTGCTTCTAAGCCAACCTCCTGGTTGTTTTGGAAGTCTCACATGCTTTCCCACTTAGCCATGAATTGGGGGCCTTAGCTGTTGGTCAGGGTTGTTTCCCTCTCCACGACGGACGTTAGCACCCGCCGTGTGTCTGCCGATCAGTTCTTCCCGGTATTCGGAGTTTGCTTAGACTCAGTAAGGCTGTGGGCCCCCATCATCCATGCAGTGCTCTACCCCCGGGAGAATACAATCGACGCGCTACCTAAATAGCTTTCGCGGAGAACCAGCTATCTCCAGATTTGATTGGCCTTTCACCCCTAGCCACACGTCATCCGGACCCTTTTCAACGGGTGTCGGTTCGGCCCTCCAGTGAGTGTTACCTCACCTTCAGCCTGCACATGGCTAGATCATCTGGTTTCGGGTCTGATCCATCGAACTCATTCGCCCTGTTAAGACTCGCTTTCGCTACGCCTACACCTAACGGCTTAAGCTTGCTCGATAGACCAAGTCGTTGACCCATTATACAAAAGGTACGCCGTCAGAGCTCAAGGCTCCTCCGACTGCTTGTAGGCGTCCGGTTTCAGAAACTGTTTCACTCCCCTCGTCGGGGTGCTTTTCACCTTTCCCTCACGGTACTGGTTCGCTATCGGTCAGTAAGGAGTACTTAGCCTTCGAGGGTGGTCCCCCGATCTTCAGACAGGATTACACGTGTCCCGCCCTACTTAATACGTCCAATTGAACTTCCCATACGGGGCTGTCACCCGCTCTGGCTGATCTTTCCAGATCATTCTGGTCATTCTCATGGCTCGGCTGGTCCGCGTTCGCTCGCCACTACTAGCGGAGTATCTGTTGATTTCCTTTCCTCCGGGTACTTAGATGTTTCAGTTCCCCGGGTTCGCTCTTATAAC